>NZ_NESJ01000001.1 GCF_003063645.1 Limnohabitans sp. 2KL-51
GTACTTTGATAGGTTGGGAGTGCCAAGGCTGTCATGACCTCAAGCTCTCGAACCGCCGGGTGCGGACCCGCATGCCCGGTGGTGTGGCAGGGGTGGCTGCAATAATTGCGGCCCCCCTATGCCGATTTGGGTCATCTAAGGTGCTTCTTCGGGCTGGCGATACAATTCATTTTTATAAGAAAACTTCAGATTTTGAATGAGCGGACTTAACAATTTGGAACACGGCGACCTTGAAAATAAGGCCTCAGACCGTTGGTATTTGGCCTATACCAAACCTAGGCAAGAGACCGTGGCGCATTCCAATCTGGAACAACAGGGGTTTGAAGCGTATTTGCCCTTGTTCAAAAAATTCAAAAAAACCGAACAAGGTCCAGTGGCGCTTTTTGAGCCCATGTTCCCACGCTACATCCTGTTTCGACCGGGCCGTTTAGGGCAAAGCATTTCAGCCGTGCGCAGCACCAAAGGGGTGACCACAATCGTTAGATTTGGGTTTGAGCCCGCCCTGCTGCAGGAGGATGTGGTGCAGCGGATTCGCCTGATGGAGCAATTGCGCCTTCAGGCCACCATCGAGGTGCTCAACCAACTGAAGGTGGGTCAAAAAGTGCGTCTGAAGCACACCGCATTGGGTGCCATCGAGGGTCTAGTGCACAACGTGTCGAGCAAAAGGGTGGCTGTGCTGTTAGAGATTTTGGGACGTCCCATGGTGGTGCAGGTGGATCACCACCAGGTCGAAGCCAGCGTTTGAAGTTGGGGCTACCCGGGCTTCACAGTGGGGCAGAAGAGCCAAAGCGACGGTCACGCGTGGAAAACCAGGCCAGCGCCTGTTTCAGGGTTTCGGGCGAAAAGTCCGGCCAGAGCTCGTCGCAGAAAAACAATTCGGCATAAGCCGCTTGCCAAAGCAGAAAGTTGCTCACCCGTGACTCCCCGCCTGTGCGGATCAGCAAATCCACTTCCGGTGCGTCGGCCGTGCTCAGGTACGGGGCCAGGGCTTCTTCAGTCAAGGTGTCCAGACGCTTGTCCGGATGCGCTTTTTGCCAAGCTTTGGTGGCCTGGAGCATGTCCCATCGGCCCCCGTAATTGGCGCAAACGTTCAAGGTGATGACTTGATTGTTCGCCGTTTGGGTCTGGGCATCTGAAATCAGTGTTTGAAGGGCGGGAGAAAACCGGCTCGTGTCACCCAGCACCTTCAACCGCACCCCGTTGGTGTTCATGTTGCGAATTTCCTTTTTCAGGTAAGTCGTGAACAAGCCCATGAGGCTGCTGATTTCCTCTTCGGGGCGTTTCCAGTTCTCGGTGCTGAAGGCAAACAGGCTCAGTTGGGAGATGCCGATTTCACCGCAGGTTTTAACGATGTCCCGCACCCGTTGTGCGCCCGCTGCATGGCCCAAAGCCGCAGGCATGAAGCGTTTTTTGGCCCAACGTCGGTTGCCGTCCATGATGATGGCAATGTGCCGTGGCAGAGGGGCAGTGGGTGAAAGGTGCAACAGGGGGACTCGCTAGGGTACGGATCGTGATTTTAGTAGCTCTTGGGCCTGGCGGATCCAGCCGGGTCAGCGTAATCCATGTTTCAGCCCGTGAAAAGGCCAATAAGGCCATCAAAGCGAACAGGGTTTGGCGAAACATGCGGTGCAGGAGTTACCGCAAGGACCGAAGTGTGCCTCGCTCACCTCGTTGGGGTCGTCTTTTGTCAGACGTGCGCAGGCTTGTGTTGTTGTCATACTTAGGGCGGTGTTAAGGTGATCAGTCGGGTGATCGGGAGCCATGGGTATTGCTCAGTTTGCGGGCGCCGATGCCGTTAAGTTTTGACGAGCTTCAATTGAAGTTGATGAACTGGCGCTTTGTCTGACCGTGCACCTCCAAGGAGACCCTCATGAAATCTCAAATTCAGGAATTTCTGGACCGTATCCAGCAGCTGGAAGCGGCCATTGAGGAAGAGGCTAAAAGCCATCGACAGCAGTGGCAGGCCGACTTTGAAGAGCATAAAGTTCGCTTTGAAAAAGAGGTGCTGGCCCAGCAAAAGCGCTTCAAGGAGGGCTTGCTCGGTTATGTGCTCACGGCCGATTGGCGCCATGTGCTGTGCGTGCCCTTCATTTACCCGGTGCTGGTGCCCATGCTGCTGCTCGATGCCTTTATCACGCTGTACCAATGGGTGTGTTTCCCCTTGTGTGGCATTCCCCAAGTCAAGCGCTCTTCGTATTTTGTATACGACCGAACGCACCTGGCTTATTTGAATTGGTTGGAAAAAATCAACTGCGCTTATTGTTCGTATGGCAACGGCCTGATGGCTTATGGCCGCGAGGTGGTGGCCCTGACTGAGAAATACTGGTGCCCGATCAAGCACGCTCGACGCAGGATGCAAGCGCATGCGCATTACCACGGCTTTGCCGATTACGGCGATGCTGAAAATTACCGTGCCGAATTGGCCCGTTTGCGTGAAGAGCTCCGGCAGATCAGTGCCAAGGAGTTCGCTCCCCCTGCCTGAGCCCAAGGTCCATTGGGTGGTGTCACGTCACCGACAGCCTGAAGACGCGCAGGTGAATAAAGTCAAGCCTATGAAAACATTTGCAAACTTGGCCGAGTTGGCCGCTTGTGTCGGTCAGGATGTGGCCGCGACCGAATGGGTGACCATCACCCAACAACAGGTCAACCAGTTCGCCGAGGCCACGGGCGATCACCAGTGGATTCACGTCGACGTGGAGCGGGCCAAACAAGGTCCCTTTGGTGCACCGATTGCGCACGGTTTTTTGACCTTGTCCTTGCTGTCGCAGTTCTTTGACAAAACCATCGTGGTCACATCGGCCCGCATGGGTGTCAATTACGGCCTGAACAAGGTGCGCTTCATGGCCCCAGTGCCGGTGGGCAGCCGTTTACGTGCCCATCTGCATTTGCATTCGGCCACACCTATTGAGGTGAACGGCTTGCAGCTTCAGTGGAACGTGACGGTGGAGCGCGAGGGCAGTGACAAACCGGTGTGTGCCGCCGAATCGCTGGTGCGCATTTACGCCTGAGGCGGCAGGCCTGGCGCTGGGCTGGCCCCGGCAAAGCCGTTTTGCCGCCAGGCCTCAAACACGGTGACGGCCACCGCGTTCGAAAGGTTCAAGCTGCGTTGGCCGTCGCGCATGGGCAGCTTGATGCGCTGGGCTGGGGCGAACTGTTCGCGCAACTCGGGCGACAGGCCCCGCGTTTCCGAGCCAAACACCAACCAGTCGCCTGGCGCAAAAACCACGCAGTGGGCGGATCGGCTGCCGCGCGTGGTCAGGGCAAACATACGCTCGGGGTCCGGTTGTTCTTGGGCCAAAAATGCCTGCCAGTCGGCATGGCGCCGCAGGTCAGCGTACTCGTGGTAGTCAAGACCTGCCCGGCGCATGTGTTTGTCGTCCATTGAAAAACCCAAGGGCTCGATCAGGTGAAGCGTGCAGCCGGTGTTGGCCGCCAGTCGAATGACGTTGCCGGTGTTGGGCGGGATTTCAGGCTCAACCAGGACAATATGGAACATGGCCTGTATTGTGCATTGGCCTTCAGGCGTCGCTGCCCGCTTCGGTGCGTGCCAGCACCAAGGCGCTGACCTGCTCGGCCCCGGCCTCGCGCAGCACCCGGGCTGCCGTGTGCAACGAGGCACCGCTGGTCATCACATCGTCGATCAGTACCACCTTTTTGCCACGCAACTGCGCAGCCCGCAAAGGCTCTACCGCAAAAGCCCCCACCAAATTGGCCAGCCGCTCGGCCCGTGGCAAGGTGCGCTGCGAGGGCGTGTCGCGGGTGCGCAGCAGCAAACGGGCGTCGGCTTTGTGCGGACTGAGTTGGCGTGCCAGCAACCAGGACTGGTTGTAGCCGCGCTCGGCCAGGCGCTGGGCCGACAGCGGAATCGGCAGTACCCAGTCGGCCTCGTCCAGTGCGTCTTCCGCCAAAGGGGTGCTCAGCATCAGGGTGGCCAAAGCCTCGGCCCAACCGGGTTGCTGGTGAAACTTGTAGCGGGCGATCAGGTCCACCCAGGGCCAGGCGTAGGCGGTGGCCGTCAGGCACAGGTCCAGCGGGGGCGGTGATTTCAGGCAAGCGCCGCAGCGCCTGGCAGGGTAGGGCAAGGGCAGGGCGCAACTGGGGCAGCGCTGCTGGGGTTGGGCAAAGCGGCTGATGCACGTCTCGCACAGCGGCGAATGGGGCCAGCTTTGGCATATGGAACAGCGGCTGGGTAGCCAGCGCCAAAACCCACCGGGACGCGTGGCGGTCGATGTGTCAAACAAGCCTTGAAGCCAAGCGGTTCTCATGCAGTCAATATACTCAGCCCGGGCTGACTGAACAAGCACAACTCCTGTTTGAGCTTGTGCGTGCCCAGCACCACCAATACCCCTCCCATATGCCCCAAGCCCTCCGCCCCCCTTCTTTGGACCCCGTGGCTGCTGCCCGCTGGCAGGGCCTGCCCGTGTTGGATGCGCAGTCGCCCTGGCTGCACGAAGAGGTGGCATCACGCATGCAGGAGCGGCTGGACTTCATCAAACTGCATCCGAAACAGTGGGTGCATTGGGGTCCACTGCGCGGCGGCCTGGCGGCGCAACGTGCCCTAGAGCAGCGTTACCCCAAGGCGCAGGTGTGGCTGGCCGGAGAGCCTCCAACGCACGCACAGGCCACCCGACAGGCACTTCAAACGCCGTGGTGGCAAGTGCAGCACTGGCGTGGACCCAAGAGGAGTGACGGTTTGCCACCCGAGCACACGGTGCAAATGCTGTGGGCCAACATGCACCTGCATGCCAGTGCTGAGCCCCAGGCATTGCTGCAAATCTGGCACCGGGCCTTGGCGGTCGATGGTTTTTTGATGTTTTCTTGTCTGGGCCCCGATACCCTGCGTGATTTGCGCCAGGTGTATGCCCAGGCGGGCTGGTCCGAGCCCGCGCACGAGTTCACCGACATGCACGACTGGGGGGACATGCTGGTGGAAGCCGGTTTTGCCGAGCCGGTCATGGACATGGAACGAATCACCTTGACCTATGCCAGCGCTGATACTTTGTTGGCCGAGTTGCGGGGGCTGGGGCGCAATTTGCATGTCCAGCGATTTCAGGGCTTGCGTTCGCGCCAATGGCGTGCACGCTTGTCAGAGGCCTTGCTGACGCTGGCGCGTCCCGAAGAAGGCGGACGCTTGTCCTTGGGCTTCGAGATTGTTTACGGTCACGCCCTGAAGCCTCAACCGCGCTTGAAAGTGGCCGCAAAAACCGAAATCGGCCTGGATCAGATGCGGCTTATGCTGGAGTCAGGTGGGGGTATACAGGACAAAGTTTGAGATCTGTCAAAAGATGATTTGATCTCAGGTAAAATCCACAGGTTTTTTAACCACAGAACTGGCTTGACAGGGTGTAGGGTTATTGAAAGTTGACGGATGTCAAATCAGGCTTACCAATTCGCGCAAGTGTCGGGCCCTGCCGTTCAATGGCGGCTTAAACGCAATTGTTCGGTCACGCCGGCCCAGTTGGGCTGGATGTACCTGTCGTTGTGCACGCTGTCCTTGGGCATCGGGATGTTCTTCTGGATGCAAGGGGCCACTTTGGTGTTGGCCTTTGCAGGCGTCGAGGTGGCGGTGGTGGGGTTGGCTTTTTTGGCCTACGCCCGACATGCCGCGGATGGAGAGATGATTTCTCTGCAAGGCAGTAACTTGGTGGTCGAGCTGGAAACGGCGGGCCGACTGGAACGGGCTGAATTTGAGCGCCAGTGGGTGCGGGTTGAGCCCAAGTCCGGCGACCAAAGCCTGATCGAGTTGTCGGGTCAAGGTCGATCCATCGAAGTGGGCCGATTTGTCAGGCCCGAGCTTCGGCAAGTGCTGGCGCGAGAAATCAGGAGGGCATTGCGCTCAGCGTGATGCCACTGGCCAAACGGGACGTCCGGCTTGGCCAAAGGTGTGAGTTCAACAGAGTCTTGGAAGTTAGTGAGAACCATGAAGAATATTTCCAACCAATTGGCTTCTTTGCTGTCCCGCGCGGGCATCTTTGCAGGCGCGTGGGCAATCACGGCAGCTTATGCGGTCAATGATTTGCCGGGTGGCCCTGCGGTCAATCAGCTTAATTTGCACCCTGCTGCCACCAAAATTGCCGAAGAGCAGCAATGGCTGCACTGGTTCATGCTGATCCTTTGCACGGTGATTTTCATTGCCGTGTTCGCGGTCATGTTCTATTCCATCTGGAAGCACCGCAAATCGGTCGGCCACAAGCCAGCTAAATTCACGGAATCCATCACGGTGGAAGTGATTTGGACGGCAGTGCCCTTTGTGATTGTGATTTTGATGGCTTTGCCCGCCACCAAAGTTCTGGTCGCTCAAAAAGACACCACCAATGCCGATCTGACCATCAAAGCCACCGGTTACCAGTGGAAGTGGGGCTACGACTACATCAAGGGTGAGGGCGAAGGTCTGAGTTACATCTCAACCCTGGATTCCGGCCATCGCGCCATGTCCAATGCGGGCAAGCCCGAAGGCGATAACTATTTGCTCAAAGTGGACTACCCGTTGGTGGTTCCGGTGGGCCAAAAAGTGCGCGTGATCACCACGGCCAACGACGTGATCCACGCATTTGCAGTGCCCGCTTTCGGCATCAAACAAGATGCGATCCCGGGATTCGTGCGCGACACCTGGTTCCGTGCCGAAAAAACCGGTGACTTTTACGGCCAGTGCCAAGAGCTCTGCGGCAAAGAACACGCTTACATGCCCATTCATGTGAAAGTGTTGTCTGCACAAGACTATGCTGCATGGGTGGTGGAAGAAAAGAAAAAGCAAGCGGCCAAAGCCGATGATCCAGCCAAAGTCTGGGCTATGGACGATTTGTCCAAGCGCGGTGAAAAAGTGTATGCAGCCAACTGTGCGGCTTGTCACCAAGCCACCGGCAAAGGCGCGGGGGCCATCAAGGCCATCGACGGTTCTGCTCTTGTCTTGGATGCAGACAAATCCAAGCAGATTGCCGTGTTGCTGAACGGTCAAAACAACGGCGCCATGCCAGCATGGAAGCAATTGTCTGATACCGAAATTGCCGCTGTGATCACTTACACCAAAAACAACTGGTCCAACAAGACCGGGCAAATTGTGCAGCCAGCTGAAGTGCTGGCCGCTCGCAAATAATCCTTACCGTATTCAAATCAAAGGAAATCAAGATGAGTGCCGTTCTCGACCATCACGATCACGCCCATGACGACCACGGTCACGCGCCTGCGGGCTGGCGTCGTTGGGTGTATGCCACCAACCACAAAGACATTGGTACCTTGTACCTGTTGTTCAGCTTTACCATGCTGATGGTGGGCGGTGTGCTGGCCCTGGGTATCCGTGCCGAGTTGTTCCAGCCAGGCTTGCAAATCGTCAACCCCGAGTTGTTCAACCAGTTCACCACCATGCACGGCATCATCATGGTGTTCGGTGCGATCATGCCGGCCTTTGTGGGCTTTGCAAACTGGATGATCCCTTTGCAAATTGGCGCCGCTGACATGGCCTTTGCCCGCATGAACAACTTCAGCTTCTGGCTGATGATTCCTGCCGCATTGATGTTGGTGGGCTCGTTCTTCATGCCTGGTGGCGCACCTGCTGCCGGTTGGACACTGTACGCACCTTTGACTCTGCAAATGGGCCCATCCATGGACGCAGGTATTTTTGCGTTGCATATCCTGGGTGCTTCGTCCATCATGGGTTCGATCAACATCATCGTGACCATCTTGAACATGCGCGCCCCTGGCATGACCTTGATGAAGATGCCCATGTTCGCTTGGACATGGCTGATCACTGCTTACTTGCTGATTGCCGTGATGCCTGTGTTGGCTGGCGCGATCACCATGACTTTGACAGACCGACACTTCGGCACCAGCTTCTTCAATCCTGCTGGTGGCGGCGATCCGGTCATGTATCAGCACATTTTCTGGTTCTTCGGTCACCCCGAGGTGTACATCATGATCTTGCCGGCTTTCGGCATCATCAGTCACATCGTGCCTGCCTTCTCGCGCAAAAAACTGTTCGGATACGCCTCCATGGTGTATGCCACATCGTCCATCGCGATTTTGTCTTTCATCGTTTGGGCGCACCACATGTTCACGACCGGCATGCCGGTCACGGGTCAGTTGTTCTTCATGTACGCCACGATGCTGATCGCCGTGCCGACCGCCGTGAAGATCTTCAACTGGATTGCCACCATGTGGCGCGGCTCCATGACGTTTGAAACCCCGATGTTGTTTGCGGTGGGCTTCATCTTTGTGTTCACCATGGGTGGTTTCACCGGATTGATCCTGGCCATGGCCCCGATCGACATCCAGTTGCAAGACACTTATTACGTGGTGGCCCACTTCCACTACGTGCTGGTCGCCGGCTCCTTGTTTGCGCTGTTCGCTGGTGTTTATTTCTGGATTCCCAAGTGGACCGGTGTGATGTACAACGAATCACGCGGCAAGATCCACTTCTGGTGGTCGCTGATTTCCTTCAACGTGACCTTCTTCCCGATGCACTTCCTGGGTCTGGCGGGTATGCCACGCCGCTATGCCGACTACCCCATGCAGTTCACCGACTTCAACATGATCGCCTCGGTGGGTGGCTTCTTCTTCGGTTTTGTACAGGTTTATTTCTTCGTGTTCGTGGTCTTGCCTTGTATGCTGGGTAAGGGCGAAAAAGTGCCGCAGAAGCCTTGGGAAGGTGCTGAAGGCCTGGAGTGGGAGGTGCCTTCGCCAGCACCTTTCCACACCTTTGAAAATCCACCCAAGCTGGACGCTACAGCAACCCGCGTGATCGGTTAATGATCATGGCCATGACTCCTGAACAAAGAAAAAGCAACGTGCGCCTGGGCTTGATCCTGGCCTCGGTGGCCTGCGTTGTGTTGGCTGGTTTTGTGGCCAAGATATTGATCTTGGCCTCCTGAGAGAACCAAGATGAACCTGCGCGGTGAAAATTTGAAGATGGTGGGCAAGCTGGCGATCGTCACCGCTGGCATGTTCGGGTTCGGCTATGCGCTGGTGCCCATTTACAAGGCCATTTGCGAGATCACCGGCATCAACATCCTGTCGATTTCCGAGACGCAGGTCCCGGGCAACGCCAAGGCAGGTAAAGCAGCCGAAGTGTTGCGCAACAGCCAAGTGGACACCAGCCGCACGATCACCGTGGAGTTCGATGCGAATGTGCGCGGACCTTGGGATTTCAAGCCGGAGAAGCGTTCCATGCAGGTGCATCCTGGTGAGCTGAGCACAGTGATGTACGAATTTCAAAACGTACAAAATCGCCGCATGGCGGCACAAGCGATTCCCAGCTACGCACCACGCAATGCGGCCAACCATTTCAACAAGCTCGAGTGTTTCTGTTTCAACCAGTACACACTGGAGCCGGGTGAAAAGAAGTCCTGGCCAGTGGCTTTTGTGATCGACCCCAAGTTGTCCAAGGACGTGACCACCATCACGCTGTCTTACACCTTCTTTGAAGTGGGCGGCAAGACACCGGCGGCACCGACTGCGCCATTGGCCGCTGCCGTGCAGCCCGTGACGGTCAAGACAGGTTGGGGTTCATGAACGCGCCTGCCCGTAAAACTTCTTGGCTGCGCACCATTCAAGTGGTGCTGTGGTCGTTTGTCGGGCTTCGCAAGAATTCCGAATCGCAGCAAGACATGGAAAAGCTCAACCCCTTCCACATCATCGGTGTGGCCATCGGGATGGCATTGTTGTTTGTTCTGGGGCTGATCGCCCTGGTCAATTGGGTGGTGGCACAGCCGACTGGCCTTTAACCCGCATCGTTTGATTTCGAATAAGAGAGAGCAGGAGTCCCCATGAGTTCAGCAGCACACGGCACCACGCCTTATTACTACGTTCCGCACCCATCGCGTCACCCGGTGATGGCCGCCATCGGCCTATTTTTCCTGATTCTGGGTGCTGGTCAGTGGGTCAACGGTGCCGACTGGGGCATGTATTGCCTGTTCTTCGGCATGGCATGGTGGTTGATCGTTTTGTACCAGTGGTTCTCTGAAGCGGTGCAAGAGAGTGAAGGCGGCCTGTATGGTCGGAAAATCGACTTGTCTTTCCGTTGGAGCATGACCTGGTTCATTTTCTCGGAAGTCATGTTCTTCGGTGCCTTCTTCACCGCACTGTGGTGGGCCCGGTCACATTCGATTCCTGCGCTCGGTAGCTTGGAAAACGCACTGCTTTGGCCTGACTTCAAAGCTGCATGGCCCAGCGTGGTGGCCGGGGCGACCACCTCGCCAGCCGGCTTTGTTGAGCCCTTCCAAACCATGGGTCCTTTCTGGTTGCCCACCATCAACACCGCTTTGCTGTTGACATCGGGCGTGACCTTGACCATCGCGCACCATGCCCTTCAGGTGGGTGACCGCAGCAAGACCATCAAGTTCATGTGGATGACGGTGTTGCTGGGCCTCACGTTCCTTTTGGTTCAGGGTTATGAATATGCCCACGCTTGGGGTGAATTGAACCTCAAATTGTCATCCGGCATTTATGGCTCCACCTTTTACATGCTGACGGGTTTTCACGGCTTTCACGTGTTCGTGGGCATGTTGATGCTCTTGTTCATTACCCTGCGTTTGCAAAAGGGCCACTTCACCAAAGACCGTCACTTCGGCTTTGAGGGTGCGGCGTGGTATTGGCACTTTGTGGACGTGGTGTGGTTGGGTTTGTACATCCTGGTGTATTGGATGTAAGCCTGCCCTTGGCCCCAACAAAAAAGCGCCCAAGGGCGCTTTTTTGTTGGTGATGGATGACGCGAAAATGCCAGATCAAATCGACATGGCGGTGGCCACAAAGATCGAAGAATCGATCAAGTCCCTGGGGGGATGCCTGTAGGCTGGATCCAGCCCAATTTCCAGGCCGCCAGAACGCAGATGAAGAGGACAATGGAAAAGCCGACACGAAAGGCCAGCGCGGTGGCCATGTTGCCTTTTTTGGGTGCTTGGCCCTCAACGGGTGGGGCACTGCCCCGCATCATGTACAACAGGGCCGAGCCCAGACTGACCAAAATGGCGAGAAACGCGATGGCGACAAGAATTTTCATGGGCACATTATCCGATGACTGACAAACCCCTTCATTGGAAAAGATGGCTGGTGCTGGCAGTGGCTGCCGCAGGCGTGGCCATCACCTTTTCCCTGGGGCTGTGGCAGCTCGGCCGCGCCGATGAGAAAACCGCCTTGCAAGACGCGCGAACACAACAGGCGGGCAAAGAGGCGCTGGATGGCCGCACCCTGAGTGGTGGGCCTGAAGGTGTGGCGCAGCGCAGCGCGTTGATTCACCGCCGCTTGGTGGTGACAGGGCGTTGGCTGCCAAACAATACGGTGTTCTTGGACAACCGGCAGATGAATGCCAAACCAGGGTTTTTTGTGCTGACCCCGTTGCAGATCGAAGCCACGGGCGAGGTCTTGGTGGTGCAGCGCGGCTGGGCGCAGCGCTCTTTCACCGACCGTGCCGCATTGCCGTCTGTGCAGACGTCTGAAGATCGGGTGCAAATAGAAGGCCATTTGGCCCCATGGCCTTCAAGGCTCTATGACTTCGGCGGGACCGAGACGGGTCCAATACGGCAAAATCTCGATTTGAATGCTTACCGACAAGAAACAGGTTTGAAGGTGCTCGAAGTCACCTTGCTGCAATCGGGCGGGCCCTCGGAAGGCCTGCTTCGCGAATGGCCCTTGGTGGCCAGTGGTGTCGCAAAGCACCACGGATACGCTTTCCAATGGTTTGGCCTGAGTGGCCTGATCGCTTTACTATATGTCTGGTTCCAAATTGTCCAACCCCGCCGCCAAAAACGACCTGCCTGACAGCCCCCTGGCCATGACGGTGCACGACTTGCCTAACCCCGGTTCAGTGGTGCAAGCCGATGCCCAGCGCACGCGCATGGGCCGCTGGAAAATGATCCTCATGATGCTGGTTTGCGCCTCACCGGTCATCGCCTCGTACTTCACCTACTACGTGATCCGACCCGAAGGCCGTCGTGTATATGGCGAGCTGATCCAGCCGCAAAAAGACATGCCTCAGCTCAGCGCAAAAAACCTGCAGGGCGAATCGGTCACGCTGGCCAGCCTGAAAGGCCAGTGGTTGCTGGTGACTGTCGCATCCGGCAGTTGCGACGAGCGTTGTCAGCAAAACCTTTATTTTCAGCGCCAATTGCGCGAAATTCTGGCCCGCGAAAAGGACCGGGTTGACCGCGTCTGGTTGGTCACTGACGATGCGCCTGTGTCCCCCAGTCTCTTGCCTGCCCTGAACATGGCGCATGTGCTGCGCCTGGATGCGGCCTCGGTGCAAAACTGGATCAGCCCGGCCCAAGGGCAGCAGTTGCACGATCATTTGTACGTCGTCGATCCTATGGGCAACTTCATGATGCGCTTCCCGGCCAACATGGACGTGGCCAGTGCCTCCAAAGCCAAACGTGATCTGGAGCGATTGCTCAAGGCCTCTTCGTCTTGGGACAATGCGGGCCGCTGAGTCATGACAGAAGTGGACCTGTACAACCTGGAACCGATTTTGGAGCTGATGGCCGTGGGCCTGGCAGTGGCAGCACTGCCCTTGGGCTGGTGGCTGTGGCGCCAGCGCAGCACCACACCATCGGGGCGGCTCAAGGCCTTGACCCTGATCACCTTGTTTTTGACCTTCGATTTGGTGCTGTTTGGGGCGTTCACCCGGCTAACCGATTCTGGCCTGGGGTGCCCCGATTGGCCGGGCTGCTACGGCAGTGCCACGCCCATGGGGGCCAAGGTCGAAATCACGGCTGCTCAAACGGCCATGCCCACCGGACCGGTCACGCACAGCAAAGCCTGGATCGAGATGGTGCACCGTTACTTGGCCACCGGGGTGGGGGTCTTGATCCTGACTTTGGCGGCAATGACCTGGTGGCTGCGCCGCCAAAGCCGTGAGGTGAGCCCCTGGTTGCCTACGTTCACGCTGGTGTGGGTGTGCATGCAAGGGGCGTTCGGCGCACTCACGGTGACCATGAAGCTGTTTCCGGCCATCGTCACCTTGCACTTGATGGGCGGCATTGGTCTGTTGGCTTTGTTAATGGCGCAGGCGGTGCGTTACGACGGCGTTGGCTTTCGGCCCCTGCCATCGGTTTTGCGCTTGGGCCTGTGGTTGGGCTTTGCTTTGCTTTGGCTGCAGATTGCATTGGGGGGCTGGGTCAGCACCAATTACGCGGTGCTGGCCTGCCCCGACTTTCCCACCTGCCACGGCCAGTGGGTGCCCGAGATGAACTGGCAAGGTTTCGGCGTCTGGCGTGAATTGGGCTACACCCCAACAGGCGAACTCTTGCCGTTCGCCTCGCTGGTTTCTATCCATTTCGTTCACCGCTCGGCCGCCTGGCTGGTGTTGGCGGTGCTGCTGTGGCTGGGCTGGCGTTTGCGGGTGCAGCCGGGCTTGGCCTTAGGGGGGCATTGGTTGTTGGGCCTGTGTGCCTTACAGTTCGCCACCGGCTTGAGCAACGTGGTTCTGGGCTGGCCCTTATTGGCCGCCGTGATGCACACCGGTGGTGCTGCGGCCATGGCCTTGACCCTGACTTGGGCGCTGTGTGTCAGCCGAGCTGATAATTCAGGGCCTTTTCCCCTTTCCAAAAAGTTTGCCGAATGACCGTCGCCACCGCCCGTTTGCCCATGAATGTCTGGCAACAGTATTACGCGCTGACCAAACCGCGCGTGGTGCAATTGATCGTTTTCTGTGCCCTGATCGGCATGGTGCTGGCCGTGCCTGGTGTGCCAAGTCTGGCCGAGTTGAAGCTGGGTTTGTGGGCCTGCATTGGCATCTGGCTGGTGTCGGGGGCAGCGGCGGCCTTCAACTGCCTGGTTGAAAAAACCATCGATTCCAAGATGAAGCGTACCTCTTGGCGGCCCACCGCCAAAGGCGAGTTGAGCGACCGCCAGGCCTTGGTGTTTTCTGCTGCTTTGTGCGCCTTGGGATCATTGGTGCTTTATGTGTTTGTTAACCCCCTCACGATGTGGCTCACCTTTGCCACCTTTGTGGGTTACGCCATTGTCTACACCGTGATCCTGAAGCCACTCACGCCACAGAATATTGTGATCGGTGGGGCAAGCGGGGCCATGCCGCCCGTTCTGGGTTGGGCTGCGATGACCGGTCAGGTTGGGCCTGAGGCGCTGATCTTGTTTCTGATCATTTTTCTGTGGACCCCACCGCACTTTTGGGCGCTGGCGCTTTACCGGGTCGAGGACTATCGCAAGTCGGGCCTTCCCATGCTGCCCGTGACGCATGGCAATGAGTTCACCCGTCTACAAATCTTGCTCTACACCATCGTGCTGATGGCTTCTTGTCTGATGCCTTTTGTCTACGGCATGAGCTCTTGGCTTTACTTGTCCACCGCAGTGGTGCTGAGCATCGGCTTCATCGGCTACGCGGTGGCTTTGTTTCGCGTCTATTCGGACGAGCTGGCCCGCAAGACTTTCCGTTTTTCACTGATCCATCTGAGCGCCTTGTTTGCCGCTTTGCTGCTGGACCACTATATTTTTTGAGGCCCAAGGCATGTTGCAACGCAGAGTATTGACAAGTACGGCCTTGGCCATGGGTTTGGCAGGCGCGTTGTGGGGCTTGAGCGGCTGCGGCGCGGACAAAGCTTCATTTCGCGGCGTGGACATCACTGGAGCCGACTACGCCCAGGGCTGGGAGTTGAGCGATCAAGACGGGCAAGTGCGCACGCTGAAGGACTTTGCGGGCAAGGCCGTGGTGGTGTTTTTTGGTTTCACCCAATGCCCCGACGTCTGTCCAACCGCCTTACAGGAAATGGCCCAGGCCAAACAGTTGCTGGGTGCCGATGGGGCCAAGCTCCAGGGCATCTTCATCACCGTAGACCCCGAGCGAGACACGCCCGAATTGCTCAAGGCCTATATGGCCAATTTCGGGCCGGATTTTGTGGCCTTGCGCCCCACGGCCGAGCAGCTGCCCAAGGTGACCAAGGACTTCAAGATCTATTACAAAAAGGTCGAAGGCAAAACTGCCACCAGCTACACCATGGACCACTCGGCGGGTAGTTTCACCTTTGACCCACAGGGCCGCATCCGGCTATACAACCGCCACGCCAGCGGTGCCGAAACGCTGGCTGCCGACGTAAAAATCTTGCTCAGCGGCAAGTGAGTCCGGGCCACCGGGCCCAGGGCTGCATACGCCGCTGCAATGCCCGTTTCAGGGCTTCAATTCACCTCGATCTTCTGGCTGCGGATGATGTCACCCAGCGCTTTGGTGTCGGACTCAATCCGATTGCGCAAGCCTTCAGGCGATGAGCCCACCACTTGCCAGCCCTGCTGGAACAAACGCGCACGCATCTCCGGCGCACGCACGATGTCGCTGACCACGGACGACAGCTTGATGGCCACAGCCGCTGGCATCGAGGCGGGGGCGGCCACCGCGTTCCAGATCTCCAACTGGTAATCCTTCACGCCAATCTCACTGAGGCTAGGCACCTCGGCGGCCACCGGGCTGCGCCCTGTGCTCGAAGCCCCAATCGCCCGAAGTTTGCCTCCGCGCACCTGGGCTGCTGCCATGGCGGGTGGCAACAAAGCCAGTTGCACTTGGCCACCGAGCATGGCCGTGATGATTTGCGGGTTGCCGGGGTAGGGCACATGCACCGGCGCAATGCCGGCTTTGGTTTTGAGCAGTTCCATGCCCAAGTGCGCCACGGTGCCGACACCGGGCGATGCGTAGCTGAGTTTGTCGCCGGCCTTTTGGGCCTGGCTCAACCATTCAGCAGCAGTTTGACCGGGTGCCACTCCGGGTCCTGACGCGGGGACAGTCAGCACCAGGGGGGCTTTGCCGATCAGGCTGATGGGCGCGAGGTCTTTGAGCGGGTCATAAGGCACCTTGGGGTTCAGGATGCGGGCAATCGTCATGTTGCCGTTGATCATCAGGCCCAGTGTGTGGCCGTCGGTGGACTTGGCCACGAAGTCCGCGGCGATGTTGCCGCCTGCGCCCACTTTGTTCTCAACAATCACGTTTTGCCCCAGCGCTTTGGCCAGGGGTTCGGCCAAGGCGCGGGCCGTCAGGTCGGGGCTGGAGCCGGCAGGGAAACCGACCACCAGACGCACTGTTTGGGTGGGCCAAGTTGCTGTCGATGCAGTGTTCGAGGGGTTGGCCCAAGAAGGTGTCAGTCCCAAAGCCAAAGCAGCGCCAAGGGCTTGGGCCACATGGCGGCGAGAAAAACCTGTGGGGGTACGAGTGGTCATGGCGGAGCCTTTCAAAACAAAACTGCTGTGACTTTAGCGCACAGCAGGCGAAAAAATACCCGGCCTGTGCCGGGTATCCGAAATCATGGTGGCCCACAGGCCCCTCGCTCAAGCGAACTCGACCAGCGCCTTTTTCATTTTCTTCATGGCCGCCACCTCGATTTGGCGGATGCGCTCGGCACTCACGCCGTATTCGTCGGCCAGGTCGTGCAGGGTCATGCCGCCCGAGCCGTTGTCGTTGACCTTGAGCCAGCGCTCTTCCACGATGCGGCGGCTGCGTTCATCCAGCACATTCAAGGCGCTGGCCAAGCCATCGCTGGCCATCATGTCGCGCTGGTGCGCCTCAATCATGGCAGTGGGTTCATGGTTCACATCGGCCAAGTAGGCGATGGGGCCAAAGGCCTGCTCGCCGTCGTCCGATGGAGCCGGGTCCAGCAACACGTCGCCGCCGGACATGCGCATTTCCATCTCGCGCACTTCCTCGTGTTTGACGTTCAGGCTGTGCGCCATCGAATCCACCTGGTCGGGTGTCAAGGTGTCGCGGTGCGTGCCTTCGTCGGCATCGGCTTTGTAGCCTTGCTTCATCGAGCGCAGGTTAAAGAACAGCTTGCGCTGGGCCTTGGTGGTGGCCACTTTGACCATGCGCCAGTTTTTCAGGATGTACTCGTGGATTTCAGCCTTGATCCAGTGCAGTGCGTAGCTCACCAGACGCACGCCTTGATCGGGGTCGAAGCGCTTGACGGCCTTCATCAGGCCCACATTGCCTTCTTGGATCAGGTCGCCGTGCGGCAGGCCGTAACCCAGGTATTGGCGCGACACCGACACCACCAAGCGCAAGTGCGAGAGCACCAGCTTGCGCGCGGCTTCGAGGTCGTCGTTGGCTTTGAGTTGGCGAGCGGCCTCTTGCTCTTCCTCAAGGGTAAGCATGGGCATGCGGTTGACCGCAGAAATGTAGGCGTCGAGGTGGCCGAGCGAGGGCACGACCGCCCAGGGGTTGCTCAGCGCGATGGCTGTGGCGGGGGAACCAGTTTGAACGTTCATACCAGAACTCCTTTCAGAATACCCCAATATTAGCACTCTCTGGTGAGGAGTGCTAAAGGACGGCCTCGGGTGCCTGAGGATCCTCGGGTTTTCCCTGATTTTAAGAGGAGGAACTGGGTCCGTCTGTGCGCTGGGCCACGGCGCTGGCTGGGGTATTCAGCTCAAAAGGGCCTGGGCAAACTCGCGGGCATTGAAGGTTTCCAGGTCTTCCAGCTTCTCACCCACGCCGATGAAATAGACAGGAATCGGCTTTTCGCGGGCAATGGCGCACAGCACGCCGCCCTTGGCGGTGCCGTCCAGCTTGGTGACGATCAGGCCCGTGAGGCCCAGTGTGTCGTCAAAGGCCTTGACCTGGGCCAAGGCGTTTTGGCCGGTGTTGCCGTCGATCACCAGCAGCACCTCGTGCGGCGCCGTGCCATCGGCCTTTTGCACCACGCGCTTGATCTTTTTCAGCTCTTCCATCAGGTGCGTTTGGGTGGGCAGGCGGCCTGCGGTGTCGACCAGCACCACATCGCGGCCCCGGGCGCGGCCCGCGCTCACCGCGTCAAAGCTCACGGCGGCCGGGTCGCCGCCTTGCTGGCTGATGATCTCGACCGTGTTGCGGGTGGCCCAAACAGCCAGTTGCTCCTTGGCCGCAGCGCGGAAGGTGTCGGCGGCGGCCAGCAGCACGGTCAGGCCTTCGTCGGCCAGGTGCTTGGTCAGTTTGCCAATGGAAGTGGTTTTGCCTGCGCCGTTCACGCCCGCCACCATGATCACGGTGGGCTTGTGGTCACCAATGGTCAAGGGTTTTTGCAGGGGTTGCAGTAAGTCGGTGATGGCGTCGGCCAGCAGGGTTTTGACCTGCGACGGCTCGGTGGCTTTGGACTCTTTGACGCGGCGTTTGAGGTCTTGCAGCAAATGCTCGGTGGCTTTGACGCCGGTATCGGCCAACAGCAACGCGGTTTCCAGTTCTTCGTACAGGTCATCGTCAATGCGCGTGCCGGTGAAGACGGTGGTGATGCTGGAGCCGGTTTTGCGCAGGCCCGCTTTCAGGCGCCCCAGCCAGCCCTGGCGGGTGGCTGGGGCGGGTTCAGGTTGCGTGGGCAATGGCGAAGACGTGGGCGCTGGCGTGGGCGTGGTCGTTACTGCAACAGGCTGTGCCAAAGGGGGCGCAGGCGTCACGGGAGGCGATGGCACCTCGACCGGGGGGGATTTTTTTTTGAAGAAACTGAACATGGCGTGGATTTCAAGGATCATGCATTCTATGAAACCAAACTTTCTCTTGGCACTTTCTTTGGCCACCGCCTTGCTGGCCACGGCTTGGAACGCCTCAGCGCAGGCCTCCCAAGGGTTGCCCAGCGCCTTAGCACCGTCTGGCCAACCCGCGCAGGCCCAAGTTCACACCTTCACCCTGGCCAATGGCATGGTGCTGTGGGTCAAGCCCGACCGGCGCGCCCCCACGGCGGTGCACATGGTTTGGTTGCGTGTGGGTTCCATGGACGAGGTGGACGGCACCAGCGGCGTGGCCCATGTGCTGGAGCACATGCTATTCAAAGGCACGCCCACTCTGGCTGTGGGGGAGTTTTCAAGACGCGTGGCCGCTTTGGGTGGGCGAGAAAACGCCTTCACCGCCAAGGACTACACCGGTTACTACCAGCAAATCCCTTCCAACCAACTCGAAGCCGTGATGCGCCTGGAGTCGGACCGCTTTGCCAACAACCAGTGGCCCGATGCCGAGTTCGCCAAAGAGCTGGAGGTGGTGAAGGAAGAGCGCCGCCTGCGCACCGACGACAACCCCCGTGCCCAGTTGCACGAAATGCTCTCGGCCACCGCTTTGTCGGCTTCGCCCTACCGCCGCCCCATCGTGGGCTGGATGAGCGATCTGGAGGCCATGACGGCGCAAGACGCCCGCGACTTTTACCGCAAGTGGTACACCCCGGCCAACGCGGTGGTGGTGGTGGCCGGTGATGTCGACCCGCTGCAAGTCAAGGCGCTGGCTGAAAAGTATTACGGCAGCATCCCGACCCGCGCCGTGCCCGATCGCAAACCCCGGGACGAGCCCGCGCAGCAAGGCCTGCGCCGCCTCGAATTCAAAGCCCCTGCCGAGCAGTCATATGTGGCGCTCGCCTTCAAAGTGCCGCGCCTGTCCAGCTTGGCGGTCACGCCTGAGCACGACGACGCCTTGGCTTTGACGGTGTTGGCGGCTGTGCTCGATGGTTACAGTGGCGCGCGTCTGGACCGTGCCCTGACCCAGGGCGACAACCGCCTGGCCGACAGCGCCGGGGCCTACAACGGCCTCATGGGCCGGGGTCCGCAGTTCTTTTACCTCGAAGGTGTGCCCGCCAAAGGCCAAACACCACAAGCACTCGAAGCTGCCTTGCGCGCACAAGTGCAGCGCGTGGCCACCGAAGGCGTGAACGAGGCTGAGCTGCAGCGCGTGAAAACCCAATGGGTGGCCAGCGAAATCTACAAACTGGACTCGGTGTTCAACCAGGCCCGTGAACTGGGCGTGGCCTGGACGCTGGGTTTGCCGCCCGATTACGGGGCGCAACTGATCGCCCGCTTGCGCCAAGTCACGCCGGCTCAGGTGCAGGCCGTGGCGCAAAAATATTTTGGTGACGACAGCCTCACCGTGGCCACCTTGCTGCCTCAGCCTTCGTCGGGCCAGCCCCGAGCACGTCGCGCCGCGCCGGGTGCCCGCCATTGATCCGCGCTCATCCCATGAAAGTCCCACACCCCATGTTCTTGATGCCATCCTTGTCCATGACCACACGGGCTTTGCGGCGTTCAGCTTTGGTGCTGGCCTGCTGGGGCGCGGTGGGCTGGGCACACGCGTCCTTGCCCATCCAACACTGGACCCAGCCCAGCGGTGCGCGCGTGTTCTTGGTCGAGAGCCACGCCATTCCCATGGTCGATGTGCAAATCGACATCGACGCGGGCAGCCGCCGCGACCCGGCCGCGCAGGCGGGCCTGGCCTCGGTCATGTCGGGGCAAATGGCCAATGGCACCCGTGCCGATCCGCAAGGCCAAGGCCCGTACCCCCAGGCCCTGGATGAAAACCAGATTGGCGAAGCCTGGGCTGATTTGGGTGCCAGTTTTGGGGGCAGTGCGGGCGGTGACCGCATGAGCTTTGGCCTGCGCAGCCTGAGCTACCCGGACCTGCTGGACAAAGCGGTCGCCTTGGCCGCACGTCAAATGGCGCACCCGGCTTTTCCTGAAGCCATGTGGCTGCGGGACCGTGAACGCACCAGCGCGTCCATCCGCGAATCGCTGACCAAGCCCGGCACCGTGGTGCAGCAGCGCTTTGCGCAGGCGGTATACGGCGCGCACCCCTACGGTTTTCGGGCCACACCCGAGACCCTCTCACGCATCGGCGTGCAAGACCTTAAAAATCTGCACGCCCAAGCTTTGCGCGCTTGCCGCGCCACGGTGAGTGTCGTGGGGGCTTTGACCCGCGCCCAAGCCGACGCCTTGGTGCAGCGCCTGCTGGCGCAGTGGCCCCGTGAATCAGGCTGCCCCAGCTTGCCACCCGTGCCCGAAGTGGCCCCTTTGGCGGCACCGCAAAACCTGAACCTGCCCTTTGACTCGGCCCAGGCCCATGTGCTGATCGGCCAGCCCGGCTACAAACGCACCGACCCCGACTTCTTTGCCCTGCTGGTGGGCAACCACATTTTGGGCGGTGGGGGCTTTGTCTCGCGCCTGACCGAGCAGGTGCGTGAAAAACGCGGCCTGAGCTACAGCGTCTACAGCGGTTTTGCGCCTGGCTTGCACGCCGGGGCTTTCACGGTGGGGCTGCAAACCCGCCCTGACCAAGCCACGCAAGCCGTGGCTGTGGCGCAAGAGGTGGTGCAAGACTTTGTGCGCCAAGGCCCGACCGAGGCCGAGCTGCAAGCGGCCAAATCCAACCTGGTGGGCGGCTTTGCGTTGCGCATCGACAGCAACCGCAAGCTGCTGGACAACGTGGCCAACATCGCCTGGAATCGGCTGCCGCTGGACTACCTGAGCAACTGGACTCGGCAAATCGAGCGCGTCAGCGCCGCCGATATTCAACGCGCTATGGCCCGGGTGTTGCAGCCCGAGCGCATGGTCACCGTGGTGGTGGGCGCAGCGCCCTGATCGGGGCCTTTGGCCGGGTCAGATGTGCGCAGCAAATTGCGGCACATGCCGCATGTGCAGGCTCAGGCCCAAAGCCGCCATGTGGTTGCCGTTGCGTCCCAAAACCGTTTGCGCCAAGGGCAAAAAAGCCTGCTCTTCCAACTGGGCGTGGGCCTGGTAGCGCTGCACCATGGCCTGCAGTGCCAGCACATCGAGTGCTGTGTCCTGGCCCTTGGCTACTTTGCGCAAGCCTGACGCCAGCGAGGCCCAGAGTTTTTCCAAAGTCCGGTGGTCGTGGGTCAGTTGCTCGATCAGCGTATCCACCTGAAGGCGTTCGGCACCGGCTTGTGCGCTGTGGGCCACCGCCGGAAAGAGGTCTTTTTCTTCCTCGCTGTGGTGGCTGTGCAAGGCCTTGTCAAAAAAGGCCAAGGATTCGTTGGCAATTTTTCGTGCCTGGGTCGCAGGCCCCAGCAAAGCAGGCAAATCGCCCAAGCGCGACAACTGCGCAAAGATGCTCAAGTGACAGTTGGCGAAATGCGTGATCGGGGCGTTGGTGTCTTTGTCGCTGCTGTGCATGGGGTGTGTTCCTCTTGAAAAGGTAGGCTTCACTTTAAGGGGCTACATGCGCATTACCCAGTGCGATCTGATCCGAAATTGATGTGCGTCATGCTGGGCTATTGACCCAAATCAAACCCGGTTTAAACGGTTGAAAACCAGGTCATAGCGCAGGGCTGAGGTCAGTGCCTTGGGCAGCGCTGGGTGCGCATCGTATTGGGATCTGCTCAGCCCCTGTGCGCGCCTTTACACTTGCAGCCTATGCCCTCATCCCCTTCCAAACGCGCATCGAAAGACGGCGCTGCCCGCCACGCCGCCGCCAAAAAGCCCCAAAACCCGGTGCCCAAAGGCCCGCCCTCGCACGAGATCCGCATCATCGGCGGGCAGTGGCGGCGTACCCGACTGAAGGTGCTGGACAAACCCGGCTTGCGCCCCACGCCCGACCGGGTGCGCGAAACCTTGTTCAATTGGCTGGGTCAGGATCTGAGTGGCTGGCGCTGCGTAGACGCTTTTGCAGGCACCGGCGTGTTGGGTCTGGAGGCCGCTTCGCGTGGCTCGGCCCATGTGCTGATGGTCGAGCAAGACGCGGTTTTGGTGCGCGATTTGCAAGACAACGCCACCCGCCTGAAAGCCAACATGGTGAGCGTGCAGCGCGGCGACGCGGTGAGCACTTTGGGCCGTTTGCCTGCGGGCAGTGTGGATCTGGTCTTCATCGACCCGCCTTTTGATGGACCCTGGTTTGAGCCTGCTTTGAAAGCCGCCGCCCGGGCCGTGCCTGTGGGCGGTTGGATTTACCTGGAAGCGCCTGTGGCCTGGCCTGCCGAGGCGCTGGCGGCTTTGGGCCTGCAGTGCGAGCGCCACCTCAAAGCGGGTGCGGTGCATGCGCACTTGTTGCAACGGGTCAGCCCTGAATCTGCCCCCACCTGTATTGCCATCCCTGCTGAAGGAGACACGCCATGAGCCGATCTGCCAACAACCCTGTGACCGCTGTTGTCACAGCCGTTTATTCGGGCACCTTTGACCCTCTCACGCTGGGCCATGAAGACGCGATCCGCCGTGCCGCGCAAATGTTTGACAAGGTCATCATTGCCGTGGCCGTGGCGCACCACAAAAAAACCGTGTTCAGCTTGGACGAGCGCGTGTCCCTGGCGCAAGCCGCGCTGGCCGATTGCCCGAACGTCAAGGCGCTGCCGTTTGATGGCCTGATCGTCGAGTTTGTGCGGGCGCAACATGCGCAGGTGATCGTGCGTGGTCTGCGTTCAGTGACCGACTACGACTACGAAACCCAAATGTCGGGCATGAACCGTCATCTGGCGCCTGAAATCGACACGGTTTTTCTGCACACCAGCGCAGGCGTGCAGCACATCAGCAGCACCTTGGTGCGCGAAATCGCCAAGCTCGGCGGCGATGTGTCGGGTTTGGTATCGGCCCCGGTGCTCAACGCCTTGCAGGCCAAGGTCGCCACCAAGCATTGAGACTCAAATCTCCGCGCCTTCCACCAGAAAGCGCACCCGCTTTTGCCCTTGCCATTCATCGGCATCCAGGCGGTAGGCCAATTTCACCCGTGCAGGCAGTGGCTCGGTGCGGCCAAACCAGATGCCGTCGACCGGCTGGCCTTGGTGCTTCATCTTGAGCGACAGGTGTTTCTCACCCACCAAGCGCTGCGACACGATCTCGATCTCTTCGCAAAACACGGGTGGCGCAAAGCCTTGGCCCCAGACCTCGTGGTGCAGCATCTCCACCAGGTCCACCCGGCGGTATTCGGCAGGCAGCGGGCCGTCGGTTTCCAGGCGGCGTTGCAGCGTGGAGGCGTCCAGCCATTCCATGGCCACCTGGTTCAGCGTTTCCTCAAACACATCGAGGTGTTCTTCGGCGATGGTGCAACCTGCCGCCATGGCGTGACCGCCAAAACGCAGCAGCACACCCGGGGCGCGTTTGGCCACGAGGTCGAGCGCATCGCGCAAATGGAATCCCGCAATCGAGCGGCCTGAACCTTTGAGTTCGTGCTCTTTGCCCGGTGCGCTGCTGGCCGCGAACACAAAGGTGGGGCGGTGCAGCTTGTCCTTGATGCGCGAGGCCACGATGCCGACCACACCTTCGTGAAAATCCGGGTCGAACACACAAATGGCGGGCGGCGGCTCGTCGCCTTCGTCAAACAATGACTCAGCCATTTCCATGGCCATTTCGCGCATGTCGCCCTCAATCACGCGGCGCTCGCGGTTGATGGCGTCCAGCTGTTTGGCCAGCTCGTCGGCGCGGCCTGCGTCGTCGGTCAACAGACATTCGATGCCCAGTGTCATGTCGGCCAAGCGGCCTGCGGCATTGATGCGCGGCCCCAAGGCAAAACCAAAGTCAAACGTGGTGGCCTTGGCGGTTTCGCGGCTGGCGGCGCGCATCAGCGCCGACATGCCGGGGGGCAGCGCGCCTGCACGCACGCGGCGCAGGCCTTGCGCCACCAGGCGGCGGTTGTTCGCATCGAGCTTCACCACGTCGGCCACGGTGCCCAAAGCCACCAGGGGCAGCAGGGCGTCGAGGCGCGGCTGAGGACGTGCCCCCACGCTCCCCACTTCGTGTGGTTCGCTGCCCCCCGAGGGGGTGCTCGCCAGCTTGGGGCGGCCCGGCGCTGGCTCGGTGGCGTCAAACACGCCGCGCTGGCGCAGCTCAGCGCGCAGGGCCAGCAGCACATAAAACATCACGCCCACACCGGCGATGGATTTGCTGGTGAAGCTGCAGCCGGGTTGGTTGGGGTTGACGATGACCTCTGCTGTGGGCAGTTCGCTGCCCGGCAAATGGTGGTCGGTCACCAGCACCTGCAAACCCAGGGATTGGGCCGCTTGCACGCCCGCCACGCTGGCGATGCCGTTGTCCACGGTGATCAACACATCGGCGCCTTGCGCGTGCACCCGTTCGGCAATGGGTGGGGTCAGGCCGTAGCCGTCCACTACCCGGTCGGGCACCAGGTAACTCACGTTCTGTGCCCCCAACATGCGCAAACCGCGCACGCCCACGGCGCAGGCGGTCGCCCCATCGCAGTCGTAATCGGCCACGATGCACAGGCGCTTGTTTTGCGCGATGGCGTCGGCCAACATCTTCGCTGCTTCGTGCGTGCCCAACATGCTTGCCGGGGGCAGCAGCAGGTTCAGTGCGTCGTCGAGTTCGTCTTTAGACAACACGCCACGGGCGGCATACAGGCGGGCCAGCAGCGGGTGGATGCCCGCTTGTTCCAGCGCCCAGGCGCTGCGGGGGGGCACATCTCGGGTGAACAAATTCATGGGGGTTTCAAGGAGAGTTCAGGATGCAATGAGGGCTTGGAGTGCCGTTGCAGGGGTGGGTTTGTTGAACAGGCGGCTGATCCGCTGGTGCCAAGCCAAAGGTGCGGCCGTGTAAGTGTGGGCCGTGTGTTCGCTGCACAGGCTGAGCGTGCCTTGGCCGGTGGCTTTGACGTGCTGCAACAAGTCGGCCACGGCACTGGCATCGAGTTGTTGCCAAGCTTGCTGCCAGGCCTGCGCTTGACCGTGCAAGGCGGCTGATCGCAAGGCTATTGAAACGGTCACTGAGGGCGAAGCCGGCACCGGGCCAGTGACGGGCAGCGTGCCCGCACCGTGCAGCCAAAAGGCGTTGACGGTGTATTGCTTGCGCGCATCGCGGGCGTCGTTGACCGGGTGGTTGTACAGCAGCATCTGCATCTCGCTTTGCAGGCGTTGCAGCGGCCGGGCAGCGGGGTGGTCGGGCAGCCAGTCTTTGACGTTTTGGCCGATCACCCGGTCAAGCGATGGGGTGGGCAAATCGGCCAGCATCGCCCCTTGGGCGTGCCACAGCAAGGCGCTGTGCCAAGTCACTTGCAAGCCGTCTTCTTGCAAAAACGGTTGCATGGCCTGCAACAGTTGCTGCGACTCTTCGTCCGACAGATGCAAATGCGCTGGGTCGGCCATGACCACTTGGTCCATGCCGACTTGCCAGTGGCAGGGCGTCATCCAGGCTTGGGGCGCATTGCGTGGGTGGCCTTGTTGCGTTTGGTGCCAAGCGGCCCAAGGTAGGGCCGAGGCCGCAGGGGGCCATCCCAGAGCCTGGGCGTGCAGGCGTTCGTGCGGCAAGTGCAGCGGTGCGGTTTCATGGTCTTGCAGCACTTGCTGGCGCTGCATCAGGCCCAGCAAGGCTTGCAAATTCGGCAGCTGCAAATCGGCCCAAATCTCAGGGCTGTTGAGGGCTTGGCTGGCGGCGTAGGGAATGATCAAGTGCATGGGCCAGATGAAACTTGGGTTTCAAGCCCAGTCTTCCCCAGAGTCCCAAGAGCTGTCACCTGCCTCGTCTGCCGATGCCTGTGGCGACACCAGACCGGGCAAGTTTTCATCCTGGGCGTTGCCCGAAGGCGATGCCAGTGAGTTCGCAGAGGATGCGTCGGCGTTGGATGCGGGAGCAGGCTTGTTGTGCCCCATGAGGTTTTGCACGCCCTGAAACAACAAGCCGCCTGCCACCACGCCCGCTGCGGTGGTGGCCACTTGGGCCATCATGCCGCCACCCCAGGCACTCGTGGGGGCCTGCGCAGGCATGGCTACTGGGCGCGTGGCCATAGGTGGGTTTGAAGAGAATTGGGCCGTGGACGTGTGGACTGGCATGGCTTTCGCAGGTGTTTCTGGCCCACGGCCCCAAGCCTGCGCGCCCGACATCCAAGAACCGCTATTGGCTGGCGCGGTTGCTGGAGTGGCTTGGGTCGCTCGCCATTGGGCCAGCTGAGCCAACTGTTGCGCGTTTTGCGCCTCCAATTGCTCAATGCGGGTTTGGGCCGCTTCCAGCGCCATGCCCAAACCCATGGTCCGCTGCACCAGCAAATACGGAGCGTCAGCTTGCGCCCTGAACGCATCGCTGATAAGACCGTCTGCCGTGGGGTCTTTGGGGTCGGCACGCGTCTGGCGCAAAGCGCTCAAAAATTGCTGCAGCTGGTCACGGTCAGTGGCGTTCATCTGGGGAACCTTTCAAGCATGGATGGGGCATTATGGACAAACAAACAGACAAACCGATCCAGGCGTTCAGATTCAAAGGCACAACGACGGCCACCTCCAAAAAACCGAAGACCCCATGAGGGGTGGTGGGCCTGCCTTTTTATCGGGTGCGGTATCGGGCGCGGTCGATTGGTCACAATAGCGAGCTATGTCTTTTTTCAAAAACATCCCCTACGAGCTGGCGCTGGGCTGGCGCTACACGCGTGCCGGCCGCGCCACCCGGCGAAACGGCTTTATTTCCTTCATTTCGGGCGTGTCCATGATGGGCATTGGCCTGGGCGTGGCCGCGCTCATCATCGTACTGAGCGTGATGAACGGCTTTCAAAAAGAGGTGCGTGACCGCATGTTGGGCGTGGTCTCACACATCGAGGTTTATGCCGCCGACGGCGCGGCCGTGGCCGACTTGCCCGCCTTGCTGGCCCGCCTGAAGGCCAACCCGCAGGTGCTGGGCGCTGCGCCCTTCATCACCGCGCAGGCTTTGCTGGCGCGGGGCGAGGACATGAAGGGCGTGCTGGTGCGCGGCATCGACCCGGCGCTGGAGCCCGAAGTCAGCGATCTGTCAAACGACACGCAAGCCGGGGTGCTGCAGCGCCTGCAGCCGGGGGAGTTCAGCCTGGTGCTGGGCCGCGATCTGGCCAACAACCTGTTTTTGCAAAGCGGCGATCCGGTGACGCTGGTCTCGCCTTCGGGCCAAGTGACCCCTGCGGGCGTGTTGCCGCGCATGAAGCAAATGGGCGTGGTGGGCACGTTTTCTTCAGGGCACTATGAATACGACTCGGCGCTGGCGCTGATGCATGTCGATGACGCTGCCCGCATGTTCCGACTGGATGGCCCCAGCGGCGTGCGCCTGAAGCTGCGTGATTTGCACCAAGCACGGGAGGTGGCGCGTGACCTGCAGTTGGCGCTGGGCCCACAGTTTTTTGTGCGCGACTGGACGCAGCAAAACCGAACCTGGTTTGCCGCTGTACAGGTTGAAAAACGCATGATGTTCATCATCCTCACCCTGATCGTGGCAGTGGCCGCTTTCAATTTGGTCAGCACCTTGGTGATGACGGTGACCGACAAGCGTGCCGACATCGCCATCTTGCGCACACTGGGGGCCAGCCCGCGCAGCATCATGGGCATTTTTGTGGTGCAGGGCGCCACGGTGGGCGTGATCGGCACGATGAGCGGATTGCTCTTGGGTCTGTTGGTGGCTTTCAACATCGATGTGATCGTGCCCGCTCTGGAAACCTTGTTCAACGCCAGCTTTTTGCCGCGCGACATTTACCTGATCAGCCGCATGCCCAGCGAGCCGCTGGCCAGTGACATCTGGCCTGTGGCCATCATCTCCCTGGTGCTGGCTTTTGTGGCCACGCTCTACCCCAGCTGGCGCGCCAGCCAGGTCAACCCGGCGGAGGCACTGCGTTATGAATGACACGAAAAACGTGGGCGCAGTGCTGCAGGCCCAGGGCCTGACCAAGCGCTTCACCGAAGGTCGCTTGGACGTGACGGTCCTGCAAGGCGTGGACCTGCAGGTGCAGGCTGGGGAGACCTTGGCCATCGTGGGCGCTTCCGGCTCGGGCAAGAGCACCTTGCTGCATTTGCTCGGTGGCCTCGATGCTCCGACTCAGGGCTCGGTGCAGCTCAAAGGCCAGTTGTTGTCGGCCTTGAGCGCGGCCGAGCAAGGCCAGTGGCGCAACCGTTATTTGGGCTTTGTCTACCAGTTCCACCATTTGCTGCCCGAGTTCAGCGCGCTGGACAACGTGGCCATGCCGCTGTGGATTCGGCGGCAAGACCGCGCTGAAGCTGCCGCTGTGGCCACGGGCTGGTTGCAGCGCGTGGGTTTGGGTGAGCGCGTGCACCACCGGCCATCGGAGTTGTCGGGCGGTGAGCGCCAGCGTGTGGCCCTGGCCCGCGCTTTGGTGAACGACCCGGCCTGTGTTTTGGCCGATGAACCCACCGGCAACCTGGACCGCGAAACCGCCGACGGCGTGTTTGCGCTGATGCTGCAACTGGCCCGCGAACGTGGCACCGCTTTCGTGGTGGTCACGCACGACCCCGCCTTGGCGTCGCGTTGTGACCGGCAATTGCATTTGGTCAAGGGCGTGTTGCAAGCGCCTGCTTGATCGGTTTGCAACGCCATGTGGATCGACACGCACTGCCACCTGGACGCGGCCGAGTTTGATGCCGACCGCGACGCGGTGCGCCAAGCGGCCCGCCAAGCCGGCGTGGCGCGTTGCGTGATCCCGGCGGTGCACGCCGCTCACTGGGCCGAGGTGGCGCGGCTGGCCGAGCGGCATGGCGACGCTTACGCATTGGGCATTCACCCGCTGTATGTGCCGAAGGCCCAAGAGGCTGACTTGCTGGCGCTGGACCTGGCCTTGACCGAACGCCGCGCTGACCCGTGCTTGGTGGCGGTCGGTGAAATCGGACTGGACTTTTTTGTGCCTGAGTTGTGCACACCTGAGATGCGCGAGCGCCAATGGTTCTTTTACACCGCGCAACTGAAGCTGGCCCAACAACACGGCCTGCCCGTGATTCTGCATTTGCGCCGCTCAGCCGATCTCTTGCTCAAAGGCTTGCGCCAGAGCCCGGTGGTCTCAGGCATTGCCCACGCCTTCAATGGCAGCACCCAGCAGGCGCAGGCTTTTGTGGACATGGGCTTTGCGCTGGGCTTTGGTGGCACCTTGACGTACGAACGCTCGTTGCAGCTGCGCCGCCTGGCCTGCGAGTTGCCACTGAGCGCACTGGTACTGGAGACCGACGCGCCCGACATTCCGCCGCAGTGGCTCTACCAAACCGCCGAGCAGCGGGCGCTGGGTGCAGCACAGGGCCGCAACAGCCCGGCCGAGTTGCCCCGCATCGCCCAGGTGCTGGCCGGGTTGCGGTGCCTGCCGTTCACCGATCTGGCAGCAGTCACCAGCGCCAATGCCAGCCGCGTGTTGCCCCAACTGGCCGCTCTGTACCATCAAGCCCCATGACCCGAAAAAAACCCATCGAACTGCCTGAAGTCAATTTTTCCGAAGACGGCGAGATCCGTTACCTGCACCTGGGCACCGAGTGGATTCAGGGCTCGATGTTTCTGGACCGGCCCTACGACATCGAGCTGGAATATGTGCAGCGCATGTTCGCGTGGTTGCTGTTTTTGCCGCCGGTCGAAGTTAAGGGGGCGCACGCCATGCAGTTGGGACTGGGCGCGGGCACCATCACCAAGTTTTGCCACAAAAAACTCAAGATGGCCTGCACCGCTGTGGAGCTGAACCCCGGCGTGCTGCACGCTTGCCGAGGTTGGTTTCGCCTGCCGCCTGACGATGAGCGCTTGCGCGTGGTGCTGGCCGACGCGTCGCTGGAAATCCAGAAGGACGAATGGCGCGGCACCGTGGATGCGCTGCAGGTGGATCTGTACGACGAAGAGGCGGCCGCCCCGGTGCTGGACACGCCCGATTTTTACCGCCACTGCCGCGAACTGCTGACCCAGCAAGGCTGCATGACGGTCAACCTGTTTGGCCGCTCGTCGAGTTATGCCGAGAGTGTGGAAAAGATATGCGCCGCCTTTGGCGAAGATGCGGTGTGGGTATTCAAGCCCACGCGCGAGGGCAACGCCATCGTGCTGGCGCAGCGAACCGCCAGCCGTCCATCGCGCGATGCACTGGAGCAAATCGCCATTGCCATTGAAGAAAAATGGGGCCTGCCCGCACCGAAATGGCTCAAGGTCTTCAAGCCCCTGACCAAGTGAATGCCTCGCCTATATCCATGCTTTTACGGGGTCTGCATCAGGGTTAACCATGGCTTCGTCACTCCGGGGACATAGGTGTAACCCACATCCTCAAAGACGTCAGTTTCACGCAAAATCAGCACAACTCAAAACAGAGGAGATATCTCGTGAACATCAAAAGTCAGAAAGACTTTTTCGCAGGGCTGTTCTACACCGTCACCGGTGCAGCCTTTGCCTATGGCGCCACCAGCTACAACGTGGGCACCGGTGCCCGCATGGGGCCGGGCTACTTCCCGCTGCTGCTGGGCATCTTGCTGGCCATCATCGGGGCCTTCGTCATGTTCAAGGCCCTCACCGTGGAAACCCAAGACGGCGACAAGATTGGTTCATGGGCTTGGAAGCCTTTGCTCTTCATCATCGCCGGTAACTTGTTGTTTGGTATTTTGCTGGGGGGCTTGCCCAAAATGGGCGTACCGGCCATGGGTTTGATCGTGGCGATTTTCGGCACGACCTTGGTGGTCAGTCTGGCGGGAGACACTTACAAACTCAAGGAGGTTTTGATTCTCGCCACTATCCTGTCTATCGGCAGTTACGGTGCATTCGTGAAGCTGTTGAATTTGCAGTTCCCCGTCTGGCCCACATTCATTACCGGTTGAGGAGAGAAATTCATGGAACTGTTTGATAACCTCGCGCTCGGTTTTGGGGTGGCGTTCACCTTTCAAAACCTGATGTACGCGTTCATTGGCTGTTTGCTGGGTACTTTGATTGGTGTGTTGCCGGGTGTGGGCCCTGTGGCCACCATCGCCATGCTGCTGCCGGCCACTTACGCACTGCCGCCCATTGCGGCTTTGATCATGTTGGCCGGTATTTATTACGGCGCTCAATACGGTGGCTCGACCACCGCGATTTTGGTCAACTTACCCGGAGAAGCTTCGTCGGTCGTGACCATGATCGATGGTTACCAAATGGCCCGCAAAGGGCGGGCTGGCCCCGCTTTGGCGGCGGCCGGTTTGGGTTCTTTCTTTGCCGGTTGTGTGGGCACTTTGGTCTTGGCTGCCTTCGCTGCTCCATTGACCGAAGTCGCCTTCAAGTTTGGACCTGCCGAATACTTCTCGCTGATGGTGTTGGGCTTGATCGGTGCCGTGGTCTTGGCCTCGGGCTCACTCATCAAAGCGGTCGGCATGATCGTGTTGGGTTTGTTGATGGGCCTGATTGGCACCGACGTGAATTCGGGCGTGGCGCGTTTCAGCTTCGATATTCCGGAATTGACCGACGGTGTGGGCTTCATCGTGATCGCTATGGGCGTGTTCGGTTATGGCGAGATCATCTCCAACCTGTCCAAACCCGAAGAAGACCGCGAAGTCTTCACGGCCAAAGTGACAGGCTTGATGCCCACGGCACAAGACTTCAAGAACTTGGCACCTGCGGTGTTGCGCGGCACTGCTTTGGGTTCGGCTTTGGGCATCTTGCCCGGCGGCGGAGCCTTGTTGGCAGCTTTTGCGGCCTACACCATCGAGAAGAAAACCAAGCTCGCTCCTGGCGAGGTGCCTTTTGGTCAAGGCAACATCCGCGGCGTGGCCTCCCCCGAGTCGGCCAACAATGCCGCTTCGCAAACCTCGTTCATTCCTTTGCTCACGCTGGGCATTCCGCCCAATGCCGTGATGGCTTTGATGGTCGGTGCGATGACGATCCACAACATCCAGCCTGGCCCTCAGGTCATGACCAGCAACCCCGAGTTGTTCTGGGGCCTGATCGCGTCGATGTGGATCGGCAACGCCATGCTGATCATCTTGAACCTGCCCTTGATTGGCATTTGGATCAAGTTGCTGTCGGTGCCTTACCGCTGGTTGTTCCCGGCCATCGTGCTGTTCTGCGCGATTGGCGTCTACTCGACCAACAACAACACTTGGGACATCTGGATGGTGGGCATGTTCGGTGTGGTGGGCTACACCTTCATCAAACTCGGCATGGAGCCTGCGCCTTTGCTGCTGGGCTTCATTTTGGGCCCGATGATGGAAGAAAACCTGCGCCGTGCCATGCTCTTGTCGCGCGGTGACTGGAGCGTGTTCGTCACGCGCCCCTTGTCGGCCAGTTTGCTGGCGATGGCGGTGCTGCTGCTCATCATTGTGGCTTTGCCCTCCATCAAGTCCAAGCGCAAAGAGGCTTTTGTCGAAGAGTAACGCTTTTTTGGTTTTGAGGCGGGCCTGGTGCCCCTTTTGCAACGGCCTCCTCGGAGGCCGTTGTCGTTGGGGCTTTTCTTTTTTGTGATTACCGAGGTCTTGTCACTTGGGTGCTGCAGCGGCGCATGGCCTCTGACACAATTGTTTTATTGATTTTTGCGTCTGACTTGGGTTGAGGAACATCACCATGAAAAAACGACAACTCTTGCGTGGCCTGTGCGCCGCCACCCTGGCCGTGGCCAGCCTGGGCTTGGCCCAAGCGCAGACCTACCCCAGCAAAGCCGTGCGCCTGATCGTGCCCTTTCCAGCCGGTGGCGCGACCGATCTGTTTGCCCGCACCTTGTCCCAAAAAATCAGCGAAAAACTGGGCCAAACTGTGGTGGTTGAAAACCGCCCGGGTGCAGGCGGCACCTTGGGCTCGGACCTGGCAGCCAAGGCCACACCCGACGGCTACACCTTGCTGCTGTCGACCTCCAGCACGCACTCGATTGGCCCCAACCTGAACCCTCGCATGCCCTACGACGCGGTGCGCGACTTCACGCCCATTGGCCAGCTGGGTAATGCGCCCAGCATCATGTTGGTGCCCAACAATTCGCCCGCCAAAACCGTCAAAGAATGGATCGACTACGCCAAAAAGAACCCCGGCCGTTTGAACTACGCCTCAAGTGGCAACGGCACCATCGTGCAGTTGTCGGCCGAGCTGTTCAAGGCGCAGGCCGATGTGTTTGTGGTGCACATCCCCTACAAAGGCACGGCGCTGGCCATCCCCGATCTGATCACGGGCAAAGTGGACGTGCTGTTTGACAGCCTGCCCACGGGCATGCCGCATGTGCGCGACGGCCGCTTGCGTGCCCTGGGCGTGACCACCCTCAAGCCCACGGCGCTCGCACCGGGCATCCCCGCCATCGCCGATGTCTTGCCCGGCTACGAGTCCAACACCTGGTTCGGTTTGTTTGGCCCCAAAGGCTTGCCGCCCGAGGTGGTCAGTCGTGTCAACACCGCAGCCAACCAGGTGCTGCAAGACCCTGAGGTGATGGACAAGCTCCAGCGCTTTGGCATCGAGCCAGTGGGCGGCACGCCCGCCCAGTTCACCACCATGCTGGCCAGTGAATCGGCCAAATGGAAAAAAATCATCACCGAGCGAAAAATCACATTGGACTGACATGAACTTCGACTACCAATTCCCCTACACCAGCACCCGCCTGCCGCTGTTTGCACGCAACATTGTGTCCACTTCGCACCCCTTGGCTGCGCAGGCAGGCCTGCGCATGATGCTCAAGGGGGGCAATGCGGTCGATGCCGCCATTGCCGCTGCGGCCGTCATCACCTTGACCGAGCCGGTCAGCAATGGCCTGGGCTCCGACGCCTTTGCCATCCTTTGGGACGGCAAAGCGCTGCATGGCCTGAACGCTTCCGGCCCGGCCCCGGCCACCTGGACGCCCGATTACTTCCACCGCAAGTACGGGGCCGATGCCAAAACACCGCCCAAGCGCGGCTTTGACTCGGTCAGCGTGCCCGGCGCGGTCGCGGGTTGGGTGGCCTTGAGTGAGCGTTTTGGCAAGCTGCCCTTCGCCGATTTGCTGGAGCCTGCGATCGAGGTGGCCGAGCGCGGTTATTTGATTCCGGTGGTGGTGCAGCAAAAATGGGAAGCCGCCACGCCCGAGCTGCAGTCGGAACCGGGATTTGCGCAGAGCTTTTTGCCCTGGGGACGTGCGCCGCAGGTGGGCGAGTTGTTTCAGTTCAAAAACGCAGCGCGTGGCCTCAGGGCCATTGCTGCCACCAAAGGCCAGGCACTGTATGGCGGCGAAATTGCCGAAGCCATTGAAAAGTTTGCCAAGAACAACGGCGGCAGCATCACCGCCAAAGACCTGGCCGATTACAAGCCCGAGTGGGTCAAGCCCATGGCGCAAGACTATCGGGGCTACACCCTGCACGAGATCCCACCCAACGGCCAAGGCATTGCCGCATTGATCGCTTTGGGCATTTTGTCCAACTTTGACCTGGCCAGCCACAAGGTGGACAGCGCCGATTCGCAGCACCTGCAGATCGAGGCCATGAAGCTGGCCTTTGCCGATGTGTACCGTTATGTGGCCGACCCGCGCTTCATGGAGTTGCCACCTGAGCAGATGCTGGACCCGGCCTATCTGGCCAGCCGCGCCAAACTGATTGACATGAAAAAGGCGCAAGACTTCAAGGCGGGCAACCCGGTCAAGGGTGGCACGATTTACCTGACGGCCGCCGATGAAAACGGCATGATGATCAGCTTCATCCAGAGCAACTACATGGGTTTTGGCTCGGGCGTGGTCGAGCCCACTTATGGCATCAGCCTGCAAAACCGGGGCCATGGTTTCAGCACCGACTTGCAGGGCCCCAACCCCGCCAACCTGGTCCTGCCCGGCAAGCGGCCGTTTCAGACCATCATCCCGGCTTTCCTCACCAAAGACGGTCAGCCTGTGATGAGCTACGGCGTGATGGGCGGCAACATGCAACCTCAGGGCCACATGCAAACCCTGGTGCGCATGCTCGACTACGGCCAGAACCCACAAACCGCCTGCGATGCACCGCGCTGGCGCTTCAACACGGGTCTGAACATCAACGTCGAAGCCGCGATGAATGGCCAGACCGTGCAAGAGTTGATCGCACGCGGCCATCAGTTGGACGTCATCAACGATTCTTACCAGGACTTTGGCGCAGGCCAGTTCATTTGGCGCATGGGCGATCCCGCTGTAGAGGGCTACCAAGCCGCCAGCGACCCGCGCCGTGACGGCCAAGCTGTCGGCTTTTGATGTCGGGCAATCCCCCGTCGCAACTCACCGCAGGTCTTTTGCTGGCCGCTGCAGGCTCGATTGCCTTCAGCGGCAAAGCCATCATCGTCAAGCTGGCTTACCGCTATGGCGTGGACGCCGTGACCTTGCTCATGCTGCGCATGCTGATGGCGCTGCCCATGTTTGCGCTGATGGCCTGGTGGGCAGGCCGGGACAAAGCGCCCCTGGAGCGGCAGGATTGGCTGGGGGTGCTGGGTTTGGGGTTTTGTGGTTATTACCTGTCGAGCTTTCTGGACTTTTGGGGGCTGGAGTACATCAGCGCTTCGCTCGAGCGATTGATCCTTTACCTCAACCCCACGCTGGTGCTGGTGCTGGGTTGGTTTCTGTACAAAAAGCGCATTGCACAACGGCAAGCGGTGGCCATGGCCATCAGCTACTCGGGTGTGTTGGTGGTATTTGGACACGAGCTGAGTCTGGCGGGCACGAATGCCGCTTTGGGCGCGCTCTTGGTGTTTTTGAGCGCCGTGACCTACGCGGTGTACCTGACCTATAGCGGCCAGCTGGTCAAGCGTTTGGGCTCTTTGCGCTTGGCGGGTTGGGCCAGCACGGCCGCTTGTGGTTTTTGCCTGCTTCAATTTGCCTTGCTCAGGCCTTTGGATGTATCGCATGTGCACGAACAGGTGCTTTGGCTGTCGCTGCTCAATGCGGTGGCGTGTACGGCTTTGCCGGTGCTTCTGGTCATGATGGCCATTGAGCGCATCGGGCCTGGCCTGACGGCGCAAACCGGCATGATCGGCCCCATGTCCACCTTGCTGATGGGCGTGTGGATTTTGGGCGAACCTTTTAACGCATGGGTCATCGCGGGAACCGCTCTGGTTTTGAGCGGTGTGTTTTGGGTCACGCGGCCGGTGGGCCGTGCCACGTAGCGCGGCCATGGGGCCGTACATCGTGATGCGGCCAAAGGGCCACATCGCATCAACTTTAGGAGATTGACATGGACTTGGGCATTGCAGGCAAATGGGCATTGGTGGGTGGCGCGAGCAAAGGCTTGGGCTGGGGTTGCGCACGGGCCTTGGCGCTCGACGGCGTGAACGTGGTCATGGTGGCACGCGGTGCCGAGGTGCTAAACAAGGCTGTTGACGATTTGCGCGCCGAAACAGGCGGCAAGGTGAAATTGATCGCTGTGGCGCAAGACATCACCACCGAAGCCGGGCGCGAAGCCATCTGGAACGTGCCCGGTGGCCCCGGCAAAGATTACGACATCGTGGTCACCAATGCCGGCGGCCCGCCCCCTGGCGATTTCCGTGACTGGGACCGCGACGCCTGGATCAAGGCCATTGACGCCAACATGCTCACGCCCATTGAACTCATCAAGGCCACCGTGGACCGCATGGCCGCACGCGGCTTTGGCCGCATCGTCAACATCACCTCCAGCTCGGTGAAATCGCCCATCGATGTGCTGGGCTTGTCCAATGGCGCCCGCAGTGGACTGACCGGTTTTGTGGCCGGCACATCGCGCAGCAAAATCGCGGGGCAGGGCGTGACCATCAACAACTTATTACCCGGCAAATTCGACACCGACCGCATCCGCTCGACCTTGCCGGCCATGGCGCAAAAAGTCGGCAAGACGGTGGAAGAGCTGCGCGTGATCCAGCAAGCGCAAATTCCCGCTGGTCGCTACGGCAATCCGCAAGAGTTTGGAGCGATTTGCGCCTTTTTGTGCAGCCAGCATGCGGCGTACATGACCGGCCAAAACGTGTTGGCCGACGGTGGGGCTTATCCGGGCACGTATTGATGCGGGTCAGGTGGGCTCAATGCAGCTTCACCGTCGGGTTGGTTTGTTTGGTGATCAAGCGCGACAGGGTAAAGAGTGTGGTTTTGATGAAGCCGTGAATGGCCAGCTCATGCAATTTGTACAAAGACAGGTACATGAGCTTGGCAAAGTAGCCTTCGATCATCAGACTCTTGCCTGTCAAGCCGCCCATCATGTTGCCTACCGTTGTGAACTTGCCCAGCGACACCAATGAGCCAAAGTCTCTGTAACGGTAGGCTTTCAGAGGCTGATGGGCCATGCGGCGTTTGATTTGCTGAAACATGTGCGTAGCCTGCTGATGCGCTGCTTGCGCACGCGGGGGCACAAAGCCAGCCCGGCCGCCATCGGCATCAGAGCAGGGGCAAGCGGCGCAGTCACCCAACGCAAAAACATCGGGGTCGCGCGTGGTTTGCAGCGTATCGAAGACGACCAACTGGTTGATGCGGTTGGTTTCAAGACCGCTGAAGTCTTTCAAAAAATCAGGTGCTTTCACGCCTGCGGCCCACACTACCAATTCAGATTCGATCTCGCGTCCATCGGCCAAGCGAATGCCGGTGGGCGTGACTTCCATCACCTTGGAACTGGTGAGTACTTGGACACCCAAATGGGAGAGGAGTTTCTCTGTGGCTTGAGACATGCGTGGCTGCAAAGCCGGCAATATTCGGTCGGCCGCCTCGATCAAGCTGACTTTGATGTCCTTGTCCACGTCAATGCGGTCCAAGCCAAACGCCACCACCTCGCGCGTGGTGCGGTGCAGCTCTGCGGCCAACTCGACGCCCGTGGCACCCGCGCCGATGATGGCCACATGCAATTGACGTTTGTGGATGACTTCTGATTGGTGGTGCGCGCGGATGCACGCATTGACCATCTTGGAATGGAATGACTTGGCGTCGTGTTGTGTTTCCAACTTCAGCGCGTACTCTTTGACGCCCTGGGTGCCAAAGTCATTGCTCAAGCTGCCGATGCAAATCACCAGCGTGTCGTAGTTGATGCGCTGAGTGGGTGTGACGGCGATGCCATCCTCGTCCAAATAAGGCGCAAGTTCAATGGTTTTATGAGACCGGTCAAGCCCCGCGAGTTCACCAATGCGAAAAGTAAAGTGATGCCAATGGGCTTGGGCCATGTAATCCACTTCGTGGTCGCCGAGGTCCATGCTGCCCGATGCGATTTCATGCAGCTTGGGTTTCCAAATGTGCGTGCGGTTTTTATCGACCAGGGTGACAACTGCACGCTGGTTTCGGCCATAGGCATGTCCCAGTCGGGTCGCGAGTTCCAGTCCCCCAGCGCCGCCGCCGACGATGACGATTTTGTGTTGTTTGCTCATGTTTCAGCCCGCGTTTTTGCAATAAGTTCAGTTCGCCCATTCAAACGCCGCAAAGCCACTGCTGAGAAACATTCAATGAAAGGTCATTCCTATTATTTTGAAGGAAAAAAATAAGACAGCGCCTGGAATGTCCAGAATTTCCATGAAAGGGGCATTTCTTATCGGTTGCCACGGCTTCTTAAGTTGAAAGAGTCAGCGCAGCGACCGCGTTGGGGCCTTCAGTTACAAATTCCCCTCTTAGTTAGTTCATCCCAACCCATCAAATCAGCGCTTCCAAGCCTTTGCGATCAAGCAGGTTAAGCAATTTCAGTGAGGGGCCGCTTGGGTGCTTGTCGCCAATCTCCCACTTTCGCACGGTCGAAATACTGGTGTTCAACACCGAAGCCAAAACAGCTTGGCTCAACTGAAGATGATCCCTCAGAGCGCGAATTTTTTCACTGTCGTATGCGGGTATGGGGTCCAGACAAAGCACGTCAAATTTGCGCATTTTGCGTTTATCAATGAAGCCAAGGCGATGAAGATCGCTGGCTGTTTCGTGGACGGCTTCAAAAATTTGGCTTTTGGCCTTAGATTTAGTGGTCATGGCATATCTCACTTATGGATCCATCATTCAACGCCTCAGCCAATTGTTTTCCAGTCCTCGCCAATAGCTGCTCGGCCAGGTCTTTCAATGCTTCTAATTCATCATCCGATAGGCTGGCACGTTCATTTTTTTCGAATCCGAACACAAAAAACCATCGGTTTCCCTTGTTGGTCGCGACCAGTATTCTGGCTCCCCCTCGTTTGCCACGACCAGAAAGTCCCACGCGTTTTTTGACGACCCCACCGCCAAGGTCTGCATCGATCAATCCTTGAGCCATTTCGTCCACTGCAGAGCAGAGCGTTTCATCGCTGAGCTCAGTTTTGCGCATCCAACGAGCGAAGTAGCGGGTTTTAAAAACACGTCTCATGGAAAATTGTGCCACTTGGTGGCATAAATTGTCAATGGTGCTGCCATTGATTTGGGTCAGATAGCCTCTGATCCGCAGTCTAAGTGTTGCCCATGTTCGAGGAGGCCAGGTCGCATGAGCGCAGTTTGATGTCTAAACCCAAATCAAACAACGCCAACTCCCTGGTGCGATGCTCAAGCTGAAACCAGACCCGGACCCATGCTCGTAGCCTGCATCAATTTAAGCAGTTTCCTTAGCAGCTGCGCTTAACCCTTGTGGCTTATGGCCTGGCCGACACCACAATCCCACCCACAATCAGCGCGAACGCTGCCACGTGGTACAGCTGCGGCAGCTCGCCCAAAAAGGCGGCTGAGAAGATGGCCGCAAACAGCGGGGTGAGGTTGGCAAAAAAGCCAGCCACCGCAGGCCCCGCCCTTTGGATGCCCAGGCCCCAGCAGCGGTAGGCCAGCACCGCCGGGCCCACGGCCACAAAGGCCAGCGCAGCGATCAGGGGCCAGCCCCAGCGGATGTGGGCATCGGTCAAGCCCCATTCCATGCCCGCAAACAAGCCCGACCAGGCCAGACCGAACACCACCTGCGCAAGCAAAAAGGCTGCCCAGTCGTTGCGGATGGCTTCGGGCTCGTCACGTCTGCTGAGCAACCAGCTGTACCAAGACCAACAAGCGGTGGCCAATAAGATGAACAAATCGCCCACCACCAAACGCACCGCCATGAGCTGTGCCCAGTCGCCCCGCGACAACACCACCAGCACGCCAAGAATCGAGAGCACCGCCCCATACACCTGGGCGCGCCGCACCGGCGCCTGAAAAAACAGCGCCCCAATGCCCAGCATCCAGACCGGGCCACTGGCCGCCACCAAGGTCACATTCAGCGGGGTGGAGGTTTGCAGCGCCAGGTATTGCAGCGCGTTGTAGCAGCCCACGCCCAGCAAACTGAGCAGGGCAAAACGCTGCCAGTGCTGCCACATTCCGCTGCTGCGCCGCAAAACCCAGCCCGCCAGTGGCAACAAAATGAACAAGGCCACGGCCCAACGTAAAAAGTTGAGCGTGATGGGCGGCACCAAATCGCTGACCAGACGACCCACCACGGCATTGCCCGCCCACAGCAAAGGTGGGACCGTCAGCAGCAAAGCGGTCACAGGCGAGAGTTTTTGGGTCATGCGGCAATGTAGCGGCACTCGGGTTTTCCCGCTGTCGCCAAACTGTCCCGCCACCGTCCCTGTTCCCGGCTGGGGGACAAGATTCGTGGCAAAGTGGCAGGTTCCAAAATATCATACCCACAGGAGATTTCCATGAGCCTTGCAGTCCAGATTGACCAACACGGTGGTCCCGAAGTTATGAAACTGGTGGATGTCGCCGTGGGCGAACCCGGCTCCGGTGAGATCCGTATCCGCCACAAGGCCATCGGCCTGAACTTCATTGACGTGTACCAGCGCAGCGGCCTGTACCAGCTGCCCATGCCGCTCAAGTTGGGCATGGAAGCCTCGGGTGTGGTCGAAGCCGTGGGCGAGGGCGTGACGCACCTCAAGGTGGGCGACCGCGCTGCCTATGCCAGCCAGCCTCCCGGTAGCTACTGCGAAGTGCGCGTGATGCCCGCCAAGTGCGTGTGCAAACTGCCCGATGCGATCTCCTTTGAGACCGGCGCTGCCATGATGCTCAAGGGCTTGACGGCGCAGTACCTGCTCAAGCGCACGCAGCCCCAAGGTGGCCTGAAGGCCGGTGACTTCGTACTTTTCCACGCCGCAGCCGGTGGTGTGGGCCTGATCGCTTGCCAGTGGGCCAAGGCCTTGGGCCTTCGCTTGATCGGCACGGCTGGCAGCGATGCCAAGTGCGCTTTGGCCCTGGCCAATGGCGCGGAGTTCTGCATCAACTACTCCACCGATGATTTCCAGGTCAAGGTCAAAGAAATCACCGGCGGCAAAGGCGTGAAGGTGGTTTACGACTCGGTGGGCAAAGACACTTGGGACAAGTCACTCGACTGCCTGGCACCGTTTGGACTGCTGGCCAGCTTTGGCAATGCCTCCGGTCCTGTGCCCCCGTTTGCGCCTGGAATGCTGGGTAACAAGGGCTCCATCTATGTGACCAGACAGACCCTTTTCAGCCACATCACCACGCGTGAAAACACGCAGGAAATGGCCGACGATTTGTTCGAGGCCGTGACCAGCGGCAAGGTCAAGATCCACATCGAGCAAACTTTCCCGTTGGCCAGCATCCAAGACGCCCACACCGCGCTGGAAGCACGCAAGACCACGGGTTGCACCATCATCACTTTGTAACAGCCAGTTGATTGGGCTGATTTCGTAGGAGCCCACCCTGTGGGCGATGGATTTCAAGGGAGTGAGCCACGCCCATCCCCCACGGGGTGGGCTCCTAATTTAAATAACTTCTCAGGCCGCCAGCTTGGCCTTGGGCGCGATGGTCTCCAGCGCATCGCTCAGGTGCTGCAAAGTGCGGGGCACTTGATGCCATTTGTCCAGACCAAACAAGCCCATGCGGAAGGTGCGGAAGTCGGCAGGCTCGTCGCACTGTAGGGGCACGCCGGCGGCGGTTTGCAGGCCCAGCGCCAAGAATTTCTTGCTGCTTTGGATCTCGGGGTCGGTGGTGTAGCTGACCACCACGCCGGGGGCTTCAAAGCCGGGTGCTGCCACACTGGGAAAACCGTGCGTCAGCAGCAGATCGCGCACTTGGCGACCCAGCGCCATTTGTTCGTCGCGCACTTTGTCAAAACCATAGGCCTCGGTCTCCAGCATGGTCTCTTGCAAGCGCTGCAGCGCATCGGTGGGCAAAGTGGTGTGGTACATGTGACCATTGCCTTCATAGGTCTCCATCACTTGCAGCCACTTTTTCAGGTCCATGGCGAAGGTGGTGCTGGTGGTGCTGTCGATCGCTTGGCGGGCGCGCTCGCTCAGCATGACCATGGCGCAGCAAGGCGAGCTGCTCCAGCCTTTTTGGGGGGCGCTGATCAGTACATCCACGCCTGTGGCTTTCATGTCGACCCACATGGCGCCCGAGGCGATGCAGTCCAGCACAAACAAGCCACCCACCGCGTGTACGGCATCGGACACGGCTTTCAAGTAGTCGTCGGGCAGGATCATGCCAGCGGACGTTTCGACGTGCGGAGCAAACACCAGCGCAGGTTTTTCTGCAGCAATGGCAGCTTTGACTTCTTCGATCGGGGCAGGCGCCCACGCAGCTTGGGAGCCCGCGGAGACACGGCGGGCCTTGAGCACGCTGTGGCTCTTGGGGATCTGGCCCATGTCAAAAATTTGTGTCCAGCGGTAGCTGAACCAGCCATTGCGAATCACCATGACATGTTGGTGGGTGGCGAACTGGCGTGCCACCGACTCCATGCCAAAGGTGCCGCTGCCCGGGACCAAAGCGACCGAGTGAGCACCATAGACGGTTTTGAGCATGCGCGAGATGTCGGTCATCACGCCCCCAAAACGCTTGGACATGTGGTTCAGGGCGCGGTCGGTGTAGACCACCGAAAATTCGAGCAGACCATCGGGGTCAATGTGGGGTAACAAGCCGGGCATGGGGTGTCTCCTTGTTTTTGAGTCAGGGGCGAGAGCATAACCGAGATGGCGGTTCTGTGGGTTAGGGGCATAGGCCGGGTGCGTATCACACCCAGCCCATGCCCCTGTTGGTGGTGATTGAAGGTTTCAGCGTCCGCGCCGGACCCGTAATATTTCGTCCAGGATCAGCAAGGCCGCGCCAACGCTGATGCCCGCATCGGCCACGTTGAAGGCCGGGAAGTGCCAAGCACCCCAGTAAAAGTCGAGAAAGTCGACCACGTAGCCGTGCAGCAGACGGTCCACCACGTTGCCAATGGCACCGCCCAGGATGAGGGAAATGGCCAGGCTGAAGAGTTTTTGACCGGCGTGCGAGCGCAGCATCCAGACCATGAAAATGGCCGCTGCCACGCCGATGCCTGTGAAAAACCAGCGCTGCCAACCGCCCGCACCCGCCAGGAAGGAGAAGGCCGCGCCGTGGTTGTGCACCCGCACCAAATTGAAAAACGAGGTGATGGGCGTGCTGTCGCCCAACTGAAAAGCGCCCAGTACCAGCACCTTGGTGAACTGGTCGATCAGCAGCACCAAGAGGGCAATGCCCAGCCAGACCCACAGGCTGGGGCGGTTGCTGGTTTTGAATTTGTTGGCCATGGGTGTGCGTCCTGTGGGTGCGGCGGGTTCAGGCCACTTGGCGTGTTTCGCCAGGGCCATGCAGGTTGCTCACGCAGCGGCCACAAATGGTGGGGTGGTTGGCGTTGTGGCCCACGTCGTCTGCGTAGTGCCAGCAGCGCTCGCATTTGGTTGCCTGGCTGGCGGTCACTTGCACGGCCAGGGTGTCGCCTGCTTGCAAAGTCACTTTGGAAGTGATGAATACGAACTTGATGTCCACCCCCAAACTTTCCAGCAGGGCGTGGTCAGCAGATGGCGCGGTCAAGGTGATCTCGGCTTGCAACGACGCGCCCACTTGGCCGTCTGCACGCAGGTTTTCGATGTCTTTGTTCACCAGATCGCGGATTTCGCGGATGCGGCTCCACTTGGCCAAAAGGGCGATGTTTTGTGCTGCATCGGCCGAGCCGAAGTCGCTGAAGGTTTCCAGGAAGATGGATTCCGACGTGCCGAAAGTGCCCCAAGCTTCTTCGGCCGTGAACGACAGGAACGGCGCCATCCAGCGCAGCATGCCATGGGTGATGCGCCACAAAGCGGTTTGGGCGCTGCGGCGAGCCAAGGATTTGGGCGCTGTGGTGTACAGGCGGTCTTTGAGCACGTCCAGATAAAACGCGCCCAGGTCTTCCGAGCAATAAATTTGCAGCTTGCTGACGACAGGGTGGAATTCGTAGACGTCAAAGTGAGCGCGGATATCTGCTTGCAGCTGCGCCGCGCGGGCCAGCGCAAAACGGTCGATCTCCAGCAGTTGGTCGTCGGACACAGTGTCTGTGGCCGGGTCAAAGTCGCTCACGTTGGCCATCAAGAAGCGCAGTGTGTTGCGGATGCGGCGGTACGAGTCCACCACGCGGGCCAGGATTTTTTCGTCGATGTTAAGGTCGCCCGAGTAGTCGGTGCTGGCCACCCACAGGCGCACAATTTCTGCGCCCATTTTGGAGGTGATGGTTTGCGGGTCCACCGTGTTGCCCAGCGACTTGCTCATCTTGCGGCCTTGGCCGTCGGTGGCAAAGCCGTGGGTCAGCAGACCCCGGTAAGGTGCGCGGCCATACAAGGCGCAGCCCAGCAGCAGCGAGCTGTGGAACCAGCCGCGGTGCTGGTCGTGGCCTTCCAAATACAGGTCTGCCTCAGGACCTTCGGCATGGAAGGGCGGCACGCCGTAAGCGTCTTTGTGGCTGCCGCGCAGCACATGCTGAAAGGTGGAGCCCGAGTCGAACCAGACTTCCAGAATGTCGGTGCTTTTGGTGTAGCTGGGGGCGTCGGATGCGCCCAAGATTTCTTCCACTGTCACGCGGCTCCAGGCTTCGATGCCGCCTTTTTCAACAATGTCAGCGGCTTGGTCAAGGATTGCCATGGTGTTGGGGTGCAGTTCGCCCGAGTCCTTGTGCAGGAAGAACGGCACCGGCACGCCCCAAGAGCGCTGGCGCGAGATGCACCAGTCGGGCCGGTTGGCGATCATGTCGCGCAGGCGGGTCTTGCCGTTCTCGGGGTAGAACTGCGTTTGCTCGATCGCGTCGAGCGCCAACTGGCGCAGGGTCTTGGGCGCTTTGTCTTGAGTGAACACGCCCTCGCCCTCGTCCATCCGCACAAACCACTGAGCGGCAGCACGGTAGATGACGGGGGTTTTATGACGCCAGCAGTGCGGGTAGCTGTGGGTGATTTCCACCGTGGCCATCAGGCGGTCGCTTTGGCCCAGCACCTCGATCACGCGGGCACAGGCTTTCCAGATGTGCTGGCCGCCGAAGAAAGGCAGCTCTTCGGCGTACACGCCATTGCCTTGCACCGGGTTCAGGATGTCGTCATAGGCCAGGCCGTTGGCGATGCAGGAGTTGAAGTCGTCCACGCCGTAGGCGGGGGACGAGTGCACGATGCCGGTGCCGTCGGTGGCGGTCACGTACTCGGCCAGATACAGGGGCGATGGGCGGCGGTAGCTGTATGGGCCACCTTCGTCAGCGCTCACGGTGTCGTGCAGCGGGTGGCGGAAAACCAAGCCGCGCAACTTCTCGCCCACTGCGGTGGCGATCACGGTGCCTTGCAATTGGTAGCGCTCCAGGCATTTTTCGACCAAACTGGCAGCCAGCAGCAGCACGCCACGGGGCGTGTCCACCAGGGCATATTCCAACTCGGGGTGGGCGTTGAGCGCTTGGTTGGCGGGAATCGTCCAAGCGGTGGTGGTCCAGATGACGGCAAATGCTTTCTTGCTGCCCTCGCCAGGCAGTTTGGGCAGGCCAAAGGCGGCAGCCAGTGCGGCGGTGTTGTCGGCTTCAAAGGCCACGTCCAGCGTGTCGCTCTTTTTGTCGGCGTATTCGATCTCGAATTCGGCCAGCGACGAGCCGCAGTCAAAGCACCAGTAAACGGGTTTGAGGCCGCGGTAAACAAAGCCACGCTCAATCACGCGCTTAAAGGCGCGGATTTCACCGGCTTCGTTGGCGAAGTCCATGGTGCGGTAAGGGCGCTCCCAGTCGCCCAGCACGCCCAGGCGCTTGAAGTCTTCGCGCTGTTGGCCGATTTGCTCGGTGGCAAAGGCGCGGCTCTTGGCTTGCATGTCGTCTCTGGACAGCTTGCGGCCATGCAGTTTTTCGATCGCGTTTTCGATCGGCAGGCCGTGGCAGTCCCAGCCGGGAATGTATTGCGCGTCAAAGCCCGCCAATTGCTTGGACTTGACGATCATGTCTTTGAGAACTTTGTTCAGTGCGTGGCCGATGTGCAGTTTGCCGTTGGCGTAAGGCGGGCCGTCGTGCAGCACGAACAGCGGGGCGCCTTGGCGGGCGGCGCGCAGTTTTTTGTAGAGGCCGCCGTCGTTCCACTCGCTCACCCAGCCCGGCTCGCGCTTGGGCAGGTCGCCGCGCATCGGAAACGGGGTGTCCATCATGTTGATGCGGGTGTCGGGGTTTTGGGTTTTGTCTGTCATGGTGCGTCAAGTCGAGAGGGCTTCGACAAGCTCAGCCCGAGCGGCTGAGCCGTTCGGAGAGATCAAGAGGGGGTGGGCCGTTGAGGTCGTTCGCCCTGAGCCTGTCGAAGGGCAGCAAACGAGGGCCAGAGCGTCAAATTCGGTCGCGGGTGGTTTGGCGGCTGGTTTCACCATGGCGGGACGCAAACCACGCTTGTGCGTCGTCGCAGTCTTTGGCAATGCCCTTTGTCAGGGCGTCCAGACCGTCGTATTTGAGCTCGTCGTGTAATTTATGCAGCAAGTCCACCCGGATGATTTTACCGTAGCCCCCCTCGGCCCCCAGATGGGCAGGCCAGTCGAAGGCGTGCGTCTCCAGCAGCACGCGCCCGCCGTTGACATCATGAGGGTCCAAAGAGGGGCGGATGCCCAGATTGGCCACGCCCCTCAAGGGCTGATCGGCCAGGCCATGCACTTGGACGACAAAAATGCCGCTGGCGGCAGGCTTGTGGTGCGTAAAGCGCAAATTCAGCGTGCGAAAGCCGTCTCCTGCGCCTTGGGCAGTGGCCGCCAACTCGCGGCCCAGCTTGCGCCCGTGCACCACATGGCCACTGATGCTGTAGGGGCGGCCGAGCAGGGCCTGCACTGCGGGCAGGTCGCCTTTGGCCAGCGCCTCGCGCACGGCCGAGCTGGACACGCGCAGGCCGCGCACCTCGTAGCTGTTCATGCGAGCCACATCAAAGCCGAGACTTTGTCCGGCAGTGTCAAGCATGGCGTAGTCGCCCGCGCGCTTGGCGCCAAAGCGGAAATCGTCACCCACCAGCACATAGCGCACGCCCAGGCCGCGCACCAGCACCTGCTCAATGAAGTCTTGGGGCGATTGGCTGGCCAGCCGGGCGTCAAAGGGCACCACCACCACTTGGTCCACGCCGCAGCGCTCAAGCTCTTGCAGTTTGTCGCGCATCGTGGCGATGCGGGCCGGGGCCAAATCGGGCTGGTGGAGGGCCTTGGCAAAGTAGTCGCGCGGGTGGGGTTCGAAGGTCATCACACAGCTGGGCACGCCCCGATGGGCCGCTTCGCTGCGCAGCAGGGCCAGCATGGCCTGGTGACCCCGGTGCACGCCGTCAAAGTTGCCGATGGTCAAAGCGCAAGCGGGGGCCAGATCGGGATGGTGGAAGCCTCGGTAAACCTTCATGTCGCTCGTGATGTCCTGCCGCTGATCTGACTCAAGCGCCAGCTTTCACGGTATTGTCAATGTAAGAGGGTATATTGTGACCGAGCCCGATCCCTTCATCCTTGTACCCCAAGGCATAAGGTCCGATCGAGACGGAACTTTTCGTGTCAGTGGTTTTTGAACTGTTGGATGGAGGCGTCTGTGAAGGTTTTGAAACTCTCGGCCCAAGGCTTGCCGCAATCGTGGATCACGCTGGAGCAAGCCGTGACCCATTACGCCGCCGACGAGGTGCGTTGGGAAGCGGGCCAGCAACTGGCCGTGTTCCATGGGGGGCACAACGCGCTCACCGGCCAGCAATCCATCATCACCGTCAACAGCATCATTGGCACCCAGGGCGTGCCCCGCATCAACCCGTTTGACCTGGTTTCGGGCTTGACCAATCCAAAATTGTTTGTGCGGGACCGCAACGTCTGCGCGTATTGCGGCGGGCATTTTCACGAATCGGTGCTCACCCGTGAGCACATTGTTCCCGTGAGTCAAAAAGGGCCCGACCATTGGATGAACGTGGTCACGGCCTGCCGCTCCTGCAACCACCGCAAAAGCAGCCGTACGCCAGAGCAAGCCAACATGCCGCTGCTCTACGCGCCCTATGTGCCCAGCCTGTGGGAAGACTTCATCTTGCGCAACCGCCGCATTTTGAGTGACCAGATGGCGTTTTTGATGGCACATGTGCCCAAGAGCTCGCGATTGATGGCCTGAGCTGGCAGCCTCGCGACGCCGCTTGCGCTGGCCAGCAAAGCGCTGCATCATCCATCCCTGAAAACAAAAGAACCCATATCGGCATGCCTTTAAGGCATGGATTCGGTGATGGGGCCATCAGGGAGACCCGCCATGCCTCACCCACCCCTGGCCTTGCGCCAGTACCTTGCAAGCACGCCAGGCCTGAGCCGACGCGCCAGTGTGTCGGCGCTGCTTTTGTCGCCTTGGCTGATGCCACGTGTTGGCGCTCAGGTCGTGCAGCCCGTGGACTCCGGCGGGCACAGCGGCGTTCAGCTGGCCATGCCGTGGCCCGCTGGCCGATCCCCACAAGGTTTTTGGGTCAGCGAAAAATTCGACGGCGTCAGGGCCGTTTGGGATGGGCGCGTTTTGCGCTTTCGCAGTGGCCGCGCCATCGCAGCCCCTGCCTGGTTTTTGTCGGCATTGCCCCGGGTCGCGCTTGACGGTGAGTTGTGGACGGCGCGGGGGGCTTTTGACCGGCTCTCTGGCGTGGTGCGGCAAGCCGAGCCCGACGACGAGGCCTGGCGGGCTGTGAAGTACCTGGTGTTTGACGCCCCCGGTCATTCCGCCCCGTTTGCGCAGCGGGTGGCTTTTGTGCAAACCACGTTGGCGCAAGCGCAGCAGCCTTGGCTGATGCCGGTCGCGCAGCGCGAGGTGAACGACGCCCGCGCTTTGCAGGCTTTGTTGCAGGAGACGGTGCGCCAAGGCGGCGAGGGGCTGATGCTGCACCGCGCCGATGCCCTGTGGCAGCCCGGCCGCACCGACGCGCTGTTCAAGCACAAACCCGAGCAGGACGAAGAGGGTCTGGTGGTGGGCCACCAGCCGGGCAAAGGGCGTTTGCTGGGCATGACAGGGGCTTTGCTGGTTCAAATGCCGTCGGGCCAGCGTTTTGCCCTGGGATCTGGCCTGAGCGATGCCCAGCGCCGCAACCCGCCACCCTTGGGGGCGTGGGTTACTTACCGTTACCGCGATCGCACGCCCTCGGGCTTGCCGCGTTTTGCGTCTTTCTTGCGGGTGCGCGAGTTGGAGTGAGCCATCAAGGGTATTCGGAACTTCTAAGAACTTGCAACCTTGATTTAATGTGCATACAATAAAATGGTGAAGATTGGATTCGATCCAGCCAAAAATGCCGCCAATATGGCAAGCCGTGGTTTGCCGTTTGAGCTTGTCGAGCAGCTTGACTGGGCCCATGCGCTGATGGAGGAAGACACCCGAAAAGCCTACGGAGAGCGGTGATTTCAGGTGCTGGGGTTCATTGGGGGGCGGTTGCACGCCGTTGTATTTACGCCGCGCGAAGGCAAGGTGCATGTCATCAGTCTGCGCAAGGCCAATTCGAGAGAGGTCAAGAGATATGCCAAAACGCCCAAATCCAGAACGGGTTGATTCCGACAACCCCGAATGGACGGATGCAGACTTTGCCCGCGCCCGCCCTGCATCAGAAGTGTTGCCCGAGCTGTTTGGAACCCAGGCCGCACAGGCGATGCTCAAGCCACGCGGGCGACCACGATCTGAGGTCGTCAAAGAACGCATCACCATCCGCTTTGATGCCGATGTGCTGGAAGCTTTCCGGTCCACCGGCAAGGGCTGGCAGACCCGAATGAATGACGCCATGCGTGACTGGGTGCGAGCCCACTCTGCGGTGTAACCAGCAGGAAGTTTTGAGCAACAAAAAAGGCCCCTCTCGGGGCCTTCTTGTTGGGCTGCTCATTCAGACGATTCTGGTGTTGAGCCACCAGGCGAGAGGGCGGCGCGTTTCGGGCTCAGAGGCGCTTCGCTTTGCCACATCGCCCGACCCGCGCCGCCCTCCCGCCTTGCTTGGGTTCCTGGTTCGCCTCAGGCGAACACGCCTGCCGTCTCCTGCATGCGGGCTGACACTTCGCCCAACTGGTGCAGGGTGTCGCCAAAGCTCATGTCCAGCTGCGTCAATTTCTTGAAGTAGTGGCTCACGATGTACTCGTCCGTGACGGCAATGCCGCCGTGCAGCTGCACCGCTTGCTGGCCGATGAAGCGCATGGACACGCCCAGCTGGTACTTGGCGCGCGCCAAGGCGCGGCGGCGCTCGTCGGCGGGCGCGTGCAACTTCAGGCTGGCGTAGTAGCTCATCGAGCGGCCCAGCTCCAGCTGCATCTTCATGTCGGCCACGCGGTGGCGCAGGGCCTGGAAGCTGGCGATGTTCACACCGAACTGCTTGCGGGTGTTCATGTAGTCCACGGTGATGGCCAGGGTTTTGTCCATCACCCCAACGGCTTCGGCGCAGGTGCAGGCGATGCCGATGTCCACGGCCTCTTCCAAAGCGGTCAGGCCGTTCAGGGTGATCAGCTGCGCGGGGGCTTGGCTCATCACCACTTCGGCGGCGCGTGAGCCGTCTTGTGTGCCGTAGGCCTGGGTGCTCACGCCGCTGGCGCTGCGCTCGACCAAAAACAGGGCGATCTGGCCGTTCACGGTGGCGGGCACCACGAAGGCGTCGGCCTGGTCGCCCACGGCCACAACGCTCTTGGTACCGCTCACGGTCCATGTGCCGCCAGATTCGCTGGCCTGAGCGGCGCAGCGGTTCAGTTGGTAACGGGCACCGCGCTCTTGCTGCGCCAACACGACGATGGCTTCGCCTGCGGCCATGCGGGGCAACCAGGCCGCTTGCAGGGCTGCAGGGGCGTGGGTTTGCAGGGTGGCGCTGCAGATCAGGGTCTGGGTCAGGGGTTCGAGCACGATGCCGCGTCCGAGTTCTTCCATGGTGACCATGGCTTCGGTGGGGCCCATGCCCATACCGCCGTGCTCTTCGCTCACATAAAGGCCCGTCAGGCCCAACTCGGCCATTTCGCCGTAAGCGGCTCTGTCAAAACCGCCAGCGGCCACGATGGCGCGGCGGCGGTCAAAGTCATAGCCCTTGTCCACCCATTTGCGCACCGCGTCGCGCAGTTGTTCTTGGTCGTCAGAAAAATCGAAATCCATGTGTGTCTCCTTAACCCAGAACTGTCTGGGCGACGATGTTGCGTTGCACTTCGTTGCTGCCGCCATAAATGGTGGTCTTGCGCATGTTGAAGTAGTTGGCCGCCAGGGGCGCATTGGCCACCACGCCGCCAGGGAAGTTGCCTTGCCAGCCGGCGTCCATGGCTTCGAAGATGAAGGGCAGGGCAAAAGGACCTGCGGCCTGCATCATCAGCTCGGTGTAGCGCTGCTGAATTTCGCTGCCTTTGATCTTCAAAAGACCCGCAATGTCGAGCGAGTTCTTGCCGGACTTTTCGGCGGACAGGACACGCAGGACCAGCATTTCGAGGGCCACGATGTCCACTTCGAGCTTGGCGATTTCGTCGCGGAAGCGCATGTCGTCGTACACGCCTTCGGCTTTGGCGATGCGCTTCAAGCGCTCGAGCTCGCGTTTGGCACGGTTCACGTCAGCGATGTTGGTGCGCTCGTGGGCCAGCAGGTGCTTGGCGTAGTTCCACCCCTTGTTTTCCTCGCCCACCAGGTTCTCGGCGGGCACTTCGACGTTGTCAAACCAGACTTCGTTGACTTCGCACTCGCCGTCCAGCAGCTTGATGGGGCGCACGGTGATGCCGGGCGACTTCATGTCGATCAACAGGAACGAGATGCCGGTTTGGGGCTTGCCCTCGGTGCTGGTGCGCACCAGGCAGAAGATCCACTCGCCGTATTGGCCGAGGGTGGTCCAGGTTTTCTGGCCGTTCACGATGTATTTGTCGCCCACGCGCTCAGCGCGGGTCTTCAGCGACGCGAGGTCAGAGCCGGAGCCCGGCTCGCTGTAGCCCTGGCTCCACCAGACTTCGCCGCTGGCGATGCCGGGCAAAAAGCGTTGTTGCTGTTCGGCATTGCCAAAAGCCATGATCACCGGGGCCACCATCACCGGGCCAAAAGGCACCACGCGGGGGGCACCCGCCAAGGCGCATTCTTCTTCGAACAAATGCTTTTGCACGGCGGTCCAGCCGGGGCCGCCAAACTCTGTGGGCCAGCCCCAGCCCAGCCAGCCTTTTTTGCCCAAAATCTTGGCCCAGCGCTGCATGTCCTCGCGGGTCAGGCGCATGGCGGCGTGCACTTTTTGCGAAATGTCGGCGGGCAAGTTGCCCTTGACCCAGGTGCGGATCTCGTCGCGGAACGCGAGTTCGTCGGGGGTGAATGCCAAATCCATGGGGAAATCTCTCCGTTGGGGGTGGGTATTTTTGAGTGCAGTTCAAGCAAAATCAAACGACCGTGCTTTTTATCATGCGCAGACCGATTCGGCTTGTCCTTGGTGCGACAAAAGCCAAGAGACTTTTAGTGAGCAGGGATAATCCTGCCCTTCATGAGAAACATTGTCATTTTGATTTCGGGCTCGGGCTCCAACTTGGCCGCCATCGTGCGAGCGGCAGAGCAGGGCCGCTGGGGCCAACTCTTGAACGCCCGAGTGGCCGCCGTGCTGAGCAACCGGGCCGATGCCCAAGGCCTGGCTTTTGCCCAAGACCACGGCATCGCGACGCAGGTGCTGGACCACAAGACCTTTGCCAGCCGCGAAGCGTTTGATGCGGCCCTGATGGCTGAAATCGACCGCTACGCGCCTGCTGTGGTGGTGCTGGCGGGCTTCATGCGCATCCTGACCCCCGGGTTTGTGGCGCACTATGCCGGGCGCTTGCTCAACATCCATCCGTCTTTGTTGCCCGCTTTTCCCGGCTTGAATACCCACCAGCGGGCGATCGATGCCGGTTGCCGTTTTGCAGGGGCCACGGTGCACCAGGTCACGGCCGAGCTCGACCATGGCGCCATCTTGGCGCAGGCCGTGGTGCCTGTGCTGCCGAAAGACACCGCCGAGTCACTGGCAGCTCGGGTGCTCACTCAGGAGCACTTGATTTACCCGCAAGCGGTCGCTGAGTTTTTGGCTCAATCGCCAATGCGTTCAAATCGGGGCTGAAATTTTCCGTTGAATTCGGCCACATCGGCAAACATGGCGGCGGGGCGCACCCACAGGCCTTGCTCGCCATACAAGGCCTGGTAAAGCGTCATGGGCTGCAAATCTTCGCTGTGGCGCACAGTGCCCAGCACGCGGTATTGACCACCCTTGTAGTGGCGGTAAAGGCCTTTGGGTGTTTCGATCATCGGTGGCAGTGGTTCTGACATGTCTTTCCTGATGTGTGTCTGTCACAAGGGTCGGGGATGGGACAATGCACCCCTATGCATCCAAAAGCCCTTTTAGACGCCTGCGCCGATTTGGTCAGGCTGGTTCTCCAATTTGAACATCCCGCCGACGCCGTGGTCTCCCGTTATTTCCGTGAACACCGTGCCTTGGGGCCTCGCGAACGCGCCACCTTGGCCGAAACCGCTTTTGCGGTGCTGCGCAAAAAGCTGTTGTTTGAGCAGCTGGCCCGCTCGGGCTCGGGTGCCAAAGAGCGCAAGCTGGCCATTTTGGGCTTTTTTGGCCCGCGTGATTTTCTGGCCTCTGCGCTCAACGACACCGAGAAAAAATGGCTGGCCACCTGCGACGCCATTCCGGCCGACGCCCTGATGGCCCCGCACCGCCACAACCTGCCCGAGTGGATGGCCCAAGCCCTGCAAGCCCAACTGGGTGAGGATTTCTGGGACTTGGCCGAACACCTGCAACAGCCCGGCACCTTGGACCTGCGCGTGAACATGCTCAACGCCAAACGCAGCGATATCCAAAAAGAGCTGGCGCAAGCGGGCATTGCCTCTGAGGCCACGCCCTATTCGCCTTGGGGCTTGCGCCTGCAAGGCAAACCCGCCTTGCAAAAAACCGACGCCTTCACCCGGGGCGCGATCGAGGTGCAAGACGAAGGCTCGCAATTGCTGGCCTTGCTCCTCGACGCGCACCGCGGCGAGATGGTGGTGGATTTTTGCGCCGGTGCAGGTGGCAAAACGCTGGCGCTGGGCGCGGCCATGCGCAGCACGGGACGCTTGTACGCGTTCGATGTGTCCGGCCACCGCCTGGATGCGCTCAAACCTCGCATGGCCCGCAGTGGGCTGTCCAATGTGCACCCGGCGGCCATTGCCCACGAGCGCGACGACCGCGTCAAACGCCTGTCGGGCAAGATCGACCGCGTGCTGGTTGATGCGCCTTGCTCGGGCTTGGGCACCTTGCGCCGCAACCCCGACTTGAAATGGCGGCAAAAGCCCCAAGCTGTGCAGGAGTTGACCGAAAAGCAGCAAGCCATCCTGCAAAGCGCCTCGCGCATGGTCAAGTCGGGCGGTCGTTTGGTGTATGCCACCTGCAGCGTCTTGCCCGAAGAAAACGAGCTGATCGCTCAAGCCTTCAGCGCCGCCAACCCGGACTTTGTCCCCCTGAACGTGGCACAAGAGCTCGACAGGCTCAAAGTGCCCCACGCCACCAGTCTGTGCTCACCGGCCCCATCGGGCGATGCCCACCCCGATGCCCCGCCTGCCGGCACATTCCTGAGGCTGTGGCCCCATCGCCATGCCACGGATGGATTTTTTGCCGCAGCCTGGGTCAAAAAGTAATACTTTAAAACCCTTATCGGCCGAGGTCGGCCGAAAACGCTGTCCTTTTTGGGGCGGTAAACTTAAAATTGACGGATTGCCTGAATTCAGGTGCCAGTAGAAAGACAGACTCATGTTGTTGCCTGATTGGGCTTTTTTGGATGCCGTGGTTCACTGGATGGGCAACGGCCTGTTCGACCTGGCTTGGTGGCAAATGGTGCTGATCACCTTGGCCCTGACCCACATCACCATCGCCAGCGTTACCATTTTCCTGCACCGTCACCAGGCGCACCGCGCTTTGGACCTGCACGCGATCCCCTCGCACTTCTTTCGTTTTTGGCTGTGGCTGACCACCGGCCAGGTGACCAAGGAGTGGGCCGCCATTCACCGCAAACACCACGCCAAGTGCGAGCAAGCCGAAGACCCGCACAGCCCACATGTGCACGGCATTAAGACCGTTTTGTTCTCGGGTGCAGAGCTTTACCGCAAAGAGTCCAGAAACCTCGAGACCATGAAGCGTTTCGGCCACGGCACGCCCGACGACTGGATTGAGCGCAATCTGTACACCCGCTTTTCCTGGCAAGGCGTGGCCTTGATGCTGATCATTGACGTGGCGTTGTTTGGCTTCATTGGCCTGACCGTCTGGGCGGTGCAAATGGCCTGGATCCCGATCACGGCGGCCGGCATCATCAACGGCGCGGCCCACTACTGGGGTTACCGCAACTTTGAAGCGCACGACGCCAGCACCAACATTTCGCCCTGGGGCATCCTGATCGGTGGCGAAGAGTTGCACAACAACCACCACACATACCCCACATCGGCCAAGTTGTCGGTCAAGCCTTACGAGTTCGACATCGGCTGGTTGTACATCCGCACGCTCGAAACCCTTGGGCTGGCGACTGTCAAAAAGACGCCCCCGCGCTTGGCTTACGGCGACATTCGTCCCGTGGCCGATGAAAAGACCCTGGAAGCGCTGATTGCCAACCGTTACGAAGTCATGGCTGGATATGCCCGGAATGTGCGCGCTGTGATGCAGCAAGAGGCCGACAAGCTCAAGCTCGACGCCAACGTCTTGCAAGCTGCCAAGCGCTGGTTGCACCGCGACAGCGCCAATGTGCCTGTATCTGCCCAGGCCCAGCTCAAACAAGCCCGAGCCGCCAGCCCGGTGCTCGACAAAATGGTTCAAATGCGCGAAGAGCTTAGCCAAATCTGGCTGAACACCTCGCATTCCCGCGAGCAACTGGCCGCTGACCTGCAAGCCTGGTGCCGCCGGGCCGAAGAAAGCGGCATTGCCGCATTGCGCGACTTCTCGGTCAAGTTGCGGGCTGTGCGCCAAGCGACCTGAAAATTGATGCATCTAATCTAAAAGGGCCCTCAGGGCCCTTTTTTTTCGCTTGTACCGAACTCGGGCGAATGGTCAAACAGCCTCACTTGATTCGCCGCTGTCATCCCAAACTCGGGTCCCAGCCCCCGACGGGCAAAAAAAAATGGGTTCTCCATCTGCTGGCAATGGGTCCCCAACGGCGCCTTGGCCCAAGGTGCTCTGCACATTCAAAAAAGCTCAGTCGATTTCTTGTCTTGAATCCGCCATTTGGAGGATTTCTATTTGCGGATTGTTGAAATTGGCAAAAACAGAAATACTCGATTCATAAATTTGAATACCAATGGTAACTCTAAAGAAAAAACTGATGCCATGCGAATTTTGATTCGGAACCAGAGCCGCCATGTCGCTCGTCCTTTCATCGATCCCTGTGCGCAGCGACCACAACAGGCCAAGCACTTGCACATGAACCTGTCCAGGAAAGAACAATGAAAACTCAAAAAACCAATCTTTTCAGCTGCTTGATGTTGGGCGCCCTCTTGCTTGCAGGCTGCGCTCAAACCACCACCCGTCAAACACCAGAGCTCAGCAAAGAGCGACGCAGTCTGGAGCCCATCGTGTCACTGGGCGGCAGCTTCAAGGCACTGCCAGCGGTCAGCCATACCCAAAGCCGCGTGGTCCTGTACCGCGATGCTCAAAGCGCCTTGACCGGCGCAACCAGCGTCTTCTTGGACGAGCGCTACCACGCCTCACTTGAAGCGGGTGCATGGAGTTCACTTTGCTACAAGACCGGCCCCGTCGAGATGGGTGCGCGGCAAATGCGTGTGGGCAGCTCACCCAAAGACCTGCCCGATACCATCACCGCCTTGACCTTGATGCCAGGTCAAACGCATTACGTTCGTGTGCAGTCCAACGGTGCCAAGCCGGTGTTGCAACCCGTGGCAGCGGCCCAAGCGCTGCAAGAGCTGGCCGGCACCCGCCAGCAGATCCATACCGTCTCACGCGTGGCCATCGACTGCCAGCCCGAGACCGCACCGGCAGTGGTTGCACCATTGCCTGATCAAACCTACACACTGACGGCGGACACCCTGTTCGCTTTTGACCGCGCTGACCGCGCCGCCATGACCGATGCGGGCACCCGGGCCATTGACCAGTTGCTCTCGCGCCTGAGTCAAGACTTCAGCCGCATCGACCGCGTGCACCTGATCGGCCATGCCGACCCGCTGGGCAAAGCCGAGCGCAACGAGCGCTTGGCCATCGAGCGGGCGCTGACGGTGCGCGAGCACATTATGCGCAGCGGCGCAGTTGCAGCCCCCATCACCGTCGAGGGCCGCGGCAGCCGCGATCCTGTGGTGAGCAGCTGCGGCAAACCGGCTACGCCCCAAACCATTGCCTGCAACCAGCCTAACCGCCGCGTGACGGTGGAGGTCATCGGGGTGCGCCGCTGATGTCCATCGTTTCATTGCGATCGCAGCGCGGCAATCACCCCACCGCGTCATTGCGAAGAGCGCAGCGACGCGGCAATCCATGGATGGCTTCGTGCCTCGCCATGACGGTTCACTCGTCATTGCGAAGAGCGCAGCGACGCGGCAATCCATGGATGGCTTCGTGCCTCGCCATGACGGTTCACTCGTCATTGCGAGGAGCGCAGCGACGTGGCAATCCATGGATGGCTTCGTACCTCGCCATGACGGTTCACTCGTCATTGCGAGGAGCGCAGCGACGCGGCAGTCTATGGATGGCTTCGCGCCTCGCCATGACAGCACCCATGTCATTGCGTGGAGCGCAGCGACGCGGCAATCCATTTATTCAGTGTGGCCAGCCCTACGCCCACTGTCCCCTTTCAGTCTGATACCCCGTAAAACGCCATGACCAAACAATACAAAGTCCTCGTCAACACAGGCAAAGCCGAGACCAAGCAAACCATCGACATCCAACAAGGCGCGGGTGACAAAGGCCAGCCGGTGCGCATCAAAGCGCAAGCCGGGGCCAAATACGAACTGCAAGAGATTGGCCGCAAAAAGCCCGTGGGCCCCGATTACGTCAAGGCCAAACGCGTTGGCAAGGACCTGCACATCCTCTTTGAAGACGAGAGCCAGGCCAGCCTGATCATCGAGGACTACTACGAGGTCATGCCCGAGGGCTACAACGGCGTGATCGGCCAGGCAGAAAACGGCCTCTTCTACGAATACATCCCGGAAGACCCACGCGTGCCCGGCCTCATCCCCGAGTTGGCCGAGGGGGGCCAGGCGGTGAACGTGGCGCTGGGCGGCGCAGAAGTCACGCCCGTGGGCGCAGCGCTGGGCGTGGTCGCCTTCCCGCTGTTGGGAGCGCTCGGTTTGCTGGGGGCTGCAGGGGCTGCCGCCTACATCGCCAACCAAGACAGTGCCACCAAGGGCAACACCGGGGGCGACCTCAGCAATGGCAGCGACAGCGGCAGCTCCAGCAGCGACAACCTCACCAAGCAGAACAACAACCTGGTCATCAACGGCAAAGGGGTGCCCAACAGCACCGTTGATGTGGTGATCAAGGACGAAAGCGGCAAAGTTGTCTACGAGGGCAAGGCCACCACGGACGCCAACGGCAACTACAGCTACACCGTGCCCGGCCCATTGCCAGACGGCAAGTACACCCCCTTCATGAACGGGGCAGAGGGTGAGCCCTTCACCATCGATACCAGCACCCGCATTGACATGACCAACGCCGGCAAGGCCGGCACCACCGATCCCATCAGCGGCACAGCAGAGCCCGGCGCCACGGTGAAGGTCTATGACGCCAGTGGCAACCTGATTGGCCAGACCACAGCAGACAGCAGCGGCAACTGGAGCCTCAAGCCGGTCAACCCGGTGCCCGCAGGCGAGATCCGCGCCGAGGCCACCGACGCCGCAGGCAACATCGCCAGCGACAAAGACACCAACAGCAGCAACAGTGCCAGCAACAAAACCGCACTGACGATCGACCCGATCTCCAGCGACAACGTGCTGATGGCCAGCGAGCAGGGCGCCAGCGCCTACACCGTGACCGGCAAAGTCACCGGCACGTACAAAGAAGGCGATGTGGTCGAGCTCGCGCTCAACGGCAAAAAATACGCAGCGATCGTGGCCGCTGACGGCAGCTTCAGCGTGCCCGTGTCCATGGCTGACCTCAAGGCCGACCCCGACACCAAAATCGAAGCCACCGTCACCGGCTCCAACGGCGACAAGGCCACCGCTGCGCAGGACTACACCGTCGAAGCGGGCAACACCAGCACCAAGACAGCGCTGAGCATCAATCCCGTCACTGCCGACAACATCCTGAGCGCCGCAGAAAACACAGGCAGCTTGGCGATCACAGGCAAGGTCACGGGCAAATATGCTGCGGGCGACACCGTCACACTCACCGTCAACGGTAAAACCTTCACAGGCGCTGCCGCAGCCGACGGCACTTACAGCATCAATGTGCCTGCGGCCGATCTGAGCGCTGACAAAGACACCCAAATCGACGGCACGGTCACGGGCACAGGCGGCACCCAAGCCAGCGCCCTGCAGGACTATGGCGTGGACAACAGCACACCCACGCCTACGCCCACACCGACCGCTAAAACCGCTTTGTACCTGGAGCCTATCTCGGGCAACCTGGACAACATCCTGAGTCAGAGTGAAGGCAACAGCACCAACATCACGGTGAATGGCTTTGCCAGTGGCACTTATGCGGCCGGCGACATGGTCAGTTTGGTGCTCAACGGCCGCACCTACACCGCTTTGCTGGAAAGCAATGGCGAATACAGTGTCAGCGTCTTGACGTCAGACCTCAAGGCCGATGCCGACAAAACGATTGAGGCCAGTGTGACCGGCACCGGCGGCACCGCAGCCGCTGCCGCGCAGACATACCAAGTCGAGACCTCTTCGAACACGGGAAAGATCACCGCACTGTCGATCGACCCCGTTACAAAAGACAACATGCTCAGCTCTGGTGAGACCACGGGCAGTATTTCGGTCAATGGCTACGTCACGGGCGCCTTCTCGACCAACGACACGGTCACGCTGTCGATCAATGGAAAGACCTTCACCGGCAAGCCCGACAACAACGGCTTCTTCGGCATCGATGTACCCGCCTCCGATTTGATCGCCGACAGCGACACCCGTGTGGAAGGCACAGTCACCGGTACGGGCGGTACGACCGCCAAAGCCATGCAGGACTATGGCGTAGACACCAGCAATGCCAGCCTCAAAACTGCCCTGACGCTCGACCCGATCACCAGCGACAACGTGCTGCTGGCCAGCGAGCAGGGTGCCAGCTCCTACACCGTGACCGGCAAAGTCACGGGCAGCTTCGCAGCAGGTGATGGTGTGGCGGTTGTGCTTAACGGCAAAACCTACGCCGCCACGGTGGCAGCAGACGGCAGCTACAGCGTGCCCGTGTCCATGGCCGACCTCAAGGCCGACCCCGACACCAAAATCGAAGCCAGCATCACCGGCACCGGAGGCGACAAGGCCACCGCCGCGCAGGACTACACGCTCGAAGCTGGCAACACGCTCACCAAAACAGCGCTGTCGATCAATCCGGTGACCGCCGACAACATCTTGAGCGCTTCCGAGAACACGGGCAGCATTGCGATCACGGGCAAAGTCACGGGCAAATACGCTGCAGGCGACACCGTCTGGCTGAACGTCAACGGCAAAGCCTTCACGGGCTCCGCCGCTGCCGACGGCTCTTACAGCATTCAAGTCTCTGCAGCCGATTTGAGCGCGGACAAAGACACACAGATCGAAGGCACGGTCACGGGCACGGGCGGCACCCAAGCCAGTGCCATGCAGGACTACGGCGTGAGCAGCAGCAACGATCGTAACTTCGATCTCACACCTGAGGTTGACACCACGCCGCCCACCATCGAAGTCGAGCGACTGGGCAGCGGCACGCTCACCAGCAGCGAGACCATCCGCTTTACGCTGTCCGAGGCCAGCACCGATTTCAATCAGGCCGACGTCATCGTCGCGGGCGGCACGCTCTCGAACTTCACACCGGTGCCCACCTCTGGCACCGCAGGCACGGGCTACAAGGTCTATACCGCCACCTTCACGCCCAGTGCCAACAGCACCGGCACGGCCACCATTGGTGTGGCGGCGGGCAAGTTCAGCGACAACGCGGGCAACCAGAACCTGGACACCTTCAGTGGCGCCACTGGTGCTGTGACCGGCCAAGTGGTGGAGAGCAACAACCTCGTCTCCATCGCATACAACACGCAAGCCAACCCCAACCCGCCAGCCGACACCTCGGCGCCCAGCGTCATCGTGGCGCGTGCGGGAAGCGGCAATCTGGCCAGCGGCAACACCGAGCTGATCACCTTCACCCTGTCTGAGGGCAGCACCAGTTTCAACGCCAGCGATGTCGATGTCTCTGGCGGCACGCTTTCGGGCTTTGCACCGGTGCCAGGCTCTGGCAACGCGACGAGCGGCTACCACCAGTACACCGCCGTCTTCACCCCAGCGGCCAACAGCGTGGGCACAGCCACAATTGGCGTGGCGGCGGGCAAGTTCCAAGACGCAGCGGGCAATGCCAACACCGACACCTACGTGGCGGGCGCGGGCTTTGAGGCCAACAACCTGGTCTCGATTGGCTACAACACGCAGCAAAACGACACCAGCCGACCCACCATCGAAGTGAGCCGCGCAGGCTCGGGCACCGTCACTGCCAGCGAGACGGTGTACTTCACACTGTCTGAGGCCAGCAGCACCTTTGCCCTGTCCGACATCGATGTGACGGGCGGCACACTGTCGAACTTTGCGCCGGTGTCCACCAGCGGCAGCGCAGCGGGCGGCTACACCCAATACACGGCCACCTTCACGCCGTCTGCCAACGCCAGCGGCAGCGCCACCGTTGGCGTCAAATCCAGCGCGTTCACCGATGCGGCGGGCAATGCCAACGCGGACACTTACGTCAGCCCCGCCCCCGCAGGGGCCACGCAAGAGGCCAACAACCAAGTGGTGCTGGCCTACAACACCCGCACCAACCCAGCCACCCCGGACACCACCGCCCCCACCATCGCGATCACGGCCGACAAAGCCACACTCGCGGCCGGCCAGACGGCGCAGCTGAGCTTTGTGCTGTCCGAGCCCTCCAGCGACTTTGTGCAAAGCGATGTGACCGTCAGCGGCGGCACACTCTCCAACTGGGTGCAAGTGAGTCCTACGCAGTACACCGCCACCTTCACGCCGGCAGCCGGCAGCCAGGGCGTGGGCAGCGTGAACGTGGCCAGCAACGCATTCCGTGATGCGGCACTGAACGCCAATGCTGATGGTGCAGACGCCAACAACACGGTCAACTTCATCACCAACTACGGCAACAACCAAGCCGACACCACCGCGCCCACCATCGTGGTCGCACGCATGGGCAGTGGCACGCTCACCAGCGCAGAAACACTCACCTTCACACTCAGTGAAGCCAGCACCACCTTTGGCCAGACCGATGTGGATGTGGTGGGCGGCAGCCTGAGCAACTTCACGCCCGTGCCCACCAGCGGCACGGCTGGCACCGGCTACACCCAATACACGGCCACCTTCACGCCCAGTGCCAACAGCACGGGCACGGCCACCATTGGTGTCGCGGCAGGCAAGTTCAGCGACAACGCGGGCAACACCAACCAAGACGACTACCGCCTGTCTGGCGCAGAAAACACGAACAACCAAGTCAGCATCACCTACAACACCCAGGCCAACCCCAACCCGCCAGCCGACACGGCGGCGCCCACCATCGTGGTGGCGCGAGCGAGCACCAGCAGCCTGGCCAGTGGCAACACGGAGCTGATCACCTTCACCTTGAGCGAAAACGCCAGCAACTTCACACTGGCCGACATCGACGTCTCGGGCGGCACGCTCAGCGGCTTGGCGCCCGTGCCGGGCAGCGGCAGCGCGGCCACCGGTTACCACCAGTACACGGCCGTCTTCACGCCAGCGGCCAACAGCGTGGGCACGGCCACCATTGGTGTGGCTGCGGGCAAGTTCACCGACGCGGCGGGCAATGCCAACCAAGACGACTACCGCCTGTCTGGCGCAGAAAACCTGAACAACCAGGTCGTCATTGCCTACAACACCCGCATTGCCGATACCACTGCACCCACCATTGAGGTCAGCCGCGCAGGCAGCGGCACCGTCACCGCGAGCGAGACGATCTACTTCACGCTCTCCGAGGCGAGCACCACCTTTGCGCAGTCCGACATTGATGTGACAGGCGGCACGCTGTCGAACTTCACACCAGTGCCCAGCTCGGGCACGGCCAGTGCGGGCTACACGCAGTACACCGCCACATTTACGCCCAGCTCGGGCAGCAGCGGCACGGCCACTATCGGCGTCAAGTCGAGCATGTTCAGCGACGCGGCGGGCAATGCCAACGCGGACACCTACGTCAGCCCCGCCCCGGCGGGTGCCACGCAGGAGGGCAACAACCTGGTGTCACTGAACTACAACACCAGCACCAACCCGGCAACGCCCGACACCACGGCACCCACCATTGCCATCACCGCCGACAAAGCCACGCTCGCTGCGGGCCAGTCGGCCAGCGTCACCTTTGTGCTGTCTGAGCCCTCTAGCGACTTCCTGTCCACAGACGTGCAGGTCAGCGGCGGCACACTGTCTGGCTGGACCCAGCTCAACCCCAGCACCTACAGCGCCACCTTCACCCCGGCAGCGGGCGGGCAGGGCACGGGCCGCATCTACGTGGCCAGCAGCGCCTTCCGCGACGCGGCGGGAAACGCCAACGCCGACGGCGCGGATGCCAACAACGCTGTCGACTTCATCACCAACTACGGCAACAACGGGGGCGACAGCACACCACCCACGATCGTGGTGGCGCGTACCGCCAGCGGCACGCTCACCAGCTCTGAGACCCTCACCTTCACGCTCAGCGAGGCCAGCACCAACTTTGCCGCCACCGACATCGATGTGGTGGGCGGCAGCCTGAGCAACTTCAGCCCCGTGCCCACGAGTGGCACCGCTGGCACCGGCTACACCCAATACACAGCGACCTTCACACCCTCAACCAACAGCACCGGCACCGCCACCATCGGTGTGGCCGCAGGCAAGTTCTCTGACAACGCAGGCAACACCAACCAAGACGACTACAAGCTCTCCGGTGCAGAGAACACCAACAACCAAGTCAGCATCGCCTACAACACGCAGGCCAACCCCAACCCGCCTGCCGACACCACAGCGCCTTCCATTGTGGTGGCGCGTGCGGGCAGCGGCAGCCTGGCCTCGGGCGGTACAGAGACCATCACCTTCACCTTGAGTGAAAACGCCAGCACCTTCACGCTGGAAGACATCGATGTGGTCGGCGGCACGCTCTCGGGCTTTGCGCCGGTGGCCAGCAGCGGCAGTGCCGCCAGCGGCTACCACCAGTACACCGCCACCTTCACGCCCAATGCGGGCGCCAGTGGTACGGCCACCATCGGGGTGGCCTCGGGCAAGTTCACCGACGCCAAGGGCAACGCCAACACCGACACCTATGTGGCGGGCAGCGGCTTTGAGGCCAACAACCTGGTGACCATTGGCTACAACACAACCCAAGCCGACAGCACACCTCCCACCATCGAAGTCAGCCGTGCAGGCAGCGGCACTGTGGGTGCCACGGGCGAGACGGTCTACTTCACGCTGTCAGAGGCCAGCAGCACCTTCACGCTGGCCGACATCGACGTGTCGGGCGGCACCGTCACCAACTTGGTGCCAGTGGCCTCGAGCGCTTCGGGCACCGGCTACAAGCAATACGCGGCCACCTTCACACCGGCAGCCAATGCCAATGGCACGGCCACCATCGGGGTGGCTTCGGGCAAGTTCACCGACTTGAGCGGCAATGCCAACACAGACACCTACGTGAGCCCCGCGCCTGCGGGCGCCACGCTGGAGGCCAACAACCAGATCAGCCTGAGCTATAACACCAGCACCAACCCGACCACGCCCGACACCACGGCCCCCAGCGTGGCGGTCACGCTGGACAAGTCGAGTCTGAGCGCAGGTCAAACGGCCTCGGTCACCTTCACGCTGTCTGAGTCAAGCAGCACCTTCACCCAAAGCGATGTGGACGTGACAGGCGGCACGCTGTCGGGCTGGGTGCAGGTGAGCGCCAGCGTGTACAGCGCCACCTTCACACCCACAGCCAACACGGCGGGCACAGCCACCATCGGGGTCAAATCGGGCACCTTTGCCGATGCGGCGGGCAACCTCAACGAGGACACCTACGTCAGCCCAGCGCCGGCCGGTGCGGTGCTGGAGACCAACAACCAGGTCAGCCTCACCTACAACGCCATCCCAGCCGACACCACAGCGCCCACGATCATCGTGGCCCGCACCAACGCAGGCACCACCTTGGCCAATGGGGCCAACGAGACCATCACCTTCACGCTGTCTGAGGCCTCGATGGACTTTGACCTGAGCGATGTGGTGGTCACGGGCGGCACGCTGGGGGCCTTCACCCCGGTGCCCACCAGCGGCACGCCGGGCACTGGCTACACCCAGTACACCGCCAGCTTCACGCCTGCAGCGGGCAGCTCGGGCACGGCCACCGTGGGTGTGGCCGCAGGCACCTTCAGCGACAACGCAGGCAACAAGAACGCCGACACCTATGTGGCCGGCACGGGCTACGAGGCCGACAACCAAGTCACACTGGCCTACAACACCGTACCCCCCGACACCACCGCGCCCAAGATTGCCCTCAGCCGCCAAGGCAGCGGCAGCCTGACTGCGGGCGGCAGTGACGAGATCACCTTTGTGCTGTCTGAGGCCAGCACCACCTTCAGCCTGGCCGATGTCGACGTGGTGGGCGGCACGCTCACCAACTTTGCGCCCGTGCTCTCCAGCGGCAGCGCCAGCACTGGTTACACCGACTACACCGCCACCTTCACGCCCAGCAGCAACAGCGCCGGCTTGGCACGCATTGGTGTGCAGTCGGGCAAGTTCACCGACGCCAGCAACAACGCCAACCTCGACACCTACGTGACGGGCGTCTCGGGCACCTCGGTCGAGGCCAACAACGTCATCGACATCACCTACAACACCCAGCTGCCCGACACCACCGCCCCCACCATCGTGGTCAGCCGCGCAGGCGCGGGCATGGTCAGCACCAGCGAGACGATTTACTTCACGCTCAGCGAGGCCAGCACCACCTTCACCCAAAGCGACATCGACGTGCAAGGCGGCAGCTTGAGCGGCTTTGCCCCCGTGGCCAGCAGTGGCAACGCCACCAGCGGCTACACCCAGTACGCTGCCGTCTTCACCCCGACAGCCAACAGCAGTGGCACCGCCACCGTGGGCGTCAAGTCCGGCACCTTTGCCGATCTGGCGGGCAACAACAACGCCGACACCTATGTCAGCCCCGCTCCGAGCGGCGCGACCCTGGAGACCAACAACCAGGTCAGCCTGAACTTCAACACCTTGGTGCCCGACACCACCGCCCCCACCATCGCCATTGACCGCAGCGGCACGGGCGTGGTCACCAGCACCGAGACCATCACCTTCACGCTGTCTGAGCCCAGCACCAACTTTATTGCCAGCGACATCGACGTCTCCGGCGGCAGCTTGAGCGGCTTTGCGCCCGTGCTCACCAGCGGCAACGCCAGCACCGGCTACACCCAGTACACCGCCACCTTCACACCCACCGCGGGCGTGGTGGGCAGCGCGTCTGTGGCGGTGGCCAGTGGCAAGTTCACCGACGCGGCCAGCAACGCGAATCTGGACACCTACCAAAGCGGCGTGACGGGCACCACACAAGAAGCCAACAACATCGTTGAGTTCAGCGTCAACACCGACACCACCGCGCCCACCGTGGCCATTGCCCGTGCCAGCGGCGCAACCACCCAGACCTTCACCGGCGCCGAGACGATCAACATCACCCTGTCCGAGGCCTCGCGCGACTTTGCTGACACCGACTTGGTGGCCACGGGCGGCGTGCTCAGCGGTTTTGCGCCTGTGCTCGCCAGCGGCAGCGCGGCCACCGGTTATACCCAGTACACCGTCACCTTCACCCCCACGGCCAACGCCAGTGGCAACGCCACCATCAGCGTGGCCAGCAGCACCTTCAGCGACGCGGGCGGCAACACCAACCGCGACACCGGCACCAACCCCGCCCCGACAGGCGCCACCTTTGAGGCCAACAACCTCATCAGCGCCCCCTTCAACACCGACACCACCGCCCCCACCGTCATCGTCACCCGCACCAGCGGCGCCACCAGCACCGTGACGGGCACCGAGAGCATCACCTTCACCTTCAGCGAGGCCATCAACCCGGCCAGCTTTGACGCCAGCGACATCGACGCCGTGGGCGGCGCCATAGGCAATCTGCAGCCCGACCCGTCCTCTGGCTCGGCAGCCACCGGCTACACCCGCTACACCGCCACCTACACGCCCACATCGGGCACCAGCGGCAGTGGCAGCGTGGGCATCAAAAACGCCAAGTTCTCCGACATGTCGGGCAACCAAAACCTGGACACCTACGTCAGCCCCGCGCCCACCGGGGCCAGCACCCAGGCCGACAACCAAGTGGCCTTCCAGGTCAACACCAGCGCCCCCGACACCACAGCGCCCACCATCGCCATCACCCGCGCGGGTGCAGGCACCGTGACGGGCACAGAAGTCATTTACTTCACGCTGTCCGAGGCCAGCAGCACCTTCACGTCTGGCGACATCGACGTGAGTGGCGGAAGCCTCAGCGGCTTTGCACAAAGCTCCACCAACCCGCTGCTCTACAGCGCCACCTTCACGCCCACGCCCAACGCCACCGGCAACGCCACCATCGGCGTGGCCGCAGGCAAGTTCCAAGACGCGGCGGGCAACCAGAACCTGGACACCTACAGCGGCGCCCCCAGCGCGGTCACAGGCCAAGTGGTGGAGGCCAACAACCAGCTCACCCTGGCTTACAACACCGACACCACCGCGCCCACCATCGTTGTGGGCCGTCAGGGCTCGGGCACCGTCACTGGGCCGATCACTGTCACCTTCACCCTGTCAGAGGCCAGCACCGACTTCAGCCTGGCCGACATGGACGCGGTGGGCGGCACCTTGAGCAACCTGCAAGGCTCGGGCACCAGCTACACCGCCACCTTCACGCCGACCCCCAACGCGGTGGGCACGGCCAGTGTGGGTGTGGCCAGCAGCAAGTTCAGCGATGCTGGTGGTAACTTCAACAAAGACACGTACCTGGCCAACGTGGCGGGTGCCACCGAAGAAGGCGTCAACAGCGTTGGCCCCAACATCGTCGTCTTCCAATTCAGCACCGATACCTCAGCACCCACCATTGCGCTGTCACGCTCGGGCACAACAGGTGCCACCTTCACCGCGCCCGAGACCATCACCTTCACGCTGTCTGAGGCCAGCTCCGACTTCACTTGGAACGGCACCAGCGGTGACATCGCGGTCAGCGGGGGCACCCTCAGTGCCCTTACACAAAGCAGCGCCAACCCGCTGATCTACACCGCCACCTTCACGCCCAATGCGAATGCCAGCGGCACCGCCAGCATCAGCGTGGCCAGCAGCAAGTTCAGCGACAGCGCAGGCAACTTGAACGCTGACGGGGCCGACGCCAACAACCTGATCACGGCCCCCTTCAACACCGTGCCGGCCGACACCACGCCACCCACCGTGGCCGTCACCCGCGCCAACGGCAACACCACACAAAGCTTCACGGGCGCCGAGTCCATCGTCTTCACCTTCAGTGAAGCCGTGTCCAGCACCAGCTTCATCAGCACCGACATCGACGCGGTCGGCGGCGCCATCAGCGGCTTGCAGCCCGACACCAGCAGCGGCACGGCCGCCACGGGCTACACACGCTACACCGCCACCTTCACGCCCAGCACAGCTGGGACGGTGAGCATTGGCGTGGACGCCAGCCGCTTTGCGGACGCTGCGGGCAACAGCAACATTGACACCTACCGCAGCGGGGTGACCGGCACCACGCAAGAGGCCAACAACCAGGTGTCAGCCACCTACGTGCCACCGGCCACCAACGCGACGGCCACCATCGACATCCTGGCCATGACCACGGACGCTGGCACCAGCACCACCGACTTCAAGACCAACGACCGATCGCTTGCCTTCAACGGCAGCATCACCGGCTGGGTCTCCACCAACGGTGACCGCGTCATGCTCGAGGTCTATGACGCCGACCCCACCAGCGGCACCTTTGGTCAAATCTTGACCAGCGGCTTCACTGCGCCTGCAACCGACGGCACCTGGAGCTGGACCGACAGCAACACCAACCGCGCTGCGGGTCTGTATACCCTCAAAGCCACGATCGTGAGCGCCAACGGCACCACACCGGTCAACACCACTGCCCCCACCACCGTCAGTGGCAACCAGACCAATGGCGGCTGGGACAACCAGGTCTTCAGCATCGACACTGGGGCCAACAACACCGACATCAACCTGGGCCTGAGGATCACCACCGACACCAGCAACGACGGCAACGTCACCACCGCCGAGTTGGCCGGCGCCACCAGCTTCACCAGCCGGGCCACCTTCAACAGCAGCGCCAAGGCGGGTGACAAGCTCACCTTCACGGCCACCAATGACGGCGTGGCTCTGAACGCGGTCACCGTGACCCTCACGCCTGCTGACATCACCAACGGCTACGTCGACACCACCTTCGCCATTCCGGCCGACAGCAAGACCCAGATCGTCAAGGTGAACTACACCGATTTGGCTGGCAACGTGGCCACCGACACGCAGCCTCAAGACAGCGCCACGCTGCAGCTAACAAACAACACCACCGCCACGATCGACATCACCAGCATCGTTGATGCCGCCACCGACTCGTCCGACACTGGCACCAGCGCCACGGACTTTGTCACCAGCGACCAGACCCTGAGCTACAAGGGCACCATCACCGGTTGGGTCTCCACCAACGGCGACCGCGTGATGCTGCAGCTCTTTGACAGCAGCAACAACCAGATTGGCAGCAACGCCTTTGTGACCCCGGCTGCAGATGGCAGCTGGACGTGGAACGACACCACCAACACCCGCGCAGCAGGCACTTACAGCCTCAAGGCCACGATCGTGAGCGCCAACGGCACAACAGCGCTCAACAGCACCGCGCCGGTCAACGGCACTGGCGGTGGCTACGACCAACAGGTGGTGGTCATCGACACGGCGGCTGCCAACAGCGACATCACCCTGGCGGTTCAGATCAGCACCGACGCCGACAACAATGCCTTTGTCAACACCAGCGAGATTGGCAGCAGCACCACCTTCACCACCCGTGCTACGTTCAGCAACAGCACCGCCAAGGCTGGCGACAAGATCACCATCACCGCCAGCAACGATGGCACGGCGCTTACTCCCGTGACTGTGACCCTGAGCGCCACCGACATCACCAACGGTTACGTGGAAACCACCTTTGCCAAGCCCACCGAGGGCAAGGTCCAGCAGGTGACCGCCCGCTATACCGACCTGGCCGGTAATGTCGCTGCCAACACCGTCAGCGACAGTGCCACCCTGGACACCACCACGCCGACTATTGTGGTCAGCCGCAGCGGCAGTGGCACCATGATCGGCGCTGAGACCATCACCTTCACCTTGAGTGAAGCCAGCACCGATTTCGTGTGGAACCACCTGACACAAACGGGCGACATCGTGGTGACGGGTGGCTCGTTGGGGCAGCTGACAACCAGCAACAACATCACCTACACCGCCACCTTCACGCCCACGGCCAACACCACGGGCACGGCCAGCGTGGGTGTGCAGGCCAGCGCCTTCAAAGATGCGGCGGGCAACAACAACGCGGACGATTACCGCAACACCGGTGCAGAAAACACCAACAACCAGGTCAGCGCGACATTCAACACCGTGTTGCCCACTGCCACCATCACCCAGATCAACGGCGATGGTGCGCCGACTGCACCGCCCACGCTGACCATCACCGACAGCACCACGGGTACCGCAGCAAACGCTGCAACCATCACATTCACATTCACATTTGACCAAGCAGTCAATGGCTTCACTGCACAGGATGTGACCTTGCACGACAGCAACGGCGCTGCCCTCACCCTGACGCCCACTGGCACATGGGCCGATGGCCAAACGGTCTTCACGGGCACCGTTGCTGCACCGGCAAGCGGCAATGGCAGTGTGGCGGTGGTTGTCAATGACGGCAGCTACAGCGCCGCCGCCAATGCCCAGCTGCTGGGCACAGGCGCGAGCCATGCGCAAGGCTATGGCAGCGATGTTGGTGGGTTTGTGCAAGGCGCCACCGTCGCCATGCATCCCACTCCTCTGCAGAGTTCGTATACATTTTCTGAACAACTGAGCAACGGCAACTTCATTGTTGGTGCTGACTACAATCCCCAAAACAGTGGTTGGCCGGGCAATAGTGGCCCACGACTCAACATTTACAACAGCTCAGGCGCGCTGGTCAGCGCAATTACATCCGTACCTTCAGGGATAAACACGGATTACATGGGGTTCATTAGAGTCTCAATTGAACCCATCTCAGGTGGTGGCTTTGTTGCAGCATTTCACGAAAGCTCTGAGACCACAGGACAAAACAAAATAAAGTTTGCTACTTACAACAGCAGCGGTCAAATGGTCACCGACGCAAATGCAACCCAATTCAGTTTTAGTGGAGTGGTGAAAACTCTAAACGATTCGACTTTCTCGCTGGCTACCAACGCCTCCGGAAACTATGTCGTCGCCTACTATGCCAACAAATCAACCACGAATTGGGAAAGTGCTGGCCTTTACACCCGTGAATACACACCTACAGGCACTTTGGTCAAAGGGCCCACTTTGGTGTCTTCGTCGGCAAGCGCTCTCGGCACTTCCCTAGATCTGGAGCGTTTGAACAATGGCAATCTGGTGTTGAGCTGGAATGAGGGTAATGATGTCAAAGCCCGTGTGCTCAAACCGAACGGCGAGACGCTTTCGGCTGCTTTTGATATCTTGGTTGGCGGTAATACCAATGGATCGGACAACATCCAAATACAGCCGACCCAAGACGGCGGATTTGTCATCGTCACTACCAGTAAGATCGGTGATTACATCAGCGGTTTAGACAATGTAATTATTGCCAAGAAATTTGATGCCAGCGGGAGCTTGATCAAATCGACTGAAGTCAGTGCCTTCAGAACCCTTCCCAATGCCTATAACAGCGTAGATGGAAGGGCTGATTCCCCAGACGTCACCGAATTGACTGACGGCACGCTCGTGTTTGTTTGGAGTCAAGAATCATCAGGAAGACAACACACAATCGCTGTTGTCGACAGCAATTTGAACAAGATTACTGAGAGCGCAATCGCAAATACATTGCATCAGCAAGGCTATGCCGATACAGGTGTAGCTACGGTAAGCGCTTTGCCTGATGGTGGTTTTGTTTTCACCGAAACATGGGGCTACGGCAGCGGCGGTGACGTTCCCACACACAGGTTCTTCTCGTCCACCCTCTCACCCATCTCCACCACCGGCACCACCGGCGACAACACCCAAATGGGCGGCGCAGGCGCAGACACCCTCACCGGTGGTGGCGGTGCCGACATCATCTTGGCCGGTGCAGGCAACGACACCGTCGTCATCAACGCCAGCAACATCAGCAACCTGACGACTGCAGGCAAGCTGCTCGACGGCGGCGCGGGTGTCGACACCCTGCGCATCAGCGCCAACGCCAGCACGCTGGACTTGTCCAAGTCTGCAGTGCAGGCCAATGTGCAGAACTTCGAGAAGATCGATCTGGGCTCTGACGCGGTGGTCAACACCGTCATCTTGAACGCCACCGCGGTGCAGCGCCTGGCCACGCAAAACCTGGACGGCAGCACCAGCAACAAGCAGCTGATCATCGATGGCAGCAGCAGCGACCTGGTCAAGCTCTCGGGCCAGTACAACAACGGCATCCTGGCCGGTTACTGGCAGCCAGGCAGCACAGCCACCCGCACGATTGGTGGTGTGACTTACAAGGTCTACACCATCAGTGGTTTGTCGGGTGTGGAGGTGTTAGTCAACAACGCCATCACCAGCGCCAACACCGATGTGGCCTACCAGATGGCCAGCGGCGACATCGTCACGCTGGCCAACACCAGCGTGACCATTGGTGACTTGGAGTCCACCGCTACTGGTGGCAGCACCGGCTCGGGCGACGGCGGCAGCCAGCAGCCCTTGGCTACCAGCAGCACCACCAGCGATGTCACGCCGCTGGTCAAAGGCACGCTCAGCCAGGCACTCTCGGGCAACCAGGTGCTCAAGCTCTACCGCACCAACGTGACAGACAACGGCTCGGCTGTTGAAGTCTCGGCCAATGTGACAACCAGCGGCACCAGCTGGCAGTTCCAGGACTCTGGTTTGACTGCAGGCAAGCAGTACCGGTATGAGGCCCGCATCATGGACGGCACCACACTGGTGGACGCGTCCAACACCTACACCATCAACGAGGCGGTCAGCGTTCTGCCCACCAACGCAGGCGTCAGCTTGACGCTCAGCATCAGCACCGACGCCGACAACAACACCTGGGTCAACACCAACGAAATTGGCAGTGGCACCACCTTCACCGCCCGCGCCAACTTCAGCAACAGCGCGGTCAAGGCCGGCGATGTGCTGACCTTTGCAGCCACCAACGGCAGTACCGCGCTGACCAACCAGAGCGTGACCCTTTCAGCCAATGACGTCAGCCGTGGCTATGTGGATGTCACCTTTGCCAAGCCGAACGATGGGACCACCCAAACGGTGACCGTTCGCTACACCGACGGTTTTGGCAACGCAGCTTCTGATGCAGCACCAAGCGACAGCGCCACGCTGGACACCACGGCGCCGACCATTGCCCTGGCCCGCACCGACAGCAACGGCACCGTGGTCGGCGGGGTCAACACCCTCAAAGTGGCAGAGACGGGCACCATCACCCTCACGCTTTCTGAAGCGCCCGCCAGCGGCACGCTCGCGGCGACAGACATCATCAGCAGCGCCGGCGCCACCATTGGCGCCGTCACCGCCACCGCCGACCCCAAGGTCTTCACAGTGCAGTACACCCCACCGGCCAACGCGCAGGGCACCGACACCCTCACCGTGGCGGCCAACGTCTTCACCGATGCGGCGGGCAACTTCAACCTGGACACCTACGCCAACCCCGCACCCAGCGGTCAGACCTACCAAGCCAACAACCAGACCACCATCGCCTACGACACCTTGGCACCCACCCAGACTGTCACGCTCTCGAGCATGACCAAGGACAGTGGTGTGAGCGGCACCAGCGCCAACAGCAACTGGACCACTGGCGACGGTAGTGCAGGCCGTTTGTTGTCGGGCTTCATCAGCGCCCCACTGGCCACCGGTGAAGTGGTCAAGGTTTATGCCAATGGCAATTTCCTGGGCAACGCCACCGTGCCGACGGGTGGCACCACTTGGGTGTTCACGGACACCAGTGGCTATAACGCCAACTGGACCTACAGCGCCAAAGTGGTCGATGCGGTGGGCAACGAGGGCACGGCCAACAACGGTGGTGCAGGCCAGCTTGTCACGCTGAGCATCGACACCGAGCCCGCGCCGGTCATCACCGCCGTCAAAGACGTGAATGCCAGCAACGCGACTGTCGCTAACGGCGGCAGCTCCAGTAACAGTGTTTTCACCATCCAAGGCACAGGTCATGCATCGGGTGATGTGGTGTATGTCTACGACAACACGCGCACACAGTTTCTCGGCAAGGCCACGGTACAAAATGATCTCAGCTGGTCGCTCGCCAGTGTGACCATGCCCGGTGCAGGAACGCAGAATTTTTACGCTTATCAGGTCGACAGCGTCGGCAAGTTGAGCAATTGGTCCAGCGTGTACACAGTCACCACTTCGGGTGCCAATGTTCTGACTAACGGAGATTTCAGTTCCACGATCACCCAGTCCAATGCAGGGGCATCCATCGCGGTTGTGCCATTCGATGGAAACTTACCTCTTACTGGTGCCATCAGTAATGGTGTCACCAACGTGGCTGCGGGTACGTCAGCCAACGATGTGACCCTGACACAGTCAGCTGCGCAATCGCTGTTTGGTAGTACACCAAATTCAGTGAGCTCTGCATATACCGTTGGGTACATCAAACCCAATGCCACATCGGCTGGCAATGCGCTTGGGAGCTTGCCGAACAGCGAGCCAACAACTTGGCAAAATTTGGTCAGCGGTCAAAAGTACCTTGCATTCAGCCTGGACGGCTCCACGAACGCTTACAAGGTCTGGTCACAAAGCGTGACAGTCACTGCCGGGCAAAGCTACCAATGGAATTTTGATTATTGGGTCAATGCCGTCAATGGCGGAATGTCATGGTCTATCGATGCTGGTAATTGGTTCAACACCGCAGTAGCGACTGCGAACTTCATAGAAGGGCCCAATGGCGGTATCGGAACACAATATGTGACTTGGACACCTGCCAGCTCCGGCTCCTATACCTTGGCCATCTATGGTTGGGGAAGTAGTCCTGGTGACGGTGGCCTCGATGACATTAATTTCAGTGCCAATTCAGCCGCGCCTGCCGGGAGTCTGACGGGCAACATCAGCGGTGCTGCGAACAATGTCAATGGGTCACTGTCATTCGGTGCGACCGATGGCGCTGTCAATGGATTGAGTGGCAACGACACCATCACCGCCACCACGGGCATTCAGTCCCAACTTGTTGCAGGCGGGTTGATCAGAGGCGGCGCCGGTGTCGACACCTTGCGACTGGCCGCAGGCACCACGCTGAACCTGGGTTCGCTCACAGGCAACCAGACCGTCAAGCCGCTGCAAGAAGTCGAGATCATCCAGATGCAAGGCACCAGCTCGGTGCTGACCATGACGGCCAACAACGTGCTCTCGCTGGGTGGCAGCAATGCCAGCACCATGAGCGACTACAACTTCAGCAGCACCACGCAATCGTCAGGTGCGACCGGCTCCACCAGCTCCACCGGCAAGGTGCAGATGGTGGTGCTGGGCAACACCGGCGACACGCTCAACCTGCAGGCCCTGGCCAACGACGGGGTCAGCGGCACGGGTCTCAATGCGGGCATATTGGGCAACAGCAACCTGGCAGGCAGCTGGAGCTACAAAGGCGATGTGACCATCAACAGCGTCACTTACAAGGTCTATGACCACAGCACCACCAGCGCTCAGGTGCTGGCCAAGGTGGATGTGACCGTCAACACCCTCACGCCGATCGAGATCACCGGCATCACCACCGACACGGGCGTCAGCGCGAGCGACTACGTCACGACCGACACGCTGCTGAGCTACGGCGGTACCGTGCCGGTGTTGGCCACAGGCGAGAAAGTGCGCGTGCAGATTCTGAACGCCAGCACGCAAGCCGTGATTTACGAAGGCGATGCCGTGCTCAACGGCACCAACTGGACCTTTGATCGCACCGATGTGGCCGTCACGGCCAACACATTGGCAGCTGGCAGTTACACGATCAAGGCCACCATTGTGGACGCCAGCAATGTCGCAGTAGCGGCCTACGGCAACCTCGGTGTGGACTCTGAAACGCTGGTCATTGACACCAGTACCCCCACCGTGACCGTGAGCCAAAGCGGCACCGGCAGCACCCGCACCATCACCTTCACCCTGAGTGAGGCCAGCACCACCTTTGCCGCCAGCGATGTGGACGTGAGCGGCGGCAGCCTGAGCAACTTCATGGCCGACACCAGCACCCTGGGTGCCAAAGGCGGCTACACCCGGTACACCGCCACCTTCACTGCCAACAGCGGCTTCAGCGGCACGGCCACTGTGGGCGTGTTGAACAACAAGTTCACCGACATTGCGGGCAATGCCAACCTGGACACCTACACCGCCAGCCCAACCAGCCCGCTGGTCAATGACGGCAACAACCAGGTCAGCATCACGGTGGACGGCGTACCGCCCACAGTGGCCATCAGCAGCAACCAGCTGTACCTCAACAGCGGCACCAACACCGCCACCATCACCTTCACCTTCAGCGAGGCGGTGGTGCAGGGCAGCGCAACCAACCAGTTTGACCTGTCCGATGTGGTGTTTACGGGCGGAACGCTCACGGCCTTGACGCCAGTCAACGGCACGGGCGATGTCACCAACGGCTACACCCAGTACACCGCCACCTTCACGGCGGCGACCAACAGCACCGCCGATGGTTTCGTCGGCATCCAGAACGGAAAGTTCGCCGATGCGGCCGGCAACCTGAACCGGGACACTTATGTGGCCGGTGTGACCGGTGCGGTGCAGGAGTCAGACAACTCACTGACCATGCCGGTGAATACGTCCGGCACCATCCAAGTGTTCAATATCACAGGAAACGGACAGAACCAGATCCAGGCTGGATTCGACTTGCATGGCGTGGGGGATGTTAACGGCGACGGCAGGGAAGACTTCATGGTCACCACCCGCGGAGACATGAACAATGCCAAGACAGTGATCGAACAGCCCTCCCGGTCTTATGTGGTGTTTGGCAGCAATGGCTTGGACATCAATGGCCTGGATTTGACATCACTGCAGACTGCAGGCAACGGCAAGGGCTTTGCAATCACGGGCACTGGTTACAACGACTATTTCCCGGCCACTAACGGGGCAGGCGGTTTTGATTACAACGGTGATGGCTTGGCCGACATCGTGATGAACAACGGCACCGAATCGAAGTCTTATGTGGTGTACGGAAAGACCAATACCAACCCGGTGAATTTGAGCACGGGTTTTCAGCCCAGTGATGGTTTCACCATAGCTGCGCCCAGTGGTACGGTCTACTCCACGCCTGTCGGCGACATGAACGGTGATGGTTTCACCGACACCTTCATGGCGGTCAACCCTGGTGGCTATGTGCTCTATGGCACTTCGGCCAACACCAATGTGACGATTCCTTCTGGACAGACGGGTTCGTCGGCCATGGGTTTCTTTGTACAAACCGGCAACGCAGGTACGAGCATTCAGCGTGCACCGGTGGTGGGCGATTTCAACGGTGACGGCTACAGTGATTTTGCTGTTCAGGAAGGTGCCGGAAACAGCACCGGCGGACCTTTGAGTGTGGTGTTTGGTGGCCCTAGCAACATTGCCAACCTGGTGGCGGGTGACAGCAACACCAGTGGTCAGATTGGTAAAGCGGGTGTGGGTTTTCAGGTGACTGGATTTAGCCGTGTGGATGATGGTCTTGGCATACCCGGCACCCTATCTGGCGACATCAACGGTGATGGCTTGACGGATTTGATTGTCAACAATCAGCGCGTCACTGGAGAAAACAACGTCTATGTAGTCTTTGGTAAGACGTCGACGACATCTCTGAGCACTGCGCAGCTGTCTTCAGGCACCAGCACCAATGGTTTCCGTATCTTCAACAGTAATTGGAGTTCGGGCGGCTCTGCGGGCGATGTGGATGTCGTTGGCGACTTCAACGGCGACGGTTTGGCAGACATGATCGTCAGTACCTACGATGTCAATAATGTCAAAGGTGGCGCTTGGTTGGTGTATGGCAAAACCAGTGGCACCAACATTGATTTAGCTTCGATCAATGCGACCGATGGATTCAAGATCATGTCGGACACGACCGACAACTTGTGGGGCCAAGACGGCACCACGGTGATTGGCTCTTGGAACCAATTAGGTTGGTCTGTCGCTGCCGCGGGGGACTTGAATGGCGATGGTTTTGCAGATCTGATCATTTCTAACCCTCACAAAGACACCAACCCAACCACGGGACGTGATTCTGGCGCAACTTATGTGGTCTACGGCGGTCAGTTCCCCAGTGGCTCGCCCACGGTGTTCTCGGCCGCTTCTGGCGACAAGCTGGGCACGGCGGGTAACGACACGCTGACCGGCACCAGCGGCAACAACCAGATCGTGGCGGGTGCGGGCAACGACACCCTGACTGGCGCCGGGGGTGCCGATGCCTTGTACGGCGGTGCGGGCAACGACACGTTTGTGATCAATGCGTCCAACGTGACGGCTTTTGCCAACACCAGCAACAGCAGCCAATCGGTGATGAAGGTGGACGGCGGCACGGGTCTTGACACGCTCAAGCTGGACGGCGCAGGCATCGCCTTGAACCTGAAAACCATCACCCGTACCGATCTGGACAGTGTGGAGCACATCGACATCACCGGCTCGGGCGCCAACACGCTCACGCTGTCTGCACTCGATGTGGGTGAGCTGGGTGACTACAACCGCTTCAACGTCAACCCCTCAGCCACCGACACCCGCAAGCAGCTGATGATCACCGGCAGCAGCGACGACGCGCTGAGCCTGGGCAGCAACTGGCTCAACGAATGGGTGCAGCCTGCCACCAACAGCACCTTCACCTTTGCCGACAACGGCCGCACTTACAAGGTGTACAACTCGGTCGCGGGCAACTACCAGTTGCTGATCGACAGCGCCATTCCGCTGGACATGACCATTCCCACCAACGATGGGGATGTGCAGGCTTCAACGATCGCGGGCGGTGTGGATCATTACCAGGCCGGCACCTATGTTTTCGGGGTGGGCGACATCAGCGGCGATGGCTTGGCCGACTTTGTGGTCAACACCCGCAGCAGCGCTAATGACACCGGTCCGTCCAAGAGCTATGTGGTGTTTGGCACGGGCGGTCTGAACATCAGCGGTCTGAACCTCACGTCGCTCGAGACTGCGGGCAATGGCAAGGGTTTTGTGATCACACACACGCAAAACTACATCCAATCGCAAGTCTTGAGCATCAGTGGCAACCAGGATTACAACGGCGACGGCCTGATGGACATGGTGGTCAACGACGGGCGGAATATCTCGTATGTGGTGTATGGCAGGAACACCACCAACCCCATCGACTTGCAGACCACCTTCCAAGCGTCTGACGGGTTCACCATCACCGCACCCTACAACACCAACGCGGGCACGATCGGCGACTTCAACGGTGATGGCTATGTGGACACCCTTCTCGGTCTTTCGAACGGCAGCAACTGGAGAAACAGCTTCATCTTGTTTGGCGATGGCACGACCAGCAACAAGACCTTCAATGCCATTGGCAACACCAACAGCAATGGCATTTACGTGACCACAGACCGGGACTTGCACACCGGCTTCCCGCCGGTGGTGGTGGGCGATTTCAACGGAGACGGCTACAGCGACTTCGCTACAACCGAGACATCCAGCGGGGTTTTCAAATCCGATGTGGTGTTTGGCGGGCCGAGCAGCGTGACCACCTTGCGGTCCAACTCCAACCTCAATTCGGTCGGATTTTCGGTCACGTTTTCGGGCGGTGACACGGCCTATGACTCGGTGGGCACCCAAACGGGCGACATCAACGGCGATGGCCTGGACGATTTGATCTACCGCAGGGGCACCATGGGGCAGTTTGCCGTGGTGTATGGCAAGACCAGCAACACCTCGGTCGATCTGAACAGCCTGGGCACCAATGGCTTTCGCATCACCTACACCAACGGCTCTAACCCCGCCAATGCCAACAATGGCGCGATTGACATGGTGGGTGACTTCAACGGCGATGGCCTGAGTGACATGATGGTCACCATACGGGACTCTAACAACACCTACGGCGGGGGGTCTTGGTTGGTGTATGGGCGCACAGCCGGCACCAACATCGACCTGGCCACCATGAATGCCACCGATGGCTTCAAGATCGGCAAAGGGGTTCTGGATGGTGACACGGCTGCTACAGCAACCAGCAGTTACTACAACCAATACGGCTACCATGGATCAGCGGCCGGAGATCTCAACGGCGATGGCTTTGCCGATCTGTTGATTTCGGACTACACCAACAATGCGACCCCGGGCAAGTACAACACCGGTGCGGTCTATGTGGTCTACGGCGGTCAGTTCCCCAGTGGGGCGCCCACGGTGTTCTCGGCCGCTTCTGGCGACAAGCTGGGCACGGCGGGTGACGACACGCTGGCCGGAACCAGCGGCAACAACCAGATGCTGGGCGGGCAGGGCAACGACACCCTGACGGGCAATGGTGGCGCTGACGTGCTGTATGGCGGTGCGGGCAACGACACGATGGTGCTCAATGCGTCCAACGTGTCGGCTTTTGCCAGCGCGTCCAGCAGCCAGAGCGTGATGCGCGTCGATGGCGGCACGGGCCTGGACACTTTGCGCCTGGACGGCACCGGCATCACGCTGGACCTGACGGCAATCACCCAGGCCGATCTGGCCAGCACCGAGGCGATTGACATCACCGGCTCGGGCAACAACACGCTGCGCTTGAGCTTGCGTGATGTGATCGAGCTGGGCAGCAGCAATGCCTTCAATGTGGACGCTTCGGCCACCGACACCCGGGTGCAGCTGATGATCACTGGCGACAGTGGCGATGCGGTGCAACTGACCGATCTGGGCAGCTGGTCACAGTCAGGCACCTTCAGCTACGCCAGCGAGACCTACAACGTCTACAACAACGGCAATGCGCAGCTGCTCATTGACCAGCACATGGTGCCCACCACCTGAAGTCCGGATTGCTTCGTACCTCGCAATGACAGTTTTTTTGTCATTGCGAGGAGCGAAGCGACGCTTCAATCCATGCGCGCAGCGCTGCAATCCATGGATGGCTTCGTCCCTCGCCATGACGTTTCACTCGTCATTGCGAGGAGCGAAGCGACGCGGCAATCCATGCTGTAAAACAGCGAAGATCTATCCCTTTTCAGCACTCACACATGTCTGTTACATCTGAAACCACGCCTGCTTCTGAAGTCACCCTGAACCCAGAAGCCACCATCGTCTGGCAGCAAGGTGTTGCACACATGAAGGCTGGGCGATGGCGGGAGGCCGATGCGGCCTTTGAGCAGGTGCTGACCCTGGAGCCGCAGGCGCATCGGGCGTGGTTGCAGCGGGCACGGTGTGCAGTGGCAGTAGGCGAGTCATCGGCCGCGGGCGAGCATTTCAAGCGACTCTTGCAGGCCCTGCCTGATGATTTTTCAGGCTGGCTGGAGTTGGGCAACTGGCTGCGCCGTCAGGCCCGCATGGCTGAAGCGGCGAAGGCGTATGACCGGGCAGCCACATGCCAGCCGCAACGTTTTGAAGCCCTTTTGTCGCTGGCGCGCGTGCTGGAAGAGCTGGGCCAGTGGGCTGGCGCTGCTGTGGCTTACCAGCGGGCCGTGCTGGTGTGCGGCCACGGTAAGCTGAGGCAGTTGCATTGGCACATGGCCAACTTCCGGCTGGAGAGGGGCGATGCACCACGAGCGATCGAGGCCATGCGCCAAGCCCTGATGGCGGCGCGACACGAAGGCGATGATCTGCACGCCGACGTGGCCTGCGAAATGCAGATCGATCTGGGCGATATGCTGATGCGGCTGGGCATGGACTCTGAGGCACACCGGGCGTTTGAGCGGGCCAGCCAGAGCACTGCCGAGCCGACGCTGGCGCGGCTGGCCCAAGTGTCTTTTCGGCACAACCTGTGGCAAGAGGCCCAACAGGTTTGCACCAAAGCCACCGAACTGCACCCCGGCAGCGACAGGGCCTGGTGGAACCTGGCTTATGCCTGCAGCGAAAGCTGGGACCTGGCCCAAGCCCAGCAGGCACTGGCCCGGGCCGAGGCCATTGCGCCGCAGCCGGGTGCAGCCAGCATGCGGGCTGCGATCGCTGGTCGGCGTGGCGACGTCGATGAAGCGCTGTCCGCGTACACCGCCTTGGAGGAGCAGGACAGCACCTATGCTTCCAGCGCAGCCATGAGCAGTCTGTATTCGGACCGGCTGTCGGCCAACGAGGTGGTCGATTTGCACAAGCGATTGTTTGCCCCTCTGGGACAAGGGGCCCGCAGCGCAGCGTCTTTGCAGCGGGAACGTCAGCCTGGGCAGCGCATTCGGCTGGGCATTCTGAGCGCCGACATGCACCACCAGCACCCGGTGAACATCTTCATGCAGCCGGTGCTGGCGCGTCTGGACAAAACCAAGTTCGAGACAGTGATGTATTACACCGGCGTGGCCTTGGACAGCGAAACGCAAAAGGCCCGCCAGCGGGTGCAGCACTGGGTACAGGTGCAAGGCTGGAGTGATGAGCGGCTGGCCAAGCGCATCGCGGCCGACGGTATGGATGTGCTTTTGGATTTGTCTGGCCACACCACCCATAACCGCATGGCCATGCTGGCTGGGCGTGTGGCGCCTGTGCAGGTGTCTTTTCTGGGTTACCCGCATTCCACGGGCGTCCCCAATATCGATGCCATGCTGGCCGACCCGGTGGTGGCCCCACCGGGCAGCGAGGCCCTGTTCACCGAGCGTGTGCTTCGATTGCCCAACACCGTGTTTTGCTATGCGCCCGAGGTGGTTTATCCCTATCCGGCATATGGCGAACAACATGCGCAGCGGCCGCTGACTTTCGGCTCATTCAACAACGTACCCAAGCTCACACCTCACACCCTGCAGCTGTGGGCGCGTGTGCTGGAGGCAGTGCCTGGCTCGCGCCTGCTGCTCAAGGCGCCGAGCTTCAAAGACGCCTCGGCCCAAGCCGCGTTCAGAGATCGCTTGCAGGCGCTGGGTGTGGATCTGGCGCGGGTGGTGTTCAGGGGCCCCACGGGCTTGAGCGACATGATGGCCGAGTACGAAGAGGTGGACATCGCGCTGGATCCGGTGCCCTACAACGGCGGCACGACCACGCTGCAGGCCTTGTGGATGGGCGTGCCCGTGGTGGTGAAATCCGGCCAAAACTTTGTCAGCCGCATGGGCGCCAGCTTCATGACAGCGGCAGGTTTGACCGATTGGGTGGCTTTGACCGATGAACACTATGTGGACATCGCCCGGCAAATGGCTGCAGACCGAGCCGGCTTGCTGACCCTCAAGCAGACGCTGCGCGAGCGTCTGCTGGCAAAACCCGCTTGGGACATCGACCGGTACACGCGGGACTTTGAACAAGCCCTCTTGTCATGTCTGCCATGACGGGGGAGTGGATGGCTTCGTTCCTCGCCATGACGGGGGAGTGGATGGCTTCGTTCCTCGCCATGACGGGGGAGTGGATGGCTTCGTTCCTCGCCATGACGGGGGAGTGGATGGCTTCGTTCCTCGCCATGACAGTTTTTTGTCATTGCGAGGAGCGAAGCGACGCTTCAATTCATGCGCGTGGCGCGGCAATACACCCCGTCATTGCGAGCGTAGCGTGGCAATCCATGGATCGCTTCTTATCTCGCCATGATGGTTTCTTGTTAGTGCGAGCGGATGGAATCAACCTTCAAGCAGATGATCCCTTGGGTCATTGCGAATAAATAGCATGCATGCTATATTCTTTGCATGGATTACCAACTCCAGTTCTACAACGCCAAGGTCCAATCCGCCATCGAGGCATGGCCTGCCGGAATCAGTGCCAGCTTTATTCGGATTGCGGAGCAAATGGTGTCGTCAGGCCCCAACCTGGGGATGCCTTACACGCGTCCTTTTGGAAACGGTTTGTTCGAAATCCGTGCCAAGGGTGCCGAAGGTATTGGTCGTGCATTTTTTGCTGCATTGTGGGGGGGAGGGTGATCATCTTGCATGGGTTCATCAAGAGGACGCAGGCAACTCCTGCGAAAGAATTGGAAATTGCCCGAAAACGTATGAAGGAGATCAAACATGACTGACCCAAAAAAGTTCAGCCCCGTGGCTTTTGATCCAAAAGGCTATGCCGCAAAACGTCGGAAAACAGACGCCAGGTTTGCTGTGTCCTATGACGCACTAGAAGACGAATTTGCAGCCTTGGCCGCTCTGCTCAAGGCTCGTTCAGCGGCCGGCCTGACCCAGGCCGAAGTCGCGTCCCGTATGGGGGTTTCTCAACCTGTGGTCGCTCGCATCGAGGCCAGTTTAGGCAAGAAAGATCATTCGCCCTCTCTCAATACATTGCGCCGCTATGCAGATGCGTGTGGAATGAAGTTGGTTATCCAGATGGTGGCCCATTGAGATCGCCACGGTCTATGGCCTCGCGATGACGTTTCACTAGTAATTGCGAGCGTAGCGCGGCAATCCTCCCCGTCATTGCGAGCGCAGCGTGGCAATCCATGGATTGCTTCGTTCCTCGCAATGACAGAAGCGACACGGCAATCCATATATGGCTTCGTTCCTCGCAATGACAGAAGCGACGCAAGTCCCTACACTGACACCCCAAAAAAGGGGAGGTCGAGGATATGAAAAATCCGTGCGTCTACATCATGGCTAGCCGGCGCCATGGCACGCTCTATGTGGGCGTGACCAGCCAACTCGGTGCGCGGGTCTGGCAGCACAAAAATGGGGTCACGCAAGGCTTCACCAGTCAGTACCGGGTGCATCAATTGGTGTGGTACGAACAGCATGAGACGATGGCCTCGGCGATCCTGCGTGAAAAGCAACTCAAGGCAGGCTCGCGGCAGCGCAAGATCGACCTGATTGAGGCGCTTAACCCGCAGTGGCTGGATTTGTACGAGCGTATGCTGGGCTGAGATGGCTTCGTTCCTCGCCATGACGGGTTCATTGTCATTGCGAGCGCAGCGCAGCAATCCCCCCGTCATTGCGAGGAGCGCAGCGACGCGGCAATCCATATGCAAGTCGTGGCGATCCATGGATTTCTTCGTTCCTCGCAATGACATCGGCAACGTGGCATTCCATCGCTTGCGTTTGGGCGGTTCTGATACGGATATCCGCCATTTGGAGGATATCTGTGCGCGGATTGTGGGTGGAGCGCTGCAGCTGAATACTTCAAAATTTTTGTTTCTGAAGATTTTGCATGGATTTGGTTTTGCCCTTGGCGGTGCTGGGCTTTGTGGGGCTGTGCCTGGCCACCACAGGCTTGTGGCGACCCATGAGTTTGGGGCGGTCGGGTATTTTTCTGCTCGTCACGACGCTCTTCACCGCCTTGTTTTATGGGGCCTACCGCCTGACCGATGGCGATCTGGCGCTTGGTGCGATCGCCAAAATGTTGGGCGAGGCCAACTATGCCTTTCTAATCGTTTTTTTGCGTTGGCAGCGCAGGCCCATGCCAGTGACCTCCCAACGCCAAGCGGCCTGGGCTGTTCTCATGGTGTCTTTGACACACCTGACGCTGAACATGGTGCTGACTGGCCCGTGGCAAATGGCGGTCATGACCGCGCAGGTGCTGGTGGTCATTGGTTGGGTGGTCCTTGAAAGCTGGTGGTTGTGGCGTGCACAACCACAGGGCGTTCGTCTGATGTTGTTCATGATGGTCACGGCGCACTGGCTTTCGGAGTTGCTGGGCCGTTCGGCGCTGGCGTGGTTCGCTTGGCAGGATCGGCAGCTGATGCAGGCACCCGGTTGGACCGATGCCATGGTTGACTGGATGTGGGTGACCTTCTTTTTGGGCTTTATGGCGCAGTTGGCGGTGGCTGTTGTTGTGGCCCAGGCATTGCGCGACGAAAAGGATCGACTGCAGCAAATGGTCTCGCAGGTGGAGGGCATGCTCAAGGAAAAAGAGTCTATGGTGATGACGCTGTTGGCCTCGAATGCGGCGAGTGAGGCCGAACCGCAGATGGCCAGTCTCGCGCACGAATTGCGTCAGCCACTGGGGGCTATCCAGCTCAATGCCGAGTATCTGGTCAGTGGCCAACGGCTGAGCCGCGAGGAAGAATCGCAAGTGCTGCAGGAGATCCTGCGTGAGAACCATCGCGCCGTGGCCATCGTGCAGGGCTTGCGTAGCCTGTTCATGGACAAGGCGCCGCAGCAAAATCGGTTGGACTTGTCTGACTTCTTGGAAAACTGGATCGCGCAGCAAGCCCCTTTGTTGCAGCAGCAATTTGGGGTGCGTCTGAGCTTACGTTCACAGGCCAGGGTGCAGGTCCTGGCCAGCGCAGTGCAGCTGGGGATGGTGCTGCAAAACCTTGTGAATAATGCCGTGGAAGCCATGGCCGACCGAGACGGTGGCTCTATCGAGGTGATCTTATTGGCGCACGACCAACTGGCCTTGGTGGATGTGGTTGACGATGGGCCGGGTTTGCCCACAGACTTGCATTCAAAGGTCTTTGAGATGAATTTTTCCACCAAAACTAAAGGTATGGGTTTGGGCCTGTGGTTGAGTCGCCGGATCGCGCAAATGCACAGAGGTGACCTGAACGCCATTGCCCACCATGCGGGCGCACGCATGCGGCTGAGTCTGCCCTTGGAGGCGACATGAACGATATCGTTCTTCCTCTGTATTTGGCGATGGCTTGTCTGTTTGTAGGGCTGACTCTGGCGGGCATGCCCGCTCGCGACAGCCGATTGATGCCTGACGAACGTATGGGTCTTTATGGCGTGATCGGTGGCGTGGCGGCGGCAATGGCCTGTGTCTGCATTGCGCTGGCGCCCCTGCTTGGGCGAGCGTTGCTGGTTTTTTCGACCTTGTTCCTGTGGACCAGTTTTTTTGCCACGGGCTTACGGGTGCGATCCTGGCATCAGCCACACAACCCCCGCTTTGCACGCAACTGTGCACTGGCCATGGGGCTGGCGATGGTGATCATGCTGGTGCAGTTTTTCACCGTTCAAAACCGTGATTTTCGCGTGGTCTACCAGCTGCTGGTCTCATTGACGTTGCTGTTGTGGATGCTCTATGGCTTGCGCCAGACACGCCGTTTGTCGGCATCCATTCAGCTCGACTTGATGGGTGTCGCTGTACTGGCCATGATGGTGTTGATCTTTTTCTGGTCTTGGACGCTGCTGTCGGGCAATGCTGGACAGCGGCTCTATTTTTCTAAGCTTTTTGCCGAAGAGTCTCTGTCTTTTTCGATGCGGCTGTTTGTGGTGGCTACCCTCGCGTTGATGTTGATCAGTGCCAACGGATACGGGTTCGAGCGCATGGTCATCCAAAAGATGGCGGTCAGAGACCAGAAGGAGCAAGCTGACCAACTCAACCAGCAACTCAATCAGTTGCTCAACGAAAAAAACGAGATGCTGCAGGCTTTGTCTTTTGCAGCCCGCTCGCAAAACCTGCCGGCCATCATGAGTTCCTTAGCCCACGAGATCAACCAGCCTCTGGGCGCCATCCGGCTCAATGCAGACTATTTGTTGGCCGAAGACGCTTCGCTGATTCCGCTGGAGCGGGCCCAACTGTTGCAGCAGTTGGTGGCTGGCAGTACTGCGGCCACCGAGGTGGTGCGGGATTTTCGCCGGTTTATAGAAGTCGATATCACGGTACATGTGCAGGTCGATTTGTCCCAACTGCTTGCGGACCTGGTCCGCGGCTTCCAGACCGAATTTGGCCGTCAGCGTGTGCATGTTTCTTTGTTGGTCAGCGAAGCGGTGATGGTGCAAGGCGACCCGGTTCAATTGGAGTCAGCATTGACCGGGATTTTGCTGCACGTGCTCAAGCGAAGCAGTCCGAATGTTCGTTATATGCAGATCACCACCACCTGCATTGGGAGTTTTGTTCACCTGCGCTTCCTTGATGATGGTTTGCCCATCACCACGGCCCAGCTCGCTGAGGCTTTGGATCGTGGTACCCAGCATTTCAGTCAAAGTATGTGGCTGAGCCGTGCCATCATCGAACACCACGGCGGGGCCATGAATGTCTACGAACAAAACGGGCTGGTTGGCATGAGCTTGCAATTGCCCTTTCAGGAGAAAAAATCATGATGACCGATGCGGGCCTGTCCACCGAACAAGTGCCAGTCAAGGCGATCGACGTTGAGGGTCATGTGTTCATGGTCGAAGACGATCTGGCCATGCGCGAGAGCATGTCACGGGTGTTGAAGGGGCAGGGCTATCGTGTTTATGCGTTTGATGACCCTGCGGCTTTCTTGCAGTTTGTGGCGCCCGTGACACCCGCTATGGTTTTGCTGGACATGCGTTTGCCTGGCATGACCGGTGTGGAGGTGCAGGCCCGCTTGGTTGAGATGGGCTTGAGCATGCCGGTGGTGTTTGTCTCTGGAGAGAGCACCGTTCAGCAGGCTGTGACCGCGCTTGGCAACGGCGCCTTGCAATTTTTGGTGAAACCCCTTAGCCGCCTCGATTTGTTGGAGGCTGTTCGCAATGGCATTGCCAAAGACCTTGCGATCCAGGCTGAAAAAAAACGACAGTTTGCCCAGAAGGATCGCGTCACTCGTTTAGCGCCCCGCGAGAGAGAAGCCTTGCAGCTGCTGCTGGCGGGTTTTGGCAATCAGGAGATCAGCAAGAAATTGGGTATTTCATACGCCACAGCCAAGCAGTACAAGAGCAACATCATGATGAAGCTGGATGTGCAAAGCATGGCCGAACTGATCGACCTGATGCGGCCGGCAGATTGAAGGCCATCTGGGGTGTGCGGCCGCAGAGGGTTCACAAAGCGCCCAAGCCATAAAAAAACCCGCTGTGTGAACAGCGGGTTTTTTCTTGAAAAGCTCAGGCCGAATTACTTCAGCTTGATTTCTTTGTATTCAACGTGCTTGCGAGCTTTGGGGTCGAACTTCATGATCGACATTTTCTCGGGCATGGTTTTCTTGTTTTTGCTGGTCGTGTAGAAGTGACCAGTGCCAGCTGTGGATTCCAGCTTGATTTTTTCGCGTCCGCCTTTGGTTGCCATGGTAGATGACTCCTAATGTTCTGGGTTTAGGCTTGACCGCGTTCGCGCAGGTCAGCGAGAACGACATCAATGCCATTTTTGTCGATCAGGCGCAGGGCGGCGCTGGAGACGCGCAGACGCACCCAACGGTTTTCGCTCTCGACCCAGAAACGACGGTATTGCAGGTTCGGCAGGAACCGGCGCTTGGTTTTGTTGTTGGCGTGGGAAACGTTGTTTCCCGTCATTGGGCCTTTGCCCGTTACTTCGCAGACGCGTGCCATGTGGACACTCCGATACTTTTTAAACAGCCGGTGCCGATGGGTCTCGTGCAGATTTGCACGGGACCTGGCGCTCCAGCCTCACCTCGCCAAGATGGGTGGCGGTATCCCAGATCGCTGTGCCTGTAGCCCCGAACAAAAGTCCGGGCAGAAGCAGCAAAGCCTTGGATTATAACCAGAAATCAGCCGTTGTGCTGTTCCAGAAAACGCTGCGCATCGAGCGCGGCCATGCAGCCCGTGCCCGCGCTGGTGATGGCCTGGCGGTACACGTGGTCTTGCACGTCGCCTGCAGCGAAAACGCCGGGCACCGAAGTTTGGGTGGCAAAACCCTTCAGGCCGCTTTGGGTCACGATGTAGCCGTTTTCGAGTTCGAGCTGGCCCTGGAAGATGTCGGTATTGGGAGAGTGGCCAATGGCGATGAAGCAGCCTTTAAGTTCCACGTCTTCCAAACTGCCATCTTTGGTGCTTTTCAAGCGCACGCCGGTCACGCCGGTGTTGTCACCCAGCACCTCTTCCAGCGTTTGGAAGGTTTTGAGCTCGACCTTGCCGGCGGCAACCTTGTCCATCAGCTTGTCCACCAAAATGGGCTCGGCTTTGAACTTGTCGCGGCGGTGGATTAAATAGACCTTGCTGGCGATGTTGGAAAGGTACAGGGCTTCTTCGACGGCGGTGTTGCCGCCGCCCACCACGCAGCACAGCTGGTCGCGGTAGAAAAAGCCGTCGCAGGTGGCGCAGCCGCTCACGCCGCGGCCCATGAAGGCGGTCTCTGACGGCAGGCCCAGGTATTTGGCCGAAGCGCCGGTGGCGATGATCAGGCTGTCGCAGGTGTAAGTACCGCTGTCGCCGATCAGGGTGAAGGGGCGTTGATCCAGCTTGACGGTGTGGATATGGTCAAAAATGATTTGGGTGTTGAAGCGTTCGGCATGCTCCTGAAAACGTTGCATCAAGTCCGGGCCTTGCACGCCGTGCACGTCAGCGGGCCAGTTGTCCACTTCGGTGGTGGTCATGAGCTGGCCGCCTTGCGCCATGCCGGTGATCAAGACGGGTTTGAGGTTAGCGCGGGCGGCATAAACGGCGGCGCTGTAACCGGCGGGGCCAGAGCCGAGAATGAGAACGTGTGCGTGTTGGGTTGGGGTCGACATGAAAAGGGCCATCCGGTAAAAAGACAAAGCGGTGCGGAAAATTACACCAACCTGCATTGTAAGAAACACGCAAACGCGTCGGGCTTTAAGGCTTTGCTGTGGCTTTGTCGGTCGTGGGACAACAGCTCTGGCAATAGGGTGCAAGCCGATGCGCCAGGTCTGGCCTTGATCGGGTAAGCTTGAGTCTTCATTTATGACTTACTCACTGAACACCCTGACCCGAGATGGCCCTGACGCCGCCCCCGCTGCGACTGTGACCTTGTGGTCACGTTTTGCCCAAGAAATCCTCTTGCTGTTGGGTGCGGGTCTGCTCCTCTTTTTAACAGTGGCCTTGTGGAGTTATCACCCGCAAGATCCGGCATGGTCCACTTCGGGCAGCAGCGCGGCTGTGCGCAACGGGGTGGGTCGTTGGGGGGCCTTGGTCGCGGATCTGGCTTATTTCATGTTGGGTTTTTCAGCTTGGTGGTGTGTGTTGGCGGGCTACCGAGCCTGGTTGGTGGCCTTGGCCCGTTGGTTGCGCGGCGTTGACCCACAGTCCGATTTGGACAAGCCCTCTTGGTGGCGCAGTTTGTGGGTGTTTTGGCTGGGTTTGGCGGTGTTGCTTGTTGCCAGTTGCGGGATGGAGTGGACGCGCTTGTACCGGCTCGAAACCGGCTTGCCTGGGCACAGCGGCGGTGTGCTGGGTTATTCGGCTGGCGCTGCTGCTGTGCACGGATTGGGCTTTAACGGTTCAGCCCTTTTGGGCATTGTGTTGTTCCTGGTGGGCGTGGCCATGGTGTTCCGGTTTTCATGGGGTCAGTTGGCCGAAAAAATCGGTGCGCAGCTCGATGCCTTAATCCGATCGCAACATGAAAAGCGCGAGATCGAAGAAGACATGGCCTTGGGCCAACAGGCTTTGCGCGAGCGCCAACAGGCCCTTTCCACCCAGGCCATCGATCCGCAGTGGGATGTGAACTTACCTGGTCTTGTTTCGCCAGAGGGTCAGCTGGATTTGCCTGCTGTGTCCACGCCTGCGAACAAGGCCGTGCCAAGGGTCATTGAGTCCCCCGTGATGGATGTGCCACGCAGCGACCGCGTGATCAAGGAGCGACAGAAACCCCTCTTCAACGAATTGCCCGACAGCAAGCTGCCTCAGGTGGATTTGCTCGACAGCCTGTCCATTCGGCAAGAGACCGTCTCACCGGATACGCTGGAAATGACCAGCCGCCTGATCGAGAAAAAGCTCAAGGATTTTGGTGTCGAGGTGCGTGTGGTAGCTGCTGCCCCCGGCCCGGTGATCACGCGTTACGAAATCGAACCGGCAACAGGCGTCAAGGGCTCCCAGGTGGTGAACTTGGCCAAAGACCTGGCGCGTTCCCTCAGCCTGGTGTCGATCCGGGTGATCGAGACAATTCCAGGCAAGAACTTCATGGCACTGGAGTTGCCCAACGCCAAGCGCCAGTCGATCAAGCTCAGCGAAATTCTGGGCTCGCAGGTCTACAACGAAGCCAAGTCCATGTTGACCATGGGCCTGGGCAAGGACATCATCGGCAACCCGGTGGTCGCCGATTTGGCCAAGATGCCGCATGTGCTGGTGGCGGGCACCACGGGTTCGGGCAAGTCGGTCGGTATCAACGCCATGATCCTGTCGTTGCTGTACAAAGCCGAAGCGCGCGATGTGCGCCTTTTGATGATCGACCCCAAGATGCTGGAGATGTCGGTTTATGAAGGCATTCCACACCTGCTGGCCCCAGTGGTGACCGACATGCGCCAGGCTGCCAACGGTCTGAACTGGTGTGTGGGCGAGATGGAAAAGCGCTACAAGTTGATGAGCAAAATGGGCGTGCGCAACCTGGCCGGTTACAACCAAAAAATCGACGATGCCACCGCCCGCGAAGAGTTCATCTACAACCCCTTCAGCCTCACGCCAGACGATCCCGAACCGCTCAAGCGCCTGCCGCACATCGTGGTGGTGATCGACGAGTTGGCCGACCTGATGATGGTGGTGGGCAAGAAGATCGAAGAGCTGATTGCGCGCTTGGCCCAGAAAGCCCGTGCGGCGGGCATCCATTTGATTTTGGCCACGCAGCGCCCCAGCGTGGATGTGATCACCGGCCTCATCAAGGCCAACATCCCGACCCGCATTGCGTTCCAGGTCTCCAGCAAGATCGACAGCCGCACCATCCTCGACCAAATGGGTGCCGAGGCTTTGCTGGGCATGGGTGACATGCTGTACATGCCGTCAGGCACGGGTTTCCCGATCCGGGTGCATGGCGCTTTTGTGAGTGACGAGGAAGTGCACCGCGTGGTGAATTACCTCAAGAGCCAGGGTGAGCCCGATTACATCGAAGGTGTGCTTGAAGGCGGCACCACCGACGACGATGGCGGCATGCTGGGCGAGGGTGACAACGCCGAAAAAGACCCGATGTATGACCAAGCTGTAGAAGTGGTGCTGAAGAACCGAAAGGCCAGCATCTCCTTGGTGCAGCGCCACCTCAAGATTGGCTACAACCGCGCCGCCCGTCTGGTGGAAGACATGGAAAAAGCCGGACTGGTCAGCGCCATGAGCGGCAGTGGTCAGCGTGAAATTTTGGTGCCCGCTCGGGCAGAGTGAATCGAATGAAAAACAATGTTGAGCAGCGACGCACGGTGCTGGGTTGGGGGGGCGGGGCTGTGTTGGCCGTTGCGGTGTGGGCCTTGGCCCTGCCCGCACAGGCCGACAGCGTGGACCTGCTGGCCCAGTTCATGAAGCAAGCGCGCAGCGGTCGTGCCGACTTCACCCAGGTCGTCACTTCGCCGACCAGGGCGGGGCAGGTGACGCGCACCAAGACATCGAGTGGTCGATTCGAATTTCAAAGGCCGGGCAAGTTCCGCTTTGATTACCGCAAGCCCTTTTTGCAAACCCTGGTGGCCGATGGTCAAACCCTGTGGTTGCACGATGTGGACCTGAACCAGGTCACTGCCCGCCCACAGTCGCAGGTGCTGGGGGCCACACCGGCCGCTTTGTTGACAGCCGCTTCCGATTTGCAGGCCCTCAAAGCCGATTTCCAGTTCACCCCCGAGCCTGCTCAGGAGGGCCTGCAGTGGGTGCGGGCGACGCCCGTACAGCGTGAGGGCCCGATCCGCTCGGTCATGGTCGGCTTGCGTGTCAGCGCTGCTGGCCCCGAGCTGGCGGTGCTGGATGTGCAAGACAGCCTCGGTCAGCGCTCTTTGCTGACCTTCTCCGCCTTCGAACTCAACCCGGCTTTGCCTGCCAGTACCTTCACTTTCAAGCCCCCGGCGGGTGCCGATGTGATCAAACCTTGAAGCGGGCTGGGCTCGTGTCATGAAACCTGCTCCCATGTCGCCCCAGGCGCCCCTGGCCGAGCGCTTGCGCCCGCGCCACTTGGGTGAGGTGATTGGCCAGCAGCATTTGTTGGGTGAAGGCATGGCCTTGCGCTTGGCTTTCGAGTCGGGACAGCCGCACAGCTGCATTTTGTGGGGACCGCCTGGTGTGGGCAAAACCACCATCGCCCGTTTGATGGCCGATGCGTTTGAAGCGCAATTTTTGAGCATCAGTGCGGTGCTGGGGGGCATCAAAGACATCCGCGAAGCCGTAGAGAAAGCCGAAGTCGCCCGCACGGGCTTGAACCCCCAGCGCACCATCATGTTTGTGGACGAGGTGCACCGCTTCAACAAAAGCCAGCAAGACGCTTTTTTGCCGCATGTCGAAAGTGGGCTGTTCACCTTCATCGGGGCCACCACCGAAAACCCGTCTTTTGAGGTCAACTCGGCCTTGCTCTCCCGGGCGGCCGTGTACGTGCTGCAGCCCCTTTCCGAGGACGACTTGCAGCACATCGTGGTGCGGGCCCAGGCCATCCAGGCCATTCCCGCTATTGAGCCGGAGGCGCTGGCCCGCTTGTTGGCCTATGCCGACGGCGACGCCAGGCGGTTGCTCAATACCTTGGAGACGCTGGCCATGGCGGCCGGGCAGGAAAGCATCGACCCAGTGACCGACGCTTGGTTGATGCGGGTGCTGGGCGAGCGCATGCGCCGCTACGACAAGGGCGGCGAGCAGTTCTACGACACCATCAGCGCGCTGCACAAATCGGTGCGGGGCTCGGACCCGGATGCCGCCCTGTATTGGTTCGTGCGCATGCTCGACGGGGGTGCGGATCCGCGCTACATGGCCCGCCGCCTGATCCGCATGGCCAGCGAAGACATTGGCCTGGCCGATCCGCGAGCGCTTCGCATGGCGCTCGATGCTGCCGACGTGTACGAACGACTGGGCAGCCCCGAGGGTGAGTTGACGCTGGCGCAGTGTGTGATTTATCTGGCGGTGGCCCCCAAATCGAATGCCGCTTACAAAGCATTCAAGGAGGCCAAAGCCTGGGTCAAGCAAGATGGCACCCGCCCTGTGCCTATGCATTTGCGCAATGCGCCCACCCAACTCATGAAGCAGTTGGACTACGGCAAAGGCTATCGCTATGCGCATGACGAAGAAGATGGCTTTGCTGCAGGCGAGCGTTACCTGCCCGATGGCATGGCGGATCCCGGCTTTTACAAACCGGTTCGCCGGGGGCTAGAAATCAAAATTGCCGACAAACTGGAAGAACTGCGAAAGAAAAATTCAGCCAAAGGGTAAGTCCCGACAGCAATGAATACTGGTGCGGTCCTTTCTTTCACTACAATCCCGCCACCCCGCCCGGAATCGCACGAATCTGGCGGGGTTTTTGCTAGTGGTTTGGTGCGCCCACAAGGTGCTGGCCGATCCGAAAAAACAACCGAAGCGAAGAACTGTTAAGCGCAGTTCAAAACACGGAGAAATCAATGGACGTCTTTCTGCAGCAGGTCATCAACGGCCTGGTCATGGGCAGCATGTACGCCCTGGTGGCCTTGGGCTACACCATGGTGTACGGCATCATCAACCTGATCAACTTTGCGCACGGAGAAGTGCTGATGGTGGGTGCTTTGACGAGTTGGTCTGCCATCGGAATGATGCAAGGCGCCATGCCCGGTGCGCCGGGTTGGGCCATTTTGATTTTGGCCACCTTGATCGCCTGTGTGGTGGCGGTGGTGCTCAACTTCACCATTGAAAAAATCGCTTACCGGCCGCTGCGCAACAGCCCCAAGCTGGCCCCCCTGATCACCGCCATTGGCATGAGCATCTTGCTGCAAACCCTGGCCATGATCATCTGGAAACCCAACTACAAGGCTTACCCCACATTGCTCTCCAGCACCCCGATCAACATGGGTGGTGTGGTGATCACGCCCACACAAATCATGATTTTGGGCGTCACGGCCGTGTCCTTGGCCATCTTGATGTGGTTGGTCAATTACACCCGCTTGGGCCGCGCGATGCGTGCCACATCTGAGAACCCGCGTGTGGCCGCCTTGATGGGCGTCAAGCCTGACATGGTCATCTCAGCCACCTTCGTGATCGGTGCCGTACTCGCCGCCATTGCCGGTGTGATGTACGCGTCCAACTACGGCACAGCGCAACACGCGATGGGCTTCTTGCCTGGCCTCAAAGCTTTCACCGCTGCGGTGTTTGGCGGCATTGGCAACCTGGCTGGAGCCGTCATTGGTGGCATTTTGCTGGGCCTGATCGAAGCCATTGGTTCGGGCTACATCGGTTACCTGACTGGGGGGGTCCTGGGCAGCCACTACACCGACATTTTTGCGTTCATTGTCTTGATCATCGTGCTGACCCTGCGCCCCTCGGGCCTCATGGGTGAACGTGTGGCCGACCGCGCTTAATGGAGGTGAACATGAAAAACAACAAGACACTTCAGTACATCCTGGTTGGTGCAGCGCTCATCGCTTTGCCCTTGATCCTGCAAATGTTTGGCAACGCCTGGGTGCGCATTGCCGACATGGCTTTGCTCTACATCCTGCTGGCCATTGGCCTGAACATCGTGGTGGGCTACGCGGGACTGCTTGACCTGGGGTATGTGGCTTTCTTTGCGGTGGGGGCCTACATGTACGGCCTCTTGTCGTCACCACATCTGACCAACACCTTTGCGTGGATTGCTGCCGCCTATCCCACGGGCATGCACATGCCCATTTGGCTCATCTTGCCTGTGGCTGCCGCTTTGGCGGGTTTGTTCGGCATGCTGCTGGGGGCGCCCACGCTCAAGTTGCGTGGCGACTATTTGGCCATCGTGACCTTGGGTTTTGGCGAGATCATCCGTGTGTTCATGAACAACCTGGACCACCCGGTCAACATCACCAACGGCCCCAAGGGCTTGTCCCAGATCGATCCGATCTCGATCTTTGGTGTGAACCTGGGTCAAAAGCTGATGATTGGCGACTTCGAAATCGCCTCGGTCTCGCTTTACTACTACCTGTTCCTGAGTCTGGTGCTGGTGACCATTGTCGTTTCGCACCGCTTGGAGGTGTCCCGCATTGGCCGCGCCTGGATGGCCATTCGTGAAGATGAAATCGCCGCCAAGGCCATGGGCCTGAACACCCGCAACCTGAAGCTGCTGGCTTTTGGCATGGGCGCCACTTTTGGTGGCGTGTCGGGTGCGATGTTTGCGGGCTTCCAGGGCTTCATCTCGCCCGAGTCCTTCAGTTTGATGGAGTCGGTGATGATCGTGGCCATGGTGGTTTTGGGCGGGCTGGGCTATTTGCCCGGCGTGATTCTTGGCGCGATCTTGTTGTCGGCTTTGCCCGAGGTGTTGCGCTATGTGGCGGGACCTTTGCAGGAGATGACCGGGGGCCGGCTGGACGCGGCCATCTTGCGCCAGTTGCTGGTGGCCCTGGCCATGATCGTGATCATGTTGATGCGGCCTCGCGGGCTGTGGCCTTCGCCTGAGCATGGCAAATCGCTCACGCCGAAATGAAGGAGCAGACCATGAACCCATCCGCCAACCAAGACACTGTTCTCAACGTCTCAGGCATCTCCAAACGATTCGGTGGCCTGCAGGCCCTTTCTGATGTGGGCATCACCATCAAGCGCGGTCAGGTCTATGGCCTGATCGGCCCCAACGGCGCGGGCAAGACCACGTTTTTTAACGTGATCACCGGTTTGTACACGCCAGACAGCGGCACTTTTGAGCTGGCAGGCAAGCCCTACCAGCCCACAGCGGTGCACGAAGTGGCCAAGGCGGGCATTGCCCGTACGTTCCAGAACATCCGCTTGTTCGCCGAAATGACAGCGCTTGAAAACGTGATGGTGGGTCGCCATGTGCGCACCCATTCGGGCTTGCTGGGTGCGATTTTTCGCACGCCCGGCTTCAAGGCCGAAGAGGCTGCGATTGCCAAGCGTGCGCAAGAGCTGCTCGACTATGTGGGCATCGGCAAATACGCCGATTACAAAGCCCGCACGCTGTCGTATGGCGACCAGCGTCGCCTGGAAATCGCCCGCGCCTTGGCCACTGACCCGCAGCTGATTGCGCTGGACGAACCAGCTGCCGGCATGAACGCGACCGAGAAAATTCAGTTGCGCGAGTTGATCGATCAGATCCGCAAAGACAACCGCACCATTTTGTTGATTGAACACGACGTGAAGCTGGTCATGGGCTTGTGTGACCGTGTCACGGTGCTCGATTACGGCAAGCAGATTGCCGAAGGCACGCCCGCCGATGTGCAGAAAAATGACAAAGTGATTGAAGCCTATCTGGGCACGGGAGGGCACTGAGATGGCCAATGTTCTGTTGAAAGTCAAAGACCTGCAAGTGGGCTACGGCGGCATTCAGGCCGTCAAAGGTGTGAGCCTGGAGGTGTGCGAAGGCGAACTCGTCTCGCTAATCGGCTCGAATGGCGCGGGCAAAACCACCACCATGAAAGCCATCACCGGCACCTTGCCCTTGCAAGCGGGCGACATCGAGTACCTGGGCAAAAGCATCAAGGGCCAAGGCCCTTGGGATCTGGTCAAACAAGGCCTGGCCATGGTGCCGGAAGGCCGCGGCGTGTTCACCCGCATGACCATCACCGAAAACCTGCAAATGGGCGCGTACATCCGTTCGGACAATGCAGGCATTGCCGACGACATCGAAAAGATGTTCACCATTTTCCCGCGTCTGCGCGAGCGCAAAGACCAGCTGGCGGGCACCATGTCCGGTGGCGAGCAACAAATGCTGGCCATGGGCCGCGCCTTGATGAGCCGCCCCAAGGTTTTGCTGCTGGATGAGCCCTCCATGGGCTTGTCGCCCATCATGGTCGACAAGATCTTTGAGGTGGTCCGCGATGTGTACGCCCAGGGCGTCACCGTGCTGCTGGTGGAGCAAAACGCCAGCCGCGCGCTGGCCATTGCCGACCGGGGTTATGTGATGGATTCGGGTCTCATCACCATGACGGGTGTGGGTAAGGAGATGCTGGCAGACCCAAAAGTCCGCGCAGCTTATCTGGGCGAGTGATCAGTCCACCCGAGCGCCGCTGGCCTTGACCACGGTTTCGTAGCGTGTCAGCTCTGTTTTCATGAACGCACCAAACTGCTCAGGCGTGTTGCCCACGGGTTCGGCCATCAGTTGGGCAAAGCGTGTTTTGGTCTCAGGGGCTTGCAGCGCGGCCACAAAAGCCTTGTTCAGGCGGTCCACCACATCGCGGGGCGTGGCCGCAGGTGCCACCAGACCCCACCAAGTGTCGATCGAAAAGTCTTTCAGGGTTTCGCTCATGCTCGCAATATCGGGCAGGGCGTTGCTGCGCTGTGCGGTGGTGACGGCCAGGGCTTTTAGGCGACCTGCCTTGATGTTGGCTGAGGCCGTGGCCAGGTTGTCAAAGTTGAAGTCCACCTGACCCGACAACAAAGCCAGCTGCGCGGGGTTGCCACCGTTGTAGGGAATATGCACCGCAAAAATGCCTGCAGCCCGCTTGAACATCTCGCCCGCCAAATGCCCCGCGCTGCCGTTGCCACCCGAGCCAAAGTTCAGTTTGGCGGGGTTGGCTTTGGCATACGCCACCAAATCGACCAGCGTGTTGATCTTCAGGCGTTGTGCGGTCTCGGCGTTCATCACCAACACATTGGGCACGCGCAGCATTTGTGTGATGGGCGCAAAGTCTCGGCTCGCGTCGTAGGGCATCTTGGCGAACAGCCAGGGGTTGATGGCGTGTGTGGCTGTGGCGGCAATGCCGATCGTCAGGCCATCGGGTGCCGCTTTGGCCACAAGATCAGCACCCAGATTGCCACCTGCGCCGGGGCGGTTTTCAATGATGACGGTGCCCAGGCTGTCTTTCACGCGCTCGGCCAGTGCACGCGCTGTGACGTCGATGGGACCACCAGGCGCGTAGGGCACGATGATGCGGATCGTTTTGCCCTGAGCCCAAGCTGGGGCCGAGAGGGCGATTGAGGCAGCAGTGAATTGGCGGCGGGTGATCAAGGTCATGAAGGGTTCCAGAAAGAAGGGTTTCAGGCTTTGGCTTTGTCAGCCTCGGAGGTGAACGAGTCGGCGAAGAACTCTTCTTCGGGCAAGCCGCCTTGCGCCACGTAATCGCGCTTGGCCGAGTCCACCACGACTGGGGCACCGCAGGCATAGACCTGGTGGCCCGACAAATCCGGGAAGTCCTGCAACACCGCTTGGTGCACAAAGCCGGCGCGGCCAGTCCAATGGTCTTGCGCTTCGGCATTCGAGATCACGGGCACATAACGCAGGTTGGGCATCTCGGCCAGGCGGGCCTCCACCCAATCTTGCATGTAAAGGTCTGCCGGACGGCGGCCGCCCCAGTAAAGCGTGGCGGGCCGGGTGATGCCGCGGTGCTGCATGTGCTCGATCAGCGCCTTGATGGGCGCAAAGCCCGTGCCCGAGGCCAGCAGCACCATGGGCTTGTTGCTGTCTTCACGCAGGTAAAAACTGCCATACGGGCCTTCGGCGCGCAGGATGTCTTTTTCTTTCATGGTGGTGAACACTGGGTCGGTGAACTTGCCGCCGGGCATGTGGCGGATGTGCAGTTCCACCGTGGGTGGTGCCACCTCCAGGGTGTGCGGCGCGTTCGCCATGCTGTAGCTGCGGCGCGAACCATCGCGCAGCAAAAATTCGATGTACTGACCAGCGTGAAACTTCATCACATCGTTGGCGGGCAGTTGCAGTTTCAGCACAATCACATCGTGCGATTTCTTCTCCAGAGTGACCACGCGCACCGGCATCTTCTTGACGGGCAGGCCGCCTTCGGCCGTGACTTGTTTTGATTCGAGGACCACATCGCTTTGGGCGGTGGCGCAGCAAGTCAGCACCAGGCCTTGGGCTTCTTCGTCTTCCGACAAAGCTTTGTCTTGGTGTGGGCCGTGCACCACAGTGCCCGAAACTTTTTTGCATTTGCACGAACCGCAAGCGCCGTCCTTGCAGCCATAGGGCAGGCCAATGCCCTGGCGGATGCCAGCGGCCAGCAGGGTTTCGTTGGTATCGGCGGTGAAGCTGCGGCCACTGGGCTGCACGGAAATCTGAAAGCTCATCTTTTGGGTATCCTTGAGGGGTTGCAATTGACCCGGAACCCCTGATTTTGCCTTCAAACCAAACCCCCTTGGGCGCGCTGCCTGCCCGTTTTCGTCGCCAGCGTGTCCTGATCGTGGGCTGTGGCGACGTGGGGCTGCGCACGGCGGGTCAACTGGGGGCGCCGCAAAGCCAACGCGTTCGCCTGATGGCGTTGACTTCTTCACCCGATCGCGTGCGGTTGCTGCGCGCTTGCGGCATCACCCCCTTGCTGGGTAATCTGGACGATCCCGCGAGCATTCAACGCTTGGCGGGCATCGCCCACCGCGTGATTCACCTGGCGCCACCACCGACCGACCGTGCGGGCGCGTCCGAGCGTGATCCGCGCAGCTTGGCGCTCGTGCGCGCTTTGCGTTTGCGCACGCCCCCGCTGGCGCTGGTGTACGGTTCGACCACGGGTGTATACGGTGACTGCGGCGGGCAGCGGGTGGACGAAACCCGAACCGTGAACCCGCACACACCCCGCGCCCAGCGCCGGGTGGATGCAGAAAACCTGATGCGGTTTTTGGGGCGCAGCGGTGTGCGGGTGAGCGTGTTGCGCATTCCCGGTATCTACGCGGCCGACCGAGAAGGCGGCACGCCCCGTGAGCGCTTGCTCAAAGGTACGCCGGTGCTGGCGGCCAAAGACGATGTGTACACCAACCACATCCACGCCAACGACCTGGCGCGCGCTTGTGCGGCAGCACTGTGGCGCGGTAAACCCCAGCGTGTGGTCAACGTCACCGACGACACCGATCTGAAAATGGGCGACTACTTTGACTTGGCCGCCAGCCTGTTTGGCCTGCCCAAACCGCCCCGCCTGCCGCGTGACCAAGCCAGCTCAGCCTTGCCCTTGATGCTGCTGAGTTTCATGAGCGAGTCACGGCGACTGGACAATACGCGCATGAAGCAGGAACTGCGGCTCAAGCTGCGATACCCACATGTGCGCGATGGCCTGAGCCCACAAGGCCAGCTGATCTGATATTTTCTGGACCCTCTGCGATGAATTCCTTGCGCATCGACAAATGGTTGTGGGCCGCACGTTTTTTCAAAACCCGCAGCATCGCCAGCGAAGAAATCGGCAAGAACCGCGTGCAGGTCAATGGCCAAGACGCCAAGGCCTCGCGCGAAGTCAAGGCGGGCGACACGGTGCGCCTGCGCCAAGGCGCAGTGGAGCGCACGGTGCGGGTCTTGGGCGTGAGCGGTGCGCGTGGCCCGGCACCCGTGGCGCAATTGCTTTACGAAGAAACACCCGAAAGCACAGAAGCCCGCCAAAAAGCCGCAGAGCAGCACCGCTTGGGTCGCGAGCCGGCGCTCAGCATAGAGCAAGGTCGCCCTACCAAACGCGACCGCCGGCAGATTGAGCGCAACTGGAACGACCGATGGAGTGCGGGGATCGACACCTGACAGGGTTCCCAAATTCCCCTTGCGAACCTTGCCAAGACCAAAGCCACTGCACCCTTTAATTCGCCTTGCGCATTCGCACGAAGGCCAAGATCCCCATCAAGCTGGCCAACAAGATCATGGCCCATTCGTCGAGCGTGGGTATTGGGGCTGGTCTTTCGATGTGGATGGTCAATGAATCACCGGGCCACGTATAAACATAGGTTCCCGGGAACAAGCTAAGTCCTTCAATAGTATTGTTGCTCCAAGTAGCGTTAGCAGATACGGCACCCCCAGTAAAACCTTGAGGAACGATCAGTCTGTCATTTGACATATTGATGCCAAATGGGCCTCCGCTTCCAATATCGGCAGTAATATGAGGGTTGCCTAAACTGCCGATCACAGAAGGTCCTGAAATGCTTGTATAGCCATCAGCGGGTGTATCGGCAACAAAACCGATGATGACGTTGGCTCCCGGCCCTGCTCCCCGAACTCTTGCACCTGGATTTTGTGGCGAAGTGTTTGCCAAACCTGTTAAGTCCAATGAGCCTGTTGCAACGGCCTGAACACTGCTTCCAACCTGCCTGATTGTGATCACTGTGGCGGCATGGCTTTCCATTTGCAAAAGAAACAAAATCGGGAAAAAATAAAAAAACTTTGCCATTAAGTACTCACCAGAAAAAATTTACAAAAACATAATGTGAGGTGCACTTCATTCAGTCGGCATCGTAAAACTACCCAAGAGTAACTTTACGCAATCTGACAAATGCAAAGAGCCCCATCAAGCTGGCCATCAAGATCATGGCCCATTCAGACAGTGTGGGAATGGCTGCCGGCGCAGCCGCAGCTGTTCTGCAACCCACACCGGGTCCGGTTGAGATGCTCAGACCGCCATCCGTTGCGGCATAGATGGTGCCACCGCTGACGAAGACCCCACTGACGAAATAGCCGCCCAGGCAGTTCTCGGGGGTGTCGTTGGTGAATGACGTGCCACCATTGCTAGAGATGCTCAAACCGCCCCACGTGCCGACGTAGAGTTTGCCACTGTCCATGGCAATCGTCTCCACATTAGCTGCTCCATCGCCTAGGCCGTCAAGACTGTTTCTAAGGGCAGGCGGAGTTGCAAAATTGTCGGTGGAGACCTGCAAGCCAAAGTTGCTGCCGAGGAACACTTTGGTCCCGTCTTTGAAAACCCCACGCGTCGACAATTCTCCGTTGGGCGCATGGGTGAATGTCGTTCCGCCATCATTTGAGTAGACCAGACGGTTGTCCGTGGCCAGGTAGATGTTGGAACCACTGGCGTAGATTGCGCGCACATGGTTGCAGCTGACGGACCCACACAGCGCGGTGCTGTTGAAGTGGGTGAAAGTGACGCCACCATTTGTGGAAATACTCAAGCCGCCGGCAACCATAAGTTTGGCGGTGCCAGCAGGGGCAGGGAGTGTGTAATCCGCCGCGGTCTTTGCGAACGAGAACTGGGTCGTCGAAGGGACGGCGGTAACGGAGTATGTGCCGTCGAATGGGAAGTTGATACCGCTGACTTGCACGATGGAGCCGACAACCAACCCGTGAGGGGTTGACGTGGTCAGGGTCGCGATATTCGAGGTGATGTTGGCTGTGGTGATGGGTGCTGTGGCTATAACTTCACTGGTAACGGAGGTGCCGACGTAGATGGTGCTACCGTCCACAAACACCGTATTCACATTATTGCTGCCCAAGCCGTCGGCTATGGTCTTGTTGGTGAAGGTGGTGCCGCCGTTGGTAGAGATGCTCAAGCCACCCTTAGTGGGGCTTCCATAGCCGTATGTGGTGTCCTTGGTTGCCGCGTAAATGGTGCTGCCGACGACGAACACTTTGCTCACATCATTGCTGCCGAGGCCGTTGGCGGTGGTGTAGTTGGTGAAGGTGGCCCCGCCGTCCGTGGAGATGCTCAGGCCGCCGCCGGTGGCAGAGGAGCCAAAGCCATCAGGGGCGGTGGCGGCGTAAACGTTGCTGCCGACGACATAGACGGCTTTCACAGAGTTGCTGCCCAAACCGTTGGTTGTCGTCCTATTGACGTACTGCAGGCCGCTGTCGGCGGCATTCGCAGGACCCGTAACCAGTACCGTTAGGGATAAAACCAGCCCACTGATCGCCATGCCAATGTTGGCCAAGAACGTGTCTTTGTATTCAAGCAGGGCACGCATGAATCGGTGTCTCGCCGGGTTAGCGTTCATGGTCACCGCTGCAGCCTTGGCGTCTTTGGCCATCGTATGGAAAGCTGAGCGGTGTGTGTTGTTCAGTTTGGCCATGGACAAGGTGGTTTTTCCGTTAAATGAGTTAAGATAATTCTTAAAATTGCAATTAACTACATTGAAATATTAATATATTGATTTTTTCATTTCTTGCAAATTCTTAACAGAAGAAACATCCAAGATGAAAAAATTAACCAAAAATCTGAATATTTCGAACATGGCAGCCAAGTCTGCGCTGATGTTTACCCTAACCTGCTCACCTATAACCATGTGGCCCTGATCCAAATACCCAATACCGTTGGCAAGGCAGGTCAACTTGATCCCGACAAAGTATTCAAGCGCTGTTGCAGGGAAGAAGGGGCCAAAAGTAAAGCGCTGCGGGACAGGCCTGTGGTTGGCTCAAGCGCTGGCCCTCAAACTGGGCTCCGAACGGAGTTATGAAACCGAACAGGACCGAGTCAACTTCTTTTTCCGTTGGGGAAGATTTGAAAACAGACACTGAAAACTCAAGAAAAATCGACTTGATCGTGGTCGAAGACAACGACACATTGCGCCATGAGCTGTGCGATTTTTTGTCGGAAGAAGGCTTCGTGGTCAGGGCGGCTGACAGTGGAGAAAGCTTGAACCAGGCGCTGCGTGAAAGGTTCACCGATATTTTGCTGTTGGATCTGAATATGGCAGATGAGGATGGCATCAGCATCGCCAAAAGAATTCGCATCCATTCACCCCAGGTCGGCATCATCATGCTGACGGGGCGCGTGCTCAGTAAAGACCGCGTGGAGGGTTATCAGAGCGGCGCCGACGTTTACATCACCAAGCCTGCACGACCTGCAGAGCTTGTCGCTGCAATTCGCAACCTTTCAGACCGATTAAAGCCTGTTGCAGTGCCTATTCCATGGGTATTGGACACAGTCAATTTGACCTTGCGTTACCGATTGAATGCCCCTATAGAGCTGACCGCCGGCGAGACCAAAATTCTCAAGACCTTGGCCTTGAATACCAGCTGTGTGGGCCATGTGGAGTTAATTGAATCCACAGCGACATTCGATTTGTCAGACTCCATCAGCAGAGCCAGCCTGGAGGTGTTGATCAGCCGCTTGCGTACCAAAATCAGTGGGCACACAGGACCACTTAACCCCATCAAGTCCGTACGAGGGATGGGTTACCAGCTGTGCATCAAAATAAAAATCCAGTGAAGCGCAAGTTTTATGAGCACGACACCGCATCAACGTTCTGACGCACACTCAAAAAAAGGCCAACCCGTGAAGGTTGGCCTTTAATCGCATGGAAACCGCATGGATGCTGGGTTTCCGCTGGCCAGTCTGTCAGTCAGTCAGTCAGGAAATCCGTGGGCACCTGCTGAGCCATGGCGTGACGGGCGTGCAAGTGGCCAGCTATGACGGGCACGATTACGCGCCACAAAAGCTGGAAGCCTTGGATACGCTGCAACGATTCCTGACCGAGACCAGCGCCAGCGTGGTGCTCATCGCATCAAGGGTTGCGGCATGAAAAACCAAAAGACAAATGCAAGTTGCCAAAGTACGACTTGTAAACCCATGATTTACAGTTTATGGTTCTTTCATTCCGACACAATGGGCTTGAGGCCATCTACCAAACGGGTGGCATGGCAGGCATTCAACCCATTCACGCCAAGCGATTACGCGAATTGCTAACAGCGCTGAGTGTCGCCAGTGGGCCGCAAGACTTGATGCGCCCATCTTGGCGACTGCACGGCCGATCGGGTGACAGGGCTGGTTTTCATGCTCTGACCGTGCAAGCCAATTGGCGGCTGACGTTGCGCTTTGTCGGTCAGGATGTTGAATGACTGGATTACGTGGATTACCACTGAAAGGCACACCATGAACATGCACAACCCCGCACACCCCGGCGAACTACTCACAGGCTGGCTGGATGACTTGGGCGTGAGCGTGACCGCCTTTGCCGCACACATTGGTATCAGCCGGGTGATGTTGTCGCGTGTCGTGAACGGCCATGCTGCCGTGAGCGCCGATATGGACTTGCGCTTATCCGAGGCTTTGGGGACGAATCAGGGGTATTGGCTGGCGCTGCAAACCCAGCGTGACCTTTGGACGGCAAGGCAAAGCGCCAAGGACCGAAGCCGCATCAAGCCGATGACGGCCAATGCGCCAGCTTAAGGTCGTAAAAACAATGTCGCAGCCAAACAGAAAACCTGCCGTTACCGATTGGGAGCGCGTCAAACGCGAAGCCGCCCAAGGCGCGCCAATTGCCCACACCGCCACCGATGGCCCCTATGACCCCAAGGATGCCGCCGCCGTGGCGGCCTATTGGCATCAGGCCAGCATCAAGCGAGGCCGGGGCAGGCCACCGCTGCCGTGAAGCGCCCTCCCCTGAACATGCGTGTGGATGCCGATGTGCTTGAAGCCTTCAAGGCCACCGGACAAGGCTGGCAAACCCGCGTCAATGCTGCGCTGCGTGAGGCTGTGGCGCATGGGCTGACCAAGGCGTGAGTTTTCGCCACCGAGCAGCGCAAAGGGCTGGCGTTGGTCGCCTCTTGAAAACACCACCAACCAGGGAGAACAACCGCCATGACCACACTCCGTGATGACAATTTTGACCAATACATGGTTGAGTCCATGAAAGACCCCGCCCAAGCGGCACAGACAAGAAAAAAGGCCAACCCGTGAAGGTTGGCCTTAGTTCGCTTGGAACCCGCATGGTTGCTGGGTTTCCAGAGATGGTGCCCGGGGCCGGACTCGAACCGGCACGCCTTGCGGCGGGGGATTTTGAGTCCCCTGAGTCTACCAATTTCACCACCCGGGCGGTATTCGTCAAGACGCAAATTATGGCACATTAATGACGCTATTTTGGGCTTTTTTGGGGCGGGTGATCAAAACATCTTGGCTTGAGTGTAGAGCAAGCGTTGGCAAGCGTGCCCCATTACTTTTCCTTAACCTGCGGACCCTACCTTCCAGTGTGTTTTCCAGGGCTACCAAGCCACGGTGCTGGCTGTTCAATGACAATTTCTTTGGGTGCTTAAAAAGTGAGGTGTCAGTTGATTAAACGACTTCTGATGATTGCGGCTGTATTTGTTATGGCTGGTTGTGTGAGTACAGGACCCAAAGTACCTGTTTCAGTGCAGCCAAACCTAAGCCAAATGCGAAATCTCACAGACTCCACAGGTAAGGAGCTACCAGTCCGAATTTCTATTCGGTTGGGTGACAACCAACCCAAACCTACTGTAATTGTGGGACATGGATCAGCAGGAGTCACGCCAATCGAATATGCACAGGCTCGCCACTTACGGGGCTGGGGCTATAACGCTGTTGTTGTTGATCATTACACAGCACGCGGTATCAAAGTGCACACTGGTAGGCGTGTCGCCGGAGGATTGCCGGATGACCGAGCTGCGGACATGGTCGCAGTAGCTAAATGGGTCCAACAACAGCCCTGGCATAAAGGCAAGATCGCAGTCATTGGAGTAAGTCAAGGTGGGGCAGGTGTTTGGGCGTTGGCAAATGAGAGAAATATGCGATCTCATTCGGCAATTCAAGTCACTGATGAAGAATTGAAGCTAATCACTGTTGGTGTTGCCATGTATCCAGCATGTGCACCAGATTTGGCATCTCCGCCAAGAGATCCAATCTTTCCTGTCCAATTGCATATCGGTGAAGCTGATGACTTAGCCTTGCCCCGCTGGTGTGAAACTTTTGGAAACCCAAAATACGAAAAGCACATCTACGCTGGGGCGACGCACTCTTTTAATTACGCTGGAGTTATTCCAAATAACACCAGGTTCACACACAGATACGATCGAGAAGCTGATGAGTTATCTCAAAGTCGGATCAAAAGCTACTTGGACAAGCATCTTAAAAATTGAGTTTTAAGCTGTGTTGATAAGTCTGCTGTTGCAAATTTTTCAGCATTAGCAGCTTCGCCAAACGTCCAGAAACTGGACGTTCGAGCAGCTCGAACTTGCTGGAAGTTTTGGGGAATTTGATGGGTTTTTTCAGCGTGATTTTGTGCTGAAAAAATCGTGTGCTTATGGCGTCAGCGTTCTACATTGCGTAGGACAATTTTTTGTAGCCTTGCTACAACCTGCGTAAACTTTAGTGTTTACTAGGGCACTCACTTTTTTGAGTCCCCTGAGTCTACCAATTTCACCACCCGGGCGGTATTCGTGAAGCAGCGAATTATGGCACATTAATGGGATGATTTATCCAACCATTGAAGATGCGATCGGCAAAACACCTTTGGTGGCTTTGCAGCGATTGGGCGCTGCCGACATGGCGGCCCGTAGCAACGTGATCTTGGGCAAGCTCGAGGGCAACAACCCTGCGGGCTCGGTCAAGGATCGACCGGCTTTGTCGATGATCCGCCGGGCCGAAGAGCGCGGCGAGATCAAGCCGGGAGACACCCTGATCGAGGCGACGTCGGGCAACACCGGCATCGCCCTGGCCATGGCAGCAGCCATCAAGGGCTACCGAATGGTTTTGATCATGCCCGAGGACTTGTCCATCGAGCGGGCCCAGACCATGAAGGCCTTTGGTGCGGAGCTGATCCTCACACCCAAGAGCGGTGGCATGGAATACGCCCGCGACTTGGCCGACAACATGGCCACGCAGGGCAAGGGCCGCATCCTGGACCAGTTTGCCAACGCCGACAACCCGCGAATCCACTACGAAACCACTGGCCCCGAGATCTGGGAGCAAACCGGCGGCAAGGTCACCCATTTCGTCAGCGCCATGGGCACCACCGGCACCATCACGGGCGTGTCGCGGTTTCTGAAAGAAAAGAACCCGGCGATCCGCATCGTGGGTGCTCAGCCCAGCGAGGGCTCGCGCATTCCGGGCATCCGCAAGTGGCCGCAAGAATACCTGCCCAAGATTTACGATCCCAGCCATGTGGATGAGCTGGTGTATGTCAGTCAAAACGATGCCGAAGAAACCTGCCGCCAGATGGCGCGGACCGAAGGCATTTTTGCGGGGATCTCCGCTGCAGGTGCTTGTTGGGTGGCCCAGCAGGTGGCCAAGACGGCGCAGAACGCCACCATTGTGTTCATCGTGTGCGACCGCGGTGACCGTTATTTGTCTACGGGCGTTTTCCCCGCCTGATTGGAGTTGTTGTCATGGCTGAATACCGTTTTTGCCCAATGTGTGCCCAACCTTTGGCCTGGCTCTCGCAAATGGAAGACGGGGGCGAGACGATGCGCCTGCGTTGCACCGCTTGCGACTTCACGCACTGGAACAACCCCACGCCCGTTTTGGCAGGCATTGTGCAGGTGGGTGACCAGATTTTGTTGGCCCGCAATGCGGCTTGGCCTGGGCGGCGTTTTGCGCTGATCACGGGCTTCATGGAGGCGGGCGAAACACCGGAAGAAGGTATCACCCGCGAGATTGCCGAAGAAACCAACCTGAAGGTGTCGGCCCTCAAGTTGATCGGCGTCTACGACTTCCAGCGCATGAACCAGGTGATCATTGCCTACCATGCGGTGGCTGAAGGTGAGGTGCGCTTGTCGCCCGAGTTGGCCGAGTACAAGATGTTTGATTTCAAGGACCTGATCTGCTGGCCTGCGGGCACCGGTTACGCCTTGGGCGACTGGCTGCGCACCATTGGCATCGAGCCCAAGTTCATGACTTGGGAAGAGCGTGCTGCGCAAAGTCAGGAAGTGAATCAGAGCACATGATGCACATCGACAAGGAAATTGACACCAGCGGGCTGAACTGCCCGCTGCCCATTTTGAAGGCCAAAAAGGCCCTCAATGACATGGTCAGCGGCCAGGTGCTCAAGGTGATCGCCACCGACCCGGGTGCGTGGCGAGATTTCGAGGCGTTTGCCCGCCAGACGGGCAATGAGTTGGTGATGCAGGAAAAAACCGAAACCAGCTTTGTCTTTGGCCTCAAGCGGCGCTGATCAGAGACTCAAACCCTTGAGGTACTCACGGAAAGAAGCGCCCACTTGCGGGTGCTGCAAAGCCAGTTCCACCGTGGCTTCCAAAAAGCCTTCCTTGCTGCCGCAGTCGTAGCGCTTACCTTCGTACTGGAAGGCATAGACCGCTTCGCGTTGCATCAAGCGGGCAATTGCGTCGGTCAGCTGGATCTCGCCGCCCACGCCTGTGGGCTGGTTGCGGATTTCGTCAAAAATGCCAGGAGTCAGGATGTACCGACCGGCCACGCCCATGCGTGAGGGGGCTTTGTCGGGGCTGGGCTTTTCCACAATTTGCTCGACGCGTATCAGTTGGCGACCCGCGGATTCGCCGGCCACGATGCCATAGCGCTTGACCTGATCGAGCGCTACTTCTTGCACAGCCAAAACCGAACGGCCTTGCTTGGTATAGGCCTCAACCATCTGGGACAAGATGGACGGGCCTGCGTTGACCATCAAATCGTCGGCCAGCAGCACCGCAAAAGGCTCGTTGCCCACCAGAGGCTCGGCGCACAGCACGGCGTGGCCCAAGCCCAGCATGCGGTTTTGCCGCACATAAGCGCAAACCATGTCGTCGGGTTGCACCGAGCGAACCAACGCAAGCAACTCGTCTTTGTGCGCTGCCTCGAGTTCGCTTTCGAGTTCGTAGGCGGTGTCAAAGTGGTCTTCGATGGCCCGCTTGCTGCGACCCGTGACAAAGATCATGTGCCGCACACCTGCCGCGTAGGCTTCTTCCACCGCGTACTGAATCAGCGGTTTATCCACGATCGGCAGCATCTCTTTGGGGGCAGCTTTGGTGGCGGGCAAAAAGCGGGTGCCGAGGCCCGCGACGGGGAAGACGGCTTTGCGGATGACGTTGTGGCTCATGGTCGATTCCTTGTCCAAGCAGGGTTTTAACCCATGCGTTGCAGTTGCTGGCGGATTTTGTCGAGTGTGGCGCCGAAGTCTGCCACACGCTTTTTGGTTTCGTCGAGCACCGCTGGCGGGGCTTTGGACACAAAGGCCTCGTTGCCAAGCTTGGCGTTGGCCTTGGTGATTTCGCCTTCCAAGCGAGCGGCTTCTTTGGTCAGGCGGATTTTTTCTGCGGCGGCGTCGACTTCGATGAACAGGCACAGGCGCGCTTCGCTCACCACGGCCACCGGTGCAGCTTGTGCCGCAGTGATCCATTCGGCTTCGGTGTCAAACACCTTGACCTCGCTCAGTTTGGCCAGTGACTGCAACACCGGCGCCACGCTTTGCATGTAAGTGGTGTCGCCCAGCACATACAGGGGCATGCGGGTGGCGGGCGAGACGTTCATCTCGCCGCGCAGGTTGCGGCAGGCATCCACCAGCGTCTTGAGCTTGGCCACATGGGCCTCGGCCGCTGTGTCGATGCGATCGGGTTGGCTCACGGGGTAGGCGGCGATGCTGACCGACTCACCCGGAAGACCCGCGACCACCGACACTTTTTGCCAGAGCTCTTCGGTGATGAACGGGATGATCGGGTGCGCCAAACGCATGATGGTCTCGAGTGTGCGGATCAGTGTGCGACGGGTGGCGCGTTGTTGCGCGTCGTTGCCGGTGTTGATCTGCACCTTGGCGATTTCGAGGTACCAGTCGCAGAACTCGTTCCACACAAAGTCGTAAATCGTGTTGGCCACGTTGTCCAGGCGGTATTCGGCAAAACCTTTGGCCACCTCGGCTTCGACGCGTTGCAGGTGCGAGCTGATCCAGCGGTCGGCTTGGCTGAAGTCCATGTAGTCGTGCGCTGGGCCACCGGGTTGGCATTCAGCTTTGGTGTGCTTTTTCAAGCCGCAGTCTTGGCCTTCGCAGTTCATCAGCACAAAGCGGGTGGCGTTCCAGAGTTTGTTGCAGAAGTTGCGGTAACCCTCGCAGCGCTTGGAGTCGAAGTTGATGCTGCGGCCCAAGCTGGCCAGGGCCGCAAAGGTGAAACGCAGCGCGTCAGCACCGTACGCGGGAATGCCTTCGGGGAATTCTTTTTCGGTTTGCTTGCGCACCTTGGGGGCGGTCTCGGGCTTGCGCAGGCCCTGGGTGCGTTTGTCGAGCAATGGCTCCAAGGTGATGCCGTCGATCAGGTCCACCGGGTCGAGCACGTTGCCTTCGGACTTGCTCATCTTCTTGCCTTGGGCGTCGAGCACCAGGCCGTGGATGTAGACGTGTTTAAAGGGTACTTTGCCTGTGAAGTGCGTGGTCATCATGATCATCCGGGCGACCCAGAAGAAGATGATGTCGTAGCCTGTCACCAGCACGCTGCTGGGGAGGTAGAGGTCGTAGTCTGTTCCGCTGGCGAGCGTGCCGGAATCGTTCTTGCCCATACTCGCTTCGCTCGCAAAGTCGCTGCGCCCGTTTCCGGCACGCTCGCCAGCTGCGTTGTGTGTGTTCTCGTCGTTGCCCCAGCCCATGGTGCTGAATGGCACCAGTGCACTGGAGTACCAGGTGTCCAGCACGTCTTCGTCGCGCTTGAGTGTTTTGCCGGGTGATACCTTGTCAGATTGTGCTTGCGCCTCGGCTTCGTTGCGGGCTACGTAAACCTTGCCGTCTTCGTCGTACCAAGCGGGAATTTGGTGGCCCCACCATAGCTGGCGACTGATGCACCAGTCCTGAATGTTGTTCATCCACTGGTTGTAAGTGTTGACCCAGTTCTCGGGCACAAAGCTCACTTCGCCGGACTGCACCGCGTCGATGGCTTTTTGCGCGATGCTCTTTCCGGTGGCGTCGCCTTGGCCGACTTGGTTCATGGCCACAAACCATTGGTCGGTCAGCATGGGCTCAATCACCTGGCCGGTGCGGGCGCATCGCGGCACCATGAGTTTGTGTTTCTTCACCTCGACCAAAGCGCCTGCTGCTTCGAGGTCGGCCACCACAGCCTTGCGGGCCACGAAGCGGTCAAGGCCTCGGTATTTTTCGGGTGCGTTGGTGTTGATGGTCGCGTCCAGATTCAACACGCAAATCAGGGCCAGCTTGTGGCGTTGGCCGACTTGGTAGTCGTTGGTGTCGTGCGCGGGCGTGACCTTGACCACGCCGGTGCCGAAGTCTTTGTCCACATAATCGTCGGCGATTACGGGGATGGTGCGGCCGCACAAAGGCAAGTTGACCTGCTGGCCTATGAGGTGTTTGTAGCGCTCGTCTTCGGGGTGCACCATCACGGCCACGTCGCCCAGCAGGGTTTCGGGGCGGGTGGTGGCCACGGTCAGGCTGCCAGAGCCCGCAGCCGCAAGGCTGCCGTCCGGGTCCACCAAGTCATAACGGATGTGCCACATCGAGCCGTCTTCTTCGGCGCTTTCCACTTCAAGATCAGACACCGCGCTTTGCAACACCGGGTCCCAGTTCACAAGACGTTTGCCACGGTAAATCAGGCCTTGCTCATACAGTTGCACAAAGGTTTCGGTCACGGTCTTGGACAGCTTGGGGTCCATCGTGAAGTATTCGCGGCTCCAGTCCACGCTGTCGCCCATGCGGCGCATTTGGCTGGTGATGGTGCTGCCGGACTCTTCTTTCCACTCCCAGACCTTGCTCACAAAGTTCTTGCGCGCTTCGGCCGGTGTGGGGCCCATGTCGTGGCGGCTGATGCCTTTGGCCTGCAACTGGCGCTCCACCACGATCTGCGTAGCGATGCCCGCGTGGTCGGTGCCCGGAATCCAGGCGGTGTTGTGGCCCAGCATGCGGTGGTAGCGGGTCAACGAGTCCATGATGGTCTGGTTGAACGCATGGCCCATGTGGAGCGTGCCCGTCACATTGGGCGGCGGCAGCTGGATGGAGAAGGCGGGCGCGTCGGTCGTTGGCGCACCCGTTCCGCGAAAACCGGCCACGCCATAGCCGCGTTTTTCCCACTCGGGGCCCCAATGGGCTTCCAGGGCGGCGGGCTCGAACGATTTGGACAGGCTGTTTAAGCCAGGTTGTTCGAGGGGGATGGCGGGGGCGTTGCTCATGGCGGACTTTTCAAAAAGAAAACGGCAGCTCAGCAGATGCCGTGTGGGACCTTATGTGGCCCAAATCGATGATTTTACCCAGCCATACGAGCCTTTCGCTGTGACTGTCAGACCCGTTTTCGGGTTTCTGGCCAGTGGACGCTCTCGCTGAAAGACAGGGCATACCTGATTAGTAGATATTTATCAAACGAGTCGTTCAATAGTATTGGCCAATCAATGCCATTGCATCAATCTATTGGGCAGACTGGGTGGTACAGAGTTAACCTACGTCGTCACTGGCGATTTTGCCAGGGCAACCTCACGTTTAACCCCACTAGGAGATATCCATGGCAGCACTCAAAGGCTCGCGCACGGAACAATGCCTGAAAGACGCCTTCGCAGGCGAATCCCAGGCCAACCGTCGCTATTTGTACTTCGCGAACAAAGCGGACGTTGAAGGTCAGAACGACGTGGCAGCCCTGTTCCGTTCCACCGCTGAAGGTGAAACAGGTCACGCCCACGGTCACCTGGAGTTCCTGGAGCAATCCGGCGACCCAGCCACTGGCATGCCCATCGGCCCGACACGCGACAACCTGGCTTCGGCTGTGGCTGGCGAAACCCACGAGTACACCGACATGTACCCTGGCATGGCCAAAACCGCCCGCGAAGAAGGTTTCGACGAAGTCGCTGACTGGTTCGAGACTCTGGCCAAGGCTGAGCGTTCACACGCCAACCGCTTCCAGAAAGCTTTGAACGAAATGGTGGATTGATTCCCCCGTTTCTTCAGCCCGCTGCGCTGAAAAGTGCAGCGGGTTTTTCTCAGGGCTCTGGCTGCAGAGTCTTCAGAAAAACCCCACAAAATTCCCAATGGAGCACCCCATGGCCAAAGAAGGCAACCTCGAAGCCCCCACCAGGCACGCGCTAGCCTGGCAGACCCCGGACTTTTACAACGAAGAAAAATGCTTCGATGAACTTGAGCGCATTTTTGACATTTGCCACGGTTGCCGCCGCTGCGTGAGCTTGTGTGGTTCTTTCCCTACCTTGTTTGACCTGGTGGACGAGAGCAGCACCATGGAAGTCGATGGCGTGGACAAGAAGGACTACTGGAAAGTGGTGGACCAGTGCTTCATGTGCGACCTGTGCTACATGACCAAGTGCCCCTACACACCGCCCCACGAGTGGAACCTGGACTTCCCGCACACCATGCTGCGGGCCAAGGCCATCAAGTTCAAAAACGGCGAAGTGGGTGCGGCTGAAAAGTTCCTCGCTTCTACCGACACGCACGGCTCTTTTGCGGGCATCCCGATCGTGGTGCAAGCCATCAACGCCATCAACAAAACCGAAGCGGCGCGCAGCGTCATGGAAAGCGTGGCGGGCGTGGACAAAAACGCCTGGTTGCCTTCTTTGGCCACTAAAAAATTCCGTTCCAGTGCCCCTGATGCCCAGGCTGTCACTGTGGTGGATGGCGAGAAAACACCCGGCAAAGTGGCGATCTATTCCACCTGCTACATCAACTACAACGAGCCTGGCATTGGCCATGACCTGCTGAAGATCCTCGACCACAACGACATCCCGTATGTGCTGGTCGAGAAAGAAAAATGCTGCGGCATGCCCAAGCTGGAGTTGGGCGATCTGGACTCGGTGAAGGACTCCAAAGAAGCCAACATCCCGGTGCTGGCCAAATACGCCAAAGATGGTTTTGCGATCATGGCGGCGGTGCCCAGTTGCGCACTGATGTTCAAGCAAGAGATTCCGCTGATGTTCCCCGATTGTGCCGACACCCAGTTGGTCAAAGACGCGATGTGGGACCCGTTTGAATACTTCATGGCCCGCAAGCGCGATGGTCTGCTCAAGACCGAGTTTCCGCAAAAACTGGGCAATGTGAGCTACCAGATTCCTTGCCACGGCCGGGTGCAAAACATCGGCAAAAAGACCGAGGAAATGCTCAAGATGATTCCGGATACCCAGATCAACACCATCGAGCGCTGCTCGGGCCACGCCGGCACGTACGGCGTGAAAAAAGGCTCACACGAGATGGCGATGAAGATCGGCAAGCCAGTCTTCAAGGCCATGGCCACTATGAAAGACGGCTCCAAGCCCGACTTCATCAGCTCCGACTGTCCGCTGGGCGGCCACCACATTGCCCAAGGCTTTGAGGTCAATGGCCTGGGCGCCCCCGAACTGAACCACCCCTTGACCTTGGTGCGCAAAGCCTACGGTCTCAAATAAGGAAAACCGTCATGCAACTGACCGGAAAAATCACACCCGAGACCTTGATGTCTTTGGAGGCCTACACCAAGTGGCGCAAGGTCCACAAGCCCCAAGTCATTGCCCACCGCAAGCTGCGCAGCGTGCGTCTGGGTGAGCACATCAACATGCAGTTTGAGAGCGAAACCACGATCCGCTATCAAATTCAGGAGATGCTGCGCATCGAAAAAGTGTTCGAAGAAGAGGGCATCCTGCAAGAGATCGAGGCCTATGCCCCACTGGTGCCGGACGGCAGCAACTGGAAGGCCACCATGATGATCGAGTACACCGACATCAACGAACGCAAGCGCGAACTGGCCAAGCTGATTGGCGTAGAAGACCGCATGTTTGTCGAGGTCGAAGGCCATGGCCGCGTGTATGCGATTGCTGACGAAGACCTGGACCGCGAGACCGACGAAAAAACCTCGGCCGTGCACTTTGTGCGCTTTGAGCTGAAGCCTGCAATGTCCGCAGCGGTCAAGGCCGGTGCAGGCGTCAAGATGGGCTGTGACCACACACACTACCCCTCGCACATCGATGTTTCTCCAGACACACTGGCCAGCTTGGCAGGTGACTTGAAGTAAGTCTCGCAGCCCGTTCTGGCTTGACCCTGCCGTGGCGTATGCGCTGCTGCAGGGTTTTTGTTTTTTGGGGTCAGTGATCGCTGTTCAGACCTTTCGCGGTGCAAGGCAGGCTCCGTGTGGGCGCTACCTGTCGCGCCAAGTCAAAGGCCCAGCAGTGCTGGATCGCCTTGACCGAGCCTGAGCACTTCGGGGGCGTCTGCGCTCATGTCGATCACGGTGGTGGGCTCCAAAGAGCAGGCGCCTGCATCGATGACCGCGCCCACTTGGTGTTCCAGCCGTTCTCGTATTTCTTCCGGGTCGTTCAGCGGCATTGCTTCGCCGGGCATGATGAGCGTGGCGGCCAACAGCGGCGCGCCGTGCAGGGCAAGCAGTTCCTGCAGCACTTTGTGATCGGGCACCCTCAGGCCGATGGTTTTGCGTTGCGGGTGGCTGACCCTGCGCGGCACTTCCTTGGTGGCTTCCAGAATAAAGGTGAAAGGCCCGGGGGTGGCTTGTTTGATGGCCCGAAATTGCCAGTTATCCACCCGCGCGTAATTGGCCAACTCGCTCAGGTCGCGGCACAGCAGCGTCAGGTGGTGTTTCTCGTCCACAGCGCGGATGCGGCGCAATTGGTCAGCAGCGGTTTTATCGTCCAGGTGGCAGACCAGGGCGTAGCTGGAATCGGTGGGCACGGCCAAAACGCTGCCCTGGTTGAGCAGTTGCACGGCTTGCTTGAGTAAACGCGCTTGCGGGTTGTCGGGGTGAACGCTGAAAAACTGGGCCATGGGTCTCAACAGTCGAAGTTCAGTACCGAGCAGTATGCGACACAGATGAGGCCAAAGCCCCGCAACGCAAGCGCGAAGACTCAGGATTGTGCTGGAGGGATGGCGACGCGGTTCTCTCGCAGCGTGAGCCAAGCCCCCAAAGCCCCGCACAGCGCGACCAGGCCCATGCCCATGAAGGTCCATTGGTCAGGCAGGTGGTTGAAGACCAGCCAGCCGCCCAGCACGGCAAAGCCAATTTGGCTGTACATGTAGGGCGTGAGGGTGGCTGCCGGGGCGCGGCCGTAGGCCAGGATCAACAGAAAGTGCCCAATCGAGGCGAGCACGCCCATCAAGAGCAATTGGAGCCATACGGTCCAGTCATTGGGCATTTCCCAGACAAAAGGCAGGATGAGGGTGGCCAAGGCCGTGCCGATCCAGCCGGTATAAAAGTGGGTGGTGATGGGGTCCTCGGTTTTGGACATTTTGCTGGTCAGCAGCTGAAAGCCGGAGTTGGTACCCACCAACATCAGGGGCAACAGTACGGTCCAGTCAAAGTGCTGGCTGCCGGGGCGGATGATGATCAGGGTGCCGATGAAGCCGCCCAGCACCAGCAACCAGCGCAGCGGACGAATTTTTTCCTTCAGCATCCAGGCCGCAAGCAAGGTGATGACCAAGGGGGCCAGCAGCGTGATGGCAGTGAATTCGCCCACAGGCATGTACTTGAGGCTCAAAAAGGCCAGGATGCTGCAGGCAAACAGCAGCAGGCCGCGTGCCAATTGAAAGCGCGGGTGCAGGGTGCGCAAGATTTGGCTGCCACGGCCTGGCCAGACGACGATCGTGGTGATGACGGCCTGAATGGCGTAGCGGAACCACAGCGCCACCAGCACCGACAGGCCCGCGCTGACGTGCCGGGTGGTGGTGTCCAGCGTGGCGAAGCACGCGGTGGCCAGAACGGCAAAACCGATGCCGTGCAGCGCATTGGCCTTTAAAGAATTCACTGAACGCGGTCAGTCAGCAGTTCCCAAACAGGGGTCAGTTGGCCAGGCAAGAAGGGCAGGGTGCCCAAGTCGATCCGGCTTTCGGTGGGGCTGTGAAAGTCACTGCCACGAGAGGCCGCCAAGTTGAATTCGAGCGCGGTTTCTGCGTAGCGTACTGCGTCGGGAGATGAGTGGCTGCCGGTAACGACCTCGACGCCGCGCCCACCGTGCGCTTTGAATTCACTGAACAGCGCGTACTCCTCGTTGGGGCTAAAGCCGTAGCGCGCCGGGTGGGCGATGATGGCCATGCCGCCGGCATCGGTGATCCATTGCACGGCTTCTTGCAGGCGTGCCCAGCGGTGCGGCACGTAGCCGGGTTTGCCTTCGGTCAGGTATTTGCGAAATACTTCCGAGGTGTCGCTGCACACGCCAGTGTCGACCAGGTGCCGCGCAAAGTGGGTGCGTGAAATCAATTCCGGGTTGCCTACATAGCGCAACGCGCCTTCGTAGCAGTTGGGGATGCCGACTTTGGCCAGGCCCTCTGACATTTCCTGAGCGCGTTCACTGCGGCCGCCTCGGGTGCGGCGCAGGCCTTCGACCAAGGCGTTGTTGTGCGCGTCGAAACCCAGGCCCACAATGTGCACCGTCTGGTGGGCAAAGGTGACCGAAATTTCGGTGCCTGTGAGGTAGGGCAGGCCTTGCGCACGGGCCGCAGCCAGGGCGCGTTCTTGGCCAGCCACTTCGTCGTGGTCGGTCAGCGCCCACAGTTCCACGCCGTTGGTTTTGGCGCGCTCGGCCAAGGCTTCGGGGGTGAGGGTGCCGTCAGAGATGACGGAGTGGCAGTGCAGGTCGGCGTTCATCATGCAATCTATTTTAGGCGCATGCCGCCGGGACAGTGCGGCTTGTGGGGTCATTGGGCATGCGAGGCCCAGGGGCCTGTAACAGCCCTGCAGTTTCTCGGGCTCAGACCTGTGGCCGATAATCCGGGCATGACCTCGATGCAGACCTTTGCGGAGCCCCAGCCATGGCACTGATGATCACCGACGAATGCATCAACTGCGATGTGTGTGAGCCCGAGTGCCCGAACCAAGCGATTTACCTGGGCGAAGAAATTTACGAGATCGATCCGTCCAAATGCACCGAATGCGTGGGCCATTTTGAAGAGCCGCAGTGTGTCCAGGTCTGCCCCGTGGCCTGCATTCCAGTCAACCCGCAGCACGCAGAAAACCAAGAGTCGCTCTGGGCCAAATACCGTCGCCTGCAAGGGCAGTAAGGCGTAAGGTTCAGTTCTGCTGACCGGGTTCGGTCGTTGGGGCGGGCTCGGCTTTCTGCGGTCTGGGTGGTTTGGGCCTGGGGGGCTTGCTGGTGTGGATTTTCACCATCGCTTTTTCCATCTCCCCTGTCAATAAAAGCGGCAAGGCCAACACCGCGCGGTGGATGCTGTCGTCGATGGCTTTTCGGTGCTCCAGCATTGGCTTCTTTAATACCCAGCTGACCACTTCGGCCTTGTCGCCCGGGTGGCCCACGCCAATGCGCAGTCGCCAGTAATCGGCTGTGCCCAGTTGGGCATGGATGTCGCGCAAGCCGTTGTGGCCAGCGTGGCTGCCGCCCAGCTTGAGCTTGGCTTCACCGGGGGGGATGTCGAGTTCGTCGTGTGCCACCAGAATCTCTTGCGGCTGGATTTTGAAGAACCTGGCCAGGGCGCTCACCGACTTGCCTGACAGGTTCATGTAGGTCTGTGGTTCGAGCAGCCACACGTTTTGGCCGTTGACGGTGGTGCGGGCCATCAGGCCGTAGTAGCTGCGCTCGGGCACCAGTGACACCTTGAGTTCACGGGCCACGGCATCGATCCACCAGAACCCGGCGTTGTGGCGGGTGTCTTCGTATTCGTTGCCCGGGTTGCCCAGGCCGACAAGCAGTTTGATCATGGTGCGAGATTATCCTTGCTGCAGGGTGCGCAGCTGCCAAGCATGGGCACAAAACAAAAGGCCCGCTTGCGCGGGCCTTGAAAGTGCAGGGCTTGAAAGCCCGAGCCAGAAGATTACTTCTTGCCTTTGCCCTTGCCTTTGGCGTCCACAGGAGCGGCCACGGGAGCTGCCACAACTTCTTCCACAGGTGCCACCACGGACACGAGGACCGGGTTTTTCTTGCCGTGGGTGACGGCTTTGCAGCCAGCAGGCAAAGTGATGTCGTTCAGATGCAAAGACACGCCTTTGGTCAAGCCTGTCAAGCTCACTGCAATGAACTCAGGCAGGTTGGCAGGCAAGCAAGCGACTTCGAGCTCGGTCACCACGTGGTTGACGGTGCACTTGTCTGTCTTGACGGCTTCGGACTCTTCTTCACCGCTGAAGTGCAAAGGCACTTTCATGTGCAAAGTGGTGTTGGCATCAACGCGCTGGAAGTCGATGTGTTGCACCAATTGTTTGTAGGGGTGCATCTGGTAGTCACGCAGCAAAACTTTGCTGGACTGACCGTTGAATTCCATGTCCAGAATCGTGGCGTGGAAAGCCTCTTTTTTCAGGGCGTGCCACAAAGCGTTGTGGTCCAGTTCGATCAGCTGTGGGGCCGATGTGGAACCGTAAACGATGCCAGGTGTGCGACCGGAATTGCGGAGACGGCGGCTCGCACCCGTACCCTGCTTAGCGCGCTCAAAAGCGACGAATTTCATAGATTTCTCCTTCTAGGGTGCACCGCGACCAGTGCGACCCTGACTCAAAAAAGCCAGCCAGTCCAGTAGAACGGCTGGCCGCTAAAGGCCTCTTTCCGATCAGGTTTGATCGGAAAACAGGCTCATCACCGACTCACCATGGGCAATCCGGTTGATCGTTTCGGCGATCAGCGGAGCCACGGAAAGTTGGCGAATCTTAGTACACGCTGCGGCTTCTGCCGTCAGCGGTATGGTGTTGGCGACCACGACTTCGTCGAGCGCTTCGCCCTTGGCGATGCGTTCGATGGCCGGCCCCGAAAAGATCGGGTGTGTGCAATAGGCGTAAACTTTTTTGGCACCACGCTCTTTGAGCACTTCGGCGGCTTTGACCAAAGTGCCTGCGGTGTCGATCATGTCGTCCATGATCACGCAGTTGCGGCCTTCGATCTCACCAATGACGTGCATGACTTCGCTCACATTGGCTTTGGGGCGACGCTTGTCGATGATGGCCAGGTCGCAACCGAGTTGCTTGGCCAGTGCGCGAGCGCGCACAACACCGCCCACGTCAGGGGACACGACGATCAGGTCTTCGTAATTTTTCTGGCGCAGATCGCCCAGCAGCACGGGGGACGCGTAAATGTTGTCGACCGGGATGTCAAAGAAGCCTTGAATCTGGTCAGCGTGCAAGTCCATGGTCAGGACGCGGTCAACTCCCACGGCCTGCAGCATGTTGGCCACAACTTTGGCCGAGATGGGGACGCGGGTAGAGCGAGGACGGCGGTCCTGGCGGGCGTAACCGAAATAAGGGATGACGGCACTGATGCGACCAGCCGATGCGCGTTTGAACGCATCAACCATGATGAGCAACTCCATCAGGTTTTCGTTAGTCGGTGCGCAGGTGGACTGAACCACAAACACTTCACGAGCACGGACGTTTTGTTTGAGTTCGACGGTGACTTCGCCGTCAGAGAACCGGCCCACATCGACGGCGCCGAGTTGCGTGCCCAGGCATTTGGCAATTTCGGCGGCCAACACGGGATTGGCGTTGCCGGTGAACAGCATGAATTCTGGGGGGAGTGAAGCAGGCTGCATGTGCATTCCAGCGATCAGATAAAGGGGCCTGTACGAATGAACGTATTTGGCAGGGGAAGAAGGACTCGAACCTTCGCATGCTGGAATCAAAATCCAGTGCCTTAACCAACTTGGCGACTCCCCTACACGGGTTGACCGCTGAAACAGCGATCGACCGATCAACTATCGCTGGATGCCCAAGCTTTTAAGGGATGGGCTTCCAAATTACTGCAAAGCCGGGCCAGAAAGAGGTCAGGGACCGAAACTTTCGTGGTGCTGTCCATGCAATGGGCAAACACGGCACTGCCGGAACCCGTCATTCTGGATTTGAGACCGGCTTGGTTGAGGGCTTGAAGGGCTTGCTCAACACCGGGGCACAAAACCTGTGCAACGGATTGCAGATCATTGTGACCGAAGTCATATGTCTCTGCAGCGAAGAGCAAAATTGTAGCAGCGTTTGTGTCACGTTTGAGGTTTGGATGGGCAAAAATTTGAGAAGTATCGATGCCTTGGGGCGGCTTGACCACCCAAAACCGGGCGGCGGGCAGTTCAATGGGGGTGATTTTTTCTCCCACGCCTTCGACCCAGGCGTTGTGCCCACGCAGGAAAAATGGCACGTCTGCACCCAGTTGAAGTCCCAGCTTTTCCAGGGTGGGCAGATCCAGATTCAGGCCCCACAAGCGGTTGAGTGCCAGCAGGCAGGTGGCTGCATCCGAAGAGCCACCGCCCATGCCCGCTTGCGCGGGAATTTGTTTTTCAACAGCAATGTGCACGCCATCGGTGCAGCCGGTGTGGCTTTGAAGCAGATGCGCTGCGCGGGTGATCAGGTCCTGGGCGGGCAGGGCAAGGGTGAGGTCTTCGCGGCTGATGGCGCCACCGGGCCGTTTTTCAAAATGAAGTGTGTCGCACCAGTCGATCAGCATGAAGACCGATTGCAGTTCATGGTACCCATCGGGGCGACGGCCCGTGACGTGCAAAAATAAATTCAGTTTGGCCGGTGCAGGCACATCGTGCAGCGATTTCATAGGGGGATTATCGCCAGGCTTGGGGTGCCCGAAAAAAAGGCCGGCTCAGCGGTCAAGTGCGATGCGCAGCACTGCACCGGGGCTGGGTTCGCGCCGCTCTGCGCTGATGCGGCCTTGTGCGTGTGCCGACAAGTCGACTTGCCAGCCGGGTGCCTCGGCGGGGCGGCCCGCCAGCCATTCGAACAAAGCCGCTATGGGCAGTTCCGTGCCCGTCAGGCGAGCCCCCAGCCTTTGCAGACTCGGGCTGTCCACTTGTTGCTGGCCTTGCGTCAGGCGTGCGCCTTGGGGCGTCCATTCCAGGCGGGCCAGCGTGGTGCCGATGGGGCTGAGCAAGACCATCTCGCCGGCTAGGGCCGAGCCTTGCAGTTCGAAACCGGCACTCAGCGATTCTGGTGGGTCCTTGAGCACCTGAATGGCCATGCGACCTGACCAATAGGCGTTGGCGTCCATGGGGGTCATGCGGGGTGTGGCGCAGCCTGCAGCCAGCAAAACGCTGGCCAAGGCCAGCGCCAAAACCCGTCGCCGACCGTTGCCGGTGGGCTCTTTGGCGAGTGCGCAGGGCTTCATGGCTTGAATTCGAAGCGCTTCAGGGTTTCGACCAAGGTGTCGTTGTCGGCTTTGAGCAGTAAACCTTCGCGCCAGATCGCCCCGGCTTCCTGACGCTGTCCCATGACCCACAACACTTCACCCAGATGGGCTGCAATTTCTGCGTCAGGGCGAGCTTTGTAGGCAGTCTGCAATATTTGGAGTGCCTCGGCATATTGGCCTTGGCGAAACGCGACCCAGCCCAAGCTGTCCTGGATGTAGGCATCGTCGGGGGCCAGTTGCAGGGCCTGCGTGATCAGTTGGCGGGCTTCAACGAGACGGATATTGCGATCGGCCAAGGAGTAACCCAGGGCATTAAAGGCCTGGGGATCTTCGGGTTTGAGCTTGATCAGATCGCGCAGCAGGCTTTCCATTTCGTCAAAGCGTTTGAGCTTTTCGCTGACCAAGGCCATTTCTGACATCACATCGGTGTTTTGCGGTTGAGCATTGAGGGCTTGCTTGACCAAGGTATAGGCCTCGTCCAATTGCTTGTTATCCCGCAACCACATGGACTGCACCAGGGTTTTGCGCGTCGCCTGCTCAGCATTGGTGGTTTTGATTTGCGCGAGCACCTGCCGTGCTTCTTCCTTGCGCCCTTGCTGTGTGAGCAAGTCGGCGCGGCGGCTGGCCAACTTGATGGGGTCTGCGTTGGCCGGCACCTGGGCCAGCCATTGCTCGGCTTGGGGCAGTTGACCTTGGCGCTGAGCCATCTGGGCCAACGCCATCAAGGCTTCGGACAAACCGGTTGGCGTTTCCTTGTCTTGGCTTGCTTGGGCCAGTTCCACGTGTTTGCGCAGTTTTTCTTCAGCCTGGGCCAGTTGGCCAGTTTCCTGCAGCAGCAAACCATGCACCAGCCAGCCATCGGCGAAGGCGGGGTGTTCTGCGTTCAGGCGGGCAAGTTGACGCAAGGCTTCGGCCTGCTGGGATTGGGCGATGAGGTGCCGTGCATAGCCCATTCTCACTTCAGGCTGCACCGGGCCTAGCATGGCTTGGGCCAACAAGGGCTTCATCTCGGCCGGTGCCGCACTGGCCAAGCTCAGTGCCAGGATCAGGGGCCCAGGGGCCGATGCATCGGACGCGCGTCCCTGGCGAGCGGCCTCAATGGCCAGTGCAAGTTGGCCGGCTTCACGTCGCATGCGCCCGACGGAGGTCCATGCGGTGGCTGCTGTGCTGCTTTGTTTCAAGGCCAAAGTCAGGGCTTTTTCGACGGTGTCGGCGGCCATCTTCTTGTCTGGCACTCTGGCAAAAATGCGGGGCACTGAGGCAATGGCGTCATTTTGTTCAGCCGCAGGCAGCTCCCGGATCGAGACGCTCAGGGCTTGCCCGGCTTCGTCCACCCTGTTCAAAGCCAGCAAAATTTGCAGTTTGTATCGGTTGGCTTCGGCGGCTTCTGGGATGGCGTTTTTCCATGCCTGGACCGCTTGCAAAGCCGACTCGCCAGAGCGCGATTGCAAGGCCAGATCGACGGCGCGTTGGAACAGTGCCGGATCGCGGGTTTTGCGTGCGGCATCCAGGATGAAGGAAAACCCACTGCCCGGCGAGCCGCTGCGCACGTTCAATTCGCCCAACAGCAATTGGTAAAACAAAGCGGCATCGAGCGCGGATTGTTGAAGGGTGCCTTTGTCCTTGAGCGGACTCGGCGTGCTTGGGAGCGGCTTGGCCGGTTGCGCCCAAGCGCTCCAGACGCAAGAGGAGATGAGGGCAAGTCGAAACCAGAATTTCATGGCTTCATCATAATCCAGCCACCCACTCGCGCGAACCGCGCGGCATAAGTCCCTTTTTGCCCCAGAGCCCATGCCCGAACTCCCCGAAGTTGAAGTTACCCGCCGCAGTTTTGCCGACCGCATTGCCTCGGCCCACATTTTGGCGCTGCAGCTGGGCAAACCCCTTCGCTGGCCGTTGGGTGTGCCCGCAGCCAGCCTGGTGGGGCGGCAAATCTGGGGTGTGCGCAGGCGCGGCAAATACCTGCTGCTGGATCTGGACCAAGGCCTGCTGCTGGTGCATTTGGGCATGTCGGGCAGCCTGAACTTCGCCCCTGTACAGCCTGAAGCTGGCCCGCACGACCACATGGATCTGGTGACCGACCGGGGCGTGTTGCGCCTGCACGACCCGCGCCGCTTCGGGGCGGTGGTCTGGGCGCCGGGTGAAGATTCACCGCAAGCGCAAAAGTTGCTGGGGCGGCTGGGTGTGGAGCCCTTGAGCGGCCAGTTCGATGTGACGGCCTTTGCTCAGGCCCTTAAAAAACGCCAGTCGGCCATCAAACAGGTTTTGCTGGCGGGGGATGAGGTGGTCGGTGTGGGCAATATTTACGCCTCAGAGGCCTTGTTCATGGCGGGCATTCGTCCCACGACCAAAGCTTCGCGTCTGACCAAACCCCGGGTGGCTCGGCTGCATACGGCCATCATTCAGGTGCTGAACCGCGCGGTGGAGCAGGGTGGCAGCTCGCTCAAGGATTTTGTGAGCGCCGAAGGCCGCACCGGTTACTTTCAGTTGGAGGCCGCGGTGTACGGTCGTGCGGGCGAGCCTTGCCGGGTGTGCACCACAAGCATCAAATCCATGTTGCAAGGCCAGCGCACCACTTTTTACTGCCCCACATGCCAGAAACCATGATGACTTTGCCCAAAGGGTTTGCCCGCTGCATGGTCGATTGGCAGCGCCTGCACGGCCGCCAAAGCCTGCCTTGGCAAAACACCCAAGACCCTTACCGCGTGTGGCTGTCCGAGATCATGTTGCAGCAAACGCAGGTGACAACAGTGCTGGATTACTTTCCCCGGTTTTTGACGCGCTTTCCCGATGTGGCTTGCCTCGCGGCTGCGCCGCAAGACGATGTGCTGGCGCTGTGGAGCGGCCTGGGTTATTACAGCCGCGCCCGCAACCTGCACAAATGCGCCCAGGAGGTGATGGGGCGTTTTGGCGGGGCTTTTCCGCGCCGCGCCGAAGACCTGCAAACCTTGCCTGGCATCGGTCGATCGACCGCAGCGGCCATTGCGGCGTTTTGCTTTCAGGAGCGAGCCGCCATCTTGGACGGGAATGTCAAGCGCGTGTTGACCCGTGTGCTGGGCTATGGTGCGGATCTGGCGGTGGCCAAAAACGAAAAGGCTTTGTGGGCCTTGGCGCAGGACCTTTTGCCCCAGCAGGCGGCTGACATGCCGCGTTACACCCAAGCCCTGATGGATTTGGGGGCCACGGTTTGTTTGTCGCGCAAGGCCCAGTGTGAGGCCTGTCCTGTGAGCACAGGGTGCCAGGCCCGAGCGCGTGGTGAGCCGCTGGCCTACCCCGTCAAAACCCGCAAACTCAAGCGCAGCAGCGCCACTTTGTGGTTGCTTTGGGCGGTCAATGCCAAGGGACAAGTGTGGTTACAAAAGCGGCCAGACACAGGCATTTGGGCGGGCTTGTTCAGCTTGCCCGTGTTTGATTCGGAAGCGGATTTGCTGGCTGCCTGGACACATGGCGGGGAGCTGCAATACATCGCGCCCTGGAAACATGTGCTCACGCACCGCGATCTGCACCTGCACCCGATTCACATGCTTGGGTCTGAGGAGTTTCCTCCGGTTTGTGAAGGGCAGTGGGTGGATGCCCATGTCTGGCCAGATTTGGGTTTGCCCGCACCCATTCGGGCCTTGTTGAGTTCTTGAAAGCGAACTCGGCGCCGGTTCTGGAATTCAACAATCCGTAATGCATTTCGTTTAGGTAAAATCACTTCCTTCATTGACCGGAGAAATTCCCATGTCCAAAGCACCCACCAAAGCCCCAACGAAGGCGTTTGCCAGCCAGGCCGACTTGACCGAAAAGAAGATCACTTTCGAGCAACTCAGCCCACACTGCTGGGCCTACACCGCCGAGGGTGACCCCAATTCAGGCGTGATCATCGGGGACCGTTTCATCATGGTCAGCGACGCAACCGCCACGCCCGCCATGGCGCAAGACCTGATCAAAAAAATCCGCACCGTCAGCGACTTGCCCATCAAGTACGTGCTGCTGACCCACTACCACGCGGTGCGCGTGCTGGGTGCCTACGCCTACGCCGCCGAGGGCGCGACCGAGATCATCGCCAGCGAAGGCACTTTGGGCCTGATCAAGGAGCGCGGCGCGCAAGACATGAAAAGCGAGATGGAGCGCTTTCCGCGCCTGTTCCGTGGCGCCGACAGCGTGCCTGGCCTGACCTGGCCGACCATGGTGGTCGGCGGTGGTAATCCCACAAAAGGCGAAGTGCCCGGCAAACTCAGCATCAACCTGGGTGGCGTGGTGGTGCAAATCTGGCATCCGGGCCCTGGCCACACCCGTGGCGACACGATTGCCTGGGTGGAAGAAGAAAAAGTGCTGTTCTCGGGCGACTTGGTCGAGTACGAAGCCGGCGTTTACACGGGCGATGCGCAACTCGAAGAGTGGCCAGCCACCCTGGAAGCCCTGCGCGCCCTGAAGGCCGAGTTCATTGTGCCCGGCCGCGGCGAAGCCATGAAGGGCAACGCCAACGTCAACAAGGCGCTGGACTACACCCAGCGCTGGGTGACCACCTTGTTCCAAGCAGGCAAGGAAGCCGTGGCCGCCAAGATGGACCTCAAAGCCGCCATGGCCCACACCCGCAAGAGCATGGACCCGATCTTTGGCCATGTGTTCATTTACGAGCACTGCCTGCCTTTTGACGTGACCCGCGCCTACGACGAAGCCAGCGGCATCAAGAACCCTCGCATCTGGACAGCTGAGCGCGACATGGAAATGTGGAAAGCGTTGCAAAGCTGAGCCCTGCTGCAGTCCCATCAAAAAACCCGCCGAATCACGGCGGGTTTTTTGTGGGTGATGCCCGGCGATTTGGGCTTTCAGGCTTGGTATTCGGTGTGTGTGGTCAGGGCCGGTTCAGGTCCAGCAGATCCCGCTCATAGGCGCGCAAGCGCCGCGACACACGCACGCGTTGCTCGGATGTGGCCGTGTTGTGCAACTGCGCCAGGTTTTCGCAAGCACGTTGCGACAGGCTTTGCACCACAGCGCGTTGAGCCGAATCGGGCGGCTGCAGCCAGCGCTGCCACACCCCCCACAGCTGCGCTTCGGCTTGGGCCTGCGTCAGGTTGTTTTGCGTGATGCGCTGAAGTGTCGAGAGCAAGTCCTGCTGGCGGCGCTGGCGATCGCGCCGACCCCATTCGGCCGTCCAAGGGGACTGCACTAATTGCGTTTTGACCAGGTTGATTTGCGCCGTGTTCAATTCGCCATAAAAAGAGTTGTAGCGGCTCAATGCCTTGTCCAAGCGGCGCTCCATGCGGGCTTCGCTATCCCCTTGCAGCCATTCCTTTTCCCACTCTTCGTTTTGACGCTCCCACTGCCGCGCCAAGTGGCTGAGCTGTCGTGGGCCCAGTGCCATGGCGACAGGCGCAGCTTGCACCACCGCTTGGCGCATCAGGGTGTCGAGCCGTGTTTGCACCTCCTCCACCACGCGGCAAAGTTGCCCAGGCTGAACCGGGCCTGCGCTCAGATCGGCCGTGCGTTGTAACAGCGCAGCGTAGCCGGGCAGCTCTTCTTGGCGGTGCCATTGGTAGAGCTTGTCAATCGACTCCTTGGCCGCAGTCGTTTGGTTGCCGCTGAACGAGACCGTGCTGTCGAGCCACCAATACGACAGGGTGGGCAACTGCTGGTAGCCAAGCTTGATGGCGCTGCAGGCGGGTAAGAGTAAAAGCGCCAAAACGGCGATGCCGTAGCGGATCATTGCAGTCCTTCGGCTTGCATTGACCAGCCAATGAGGTAACCCATGGGGGTGTTGGACACCGAGTTGTTATCGCGCACCCGCACGGTCCAATCGCCTTTGAGACCACTGAAGGCCTGCAAACGGCTGATGGGCAGCGACTGGGTAAACAGTCGCCCGCTGATCAAGCAGGTGGCACCTTGGGTAGAGGTAGGGAGGTCTAGATCCAAGGTGGTTTGATTGGGCAAGACCAGAAGGGCACTCAATTCACCCATTTGACGGTGGTCTATGCACAGGCTCACGCTCGCCGCGAGAGGCTGTTGAATGGTGCAGGCGTTGAATGATCTGGGGACCGCCTGGGCGACCGTATTGATGCTGTAGCCGCCATTCAATCCATCTGCATATTTGAGTGGGAGATCACACAGGGTAGCCGAGCCTGCAGCTCGAGCCGGATCACCCCCGCCACAGCCCGAAAGCAAGAAGCAGCCAGCCAAAGCGGCGTAAAAAAGCCGAAATCGAATTTGACACATGGTGGATTGCCCTTTTTGACGAATCATAGGCCCGATGCGAGACAGCGATAATTTAACCACGAGCGATGTCCGCCTGAAACCTGTGGCCGAACCAGAAAGTGTGCACCCCATGACAGCCCCCATCTTCCCCATCGACGTCGTCATCATGGCCGCCGGCAAAGGCACCCGCATGAAAAGCCGCTTGCCCAAAGTGCTGCAGCGCTTGGCGGGTGTGCCGCTGGTGCAGCATGTGCTCAATACTGCGGCGCAGCTGAACGCCCGTTCTGCCGTGGTCATCACCGGGCACGGCGCTGACCAGGTGGAGCCGCTCGCTCTGGCCCCTGGCCAGGCGCTGGCCGTGCAATGCGTGCGCCAAGAGCCGCAGTTGGGCACCGGCCATGCTGTGCAGCAGGCCGTGCCCGCGCTGGCCGACGATGGGGTGGTGGTGGTTTTATCGGGGGACGTGCCCTTGACCCAGGCTGAAACCCTGCAAGCGCTGATCGCCCAATGCGGCGGTCATCAACTGGCGCTGCTGACCATCGACTTTGCCGACCCCTCGGGCTATGGCCGCATCGTTCGAAAAGGTGAAGCAGTGCAAGCCATCGTCGAGCACAAAGACGCCAGCGATGTGCAACGCCAGATTCAAGAGGTTTACAGCGGCATCATGGCCGTGCCCGCGCGCTTCCTCAAAGCCTGGCTGGCCCGTCTGGACAACCAAAATGCCCAGGGCGAGTACTACCTGACCGACGTGGTCAAGTTCGCCGTGGCCGATGGTGTGCCCGTGGTGGCCCACAAGATTGCCGATGCGCTGCAAGTGGCGGGCGTCAACAGTCCGGTGCAACTGGCTGAGCTGGAGCGTGCCCACCAGCTGCGCCAGGCCGACCGCATGATGGAACAAGGCGTGCGCCTGAAAGACCCCGCTCGGTTTGACCTGCGCGGCCAACTCGACTGCGCGCAAGACGTCGAGATCGATGTGAACTGCATTTTTGAAGGCAAGGTTTCGCTTGGCGAAGGCGTGAAGATCGGCGCGAACTGTGTGATCGCCAACTGCCGCATCGAAGCCGGTGCGGTGATCCACCCCTTCACCCACATTGATGGCGAAAAACTCGGCGTGTCGGTGGGCGAGGGCGCTTTGATTGGCCCCTTTGCCCGCTTGCGACCCGGTGCGCAGCTGGGCGCTGAGGTGCACATCGGCAACTTTGTCGAGGTGAAAAATTCCACCCTGGCCAAAGGCGCCAAAGCCAACCACTTGGCTTACCTGGGTGACGCCACCGTGGGCGAGCGGGTGAACTACGGGGCAGGCAGCATCACAGCCAACTACGACGGGGCCAACAAGCACCGCACCGTGATCGAGGCCGATGTGCACATTGGCAGCAACTGCGTGCTGGTTGCCCCGGTGACCATTGGCGCGGGCGGCACGGTGGGCGGCGGCTCGACCATCACCAAAAGCACCGAGCCCGGCAGCCTGAGCGTGGCGCGGGGCAAGCAGGTGAGCATTGCCAATTGGAAGCGGCCGGAAAAAAAGCCGAAAGCCTAATTGGATGAAGCCACAGATCCAATCGAACGATTTATTTGTTGGTTCTCAATTCAAGCCATGAAAACCTTCACAGCCAGCGAAGCCAAAACCCAGTTCGGCCGTTTCATAGACGTCGCGCAGCGTGAACCTGTGCGAGTGATGCGCCGTGAACGTGTGGTCGGCTTCATGGTATCTGCCCAAGACTATGAGGCCATGCGGGCTTTTTATGCCAACCGCCTGCAGCACACGCTGGCCGAAACTGCCTCGCAGGCAGAGCAGGCTGGCATGACCCCTGAGTTGCTGGAAGCCCTTTCGCGTGACGAGTCTTAAGCTGGTCATTGACACCAACATTTTGATCAACGATGCAATGTCTGCGCAAGGTGCGCCCGCCAAGCTGGTGCGGTTGGCTCTGGCGCAGCACAGGCTGGTGTTTTCACAAGCCACCTTGTCCGAGCTGCGTACCCGCATCTACCGACCCACATTTGACCGCTACATCAGCCTGGAAAGCCGTGAAAGCTTGTTGCACGACTTCAATGCCAGCGCGCTTTGGGTGGATGTGGGAGAACCTGCTGTTTATTGCCAGGACCGCGATGATGACCATTTCATCGAGCTTGCTTTGAAAGCCCAGGCGCATTACCTGGTCAGTGGTGACAAGGACTTGCCGGAGGCTCCCTTGCTTGCTGGGCTGCGTATCGTGTCGGTGCACCAAGCGCTGGACGCTTTGAGTCACTGACCGATCTGCAAAGGCCAAGTCGTCGTGAACTTGGCCCGCTTGGTCGCAAAAAACGCCTTCACATTGCGCACATTGGCGTCTTGCGTGAACAAGTTTTGGCTAATGGCCAGGTAATGCGGCATGTCACGCGCTTGCACCACCAGCATGAAGTCCGGCCCGGGGGACACACGCCAGCACTGCTGCACTGCGTCTTGCGCCACGGCCCGAGCTTCAAAGGCGTCCAGGTGTTCGACGCCTTGTTTGTCGAGTGACACTTCAACCAGTGCCGTGAGGCCGTGGCCCAGCGTGGCGGCGAGCCGGTCGGTGCTGAGCACGGCCACTTGCCGTTCTATCCAGCCGCCCTCGACCAAGCGCTTGACGCGGCGCAGGCAGGTGGGCGGCGAGACATTGACCTTTTCGGCCAGCGCCACATTGCTCAGGCTGGCGTCGCGCTGCAGGCTGTCAAGTAGTTGCAGGTCGATGGCGTCGAGTTCATTGAATTCCATATTTTGTATTTTAATGAAATAATAATTCACGTGGATTCATTCGTGAAATAAAGAACCGTACATAAACGAATAATGATCGGATATTTTGAGGCGATGACCCTAAGATAGCGGCCATTCCCCCTGTTTTGGAGCATCCTTTATGTGTGGCATCGTCGGCGCAGTCTCTTCCCGCAACATCGTTCCCATCTTGGTGCAAGGCCTGCAGCGGCTCGAATACCGAGGATATGACTCTTGTGGCGTGGCCGTGCACGCGGCCAGCCTGAGCGGCGCGAGCGGGCCAAAAGGCGGCTTGCAACGCGCCCGCAGCACATCTCGCGTGGCCGAGTTGATGGACCAGGTGAGCGCTGACCACATCGAAGGCGGCACCGGCATTGCCCACACCCGTTGGGCCACGCACGGCGCGCCCGCTGTGCTCAACGCGCACCCGCACTTCAGCCACGGCACCGGCGCGGCCGACGGCAAACCCGGCCGTGTGGCCTTGGTGCACAACGGCATCATCGAAAACCACGAAGAACTGCGTGCCGCACTGCAAGCCAAGGGCTATGTGTTTTTGAGCCAGACCGACACCGAGGTCATCTCGCACCTGGTGGACAGCGTGTACGACGGCGATATTTTTGAAGCCGTTAAAACCGCCATCCGCCAGCTGCACGGCGCGTACGCGATTGCCGTGTTCCACAAAGACGAGCCGCAACGCGTGATCGGTGCACGTGCAGGCTCGCCGCTGATCTTGGGTGTGGGCCAAGGCGAAACCTTCTTGGCCAGCGACGCGATGGCATTGGCCGGCGTAACCGACCAAATCGTGTACCTGGAAGAGGGTGACGTGGTCGACATCCAGCTGGGCAAATACTGGGTGGTGGACCGCGACCACAAGGCCGTGACCCGCGCCGTGAAAACTGTGCACGCGCACAGCGGCGCGGCAGAACTCGGCTCCTATCGCCACTACATGCAAAAGGAAATCTTCGAGCAGCCGCGTGCCATTGCCGACACGCTCGAAGGCGTCGAGGGCATCACGCCCGAGCTGTTTGGCGACGGCGCATATTCCACCTTCAAGGCGATTGACAACGTGTTGATCCTGGCCTGCGGCACCAGCTACTACAGCGGCTGCGTGTCCAAGTACTGGATCGAGTCGATCGCCAAAGTGCCTTGCCAGGTGGAGATTGCCAGTGAATACCGCTACCGCGAATCGGTCCCCAACCCCAACACCCTTATCGTCACCATCACCCAAAGCGGCGAGACCGCCGACACCCTGGCTGCGCTGCGCCACGCACAGAGCCTGGGCATGACGCACACGCTCACCATCTGCAACGTGTCCACCAGCGCCATGGTGCGCGAATGCAAACACGCCTATGTGACCCGCGCCGGGGCCGAGATCGGCGTGGCATCGACCAAGGCCTTCACCACGCAGCTGGCCGGTTTGTTTTTGCTGACGCTGGCCTTGGCGCAGACCAAAGGCCGCCTCAGCGACGAAGAAGAAGCCGCGCACATTAAAGCCATGCGCCACCTGCCTGCCGCGCTGCAAGCCGTGCTGGCGCTGGAGCCACAAATCATCAGCTGGGCCGAAGAATTTGCCAGCAAAGAAAACGCCTTGTTCCTGGGCCGGGGCACGCACTACCCCATCGCGCTGGAAGGCGCACTCAAGCTCAAAGAAATCACCTACATCCATGCCGAGGCCTATGCCGCAGGCGAGCTGAAACACGGCCCGCTGGCACTGGTGACCAGCGCCATGCCCGTGGTGACCGTGGCCCCCAACGACCAGCTGCTCGAAAAGCTGAAAAGCAACATGCAAGAAGTCCGTGCCCGTGGTGGCGTGCTGTATGTGCTGGCCGACGGCGACACGAAGATCGAAAGCAGCGAAGGCGTCAACGTCATCCGCATGCCCGAACACTACGGCGTGCTGTCACCGATCTTGCATGTGGTGCCCTTGCAGTTGCTGAGCTATCACACGGCGTGTGCTCGGGGAACGGATGTGGACAAGCCGCGCAATTTGGCAAAGTCCGTCACAGTGGAGTGATTGACTTTATGGCTTGAATGCCTTAAATTCATGTAAAAATTAACTTTAAGTTAAAATTAACATGAAAAATATAGGGCGACAAGCATTGAATGTGCTGCTTCAGCGGGCCATGCTTTACCCTGTGGTGACGGTGTTGGGGCCTAGGCAGTCGGGCAAAACCACCTTGTGCCGTATGGCGTTTCCGGACAAGCCCTACGTCAACCTGGAGCAGCCCGATGTGCGGGAGTTTGCGCAGCAGGATCCCAAGGCGTTTTTGGCCCAGTTTCCTGATGGTGCCGTGCTGGATGAAATTCAAAACGTACCCTCACTGTTGTCGTGGATTCAGGTGCTGACCGATGCTGATCCGCGCAAAGGGCGCTTTGTTTTGACGGGCAGTCACCAGTTGCAAGTGAGTGCGCAGGTCACTCAATCGCTGGCAGGTCGAACGGCCGTGCTGGAGTTGTTGCCTCTGAGTTTGTCCGAATTGGCAAAAGCAAGCGACTTGCCAACAGTTGAACCCGCCGATGCGAATGTCTTGATGTTGCAAGGCGGTTATCCCCGCATCCATGCGCAAGGCATGCCACCCGAGGTGATGCTGTCGGATTACTTTGCTACCTATGTCGAGCGCGATGTGCGACAACTCATCAACCTCAGGCATTTGCGCGAGTTCGGCCAATGCGTGCGTTTGCTGGCGGGTCGCACAGGGCAGTTGCTCAACCAGACCAGCTTGGGCAATGAGGTGGGCGTCAGCAGCAACACCATCACACAATGGCTGAGTATTCTTGAGGCGTCTTTCCTCGTGTTCAGCCTGGCACCCTGGAGCGTCAATATTGGCAAGCGTTTGGTGAAGAGTCCCAAAATTTATTTTTACGATGTGGGGCTCGCATGCTGGTTGCTCGGTATCAAGACGGTTGAGCAGCTGCAGCACCACCCTTTGCGCGGAGCACTGTTTGAAAACCTGGTGGTGCTGGAGGTGCTTAAGTCTTTGCGTAACCAGGGGTTGCGCGATCCCTTGTATTTCTTTCGCGACAGCAACGGTTTGGAAATTGACCTGTTGCTGGACCATGCCGATGGTCTTCAGTTGGTCGAGATCAAGGCCTCACAAACGGTGTCCGCAGCCCTGTTTAAAAATTTGCGCACAGTGAGCTCTTTGCTGGGCGATCGTGTGAAAACGCAGCATCTGATCTACGGTGGGGCTGAGCGACAAGATCGAACCGGAGTGGAAGTGCTGCCGTATGGGCAAGCTGAAACGCTGGTCTTGGGGTCCGCCGCTTGAATCACCAACAGCCAAGGCTTCAACGATATCCGTAAAACCTCGAGCGATGCATCGGCCGATGTTGGCGATGCTCTCTAAAAAACTCAGCGCTACATGGACTTTCTTCACCCGTGACTTCCTCTCTTGATGCCCTGATTTGGGTGCACGCCTCAGCCGTGCACGGCAAAGGCGTGTTCGCTACGCGCCAGCTGGCCGCAGGCGAGCGGGTGATCGAGTACGTGGGCGAGGTCATCAGCATGGCCCAGGCCATTGCCCGTCATCCTCACGATCCGAGCAACCCCGACCACACCTTTTACTTTCATCTGGACGATGGCCGGGTCATTGACGCGCTGCACGGGGGCAACGATTCCAAGTGGATCAACCACTCGTGCCGCCCCAACTGTGTGCCTGACGAGGACCGGGGACGCATCTTCATCTTGACGCGCAGGCTCGTGTTCAAGGGCGAGGAGCTGACGTTTGATTACGGCCTGGTGAGCGACGAGCCCGTGAGCGAGGCCTTGAAGGCCCGTTATGCCTGCCGCTGCGGGGCCAAAAAGTGCCGGGGCACGATGCTGGCCACTTGAGAACCCTGCCCGGGGTGTTAAATGCCTTGACGCGGGTTGTTAAAAGCCCTGGCGCTTTTGGTCACGCAGCATGAAAAGGTACAGGCTTTCCACCTTCTCGCGGGCCCAAGGGGTTTTGCGCAAGAACTTCAGGCTGGAGCCCACGCTGGGCTCGTGGGTGAAGCAGCGAATCGGGATGCGCTGGCCCAGATCGTCCCAGCCGTAAAAGTCGGCCAGCCGGGTGACGATGGTCTCCAGCGTGAGGCCGTGCAGCGGGTTGCGCGGCTGGGCTGCCCGCGCTTCAGGTGCGGGTTCGGGCGGCGTTGGCACGGGGTTTAGGGCGTCTTGCATGGCCTGATTGTCAGTGTAAAACAGGCATGTGAAATCGGCTTGTTCAGTTGGGGGCCATCAGTGCCCGCGCCAAAGACTCGGCCACCTTGATGCCGTCCACCCCCGCCGACAAGATGCCGCCCGCATAACTGGCCCCTTCGCCCGCCGGGTACAGGCCTTGGGTGTTGGTGCTTTGATGGTCCTCGCCTCGCGGGATGCGCAGTGGCGAAGAGGTGCGCGTTTCCACTCCAGTCATGACCGCATCCGCCATATCGTAGCCTTTGATCTTGCGGCCGAAAACGGGCAAAGCCTCGCGCATGGCGGCCAATGCGTAATCGGGCAAGACGTCGGCCAGGTCGACCAATTTGACGCCGGGTTTGTAAGACGGCTGCACGCTGCCCCAAGTGGTCGAGGGGCGCGCGGCCAGAAAGTCGCCCACCAGTTGGCCAGGGGCTTCGTAGTTGCTGCCGCCCACTTTAAAGGCAAGCGTTTCCAGCTGGCGCTGTAGCACGATGCCCGCCAGCGGGTGGGGCGCAGGCGGCTGTTGTGTGGCGAGTTGTTGGGCTTCTCGTGCGAGTTGTGCGCCGTCTTCGTCGCCAAACGCGGCTTGCCAAGCGGCGGTGTCCAGGTGGTAGTCGGGTGGGTCAATGGCCACCACCATGCCGGCGTTGGCGTTGCGCTCGTTGCGCGAGTACTGGCTCATGCCGTTGGTGACCACGCGGCCCGGCTCGCTGGTGGCGGCCACCACGGTGCCGCCGGGGCACATGCAAAAGCTGTAAACGGCTCGGCCGTTTTGCGCGTGGTGCACCAGCTTGTAATCGGCCGCGCCCAGCAGCGGGTGGCCCGCGTGGCGGCCCCAACGGGCTTGGTCGATCACGCTTTGAGGGTGTTCGATGCGCACGCCAATCGAAAACGCTTTGGCTTGCATGGCCACGCCACGGTGGTGCAGCATGACAAAGGTGTCGCGGGCGCTGTGGCCCAGGGCCAGCACGGCGTGCCGGGTGTGCAGGGTTTGGCTTTGACCTGTGCGCAGGTCGGTCACCTGCAGCCCAGTGAGTTGGTGACCGTTGGCGGCTGGCGCGAGCAGCACATCGCTCACCCGTTGCTCAAATCGGATCTCACCACCCAAAGCGATGATCGTCTCGCGGATGTGCTCAACCACCTTGACCAATTTGAAGGTGCCGATGTGCGGGTGTGCGGCATACAAAATGTCGGCAGGCGCTCCTGCTTTCACAAACTCGTCCATGACCTTGCGGCCCAGGTGGCGCGGGTCTTTGATCTGGCTGTAGAGCTTGCCGTCGCTGAAGGTGCCTGCACCGCCTTCACCAAACTGCACATTGCTCTCGGGGTTGAGCACCTTTTTACGCCACAAGCCCCAGGTGTCTTTGGTGCGCTCTCGCACAGGTTTACCCCTTTCGAGCACGATCGGTTTGAAACCCATTTGCGCCAAGGCCAGCGCCGCAAACATGCCGCAAGGCCCTAAGCCCACCACCACGGGGCGTTGGCCTTCTTGTTCGCCAAAATGGGCTGGCGCTTGGCAGGGCGCGTGCCAGGCCATATCGGGCGTGGCTTGGATGTGGGGGTGGCTGGCGAACTGCTGCAGCAAGTTGGTTTCGGCCTGCGCATCGGTCAGCGCCAGGTCCACGATGTACACCGCCAGCAGGTCGGCTTTACGGGCATCGAAGCTGCGCTTGAACACCTGCAGCATGGTGATGTCGGTGGCGCTGATGCCCAAGGCCTGGACCGCCAGTTGGCGCAGGGCACCGATAGGATGCGGCGTGGGCAGGCGGTCTTCATCGGTCTCGGAAGCTGCATCGGCCGCGCGACGCACTTCAACCGGCAGGGCAGAAAGAGGGAGTTTGAGTTCGGAGATTCGGATCATGGGCACCTCTGTGGCTTGTGGTTATCAAGCAAGAAGCGCTGATTATCGTCGTGCGGAGGTCAATTGGGCAGGAACCCCTCGACGGAAAAATAACGCTCGCCCGTGTCGTAATTGAAACCCAGCACCTTAGCCCCTTCAGGCAATTCGGCCAATTTTTGGGCAATGGCCGCCAGGGTCGCGCCGGAGGAAATGCCGACCAGCATGCCTTCTTGGCGGGCCGAGCGGCGGGCGTATTCGCGAGCGTCTTCGGCGTCAACCTGGATCACGCCGTCGAGCAAAGTGGTGTCCAAATTCTTAGGGATAAAGCCTGCGCCAATGCCTTGGATGGGGTGGGGCGCAGGCGAGCCGCCAGAGATCACGGGCGATGCTGCAGGCTCGACCGCAAACACCTTGAGATTCGGAAACTTGGCCTTGAGCACTCGGGCCGCGCCGGTCAGGTGGCCGCCTGTGCCCACGCCGGTGATGAGGGCATCAATGCCCTCGGGGAAATCGGCCAGAATTTCTTGCGCCGTGGTGCGCACATGCACGTCGATATTGGCGGGGTTTTCAAACTGCTGGGGCATCCAAGCACCGCTTGTGTTGGCCACCAGTTCTTCAGCACGGGCAATGGCGCCTTTCATGCCTTTTTCGCGGGGCGTCAGGTCAAAGCTCGCGCCATAGGCCAACATCAAGCGGCGGCGCTCGATGCTCATGCTGTCGGGCATGACAAGCACCAATTTGTAGCCTTTCACGGCGGCCACCATGGCCAGGCCGATGCCGGTGTTGCCCGAGGTGGGCTCAATGATGGTGCCGCCAGGCTTCAAGGTGCCGGATTTTTCGGCGTCTTCCACCATGGCCAGCGCGATACGGTCTTTGATCGAGCCGCCTGGGTTGCTGCGCTCGGACTTGATCCACACGTTGGCATTTGCACCAAACAAGCGTTGGATGCGCACATGCGGCGTGTTGCCGATGGTGTCGAGAATGGTGCGTGCTTTCATGGCGTGTCTCCGTTGCGAAAAGGCGTTGCAAAAAATCATTGTGCGTGAAAACTCAGACCTCTTGCGGTATCAACTCACGCCCGCAAGCGATAATCAAGCTGTGAAGCACGCCAGACCGTCGCTGGTGCAATTTCCGAAAGGAAGCACTGGAGGAACGTCCGGACTGCACAGGACAGCGTAGGAGGTAATACCTCTCCACCGCGAGGTGAGGATCAGAGCAACAGAGACGAGCCGATTGAGTTCGGGTGAAACGGGCAATCTCTACGCGCAGCAATACCAAGTAGGCCTTCCTGAGGGTGAGCGGTTCGCCGCATGCCTTCTCCCTGTGGTTCCGCGGGGTGAGTTGGCGGGTAGGTAGCACCGAGCCGGGTGGGCAACCCCCGGCCCAGAGTAATGGCGGTCACGCAGCGGGTAACCGCTGTGCACAGAATCCGGCTTATCGGCGAGCTTCACACTTTTTCAGACCATAAAAAACCCGCCGAAGCGGGTTTTTTTGCTTTAGCTGCAACGGATTAGCTGCGTGATGTGTTTAGCCGCGCGACGGCATCAAGCTGGCGCCCAGTGCAAACACCGAGTTGGGTGCAGTGATCTTCAACGAACTTTTAGGCTTGGCAAACACGCCGCGCTTGACGGCCGGTGCGGGCGCAGGCTCGACGGTCACGCCCTTGGTGCGCTGCTCGGCCACCAATTGGCGCAGGCTAATGGACTGCAGGTGGGTCAGCATTTTTTCATTCAGGCTGGCCCACAGCTCGCTGTTCATCCAGCCGCCTTCGGCAGCGGCCTCTTCTTCGGTGGGGGCGTCGACCGCGCCCACGATGTCTGCCATGGTGATTTTTTCAGCATTGCGCGACAACGAATAACCGCCGCCTGGACCGCGTGTGCTCTCGACCAAGCCATGCTGGCGCAGTTTGCTGAACAGTTGCTCCAGGTAGGACAAAGAAATCTGGTGGCGCGTGCTGATCGCGGCCAGCGAAACGGGTCCACGGTCTTCGCGCAACGCCACATCGATCATGGCGGTGACTGCAAATCGGCTTTTAGTGCTCAAACGCATGGTGGGCTCCTTTCTGCGTGTTGCTGACCTGCCAATGCGGGCCAACCTTAGGGTCAAGACTGCATTGTGCGCAGGTTTGACTGAATTGTCATTTTCTCAGACTGCATTTCCAATTGGAGATAACCCGGGATTATTCAAGGGTAAATCCAGCTTTTTTAGCTTTTTTTTCAAATTAAAAACAGATTAAAAGCGCTCATGGCTCTGCAGTTGCCGCCATTGCCCGAGCTCCAAGGGGGCCAAGCTCATGCTGCCCACGCGCTGGCGGCGCAGGTCTTGCAAGGGGCATTGTTCGTCCAGCCAGCGGCCCAGTTCCAGCCCGTCGATGTCCTTGCCAGCGATGCGCAGCACGGTCAGGGTGTCGGTTTGGCGGTTGATGCTGGTACGGATGCCGGGGCCATTCAAGGCCTTGATGGTGCCCTCTGGCACTTCGCCACCCACGGTGGCCATCCACTCTTGCTCCATCGGGCTGCGGCGGTCTTCCAGATGGCGCAGCACGGCGACGTCGTCTGAAAAAATGCACAAACCGCTGGCGGGTTTGGCCAGCGGCAAGGGCATTTGCATTTTGGCCAAGCGCTCGGGGCCCCAAAGACCCGGCTGGGCGGCTTTGAGGCCCACGGTGTCTTGCAGCCAGGCCAAGTTGGCCACGCGGTGGGCGGGCTTGAACAGCGCCAAGGTCATAGGAGCGAGGGCGGCCATGGAGACCAAACGGTTCACCTGAACGGCTTGCTCGGGCCGCACACGCCGTGCCGGGTCGGTCACCACTTTGCCCGCGACTTGCACGCCGCCGGCCACGATCAGGGCTTCGGCTTCGCGGCGCGAACAGTGTTGCTCGGCGGCCACGCGTTTGGCCAAGCGTATGCCTTCTTCAGAGGAAATCATCCATGCTTTCAAAAATGCTTGAGGCGAATCAAGACAGGGCTTGTTCGCGGATGTGGTCCACATGCGCTTGCAGTGATCGCGCCGCCACAGGCCACAGGCGGGATGGCACATCGTCGTAGGCTTTTTCCACCCACTCTTGCAGGCTGCCCTGGGGCAGGGCTTGCATGGCGGCGGCTATTTTGGCCTCGCGCTTGAGGCGGTGCGCCTTCAGGTGCGTGATGGCCTGGCGGGCAAAGCCCAGCACATGGCCGTGCGCAGGCAGGATGAACTCAATGCCCCCGGTATCGCACGCCGCAGCCAACTTGTCCAGCGAGTCCAAATAATCGCCCATGTGGCCGTCGGGCGGGTCGATCACGGTGGTGCTGCCATTAAGAACATGGTCACCCGAAAAAAGCAGGCCATCTTCTTCCAGCACCAGGCACAGATGGTTGGCCGCATGGCCCGGGGTGTGCACCACGCGCAGGGTGTGGGTGATCTCGCCATCCAAGCTCAGGCCTTGCAGCACCAGTTTCTCGCCATCGATCAGCTCGCGATCCGGCGTGAAGCGGCTGTTGGCGCGAGAGGTGGGCTTGGAGGCCAGACCCAGGATGGGCGGCGTGTTCGTGCACAGCGCCTGCAAGGGTGCTGCGCCGGGTGAATGGTCCGGGTGAGAGTGGGTGCACACAATAGCTTTGATCTGCCCGCCTGCCGCACGCCACATCCGCTGCAGATGGTCGATGTCCGCCGGGCCGGGGTCGATGGCGATGTAGCCGGTGTTCGGGTCTCCCACCAAGTAGCTGTTGGTGCCGGGGCCGGTCATCGTGCCGGGGTTGGGGGCCGTGAGGCGCTGCACGTTCTTGAGCAGGGGCACCGGCTGGTCGGTTTGCCAGTCCAGGTGGTGGTGGATTTGCCCGTCGGGGGTGACCAGGGCCAACTCGCCGAACGGGGCTTCGTGCTCCATGTAGCGCGCTTCGTTGCCCGCCAGCCTGCCCGCGCGCGGGCAGCTGGTCCACAGCGGTTCGTCGTTCACCGCGCAGGCTTGCAACACCGCGTCGACTGTGGCAAAGGCTTTCAGGCGCTCCAGCGTGCGGATGGTCGGGAAGATGATGAAGAATTGCCCTGCTGCATGGCGCTCCAGCGCGTCTTGTGGACGCACCCAGACAGGTTCAAACTGCTCGGATTCGTCGGCCACCGGAATTTGGCCTTCAGGCATGCGCGCCACCAGAAAAGGCACGTCAAAGCGGCGAGGCAGGTCGCGGTCGGTGATCCAGTGGGCCAGCACGAACACCTGATCGGCGGCCAGTGTCAGGCCGCGGGCCTGGCATTGGGCGGCAAAAGGGGCTTTTCGGTCGATCTGGGCAATGTCAGCGTTGTCAGCCCAGCGCCCTTGGGCATGGCGGGCGAACAAAATGCCCAGCTCCTCAAAGCTCTCGCGGATGGCGGCAATCGCTTGGGTCAGGTGCAAGTCGCTTTGTTTGGGGCGGCGCTGCGCCATGCCGTGGGCCTGAGCATCGGCGGCGTCAATGCCCCCGCCAGGGAACACGTAGGCGCCGGGTGCAAAGCTGGCCGTCATGGAGCGTCGGGTCATCAGGACTTCGAGCCCGCCAGGGCCGTCGCGCAAAAGCAGCACGGTGGCTGCGGGGCGCAGGGGGGCGGGTTCGCGTTGTGGGTAAAGGAGTTGGGATGTGCGTGCCATGCCCCATTATCAGGCGGCTTGAACTTCATCCAAGGGTGATAATCCCGCTCATGCACATTCGCTTTACCAAGATGCAAGGTGCGGGCAACGATTTTGTCGTGCTCGACGAGACGCAAGCCCGCTTGGGCCTGAGCACGGCCCAGTACTGTTTTTTGGCCGACCGCCACTTCGGTGTTGGGGCCGATCAGATCCTCAGCGTGCGACCCTCGCCCGCACCCGGGCTGGACTTTGAATACGTGATCCACAACGCCGACGGGGGCGAGGTGGAGCACTGCGGCAACGGGGCACGTTGCTTTGTGCGCTATGTGCGAGACAAGGGCCTGACCGACAAAACCACCGTTCGTGTGAAGGTACAGCAAGGCGAGATCGAGCTGACCATGAACCCCGATGGCCGTGTGACGGTGAACATGGGCGCGCCCATTTTTGATTGGGAACGCGTGCCTTTTAATCCCGTGGGCCTCATCAGCGACCAGGTCAACGGTTGGCCGGTGTTTGACTTGGCGCTGGGCGATCTGGGCATTGCCCCTACCACTGCACGGGTGGGCGTTGTCTCGATGGGCAACCCGCACGCGGTGCAGCGCGTGGACGATGTGGACACTTTCCCGGTGCTGGCCCAGGGCCCTTTGATTGAAAACCACCCGGCTTTTCCAAAACGTGTGAATGCGGGTTTCATGCAAATCGTCTCGCGCAGTCAAATCAAATTGCGTGTGTTCGAGCGGGGCACAGGCGAAACCCTGGCTTGCGGCACGGGCGCATGTGCAGCCGTGGTGGTAGGCATCCGCCAAGGCTGGCTGGATCCCCGTGTGGATGTACAAACCCACGGCGGCCCACTGACGATTGAATGGGCAGGACAGCCCGAAAGTCCAGTCCTGATGACCGGGCCCGCCACTTCTGTGTTCGAGGGCAGCATCGACGTGCCTGACTCTCTTTGACCTTTTGAATTTCTGGAGCCTCCCATGACGACGCCTGAACCCATGAGTCCGATCACCGAAGACGACATTGCCGATTATTTGGTGAATACGCCTGATTTTTTTGAGCGCCATGCCTCGCTGTTGGCCACGGTGCAGCTGACCCACCCGCAAAGCCACCGCACCGTGGGCTTGCAGGAGCGCCAAGCCCAAATGCTGCGCGACAAAATCAAGGGCCTGGAGCACCGCATCATGGACATGATGCGGCACGGCAACGAAAACATGGTGTTGACCGACAAGCTGCACCGTTGGTCGTGCGAGTTGCTTGTCACGCCCCACGACCAATTGGCCGACTCGGCGGTGGACAACATCCGTGATCTGTTTCAGGTGCCACAGGTCGCTTTGCGTTTGTGGTCGCTGCAGGGTGTACACGCCCAAGCGGCTTACGCGCAGGGTGTGACCGAAGCGGTGCAGGAGCTTGCCACATCACTGGACAGACCTATCGTTGGGCCGAACTCAGGCTACGAAGCAGTGCAGTGGTTGGCAGAACCCACGCAGGCGGCTTCTTTGGCGCTGCTGGCTTTGCGTGCGGCACCGGGTCAACCCGCTTTTGGCCTGCTGGTGCTGGCCTCACCTGACGCCCAGCGCTTTAACAATCAGATGGGCACCGATTTGCTGGAGCGTCTGGCCGAGCTGGCGGGTGCAGCTTTGTCGGTTCTGCAAAAGTCGCAGGCTTAAATGATGTCGGATGCGGCCATGACCGGTGCGCAGGCCACCGACCCGCTGGTCACCCGGTATCTGGAGCATGTGCGCTTTGAAAAGCGCTTGGCCGAACGTACTTGCACCCTGTACCAGCTGGATTTGATACGCCTGGCCGAGATGGCGGCGGCATCCCAAGTGCCCTTGCTGCAGGTGCAAAGCGCCCATGTGCGCCGCTGGGTAGCGCAAATGCACAGCGCCGGGCGCAGCGGACGCGGCATTGCACTCATCTTGTCAGGTTGGCGCGGTTTCTACACTTGGCTGGGGCGCGAGGGACTGATCCCGCACAACCCAGTGGCCGATGTGCGGGCCCCGCGTGTGGCCAAACCCTTGCCCAAAGCGCTGGGCGTGGACGAAGCGGTGCAGCTGGCCGAGCACCAAGAAGACAACGACGATCCCTGGCTGGAAGCCCGCGACGCGGCCATGGTCGAACTGCTGTACGGCTGCGGCCTGCGCATTGCCGAGTTGACCGGACTGGATGTGGTGGCCAGCACCGAGGCGGCGCGTGCCGGGCGCGGATGGATCGACATTCCCAACGCCGAAGTTCAGGTGCAAGGCAAAGGCAACAAGCGCCGCACGGTGCCTTTGGGGCGTGCGGCCATCGAGGCGCTGACGCACTGGCTGGCCGTGCGCCCACAATTGACGGGCATGCTGACACAGCCACCCAGAACGTCCACGGGTGCGTCCAGTCTGGCACTGGCGCTGTTTCCTGGACAGCACGGCACGCGACTGACACCACGCGGAGTGGCCCAGCGACTCAAGCGCCGCAGTCTGCTGGCGGGCTTGGCCACTCCGGTGCACCCGCACATGCTGCGCCACTCCTTTGCCAGCCATGTGCTGCAGTCCAGCGGCGACTTGCGGGCGGTGCAAGAGCTGTTGGGACACGCCAACATCAGCACCACCCAGGTCTACACGCGGCTGGATTTTCAGCACCTCGCCAAAACCTACGATGCAGCCCATCCCCGTGCCAAGCGCAAATGAACCCTGTGGCCCGCGTTGCACTCGTGCCGTGAGGCCATGACCACCGCGCACGCTTGGCGCTTGAATTCGTCGCTACACTCCCCAACTCTTGCTTTTTTGACCTGCAACGGAACCGCGCCATGTCCCTGATCCCCACCACCATCCTGACCGGCTTTTTGGGCTCGGGCAAAACCACACTGCTCAAACGCGTGTTGACCGAGGCCCACGGCCAAAAGATCGCCGTGATCGAGAACGAGTTTGGTGAGGAAAACATCGACAGCGACATCCTGGTCTCGGACACTAACGAGCAGATCATCCAGATGAGCAACGGCTGCATTTGCTGCACCATCCGCGAAGACCTGCGCGTGACCTTGCAGCTGTTGGCCGCCAAGCGCCGCAAGGGTTTGCTGAACTTTGACCGCATCGTGATCGAGACCACGGGCCTGGCTGACCCCGGCCCGGTTGCGCAGACTTTTTTCATGGACGACGAGATCGCCGAGACTTATTTGCTCGACTCCATCCTGACCCTGGTGGACGCCAAGCACGCGGCTCAGCAATTGAACGACCGCCAAGAAGCCCGTCGCCAGGTCGGCTTTGCCGACCAGATTTTCATCAGCAAGGCTGACCTGGTTTCGCTGGAAGAACTGGATGCATTGCAGCACCGTCTGAAGCACATGAACCCGCGGGCCCCACAAAAAGTGGTGCATTTCGGTGAGGTGGCGCTGTCCGAGGTGTTCGACCTCAAGGGCTTCAATCTGAACGCCAAGCTCGACATCGACCCGGATTTCCTCAAAGAGGATGACCACGACCACAACCACGATCATGAGCACGGTGAGCATTGCGACCACCCGTCACACCAACATGAACATGCTGATGACCACGAACATGGTGAGCATTGCGACCACCCTTCGCACCAGCACGACGCGGCCCACGGTCAGGGGCACCACCATCACCACGATGACGATGTGAAGAGCTTCGTTTTCCGTTCTGACAAAGCGTTTGATCCGGCCAAATTGGAGGATTTCCTGGGGGCCATCGTCAACATTTACGGCCCGCGCATGCTGCGCTACAAAGGCGTGTTGAACATGCGAGGCACCGAGCGCAAAGTGATTTTTCAGGGCGTGCACCAGCTCATGGGCAGCGATTTGGGACCGATGTGGGCCGATGGCGAAGCCAAAATGAGCAAAATGGTGTTCATTGGCATCGATTTACCCAAGGACATCTTGTTGCAAGGACTGGAGCAATGTTTGGTCTGACGGGGCGCGCCATGGGAGGGTAGCTTGTCGTGCTTTTGTGGCGATCAGGTCTTTAATCCGTACCAAGACAAATTTTGACGCATCTAGTCGCTACAATCGCGCGCCGATGGCAACGCCTTTTGGCGAAGCTGGCGAACCCCAAAAGGTCTATAACAAGGGTTTGAAAAGCACATGAACAGGTTTCCGGTCGGCTGCGCAGGGACAGTCGGTCAGAACTCTGCCTTTTGACACGGCTAGGAGACAAGACGTGAAGACCTCGAAAAAAGCAAAGCCCCTTGGCAAATCCGTCGTGGCCAAAAAAGCCGCTGCCCCAGTAGCCAAGGCCAAAGTATTGATGGTCAAAGCAGCAGTTAAAACAGCTGCAAAGGTCAAAATAACCCCTGCAAAGGCCAAGGCAGCGCCTGCCAAGGCCAAAGTCTTGATTGCCAAAGCGGCAGGCAAAACAACTGCAAAGCCAAAGGCAGCGCCTGCAAAGGCCAAGTCAACTCCAAAACCGGCCGTGCCAGCCAAGCCAGCGGTGGCCAAAACCGCAGCGGTGACATCTGCTGCAGCCAAGGCCACTGGAAAAGCCAGTCCTAACCAATCGTCTGCTGTCACCAAGGCTGTTGCGACAGCCCAGACCCCCAAAGCGAAAAAAATGAGCGTTACCAAAGTGGAAACTGTCACCCCCCCCGTCGAATCAAAACCTGCCAACACCCCACCTGCACCCGAGCAATTTGTTCGCGCCGCTCGGCCATCTGCCCGTTTGGCCCAAATTACCGTGCCCTCTTTGCCGCCAGCGGTGGCATCCACGGCGGCCAAGTCCAGTTTCTTGCCCAGTGCTGCGCCTGCGGTCGTCCCTGTTCCTTTTGCGCCCGTCAAGAAAGACCCCAAACTGGCCAACAACTGGAAGACCAAAAAAGTAGATGAACTGACGGATGCTGAGATCCTCGCCATGTCAGACGATGAGTACATGAACGATAAACAGATGGCGTACTACCGCCTGAAGCTGACCCGACTCAAGCAAGATATTTTGACCAGTGCAGGTCAAACCACCGAGCACCTGCGAGAAGACACGGTGGTGGTGCCCGACCCGGCTGACCGAGCCACCATTGAGGAAGAGCACGCCTTGGAGCTGCGAACGCGCGACCGCGAGCGCAAGCTGCTCAAGAAAATTGAGCAATCCATACAACGCATCGATGCGGGCGATTACGGTTTTTGCGATGAAACCGGTGAGGCCATCGGTGTCGGCCGCTTGTTAGCCCGCCCCACGGCCACTTTGTCGCTGGAAGCTCAACAGAGGCGCGAACTCAAGCAAAAAATGTTCGGCGATTGAGCTCGCCCTGGCCTGTATCAAGAAAGAAACCCCTCTCTAGGGGTTTTTTTTATGGGTGCGCCGTCGAAGTTGGGTGGAATTTTGAATTTACTGTTTTTGAAATTTTTCGCTGTATTGTGACTTGAGGTATTACTTGCAATGTGACTTGTAAGTGTCTAATTATTAAAGAAAATACGCTTTTTACAAGATTTAAAGTGTGTGCTAAGCCTTTGATTTCATTGAAAAAAATCGATCTTGACCCATGGTCAGCACCTGATTTCCTGATACAGTGCAAAAAAGTGCAATTAAGTGGGAAATAGTGCCGCTGATGTACTTTTCTACACCAAAGGGTTTTCGCCGTGTTTCAAGGGGCTTCATCGCTGAGTCTGGATGCCAAGGGGCGGCTGTCTGTGCCGACCCGGCACCGTGACGTCTTGAGCGCCACGGCACAGGGCCAGCTCACCATCACCAAGCACCCACATGGTTGCTTGATGGTGTTCCCTCGCCCCGAGTGGGAGAAGTTCCGCGAACGCATTGCCCAGTTGCCCATGTCGGCCCAATGGTGGAAGCGGATTTTCTTGGGCAACGCCATGGACGTCGAGATGGACGGCACGGGGCGCGTGCTGATCTCGCCCGAATTGCGCCAAGCGGCTGGTATTTCCAAAGACACCATGCTGCTGGGTATGGGCAACCATTTCGAGCTCTGGGACAAAACCACTTACGACGCGCAAGAAGCGCAGGCCATGCAAGGCGAAATGCCTGACGTGTTCAAAGACTTTTCTTTCTGAACACCATGACCGACAACGTTTTGACCCACACCACCGTGCTTTTGAACGAAGCCGTGGACGAGTTGATCCAGGCCTCTGCTGGGGCCGATGGCGCGTATGTGGACGCCACTTTTGGCCGGGGAGGGCATTCACGCCTGATTCTTTCCCGTCTGTCGGCGCGCGGTCGATTGCTGGCTTTTGACAAGGACCTCGAAGCCATAGCAGAAGCAGGTCACATCGAGGATGCGCGCTTTTCGATTCGGCACGAGGGCTTTTCCCACCTTGCTGAACTGCCCGAAGGCAGTGTCGACGGTGTGCTGATGGACCTGGGCATCAGCTCTCCCCAGATCGACAGCCCCGAAAGGGGTTTTTCTTTTCGTTTTGACAGCCCGCTCGACATGCGCATGGACACCACGCGCGGACAGAGTGTGGCCGAATGGCTGGCCACGGCAGAGGTGGAACAAATCACGGAGGTGGTACGTGACTATGGCGAAGAACGGTTTGCTTTTCAGATTGCAAAGGCGCTTGTTGCTCGCCGACAGGAACGGGGTCCAATTTCAAGCACCTCCGATCTTGCCCAACTCGTGGCTGACACGGTCAAAACCCGCGAGCCGGGTCAGAACCCTGCAACGCGGACATTTCAGGCTTTTCGGATTTTCATCAATGCCGAACTTGAAGAGCTCGAACAGGCGCTAGAGGGCTGCTTGCGGGTGCTGGCGCCCGGTGGCCGTTTGGTGGTCATCAGTTTTCACTCGCTGGAAGACCGTATCGTCAAGCAGTTCATGGCCAGGCATTCCAAAGAGGTGGTGGACCGGCGTGTGCCCTTTGCCGAACCCGTCAAGATGCGACTCAAAACCCATGGCCGTGTGCGCCCCAGCGAGGGCGAAGTGCGTGGCAACCCGCGCTCGCGCAGCGCCATCATGCGCATGGCCGAGCGCACCGAGGTGCCCGCATGACCCGCGTGAGCCTGCTCTTGCTGGTGGCCACCGTGGTCAGCGCCCTGTGGTTGGTGCACAGCCACTACGAGTCTCGCCGCATTTTCATGGACATGGAGTCTGCACGCAAAGAGGCCAAGCGCATCGAAGTGGACTATGACCGGATGGAAATCGAGCGCCGCGCCCAGGCCACGCCTTTGCGGGTGGAACAAATTGCCCGTCAGCAATTGAACATGCGCACGGCGTCTCCTGCCATCACCCAGTACGTCAATGCCCAGGACGCAGCTGCGGGTAATGCGTCTGTCCCAGCAGCGGGGGGCGCTAAGTGAACCGCAGCCGCAGCGTTCAATTGACTTCCAGTCCTTTGCTGGCCAGCAAGACCCCGGTCTGGCGCAGTAAACTGATTGTGGCTGCGATGGCCTTGGGTTTTTTGGGCCTGGTGGGCCGAGCGGCTCATGTTCAGGTCATCGACAACGACTTTTTCCTGCGCCAAGGTGAGGTGCGTTTTGCCCGCAACCTGGAATTGCCCGCCAATCGCGGGCGCGTGCTCGACCGCAATGGTGTTTTGCTGGCGTCGAGCGTGCCGGCACCCAGCATTTGGGCCAATCCGGAAGAGCTGGAGCGTGACCCGGTCAAGCTGCGCCAATTGGCCCGCTTGCTCGAGATGACGCCTGCCGAACTCGAGCACAAGCTCAAGAACGAAGAAAAAACTTTTGTTTGGCTGCGCCGCCAGATGGACGAACCTGTGGTCAAGGAAATTCGTGCGTTGGGCATCAAAGGTGTTTACGACATCAAGGAGTACAAGCGTCTTTACCCCGAGGGTGAGGCGGCTGCGCACATCGTGGGTTTCACCAATGTGGAAGACCAAGGCCAAGAAGGCGTGGAACTTATTTTTCAGAAGCAGCTGGCCGGTCAGGCCGGTTCGCGCCGTGTGATCAAGGACCGGCTGGGTCGTGTGGTCGAAGCCGTGGGTGAAACTGTGCACCCGGTCGACGGCAAGGACTTGCAGCTGAGCATTGACAGCAAAGTCCAGTTTTACGCTTACCAGACCCTGCGCGACGCAGTCAAGGAGCACAAGGCCAAAGCAGGCAGCGTAGTGGTGCTGGATGCCCAGACTGGCGAAATTCTGGCACTGGCGAATTACCCCAGTTATTCCCCATCGCGGCGCGTCAACCTCAGCGGTGAGCAATTGCGCAACCGGGCCTTGACCGACAGTTTCGAGCCGGGCTCGACCATGAAACCCTTCACTGTGGCCTTGGCCCTGGAGAAAGGTCTGGTCAAGCCCGAGACGATGATCCAGACTGCTCCGGGACGCATCAACATCACAGGCTCGACCATCAGCGACGTGCACACCTACGGCATGCTCACCGTGAACGAGGTGATCCAGAAGTCAAGCAACGTGGGCACCGTGAAGATGGCCATGCAGCTGGAGCCCCGCGAGATGTGGGAGATGTTCACCGAGTTGGGTTTCGGGCAAAAACCCGCCTTGCCGTTTCCTGGCGTGGTCAGCGGTCGGTTGCGGCCTTACAAATCGTGGCGGCCTATAGAGCAAGCCACCATGAGCTATGGCTATGGCGTGTCGGGAAGTTTGTTTCAGATGGCACGGGCTTACACCGTGTTTGCGCGTGACGGCGAGATCGTGCCTGCCACCATGATGAAAGCCGAGCAACAGGTGCAAGGCACGCGTGTGATCAGCGTTGCCAACGCCAAAGCCATGCGCAATATGCTGCAAATGGCAGCAGGGCCCGGCGGCACCGGACAAAAAGCCCAAACCATCGGTTACTCGGTGGGCGGCAAGTCGGGCACGGCCCGCAAGCAAGAAGGCAAGGGATACGCCAGCAAAAAATACCGGGGCTTTTTCGTCGGCATTGCCCCTGTCGAGCAGCCTCGCATCGTGGTGGCTGTGATGATCGATGAACCCTCCAACGGGGTCTACTACGGTGGTGCCGTAGCTGCGCCCGTGTTCAGCCAGACGGTGCAGCAAACCTTGCGCCTGATGGGCGTTCAACCCGACATGGCGGTCAAGCCCCAGATCGTGGCCAAAGCGGTCGAGGAGTCGTTCTGATGCGCACCCTGCACAGCGCTCAGGAAGCGGCCCACTGGTTGCGCTCGCGCGTGACGGGCGAGTTGCGCACCGACAGCCGACTGGTGCAGGAGGGTGACGGTTTCATCGCCTGGCCGGGTGCAGCCACCGATGGGCGGCGTTACCTGGCACAAGCCTTGGCGCAAGGCGCCAGTGCTTGCTTGGTGGAAGAGGCCGGACACGCACCTTGGCTGGACGTTCTGCAGGACCCCGACCAAGAGAGCCTGGCCTGCATGCCCGACCTGAAGGTGCAAACCGCTTGGGTGGCTGACGCCTACTATGAGCACCCCAGCCAAGCCTTGCAGGTGCTGGCGGTCACCGGTACCAATGGCAAAACATCGACGGCCTGGTGGCTGGCGCAGGCGCTGTCTTCGCCCGTGCTGCAACAAGCCTGTGGGCTGGTGGGAACCCTCGGCGCAGGTCGCTTGCCTGACTTGGTCAGCACCGGCATGACCACACCCGACCCGGTGCTGCTGCAGCGCCAGTTCCAGCAGTTCGCGGAGGGCGGCGTGACGCACTGCGCCATCGAAGCATCCTCGATAGGTCTGGCCGAGCACCGCCTGGATGGCACACACATTCGCGTGGCCGTGTTCACCAATTTCACCCAAGACCACCTGGATTACCACGGGGATATGGCCCGCTACTGGTCAGCCAAAGCCGCCTTGTTTGCTTGGCCCGGTTTGCAAGCGGCCGTCATCAACATCGACGATGCCAAAGGTGCTTTGTTATCCAAGCAATTGCAAGACGGCCCGATCGAAGTCTGGACTTGCTCGCGTCGGGGTCCGGCCCGTCTGCAAGCCCGAGCTTTGCCCGGTGGCCAGGGTTTGGCCTTTGATGTGATCGAGGGCGGTACCGTTCAGACCCTTCATACCGGCTTGATTGGCGAGTACAACTTGGACAACCTGCTGGGCGTGATTGGCAGTTTGCGCGCCCTGGGTGTTGACTTGGTGCAAGCGGTGCAAGCCTGTGCCCAGCTGACGGCTGTACCCGGGCGCATGGAGCGCGTGACTTTTGACCTGCCTGATGCCAAGGCCAATCTGGCTTGCCCCTTGGTGATCGTGGACTACGCCCACACGCCCGACGCTATCACCCAGGCCTTGGTTGCGCTGCGTTCGCAGGCGACGCTGCGGGGTGGTCGCCTGTGGTGTGTGCTGGGCTGTGGTGGTGACCGCGATGCCAGCAAGCGCCCCTTGATGGCCGCAGCCGCTGAAGCTGGCGCAGACCAAGTGGTGCTGACCAGCGACAACCCTCGAAGCGAATCGCCTGAGGCCATTGTGGCCGCGATGGTCCAAGGTCTGAGCCGCCCGCAGTCAGTTCGCATTCAACTCGACCGTGCTTTGGCGATTGCCGATGCGGTGGCGCAATCAGCGGCACAAGACGTGGTGCTGGTGACGGGCAAAGGCCACGAAAGCGAGCAGGAGATCCTGGGCGTTCGCCACCCATTTTCGGATGTGGCCCAAGCCCAAACGGCTTTGCAACAACGCGCTTTGCAGCGGATGGGGGTTCACGCATGAACGTCCCTGAGTGCATGAAACTTGATTTGAATCTCGCCTTAGGCTGGTTGAGCCAGGCCCGTGGCGTGGATGTTCAAGGCGTGGTGGCCGACCGGGTGCACACCGACAGCCGCAGTCTGCAAGCGGGTGACCTGTTTGTGGCCTTGCGCGGTGAGCGTTTTGATGGGAACGACTTCATCGCCCAGGCCAAGGCGCAGGGCGCCGTGGCCGTGGTGTGCGAGGCCTCGGGTGAAGAGCTGGCGCTGACGCAAGGCTTGCCCGCGCTGGTAGTGCCCGATGCACGCATCGCTTTGGGTGAGCTGGCTGCAGGCTGGCGTGCGCAGTTCAGTTTGCCGCTGATCGCCGTGACCGGCAGCAACGGCAAAACCACGGTGACGCAAATGATCGCGTCCATCTTGCGTACCCATGCAGGGGATGACGCCTTGTCCACCCAGGGCAACCTGAACAACGACATTGGCGTGCCACTGACCCTGTTCAATTTGCGTGCCCATCACCGCATCGCCGTGGTCGAGTTGGGCATGAACCACTCGGGCGAGATCGCTTACCTGTCCCAGTTGGCGCGGCCCACAGTTGCCCTGGTCAACAACGCGCAGCGCGAGCACCAAGAATTCATGGGCACGGTCGAGGCAGTGGCGCACGAAAACGGCGCTGTGCTGCAGGCCTTGCCCCCTGAGGGTGTGGCGGTGTTTCCGGCCGACGAAGCATTTACGCCCGTGTGGCAAGGACTGTCAGGCCAGCGTGTGCAGCGGTGCTTTGCCATGACCTCGGCCCCCGACGCCCATGCCCTGGCCGAGGTGTTTGCGGCGGTCGTGGTCTGGCAGTCTGGCGCCTGGCAGTTCACCCTCAAAACGCCCGAGGGCACTGCACCCATTCGCCTGCACATTGCAGGGCGGCACAACGTTAAAAACGCCTTGGCCGCCACGGCCTGCGCACTGGCCGCTGGAGTGCCTTTAGCCGCTGTGGCACAGGGCTTGGTCGCCTTTGAGCCGGTCAACGGCCGCTCGCGTGCGATGGTGTTGCACACCGCCTCAGATGAGATCACCTTGGTCGACGACACCTACAACGCGAACCCCGATTCGGTCCGTGCCGTCATCGACGTGCTGGCCGAACTGCCTGCGCCGCGTTTGTTGGTGCTGGGCGACATGGGCGAGGTGGGCAACCAGGGCCCTGAATTTCATGCCGAGGTCGGCAGCTACGCGGCCGAGTGCGGCATCGAGGTGCTGTACACCCTGGGTGACCTGTGCGTGCACAGCGCGAAAGCATTCGGTTCGGCACGACATTTTGAAGACATGGACAGCCTGTTGGCCAGCGTCACAGCCCAAGTGGGCCAGTTCCGTAGCGTGGTTGTCAAAGGTTCGCGCTTCATGAAGATGGAGCGCGTGGTCCAGGCCTTGCAGTCAAACAGCACAGCCGACACGAAAAATCACAATAAAAAAGAGGAGCCCCATGCTGCTTAGCCTGGCCCAATGGCTGCAAACCTTGTCTCCAGAGTGGGGCTTTTTGCGTGTTTTCCAATACATCACGTTCCGCGCCGTGATGGCAGCGATGACCGCTTTGCTGATTGGTCTGGCCGCAGGTCCCTGGGTCATCCGCCGCCTGACTTCGCTCAAAATTGGTCAGCCGATTCGGGGCTACGGCATGGAATCGCATCTGTCTAAAAGCGGTACACCCACCATGGGCGGTGTGCTGATTTTGTTGTCGATCGCTATCGCCACTTTGTTGTGGTTTGACCTGTCCAACCGCTTTGTCTGGATCGTGCTCATCGTGACGCTGGGTTTTGGCGCCATTGGTTGGGTGGACGACTGGCGCAAAGTGGTCAACAAAGATCCTGAAGGCATGCGTTCGCGCGAAAAGTATTTCTGGCAATCGGTCGTTGGTTTGCTGGCTGCGCTTTATTTGGTGTTCAGCATTTCTGAGAGCTCCAATGCACGTGTGCTGGATCTGTTTGGCCAGTGGGTCATGTCTGGTTTTGATGTGAATTTGCCACCCAAGGCGGGTTTGCAGGTGCCCTTCTTCAAAGAGGTCAACTACCCGCTGGGCGTGCTGGGTTTTGTGGTCCTGACCTATCTGGTCATTGTGGGTTCCAGCAACGCGGTCAACTTGACCGATGGTCTGGACGGACTGGCCATCATGCCGGTGGTCATGGTGGGCTCGGCGTTGGGTGTGTTTGCCTACGTGACGGGCAGCGCGGTGTACTCCAAATACCTGTTTTTCCCGTACATCCCAGGCTCGGGCGAGTTGCTGATTTTTTGCGCGGCCATGGCCGGGTCTGGCTTGGCCTTTTTGTGGTTCAACACACACCCGGCACAAGTCTTCATGGGTGACGTGGGTGCGCTGGCATTGGGTGCGGCGCTGGGCACCATTGCAGTCATTGTGCGCGCAGAGATCGTGCTGGCCATCATGGGCGGCATTTTCGTGGTCGAAGCCCTGTCGGTGATGGCGCAGGTCACGTACTTCAGGTACACCAAGAAAAAATATGGTGAAGGCCGCCGTATTTTGAAGATGGCCCCTTTGCATCACCATTTTGAAAAAAGCGGCTGGAAAGAAACGCAGGTTGTGGTGCGTTTCTGGATCATCACCATGCTGCTTTGCCTGGTCGGCTTGTCGACCCTGAAGCTCAGGTAAGACATGCAGCTACAAGGCCAACACGTTCTGATTCTCGGTTTGGGTGCATCGGGCTTGGCCATGGCCCGTTGGTGCGCGCAGGCCGGGGCCGACGTGACCGTGGCCGACACGCGTGACACGCCGCCTCAGTTGGTCGCTTTGCAGGCAGAGTGGCCTAGCGTGCATTTTGTGGCAGGGCCTTTTGTGGCCAGACTGGTGGAAGGCACGTCGGTGCGTGCCGTGTTCCGCAGCCCGGGCCTGGCCCCTGAAACGGTCGCGCCGGTGGTGGATGCGGCCCACGCCATGGGCTTGTGGCAAGGGGGCGAGCTGAGCCTGTTTGCAGCGGGTTTGCAAGAGTTGAAAACACACTTTGGCTACGCGCCACAGGTGCTGGCGATCACCGGAACCAACGGCAAGACCACGGTGACATCGCTCACTGGACAGTTGGTAGCGCGTGCAGGAAAAACCGTGAAAGTGGCTGGCAACATTGGTCCCACCTTGCTGGACACTCTGACCGAAGCGAAGGCGCAAGCGCAATTGCAGGTCGAACAAGAGGCTGCTGAACGTGCCGCCGCTGAGCTTGAAAACCAAAATCTGGTCAGTGAGCCGCCATCGGTAACAACTTCCCAAGAAACGGTCGCCCCAGCGCAATCACAGGATGAACCCGCAAGCGAGACGGCCGATACAGACGAGACGCTGGACAGCCTGGAGGCCGATGCTGAACTGACGCTGCCCGTTCCTCCTGCCTTGCAACACCCCATGGCCCGAGCGCTGCCCCAAGTGTGGGTTCTGGAGCTGTCGAGCTTCCAGCTCGACAGCAGCGAGGGTTTTGAACCCACAGCGGCAACAGTGCTCAACATCTCGCAAGACCACCTGGACTGGCACGGCAGCATGGCCGCCTACGCCGCAGCCAAAGCCCGTATTTTTGGTGATCAGGCCCTGATGGTGCTTAACCGCGAAGACCCGAAGGTCATGGCCATGCGGCCCGAACCAGTGCGCGTGAAGTTGCAAAAACCTGTTGAGCGTGTTTGCGTGCAGTTTGGTGGTGACATGCCCCAACGCCCAGGGGACTTCGGCATTGAAGTGACGCACGGCATGACCTGGTTGGTGCGCGCCATGGAGGCCGATGAAACCCGCCGCCGCCGCAAGGACGCTGAAGAAGAGCTGCACATTCAGCGCTTGATGCCCGCCGATGCTTTGCGCATCCGGGGTCGGCACAACGCGGTCAATGCACTTGCCGCTTTGGCGCTGGCCAGCAGTGCAGGTTGCGCCTTGGGCCCCATGCTCTATGGCCTGCGCGAATACCGGGGTGAGCCGCACCGTGTCGAGCCGGTGGCCATCGTGCATGAAGTGGAATTTTTTGACGACAGCAAGGGCACCAACGTGGGCGCCACCGTGGCCGCCTTGCAAGGCTTGGGTGTGGACCGCCGCGTGGTGGTCATTTTGGGTGGCGAAGGCAAGGGCCAAGACTTCACGCCCTTGGCCGAACCCGTCAAGCGCTTTGCCCGGGGCGTGGTCTTGATTGGCCGCGACGCCCCCGTCATCCGAGAAGCACTGCAAGGCACGGATGTGGCCATGCACGACGCCACCGACATGCATGATGCCGTCGAACAAGCTGCAGCCATGGCCCGCAGCGGAGATGCGGTCTTGATGTCGCCCGCTTGCGCGAGCTTCGACATGTTTGACAACTACGGCCACCGTGCAGAAGTTTTTTGCCAGGCTGTGGCCCGCGTGGCCGAAGCGGCGGGTGTGGCCATGGAGGGTGGGCAGTGAGCGAAGCCATCACATTCCCGCAACGACTGCAGCAGTCCGCAGCGGGCCTGCTCCACCGCATGACTGGCGGGCTCGTCGGTGGTCCATGGTCTGGTTCACAGGGCTTGCCGGTCAACTTGGGTGACTACGGCATGACCGGTCGTGTCAATGGTCGCCCGGCCCGCATACAAAGCGTGGACCAGGCTTTGGTTTGGGTGGCGGTGGCTTTGCTGCTGTGGGGCATGGTGATGGTGTATTCGGCCTCGATTGCGATGCCGGACAACCCGCGTTTTTCTCGCTATAGCCATACCCATTTTCTTTTGCGCCATGTGATTTCCATGGTGGTGGGCTGCATCATGGCCTTGCTGGCTTTTCAGGTCCGCATGGAGACTTGGGAAAAAGCGGCTCGCCCCTTGTTCGTGTTCTCACTGGTGTTGCTGGCAGTGGTGTTGATTCCATTCATCGGCAAAGGTGTGAATGGTGCACGCCGCTGGATTTCGTTGGGGGTCATGACTTTTCAGCCATCCGAGTTGGCCAAACTGGCCACCATCATCTATGCCGCAGATTACATGGTGCGCAAGATGGACGTAAAGGAAAAATTCTTCAAAGCCGTGCTGCCCATGGGCGCGGCCATTGGATTGGCGGGGGTGTTCTTGCTGGCCGAGCCGGACATGGGGGCGTTCATGGTGATCGCCACCATCGCCATGGGCATTTTGTTTTTGGGGGGGGTGAATGCCCGCATGTTCTTTCTGATCCTGGGGATTTTGATCCTGGCTTTCGTGGTCATGATCGCCGAGTCCCCTTGGCGCAGAGAGAGGATTTTTGCCTACCTTGACCCCTTCAGCGCCCAGCATGCTCTGGGCAAGGGCTACCAGTTGACGCACTCGCTGATTGCCATTGGCCGGGGCGAAGTCTGGGGGGTCGGCCTGGGCGGCAGTGTAGAAAAATTGCACTGGTTGCCCGAAGCGCACACCGACTTTTTGTTGGCCGTGATTGGTGAGGAATTTGGCCTGGTGGGCTTAACCCTGGTGATCTGCCTGTTCCTTTGGCTCAGCCGCCGCATCATGGTCATTGGGCGTCAAGCCATTGCGTTGGAAAAAGTCTTTTCCGGTTTGGTCGCCCAAGGCGTGGGCATCTGGATTGGTTTTCAGGCCTTCATCAATATGGGCGTGAACCTGGGGGCCTTGCCCACCAAGGGCCTGACCTTGCCGCTGATGAGTTACGGCGGCTCGGCCATCTTGATGAACCTGATCGCGATCGCGATCGTGCTGCGCATCGATGCAGAAAACAAACAAATGATGCGGGGAGGGCGGCCATGACGGACACGCGCAAAACCGCCTTGGTGATGGCGGGCGGCACAGGCGGGCACATTTTCCCGGGCTTGGCCGTGGCCGAAGCCTTGCGCGAAGCCGGTTGGCGCGTGCATTGGTTGGGCGCACCAGACAGCATGGAAAGCCAGTTGGTGCCGCCGCGCGGTTTCGCCTTCGAGCCAGTGGCTTTTGGCGGTGTGCGCGGCAAGGGCATTCAAACCCTGGCCTTGTTGCCGCTGCGCTTGCTGCGCGCTTTTTGGCAAAGTCTGCAAGTGGTGCGCCGCGTCAAGCCGGATGTGGTGCTGGGTCTGGGCGGCTACATCACTTTCCCGGGCGGCATGATGGCCAGCCTGTGGAGCAAACCTTTGGTGCTGCACGAGCAAAACTCGGTGGCGGGCCTGGCCAACAAGGTGCTGGCGCAATTGGCCGACCGTGTGTTCACCGCTTTCCCCGAGGTCTTCAAGACTGGGCAGTGGGTGGGCAATCCCTTGCGCCGCGCCTTCATCGAACAGGCAACGCCCGCTGAACGCTTTGCCGGACGCAGTGGTCCCTTGCGTGTGTTGGTGGTGGGTGGCAGCCTGGGTGCTAAGGCATTGAACGACATCGTGCCGCAAGCTTTGGCCTTGATGCCAGAGGCCACACGTCCGCAGGTCATTCACCAAAGCGGGGCCAAACAAATCGACGCACTGCGTGCCAATTACGCGAATGCTGGCGTACAGGCCGAATTGACACCGTTCATTGACGACACAGCCATCGCATTCGCACAGGCCGATCTGGTGATCTGCCGCGCAGGTGCCAGCACCGTGACCGAACTGGCGGCGGTGGGCGTGGCCGGCATGTTCGTGCCCTTCCCGTTTGCCGTGGACGACCACCAAACCACCAATGCGCAGTTCTTGGTGGCGTCCGGTGGCGGCTGGTTGGTGCCCCAAGCTGAGTTGACGGCGCAGAGCCTGGCCGAGCGCTTGACGGCCTTGAGCCGAGACACATTGCTGGACGTGGCACAAAAAGCCCACGCACAGAAAAAAATAAATGCTACCAGGGAGGTTGTGATGGCCTGTGAGGAGTTGGCGGCATGAAACACGCCATCCGAAAAATTCATTTCATCGGCGTGGGCGGCTCGGGCATGAGCGGCATTGCCGAAGTCTTGCTTAATCTGGGTTACCAAATCTCTGGCTCCGACTTGTCCGACAGCGCCACGCTGCAGCGCTTGGCGGGTTTGGGCATCCAGACGCATGTGGGCCACAGCGCTGAAAACGTCAAAGACGCCGATGCCGTGGTCACATCGACAGCGGTGAAAGCCGATAACCCCGAGGTGCTGGCTGCGCGGGCGCGCCACATTCCCATCGTGCCACGGGCTGTCATGCTGGCCGAACTGATGCGCATGAAGCAGGGCTTGGCCATTGCGGGCACTCACGGAAAAACCACCACCACCAGCCTGGTGGCCAGCGTATTGGCCGAGGCTGGGCTGGACCCGACCTTCGTGATTGGTGGCCGCTTGAACAGTGCCGGCGCCAATGCCAAGCTGGGCACGGGCGACTACATCGTGGTTGAGGCCGATGAGTCTGATGCTTCTTTCTTGAACTTGCTGCCCGTGATGGCGGTGGTGACCAACATCGATGCCGACCACATGGAAACCTATGGCCACGACCTGGCCAAGCTCAAGGCAGCCTTTGTCGAGTTCTTGCACCGCATGCCTTTTTACGGCACGGCCATTGTGTGCTCGGACGATCCTGGCGTGCAGTCCATCGTGGACAACATCGCTCGCCCCGTGACCACTTATGGCCTGAACGAAGGGGCCCAAGTGCGTGCGGTGAATGTACAGGCCCAAAAAGGTCAGATGCACTTCACAGTGCAAAGGCGCAACGGCGTGACCTTGCCCGACCTGCCCATCGTGCTGAATTTGCCCGGCGTGCACAACGTACTCAATGCCCTGGCTGCCATTTCCGTGGCCGTCGAATTGGGTGTCGACGATGGCGCGGTACAACGTGCATTGGCTCAGTTCAAGGGCGTAGGCCGTCGTTTTCAGCGTTATGGCGATGTGGTCACATCCGACGGCCAAGGGTGCTTTACCGTCATCGACGATTACGGGCATCACCCGGTCGAAATGGCGGCCACGCTGGCGGCTGCCCGAGGGGCTTTTCCCGGTCGCCGTTTGGTGCTGGCTTTTCAGCCGCACCGTTACAGCCGCACGCGGGACTGTTTTGAAGATTTCGTCAAGGTCATTGGCCAAGGCTGCGACAGCGTGTTGTTGTCTGAGGTGTACGCCGCAGGCGAGGCGCCCATCGTTGCCGCCGACGGCCGTTCGCTGGCCCGGGCGCTGCGTGTCGCGGGCAAGGTCGAGCCCGTGTTTGTCGACCAGATTGCCGACATGCCCCAGGCCGTGATGAACAACGCCCGCGACGGCGATGTGCTCATTTGCATGGGGGCAGGCTCCATTGGTGCAACTCCGGCGCAGGTGGTGGCCTTGGGCGGCCACGTCAAAGATGCGGTCAAAGAGGTGCTCGCATGACACAGAACGTCAAGCGAATGAACATGGGCAAAGTGGCCGTTCTGATGGGCGGACGCTCGGCCGAGCGCGAAGTCTCCCTCATGTCGGGCCAGGGCGTGCTGAAGGCCTTGAAGGCTTCAGGGGTGGATGCCCACGCTTTTGACCCGGCTGAGCGCGAGCTGAGCGAACTCAAAAAAGAGGGCTTCCAGCGCTGCTTCATCGCTTTGCATGGCCGCTTTGGCGAGGATGGCACGGTGCAAGGCGCATTAGAGTTGATGGGCATTCCCTACACCGGATCGGGTGTGATGGCGTCGAGCATCGCCATGGACAAGGTCATGACCAAGCGAGTCTGGCAGGCCGAAGGTTTGCCAGTGCCACGCCATGTGTTGGTGCACCCCGCGGAAATCGACAGCTTGTCGGCCAATGACCTCATCCAGACTTTGGGACTGCCGCTGATCGTCAAACCCGCACGCGAAGGCTCTTCCATTGGCGTGAGCAAGGTGCAGCGGGCCGAAGATCTGCACTCAGCTTTGCGCGCAGCGGCCGTATGCGACCACGACATCCTGTGCGAGCAGTGCATCGTGGGTGACGAAGTCACCTGCCCCGTGCTGGGTGCAGGCGACGAGGCCCGCGCCTTGCCTGTGATTCTCATCGTGGCTCCTGAGGGCAATTACGACTACCAAAACAAGTACTTCACCGAAGACACGCAATACCTGGTGCCCTGCGGTTTGCCTGTCCAAGAAGAAGCCGCCATCCAGGCTTTGGTGCGCCGTGCTTACCAAGCCCTCGGCTGCAGGGGTTGGGGCCGCATCGACGTGATGATCGATGGTGCCACGCGTCAGCCCTATTTGCTGGAAATCAACACCTCGCCCGGCATGACCGGGCATTCGTTGGTGCCCATGTCGGCAACGGCTGATGGTATGCCCTACGAGGCGCTGTGCTGCCATTTGCTGGCCTCTGCTGCATTGGACTATGAGGGAACTGTTGCATGAAAAACTCCATGCCCTTGCCTGCTGATGTCCGGCTCATGAACCTGGCCACAGCTTTGCTGGTGACTGCTTTTGTGCTGCTGACATTGGGCGGATGGGCATGGTGGCTCATTCGCCACCCGAGTTTTGCCTTGCAGGCCATCACCGTGCAAGGCGAGGTGAACCGCAACAATGCGTTTGCCTTCCGCACGCAAGTTCTGCCCAAGCTGGAGGGTAATTTTTTCACCATCGATCTGGCCAAGGCGCGGTTGGCATTTGAGGCGGTGCCCTGGGTAAGGGTTGCGGTGGTGCACCGCGATTACCCCAACCGTTTGCGGGCGGTCTTGTTGGAGCACAGGCCCATGGCGCACTGGGGCAATGAGGATGCAGGCACTTTGATCAACGAACAAGGCCAGGTGTTTGAAGCCACTTTGGACGATGCTGATGCTGAACGTCTGCCGCGAATGAAGGGACCTGCGTCCGAGTCACAGACCGTGGCCGGTATGTACATGGCTTTGAGCCCGCGCTTTCAGGCGAAGGACTTGGAGATCGACCTGCTGGAGCTGACGCCCCGTGGCAGCTGGCGGGTTCAAACCAAGCAGGGTGCTCAGATTGAGCTGGGCCGTGGGAGCCGCACTGAAATATTGCAAAGGCTGGACGTGTTTTTGACAACGTTGAAGCAGGTGACCGCTCGCTATGGGCGAGGTGCTTCAGCTGTGGCCAGTGCCGATCTACGGCACAAGGATGCTTATGCATTGCGCTTGCACGGTGTGAGTACGGTGGATGCGGACAGCAACAAAAAGCCTTGAGCGATCAAGGCGCAGGAATCAAACGGAAACGGTGGTAAACATGGCAAAAGAGTACAAAGATTTGGTTGTTGGCCTGGACATAGGAACGTCCAAAGTCATGGCCGTAGTGGCCGAGGTGATGGCCGACGGTCAGCTCAAGATTGCCGGGCTGGGCATCGCGCCAGGCAATGGGCTCAAGCGTGGCGTGGTGGTCAACATCGACGCCACAGTGCAAAGCATCCAGCAAGCACTCAAAGAGGCTGAACTGATGGCCGACTGCAAGATCACCCGTGTGAACGTGGGCATCACGGGCAGTCACATTCGGGGCATCAACTCCAGTGGCATGGTGGCCATCAAGGACAAAGAAGTCACCCAAGCCGATCTGGCCCGCGTGATGGAGACGGCGCGTGCCATCAACATCTCTAGTGACCAGCGGCTGCTGCTGGTGGCCCCTCAGGAATTCGTGATCGACAGCCAGGAAGTCAAGGAGCCCATCGGCATGAGCGGCATGCGCCTAGAGGCCAAAGTGCACATCGTCACGGGTGCACAAAGTGCGGCAGAAAACATCATCAAATGCGTGCGCCGCTGCGGGCTTGAAGTTGACCAACTGCTGCTCAACCCCCAGTCATCGAGCCTGGCCGTGTTATCAGAAGACGAACGAGAACTGGGGGTGGTGTGTGTGGACATCGGTGCGGGTACGACGGATGTGGCCATATTTTCCAACGGTTCGATTCGCCACACCGCCGTCATCCCAATTGCGGGTGACCTGATCACCAGCGACATTGCCATGGCCTTGCGCACGCCCACCAAGGATGCTGAAGACATCAAGGTTGAAAGCGGCAACGCCAAACAGCTGCTGGCCGACCCGGACGCGCAGGTGGAAGTGCCGGGTCTGGGCGACCGGGGACCGCGACTGCTCAGTCGCCAGGCACTGGCTGGCGTTATCGAGCCGCGCATCGAAGAAATTTTCTCACTGGTGCACCAGGTCATCCGCGAGTCTGGTTATGAAGAAGTGTTGTCCTCTGGCATCGTGCTCACAGGCGGCAGCGCGGTGATGCCAGGCATGATCGAATTGGGCGAGGACATCTTCCTCAAACCGGTGCGCCGGGGCTTGCCCAAGTATTCCGGCGGGCTGGCCGACATGGTCAGCCAGCCACGTGCAGCGACCGTGATGGGTCTGCTGGAAGAGGCCCGCTTGGCACGTTTGCGCGGCTACAAGGTGACCCAAAAGAAGAGTTCGGTGAACAACGCTTTTGGCCGATTCAAAGACTTCATTGTGGGGAACTTCTGATGAACTGGACCCAAATTTATCAGGCCAGAAGCAGTCCTCCCTTGTCAAGGCCGCTGCGATGTTGACAACACTTTGAAACGAAACAAGAAATTCAGAAAACTTTCAGGCAACTGCAAACCCTTTAGGAGAAGTACCATGACCATCGAAATGATCCAGACAGAAGAATTCAACCAAGGCACACAGATCAAAGTGATCGGGGTGGGCGGCGGCGGCGGCAATGCCGTCGAGCACATGATCGAGCGCCAAGTGCAAGGCGTGGAGTTCATCTGTGCCAACACCGACGCACAAGCCCTGGCCCGCAGCGCGGCGCACCGATTTGTACAACTGGGCCAAACGGGTTTGGGCGCTGGCAGCAGGCCCGACAAGGGCCGTGAAGCCGCTGAAAATGCCGAGGCCGAGATCCGTTCGGCCATTGAAGGGGCACACATGTTGTTCATCACCGCCGGCATGGGTGGTGGCACTGGCACAGGTGCTGCGCCTGTGATTGCCCGCATTGCCAAAGACATGGGCATTCTTACCGTGGGCGTGGTCACCAAGCCTTTCGATTTTGAAGGCAAGCGCCGCATGGACAACGCTGACGAAGGCATGAAGGAACTCGAAGCCAGTGTGGACTCGCTGATCGTGGTCCTCAACGAAAAGCTGTTGGAATTGCCTGGTGGTGAAGACATGACGCAAGACGAGGCTTTCTCGCACGCCAATGATGTGCTGAAAAACGCCGTGGGCGGCATTGCCGAAATCATCAACGTGCCCGGCCATGTGAACGTCGACTTTGAGGACGTGCGCACTGTGATGGGCGAGCCTGGCAAAGCCATGATGGGCACAGCCGCTGCCAGCGGCCCGGACCGGGCACGCATTGCGGCCGAACAAGCCGTGGCATGCCCTCTGCTCGAAGGCGTGGACCTCAAGGGCGCTCGCGGCGTGTTGGTGTTGATCAGTGCCGCCAAGGGTTCATTGAAACTGTCCGAATCCAAGCAAGCCATGAACACCATTCGCGACTGTGCTTCAGAGGATGCGCACGTCATTTATGGCACCGCTTACGACGAGAGCCTGGGCGACCAGATCCGTGTGACTGTGGTGGCCACAGGCTTGGCCAAGGCCGGTTCTCGCCGCTTGTCGCCTCCTTTGCAAGTGTTGCGCACCGGGACCGACAACGCCTTCATCATGAACGGTCAAGATGCCGTCGCACCGTCGCTCAACACAGCATCACCAGCGGCGGCCAATGGCGTGAACATTCCGGCTTACTGGCGCAACAACCGCACCCATGCTGCTACGCGTGTGGACGGCATGTCGGCCGCAGGCATGGACGACATCGAGATCCCGGCCTTCCTGCGCAAGCAAGCAGACTGATCCATTCGCTTTGCGGACGATGTGGACAAGGGCCAGACCGGCACCAGGCGGTCTGGCCTACTTTAAAATACTTTAATGCTCGCTCAACGCACGCTCAAAACCTTGACCCGGGCCGTTGGCGTGGGTTTGCACAGCGGCCAGCGGGTCGAGTTGACGCTGCGTCCAGCCGCACCCGACACCGGCATTGTGTTTCGTCGGGTGGATCTGCCCGAGCCCGTGGACATTCCTGTACGCGCCGAATCGGTGACCGACACCCGACTGGCCTCGACCATTTCGGTCGGCCAGGCCAAGGTCTTCACCGTGGAGCACCTCATGTCGGCCTGCGCCGGTCTGGGCATAGACAACCTGTATGTGGACATCACCGCCGAAGAAGTGCCCATTCTGGATGGCTCAGCATCGTCGTTTGTGTTTTTGTTGCAAAGTGCGGGCATCGTTGAGCAAAACGCGGCCAAGCAGTTTTTGCGAGTGCTCAAAACCGTGCAGGTCAGTGAAGGCGAGGGCAACAACATCAAGTGGGCCAAATTGGAGCCTTACCACGGCTACAAACTCAGCTTTGAGATCGATTTCCGCCACCCCGCCGTTGACTCAACGGGTCAGCAGGTGGTGTTTGACATGTCCGAGGGCGTGTACTCGCGTGACATCGCCCGCGCCCGCACCTTTGGGTTCACCAAAGACGTGGAAATGATGCGCGCCAATGGTCTGGCCCTAGGCGGCGGTCTGGACAACGCCATCGTCATGGACGACTACAAAGTGCTCAATGCCGATGGGCTGCGCTACGACGACGAGTTCGTCAAGCACAAAATCCTGGACGCCATGGGCGACCTGTATATCGTGGGCAAACCCTTGCTGGCCGCCTACAGCGCCTTCCGCTCGGGCCACGCCATGAACAACCAGCTGTTGCGCGCCTTTCTGGCCCAGCCTGACGCCTATGAACTTGTGACTTTTGACTTGGCCAGCAATGCGCCTAAAGGGTTTGCTGCCTTGCAGCCGGCTTGGTGAAAGCAGACGCTGCGCGCCTCGTTCGCCTGAGCCCTGTGCCGCGCCAAACCGCCGCTGAATTTGAAGTCAGGTCTGGCCATAAACAGTTGCTATCGTCTGTGTCGCGGCCCCCCCGTATTAGCCTGAGCTACCATAGGTCATATGACCATCAGCCGACAACAAATCACCTTGCTGATCATTTTGACTTTGGTCTGGGGTTTCAACTGGCCCATGCTCAAGCTGGGCGTCAGTGAATTTCCCCCCTTGTCATTTCGCAGTTTGAGCATGTGGCTGGGCTTGCCCTTTTTGGGCTTGGTGCTGTACTTTAAAAAAGTGTCTTTCAAAATTCCGATGGCTGATTGGCGAGAGCTTTTCATTTTGGCCATCACAAACATGCTGGTTTGGCATGTGTTGATCATCCTGGCCGTGCAGAATTTGTCCAGCGGTCGTTCTGCGATTTTGGGTTACACCATGCCGATTTTTTCGGCCTTGATTGGGGTGCTCTGGTTCGGCGCGGCCATGCGCTGGCGGGCTTGGGCAGGCGTAGGCTGTGCGGCCCTCGGTGTGGTGCTCTTGCTTTGGCATGAATTGAGTGCCATCGCAGGAAAACCGCTGGGCATTGTGCTGGGTCTGATCGCAGCAGCTTTTTGGGGCTTGGGCACGCAGCAAATTCGCCACACCCGCATGCAATTACCTACTTTGGCGATCGTGTTCTGGATGACCTGCATGAGCACATGGCTGATGAGCGTCCTGGCGTTTTTCTTTGAGCGAAGAGACTGGGGGCCGATTCCGGACATCACCTGGGTATCGATTGTTTACAACGCTTTTGGTGTGTTTGTGTTTGCCCAGGCAGCGTGGTTGTCACTGGCGCGCAATTTGCCCCCGCTGGCCTCCACACTGAGTGTGATGTTCATTCCGGTGCTGGGTGTTTTCAGCGGTGCCTACTTCCTCAACGAAGCTTTGCATTGGCAAGACTGGGCCGCCATCGTGCTGATCGTGCTGGCCATTGCCTCTGTGCTGTGGCCCGCCAGTACCCCCCAGCCCCAGCCCGACAAGCGACCGACACCTGACAGACCATGAACCAGGATCTGACCCTTTTGAACTTGGCTGCCTTGCAGCAGGCCTATGCGCAAGGCCTCACCAACCCTGTGGCCGTGACCCGCGCGCATTTGGCACGCATCGCGCAGCGCAACCCGGCACTGCAGGCCTTTGTGCATGTGTGCGAAAACCTGGCCTTGCAACAGGCCCAGGCCAGTGCCGAGCGCTGGGCCAGCGGGCAGCCGCTGGGGCCACTCGATGGGGGGGTGATGGCCCTCAAAGACAACATCAATGTGCTGTGCATGCCGTGCACGGCAGGCACAGCGGCATACGAACAGCGCATGCCTGCGCACGATGCGCCCGTTTATCAGCGCCTGCGCGATGCCGGCATGGTGTTGTTGGGCAAGCTCAACATGCACGAAGCCGCCTTGGGGGCCACGACCGACAACCCGGTGTACGGCCGCTGCATCAACCCCTTGCGCGAGGGCTTCACGCCGGGCGGCTCCAGTGGTGGCTCTGCCGCTGCTGTGGCCGACCACCTGTGTACCATCGCCATGGGCACCGACACCATGGGCTCGGTCCGCATTCCGGCAGCTTATTGCGGCGTGATGGGCATGATCCCCACGCGCAAGCGCATCCCCACGGACGGCATCGTGCCCCTGAGCCCCACGCTGGATGTGGCCGGACCGCTGGCGCGCAGTGGTCACGACCTCGCCCAAACGATGGCTTGCCTCTTGGGCATCAGCCTGCCACCCGCTGCGCAGGAAAGTGTTTGGCGCGGTTTGCGCGTGGGCATCCTGCCTCAAACGGCTGAGGTGGAAATGACCCCGGCTGTGCACCAAGCCTGGCAGGCCACTCAGCAGCGCCTTCAGGCGCAGGGCGCGCAGGTGCAAACCGTGCTTTTGCCCGATTGGTCGCCTGCCCGCAACCGTTTGCATGCCTTGCTCATGAGCGAATGGGAAGGTGCGGATTACTGGCAGAACGCGTTGGGTTCTGAGCTGCCTGGTTTGAGTGCGGGCTTGCAAAAAATGCTGCATTACGGTGCCCGGTTGAGCGCGGAAAAACGGCAAGCGAGCCAAGCCGCCATCGATGGCTTGCGTGCGCAGGCTGGGGCTTTGTTTGCAGGCATCGATGTCCTGCTCTTGCCCACCACGCCGCACACGAGTTTTGCCCACACCGAAGCCGCACCCGCCAGCCAGGCAGACTGGGCATGCTTGGCCAATATGCTGGGGGCACCCGCTTTGTCCTTTCCTTGCCCGACCGAGGGGTTGCCAGTATCTTGCCAGTTGCTGGCCGCGCCCGGTCAGGACGAGCGCTTGCTTTCGCTGGCCTGTGCGCTTGACACCTTCTGGGGCTGACGCCCGGCTTGGAGGCTGTCCCACAAAGGCCCCAAGGTGTGGGCCTGAGGAAGCGCCCCAACCAAGCCAATGAGCTGCTCGGCCTGCGCCATGCCCCAGTCACTGGCTTGCAGCAACTGATTGGCTTTGGCCCGCACTTGCTCAGGGCTCAAGGGGTTTTCAGGGTCGCCCAACACGTTGACCACCTCGCTGCTGTGGTGGCTGCCGTTGGCCATTTGCAGGTGCAGCCGTGCACCAAAGCTTTGCGGGTAAGCCCGGTCTTGGACCTGCCCACAGACCAAGGTCACGCGATCACGCAGCGCGGCGCACGTCGGGTCTGCCAAGGCCGCTGGCCCTGTGGCCTCCAGCCCGAACCCGCCATGGCGCAGGCTCCAAGCCACACCATGCTGCAAACTGAACTTGCCTTGCAAAGCCGTTTGCGGTTGAGGCTGATCTGCAAACGACAGCGCCACGCTGTAGGTTTCCAGTCGAATGCTGGCGATCTGATCGGGGTCAACCCCTTGGGTGTGCATCTGCAGCGCACACTCGATGGCAGGGTGCACATGCCTGCAGGCAGGCCAAGGCTTGAAGCTGACATCGTGCACACGCCAGGCGCGCTTGGGTGGGGTTTGCAAAAGGGCTTGCGCCCGCACTGCGTCCAGATTGCCGCCAGTGGCCTTGAGCCAACCCAGTGGGCCTTCCAGGATGGACAAAGGACCGGTCATGCCCGCTGCCGCCATGTCGGCGGCCACCAGGCCTGCTTGCGCACTGTGCCCTGCTGCCATCTGCTTGGCCAGGCCCGGCTCCAAGCGGCATTGCCAGACACCCGCTGCTTGCATGCCCGCCAGGGCCAGAGCGTGTTGAGTCTGTGTGGTGTCGAGCTTCAGCAAGCGGGCGCAAGCCATGGCACTGGCAAAGACTCCAGTTGTCGCGGTGCTGTACCACTGGGCGTAGTGGTTTGGCCCGCTCAGCAGACCGAGCACGATGCCGGTTTCATAGCCAACCACCATCGCATCGAGCAAGGCTTCGGCACTGGCGTTTTCGCGTTCGGCCATGGCCAGCGCGGCAGGAATGACCGTGTCGCCCGCATGCACAACGGCTTCGCGGTGCACATCGTCCATTTCATGGCAGCTGCCCAAGCTGCCGTTCCACCGGGCAGCTTCTGCCGCCTGCAAGCCGCTGTGCCCACAGACCCAAATGGGACCGGGAGCCTGCTGGGCTGCCCATCGCCGCAGAACTGCACCCAGTTCGGTCGTTTGTCCCAAATGCGCGCAACCCATCCAGTCGATCAGCTGCAGAGCAGCGCGTTGTCGGTCATGCAGGCTGATGGGTCGGCGCAAAGCCTCTACCAGCCATTCACTCCAGGGCGTCGCGGCGGCGAGGGTCATCACAGCCCCTTGAATTGAGGGAGCCTTTTCTCATTGAAGGCGAGCACGCCCTCGCGCCGATCTGCGGTGTCCACCAACTGGTTGTAGGCCTCCACTTCAAACCGATAAGCGGTACGCAATTCCATTTGGCCGCCGTATCGGATGGACTTTTTGACTTGTCGCACCGACAGCGGTGCATTGCGCGCCAGGGTTTGGGCTGTGCGCAGGGTTTGGCTCAACAACTGGTCAGGTTCGATCGCTTGATTGAGCAAGCCCCAGTCCAGCGCCTGCTGGGCGGTGAAGGCTTGCCCCGTCATGATGAGTTCTTTGGCGCGGCGCTCGCCAATCGCGCGGGGCAGGTTTTGTGTGCCGCCCATGCCGGGCATGATGCCCAAGGTGGCCTCAGGCAAGGCAAAGCGCGCGCCGCTGCTGGCGTAGATGAAGTCGCAGCACAATGCCAACTCCAGACCACCGCCATAGGCATGGCCGTTGATGGCAGCGATCACGGGCAGCGGCAAATCCACCAAGGCCCAGGACATGCGTTCAAAGATTTCATGTTGATGCATCCATTGCGCACGCGTCATGCCCTGGCGCTCTTTCAGGTCGCCCCCTGCACAGAAAATTTTCGAGCCTGCGCCGGTCAAGACCACGCAGCGCAAGCCTTGCGCATCGTTGCTCAGGCGCAGCCACAGTTCCAGCAGTTCCTGTCCCATGCGCGTGTTGATGGCGTTGCCCACATTGGGGCGGTTCAGGGTGACTTGCAGGACGCCATCTGCGTGGTGTTCCAGCAAGAGAGTTTCAGGGGATTGGAGCGGGTCCATGGGTGTTGACACCAAGCAAGACTCAATTCGGAGCGTACTGCTGGCCACCATCGACGTGCAGGACTGTGCCGCTCAGGTAGCCACAAATGGGCGATGAGCAATGCACCGCAAGGCGTGCAATTTCGTCGGGTTCGGCCAAGCGGCCAAAGGGCAATTTTTGAGTCATCTCCAGCCAGCGCGAGGCATCGCCCAATTTGCTGGCCGCTTGCTGCCTGAGCACGCCTTCGATGCGGTCGCTGCGCGTGGGCGAGGGGTTGATGCCGAACACGCGCACGCCCTTGCGCACGCTGCCTGCGCCAATGCCCTGGGTGAATGAGATCAGCGCACCGTTGGCCGCAGAGCCGCAGATGTACTCGTACCGGGGTGCTGCCCCGGCCATGCCGATGATGTTGCAAATCACGCCAGAGCCACGCGACTCCATAGCCCCCAGATACAGCCGGGTGAGGTTGATGTAACTGAACAGTTTGAGCTCCCACGCCCCGCGCCACGCGTCTTCGGCGATGTCGTGGAGGCTGCCACCGGGAATGGCACCGGCGTTGTTGACCAGGATGTCTGCAGTTGGAAACAAGTTGAACAAAGCGCGGTCCGAGCTGGGTTGCGACAAATCAATCTCCGCGATGGCGGGAGCGTCAAAGCCCTCTTTGGCAAAAGCAGCCAGAGCGGTGTCCAGGTTGCTGCGCTGACGAGATACCAAAACGGGCTTGGCACCTTCTCGGGCAAAGTTCAAGGCAATGGCCAAGCCAATGCCTTTAGAGCCACCCGTGACGATGACTTGTTTGTGTTCGAGTTCGAGGTTCATGCGAAAGCTCTGCGTAGGGGCCAGTCGCTGGACCGGCCCGGGGTTTCTGGATTTGAGGTGATGCTTGCGAGGGGCGCAGAGCGGCCCAGTTCAAGGACCAGGTGCGGGCACTTGCGCGGTGTACCAGTCGGCGATTTGCGCGCCGTTCATGAAGCACACTTGAGGTGACTTCATCAGCAAGTCCAGCATGCGCTCAAAGCTGGCAAAGCGGTGGGGCACGCCAATCAGGTGCGGGTGCAGGCCGATGGCCAGCACGCGGGGGTGCGTGGCCGCCTCACGTTCAAACAAGGCCAGCGTCCGCGCCAGGCGTTCGTACATGTCGTCGCTGGTGTGTTTCTCGATGGCGTAGACGATTGAGTCGTTGATTTCAAGGTTGTAGGGCAAGGCCAGCAAGGGGCCGTTGCGCGTTTGCATCCAACTGGGCACATCGTCCACCACCCAGTCAAAAACGTAGTCCACGCCCTGCTTTTTCAGCAACTCGGGCGTGTCGTGCGTTTCGCGCAGACCGGGGCTGAGCCAGCCTCGGGGGCGTTTGCCCGTGAAGCGCTCAATCATGTCCAGGCTCATGGCGATCAGCGACTCTTCGGACTCGCCCTGGTTGTGGTTCAGGCTTTTTTGGTGCACCCCATGGCCAATGAACTCCCAGCCAGCATCGTGCATGGCTTGCGCCGCTTGCGGGTAAGCGTTGATAACCCCGGCGTTGAAACTGGTGGAGGCGGGCAGGCCACGGTCTTGGATGGCCCGCAAGATGCGCGGCAAGCCCGCCCGCATGCCGTAATCGGCCCAGCTGAAGTTGGGCACATCGGGCACTGTTTCTTTGCCGTGGGGCGGCGTGATGATGGTGCGCGGCATGCTCGACTCAAACTGCCAATGCTCCACGTTTACCACCAAGTGCACCATGATGGCGCCCTCAGGCGCAGCCTTGAGGGCCGGGCCATCGTTGGAGAAGCGGTAAGGAATGCGGGGGTTGGCCATGTCAGTGTCGAATGAGGTTGAGGATCTCGAGCTTGAGCGATGCAAAGGTTTCGCTGGCCGTGTCGGCCACGGTGCGCGGACGCGCCAGCGGCACGGTGATCTTGGTTTGGATGCGGCCTGGGCGGGCCGACATCACGTAAATGGCGCTGGCCAAAAAGATCGCCTCGTCGATGTCGTGCGTGACAAAGATGATGGTGGGCTTGAGCTTTTGCCACACGGTGAGCAGCAGCTCTTGCATGGTCAGGCGGGTTTGTGCATCCAGCGCGCCAAAGGGCTCGTCCATCAGCAACACGCGTGAGCCCAGCGTGAGGATGCGGGCAATGCCCACACGTTGGCGCATGCCACCCGACAGTTGCACCGGCAAATGGTTCTTGAAATCGCTCAGACCCACGATCTTGATCATTTCATGGGCGCGGTCTTCGTATTCGCTGCGTGCCATGCCCTGCACCTTGGGGCCAAAAATCACGTTGTCCCAGACACTCAGCCAGGGAAACAATGCGGCTTCTTGAAAAACCACGCCACGGTCAGGTCCAGGTGCGCTGACAACACCACCATTGACCAACAGCTGGCCCGCTGTGGGCTGCTCAAACCCAGCAATCAGGTTGAGCAAGGTGGATTTGCCGCAGCCAGAAGGCCCAAGCAAGGCCACCAATTCACCTGGAGCGACCTGCAATTGGATGTCTTCTAGGGCCTTGACGGGCGTGACGCCCGGGTAGGTCTTGTAAAGGTTTTGAATGGAAATATCGGACATGTTGTTTCTTAATGGCTTTGCAGCATGCGCCAGACCAAAACCTTGCTTTCAATGAAAACGATCAGGCGATCACTCAAAAACCCCATGATGCCGATCGACACCATGTCGGCCAGCACAATGTCCATTCGCCCCACGTAATAGGCGTCCCACAGCACATAGCCCAGACCGGACTTGACGGCTACCATTTCAGAGACAATCACCGCCGTCCAGGAAATGCCCAGACCAATGCGCAAACCGGTGAAGATGGAGGGCATGGCCGCGGGCAAAACCACCCGGTACAGCAATTGCCTGCGACTGGCACCCATCATCAGGGCCGCGCGCACCAGGTTGCGCTCGACATCGCGCGCACCCTGCGTGGTGTTGACCACGATGGCATAAAAGCCACCCAGAAAAATCAGAAAAATGGCACCCATGTCCCGAATGCCAAAGAGCGCGATCGAAAATGGCAACCAAGCCGTGATCGGGATGGGCCTCAAGCTCTGGATGAGCGGGTCAAACAGTTGCTGAACCAAACGGCTCCACCCGATCAGCAAACCCAGAGGGACACCGATCAGAGCCGCCAGGAAAAAGCCCTGAGCCACCCGCATCGAGGAGTACTGGACGTTGGACATCCAGGAGCCCAAGTAAGGGTTCAGGCCCATGCCGGGCGAGCCGAAAATCCAGCCGTGCCAGCCTTCCAAAACCAGCATGGGCGTGGGCAGGATGCCGGCCATGCCTGGCCTGCTGCCTGCCACCTGCCAAATGACCAGAACCACCGCTGGCACAAACAGGCCAAGCACTGTCCGACGAAGGGTATCGAGAGAAGCGTTAGCCATGTGGGTGCTGCCTGCTTACTTTTTGAGTTCAACGACCATGGAGTCGTCGTACAGAGCGGCGGCTTCCTTGGTCACGTCTTTCTGCACAATGCCTTGCTTGAAGGCGGCTTCAGCCAAGCGCGAAACTTGTTCTTTGGTCAAGACGCCACCGAGTTTGATGATCTTGGCCGACTCTTTCGTCACGTTCATGGGCAAGCCGGTGTATTTGGAATAGGCATCGGCAAAGACATCCTTGTTCTTGCTCAGGGTTTCTTCGGCCTTGAGGTAAGCCCACAGGAAGCGGCGCACCAATTCTTTCTTTTGGGTCATGGCTTCGCCAGAGGCGGCCAGCATACCCAGTTCGGCACCGACTGCGCGAGACTGGCTGTACTCCAGTTTTTGCGAAAAGTAAGCATCGCCTTCGGCCACAGCCTGCGACTCAAAGGGCTCCCACAGCACCATGGCATCGATGTCGCCACGCTTCATCGCCTGCACAAAAGCGGTGCCGCCACCTTGCACGTTCACGGGGGTGAACGAGTTGTAGGGGATGTTTCTCTCGATCAAAGTCATGGCCCACTGGAACCAGACGGCCGAGCCCGGAGCAATGGCAATCTTTTTGCCTGCAATGTCGCCCCAGTCATCGATCTTCACGCCTTTGCGCACCACCAGGTATTTGGGCGAGCTGCCCACACCGGTCAGGCCAATCAGGTTTTTGCTGCCTTGGCCGGCCACGATGGCCAGGTCACCCGCGCCCACGGCCGACACGTCGACCGAATTGGACAACAGTGCGGTGCGGGCATCGGCGTAACGCACAAATTCTGCGCGCTTGACTTCGATGTTCATTTTCTTGAGTTCTTCTTCGACCAAGAGCATGGGCGAGAGGTGACCCACTTTGACGTAGCCCACGGTGAGGGTGGCTTTGTCTTTGAGGGGGGCGGGCGCTGGGCCCAAAGCCAAAGCCATGCCGGTGGAGACCGACAGCGCAAAGCCGATGAGGGAAGTCCAAAGTTTCATCTGAATACTCCTGGGTTGGTGGTTACTGGCCGGTGAACAAAGGGGACCGCTTTTGTGCGAAAGCCAGCCGGCCTTCCGCATAATCTGTGCTTTTGAAACAGGCGTCGATGGTGGTTTTCACTGACATCATGTCTTTTTCATCATCTGCCAAGGCCACCAGGGTTTTCTTGGCGGCCTGAATGGTCAAGGGCGCATTGGTGGCGATCTCTTGGGCCAATGCGGTGCAGTGCGCAAAAACATCCTCAACTACAGCAAGGACCATGCCCATGGCCTGTGCGCTTTGCGCGTCGTAGACCCGGGCGGTATAAAAAGCCTCGGCCGTGGCCTGAGGCCCCAGGTTGTTCAGGAAGCTTTTCATGTTGTCGATGTCGTAGCCCAGTCCCAAGCGGGCCGCAGGCATGCGAAAACGCGAATGCGGGGCGGCGTAACGCATGTCGCAACTCAAGGCCAGCCCAAGACCGCCGCCATAACAAATGCCACTGATAGCCGCAATCACCGGCACGCGGCAGCGAAAAATCGCCTGCTGGGTCCGTTTGACCATGTCGTTGTAATGCGCCACAGAGGCTTCAGAATTGCGCTGGGTTTCGAACTCGCTGATATTGGCGCCCGACACAAACGACTTTTCGCCCGCACCGCGCAGGACGCACACGCGAATTTCGGGGCTACGGTCGATCTCGTCAAAAGCCGCCAGCAAGGATGTCCACATGGACAGGCTCATCGCGTTGTGCCGGGAGACGTCGTCGATCGTCACTTGCGCCACATGGCCTTGCACCACCAGATCGATACGGCCTTCGCTCATACAACACCCCGAGCGTGAAAGTCTTCAATGTCAGTGACCGAAAAACCCAGATCACCCAGCACCTCGTCGGTGTGCTCACCCCAGCCGGGTGCCGGGGCCACCACCTTGGACGGCGTGCGGCTCAGCACCACAGGTTGGGTGATGAAGTGCATGTCCTTGCCAAATTGCGTGGGCAGTGTGGCAGTCACATTCAGGTGCTTGACTTGCTCGTCCTCAAACACCTGTGGGACGGTGTAGACCGGCCCGGCAGGCACGCCCGCTTGGTTGAGCAGCGAGACCCACTGGTGCACGGTTTTCTTCGGAAACTCTTGCGCGATCAGTTGATTCAAGCGGGCCCTGTTTTTGACACGCAGGGGCTCGGTCACAAACTCCGGGTCCTGGAACCACTCGGGTTTTTGCAGCACTTCGCAAAAGCGCTTCCAGTTGCCCTCGCCCGATGCGCCCAGGTTGAAGCAGCCATCGCTGGCCTCGAACAAGCCCATCGGCGAGCTGGTGGGGTGGTTGTTGCCCACCTGCACCGGGACATCGTTGTCGTTCAGGTAGCGGGCCATCTGGAAATCCATCATGGCAATTTGCGAATGCAGCAAAGAGCTTTGCACCCACTGGCCCTGGCCCGAAGTCTCACGCTCAATCAAGGCCACCAGAATACCAATGGCGCAGTACAGCCCGGCGCTCAAATCGGCCACCGCCAGACCCGCCCGAATGGGGCCGTGTTCGGGCTCGCCCGTCACGCTCATCAGCCCGCCCATGCCTTGGATGATCTGGTCAAACCCGGGCCGCCACGCATAGGGGCCATCCTGCCCAAAGCCGGAAATGCTGGCCAGAATGATGCGCGGGTTGAGGGCCTTGAGCGATTCGTAATCCAGACCCAGGCGGTCCTTGACGTCGGGACGCCAGTTTTCCACCACCACATCGGCCTCGGCGATCATCCGCTTGAGGATGTCCATCGCCCCCTCTTTCTTGAGGTTCAGCGTCATCGAGCGTTTGTTGCGGTTGATGTTCTGAAAGTCGCCCCCCTTGCGGTTGGCGGCAAACATGGCTTCGTTCGGGTCGACCCCTTCGGGCGGCTCCACGCGCACCACATCTGCACCAAAATCGGTCAATATGCGCACGCAGTTGGGGCCGGCGCGAACGCGAGACAGGTCGATGACCTTGAAACGTGAAAGCGCAAGGGAAGCTTGGATTTTGGCCATAAATTGTGTGTTGGAGGACTTTAAAAACAAAGTCATCATCCATAAATATATTTATAGCCCATATCCGCATGCATTGCAATATGACAAAATATCAGTGTTTGCCCTAAGAAACCCCCCATGAAAGTCAGCGACCAAATCCGTTTGTACTTGGAAGAAGCCATCTCCAAGGGCGATTTGTTGCCCGGGGATGCCATCGACGAAAGTGCTTTGGCCGAACAATTTGGGGTGTCAAAAACGCCGATTCGGGAAGCCCTCATTCAATTGCAGGCCCAAGGCTGGGTCAGCAACATGCCCCGGGGCGGCAGCACCGTGGCCAAGATGAACTTGCAGCAACTGCTCAGCCTGTGGGAGTTGCTGGCCGAGCTGGAGGCCGTGGCTGTGCGCCTGGCTTGCGATCGCATGGCCGAAGAGGACATGCAAAAGCTGTTTGTGTTGCACGAAGAAAGCCGCCTGGTGGCCGCGGCCGAAGACTTGCAGGGCTGGCAAAAGCTCAACCTGGCGTTCCACGAACTCATTTACCAAGGCACACGCAATCCATTTTTAAGGCAAGAGGTTCTGCGTATCCGTTTTCGGACAGGCGTTTATCGACGCCACGCTTTCGGTGCCTTGGGCCGTTTGCAAACCTCCTTTGACCAGCATGAATTGATCGTGCAGGCCCTCAGGCAGCGCAATGCGGAGGGAGCCGTCGAATCCATGCGCGACCACATGCGACCCGGGCGCGATGCCAAAAGCCTCAATGATTTCATCTTGAACCTGCCCACAGACCTGTTGGCCTCTCAGTAAAGTCGCTTGCGGGGCGCCCCTTAAAATCCTCCGCATGACCTTTCTTGACATGCTGCGCGCCGCTGAGCGCCAAAACGGCTCCATGCTCTGCGTGGGCCTGGACCCCGAACCCACCAAATTTCCGGACCGCTACAAAGGCGATGCCAACAAGATCTACGACTTTTGCGCCGCCATCGTGGACGCTACGGCCGACCTGGTCAGCAGCTTCAAGCCGCAAATCGCTTACTTTGCCGCGCACCGCGCCGAAGGCCAGCTCGAGCGCCTGATGGAACATATTCGCCGCGTGGCCCCGCATGTGCCCATCATTCTGGACGCCAAGCGCGGTGACATTGGCAGCACGGCCGAGCAATATGCCAAAGAAGCTTTTGAACGCTACGGCGCCGACGCCGTGACCCTGTCGCCCTTCATGGGCTGGGACTCGGTAGCGCCCTATTTGCAGTACCACGGCAAAGGTGCTTTCTTGCTTTGCCGCACCTCCAACCCCGGCGGTGACGATCTGCAAAACCAGCGCCTGGCCTCTGTTGAAGGCCAGCCTTTGTTGTACGAACACGTTGCCAAACTGGCCCAAGGCCCATGGAATCTGAATGGCCAGTTGGGCCTGGTGGTGGGTGCGACCTATCCCGCTGAGATTGAACGTGTGCGGCAACTGGCTCCCACGCTCCCGCTGTTGATCCCCGGTGTGGGTGCACAAGGCGGTGACGCCGTGGCCACCGTCAAGGCCGGTTGGCGCGCCAACGCCGACGGCTCCAGCGCCGGATCGGTCATCGTCAACTCCTCGCGCGCCGTGCTCTATGCCTCTAGCGGGGAAGAATTTGCCACAGCGGCCCGCAAGGTGGCCATGCAGACAAGGGACACGCTGGAAGCGGCGAAGCTGTAAAGCGCGTTTTCAGGCAACTGGAGAGCCTACAAGCGGGTGGATGGGCGTTCGCGTTCCTTGAAAGCCTGTCACAACCGTTCGCCTTTTTTTACCCATCTCGTTTAGGATCAAAAAAGGTTAAAGCCCACAAAACAGCATCCCGCCAGGGCCGCAGAAGGTTGCTGTGACCGCTTTCCACGCGTTTTTCCGTTCTGATCTTCATTCGAAAGGTTTTTGATGGCATCCAAACTGACCCGATATGTTTGCGCAGTGGTGTGCGCTTTGGCAGGCACATGGGCCCAGGCGCAAAGCGTTGGCGCCTACCCCAACCGCCCGATCAAACTCATCGTGACGGTGCCGCCTGGGGGCGCTGCAGACTTCATCGCCAGATTGCTGGCAGCCAAGTTGTCCACCTCGATGGGGCAACCCGTTGTTGTGGAAAACAAGGCGGGCGCCAGTGGGTCTGTCGCCAGCGATTTCGTCGCCAAATCGGCGCCTGATGGTTATACATTGTTGCAAAACTCCATCACGACGCACGGCATTGGCCCCCATTTGATGGCCAAGTTGCCCTACGACCCCATCACATCGTTTGCACCCATCACCATGCTGGCCAGCTTGCCGTTGATCATGACCATCAACGCTGAATTGAAAGCACAAACGCTGCCTGAGTTTGTTTCGCTGGCCAAGCAAAGGCCCGGTAAGTTGGCCTTCGCCTCGTCGGGTAACGGTGGTGCACCGCACATGGCGGGCGAGTTGTTCACCGCTGCGACAGCGATCGATATGATTCATGCGCCTTACCGTGGCAGCGGCCCCGCTGTGGCCGACCTCGTCGGTGGACAAGTCCAAGTCATGTTTGATGGAGCCCCGTCTTTGCTGCCCCACATCACGAGCGGCAAGATCCGGGCTTTGGCCGCTGCCAGCCCTCGACGAAACCCCCTGTTGCCCAACACGCCCACCTTTGCTGAGTTGGGTTTTCCTTCGGTCAATGTCGCACTTTGGTACGGCTTGATGGCGCCAGCGGGCACACCGCCTGACATCATTGCCCGCTTGAACCGCGAAGTGAACCAGGCACTCAAATCAAGTGACGTTCTCGAGCGTTTTGCGTCCCAAGGAACAGAGGCTTTAGGTGGTACGCCAGAGCAAGCGGCCAGCTACGTGCGGCAAGAACTTGACCGCTGGGGCCCGGTGGTGAAAAAAGCAGGCATCGTTGCCAATTGAGCCTGGACGCAGGCATGGTTTCAAGGGTGTTGCGGCCTCTTTCATGAAGCTCTTGGATGGCTCATCTCCTACGCATGTTCTTGCGCAGTGGGCAGTTGATTCGAAGTGGGCTGATGTGGATGCGGCCACCCAATCCTCGGCGGCTTCATCATGGATGAATTGGTTCGCTTGTGCCTTAGGTGGCGCAGGTGATCCCGCCTTGGACAGGCTGCTCTTGGCGCTAGCGCCCTTCGGCCGCGGCGATGCGCCACTGATCGGCCGCGCTGAAAAGTTTGACCCTGCAAACATAGCATTGCTTCATGCTTTTTCTTCGAACATCCTTGACTACGACGACACGCATTGGCCGACAGGAATTCATCCTGCGGGCACGGTGGCATCGGCCCTGGTGGCCTGGGCCAGTCAGACGGTCGTGAGCGGTCAGGATTTCTTGCATGCGTTCTTGTTGGGTATGGAGGTGGAGTGCCGAATCGGTCTGGCCGTCTCGCCTGGCCACTACGAACGGGGTTGGCACATCACGGCCACTTGCGGCGTCTTCGGCGCTGCAGTAGCTGTGGGACACCTGATGCGACTGAGCCCCCTGCAAATGGCTTGGGCGATGGGTCATGCGGCCACACAGTCGAGCGGCTTGGTGGCCAGTCTGGGCAGCATGGCCAAAAGCTTGAACATTGCCCATGCGGCACGCAACGGCTTGGTGTCAGCGCAGCTTGCAAGGCATGGCATCACGGCCAACGACCGGGTGCTGGAGGCGCGTTTCGGATTCTCCGAGGTCATGGGGTCACGACCGATGGATGCGGGCCTGTGCGAAGGCTTGGGACAACATTGGGTAGCGACACACAATACGTTCAAGCCCTACCCGTGCGGCTTTTTGTTGCACCCCACACTGGACGCCTGCCTGAGCTTGGCCGACGACCCGATCCATGCTGGGGATGAAATTGAACACATCCTGGTCACGGTTCATCCCTTGTCGCAAATACGCGCAGATCGACCCCGCCCGGCGGATGGACTTGAATCCAAGCTCAGCCTTCAGCATGCTGTGGCCGTGGCCATGACCTGGGGGCAAGCCGGTGTGCGCGCCTTTACAGACGCCGCTGTGAATGATCTGGCTGTGCACGACTGCCGTCAAAAGGTCAAGATCGTGGCAGACGAACGCCTGCGCACGGAAGAAGCGCGGGTGGTCATTCACCTGCACAGCGGGCGTGTGATCACCCGTGAGATGCTGGGGACACCTGCACCCATAACCCCTGAGGCACTGGAGCGCAAGTTTCGCGAGCTCGCCGCTTGGGGGGCGCCGCATTGCAACGCCGACGAACTGTTGGAGGCCCTGGGCCGATTTCCTCAAATGGCCAATGCCGCTGACCTGATCGCCGTGACCACGCCGCAATCCTGATGGCGTCCCTTTTTAATCACTCGAACCCCGCAAAAAAATGAACCTCCATCTTCAAAACAAGCACATCCTCATCACGGGCGGGAGCAAGGGCATTGGGTTGGCATGCGCCGGCGCATTTTTACAAGAGGGCGCGCATGTGACCTTGGTGGCGCGAAATTCCGACACCTTGGTAGCGGCGCAACAAGAGCTGAGTCTGACAGCACCCGCAGGCTGCAAAATTCATGTGGTGTCAGCAGATCTGACACAAGCTGACGCTGCCCTGGCCGCACTTGCTGAGGCAGAAGGCTTTGGGGGTCCGATCGATGTGCTGGTCAATTCGGCCGGCGCTGCCAAAAAGACGTCAGCCGCAGACCTGAAACCGCAGGACTGGCAAAACGCGATGCAGTCTAAGTTTTTCAGTTACATCAATATGATGGACCCCGTTATCAAAAAAATGGCGGCGCGTGGGCAGGGCGCCATCGTGAATGTTGTTGGCAACGGCGGCAAGGTGGCCAGCCCTGTGCACCTGCCGGGCGGTGCAGCCAACGCCGCCTTGATGTTGGCAACCGCTGGTCTGGCGAACGCGTATGCCTGGCAAGGCGTTCGGGTCAATGCGGTCAATCCCGGTAGCACTTTCACTCAGCGGTTGGAAACCGCCATAGCGGCAGACGCCAAGAGTCGGCTTATATCGCCCGAGACGGCACTGTCGCAACTCACCGAAAAGCTGCCCATGGGGCGGATTGCCCAACCAGCGGAGGTTGCGGCTGCGGTCGTATTTTTGGCGTCCAGCCAAGCGAGTTACATCACCGGTGCCAATTTGTCGATGGATGGCGCGTTGGTGCCTTTGATCTGAGCGCACCTGTTTTGGCGGCGCCATTTCTTGCCATCGACTTGCCCGGTTGGTTATACCAGCGCGCTGGCCTTCAGCGGGTTCAGCCAAGCCCCCATAAAGGAGATCCGTATGTACGAACATTTGATTGTCAAAGAACAAGACCGCTGGGTTGAAGTTCATTTGAACCGGCCCCAAGTTCGGCATGCCCTGTCTCGCGCCCTGATGCGCGAGATCACTACCGTGGCGCGGGCCCTGAGCGATCGCACGGACATCGACGTGGTTATCCTCACGGGCGATACGCGGTGTTTTTCTGCGGGTGCCGATTTGAACGATGCGCAAGCCTGGGCCGACGATAGCTTGTCTACTGTTCAGCGGCGCGACATTGCGGGCACGGGTTTTCGAATGTGCAAGGCTTGGGAAGAAATGCCACAGATCACCATCGCCGCCATCGAAGGCTATGCCGTGGGCGGCGGGCTGGCGCTGTCATTGGCCTGCGACTGGCGTGTGCTGGCGCAAGACGCCTTTGTGTCCTTGCCCGAAATCGCCTTGGGCATTCCGCTCACCTGGGGCACCATCCCTCGTTTGGTCAACCTGCTGGGCCCAGCCAAAGCCAAACGCTTGACCATCTTGTGCGAACGCGTGCCTGCGCCTGAAGCCCTGAGCCTTGGGCTGGTCGACTACACCTGTGACAAAGGCCAAGCCTTGTTCCGCGCACAAGCCCTGGCCGCGCAAACCCTGGCCCAACCCGCAGCCACCGTGCGCATGAGCAAAGAGTCGGTCAACGCCGCCGCCACAGCCCTGAACCACGCATCGTCCTACATGGCACACGACCAGATTGCGCTGGCAGCATCCAGCCCCGAGTCACGCGCAGCGCGGGGTCAGGCTTTGCGTTGAAGCTTGCAAGTCATCCTCTCACAGGCTGAGATGGGGCTGTGCCTTTGTAGGGCCAATCAGCCGACCATTCGGTGTGTACATTCCACTCCGAGCGGTCAAAGCGCTGGCGTCGAGTCCCATGGCACCTGCTGTCACTTATATGCACGTATGCCGATGGGTGTTTGGTGCAAAATTGGCTTTTTTGATTCCAGGCAAACAACACCATGCAACCATTCCACTTGGCTTTTCCCGTCACCTCTTTGGCAAAGGCCAGAGCGTTTTATGGTGATCTTTTGGGGTGCTCAGAAGGCCGCTCCAGTGAGGACTGGATCGACTTCAATTTTTATGGCCACCAAATCGTGGCGCACCTGAGCCCCTCAGAGGCGGGTCACCACAACACCAGCGCGGTGGATGGCGACAACGTGCCTGTGCGGCACTTTGGTCTGGTGATGGAGATGGGTCAGTGGGAGGCCATGGCCGAGAGGCTCAAAAAAGCGGAGACTCAATTTGTCATTGAGCCCCACATTCGGTTCAAGGGTCAAGTGGGCGAACAGGCCACCATGTTCTTTTTGGACCCTTGCGGCAATGCGGTTGAATTCAAGGCGTTTGCCAACCCCGAGAGCCTTTTCGCCAAGTAAACCTCAGCGCCTTTTTCAGGGTTTCAACGACTGCATCACCCGTGCGATGCAGTCGTTTGTTTTGGCGGCGTCAATCCACCGTATGATGCACACCAATTGCAGCTCGGGATCGACCCAGGTGATGGACGAGCCCGCGCCGATGGCAAACCAGGACGTGCGCGGTGCATCTTTGAACAGCGCGCCATCTTTGTTGAGCCAAATCAGGTAGCCGTAGTAGGGTGCGATGTCGCAGGGCTGCTGCATCCTATGCAGCCATTGCTTTGACAAAATTTGTTGGCCCTTGAATTGGCCTTGACCCATGAGCATCAGGCCAATGAGCGCTTGGTCCATGGCCGAGATGGACACGCCGCCACCCCAGTGGCTGCCGCCCGGCACCGACATCATGCGTTGGCCATTGACCTCGGTCCAGCCTTGCTCGTAGCCCACCCATTGAAACGGGTCCGAACACCCCAGAGGTTGTCGGAAAAATTCTTCAAACACTTCCGGCAGTGGACGCTTGAACAAGTGCAACAAGGCCAATGACAGTTGGTTGATGCGAACGTCGTTGTACTCAAATCGGGAACCCGGCTCGCCCAGCGGTCTGGCATCGCCTTTGATGCCGTCGGCTTGCCCGGTTTGGTAGGGCAGCCAGCGGTAGCGGTCGACCTGTTCAGGAATGCCCAAGCAGGTGCCTTCCCATTCGCTGGTTTGCTGCAGCAAATGGTGCCAAGTGATGCGCGACAAGCGATCGCCCTCAAAGCCAATGCCAGGGCATTGTTGAACCACGGGGGAGTGGACGTCTTTCAACAACCCTTGGTCAAACGCCAGACCGGCCAGTAAGGCCAGGTAGGTTTTGGCCACACTGAAAGTCAGGTCGGCCTTGTGGGGTTCGCCCCATTGGGCCAGCAACTGGTGCTGATGAAACAAAACACCCGACACAGGCCCACGCCCATGGACCGGGCCATACAAGCGGTTGTAGGGTAGTGGGTCCACATCGTGGATGCCCCATGGCGGTGAGGTGTCACGCGACCAAGGTGTTTCGCACGATTGGATGAATTCCAGGGTTGATTCAAGTGAGGGGGTCATGTGCAAGCTCGCATCAATGAAGGGAGAAGTTTGGGGCTGTTAAGCCAGCGCTGCTTTGGCAGCCTGCTGTGATTTGTAAACCAGTTTGCGGGCCATGCTCCAGCGGTGCACTTCGCTCGGGCCATCGTAAATCCGGAAGGCGCGCATGTCCATGAAGATGCGCATCACGGGCGTCTCGGCTGTCACGCCCTGACCGCCAAGAATTTGCACACACCGGTCCACCACGCGCCACTCGGCTTCGGAGCAGGCCACTTTGGCACGGCTCGATTCAAAGCCACCTTTTTGGCCTTGGTCGAGCAGCCAGGCGGTGTGCCAGATGTGCAGGCGGGCGGTGTGCAGGTCGATGTCGTTGTCGGCCAGCATGAAGCCCACACCTTCGTGCTCGGCCAGCGGTTTGCCAAAAGCATGGCGGCGGCTGGCGTAGTCGAGCGCGATGTCGTGCGCGCGCCGCGCCTGCCCCAGCCAGCGCATGCAGTGCGTCAGGCGTGCTGGTGCCAGCCTAATTTGTGCGTAGCGAAAGCCCTGGCCCACTTCGCCCAACACATCAGTGGAAGGCACGCGCACATTGTCGAAGCGCAGTACACCATGGCCGCCGGTGAAGCAGTTGTCCATGGCGTCCATGCTGCGCTCCAGCGTGATGCCCGCTTTGTCCATGTCGGTCAAAAACATGGTGGCCGTGCCGTCTTCCATGCGCGCCATGACGATGACGTAATCCGCGCCGTTGGCCCCGGTGATGAACCATTTGCGGCCATTGATCAGGTAGTCGTCGCCGTCGCGCACAGCGGTGGTTTTGAGCATGGACGGGTCAGCGCCCGCGCCGGGGTCGGGCTCGGTCATGGCAAAGCACGAGCGCGTGAGGCCCGCCACTTGCGGGCGCAGCCATCGCTCTTTTTGCTCGGGGGTGGCCACTTCTTCCATCAGGTGGATGTTGCCTTCGTCGGGGGCATGGATGTTGAGTGCCGTGGGCCCCAGGTTGGAGTAACCGGCTTCTTCAAAGACCAGCGCTTTGGCCATGTGGCTCAGGCCCAAGCCGCCCATCTCAATCGAGGCGTGTGGGGTCAGCAAGCCGGCAGCCCGTGCACGGGCCACCAGCTCGTGGCGCAGGTCTTCGGATGGGCCGTGCAGGCCGTGGCGCGGGTCGCCCTCCAGCGGGATGACTTGCTCTGCAATGAACTGCCGCGTGCGCTCACGCAAGGCCGCAATGTCCGGTGGGATGTCGAAGTTCATGGTCGAGTTTTCTCAAATCGTTGAACAGGGTTTCTTTGGTTCATTGGAAAGGCTGCAGCGGCCTCGCCCTGTCCGGCCTGTGACTGGGTGTCGCCTGAGTGTCTTATCTTGAATCCAGAAGCGACCTGTCATCTGCGTGGCATGCACCCGATCTGGCAGGTGCTAGTCTGCAAAACACGGGCAGAAGACTTGTACATGCCTCTGCCCAAAAAAGGAAAAACCATGAAGCTCTATACCGCCCACCGCGCGCCTAGCCCCCGTCGGGTGCTGATGTTTTTGATCGAAAAAAACATCACCGGCATCGAGATGGTCAACATGGACCTGAACGGCGGCGAGCACCGCACGCCCGAATACCTGGCCAAAAGCCCGCTGGCCAAAGTGCCCGCGCTGGAGCTGGATGATGGCCGCGTGATCACCGAGACACGGGCGATTTGCACATTGCTGGAGGGCCGCTTTCCCGAGCCCAACCTGATGGGCGTGGACGGCGACGAGCGCGGTTTCATCGAGATGGCCGACCGGCAGGTGGAGCTGTATTTGTTGGGCGGCATTGCCAACGCGATCCGCCACAGCCACCCGGGGCTGGCGGCTTTAGAGAAACCGCAATTCCCCGAGTTTGGCCGCTCTCAGGCCGAGAAGGTGCGGGATGTGGCCCGTGGTTTTGACCAACGCCTGCAAAGCCAGCCCTTCATCGCGGGTGAACGTTTCACCATCGCCGACATCACCGCGTTTTGCGCGCTGGAGTTTGCTCGGGGCCTGATGAAGTTTGTGCCCGGCGAAGAGGGCATGCTGGCCTTGCAGGCTTGGCGCGATCGCATCAACGAGCGGCCCAGCGCCAAAGTCTGATCGGCTGAAAATGATCAGCTGAACACGCCGCCATAGTCCTTGCGCAGGTCGTTCTTCTGAACCTTGCCGGTGCCGCCCACCGGCAGCGATTCGAGGAAGACCACATCGTCGGGCACCCACCACTTGGCGACTTTGGTGGTGAGGAAGTCGAGGATCTCTTGTTTCTCAAGCGACTGCCCTGGCTTGCGCACGATGAACAGCAACGGGCGCTCGTCCCACTTGGGGTGCTTGACGCCAATGACAGCCGCCATGGCCACAGCGGGGTGACCGATCGCGGCGTTTTCCAGGTCGATCGAGCTGATCCACTCGCCACCGGTTTTGATCACGTCTTTGGTGCGATCGCGAATTTGCATGGTGCCGTTCGCGTCGATGGTGGCGATGTCGCCGGTGGGGAACCAGCCGTCCACCAGCGCGGTTTTCTCGGCCTTGAAATAACGCTCCACGATCCACTGGCCGCGCACCATCAGCTCGCCTTGGGAGGTGCCGTCGCGGGGCAGAGTGACACCGTTTTCATCGACGATCTTGATCTCGATCCCCGAGACAGTTTTGCCTTGCTTGGCCACGATCGCGTGCTGCTCGGCGGCGGGCTTGAGGCGGTCCGCGCGGCTCAGGTTGCTCATGGTGGCGACAGCCGTGGTCTCGGTCATGCCCCAGCCGTGGCGCACTTCTACGCCGTAGTTGTCCATGAACTTGGCGATCAGCGCCATCGGCATGGCCGAGCCGCCCACGCAGGTGCGCTTCATGTGGGCAAAGCGCAAGTTGTTTTGCTCAACGTGCTGGATCAGACCCATCCAGATGGTGGGCACGCCTGCGCTGATGGTGACTTGCTCACTGTCCATCAATTCGAACAGGCTGGCACCGTCGAGCTTGGGGCCGGGCAAGACCAGCTTGGTGCCCGCCACCAGCGCGGCATAGGGGATGCACCAGGCGTTGATGTGGAACATGGGCACAACCGGCAAAACAGTCTCTTGCGTGGAGAAGCCCAGCACATCGGGCAGGCAGGCGGTGGTCGCATCCAGCACGATGGCGCGGTGCGTGTACAGCACGCCCTTGGGGTTGCCCGTGGTGCCTGAGGTATAGCAAAGCGCAGCGCCGGTTTGGTCGTCCAGCTCGGGCCAGTTGAAGGTGTCGCTGTGGCCGGTGATCAGGCCTTCGTAGTTCTGCACGTTGGCGACGCCCTCGATGGTGGGCGTATTGGCCGCATCGGCCAGGCACACCCAAGCGCGAACTTTGGGGCAAAGCGCGGCAATGCCTTTGACCAGCGGTGCAAAGGTGGCGTCAAACAGCACCACCTCGTCTTCTGCGTGGTTGATCACATAGATCAGCTGCTGCGGGTGCAGGCGCGGGTTGCAGGTGTGCATGACCATGCCGCTCCCCGAGACGGCGTAATAAGCCTCCAGGTGGCGGTGGTTGTTCCAGGCGATCGAGCCGACCGCGCTGCCCACCTTCAGGCCCATATTGGCCAAAGCATTGGCCAATTGACGTGAGCGCTTTGCGGTTTCGGCGTAAGTGGTGCGGTGCAGAGGGCCATGCGTTTCGCGTGAGACGATTTCCGTCTCGCCAAACTGCGCGGCGGCGTGTTCAAGGATGCCCGAAATGAGCAGCGGGCGGTTCATCATGAGGCCGGATGTGGACATGGTTTTTGTCTTCAGTGTTTTGAATTTTTACATTAACGCCGCGTACACCAAGTCGCGGAACAATGGGCGATAGTAATCCCGTTGGTTGGGCGCCTGAACCATCAGCATCGCGTACAGGTCGAGCGCCGGGTCCACAAAGAATGTGGTGCCCGCGATGCCGCCCCAGTAATAAAGCCCCACCGAGCCGGGCACGGGCGACAGGCCCAAATGGGTGCGCACGGCAAACCCGAGTCCAAAGCCGTGGCCGGGTGGCAGCAAGGTGCCGTCGGACGGCATGCCGCCCAGATGATCGGCGGTCATGTAGTCCACCGTGTGCGGGCCGAGCAGGCGCACACCATCCAATTCGCCCCGGTTGCGCAGACACTGCAAAAAGCGGGTGTAGTCCATGGCGGTGGACATCAGGCCGCCGCCGCCGGCTTCCATGGCAGGCACTTGGCGTGGCTCCAGCATTTCCCTGCGCACGCCGCCGTCGGGGTCGTGCGAAAAGGGCTCTGCAATGCGGTGCTGCTGCTCGGGTGGCACGGCAAAGCCCGTATCCACCATGCCCAATGGACCCAAGATCTCAGTTTGCAAGAATGCACCCAAACCTTGCCCGCTCACCACCTCGACCAGTCGGCCCAATACATCGGTGGCGCGGCTGTAGGCCCACACGGTGCCAGGCTGGAACTGCAGCGGCAAAGAGGCAAGTGTTTGCGAAAACTCGGCATTGGTCCGCTCGCGTGAGGCGATATTCACCGCGCCGTATTGGTGCTGCACGGCCGAGTCACCCAAAAATTCATAGGTCAGGCCCGCCGTGTGGCGCAGCAGGTCTTGCACCGTGGCGGCTTGTCGCACGGGCTCAAGGCCTCGGGCCGTGGCCACCTGTTGGTTCGCGTACTCGGGCATCCAGCGGCTGACCAGGTCGCTCAAGAGCAACTGTCCGCGCTCGACCAGCATCATCACCGCCACCGACACCAACGGCTTGGTCATCGAATAGATGCGGAAGATGCTGTCGGTTTTCATGGGCGTGCCCGTGCCGGGGTCTTGCTGGCCCACGGCCTCGAACAAACCGATCTTCCCGCGCCGGGCAACCATGGCCACCGCACCGGGTAACCTGCCACTGGCCACTTCGCGGCGCAGCACGTCCATCAGGCGCTGCGTGCGTTCGGGGCACAGGCCCAAATCGGTGGGGTGGGCGTGGGCAAGAGGGGTCATCGTCATGAGGTGCTCCAAAACAAGCACGCTTTGTACAGCAGCCCCTGCGGTTGATGTATCACCTAAAGCAACCGCTGCGTCCATATATCTGTGCTGAAGTCCGGGGCGTGGCCCGGTCAGTAGGATCGATGAGACCGCTGTGGCCCAGGCACAGATCGGTTAGCGCCGTCGTATCCTGCGCACCTTCATGGGCTGGGGCTTGCCTCCGGTCAGTCGAGCTTGACGGCTGCTTCGCGGATGACCCGACCCCAACGTTCATAGTCGGAGCGCACCTTGGTCGTGAAGTCGGCGGGCGTCATGCCCCCGTAATCCAGCCCACTCTCGAAAATGAATTTGCGGAACTCCGGCGTATTGACGATACGTGCAATTTCCTTGTGCAGTGTCGCCACGATCTCCGGCCTCATGCCGCCCGGCCCGAAAAAGGCGATCCAGCCGTCGATGCCGAAATCGAGCCCGGCCTCGTGGAAGGTCTGCAGGTCCGGTAGCGACGGGATGCGTTTTTCCGTGGCAGCCGCGATCAATTTCGTCCGCCCGCTCTTGGAACTGGCGCTGGCGGTGGTGGGGCCGTCGAAGAACATGTCGATGCGCCCGGCATACAGGTCTTGGTTGGCCTGCGCCGGACCCGGATAGGGGATGTGGGTGACGTCGATGCCGGCGACCCGCTTAAGGAACTCGATGTTCAGATGCCCCGTTGTGCCGATGCCGTACGACGCTACATTGAGTTTGCCCGGGTTGCGTTTGGCATAGTCGACCATCTCGCGCACGGTGGAAAACGGCGCATCCTGACGCGCCACAAGCACGGTGCCGCCCATTGAGCCAGGCGTGATGGGCGTGAAGTCCTTGAAAAGGTCGTAGGGCGGTGTTGCATACAGGTGTGGCATCTGCGTCATCGCTGCGACGGTGTAAAGCAGTGTGGAGCCATCAGGCGCCGCCTTCGCAACTTCACGCGTGCCCACCAGCGTGCCGGCGCCCGGTTTGTTGTCGACGATGACCGGCACGCCCAGTGCCTCGGCCAACGCGACTGCGATGCGCCGCGCCTGCTGGTCGGTGCCGCCACCGGGCGTGAACGGAACAACGATGCGTATGGGCTTGCTTGGTTTCCACTGGGCGTTGGCTGGGGCGCTACACGCCAGGGCCAGGGCCAGCGCGGTGAATAAGCTCTTCAATAACGAGGGCATGGACGATCCTTGGTTGGCATCGCGCGACCGACGGGCCGCGACACGAGCTGGAAATATACGGTGTTCGCGCAGATCGTTATTGACCATGCGTGCCAATGAATTGCCGGATTGCGCCATGGGCCGCAGACTGTCAGCGCACTTGGCGCGCGGGCCACCGCTGTGGGCGGAATGTGGTGATGTGCAGATGGGGGACGGGGCGCAAATCGCGCCAGCAGACTGGCTTCTGGCGAACAGCGCATTTTGGCGGTGGATCGGCCAGGCAAGGCCTTCATGCGGACGCAGCAAGGGTTTCGATATGGGCCAAAGAATTTGCTACAAGTGGTACCGGATGCGCGACGAGAAGCTCTAGGCGACGCGTTTTGCCTGTTTTGGGGACATAGAACCTGATTTTCAGATAAAAGAGATCGGTAGCCCCCATCATTGCTCATGAGTTTGCCAAGTAAAAAACAGCATTCAGTTCGAGTTGTTCAGTGGCGCGCCTGACCATCCTTCGGCCCAGCCAGCCAATTGGCGCAAGAAAACGCAGGGGTCGCCATCGGTGGTGCAACACGTTGCGGCTATCGGCCGATAGCGGTTGGCAGATGTTGGCGCTGTCAAGTCAATGCCAACCAAATCGATGCCAGCCAAGTCCATGCGCGTTGCCGGTAGCACGCGCGTTCGACTGGGCGATGCGACCGCTACAGGCCCGTCTGTATGCTGCGTTGCGAGAGAACTCGCCAAAGGCGTGGGCAACAGATGCAGTTCACCTTCAAACACCGTGCCGGCCACGCGCACGTCTTTGAGCCCTTTTGCGCCCAGCGCATGCGGGTCATCCAGCAATACGGTGAAGTCGGCTTTTTTGCCCGCAACGATGGAGCCAATCTCATGGTCCAGATTCAGGCCGAAGGCGGCATCGATAGTGATGCCGCGCAGAGCCTGCTCCAGACTCAGGCACTCCTGGGGCGACACGGTTCGCCCTGATTGGGTGGTGCGTGTGGCTGCGCACCAGGCCAGCAGCAGGGGCTCCATCGGGGCCATCATGAAGTCAGAATGAAACGACACCCGCATGCCATGTCTGACCATGGAGCCGGCCCGCACAATCTGGTCAGCCCGTTCCTGGCCCAATCCCAGCCTGGCGTAACCGTCTGCCAGCGCGTGGATGTAGTAGGCGTTGACCGACGCGTGTGCCCCCAGCGCGGCCATGCGCTGCGACTGCGCATTGGTGTGAAAGCCCACGTGGTGCATCATGAAGCGCGCATCGAACCGCGGCTTGCGCTCCTGCGCGGCAGACAGTGCCGTCAACACGGAATCCATGCCTGCATCGCCATTCACGTGCACATGAATTTGGTAGCCGGCATCCCAAAATACTTCCACGCCCTTGGCCAGAACTTCAGGCGACATCAGCCATTCCCCGTGATGCCCGTCGATGTAGCCTGGCGGGTTCATCATCATCAATTGGGAAAACATGGCGCCGTCGGCGAACAGCTTCACAGCCTTTGAAAACTTGACGCGACGGCTCTCACGCTTGCGCAGTGCCTCAATCGCGACCAGCCCTTGGGCAAACGGTGGGCACTCGGTCGGCAAGCCCATCACCTGCTTGCCAATAGCCCGGTTGGACGCGCTGCGGGCATCTGCAATGTTGATGATGCGCAGTGGGCGTTCTGGCTTTTCAATGCAGGCCTCCAGCGCGGCAAACTCGTATTCGGCCCCCATAGCACCAAATAGCATGTCGCCAGCCGTGGTGATGCCGCCCTGATGCATCAGTTCTGCCGTCACGTTCAAGCCCCGGTGGTACCACTCTGGGCGCAACAGATAGGGCATCAATCGGCCCATCACCAACTTGTTGCCAGTCTCGAAAAAGTGACCCTTAGCCAGGTTGATCTGCGGGTGGTTCCCGACCAACTCCTGGGTCATGCCCAGCTTGTCAAGGGCGGCAGTGTTCAGGTAGGTTTCATGAAACGAGCGCTGCCACAAAATCACAGGACGATCCGGGCACAGCAGGTCGAGCTCGGTGCGGGTCCAACGCCCATGTTCAGACGGCTGGTAGCCAAAGCTGATGAACCAGTCGGTCTTGTCAGTGCGGGCAGCCAGGCGTTCTTTGAGCAGTTCTAGGTAGCGCTCGGGCGTGTTGGCGGCCGGGGCCATTCGCCCGCCTTCCATGCGCCATGCCTCGGGCGCAATGATTTCCATGGGGGTGAGCAGGGCACCCAAAAACGGGTGAACATGGTTGTCGATAAAGCCCGGCATCAGTACCATGTCCTTGAGGCGCTCGTCCACCACCACCTCGCGGCCTGCGCGCCACGGCGCCATGGATGCCAAATCGCCCACGGCAACGATTCGGTCGTCAATCACGCCGACTGCCGTGGCGGTTGGCAGAGACTCGTCCATCGTCAAGATTTGTCGGGCAATGAATATGCGCAAAACGCCAGGGCGGGTGGCCGCATCAGGGGTTATCTCGATCGCGGAGTTTGGGGCAGATGTCATGGGGCGATTCCTCAAGATTTGGTGCGTTCATGGGTGGGGTCGTACCACGGGCCGAGCTGGGCAAGGGCGCTTACGCGGCGCTCTGCAACACCAATTTCAAATTGTGTAGCGCGAAGAACTTCATTCGTGATGGGCACCTCCAGCGTCACGTAGCCCATGCCCAATGAGGCTTGGACACGGTGGCCGTACATGCCAGAGGTCACCACGCCTACAGCCACGCCGTTTGCAAAAATTGGCTCCTCGTGGACCAGCAATTCGGCGGGGTCAGCCATCTTGAATTGCACCAGGCGTTTTTTGGGTGGGCCTTGTAACTTTTGAGCCAGAACTGCATCCCGGCCGATGAATCCGCCGGGCTTATCGAGCGCGCAGGTAAAGCTCAGCCCAGCTTGGGCTGGCGTGTCTTGCATGCCGATGTCGTGCCCCCAATGCCGGTAGCCTTTTTCGGTGCGGCAGGCGTTGATGGCATGAAACCCGGCCAGCTTGAGGCCATAGGCATCGCCTGCTTGCAGGATCCGGTCAAACACGTGCAACGCAAATTCGGCGGGAATGTACAACTCCCAACCCAACTCGCCTACATAGGTAATGCGGCTTGCCCTTACCACGGCATAGCCGATTTCGATCTCGACGGAAGTGCCAAACGCAAAGGCTTGGTTGCTAAGGTCCGCCCCACTCAGCTCGTACAACAGGGCGCGTGATTTGGGTCCCATCAACCCCAGCATTGGCAGGCCAGAGGTCACATCGGTCACCGTGCAAAAAGCATCGGCGGGGGTGTGTTCAATCAAGTAGGCCAGGTCCCGAATATGCGACGAGACGGACGTCACCACTAAAAAGCGGTCCATCGCCAAACGGGTCACGGTGAGGTCGGCCTCGATGCCGCCGTGCTGGTTCAGCCATTGCGTGTAAACAATGCGGCCGATGGGCACATCCACATTGGCCGTGCTGATGCGGTTCAACACCTTGCAGGCATCCCGGCCCTGCACCATGAATTTGGCCATGGACGACTGGTCAAACAAGGCCACGCCATCTCGCACCGCCTGGCATTCGGCGGCTGTTTTGGCAAACCAGTTGGCGTGGCCAAAACTGTACTCATAGCGTGGGGTAGAGCCCGGCGTGTCATACCAGTTGGCGCGCTCCCAGCCGCTGAGTTCACCCATGCAGGCACCTTGCGCGATCAGCCGGTCATGAAAGGCCGTGCGTCTGGCCCCGCGAGCGGTTTCAAACTGCCGAAACGGCCAATGCATGGCGTACAGTAAGCCCAGGCTCTCGGTGGTGCGGTCCTTCAAGTAAGCCCGAGTTCCTTGGCAGGGGTGCATTCGGCGCACTTCCATGCCGGGGATGTCGATCGGCACGTGTCGGTCCTGAATCCACTGGGCCAGCACCTTGCCCGCCCCCCCCGAACTTTGAATGCCAATCGAATTGAAACCGCAAGCGACAAACAGATCACGTACTTCAGCGGTTTCACCCAGCAAGTAGCGGTCATCAGGCGTGAAGCTCTCAGGGCCGTTAAACCAGGTGGCAATGCCGGTGGTTTGCAGAACCGGAACGCGTTCCATCGCTTTGCGCAAGACGGGCTCGAAGTGATCAAAGTCTTGGGGTAGTTCGTCAAAGCAAAAGTCTTTGGGTATGCCATTGAGGCCCCAGGGCTTGGCCACCGGCTCAAACGCGCCCACCAGCAATTTGCCAGCGTCTTCTTTGTAATAGGCCCATTCGTCAGGCACGCGCAAAACCGGTAAATCTTTGGGCACGGTGGCAATCGCTTCAGTGACGATGTAGAAGTGTTCTGCCGCTTGCAAGGGCAGCCGGATGCCGTGCGGGCGGGCGATCCAGTGACTCCACATGCCTGCGGCCAGCACGACAGTGCCAGCGCGCAATTCGTGCACTTCGCCGTTGGTGTTGGCAGAGCGCACCTTGACACCCACAGCGCGGCCGTTTTCGACCAAAATCTCGGTCACTTCGCTGTCTTCAAAAATGAGTGCGCCACCTTGTTTGGCGCCTTTGGCATAGGCCATAGTGGTGTCCACCGGGTTGGTCTGGCCGTCATTGGGCGTCCAAAGTCCTCCAACCACCCCCTTGCCCGAGAGCAAAGGATATTTGGCCAGCACATCGCTGGGCGTCAAGAACTCAACCTCGACACCAAAAGCGCGCCCCATTGCCCCGGTGCGCTTGAACTCTTCAAAGCGGGCCTCGTTTAAGGCAACCGCCACCGAGCCGTTTTGCTTGAACCCGGTTGCCTGCCCGGTTTTGGCTTCCAGTGTTTTAAGCAGTTCTGACGTGTATTTGGCCAACTCGGTCAGCGTGCGGGTGGCGCGCAACTGTGGCACCAACCCGGCGGCATGCCAAGTCGTGCCGCAGGTCAGCTGTCGGCGTTCCAGCAACACCACATCCTTGATGCCAAGTAAGGTCAGGTGGTATGCGACTGAGCAACCAATAATGCCGCCGCCAATGATGACGACATCTGCTTTGGCAGGAATGGGTTTCATGGGCGGCTGCACTTTCGATCGTTCAAGTTCACGCAATGTACGGTTGGCCGCTCTTGTCGATTTGATGAAAAGTGACTGCCTATTGATGAATTACGCCTTTACCCGATCGCGCAGAAGTGGCAGGCCGGGCCGGCTGGCCTGGCGATCGGCACCGGGTGCCTCGCCATATTGCTGGCGATAGGCGCGGCAAAAGTGGGCCAATGATTCAAACCCCACCGCCACCGATGTCTCGGTGACGGTGATGGCGGTGTTGCGCAGCAAGCTGCGCGCGTGTTCAAGGCGCAAACGGCGGTGGTAGCGGCTGGGGCCTTCACCCAAAACCTGGGCAAATAGTCGCAATAGCTGGCGTGCCGATAAGTCGGTTGCCGCCGCCAGTTCCTGCACACCCACAGCCCGGTCCAGCGTTGCCTCCAGAATCGCCAAAGCGGTCGCCAAAGCAGGGTGATGAACCCGGGTGCGAGTGGTCAACGCAGTGCGCTGTGCGGCGTCGCCCGATCTCGGATGATCGTGCAGGCAGTGTTCTGCGACGCGATTGGCCAGGTCAGGACCGTGGTCCATGGCAATGGCGCTGAGCATCATGTCGATGGCTGCTGTGCCACCGGCACAGGTCAGGCGAAGCTTCCCAATTTCAAATAGCGTCTGCGTCACCTCAATTTTTGGAAATCGCTCGCGAAACGCATCCACCACTTCCCAATGCATGGTGACGCGGCAGCCGTCAAGCAGGCCGGCGCGCGCCAGCAAAAAGCAACCGGTGTCCATGGCACCCAAAGTTGTGCCATTGGCCTTAAGGCGGTGCAGCCAGGTTCTAAGCGCGTGGGTGTAATAACGGTCAGGCTGAATGTCGGCACACAGAATGACTGTGCCCAATGCCTGCTCTTCAGCGATGCTGCCATGGGGCTGAATCAAAATGCCGTTGTCATCAGCCACCGCATTGCCATCCAGTGAGAGCAGCCGCCAGGTGTAAGGTGTCTTAAGGTACCGGTTGGCAATACGAAGCGGCTCAATGGCCGAGGCCAGTGCCATGACCGCAAACTGGGGAATCAGGACAAAACCTATAGGGCCGGGCATTTGAGCGGTGGCGGGTTCAGAAAGTGACATGGTGAATTATCAGAGTGTTGTCAAAGCATTGTGAGAGTGATGGCGTAAATCGTCAATTGCATGGCACAAATCGCATGAATGCCTTGGTTCGATGCAACCACAATTCAAATTCCTAAGCTGGCCAACTCGTCCAGCCCATACTGCCCGTTCTGTCGACCCCAGAGAGGATTTTTCATGCCCCAAGCCCTGACTCAATCGCCAAAGTCTTCACGCCTTCGCACGGCCATGCTGGTGGGGCTGGCTTGTTTGGCGAGTGCCCACGCCTTTGCGCAAGACATAAAACGCGGCGGCACGCTGGTGCTGGGCAGCACCCAGGTGGCGCGTCATTTGAATGGGGCAGTTCAATCAGGTGCAGCCACCGCGCTGCCGTCTACCCAGTTGTTTGCCAGCCCGCTGCGTTTTGACGACAAATGGAATGCCCAACCCTACCTGGCCGAGAAATGGAGCCTGGCGGCTGATGGCAAGTCGCTCACCCTCAATTTGCGCAAAGGGGCGGTGTTTCATGATGGCAAGCCAATTACATCAGAGGATGTGGCATTTTCTATCATGACGATCAAGGCCAACCACCCGTTTTCTTCCATGATGGGCCCGGTTGAAAAAGTGGAAACGCCTGACCCGCTGACTGCCATCATCCGCATGAACGTGCCACATCCCGCCATTGTGTTGGCCATGTCGCCAGCGTTGTGCCCCATCTTGCCAAAGCACATTTATGGCGATGGCCAGGACGTCAAGAACCATCCGCGCAACAGTGTTGATGTGGTGGGTTCAGGGCCATTCAGGTTGGTCGAGTTCAAAGCAGGCCAGCGCACGGTGCTTGAGCGTTTTGACAAATTCTTTTTGCCTGGCAAACCCTATCTTGACAAGTTGATCCTGAGCATCAACCCCGATGCGGCCAGCCTGATGCTGGGGCTGGAGCGCGGCGATATTCACATCGTGCCCTTCACCTCCGCCCCGGCCGATTTGAAGCGGCTGGCGGCTAACCCGAAGCTGGTTATTTCGCCCAAGGGCTATGAAGGCATTGGTGCCATCAACTGGTTGGCCTTTAACCTGACCCGCAAACCCCTGTCCGATCTGGCGGTGCGCAAGGCCATTGCCACAGCCATTGACAAGAACTTCATCAGCAAAGCGCTGCAAGGCGGTTATTCACCCGTGGCAGACAGCCCCATTCACAGTTCTAGCCCGTTTCATGTGACTGACACGGTGCGCTATCCGTTTGATGTCAAAAAAGCCGCCGCCATGCTGGACGCAGCGGGTTATAAGGCTGGGCCCAATGGCGAGCGATTCAAATTGACGATTGACTTTTACCCGGGTCCAGACGATCAGCAAAAAAACCCGGCCGAGTACATCCGCACTGCGCTTAAAAAAGTGGGTATCACGGTTGAAGTGCGCACCTCAGCGGACTTTCCATCGTGGGCCAAAAAAATGGCCACCCGAGACTTTGACATGTCGATGGATGCCAACTTCAACTGGGGCGATCCCATCATCGGAGTGCACCGTACCTATTTGTCGACCAATATCCGCCCTATCGTATGGACCAATACGCAGTCGTACAACAACCCCAAGGTGGATGTGTTGCTCAATTCCGCAGGGAGTGTGATGGACCCAACCCAGCGCAAGGCCTATTACGCTGCGTTTCAAAAGATCGTTACCGATGAATTACCGGTCTACTTTATCGACCAAGTGGGCTATCACACCATCAGCCAAAAAAAGGTGGGTAACGTGCCGAGCACGATTTGGGGCACAGCCTCACCGTTTGACGAGGTCTATTTGAAATAGCCTGAACTCACAACCGGAGCAGGTCGCCTGATGCGTTTTTTTCGACAACTTTTATCGCGTGTCTTGCAGGCCTTGGCGCTGGTGCTGGCCGTGGTGGTGCTCAACTTCATTTTGGTGCACGCGGCACCGGGCGACCCGGTTGAAACCATTGCCGGTGTCAGTGGCGGCATGAGCCCGGAGCTGATGGCGCAATTGCGCTTGCAATATGGGTTGGACAAGCCGCTGTATGTCCAACTTGCCGTTTACATGGGCAAAGTGCTTAGCGGTGATTTGGGGTACTCGTATTTTTTCAACCTACCGGTGGCCTCGTTGATTGGTGAGCGGGTACCTGCCACCTTATTGCTGGTGTTGGGGGCCGTGCTTTCAGCCTTTGTGATGGGAACGACGCTGGGCGTGCTGTCGGCGCGCAAACCCAACGGCGTTTTGTCGCAGTTCATCACGGTGCTGAGCATGGTCGGCTTTGCCGCACCTGTATTCTGGATGGGCATCATGCTGGTGATTTTGTTTGCCTCGGTGTTTCCCATTTTGCCGGTGGCTGGCATGCGCTCCATTGATTCAAGCGGTGGCGGCATTGCCGATGTGCTGGACGTTTTGCACCACTTGGTGCTGCCAACATTCACGCTGGGGCTGGTTTATCTAGCGCAATACAGCCGCTTGTCGCGCGCGGCCATGCTCGATGTGCTGGGGGCAGATTTCATTCGCACCGCGCGTGCGAAAGGTCTGGCAGACCGGGTGGTGCTTTACAAACATGCGCTGCGCAATGCGTTGCTGCCTGTGGTGACTGTGCTGGGCCTGCAATTTGGAAACGTGATGGCGGGAGCCATTTTGGTGGAGACAGTTTTTAACTGGCCCGGTCTTGGGCGACTGGCGTTTGAATCCGTGTTGCGACGCGACTATCCGACCATCCTGGGTGTGTTGTTATTTGCGTCAATAGTGGTGGTGGTGATGAATCAGGTCACCGACATGGTCTATCGCCTGATTGACCCCCGCATTAACGCGCAATAGACCGATTGACCGCTGTGAATCGCCCATGACTCAAATTGCCAACGCTGCCGCTAAAGTGGAACACCCAACGGTAGAAGCCCTGCGTATGTTTGTGCGCAACCCGGCGGCCAATGCTGGCATGGTCATCCTTTTGCTGGTGATACTGGTGTCCATCGTTGGGCCGCTGATTTATGGGGCCGACCCGTTTGAGATTCGTGCAGCGCCCCTGACGGCACCTTTCACTGAAGAAGCCTGGCTTGGCACCGACTATTTGGGGCGTGATGTTTTGACGACGCTGATTTACGGCGGTCGCGCCACGTTGCTTGTGGGCGCAGTGGCGGCGCTGCTGTCGGTCAGCATCGGCATCACGCTGGGAGCCATGGCAGGGTATTACGGCGGCAGGGTTGATGCGATTTTGATGCGCGTCACCGAGTTCTTTCAGGTGTTGCCAGCCTTGCTGTTTGCAATGGTGGTGGTGTCGTTGTTTGGGGCCAAGCTCACCATCGTCACGCTGGCGATTGGCCTCGTCAGTTGGACCGGAACCGCACGCCTGACCCGCGCTGAATTCATGAAGTACCGCGACCTGGAATTTGTGCGGGCCGAGCGAGCCATAGGGGCTGGCAACGCGCGCATTATTTGGCGGGTCATTTTGCCCAATGCGCTGCCACCTTTGATCGTGTCGGGCACTTTGGCCATTGGTGCGGCCATCTTGTTTGAAGCGGGCTTGTCTTTTTTGGGTCTGGGTGACCCCAATCAAATGAGTTGGGGTTTGATGATTGGGTCAAGCCGGCAATACGTTTTGTCGTGCTGGTGGGCCGTGGCGTTTCCGGGGGCGGCCATCTTTGTGACGGTGCTGGCTGTCAGCCTGATTGGTGACGGGCTGAACGATGCGTTGAACCCCAAGTTGAGGGAGCGCTGATGATGACAACGCCGCCGCCCGTCACGATTCAAACCGTGCCGCAACCGCTGCTTAAGGTGCAAGACCTGCGGGTTGAATTCAGCAGTCGGCGTGGCAACGCGATGGTGCTCAATGGGGTGGAGTTTGAGATTCGTGCCAATGAAACACTGTGCCTTGTGGGTGAATCAGGGTGTGGCAAAAGTATGACGGCGCTGGCACTGTTGCGGCTCATCCCGTCGCCACCGGGGCGCATTAGCGGCGGGAAAATTATGTTTCAGGGCGTTGACCTGGCTAACGCTTCCGAGGCGCACATGTGCGATGTGCGCGGCAACCGCATTTCCATGATTTTTCAGGAACCTATGACCTCGCTGAACCCAGTGCTCACGGTTGGTGACCAGATTGGCGAGTCATTGCGTCTGCATGGTGGGCTTGACGCTGCCGCCGCGCGCAACGCTGCGGTGGATCTGCTGAAACAGGTGGGTATTCCGGCGCCCGAGCGCCGTGTGGATGAGTACCCGCATCAGTTTTCGGGTGGTATGCGCCAGCGCGTCATGATCGCCATGGCGCTGGCGTGCCGCCCCGATATCTTGATTGCCGATGAGCCCACCACTGCGCTTGACGTGACTGTGCAGGCCCAGATTTTCGATTTGTTGCGTGACCTTCAGCGCGACAAGGGCACGGCGATTTTGCTTATCACGCATGACATGGGGGCGGTGGCCGAAATGGCTGACCGGGTCTTGGTGATGTATGCCGGGCGTGTGATTGAGCAGGGCACCACGGCCCAGGTGCTGGAACACCCCAGCCACCCCTATACGCGCGGTCTGATCGATTGCCTGCCCAAGTTGGGTAGCAGCTTGAATGCTCAGCGCGATGACCTGACGGAAATCGCGGGCATGGTGCCATCGATTTGGGAACTCGGTGCAGGTTGCGCCTTTCGCGAAAGGTGCCCTCAAGCAATGGCGCGTTGTGCCGTTGCGGTGCCGCCGCTGTTTGCGGTAAATGACGCTGACCACGCACCCGATGTGCCAGACCCCGGGTATCGACATGGAGCGGCCTGCTGGCTGCGGGCTGATGAAACCGGGGCATCAAGCGCTGCAGGCGAGGGTAGGCCATGACGGACCCTGATAACCTGTTGTCGGTTCGCGACCTTAAGGTGTATTTCCCACGTGCCAAGTCTGGCTGGCTGGCAAAGCCTGAGGTGGTGCAGGCGGTCGATGGGGTGTCCTTTGACATCCGCCGTGGAACCACACTGGCGATCGTGGGGGAGTCGGGTTCGGGCAAAACCACGACTGCTTTGGCCGTGATGCGTTTGGCACCGATCACGGGCGGGCATATTCAACTGGGTTCGGTCGACTTGACGGCGCTGTCGGGCGAGGCCCTTCGCCGCGAGCGTCGGCGTTTACAAATTATTTTTCAGGACCCGTTTTCTTCCTTAAACCCACGCGAACGTGCTGGGGCTACGGTGCGAGCGCCGCTTGACCTGATGAACGTTGGCACGCCGGTTGAGCGGCCGCAGCGGGTTGCCGAGTTATTTAAGGCAGTGGGCCTGCGGCCCGAACAGCAGCATTTGTTTCCTCACCAGTTTTCTGGTGGGCAACGCCAGCGTATCAATATAGCGCGGGCACTGGCAACCAACCCGGAACTCGTGGTGTGTGACGAGCCCGTGTCGGCACTGGACATTGCGATTCGGGCTCAAATTCTGAATTTGCTGACGCGACTGCAGCGTGAACTGGGCTTGACCTACCTGTTTATTTCGCACGACATGGCGGTGGTGGAACACATCTGCGACGAAATTGCGGTGATGTACTTGGGCCAAATTGTGGAGCGCGCGCCACGCAAGGATTTCTTTGCCAACCCGTTGCACCCCTACAGCGTGGCCTTGATGTCGGCGGTGCCCACGGTGCAGGGTGGGCGGCGGCGCGCCACGCAACGCATCAAGCTGACGGGCGACCCGCCCAGCCCCATCAATCCCCCGGTGGGTTGCCGTTTTGCGGGGCGCTGCCCGGTGGCTGAAGTGGCTTGCACTTTGGCGCTGCCTCCGTTGGTGGAGGTCACCACCGGGCATTGGGTGCGCTGCAGGCGCGTTGAGGTGGTAAGTGGCCATTTGGCAAGAGGCCCGATTCAACTGCCGCAAGCAACCTGAACGGCTCAAAATGACTCCGTAGGCCACCCATGTCGCGGTGCGGGATGGCCGCGTGATGGGCGTTGGTGTGTTGCCAAAGTTGGCGGCTTGGGGCGGCTACACACCTGACGAGAGGTGCAAAGACAAGGCGCTGATGCCCGCTGCCGGGCAACCATGGCCACCGCACCCGGCAGCCGACCACCGGCCACTTCGCGGCGCAGCGCGTCCATCAGGCGCTGGGTGCGTTCGGGGCACAGGCCCACATCGGTGGGTTGTGCGTGGGCAAGGCTTTGTACGCAGTCATCGGAGCTCCAGTAGAAGGGTGTTTTGTACACCAGCCTTGTGCGATGGGGTATCACCTGCGGCGCAGCGGTCGCTTTGGCTTGTCGCCCATGTGTCAAAGGCCATAACCCTCGCGCTGTGCAAGCGTTGCTAGACTGAATCCATGCGCATTTCAGAACTCTCTGCCAAGACCCAGGTGTCGGTGCACCGCTTGAGGCGGTACGAGGCCGATGGACTCATTGAAAGTCAGAGGTTGCCCAATGGATACCGTGATTACGAAGAGAGAACCGTGAGGCACGTCATCTTCATCGCCATGTCTCGGGAGATGGGTTTTTCGCTGCCTTTCATTGCCGAGTATTTGCCGCGCTTTAAAGCGGGCAAGTTGTCAGCGCAAGACATGATCGAGGCGATCCTGGCGCGTGTGGCCGAGATTGACCAGCTGATCAGCGAGCAAAAAGCACTTCGCCAAAAACTGATGGACCACATCGGGTGGTTCAAAACCCAAGCCAGGAGAAAACCATGAGCCCATTGGAGATGCTGAAAAAAATCAACGCCATGGCCGAGTTCAACCGCTGGTGCGGGATTGAGGTGACAGTGGCCGAACCCGGATTTGTGGAAATCCAGATGCCCTGGCGTGCAGAGGTGGGTCAGTACTCGGGTTATTTGCATGCAGGCCTGATCGGCACACTCATCGACACCGCCTGCGGTTTTGCGGCCGGTACCGTGGCAGGGCCGAATTTGTTGGCTGCCAACTTTTCCGTCAACTGTTTGCGCCCCGCCGTGGGGCAAAAGTTCATCGCTCGGGCTCGGGTGGTCAAACCGGGCAAAGCGCAGATCTTCACAAGCTGTGATTTGTTTGCGGTGGATGCAGGAGGCGAGAAGTTGGTGGCGAATGGTCAGACTTTGCTGACGGTGATCGCCGCGTAAGCCATGCATCTCGGTGAATGTTCCTCAAACTGCAGGCGCTGAAAAGCGCTCGCGCAAATAGGCCATGATCTCGGTCGAGTCCTGCAGCCAACGTGTTTGGCCATTGGCTTCGGTGATCTTCAGGCAGGGCACCTTGGTCGCGCCACTGGCTTGCAACAATGCGTCGCGGTTGGCGGCGTGGTGCTGCGCGTCGCGCTTTTCTATGGGCAGCGACAGACGGCGCATTTCCTGGCGCACCTTGATGCAAAACGGGCAGGTACTGAACTGGTACAGCGCCAGGCTTTGGCATTGTTGGTCGACTGCGTCTTGTGCGGCGGCTGCGCGTTGCACGCCAGCCGGTTGGGTCAGGCGCTCTTTGAGGAGCATCACGGGGCCCAGCACAACGCGCAGGGTTCTGAAGAAAGTACGGATCACGGTTTTCATAGAGACCTCAAAAGAATTCAAAAGTGAGTGGATAACAAACTGGGGAGGCGCATCGCTGTTACAGCAAACGTGCCAAATAGTGGCCTGTGAAGCTGGCCTTGTTTTTGGCCAATTGCTCGGGGGTGCCTTCGCCCAGCACCGTGCCACCGCCCGCGCCGCCTTCGGGGCCCATGTCAATCAACCAGTCGGCGGTTTTGATGACGTCGAGGTTGTGTTCGATGATGACGATGGTGTTGCCCGCGTCGCGCAGCTGGTGCAGCACCTTGAGCAACAAATCGATGTCGGCAAAGTGCAGGCCGGTGGTGGGTTCGTCCAAGATGTACAGCGTGCGGCCCGTGTCGCGCTTGGACAGTTCCAGCGCTAGCTTGACGCGTTGGGCCTCGCCGCCTGAGAGCGTGGTCGCGCTTTGGCCCAAACGGATGTAGGTCAGGCCCACGTCGAGCAGGGTTTGCAGTTTTCGCGCGATGTTGGGCACGGCGCTGAAGAACTGGTGCGCGGCTTCCACTGTCATGTTCAAAATCTGCGCGATGTTCTGGCCCTTGTATTGCACCTCGAGCGTTTCGCGGTTGTAGCGCATGCCGTGGCATACGTCGCAGGGTACGTACACATCGGGCAAGAAGTGCATCTCCACTTTCACCATACCGTCGCCCTGGCAGGCTTCGCAGCGGCCCCCGGTTACGTTGAAGCTGAAACGCCCCGGGCCGTAGCCGCGCTCGCGTGCAGCAGGCACTTCGGCCATCAACTCGCGGATGTGGGTGAACAGGCCCGTGTAGGTGGCAGGGTTGCTGCGTGGCGTGCGGCCAATGGGCGACTGGTCCACGTTGATGACCTTGTCGAAGTGCTCCAGGCCGTTGATCTCTTCGTGCGCAGCGGCTTCGTCGTGGGCGCGGTGGATCTGGTGGGCGGCTGCGGTGTAAAGCGTGTCGTTGACCAAAGTGGATTTGCCCGAACCGGACACACCCGTCACGCAGGTAAGCAAACCAACAGGAAATTTCACGTTTACATTTTTCAGGTTGTTGCCTGAAGCGCCTACGATTTCGATGAAATCCTTGCCCGCCTTGTGACGTTTCGGGATCTCGATTTTTTTGCGACCCGACATGTATTGGCCTGTGACCGAATCGGGTGCGGCGAGGATGTCGGCGCAAGTGCCTTGCGCCATCACACGCCCGCCGTGCACGCCCGCGCCAGGTCCCATGTCGATCACATGGTCGGCCACGCGGATCATGTCTTCGTCGTGCTCGACCACCAGCACGCTGTTGCCGATGTCGCGCAGGTGTTGCAGGGTGCCGATCAGGCGGTCGTTGTCGCGCTGGTGCAATCCGATGCTGGGCTCGTCGAGCACATACATCACGCCTGTGAGGCCCGAGCCGATCTGGCTGGCCAGGCGGATGCGTTGGGATTCGCCGCCCGAGAGGGTGTCGGCATTGCGGTCCAGGCTCAAATAATTCAGGCCCACGTCGTTCAAAAACTTGAGCCGTAACGCGATCTCGCGCACCACCTTGTCGGCGATCTCGGCCTTGGCCCCGTGCATTTTCAGGCCCTGAAAATACTGCTGCGACTCACCAAGGGTGATGTGGCTGATCTCGTAAATGGCACGGGCTTGTGCGCCTTCGCCAATGCGCACATGGCGCGCCTCGCGTCGCAAGCGTGTGCCTTGGCAGCTGGTGCAAGGCTGCATGTTGCGGTAGCGCGCCAGGTCTTCGCGCACCACGGCCGAGTCGGTCTCGCGGTAGCGCCGCGTCATGTTGGGGATGATCCCCTCAAACGGGTGCTTCTTGCTGACCTTTTTGCCCTGCGAGGCTCCGGACTCCATGGTGTAGCTGAACTTGATTTCCTCCAGTCCTGAGCCGTGCAACAACACCTGCTGATGAATGGGCGAGAGTTTCTCGAACGGTGCTTCGATGTCGAACTGGTAATGCTTGGCCAGGCTTTCGAGCATGCTGAAGTAAAACCCGTTGCGCCGGTCCCAGCCCTTGATGGCACCACTGGCCAGGCTGAGCGAAGGGAAGGCCACCACCCGATCCGGGTCAAAAAACGCCATGCTGCCAATGCCGTCGCAAGTCGGGCACGCGCCCATGGGCGAGTTGAACGAGAACAGCCGCGGCTCCAGCTCGCTGATGGAATAGGTGCACACCGGGCATGAAAACTTGGCGTTGAACAGGTGTTCTTTACCGGTGTCCATCTCCAAGGCAACAGCGCGGTGTTCGGCCAAATGCAGCGCAGCTTCAAAGCTCTCGGCCAGGCGCTGGCGCAGGGCGTCGCGTGCCTTGGCATCCTCTTCAGACCTGACCTTGATGCGGTCCACCACCACGTCGATGTTGTGCTTCTCGGTCTTCTTGAGCGTGGGCAGGTCTTCCACTTCCACCGTCTGGCCATTGATGCGAAAGCGCACATAGCCCAGAGCCTGCATCTGCTCAAAGACTTTTTCAAACTCGCCTTTTTTCTCTCGCGCAATCGGCGCGAGGATCATGAGTTTGGTGTCTTCGGGCAGGGCCAGCACGGCGTCCACCATCTGGCTCACGGTCTGCGCTTGCAAAGGTAAATTGTGGTCTGGGCAATAGGGTGTGCCGGCGCGGGCATACAACAAGCGCAGGTAGTCGTGAATCTCGGTCACCGTGCCCACGGTGGAGCGGGGGTTGTGGCTGGTAGCTTTTTGCTCGATGGAAATCGCAGGCGACAAGCCCTCGATCAGGTCCACATCGGGCTTGTCCATCAGCTGCAAAAACTGCCGGGCATAGGCCGAGAGGCTTTCCACATAGCGGCGCTGGCCTTCGGCGTACAGCGTGTCAAAGGCCAAGCTCGACTTGCCCGAGCCTGATAAGCCAGTGATCACCACCAGCTGGTTGCGCGGGATGTCCAGGTCGATGTTTTTGAGGTTGTGGGTGCGCGCCCCGCGCACGCTGATGTGGGTTTGCCGCAGCGCTGAGGCCATATACCGCGAGGGTTCGGGTTCGTCAGGCAAGAGAGGGGAGTCAGCAAGTTTCACGGTGGCGGTCAGATCGGCAAAACCTTTGATTATCCCCGCTGGGGCATTGACAGGCGCTGGGTGCTGACAATCAAGGACAATCGCACGCTTCATTCCCCCTGTTTTGGGCTTTGTGTGGCCGACCTTTCGCAGACATCTTCTGACTTGAACATGACGCCCACTGAGCGGCGCGCCAGTGCTTCGCTGGGGGGCATTTTTGCTTTGCGCATGTTGGGGCTGTTCCTGGTTTTGCCGGTGTTCGCTCTGGAAGCACGCCGATACCCTGGGGGCGAAGACCCCCTTTTGCTGGGGTTGGCCATGGGCATTTACGGGCTGACGCAAGGCCTGTTGCAGTTGCCGTTTGGCATGGCTTCGGACCGTTTCGGGCGCAAGCGGGTGATCGTACTGGGCCTGATCGTTTTTGCCTTGGGCAGTTTTTGGGCGGCTGCAGCCACCGATCTGACGCACCTGCTGTTGGGGCGCAGTTTGCAAGGGGCAGGGGCCGTGTCGGCGGCGGTGACCGCCATGCTGGCCGATTTGACGCGGGATGAGGTTCGCACCCGGGCCATGGCTTGGTTGGGCAGCAGCATCGCGCTGATGTTTGCCCTGTCTTTGGTGGTGGCGCCTGTGCTGACGGTCTGGATTGGCTTTTCTGGGCTGTTCTGGTTGACCGGGGCGCTGGCGCTGCTGGGCGTGGGGGTGGTGATTTGGTGGGCACCATCGGCACCGCCCGCGCTGCTGTCGGCGCCGGGACAAGAGCGTGGACGGCTGGCCGATGTGCTGGCCCATGCCGACTTGATGCGCTTGAATATTGGGGTGTTTGTGTTGCACGCGGTGCAATTGGCCATGTGGGTGGCGGTGCCGTCCTTGTTGTTGCAGTCGGGCTTGAACAAATCGCTGCATTGGCAGTTGTATTTGCCAGTGGTGGTGCTGTCCTTGTTGTTTTTAGGCGTGGTGTTTGCCATGGAACGCCGAGGGCACTTAAAAAAAATGTTTCTGCTCTCCATTGGCCTGATCGTTGTGGTGCAGCTGGGTTTGCTGGTGCAATCGCTGGGCACGCCCAGCCTCGGCGGTCTGGCCGTCTTGTTGCTGGTGTTTTTCTGCGGCTTCAATGCGCTGGAGGCGGCCCTGCCCAGCCTGGCCTCGCTGATCGCACCCCGGGCCATGCGTGGTGCGGCCCTGGGGGTTTACAACACCTTGCAGTCTTTGGGCTTTTTTGTGGGCGGTCTGGTGGGCGGCTGGGTGGTCAAATCCTGGGGTAGCCCGGCGCTGTTTTTGAGCTGTGGCGTGGCCATGCTGCTGTGGTTGCTGCTGGCTTTGCCCATGCAGAACCCAGTTCGGGGTGTGCCTTTGGTGCAGACCTGATGCGTCAGTGTGGGGTGGGGCATGTGGCCAACTTTCGGGCCTTGGCCCGGGGGCGATTGGCCGCCTGAGATTGGCCGCATAATTGGGCATCATCGAGGAGTTTTCATGGCATCCGTTAACAAAGTCATCATCGTCGGCAACCTGGGTGCCGATCCCGAAACCCGTTATTTACCCTCGGGCGATGCGGTCACCAGCATCCGCGTGGCCACCACCGACCGCTACAAAGACAAGCAAACAGGTGAAATGAAAGAGGCCACCGAGTGGCACAGCATCAGCTTTTTTGCCAAGTTGGCTGAGATCGCAGGCCAGTACCTGCGCAAGGGCAGCCAAGTGTACGTTGAGGGTAGCCTGCGTACCCGCAAATACACCGACAAAAACGGTGTGGAAAAGTACGCCACCGACATCCGCGCCGACAGCATGCAGATGCTGGGCAGCCGCCAGGGCATGGGCGGTCCGTCCGAAGATGGTGGTGGTGCTGGTTATGCGCCTCGCCAGGCCCCTGCGCGTCCAGCGGCTGCGCCCGCACAGCGCCCAGCTTCTGCAGCCAAGCCAGCGGCCAGTAATTTCGACGACATGGACGACGACATTCCGTTCTGACATCCTGCCGCTTTGCCTTTTGCGAATCTCTACTAAAACCCGTGTCTCACCCCACGGGTTTTTTTAACGACCCAATTCCCTCATGACCGAACGACCTTCCGCTTTTTCGTCGCAGCATCTGTGTTTTGCCTGGGTTACTTGGCTGTTGGTCAAGCTGCGAGTTCTGATACGGGTGCAACTTTTGCTACTCAAAGGGCATGTCAGCCAGGGGCTGCGCAAGGATCTGGGGTCAGGCTAAAGTCCAATCGTCAATCTCTTTTTCAAAGATACCCATGGACTTGCAACTCAAAAACAAAACCGCCTTGGTCACCGGAGCCAGCGTGGGCATCGGGCGCGGCATTGCCAAAGCCCTCGCGGCTGAAGGCGTGCGTGTGGCCGTGTCGGCGCGCCGCGTCGACAAGCTCCATGAGCTGGCCGCCGAGATTGTGGCGGCAGGTGGCCATGCGCCCGTGGTCATCGAGTCAGACCTTTACGCCGAAGACGCTGCCAAGCGCTTGACCGATGCGGCCCTGGCCGGTTTGGGCAGCGTGGACATTTTGGTGAACAACGCCGGTGGCTCGCGCAGCTTCAAAGAACTGCATGTGAGCGAAGAAGCTTGGCAAGAAGCCATCACCTTGAACTTTCACCGCCCACGCCAAGTAGCCGATGCGCTGATCGACCAGATGATTGCGCGCAACTGGGGCCGCATCATCAACATCACCGGCAAGAGCGAGCCCGAGCACACCAACGGCGCGTTTTGCGCCAAGGCCGGCATGCACAGCTGGGCCAAAGGTTTGTCGCGCATGGTGGGCAAACACGGCGTCACCGTGAACTGTGTGCCACCAGGGCGCATCCACTCTGAGCAGATTTTCCGCAACTACACCCCCGAGTACCGCCAGTGGCAGTGCGACAACGAGATTCCAGTGGGCCGCTATGGCGAGCCGGAAGACATGGCGAATTTGGTCACCTTCTTGGCTTCGCCATTGGCCAGTTACATCACCGGTGCGGTGATTCCTGTCGACGGTGGTTTGCGCAAGTACCAGTTCTGATCCAGCTCGGGCAACGTGCCCTGAAAGTATCTATGACGGTGGATGTTTTGGTGATTGGCGGCGGCAACGCGGCCCTGTGTGCGGCCCTCATGGCCCGTGAAGCCGGTGCCAGCGTGATGTTGCTCGAATCGGCACCACGTGAGTGGCGCGGCGGCAATTCGGGCCATACCCGTAACTTGCGCTGCATGCACGATGCGCCGCAAGACGTGTTGGTCGACGCCTACCCGGAAGAAGAGTTTTGGCAAGACTTGCTCAAAGTCACCGGCGGCTTGACCGACGAGCATTTGGCCCGTTTGGCGATCCGCCACTCGGCCACATGCAGACCCTGGATGGTCAAGCACGGCGTGCGCTTTCAGCCGTCTTTGTCCGGGGCTTTGCACACGGCCCGCACCAACGCGTTTTTCATGGGCGGGGGCAAGGCCTTGGTGAATGCCTTTTACCGCAGCGCCGAAAAGCTGGGCGTGCAGATCCACTACAACGCCGAGGTGGATACCGTTGAATTGGACGAGGGCCGCTTTGTGGCCGCATCGGTCATGCACAAGCAGGCCGATGGCAGCGTTCGACGCGAACGCATTACCGCCCGCACCTGTGTGTTGGCTGCAGGAGGCTTTGAGTCCAACCGCGAGTGGCTGCGCGAGGCCTGGGGGCAAAACGAGCGCGGTGAATACCCGGCCGATCAGTTTTTGATTCGGGGCACGCGTTACAACCAAGGGGTCTTGCTCAAACACATGTTGGCGCAGGGCGCTGACCGCATTGGCGACCCGACGCAGGCGCACATGGTGGCCATCGATGCGCGCGCGCCTTTGTACGACGGCGGTATTTGCACCCGCATCGATTGTGTGTCCCTGGGCGTGGTGGTCAACCGCGAGGCGCGGCGTTTTTACGACGAGGGCGAAGATTTTTGGCCCAAGCGCTACGCCATTTGGGGTCGTTTGGTGGCCCAGCAGCCGGGGCAGGTGGCGTATTCCATCATCGACGCCAAGGCGGTGGGCCGTTTCATGCCGCCGGTGTTTGAAGGCACCAAGGCCGACAGCCTGCCCGAGTTGGCGCGAAAGCTGGGTCTCGATGAAGCGACTTTCATGCAAACCCTGACCGATTACAACGCCGCTTGCCGCGAAGGCAAGTTTGACCACACGGCGCTGGACGACTGCCACACCGAAGGGGTCACACCCGCCAAAACCCACTGGGCCAGGCCGCTGGACATTGCGCCTTATTACGCCTATGCCGTCAGACCCGGCGTGACTTTCACCTATTTGGGATTGAAAACCGATGAGACCACCGCTGTGCGATTCAACAACCAGCCCAGCCCCAACTTGTTTGTGGCGGGTGAAATGATGGCGGGCAATGTGCTGGGCAAGGGCTATACCGCCGGGGTGGGCATGACGATAGGCACGGCCTTTGGCCGCATCGCGGGTGAGCAGGCGGCCAAAGCCGTCATGGCCCAGAAAGAAGGGGCTTCTCATGCAAACGCTTGAAGCACTGACCCAAGATGCCCGTGCCCTGGCGCGTGGCGAGATGACCGCGCCCGAAGCCGAAGTGGCCCGCCAAATGCAAATTTGCAATGGCTGCCGGTATTGCGAAGGCTTTTGTGCGGTGTTCCCGGCCATGACGCGCCGCCTGGAGTTTGGCAAGGCCGACATCCATTACATGGCCAACCTGTGCCACAACTGCGGGGCGTGTTTGCACGCTTGCCAGTACGCGCCACCCCACGACTTTGCCATCAATGTGCCCAAGGCCATGGCCCAAGTGCGTGGCCAGACCTACGCCGACTACGCCTGGCCCCCGGCCCTGGGGGCTTTGTACAAGCGTAATGGTTTGACCTTGTCGGTGGCCTTGGCGTTCGGATTGGCCTTGTTTTTGGCCCTGGCTATGTTGCGTCAAGGCACGTTGTGGTCAACCCCGTTGGCGGGTGGTTTCTATGCGGTATTCCCCCATAACCTGATGTTGAGCCTGTTTGCGCCCATCTTTTTGTTTGCCTTGCTGGCGCTGGCGATGGGGGTGATGCGTTTTTGGCGCGAGGTGACGCCCGCCACCAGCGGTGCGGGTTTGACATCCCCCGCTGCCGCCGAGGCGGCAAACGCTGCGCTGCAATTGAAGTACCTGGATGGTGGACACGGCGAAGGCTGCCACAACGAAGACGATGCGTGGACGCATGCCCGCAAGCGCTACCACCACCTGACGTTTTACGGCTTCATGCTGTGCTTTGCCGCCACCAGTGTGGCCACGCTTTACCACTATGTGTTGGGCTGGCCAGCGCCTTACGACCTGACGACTTTGCCCAAGTTGCTGGGCGTGATTGGTGGGGTGAGCCTGACGGTGGGGACAGCCGGTTTGTGGCGCTTGAACCTGCGCCGCCACCCAGACCACGGCGACGCAGCGCAAAAGCCCATGGACCGGGGTTTCATTGCCCTGTTGTTTCTGGTCAGCGTGACCGGCTTGTTGCTGTGGTTGTTGGGCCAAACGGCGGCCATGCCTTTGATGTTGGCGGTGCACCTGGGGGCGGTGATGGCCTTGTTCCTGACTTTGCCATACGGAAAATTCGCACACGGCATTTTTCGCACGGCCGCTTTGCTGCGCTTTGCCGTCGAAAAGCGGCAGCCCAGTCGGCTGAGTCTGGGCAGCGATTGAATCAAAAGGGTAAACCCTCATTCATGGCGGGGTGATTTTCGGCACAGAATGGGGCTTGCCTTCTTTAAGATGGCTTTTTCCTTTTTTGATGGTTTTGCCAGGAGTCATTCATGCGTTTTCCGGTAATCAAAAGTTTGTTGACGGTTTCCACTTTGGTGGCTTTGGCCTGTGCTCCCGCCTTGGCGCAGGACAAGGTCAAAATCGGTTTTGTCAGTACCCTTTCAGGCCCTTCGGCTGCGTTGGGCGTGGACATTCGCGATGCCTTCATGTTGGCCGTCAAACTCAACGGTGGCAAGCTTGGCGGGTTGAACGCTGATGTGTCGATCTCGGACGACCAGTTCAAACCCGACGTGGGCAAGCAGTTGTTCGAGCGCTATGTCAAACGCGACAAGGTCGACTTTTTGACCGGCGTGGTGTTTTCCAACATCATGCTCGCGGGTTTGCCTGAGGCCGTGAACGCCAAAACGATTTACCTCAGCCCCAATGCGGCACCCTCGCCGATTGCAGGCGCGCAGTGCACGCCCTATTTCTTTGCCGTGTCTTGGCCCAACGATGCGTACCACGAGGCTGCAGGCCAATACGCCACCAACCTCAAAGTGAAGTCGGCTTATTTGCTGGCCCCCAACTACCAAGCGGGCAAGGATTCGTTGGCCGGCTTCAAGCGCTTTTATAAAGGCAATATATCGGGCGAGGTCTACACCAAGCTTGGCGAGCTGGATTATTCGGCCGAATTGGCGGCCATCCGCGCGGCCAAGCCCGAAGTGGTCTACACCTTCTTGCCCGGTGGCATGGGCATCAACTTCATCAAGCAGTTCATGGCCGCTGGCCTGAACAAAGACACCCGCCTGATTCAGCCCGGCTTTGGCGCTGACCAAGACGTCATCCGTGCGGTGGGCAACGACATGTTGGGCGTGTTTGACACCGCGCATTGGGGCCTGGACTTGCCCAACGAAGCCAACAAGAAATTTGTGGCCGAGTTCGAAAAAGAATACAAGCGATTGCCCACCATCTACGCAGCCCAGGGCTACGACACGGCTTTGCTGATCGATGCCGCTGTGCGTGCGGCCAACGGCAAGATCGACGACAAAGAGGCCTTGATCAAGACCCTTAAGACGGTCAAGTTCAATTCGGTGCGGGGCGATTTCCGGTTCAACACCAACCAGTACCCGATCCAGAACTATTACCTTCGCGAGATCGTTAAGGATGGTCAGGGCCGTCTGGTCAACCGTATCGTGGGCCAACCTTTGCTGGCCAACCATGGTGACGCCTACGTCAAAGACTGCCCCATGAAGTAAGGACGCTCGCGTCTTCTCATGACTGGAATTTTGCTGTTGGAGCAGGCCCTAAATGGCCTGCAGTTCGGTTTGATGTTGTTCTTGCTGGCCTCCGGGCTCACGCTGGTCTTCGGCATCATGGACATGATCAACCTGGCCCATGGCGCCCTCTACATGGTGGGGGCGTTCCTGACGGCCTGGTTGGTTCAGTTGACCCAGTCGTTTTGGCTGGGTGTGGTGTTGGCGGTCATGCTCACTGCCGTGGTGGGCATGCTGCTGGAAGCCACTTTGCTGCGAACGCTGTATGCCCGCGACCATTTGTCCCAGGTGTTGGCCACCTTTGCCTTGATCCTGATCATCAACGAATCCGTGCGCATGATCTGGGGCTCCGATCTGCCTTTGTCCATGCCCAAAGCCTTGTCCGGCCCGGTGGAGTTGTTGCCTGGCTTGCGCTACCCGAGCTACCGGTTGGTGATCATTGCCGTGGGCCTGGTCATCGCGCTCTTGCTGTACCTGATGGTCACTCGAACCCGCATGGGGGCCTGGGTCAGGGCGGGCGCTTCGAACCGAGAGATGGCCATGGCCATGGGCATCAACATCCGGCGTTTGTTCACCGGGGTATTTGGCATTGGCGCCGCCCTGTGTGCGGTGGCGGGGGCCATGCTCGGGCCGCTGTTGGCGGTGCAGGTGGGCATGGGTGAGAACATCCTGATCCTGGCTTTTGTGGTCATTGTGATCGGCGGCATCGGCTCGGTCTGGGGGGCTTTTGTTGGGGCCATTTTGGTGGGCTTTGTCGACACCTTGGGGCGGACATTGCTGCCCATGTTGTTTCGTGAACTTTTCTCGCCCCAGTTCGCCAGCGCTGCGGGGCCTGCGGTGGCCTCGATTGCGGTGTACCTGCTGATGGCCGTTGTGCTGTTTGTCCGTCCTCAGGGACTTTTTTCCGGTCGTTGAGGCACGGGTGCAATGAACCACAAAACACCGTTCTGGGTCTGGGGCCTGGTGCTGGCGGGGGCGATCGCTTTGCCCTTGTTTCTGCATGCCCGAGGTATGGATTTTTACGTCAGCATGCTCAGCCGCATGATGATTTACGGCATCGCTGCTTGCAGTCTCAACCTGATACTCGGTTACGGGGGCCTCGTGTCCTTCGGGCATGCGGCCTTTTTGGGGGTCGGGGCTTACACGGTGGGCATTTTGATCACCGAGGGCGTCACCAATGGCTGGGTGGGTTTTGCCATCGCCATGGGTTTGTCGGCTTTGGTGGCCGCCATCATCGGTGCGATTTCGCTGCGCACACGGGGTGTCTATTTCATCATGATCACCTTGGCCTTTGCCCAGATGATTTATTACCTGGTCAACTCCATCAAAGCCTATGGAGGTGACGAAGGTTTGAACATCAAGCAGCGCTCTGACTTCGGTCTGGGTCTGGACCTGAAAAATGATGTGACTTTTTACTTCGTGGTCCTGTTTGTGCTGGTGCTGAGCTTGGTGCTGATTTCTCGCATCATGGCCTCGCGCTTTGGCCGTGTGATTTTGGCGATACGCGATGACGATGTGCGTGTCGATGCCATCGGGTTTGCGTCTTACCGCTACAAATGGGTGCTGTTTGTCATTGCCGGTACCCTGGGGGGTCTGGCAGGTGCCTTGATGGTCAACCATCAGAACTATGTCAGCCCGAACCTGATGCATTGGACCCAATCGGGCATCCTGATGGTCATGGTCATTCTGGGCGGCGTGGGCACGCTCACGGGCGGTTTGTGGGGTGCACTGGTGCTGCTGATTCTGGAGGATGTGCTGGCCGAATACACCTTGCATTGGCAGTTTTATGTGGGTTGGTTCCTGCTTGCCGTGGTCTTGCTGGCCCCCAAAGGACTGGCGGGCTTGATCCGCCGCAAGTCGACCCGCAAAGGGGGGCATGCATGAACGCCGGGGCCTTGCTTCAGGTGAACGACCTGGTCAAAAATTTTGGTGCCTTGCGGGCCACTGACCACGTCACGCTGGATGTGCAGCCTGGAGAAATCCACGCCTTGATTGGCCCGAACGGGGCGGGCAAGACCAGCTTGGTGGCGCAGTTGTCTGGTCACTTGCCAAGCGACAGTGGACAGATTTTTTTCGAAGGCCAGGATGTCACTGCCATGCCCACGCACGCCCGTGTGCGCAGCGGCCTGGCCCGCTCGTTTCAGATCACGCGCTTGTTCAAATCTTTCACCGTGCTGGACAACGTGGCGCTGTCGGTGCAAGCGCGCAGCGGCAACAGTTTTTCTTTCTGGCGTCCGGTGCAGTCAGAAAAGACCTTGACGGCGCAGGCCATGGCCGTGTTGCACGAGTTGGGTTTGCAGGACCGTGCGCAGGATCCGGCCAGTGAACTCTCGCACGGCGAGCAGCGCATTTTGGAGCTGGGCCTGGCCGTGGCCACCCAGCCCAAACTCTTGTTGCTGGACGAGCCCATGGCGGGTGCCGGGCCGGTGGAGTCCGAGCGCATTCTCCAGCTGATTCAAAAGCTCCGCGCCAAGGTGGCCATCTTGTTGATCGAGCACGACATGGACGCGGTGTTTCGCTTGGCCGACCGCATCTCGGTGATGGTCAACGGCGCTTTGATCGCCACCGGCTCACCCCAGGCCATTCGGCTCAACCCGCAAGTGGTTGCCGCTTACCTGGGCGAGGAGCACGCATGAGTTTGCTGCAAGTTCGCGATGTGCAAGCCGCTTATGGCGAAAGCCAGGTCTTGTTTGGCTTGGGCCTGAGCCTGCAGCCGGGCGATGTCATGGGCCTGCTGGGCCGCAACGGCATGGGCAAGACCACCTTGATCCGCAGCATTCTAGGACTCAAGTCGGTCAAGGCGGGTCAGGTGATTTTTGATGGTCAGGACATTACCAACGTGGCGGCCGATCGGGTGGCGCGGATGGGTTTGGCGGTGGTCCCCGAAGGTCGGCAAGTCTTTCCCAACTTGTCGGTAGACGAGCACCTGACGGCGTTTGCCAGTAACCGCCATCAAAGCCGCACGCCTTGGTCGCCTGCGCGGGTTTATGAGCTGTTTCCGCGCCTGGCCGAGCGCCGTGCCAACATGGGCTCGCAGTTGTCGGGTGGTGAGCAGCAAATGCTGGCCATCGGCCGGGCCCTGGTCACCAACCCCCGCCTGATGATTCTGGACGAGGCCACCGAAGGTCTGGCCCCACTGATCCGGGAAGAGATCTGGCGCTGTCTGCGTTTGCTGCGCGAAGAGGGCCAGACCTTGATCGTGGTCGATAAATACGTCAACCGCTTGGTGGAGATTGCCGACCACCATGTGATCCTGGAGCGCGGCCAGGTGGCTTGGGCGGGTAACTCCCAAGCGCTCAAGGACCAGCGCGAGTTGTGGACGCGCTACTTGGGTGTTTGATGGATGCGGGGTGGGCGTTTGAGGCTCAAAAGTTTTTGGCCACCGACTTCACCGCAGTCAGCAACCGTTGGCTGGCCGGACTCATGGAGCCCTTGCGTCTGCGGGTGATGCCCACCTGCCGGGCCCATTGGTTGCCCGAGGCTTGAAGCGCTTGGAGCTGGCCTGCACGGACTTCCCAGTAAATCAATTCGGCCGGAATGAAGGTGAGGGCGTCGCTTTGCATCACCATGGATTTCATCAGCACGGTGGAGGTGGTTTCGACTTGGGCGGTCGGAGGCTCCAGGCCTTGCGCCACAAAATAATCGTCAAACGCCAGTCGCTCAAGTTCACGCTTTCGTGGCAAGACCCAGGGGTATGGGGTGAGCATGTCGGGGGTGACCCTTTTGTATTGCGCCAGCGGGTGTCCGGTTCGTGCGACCACGGTGGCTGTTTCGGTCAACAGGCGTTCGTGGGACAGGTCCGGGTCGGTCGTGCGGGTGGGCACCGAGGACAAGGCGAAATCCACTTCGCCTTGCTTGACCCAAGGCATCAGGGCCTCGTTGAGTCCGTAGAGCACCGTCACCTGGATTTCGGGCTGGTCTTTGGCCAGAGCCTGCAGCGCCAGAGGCAATAAACGGGTGGCCTCGGTGGGGCCGCACCCCATCAGCACATGGCCTCTTTGCGCGCCGCGCATGGCCTGGATTTCGCCCACCGCATTGCGCATTTCCGCTTCCATCACCTGGCCGTGTTGCATCAGGGCCTGGCCAAAAGGGGTGACGCTGACCCCGAAACGTCCGCGCTCGAGCAGTCGCACGCCCAGGGTTTTTTCCAGCGACTTGATGCTTTTGGACAAGGCCGGTTGGGAAATGTCCAGCGATGCGGCGGCTTCGGTCATGTTGCCCAAGCGTGCTGCGGCCAGAAAGAGTTGAACTTTTCGATAATCCATAACCTATGGTAATGGAAAAAGCATGGCAGGTTGTAGGTCAAGCGCTTGTCCTTTGTTAACTTGAGGCCTGACATCCACCCCGAAGCCTGCCAAGGAGTTTTCATGCAACCGATCGATTTGGCGAACCTGGTTCAACCGGACCGTGTTCATAAGAGTGTCTACACAGATCAAGCGCTGTTTGATCTGGAGATGGAACACATTTTTGAAAAAGCCTGGGTCTACTGCGGCCACGAATCCCAGGTCAAGGAGGTGGGGGATTACTTCACCATGCAGATTGGCCGTCAACCCATGGTCATGGTGCGAGATGTGGACCGCAGCGTGCGTGTGCTCTACAACCGCTGCCCGCACCGGGGTGTGGAGTTGTGCGGCAATCAAAGCGGCAACACCGGCAAGGGTTTTGTGTGCTCGTACCACGCCTGGAGCTTTCACCTCAATGGCAAAGTCAAGGCCATCCCCTTGGTCAAGGGCTATGACGGCACACGCATGCACACAGACAACGCCGATTGCAGCATGGTGCCTGCTGCGCGGGTCGACAGTTACCGTGGCTTTGTGTTTGCCAGCCTGGGCAAGGAAGGCCCGAGTCTGATCGACTTTTTGGGCGAGGCAAAAATAGCGTTTGACGACATGTGCGACCGTTCGCCCGTGGGCGAGGTGGAAGCGGTGCCGGTGTGCCACCGGGTGGTGCAGCATTCCAATTGGAAGTTCTTCATGGAGAACCAGCTCGATGCCTTGCACCCTTCGGTCACGCACCAGTCCACCGGTGTCTCGGCCCGCCGTGTGGAGCAGCGCCTGAAGCGGGACAATGGCTCAGCCCCCTTGTTTTTCCATTACCTGTCGACCTTTGCCTCCAGCTTTGACCAGTGGGATTCGGTGCAGACGGTCAACTTCAAATATGGCCACGGCATTTTGAAGGCCTACATGGGCTTGCGCCCCACCGATCCGGACACGGTCGAATACGAGGCCTTGATCAAGAAAGCCTATGGCGAAGAAAAGGGTGAAGAGTATCTGGCGCGCAGCATCCACCATGTGTTGATCTATCCCTATTTGTCGGTGCAGTCGCCTTTACAGCAACTGCGTTGCTTGCGCCCGATGGCGCCCAACAAGACGCTTTCCGAGATCTGGCATTTCCGCCTCAAAGGTGTGCCCGAGGCGATTTACGAGCGATCGCTGTGGTATTTCAACCTGGTCAATTCGCCCGCCACCATGATCAACGCAGACGATCTGGAAAATTGGACCAAGGGCCAGTTGGGGCTCGAGTCCAAAGGCGGCGAATGGGTGAGCTTTCACCGGAACTACGGGGGCGACACCGAAAAAGACGGCGTGCTTTATTCGAACAACGGCACCAGCGAAGTGGTGATGCGCAACCAGTTCATCGCCTGGGAGTCCTACATCCGCGCTGCCATTCAACCCACGGCCAAGGCCTGAACAGGAGACATGATTCATGCAACCCAAAGAAGTCAAAGAGGCCCTGGGCACGGGTGTGGTGATCGAGGCCATCCAGTCCATGTCGGGCGCCGAATCCATCGCGCCCGACCACATGGGGCGCGGGCGCATGCCCAGCCAAGGCTACATTCCCAAAGCCACCGCGGTCGATGCAGGTTTGCGTCGGCAGGTCGAAGAATTGTTGTTCCACCAGGCTGCCTTGCTCGACAACAAGGCTTGGGGTGAGTGGGCCGAATTGTTCAGTGAGGACGGGGTGTACTGGATGCCCTCGACCCCGCTGCAAACCGACTGGCGCCGTGAGGCTTCCATCTTTGCTGAAGACCGTTTGCTGATGGAGGTGCGCATGGGCCGATTGCTGCACCCCAATGCCTGGTCGCAAGCGGCGCAGTGGGGTACCAATCACCTGGTCGGAAACATCGTGATCGAGGCGGCCACGCACACCACCATGGAGGTGTATTCGCGCTTTCAGATGATGGAAATGCGCCGTGACCAAGTGCGTCACTTCGGCGGCAGTTACCGCCACACGCTGGTCAAACAGGGTGAAGACTGGAAGATCAAGTTGCAGCGCGTGGACATGACCAATGGCCAAGCCGCTTATGACTATGTGATTCAGGCTTGGGTGTAAGCAAGCGGACTGGGACACACAGCCGTGGAGACCTGCACCTGACTCAAGTTCGGACGGTTTCCCGGCTGGCAATGACGCCGCCGCCCAGGCACACCTCGCCGTCGTACAGCACGGCGCTTTGGCCGGGCGTGACGGCCCACTGGTCTTGTGCAAAGTCCAGCTCAAAGCCCAGTTCAGAACCTGGTTCAGAGTTCACTTGACCTTCTGTCATGGGCAGGGGGAGGTAGCTGCAAGGTGCATCGGCTTGCCGGTAGCGCGTCTTGGCCGCATAGGTCCCGGGCGCAGGGGCCTGGCCTGCGCACCAACTCACATCGGTGGCATGCAGTTGCGGTGACAACAACCACGGGTGGTCGTGGCCTTGCACCACCCACAAGGTGTTGTTGGGGATGTCCTTGCGGGCGACAAACCAGGGTGTGTGCTCGCCCGCGCCGCGCAAGCCGCGCGCCTGCAGGGCCTTCATGTCGTCACCTTTGGCCTTGATACCACCAATGCCCAAACCTTGACGTTGGCCCAGGGTGTAAAAACTCAGACCCACATGTCTGCCAATGGTGCGGCCTGTGGGATCCTTGATCGGGCCCGGCTCCTTGCTGATGTATCGATTCAAGAACTCGCGGAAGGGTCGCTCGCCAATGAAGCAGATGCCCGTGGAGTCTTTCTTTTTGGCATTGGGCAAACCGATCTCTTCGGCAATGCGGCGCACTTCAGTCTTGTGCAACTCGCCCACCGGAAACAGGGTTTTGGACAGCTGCGCCTGGTTCAGCCGGTGCAGGAAATAGCTTTGGTCTTTGCTGGGGTCCAAGCCCTTGAGTAGCTCAAAAAGACCGCTGACCATGTTATGTCGCACACGGGCATAGTGGCCAGTGGCGATTTTTTCGGCCCCCAGCCGCATGGCGTGGTCCAAAAATGATTTGAACTTGATCTCGGCATTGCACAGGATGTCCGGGTTGGGCGTGCGCCCGGCTTGGTATTCACGCACAAACTCCGAAAAAACCCGGTCCTTGTAGTCGGCCGCAAAATTGACGTGTTCGATCTCGATGCCCAGCACATCGGCTACAGCAGCGGCATCCACAAAGTCGACGTTCGAAGAGCAGTATTCACTGTCATCGTCGTCTTCCCAGTTTTTCATGAAGATGCCGATCACCTCGTGGCCCTGCTGTTTGAGCAGGTGGGCCGTGACGGCAGAATCGACGCCGCCGGACAAGCCAACGACCACGCGTGAAAAGTGTGACATGACCGAATTATCCAGCGCTCAGTGCCAGGGTCAGCGGTTGGCGAAAATTTATAATGCCCGATTAGCTCAAATTCATGACCTTGCATTGCACATGGTGCTTTCCCATTCGAACTTTCTTGCGCGACACCGCGCGAGGCCTGTTCATCGTGACCCACAGTGGCCTGGCCATGGTGGGCCTGAGCGCGGCGGCCTTGGTGGTAGCGTTGTGGTGGCAGCCTGATTGGTTGAACCAAGCTGAAGGGACGCTTTTTGATTGGTTGCGTGAGCGCCAGGTGCTGCTGTCTTGGTTGCCCGAAAACACCGCCGAGCGCGCCACCGCGGTTGACTTGAAGGATTTGCCCAAGTCCCAGGCGGCCGTGGCTGAGTGGTTGGGACGCAAATACAAAGTGGCCCCGGAGCCTTTGGCCGCGCTGGTGGCTGAGTCGCATGTGCTGTCCAAAAAGACCAAGCTGCCACCCCATCTGATCTTGGCAGTGATGGCCATCGAGTCCAACTTTCATCCTTACGTGCAAAGCCAAGCGGGTGCGCAAGGCTTGATGCAGGTCATGACAGGCATCCATGCCCAGCGCTACGAAGCCTATGGCGGCAAATTGGCCGCTTTTGACCCGATCAGCAATTTGCGAGTGGGTGCTGAGGTGCTGGCCGACTTCATCAAGTTACGCGGCGGATCGATCGAGGAAGGGCTTAAGTTTTACTTGGGTGGCTATGAGTTGTCGGAAGATGGCGGTTATGTGGCCAAGGTCCTGGCGGAGCAGTCCCTGCTCGATCAGGTGGCTGCAGGCGTGAACGTGCCTACCCAGTGAGAGGTCCTGCATGAGTTTTGTCTCGCCCGAGTTCGCGCTGCTTTGCCTGTTGTTTTTCCCGACTTACTGGTCTTTAGCCAATCACCCGCGTGCGCAGCGGTGCTTTCTCATCGCCTCCTCCTACGCCTTGTACGCGACCTGGGTGCCTCTTTTCGCTGTGGTGTTGGCGGTCTACAGCACCGTCATTTGGGCCTTGGGGCGCTGGATGCAGCGGGCTGCATCTGCTCGGCTACCTGTTGCGTTGGGCCTTTGGTTGGCGGGGTCTTTTCTTTTTTCCCTCAAGTACTATGAATTTGTCCGGGAGACCTTTCAGGCGATCTTGCAGCACACGGGCTTTGTGTCCTTGTTGCCCGTGCTCAATTGGGTGGCACCTGTAGGGGTGTCGTTTTTTACCTTTCAGGCGGTGAGCTACCTGGTGATGGTCGGTCGCGCACCGAATTTAGCTCGTTCTTGGCCGGATGTTCTGTTGTTCCTGAGTTTTTGGCCTACGTTGTTCGCCGGGCCCATCTGGCGTGCCGAACAATTTTTCGCCCAGACCGATAGACAACGCCCTGCCCGGCGCGTGGGCAGTCCAAGGCAGGGCTGGTTGGCCCTGTACCTGATCGCATTGGGTTTGGTGCAAAAGGTGGTGTTGGCGTCCTGGTTGTCAGCCCAAGTGGTGGACCCGGTTTACAAGTTCCCTGACCAGTACGCCAGTGTGTCGCTGGCAGCGGCCATGCTGGGCTACAGCATGCAGATTTTTCTCGATTTTGCAGGCTACACACTGATCGTGACCGGACTGGCCTTGTTGCTGGGTTACCGTTTGCCGGTCAATTTTCGCCAACCCTATTTGGCGCGCAATCTGTCTGATTTCTGGACACGCTGGCACGTGTCTTTGTCCAGCTTCATCCGCGATTACATTTACATCCCCTTGGGGGGCAACCGCTTAGGTTGGGGCCGAACGCAGCTCAATGTGTTGTCAGGCATGTTGGTCAGCGGTTTGTGGCACGGTGCCAATTGGACTTTTGTGGTTTGGGGTTTGTTGCACGGGCTCGGTGTGGTGGTGCAAAACATGGCCAAACGCTGGGGCATGCCGGTTTGGCCGCGCTGGGCCGCGCAAATCTTGACCTTTGTTTTTGTCAGTGTGGCATGGGTATTTTTCCGGGCAGATTCTTTGCCGCAGGCGATCCAAATGCTGCAAGGACTGTGGCACAGTCCGGCTGGTTTTTGGTTGTCTGAGCAATTGCCTTGGTGGGGTTTGTTGGGTATTTCTGGTTTGGTTTTTGGGCTGAGTCCTTGGGCGTTGACCTTGCAGCGCCTGAGCGTGGCGTGTCTGGCACGTCTGGGTTCTTGGGGGGCTGCCGTGTTGCTGGCACTGCTGCTGTTTGCGGTGCTTTATGGGGCGCCTGAGGGGGTGCCCAATTTTATTTACTATCGGTTTTGATATGCGTCATCGTTTGTCTTCACTTCAACTGAGCTGGCTCTTGCCTGGCATAGCCTTGCTGGTGTGCTTGAGTTGGTTGACTTCCCTCGAAAAGTACTTGGGTGTTCGCTACCACTTCAGCCTGGAGGCTGCCTTGCCGCCTGCGGTAGCCCAAGTCTTGTTCGCCCCTTCGCGTTGGCTGGATGAACGCGTTCGCGCCGGAGGGGCCAGGCCCTTGTTTCGTTTGAATTGGCCTTCTTCGGGGGGGGTGCAAGAGGACCCGGCCCCGATCAACCGTACGCCCGAACCCCCGCAACTCCAGAGTTTGCCTGAGCCCCTGCCGTCTGGACAGTTTCTGGCCACCTTGGCGCAGCAAAAATTGGCTCCGGGTCCCCAGCGGATTTTGCTGGCGGGCGACTCGATGATGCAAGGCGTTGGGCCCTTGTTCATGCGTGAAATCACCCGCTTGCACCCCGATTGGCAAGTGCATGATTTGAGCCGTCAAAGCACAGGCCTGACGGTGCGGCGTTATTTTGACTGGCCCGCGCGCATGATGGACGAAATGGATGCCAAGAGTCTGACGCTGATCGTCGTCTTTTTGGGTCCCAATGATCCGTGGGACATGCTGGTCGATGGGCAACGCCATTTGTTCCCATCACCGGGTTGGGCTTTGAACTACGCTTTACGCGTCGATGAGGTGTTGGCTGCTGCCGTGCAGCGCCAAGTGCGTGTGATTTGGGTGGGTCTGCCGGCCATGCAGGATGGCCGTCTCAGGGAAGGTGCGGTTTTGCAAAATCACATCTTCCATGCCCGGGCCGCCCAATGGCGGACCGATTATTTGGCCACGGAGCCTCTGATCGGTCTCTTGTCGGAACCCTTTCAAAAATCCAAACGCAAAGAAGACGGGCAACGTGTGAATTTGCGCGCCAATGACGGCATTCACCTCACGCCCTCGGGTTTGCGCTTGATCAACCAGGCATTGCTGGACCACATCGAGCAGGGCCGCCAGCCGTGAATCACGTTGCACTTGCGCAAGCGGCACTCTGTCTGGTGTTGGCCTGGGGTAGCACGCTGGGGCATGCCCAAAGCGGCCTGGCAGCCATGACCCGTTTGCAGGTGCAGGCACAGTCGAATGCGCCTGATTTGCAGTGCGGTTTGCCGCCTCGTGCGCCAAGACCAGAGCGTCCGGCTGATCCCGACCCGGTGGAGTGGCCCGATCAAGCCGAGGTGGACAAGCAGGTGCCTGCTTTCAGGGAGTCAGCATCGAGCACGCCCGATGCAGTGCCGGCCGATGTGCCGGGTGCTTCGCCTTTGTGGTCGCACGCAAATCCTTCGGTTTTACGCATGGGCATTTGGGGCGACAGCCACCTCGCCGCCGGGTTTTTCACGCAGGAGTTGCAACGTTTATCGGGGCTTTCACCCGAGCTGGTACGCGCGCGTTTTGTGCCGGCCAGTTGGGGTCGGCCGGGCGTGCGCCTGCCTTTGCGTAAAACTTGCGTGAGCCCTGATTGGCAATTTGAACCCGCTCATGCCCAAAGCGCCGGGGCTGCGCAGCCCGGTCCCGGTCTCGTCAACATGAGCAGCCTTCAGGACGGTGCCTGGCTAGCGCTGGACCTTCGCAATGCGGCCGGGCGCGCCGAACATGCCCAAATCCGCCTGCTTTACCAGCAGACCGAACGACCTGTTACTTTGGCGCTGCGGGTGGACGCGGGTCCGGAACAGTTCATCACTTTGCAAGGCGAAGAGGGTCCTGCTGTGCTGGAATTGTGGGCCCAAGAGGCCATGTCCACCCTGGCTTTGCGGGTGATGCAAGGCCCCATGCGCTTGCAGGGCTTGGAGTGGCCAGTGGCACCCCATGTGCGCTTGCACATGGATGTGTTTGGTTACCCTGGGGCCACAGCGGGGGGCTGGCGGCATGTGCGACCCGAGTCGTTGATGCCGTGGTGGCCTCAGCCGCCTTATGACTTGGTGGTGTTGGCTTTTGGCACCAACGAGGGCAATGTCCAGCCCTTCAGTGCCCAAGCCTATCGGCAGATGTTGCAGGCCTCGGTGTCCCAGTGGCGAGCGGTTTTCCCCCTGACGGCTTGTTTGCTGATCGCCCCCGGAGATCGCGGGATTTTATTGCGGCGTTCACAAAAGATCGGTAAGCCCTCACCCCGTAATGCCGATCGAACGGCTTCCGACTTGCTGCGTTTTACCCGTGTGCACCAAGAGATCGGGCGAATTCAAAAGCAGGTGGCACGCGCCCATGGTTGCCATGTCTGGAGCATGTTCGAGGCCATGGGTGGCGCAGGCAGTGCTTACCGATGGGCGCGGCACAACCCGCCCTTAATGGCGCGGGATCTGATCCACTTCACCGTGCCCGGCTACCAGCGCCTGGCGCAGTTGATGGCGAAAGACTTGGGCTGGGGCCCGGCCCTCTTTGGGGATGTGCCCGTGCCAGCGGTGAACCGTTGAATCTTGGCAAGCGGCGCACGATTAGCCCGTGCACGCAAAAAACACCACACTCATCACCAAGCCGGTGCCAATGACCAGTCAGCGTACCCAGCGCACAGGCAAGCGCTTGTCTGGTCGGGACTCAGGTCGATAGAGGGGGCAAATCGGCCACGGCCGGGTCGGTGTGGATGACACCCAGTGGAAAGCGTTGTCCGGCTAAGTGGTCTTCGATGCAGCGCAAGACCAAGGGGCTGCGGTGGCGCTCGGCGCTGGCGCGCACTTCCTCAGGGGTCATCCAGAGTGTGCGCACGATGCCCTCGTCCAGGCTCAGATGGGGCTGCAGCTCGCCAATGTCGCCGCAAAAAGCCATGCGCACATAGGTGATGTCTTCGCCCGTCGCCGGACGCTGAAAGCGTGAGAGGTAAATGCCCACCAAGGCGGTGGGCGTGAAAGGCTGGGCCGTTTCCTCCAAGGCTTCGCGGGCGCAGGCTTGCGCTGGCGATTCGCCCGGGTCCAGGTGGCCAGCCGGGTTGTTCAGGCGCAAACCCTCTTGGGTGTGTTCTTCGATCAACAGGTAGCGGCCATCACGCTCAATGATGGCGGCCACGGTGACATTGGGTTTCCAGCGTGTGTCCATGACCTCAATTATCTGTGGGCCAAGGGGTCAAAATGCTCTGTAGCCCCACATGGGCACCAAAAAGGTGCCCGGGTGGGCCAATTCAGCCCTTTGCATCGGTGTTTGCCCATGTTCATGGCACTGACGGCCCCAACACGCTTGTGAAGGACTTGCTTTGAGCTGGAATGGATTGACTTCGGTTAAGCTTTAAGATTGGCCATATTTTTTTGTGGATTGAGTGAGGAGTCAGACATGCAGACAGGCGACAACGCCCCCACGCCGCAGCGCATTGGCGTGCCCAAAGAGATTTTCCCCGGTGAAAAACGGGTGGCCACGGTCCCCGATGCGGTGACCAAACTGGTCAAACTCGGCTTTGCCGTGGTCGTGGAACAAGGCGCGGGTGAACTCGCTGACTTGTCGGATGCGGCCTATGTCGAAGCCGGTGCCACGATTGCGCCGAGCGCGGCGGCCTTGTGGAGTGGCAGCGACATCGTCTTTAAAGTGCGGGCCCCCACGCCCGACGAAGTGGCGCTGATGCATGAAGGCCAGACCTTGATTGGCTTTTTGTGGCCCGCCCAAAACCCCGATTTGATGCAGCAATTGGCAGCCAAAAAGGTCACCGCGCTGTCGATCGACGCATTGCCCCGCACATTGAGCCGCGCCCAGAAGATGGACGCCCTGACCTCTATGGCGGGTGTGAGCGGCTACCGCGCGGTGGTCGAGTCGGCCAACGCCTTCGGTCGTTTCTTCAACGGCCAGATCACGGCTGCGGGGAAAGTGCCCCCCGCCAAAGTGTTCATCGCCGGTGCCGGCGTGGCCGGTTTGGCCGCGATTGGCGCGGCCGCCAGCTTGGGCGCCATCGTGCGCGCCAACGACACCCGCGCCGAAGTGGCCGACCAGGTGGTCTCGCTCGGCGGTGAGTTCGTCAAAGTGGATTATGAGGAAGAAGGCTCGGGCGGCGGCGGTTACGCCAAGGTCATGAGCGAAGGCTTTCAGGCCGCGCAGCGCGAGATGTACGCCAAGCAGGCCAAAGAGTGCGACATCATCATCACCACTGCGTTGATCCCCGGCAAACCCGCGCCCAAGCTGATCACCGCCGAGATGGTGCAAAGCATGAAGCCCGGCAGCGTGATCGTGGACATGGCCGCAGAGCAAGGCGGCAACTGCGAACTGACTGAGCCCGGCAAAGCCGTGGTCAAGCACGGCGTGACCATCGTCGGTTACACCGATTTGGCCTCACGCATGGCGCGCCAGTCGTCCACGCTGTATGGCACCAATTTGTTCCGCCTGACCGAAGAGCTGTGCAAGACCAAAGACGGCGTGATCAACGTCAACATGGAAGACGACGCGATCCGGGGCCTGACGGTCATCAAGGACGGTGAAATCACCTGGCCTGCGCCGCCATTGGTGGTGGCGCCCAAGCCTGCACCCAAGCCCGCTGCCGCACCTGCCGCCAAAAAAGGCCACGGCCATGGCGAGCCGTCTGGCCCCATGCCGGTGGGCCAGTTGCTCATCGTTTCAGCGGTTGCTGCTGTGCTGCTGGTGCTGGTGGGTGCGTATGCGCCAGCGGCCTTCCTGTCGCACTTCACGGTGTTTGTGTTGGCCTGCTTTGTGGGCTACATGGTGGTCTGGAACGTCAAACCCGCGCTGCACACCCCGCTCATGAGCGTGACCAACGCGATCAGCTCCATCATCGCTATTGGCGCGCTGGTGCAGATTTCGCCTTTGGCTGCGGCCGGACGACCCAACACGCTGATTGGCATTTTGGCCGCCTTGGCGCTGGTGCTGACGGCCATCAACATGTTTGGCGGCTTTGCCGTCACCCAGCGCATGCTGGCGATGTTCCGAAAATAAAAAACTTTGGGGACAGATCTTTAGCTTTGTCCCCAACCGATTGATGACCTTGGGGGCAGATTTTCAGCTCTGCCCCCGACTGATGAAGACTTTGGGGACAGAACTTTAGCTCTGTCCCCGACCGATTGAAAAAGAGACACTCATGAACTCAAGTCTGGCCACGGTCGCCTACATCGGCGCAACCATCCTATTCATCCTCAGCCTGGGTGGTTTGTCCAACCAGGAAACCGCACGGCGCGGCAACCTCTACGGCATGATCGGCATGAGCCTGGCCGTGTTGGCCACCATCTTTGGCCCGCAAGTCACGGCCGAGGGCATCCCCATGATCGTGGGCTCCGTGCTGGTGGGTGCGCTCATTGGTCTGTACGCTGCACGCAAAGTGCAGATGACACAAATGCCCGAACTAGTGGCGCTCATGCACAGCATGGTCGGCATGGCGGCGGCATTGGTGGGTTATGCCACCTTTGTAGACCCCGAGGCCTCGAAAAATCTGGAAGGCGCAGCGCACGCCATCCACGCAGGTGAAATCTACATCGGCATCTTCATTGGCGCTGTGACCTTCTCGGGTTCGGTGGCCGCGTTTGGCAAGTTGTCCGGTCGCATCGGCGGCAGCCCCTTGTTGCTCCCCGCACGCCATTGGCTCAACCTGTTGGGTTTGATCGCGGTGGTTTACTTTGGCCGTGAGTTCATGAATGCCCACACGGTGGAAGAAGGCATGCTGCCCTTGGTCATCATGACTGCCATCGCCTTGCTATTCGGCATCCACATGGTCATGGCCATTGGCGGTGCCGACATGCCAGTGGTGGTGTCCATGCTCAACAGTTACTCCGGTTGGGCCGCTGCGGCCACCGGCTTCATGCTGAGCAACGACTTGTTGATCGTGATCGGTGCCCTGGTCGGTTCAAGCGGCGCGATTTTGTCCTACATCATGTGCAACGCCATGAACCGCAGCTTCATCAGCGTGATCGCCGGGGGCTTTGGCACTACAGCCGCAGCGCCCAAGCCAACAGGCGAAGCGGCCGAGCCGCAAGGTGAAGTCAGCCCCATTTTGGCGGCCGAGACCGCCGAGTTGCTGCGCGACGCCAAAAACGTGATCGTTGTGCCCGGCTACGGCATGGCCGTGGCGCAGGCGCAGCACACGGTGTTTGAAATCACCAAGCAACTGCGTGAAAAAGGCGTGAACGTGCGCTTTGGCATCCACCCGGTGGCCGGGCGCATGCCGGGTCACATGAACGTGCTCTTGGCCGAAGCCAGGGTGCCTTACGACATCGTGTTCGAGATGGACGAACTCAACGACGATTTCCCAGACACCGACGTGGCCATCGTGATCGGTGCCAACGACATCGTGAACCCGGCCGCGCAAGACGATCCGACCAGCCCGATTGCGGGCATGCCGGTGCTCGAAGTGTGGAAGGCCCGCACCAGCATCGTCATGAAGCGCTCCATGGCCAGCGGTTACGCCGGGGTGGACAACCCGCTCTTCTACAAAGACAACAACCGCATGTTGTTTGGCGATGCCAAGAAGATGCTCGATGAGGTTTTGGTGGCGCTCAAGGCCTGAGGCGCGTCATCGATTCCAAAGAAGGGGCCGCAGGGGCCCCTTTCGGGTTTTTATGCCACGACAGCTGCCGTGATTCGCGTGCGAGCGGCTTTGCGCTGTCTAGGTTGAAACCCATGTTGCAGCTTCCGTGGCTTGGCTCGGATTGGTTGCGTTTGCCTTCATGATTTTTGTTTGAAACCCGTCTTATGGATCACAAGGCTTCGACACTGCGGTCTTCCTCCGCAGTTTTTTTCTCGGTCACCGACGTTGGGCGCAACGGATGGTGGCGTTACATCTTGGGTGCTCTCCTGGTCAAGATGGTGGTTTTGGTGGCCAGCATCGTGATTTCAACACTGATGTTGCAACAGTCTTTAGGTGCCGTGAGCGAATTTGTGGCCACCCATGTGGATTTCATGCTCTTGATTTTGGGCACCTGGATGCTTCACGTTTTTTTGCATCGCAGACCCTGGCGGTCCTTGATCACCACCCGCCAAGCCATCTCTTGGCAGCGGATTTTTCAGGGTGCTGCCGTATGGGGCGTGATCATGCTGTGCTCCGTGGGGATCGAAAGTGTGCTTTTCCCCGGGCGGTACGTTTGGAGTTTTGATGCCCAACGCTGGCTACTTTTTTCCATGTTGGCCCTGCTGCTGACGCCCATACAGTGCGCAGCGGAGGAGGTGTTTTTCAGGGGCTACTTGCTGCAGGCTTTCGGGCTTATCTCCCGTCATCCTCTGGTGGCCGCGTCACTCAGCAGTGTTTTGTTTACCTTGCCTCATTTGGCCAACCCTGAAGTGACTTCAAACGGCATGTTGATCATGGCGGCCGCTTATTTCACCATGGGTTTGTTTTTAGCACTGGTCGCTTTGCGTGACGCGCGTCTGGAGCTTTCCATCGGGGCACACACCGCCAACAATTTTTTCTTGATTGTGTTTTTCGGCTATGAGGATTCGCCACTGCCAACATCGGCCATATTCACGACACAGACTTACGATCCGGTCTTTTCCTTGGTGTCTGTTGTGGTGAGTTCATGGGTCTTTTATGCATGGTTTTTTCATCGTGCAAAGTGGCTTACCAAGAGGTCATAGCCTTTGCTTGTAAACCTCGGGAAATCCAGCATCAGCGAGAGTCAGTTTGAAGTCAGGAGTGCGGTAGACTGATTACAGGAGAACCCCACATGAACCTGAACCCCGTTTGGCTCAAGAGTTACCCCGAAGGCGTGCCGGCTGACATCGACCCCAGCCAGTACAGTTCGTTGGTCGGCTTGCTCGAAGAGAGTTTTTCCAAATTCGCCGATCGCACTGCCTACAGCTTTATGGGCAAGGAACTGAGCTTCGCCCAAACCGACCAGGAAAGCTTGGGTCTGGCGGCTTACTTGCAATCGTTGGGCCTGAGCAAAGGCGATCGCGTCGCAGTCATGATGCCCAATGTGCCGCAGTACCCGGTGACGGTGGCGGCCATATTGCGGGCAGGTTTGGTAGTGGTCAATGTCAACCCGTTGTACACCGCCCGTGAACTGGAGTACCAGCTCAAGGACTCGGGGGCCAAGGCAATTGTCATCATCGAGAACTTTGCCGCCACCCTTGAAAAGTGCATCGCACAAACCCCCGTGCAGCATGTGATTTTGGCAGCCATGGGTGACCGGCTGGGCCTGCTCAAGGGCAGCTTGGTCAATTACGTGGTGCGCAACGTCAAAAAAATGGTGCCTGCCTTTCGCCTGCCCCAGGCGGTGCGCTTCAACGACGCTTTGTCCAAAGGGCGTCAACAAGCTTTTCGCAAGCCCGAGTTGACAGCCGATGACATCGCGGTGCTGCAGTACACAGGCGGCACCACCGGCGTGTCCAAAGGTGCGGTACTGCTGCACAGCAACGTCATTGCCAACGTTTTGCAGTCTGAGGCCTGGAACGCGCCCGTCATGAAGCGCATCCCGGCAGGCGAGCAGCCCACCAGTGTGTGTGCTTTGCCGCTTTACCACATCTTCGCTTTCACGGTGAACATGATGCTGGGTCTGCGCATGGGCGGCAAGACCATCCTGATTCCCAATCCGCGTGATCTGCCCGCGGTGCTTAAGGAGTTGTCCAAGCACACCTTTCACAGCTTCCCGGCCGTGAACACCTTGTTCAATGGCTTGGCCAACCACCCAGATTTCAACACGGTTAACTGGTCCAACCTGAAAGTGTCTTTGGGCGGCGGCACGGCTGTCACGCCCAACGTGGCCAAACTCTGGCTGGAGAAAACCGGCTGCCCCATTTGCGAAGGTTATGGCTTGTCCGAGACCAGTCCATCGGCCAGTTGCAACCCGACCACCAGCACAGAGTTCACCGGCACCATCGGCGTGCCCTTGCCCGGGACCTGGATGAAGCTGCTGGACGACGACGGGCAGGAAGTGACCGAAGTGGGGCAGCCCGGCGAGATCGCCATCAAAGGCCCTCAGGTGATGGCCGGTTACTGGCAGCGCCCGGATGAAACAGCCAAGGTCATGACCGCCGACGGCTACTTCAAGTCGGGCGACGTCGGCATTGTGGATGCGCGGGGATTCTTCAAAATTGTTGACCGCAAGAAAGACATGATTCTGGTCAGTGGCTTCAACGTCTACCCCAACGAGGTCGAGGAAGTCGCTTCGGCTTGTCCGGGTGTGCTGGAATGCGCGGCCATTGGTGTGCCCGACGAGAAAACCGGTGAGACCGTGAAGCTGGTGGTGGTCAAGAAGGACCCCGCCTTGACCGCTGAGCAAATCATGGCCTATTGCCGAGAGAACATGACCGCTTACAAGCAGCCTCGGGTGATCGAGTTCCGCTCCGAGTTGCCTAAAACGCCTGTGGGCAAAATCTTGCGGCGCGAGTTGCGCGATAAAGCTTGATGTTGCGCTGACCGGATGCGCCGGGGCTGAGTTTGGCGGCCACAAGTTTTCTTGTGGCCGTTTTCAATTTGTCGCCTATTTCTGACGAACAGAATAAAGGATGATCCATGGCGGTGATCGGCATCATGAGTGCCCTGCACGAAGAATTGTCAGCTGTGCTGGCCGATATGCCCGAAGAGCAGCGGGTGGTGGTGGCGGGGCGCGACTTCTGGCTGGGTCACTGGCAAGGCCATGCGGTCGTGGCGGTGCTCTCGCGCATCGGCAAAGTGGCGGCGGCCACCACCGCCACGGTGATGCTGGAGCGCTTTGGGGTGGATGCGCTGGTGTTCACCGGCGTGGCGGGCGGATTGGGTTCGGGGGTGCGCGTGGGCGATGTGGTGGTGGCCAGCGGCTTGGTTCAGCACGACATGGATGCCTCGCCACTGTTTCCTAGGCACGAGGTCCCGCTGTATGGCCGGGCTCTTTTTGAGGCCGATGCCGCTTTGTCGTTGCAATTGACCGAGGCCACGCAGCAGGTGCTGCAGGCGGCTGAGCGGCATTTGGGCCCTGACACCTTGGCCCAGTTTCAGCTGAGTTCGCCCAAGGTGCACCAGGGCTTGATCGTCAGCGGTGATCGCTTTGTCTCGACCAGCGCTGAAAGTCAGGCGCTTCGCGAATCCTTGCCAGAGGCTTTGGCGGTGGAGATGGAGGGCGCGGCGGTGGCGCAGGTTTGCTTGGACTATGGTGTGCCGTTTGCGGCTGTGCGCACCATCTCAGACCGCGCAGACGACATGGCGCACACCGATTTCAATCGATTCATTCGTGATGTGGCCAGCCGTTACAGCCGGGCCATTTTGTCGCAGTGGTTGGCTAAACGCACACCCGCTTGATTGGGCGTTATTTGAGCCAACCGCGCCTGCGGAAATACCACATGGGCACCACGGCGCTGGCGGCCATCAGCGCCAATGCATAGGGGTAACCCCATTTTTGGGACAGCTCGGGCATGTACTGGAAGTTCATGCCGTACAAGCTGGCGATCAAGGTGGGCGGCAGAAGCGCCACGCTGGCCACCGAGAAGATCTTGATGATTTTGTTCTGGTTGATGTTGATGAAACCGACGGTGGCGTCCATCAAGAAGTTGATCTTGTCGAATAAAAATGCCGTGTGCGAGTCGAGCGAGTCGATGTCGCGCATGATCTGTCGTGCGTCTTCAAACTGTTCGGCATTCAGCATTTTGGAGCGCATCATGAAACTCAGGGCGCGGCGCGTGTCCATTACATTGCGGCGGATGCGGCCGTTCATGTCTTCTTGCCGTGCAATCGCGCCCAGCACTTCACTGGCCATGGCGTCCGTCACGTCACCGGAGAGCACGGTGTTGCCCACTTTTTCGAGTTGGTCGTATATGCCTTCGAGCGTGTCGGCCGAATATTCGGCGTCGGCGTCAAACAGTTTGAGCAGCACATCCTTGGCGTCTTCGATCAGTCCGGGTGCCCGCCGTGCACGCATGCGCAAAAGGCGAAACACCGGCACGTCCTCGTCGTGGATTGAAAAAAGCACGCCCTGGCTCTTCAGGTCGGCGTTGTGCTGGTTCAAGATGAAAGCGCAGCGCACAGTGCGGGGCTCGTCATCGTCGGCGATCAAGAAGTCCGAGCGGATGTGCAACTCGCCGTTGTCCTCTTCGTAAAACCGTGCGGACTCTTCGATGTCCTCGTCCATCGCGTCTTCGGGGATGAAAAGACCAAAGTATTGTTTGATCCAGCGTTTTTCTTCCAGCGTGGGGGACTCCAGGTCAACCCAGATGGGCTGAAAACGGGAGAGTTCTTCCAGCGACTCGATCTCTTCCTGAAAGAGGCGACCGTTGACGAGGGTAAAGATGTTGAGCATGGCGAATCCGAAAAATGGCCAGGTGCCAAAGGTTCAAAGGGGCGGCGAAGGGGTATTTCTGCAGCTTTCGAACGATGGGCTCATGCTCAAGGCGTTCGAAAGCTACCGACTCGGGGTAGTTTCCACGGCTATGTGTCTCCAGAATGAATCGGCGGATTATCGCACCGGATGTTCCAATGTGGGGCTTAGAAAAGACAGGATTTCATCGGCGCGTGCCTGCACGTCGGCTTGTCCCAGGGCTAACAGCGCAGCGATGAAGCCCGGCTCGAACAGCAAATAGCTGGCCAGTGCTGCACCACTCCCGCGCAGGGCGCCCAGCCCCTCCAGCACCCGAAGAATGGGCCGGGGCAGCGCGTGGGCGTGGTCTTGTGCCAAGGCGTCGAGCGAGGCGCTGGGCTGCAGTGTCAAGACCTGAACCTGGCGCAGGGGCAGGCCAGCGCGGATCGCCTCGGGTAGGTGTTCCAAGGCCTGGTTGACGCGTTCGATCTGCTCCACATCGGCCTCAAGGGTGTCGTGGAATACGCTGGCCAGGGCGTGGCCAGCGATGGTGCCCAAGGAGGGACGTCCTGTGGTGTGGGCTGAAGCCACCAAGTTGGCGCGTGGCGGTTGGCTCACGCCAATCGCCAAAATCCGGTCGGCCCCGAGTTGCACCGCCGAGGACAAGGGTGAGATCTGGCGCATCGAGCCGTCTCCGAAAAACTCCATGCCGCCGTCCACCCAAAGGGGCGTAGACGGGAAAATGAAGGGGATGGCGCTGGACGCCATCAGGTGTTCGATGGTGATGGGTTGCTGCTCGGCGCGACGGCCCGGGCGACTCCATGTGATGGGCTGGCCGTCGCGGGTTTGGCAAAACGTCCAATGAATACCGCTTGAATAACTGGACGCTGTGACCGCCAGGGCCTGCAGCACGCCGTGGTGCAAGGCCGTGTCGATCCGATCAAGGGCAATCGCCCGGTGTAAGGTGTTGACCAGGGCCAGGCTGTCCATCGCGGCGGCATGGGCGCGGGCAGAGCGCAGCAAACCCAAAGCGGTGGCCCATCGACTGAACTTGTCCAGCGGGGTCTGGGGCAAGCGGTAAACCGCTTCCGTGCGGATGCTGGTCCAGAAATGGGCCAATTCGTCCAGTCCTGCCAAACCATCCATGGCCTTGCTGGCCAAAAATGTGGCGTTCAAGGCACCTGCGGAGGTGCCCGCCAGCACCTGAAACGGGAAGGCTTTTGAACAGCCAGCCTGGTGACTCAACAATTGGCCAATGGCCTGCAGCGCCCCCGCTTGATAAGCGGTTCGCGCACCGCCGCCCATCAGAACCAGCCCCAGCATGGGGTGCGGATGCGCAGACCGGTGAGCTTCAGGGGCCGACATTGGCCGGGCGGTCGTCAAGGGGTCAATGTGCATGTAAGGGGAGGAACGGCTGTGGGTGGCTGGGGGTGTTAGATTCAGCCCATTCTTCTGCATTGTTCCATGACCACCCCCCACTTGACCCCGCGCCGTGAGCGCTGGCTGCTTTTGACACTGGCTGGCATCCAGTTCACCCACATCCTCGATTTCATGATCATGATGCCGCTGGGGCCGCAGTTCACGGCTTTGTTCGGTATCAGCAACGCCCAGTTTGGGTTGTTGGTGTCCGCCTACACCTTGTCGGCGGGCTTTTCGGGTTTGATGGCGGCCACCTACATTGACCGTTTCGGCCGCAAACAGTTGCTGCTGAGCATGTACAGCCTGTTCGGGTTGGCCACGCTCGCTTGCGCCTTTGCCCCCGACTATGTGTGGTTGATGGTGGCGCGTGTGGCTGCAGGTTTGTTTGGCGGCGTTTTGTCAGCCTTGTCCCAGACCATCGTGGCCGATGTGATCCCCTTCGAGCGACGAGGCCGCGCCATGAGCGTGGTGATGACCTCGTTTTCCGTGTCCACCGTGGCAGGTGTGCCGCTGGGCCTGTTTTTGGCGGCGCATTTCAACTGGCATGCGCCTTTTGTGGGCATCGCAGCGCTGGTGGGTTTGCTGGCGCTCGGGGCTTGGCAAACCTTGCCCCGACTGGATGCGCACTTGTACCACCCCGAAAGGGTGAGCGTTTGGCGCGGCATCGGCCAGGTGCTGGCCGAGCCCAACCACCTCAAGGCGTTTGCCGTGTCGGGCTTGATGATGTTCGCAGCTTTCAGCGTCATTCCGTACATCACCATTTACCTGCAGTCCAACGCGGGCATGCAGGCCGCTGAGGTGCCCTGGATCTACCTGTGCGGCGGCTTGGCAACCTTGCTGAGCGCACGCTATTTTGGCCGCCTCACGGACCGGGTGGGCAAGGTCCGGATGTTCCAGCGCCTGGCTTTGGCGGTGACCGTGCCCTTGATGGCCACCACGCTTTCGCAAGGGCTACCCCTGTGGGGCTTGCTGGCCATATCGACGCTGTTCTTCACCGTCATGAGCGGACGCATGATTCCCGGCATGGCGATGATTTCTTCAGCAGTCGAGCCCCGTTTGCGCGGCACGTTCATGACCCTGAATTCGGCCGTGCAGTCGGCCTCCATGGGCTTGGCCGCATTGGTTGCAGGGCTCATCATCGGGCGCGACGCGCAGGGGCAGCTCACCTTGTATTGGGTGGCGGGCTTGTTGGGTGTGGTGGCCAGCTTGCTCAGCGTCTGGTTGGCTGGGCATTTGCGCCTGCATGGGGCTCCTGCGCAGGCGGCGGGCTGAAAGGTTCAGGGCCCTAGAGTTCTCAGAGGCGGGTCTGACCATGGCTCAAATTCAACCAATACGATAGCACCAAAATGGGGCTTTGGGGACAAAAGAGCGGGTCTTTACAGGTTTAGTTTTGGGCGTATTGCTTTTCCATTTTTCGGCGCGCATAGTGGGGTTGAGCCACCCCGAAAAGGTGGTTTCAGAGTCCCGCACCAGCGGGGCTTTCCCCTACCTTGAATCTATGGAGGCGACGATTATGAATTTAACCATCAGCGGGCACCATTTGGAAGTGACCCCGGCATTGCGCCAGTACGTCACGGGGAAACTTGACCGCATCACTCGGCATTTTGATCAGGTGGTCGATGTCAAAGTGCTGCTGACCGTCGAAAAGATGAAGGAAAAGGAAAAGCGCCAGCGCGCAGAGTGCAACATCCACGTCAAAGGCAATGACCTGTTTGCTGAAAGCGCCCACGAAGACCTGTACGCCGCAGTGGACGATCTGGTGGATAAGCTCGATCGTCAAGTGGTCAAACACAAGGACCGTATGACCGACCACCACCACAGTGCGCCTAAGCGCATGATGTGATCGCTTCATTACTTTCTCATCAGGGCCGCTGCAAGTGGCCCTTTTTTTCGCGTCCTGGGCGGCTTGCCGGCCCGAGCTGTCGCGATCCGGTCGGGCCAGTGACAAAGCCTGTTTTCGGATCGGGTGCATAATCCGGCCTCGACCATGAACCGACTCTCATCCATATTGCCTGTTGCCCAAGTTCTTGTGGGGGTGGAAGCCACCAGTAAGAAACGTGCATTCGAAGAAGCCGGACTTCTTTTTGAGAATCTGCATGGCTTGTCGCGTGCCTTGGTCACCGACAGCCTCTTCGCCCGCGAGCGTTTGGGCTCCACGGGCCTTGGCCATGGGGTGGCCATTCCGCACGGGCGCATAAAGGGCCTCAAAGCCCCCATGGCTGCAGTGTTTCAGTTGGCCCAGCCCATTGGTTTTGATGCACCGGACGAGCAACCGGTCAACTTGCTGATCTTTTTGCTGGTGCCCGAAGCGGCGACCCAGAAGCATTTGGAAATTTTGTCCGAGATTGCCGAGTTGCTCAGCGACACCGCTTTGCGCGAAAGCATCAAAAGCAGTACGGCCCAGGCAGGTCTGCACCAGCTGATCGCCCAGTGGCAATCGGCTCAAACCGCCTGAATTCCTTTTCCAAAGCCTGCAGGCGATGAAACCCTCCGTCATCAGCGCCGATGTCCTTTTTGAGGACCATCGCAAACAACTCAGGTGGCAGTGGCAAGCGGGCTTGGGTGCATCGGAGCGGCGCTTTGACGAGGTCGCCGTGCGCCAGGCCCGCTCCGGCGCCGACCTGGTGGGTTATCTCAACTACATTCATCCTTACCGCGTCCAGATTTTGGGGCCGCGCGAAGTCGCTTACCTGACGAACGGTACGCCTGACGACTGCTCACGGCGCATCGCGCGCATCGTGACGCTGGAGCCACCGGTGCTGGTGCTGGCCGACGGTCAAACCGCGCCCGATGCCTTGCTGGCCATGTGTGAGCGGGCCCAAATTCCAATGTTTGCTACACAGCAATCCTCGGCCTTTGTGATCGATGTGCTGCGAGCTTATTTGTCCAAACACTTTGCAGATCGCATCACCATGCACGGTGTGTTCATGGACATTTTAGGCATGGGTGTGTTGATCACGGGCGAGTCAGGTCTGGGTAAAAGCGAGCTGGGCCTGGAGTTGATCTCGCGTGGCAATGGCTTGGTGGCCGACGATGCGGTAGACCTTTACCGCATCAACCAGACCACCATCGAAGCGCGTTGCCCTGATCTGCTGCAAAACCTGCTGGAAGTGCGCGGCATTGGCCTCTTGGACATCCGCGCTATTTTTGGCGAGACGGCGGTGCGCCGCAAAATGCGGCTCAAACTCATTGTGCACCTGGTGCGCCGTGAAACCCTGGAGCGTGATTACGAGCGCCTGCCCTCCGAGCCCTTGCGGCAAGACGTGCTGGGCATCCCGGTGCAAAAGGTGGTGATCCAGGTCATGGCCGGGCGCAACATTGCGGTGTTGGTGGAGGCGGCCGTGCGCAACACCATCTTGCAGATGCGCGGCATCGACACCTACCAGGACTTCATCGAGCGCCAGCGCCGCGCCATGGGCTGAAAGCTGGGGCAAGCGCCTTTTCAGCGGGCGTTGCGGTGCGGGCAGGGCTGTTGCGTGCAGTGGGCGTAAAGGCTCAGGGCATGGTCGGCGATCACAAAGCCCTTGGCCTGGGCCACGGCTTGCTGGCGCGATTCGATTTCCGCGTCATAAAACTCTTCCACCCGACCGCAATCCAGGCACACCATATGGTCGTGGTGCTGGCCTTCGTTGAGCTCGTAAACGGCTTTGCCACTCTCAAAGTGGTTGCGGCTGAGGATGCCCGCTTGCTCGAACTGGGTCAGCACCCGGTAAACGGTGGCCAAGCCAATGTCGGCGTTGTCCTTGAGGAGTTGACGAAACACATCCTCGGCGGTCATGTGGCGCAGCAAGCCGTTTTGAAAAACTTCCAGGATTTTCAGGCGCGGCAAGGTGGCTTTGAGGCCGTTGTTTTTCAGTTCGTCGATCTGGCTCATGGGCTGTGTGGGTGGGGTGCCAGTGGCGGTCCTGCGGCAAGGCTGCCGCTACAATGACCAGATCATATCGGCACACCCTCAACCATGACAGCTTCCCTGACTTTCCGTCTTTCCGTCCATGGCCTGGCAGCCCTCTTGCTGGGTGCGAGCTTGGCCGGTTGTGGCAGCCTGACCAGTTCCGTGGGTCGCGACACCTTCAAGCCCTTTGTGCCCGAGGTGGTGCAAGGCAACTTTGTCTCCAACGAGCAGCGCCAGGCTTTGCGTCCCGGCATGGCGCGCGCTCAGGTGCGCGAAATCCTTGGAACCCCCTTGATCGCCAGTTTGTTCCATGACAACCGCTGGGACTATGCCTTCAGCATTCAGCGCCAGGGCGTGGCCGCGCAAAATTTCAGGCTCACGGTGTACTTCAAGGGCGATGTGCTCGAACAGGTCGACAGCGATGTGCTGCCCAGCGAGTCGGATTTTGCCGGTCGCCTGGTGGGGCCCCAGGCAGTGGGCAAACTGCCCGCCCTGCAAGCCAGCGAAGAGGATTTGAAGAAATTTGCGCCTGCCGCCACCGCGACTCGGACCGATTCGCCCACCTCGCCTGCAGCCTTGCCGCGCAGCTACCCGCCTTTGGAGCCGGCCGTACGCTGAACACACGGCCCCGGTGTCCTGCGATGGGCCGTTATCCCCGAGCCCTTTTTGGACCGAGCCTTTTCCATTTTGCCCATTCAAGCCATGACCTCAACGAACCTTTTGCCCATCACCGTCGCCGGCGCATCCGGTCGCATGGGTCACATGCTGATCGAAGCCATTTTGGCCACAGACGACTGCCGCCTTGCGGGTGCACTGGACATCGCGGACAGCCCAGCGATTGGGCAAGACGCAGGATCTGCATTGGGTCGGGTCACGGGCACCGCAGTCACCGCCGACTTGCACGCAGGCCTGCTGGGCGCATCCTGTCTGATCGATTTCACCCGACCTGAGGGCACACTGGCCCACCTCAAAGTCTGCCGTGAACTGGGCGTCAAGGCGGTCATTGGCACCACGGGCTTTACCGATGCGCAAAAAGCCGAGATCACCGAGATCGCCCAGGACATTGCGATCGTCATGGCTCCGAACATGAGTGTGGGCGTCAATGTCACCTTGAAATTGCTGCAAATGGCCGCGCAGGCCATGTCCACAGGTTACGATATCGAGATCATCGAAGCCCATCACCGCCACAAGGTGGATGCGCCTTCGGGTACAGCCCTGAAGATGGGCGAAGTGATCGCGGAGGCCATCGGGCGTGATTTGAAAGAATGCGCCGTGTACGAGCGTTATGGCCACACGGGCGAGCGCGACCCGTCCACCATCGGTTTTTCGACCATTCGCGGCGGTGACATCGTGGGCGAACACACCGTGTTGTTCGCAGGCATTGGCGAGCGCATCGAGGTCACGCACAAATCCTCCAGCCGCGCCACTTACGCGCAAGGCAGTTTGCGTGCCGTGCGCTTCCTGATCAGTCAGCCACGTGGCCTGTTTGACATGTTCGACGTGCTCAAGCTGCGCTGATGCACCCTACCTGAAAGCCACCCATGAGCCTGAACGACTTTTTGCTGCACAGCGATGTCTTCAGCCGCGTGCTGGCGCTCATGTTGCTGGCCTTGTCGGTAGGCAGTTGGGTCGTGATCGCATGGAAATGGCGTTTGCTCTCGCGAGTCACACAAGACGTGCCGCGCAGCGTGGCCGCATTCTGGCAGGCCCCGGGTTTCGACGATGCCCGCCAGCGCGTGGCGCAGTTTGACCGTGAATCCTGTGTGCTGCCCTTGCTGGACGCCACCTTGCTGCCCTTGGGCGGCACTTTGGCCTCGGCGGGCCAGCGTCACCACCAACTCACCCGTGTGCTGCGCGAAGCCATGCAATCGGTTCTTCGCCGCTTGCAATGGGGGCAGGTGCTGCTGGCCACGGCCGGTTCCACCTCGCCCTTCATTGGTTTGCTGGGCACGGTTTGGGGCATTTTCAATGCGCTGAGTGGCATGGCCGAAGGTGGCCCTGTACGCATTGAGCAGATTGCCGGGCCCGTGGGCGAAGCCCTGGTCATGACCGCTGCCGGCCTGGCGGTGGCAATTCCGGCGGTGCTGGGCTACAACCTGCTGGGGAGGCGCATCGGCCAGATAGAGGCAGAGCTCGAAGGCTTTGCCCACGATGTGCGCGCTTTGCTCGTCGGCCCCCGGGACTGAGCGGTCATGGCTTTTGGTCGCCTATCTAGCCGTCCTGGCGATACGCCCATGAGCGAAATCAACGTCACGCCTCTGGTGGACGTGATGCTGGTGTTGCTGGTCATCTTCATCCTGACCGCACCTTTGATGACCAGCGCCATCCGCCTTGACCTGCCCCAAAGCGAAGGCGGGGATCCGGGGGCTGCGCCCCAAGCCGTGGTCTTGGTGGTCGATGCGCAAGGCCAATGGTTCCTGAACGACCAGCCGATCGCCGAAAACGCCCTGCGCGAACAACTGGCCAAAGCTGCCCGCCGCAACCCACTGACTGAGCTGGAACTGCGCGCCGACGCGTCTGTCCCCTACGGCCGGGTGGTCGAGGCCATGGGCATGGCCCAAAAAGCCGGGTTGACCCGGATCGGCTTTGTCGCCGAGGTGGTTTCACCCTGAACTTAAGCCCATGCGGACGGCTGTGGCCTTGCAGCGCCCGCGCCCGGCCTTGACCCGCCCAGCCCCTACAATTTAGCCCTATGCAAGACAAGTACAACCACCTCGAAGTCGAACCCGCAGCGCAGTCCCGCTGGAACGCCCGCGATGCCTACCGCGTCACCGAAGACGCCAGCAAAAAGAAGTTCTACGCCTGCTCCATGCTGCCCTACCCCAGCGGCAAGCTGCACATGGGCCATGTGCGCAACTACACCATCAACGACATGCTCACGCGCAGCCTGCGCATGAAGGGCCACAACGTCCTCATGCCAATGGGCTGGGACGCGTTTGGCCTGCCCGCAGAAAACGCCGCCCTCAAAAACGGCGTTCCCCCGGCCAAATGGACGTACGAGAACATCGCGTACATGAAACAGCAGATGCAGGCGATGGGCCTGGCCATCGACTGGTCGCGCGAAGTGGCCACATGCGACCCGACCTATTACAAGTGGAACCAGTGGCTGTTCTTGAAAATGCTGGAAAAAGGCATCGCCTACCGCAAGACCCAGGTCGTGAACTGGGACCCGGTGGACCAGACCGTGCTGGCCAACGAACAGGTCATTGACGGCAAAGGCTGGCGCACAGGCGCTCCAGTCGAAAAGCGCGAGATTCCAGGCTATTACCTGAACATCACGGCCTATGCACAAGAGCTGCTGGACCATGTGCAAATCGGCAACGACAAGGCCACGCTCAAAGGCTGGCCCGACAAAGTGCGCCTGATGCAGGAAAACTGGATTGGCAAGAGCGAAGGTGTGCGTTTCGCGTTCCCGCACACCATTAAAGGTGCCGATGGCGGCCTCATCGGTGAGGGCAAGATGTATGTCTTCACCACCCGCGCCGACACCATCATGGGCGTGACCTTTTGCGCGGTGGCGGCCGAGCATCCCTTGGCGCTGCATGCTGCTTCGTCCAATCCTGCTTTGTACGCGTTTTTGGAAGAGTGCAAGAGTGGCGGTACGACGGAGGCCGAGCTGGCCACACAAGAAAAAAAGGGCATGGCCACCGGCCTGTTCGTCACGCACCCACTGACCGGCGCGCAGGTTGAAGTCTGGGTTGGCAATTACGTGCTGATGTCTTATGGCGATGGCGCGGTGATGGGCGTGCCAGCGCACGACGAGCGTGACTTCGCATTTGCTTTGAAGTACGCCTTGCCGATCCAGCAGGTCGTGTCCGTTAAGGACCAGGCCTTCGACGCCACCGTCTGGCAGGACTGGTACGGGGACAAACAAAGCTGTGTCTGCATCAACTCCGGCGAACTCGATGGCCTGACCCAAAAAGTCGCTGTCTCCAAAGTGGCTGAATTGCTGGCCGCCAAAGGCCTGGGCGAGAAAAAAACCACTTGGCGTCTGCGCGATTGGGGCGTGAGCCGCCAGCGCTACTGGGGCACGCCGATCCCGATGATCCATTGTGACGAGCATGGCGCTGTGCCCGTGCCCGAAAAAGACCTGCCCGTGGTGCTGCCGCAAGACTGCATCCCCGACGGTTCGGGCAATCCGCTTCACAAGCACGAAGGCTTTCACGCTGGGGTTACTTGCCCTGTTTGTGGCAAGCCCGCCCGCCGCGAAACCGACACCATGGACACCTTTGTGGATTCGTCCTGGTATTTCATGCGGTATTGCGACCCGACCAACACCGAGGCCATGGTGGCAGGCGGCACCGATTACTGGATGCGGGACCAGCACCAAGCCGCTGGTGGCAGCGGCATGGACCAGTACATTGGTGGCATCGAACACGCCATCCTGCACTTGCTGTATGCGCGCTTTTGGACCAAGGTTATGCGCGACTTGGGTTTGGTCAAGGTGGACGAGCCCTTCAGCAAGCTGCTCACGCAGGGCATGGTGCTCAACCACATCTACTCGCGCCGCACCGCCAAGGGCGGCAAAGACTACTTCTGGCCACACGATGTCGAGCATGTGCTCGACGAGACCGGCAAAGTCGTGGGCGCCAAGCTCAAGAACGAAGCCGACAGCGGCGACGGCCGCTTGCCTGTTGGCACCGCCATCGACTACGAGGGCGTGGGCACCATGTCCAAGTCAAAAAACAACGGCGTGGACCCGCAGGATCTGATCGAAAAATACGGTGCCGACACCGCACGTCTGTACACCATGTTCACCGCGCCGCCCGAAGTGACCTTGGAGTGGAACGACTCGGCCGTGGAAGGCAGCTACCGCTTCTTGCGTCGGGTCTGGAACTTCGCGTTCAAGCACCACGAGTTGTTGCGCTCGGCCACCAGCCAAGACCTGAGCCAAGCCGCTTTGGATGACGCGGCCAAGGCGCTGCGCCGCGAGATGCACTTGGTGCTCAAGCAAGTGGGTTACGACTACGAGCGCATGCAGTACAACACTGTGGTGTCCGGTTGCATGAAGCTGCTCAACGCGCTGGAAGACTTCAAACCCGATGGCAGCCCAGGAGATACCGCAGCCCTGTGCGAAGGCGTCTCACTCTTGGTGCGTATGCTCTACCCCGCTTGCCCGCACATCACCGACGAAATCTGGCAGCAACTGGGTTTTACCCAAGTTGCAGGCGAGTTGCTCGATGCCCCTTGGCCCAGCGTGGACGAGTCTGCACTGGAACGCGACCAGATCGAGCTGATGTTGCAGATCAACGGCAAGCTGCGCGGCTCCATCCTGGTGCCCGCCAGCGCTGACAAGGCCCAGATCGAAGCTGCTGGACTGGCCCATGAAGCCGTCGTCAAGCAGGCGGCTGGAGCCTCGCCCAAGAAGCTCATCGTGGTGCCTGGCCGGCTGGTCAACGTGGTGTTGTGAACCCACGGCCTGATGCCCGCACACCCCGATGACCGCCCTGTGATGAACACCTCACGCCGCCGCTTTGGCCTGTTGCTCGGTGCCTTGCCTTTGCTGGCCGGTTTGTCCGCCTGCGGCTTTCAGCTGCGCAGCGCGGGCGATTACCCGTTCAAGACGCTGTACGCCAATTTCTCGACCACCTCGCCCCTGGGCGTGGAGCTGCGCCGCAACTTGCTGGGCACAGGCCGCATTTCGCTGCTAATCGAGCCCGCACAGTTGGCCACAGCCGATGCGATTCTCGACATCTTGAGCGAAAACCGGGAGCAGGTGGTGGTGGGTGTGAATGCATCGGGCCAGGTGCGAGAACTCCAACTGCGATTGCGTGTGAAGTTTCGTCTGCGCACCCCGCAAGGCCTGAACCTGATCGAGCCCGTCGAACTGTCGCAGCAACGCGACCTGAGCTTCACCGAAACCGCGGCGCTGTCCAAGGAAATCGAACAAGCGACCATGTACCGCGACATGCAGACCGACATCGTGCAGCAGATCATGCGGCGACTGTCGGCCGTCAAGCCCCGCGCCGCGGCGACGGCCAAACCCTGAGTCTCGCCATGCAACTGGCCTTGCCCCAGCTCGGTGCGCACCTGCAAAAAGGCTTGCGCAGTCTTTACATCTTGCACGGTGACGAACCCCTGATGCAGCAAGAGGCGGCCGATGCCATCCGCGCCAGCGCCCGTAATCAGGGCTACACCGAGCGCAGTGTGCACTCCGTATCAGGTGCCCATTTCGACTGGAGCGAGGTACTGGCCGCAGGCGGCTCTCTCAGCCTGTTTGCCGACAAGCAAATCGTGGAGGTGCGCATCCCTTCGGGCAAACCTGGCAAGGAGGGCAGCACCGCGATCCAGCAATTGGCCGTATCCACCCAGGACAACGACAGCACCTTGACCTTGATCATGCTGCCCAAACTGGACGCGGCCACGCGCAAAGGGGCTTGGTTTGCGGCCCTGGAAAACCATGGGGTGCTGATCGCCACGGACCCGGTCGAGCGCAATGCCTTGCCCCAGTGGATCGCCCAGCGATTGCAAATGCAGGGCCAAAGCGTGGAGGCGGGTGAAGAAGGCCAGCGCACGCTGCAGTTTTTTGCCGACCGTGTTGAGGGCAATTTGCTGGCTGCACACCAAGAAATCCAGAAGCTGGGCTTGCTCTACCCAGCAGGCGAACTCAGTCAGGCGCAGGTCGAGTCGGCCGTGCTTAACGTGGCCCGCTACGACGTTTTCAAGCTGTCCGAATCGGTCTTGTCGGGGCAGGTGGCCCGGGTTCAGCGCATGCTCGACGGCTTGCAGGCCGAGGGCGAAGCGGCTGTGCTGGTGCACTACACCCTCGCGGAAGACATCCGTGCCATGAAACGTGTGAAAGACGCCATGGCTGCTGGCAAACCCCTGCCCGTGGCGATGCGCGAGCAGCGCGTCTGGGGGCCGCGTGAACGCTTGTTTGAGCGCGTGCTGCCGCGCATGACCGAGGCCCGCTTGAACGGTTTGCTCCAAGCCGCCCATCAGGTGGACGGCATCGTCAAAGGGCTCAAAGTGCCCGACTGGCCCACTGAACCTTGGCAGGCGCTGCAGCGCCTGGCCGTGCGTTTTTCGCGTTTTTGTATCGTGCGCTGAACGCGCCAGCGGCCAATGACCCGCCAGGCGCATGGCAGGATGGTGCCAAAGTGTCTTTGGCTTCTGCGAAAATGTACCCATGACCGAACTGAACACCGCTGAACACATGCAGGCCCTGGGCCTGCAGGCCAAAACGGCCTCTGCCCTGATGGCCAAAGCCTCGGCTGCCACCAAAAACAAGGCTTTGCGGCATCTGGCCGCCTTGCTGCGCGAGAGCACCGATGCCTTGCAGTTGGACAACGCCAAAGACTTGGAGCGCGCCCGCGCCGCCGGATTGGCCGAGCCGATGGTGGACCGCTTGAAATTGACCCCCCAAGTGCTGGAAACCTGCGCCCAAGGCTGCGAGCAATTGGCCGCCATGCCCGACGTGATCGGCGAAATCATCGGCATGAAGCAGGTGCCCAGTGGCATCCGCGTGGGCCAGATGCGGGTGCCCATTGGCGTGTTTGGCATGATTTTCGAGAGCCGACCCAACGTGACCATCGAAGCAGCCAGCCTCTCCATCAAAAGCGGCAACGCCTGCATCCTGCGCGGTGGCTCTGAGGCCATCGAGTCGAACAAGGCGTTGGCGCTTCTGGTGCAGAAAGCCTTGACCGACAGCGGTTTGCCTGTGCAGGCCGTGCAACTGGTGCAAACCACCGACCGCGCCGCTGTAGGCCAGCTCATCACCATGCCGCAGTTTGTGGACGTGGTCATTCCTCGTGGCGGCAAGGGCCTGATCGAGCGCATCAGCGCTGAGGCCAAAGTGCCCGTCATCAAGCACTTGGATGGCAATTGCCACACCTATGTGGACGACCCGTGCGACATCGATATGGCCGTGATCGTGACCGACAACGCCAAAACCCAAAAGTACAGCCCCTGCAACGCGAGCGAAAGCTTGTTGGTGGCGCGGGGCGTAGCTGCTGAATTCCTGCCCAAAATAGGCGCGATTTACGCTGCCAAAGGGGTTGAGATGCGCTGCTGCCCCAAGGCCAAGGCCATTTTGAGCCAGGTCTCCAAAGCCACACTCAAGGACGCCACCGAGCAGGACTGGTTCGAGGAATACCTCGCCCCCATCATCAGCATCAAGGTGGTCGAAGGCGTGGATGAGGCGATTGCCCACATCAACCATTACAGCAGCCACCACACCGATGCCATCTTGACGCGCGATCACATTCACGCCCAGCGCTTTTTGCGCGAGGTCGACTCGGCCAGCGTCATGGTCAACACCAGCACCCGCTTTGCGGACGGCTTTGAATACGGGCTGGGTGCAGAAATCGGCATCAGCACCGACAAGTTCCACGCTCGGGGGCCGGTCGGCATCGAAGGCCTGACCTCACTCAAGTACGTGGTGCTGGGCGAGGGCGAGGTGCGCGGTTGAGTGCCGCAACTTAAGTGCACATGTACTTGGCCTGGCAGCACAGTGTCCGTTATGCGCTTGCAATGGCGCCGACCGGCCCCATATGATTTTTCTGTTTTGACCTGTTTTTGCCCGATAAAGGATGCCCATGGTTCCCCATCTCGTCACCGCCCTGACCGGCCCCATCAATGAGCTGGAGCAACGCATTCTGGACTCCATGCCTGCCATTGAGCGCTGGTTCCGTCTGGAGTGGATGGAGCACACCCCGCCGTTCTATACCTCGGTGGACATCCGCAACGCCGGTTTCAAGCTGGCCCCCGTGGACACCAACCTCTACCCCGGTGGCTGGAACAACTTGACGCCTGAAATGCTGCCTTTGGCCGTGCAGGCTGCCCAAGCGGCCATCGAAAAGATCTGCCCCGAGGCCAAAAACCTGCTGATCATTCCCGAGAACCACACGCGCAATACCTTTTATTTGGCCAACGTAGTTCAGCTGCAGCGTATCTTCCATATGGCGGGCCTGAACGTGCGCCTTGGTTCGATCAACCCTGAAATCAAGGAAGCCACGGTCATTGAGCTGCACAATGGTGAAAGTGTGACGCTGGAGCCGGTGGTGCGCACTCAGCACCGCTTGGGCCTGAAAGACTTTGACCCCTGCACCATCTTGCTGAACAACGACCTGTCGGCTGGGGCCCCGGGCATTTTGGAAGAGCTGCACGAGCAATTTTTGCTGCCACCCCTGCATGCGGGCTGGAGCGTGCGTCGCAAAACCAAGCATTTTCAGAGTTACGAAGAAGTGGCCAAGCGTTTTGGCAAGTTGTTGGGCATTGACCCTTGGCTCATCAACCCGATGTTCAGCCAGTGCGGCGATGTGAACTTTGCCGAAGGCACGGGCATGGACTGCTTGCGCAGCAATGTGGATGCCTTGCTGACGAAAATCAAGCGCAAATACAAGGAATACGGCATCAACGAAAAGCCTTTTGTGGTGGTCAAAGCCGACAACGGCACCTATGGCATGGGCATCATGACGGTGCGCGATGTGGCGGACTTGGACGTCCTGAACCGCAAAACCCGCAACAAGATGAACGTCATCAAGGACGGTCAGACCGTCAATGACGTGATCATCCAGGAAGGCGTGCTGACCAATGAGCGCATCAACGACGCCGTGGCCGAGCCGGTGGTGTACATGATGGACCGCTATGTGGTGGGCGGTTTTTACCGTGTGCACGCCGAGCGCGGCGTGGACGAAAACCTGAATGCCCCGGGGGCCAGCTTTGTGCCCTTGGCATTTGCCGATACGCCGCACCTGCCCCAGCCAGGTGTCAAACCCGGTGCCAGCGTGCCCAACCGCTTTTACATGTACGGCGTGATTGGCCGCCTGGCCATGCTGGCCGCCAGCTACGAGCTCGAAGCTACCGACCCCGAGGCCGAGGTGTACGACTGAAGAGACAGTTTTTGGCGTTTCGGTGACCTGAAATGTGTGATTTGGGTGATTTCAGGCCTTGCTTATTTTTTGAAGTCGTCAAAAGTTGCTGCGCTGCAACATATTTGCCAATGAGGCCATGACAAACTGGCTGGCGTGGGCGCAAAATGGGGCGCATCTCAGTCACCAAGCCTGACTTCTGTCAGGCTTTTTTTTTGTGTCCTCAACAAAATCCTCACTCGCCGCCCTGACCTTGGGCGCCATAGGCGTGGTTTACGGCGACATCGGCACCAGCGTGCTGTACGCCATGAAAGAGGTCTTTGGCTCCGGCCATGTGCCCTTCACACACGACAACGTGTACGGCATCCTCTCCATCTTCTTCTGGACCCTGACCACCATCGTGTCGGTCAAGTACGTGGTGCTGGTGTTGCGGGCCGACAACCATGGCGAGGGCGGTCTGGTGGCCATGCTGGCCTTGGCTTCGCAATCGGTCAAAGACAAACCCCAGCTGCGCAAGGTGTTGCTGATCGTGGGCATCTTTGGCACCTGCCTTTTTTATGGCGACGGGGTGATCACCCCCGCCATTTCGGTGCTGTCTGCGGTGGAAGGCCTGGAGGTCATTTCACCCACGTTCAAAAAATATGTCATTCCACTCACGCTGGTGATTTTGTTTGGTTTGTTTTGGGTGCAAAAACGCGGCACTGCGGGCATTGGCAAGTTCTTTGGCCCCATCACCTTGATTTGGTTTGCCACCATCGCTGTGCTGGGGGTGTCCCACATCGTGCACCACCCCGAAATTTTGCTGGCCATCAGCCCCCACTACGCCTTGGGCTTCATGTGGGACAACCCCGGTACCACCTTCATCATTTTGGGGGCGGTGGTCTTGTGCGTCACGGGTGGCGAAGCGCTTTACGCCGATTTGGGCCACTTCGGTAAAAAACCGATCCGCCTGGCTTGGTTCAGCGTGGTCATGCCTTGCCTGACCTTGAACTATTTTGGCCAAGGCGCTTTGCTTTTGGCCAAGCCCGAAGCCGTGAAAAACCCGTTTTTCATGATGGCCCCCGACTGGGCCTTGGTGCCCTTGGTGGGTCTGGCCACCATGGCCACGGTCATCGCTTCGCAAGCGCTGATCACCGGCGCTTTCAGCGTGACCAAACAGGTCATTCAATTGGGCTATCTGCCGCGCTTGCAGGTGCAACACACCAGCGAAACCGACACCGGACAAATCTACATGCCTTTCGTCAACTGGGGCTTGTTTGTCGCCATCGTGCTGGCGGTGGTCATGTTCAAGTCGTCGAGCAACCTGGCGGCGGCCTATGGCATTGCGGTGTGCACCGACATGCTGATCACCACGGTGCTCACCTTTTTCGTGATCCGCTACGCCTGGAAGTTGCCACTGGTGCTGTGCATTGGGGCAACGGGCTTTTTCTTTGTGGTCGATCTGGCGTTTTGGGCGTCCAACATGCTCAAATTGTTCGACGGGGGATGGTTCCCGCTGCTCATCGGCGCGGCGGTGTTCACACTGATGCTCACCTGGCACGATGGCCGTCGCATGCTCAATGACTCTTTGCGCTCGGACGCTTTGCGTCTGACGGATTTTTTGGAGGCGGTGTTCATTTCGCCGCCGGTACGGGTGGAAGGCACGGCCGTGTTTCTGACGGCTGAGTCTGGCAATGTGCCCAACGCCTTGCTGCACAACCTCAAGCACAACAAGGTTTTGCATGAGCGCAACCTGTTTGTTACCGTGCGCAGCCACGAGGTGCCGCGCATCGACGCCCACCAGCGTCTGGACGTGACACCGCTGGGGCATGACTGCTGGCAAGTCCTCGTCAACTACGGCTTCAAGGACAATCCCGACTTGCCATCGGCACTGGCCGTCATTGAGGATGACGGCTACAAGCTCGATCCCATGACGACCAGTTATTTCTTGTCGCGCGACATCGTGATCCCGACGATCGGCGGGGGCATGGCAACTTGGCGTGAAAAATTGTTTGCCAACATGCACCACAACGCCAGCGGTGCTGCCGCGTTTTTGAACCTGCCCACCAATGCGGTGGTCGAGCTGGGCTCCAAAATCGAAATCTGAGGCTCCGTGCGCACCACCCATTTGCTCTACCTGCACGGTTTCAGGTCGTCACCTCAGTCGGTCAAGGCCCAAATCATGGCCAAGTGGGTGCAGGCCCGGCACCCCGGTGTGACCTGGTGGTGTCCGCAATTGCCCGCGTCGCCCGCGCAAGCGATTGACTTGTTGCTGCAGGGCACAGCCGCTTGGCCACGAGAGCAGATGGCGGTCATGGGCTCTTCGCTTGGCGGTTTTTATGCCGCCTGGCTGTCGGCTCATTGGGGTGTTCGTGCGGTGCTCATCAACCCGGCCGTGCACCCCTCGCGTGATCTGGCGCGCTACATCGGCGAACACCCGGTCTGGCAAGACCCGGCGCAAAGCATTTTTTTTGAGTCGGGTTATGTGCAAGAGCTCAAAGTGCTTGAAAGTCAGCCCTTGCCAACCTGCCCCGCCACGCTGGCCTTGATCGCCAAGGGCGATGAGGTGCTGGACTGGCGCGAAATGCTGGCCCGCCACCAGGCTGGGCAGGTGCGCCTGATCGAGGGCAGCGACCATGCCCTATGTGATTTTGACGAGCACTTGCCGCAAATCCTTGAATTTCTGCAGCTGGCATGAAGCCGAGCGGGCCGAATGGCCGGGTGGCATGGGAAAATCAAGCCATGTACGTATTATTTGAAGATGCCGGCAAATTCATGGCCGGACGGATCATGGCCGAAGCCGAGGCTTCCGCGCAGGTCGAACTCGACTCCGGTAAACGGGTCAAGGTCAAATCGGCCCACATGCTGCTCAGGTTCGACAAACCGACCCCGGCAGTTTTGCTGGCCGAGGCTGGGGTGCTGAGCCAGACCATCGAGTTGGAACTGGCTTACGAATGCGCCCCGGACGAGGAGTTCGGCTTTGTCGACCTGGCCACAGACTATTTCAGCAACAACGCCACCACCACTGAGCAGGTGGCTGCCCTGCTGTGCTTGCACGAAGCACCGCATTACTTTCGCCGGGGCGGTGCCAAAGGGCGCTTTCGCAAAGCCCCTGCCGAAATCGTGCAGCAGGCCTTGCAGGCCATCGAAAAGAAAAAGCAGGTTCAGGCCCAGATCGAAGCCTGGTCGGCCGATCTGGTGGCGGGCACTTGCCCCGAGTCGATTCGCGAGCAGCTCTACAAAATCCTGTTTCGACCCGACAAAAACACCTCCGAGTACAAGGCTGTGGTCGAGGCCAGCAAAAGCAGCCAGACAGCACCTTTGGACTTGTTGCAAAACGCTGGGGCCATCGCTTCGCCCTGGGATTTTCATTGGCAACGGTTTTTGTTTGACCTGTTCCCCAAGGGCACGGGCTTTCCCCCCTTGCAAGCGCCTGCCATCACAGACGACTTGCCGCTGGCCCCGGTGCAGGCGTTTTCGATTGACGATTCGCACACCACCGAAATCGACGACGCCCTGTCTCTTCAAGGATTGGGAACGGGCACGGTCACCGTGGGCATCCACATTGCTGCGCCCGGACTGGCGCTGAGCCCTGGCGGTCCGGTGGACTTGCTTGGCCGCGCACGCCTGTCCACCGTTTACATGCCCGGCTACAAAATCACCATGCTGCCCGACAGCGTGGTGCAGGCCTACACCCTGATCGAAGGGCGTGACTGCCCGGCGGTGTCCTTGTATGTGAGCTTTAGCGAAGACAAGCTGGAGGTGCAAAGCGCTGTCACCCGTCTGGAGCGCGTGCCGATTTTGGTCAACTTGCGCCACGACCAGTTGGACGAACGCATCACCCGCGAATGGCTGGAGGGCGAAGACCTAAGCGACCACGCCGATGTGCCGGTCAGCCGCGCCACGCTGGCGTTTTACTGGCGTCTGGCGCAAACGCTCAAGGCGCGGCGCGAAGTGGTGCGGGGCAAGCCCGAAAACTTCAACCGCCCGGACTACAGCTTCAAGCTTGAGCGGGACAGCAACGACACGCCCCCCACGGGCAACGAGACGGTGTTGATCGGCACCCGCAAACGCGGTGCGCCGCTCGATTTGATGGTGGCCGAGGCCATGATCTTGGCCAACAGTACCTGGGGCCAGTGGATGGCCAGCTTGGGTGTGCCTGGCATCTATCGCAGCCAGGCCAGTCTGGCGCCTGGGGTGAAGGTGCGCATGGGTACCAAGGCGTTGCCGCATGCCGGCATTGGGGTGCCCAGCTACGCCTGGAGCACTTCGCCGCTGCGCCGTTACACCGACCTGGTCAACCAGTGGCAAATCATCGCCTGCGCCAAGCATGGCGCCACGGCCGCGCTGGCCGCGCCCTTCAAACCCAAAGATGCCGAGTTGTTTTCCATCATCAGCGGTTTTGATGCAGCCTACAGCGCCTACAACAGCGTGCAGTCCAGCATGGAGCGCTACTGGACGCTGCGCCATGTGCAGCAGCACAGCATCGAGGAGCTGGACGCCAGCCTGGTTAAGGAGATGGGCGGTGGCATCTGGTTGGTGCGCGCCGACGCCTTGCCATTGATGTTCAGCGTTATGGGCGCACACAACTTGCCACGCGGTGCACGCGTGCGCGTCAAGCTGGCCGACGTGGACCTGATGGCCCTGGATGTGCGCGGCACCGTGCTCGCGCACTTGGATGCCGAGGGCCCAGGTGCGGGTGCCGAAGAAGCTGAACAAGAGGCCGAGGACGATGACAACCTTCCCGCGGGCCCGGTGACCATCGCGGTGGACCTGAACGACAGCACACCCCTCAATGCGACCTGAGAAAAAATCACAGTCCACCAGAGTGGCTCGCCCCACTGCGGGTCGTTTGCAGCTTTCATCACACCGGGGCCTGAGTTGGGCATTGGGCCTGTCTGTGGCTGTTCATGCGGGTTTGTTGGGATTCCGGTTTGCGGCACCCGAGGCCTACAACCGTGTCTTTCAGGACACCCCGCTGGAAGTGATTTTGGTCAATGCGCGCAGTCAGGAACGTCCCCAGGAAGCCCAGGCCTTGGCCCAGGTGCGTCTGGCTGGCGGCGGCGAGGTGCCCCAGGTGCGCATGTCCAGCTCGCCCTTGCCACCTGCGATGAACGCTGACCCGGGCATGGACCTCAGCGCGACCCAAAAAAAAATTGAAGTGCTCAAAATGCAGCAGATGCGTTTGTTGACACAACTCAAGGATGAGTTGGCCGTGCTCACACGTGAAAATGCAGGCGACAAGACCGACAGCCCTGATCGTGAGGCCAAGGTGCAACGTCAGCAACAACTGGCACGCCAGTTGGCGCAAATCGAGCAACGCGTGGAACAAACCCAGGGCGCGGCCCGCAAGCGTTACATCAGCCCTGCCACGCAAGAGGTGGTGTATGCGATTTACTACGACAAAATGCGCCGCACCATCGAGTACCGAGGCACCTTGAACTTCCCGGAAGCAGCAGGGGAAAAACTTTATGGTCAGCTGACCATGGTGATCACGGTGGACAGTCGGGGGCAGTTGCTGAGCACCGAAGTAGCCCGCTCGTCGGGCCAGCCCTTGCTCGATGAACGTGCTGTAGCCATTGTTCGCAATGCCGCACCGTTTGGCAATTTCGACACCCAAATGCGTGCCCAGGCCGATCAAATCGTGGTCGTCACGCGCTTTAACTTTTCGCGCGATGACACATTGGGAACCAAGATGATGGCGGCCGAACAGGGCAAACCATGACGCGTTCGAACAGACGCCACAAGGAGAAGGGTTGATGCGCGCTTTGGGACGCTGGTTGCTCTTACTGGTCATGGCGAGTGTGTGCCTGCAGCTGTTTTTTGCCCTGCGCATCTTGGGCATGAATTGGCTCGCGCCAGAGTCGACCAGTTTCCAGCGCTCGCAAGCTTGGCAAATCCTGCTGCGTCAAGGCCAACTGCCTTGGCGGCAAGAGACTGTGGCATTGCAAGCCATGTCCAAAGGCTTGCAACGTGCCGTGATCGCCTCTGAGGACGCGGCCTTCACCCAGCACCACGGCATCTGGTGGCAGTCCCTTGAAAAAGCCTGGGAGAAAAACGCCCGGGCCAAAGCGCAGGCCGAAAAACGCGCCCAGCGCCAACCCGACAAACCAGTGGACGTCAAAATTGTGGGGGGCTCCACCATCACCCAGCAGTTGGCCAAAAACCTGTTTTTATCGGGTGAGCGCACGCTGCTGCGCAAGGGCCAAGAGATGCTGCTGGCGTTGATGCTGGAGGCCTTGCTCAGCAAAGAGCGCATTTTGGAGATCTACCTCAACAGCGTGGAATGGGGCGAGGGCGTTTTTGGTGCCGAGGCGGCTGCACAGCACTACTTTCGCAAAAGCGCCGCCCACCTGAACACTTGGGAGGCCGCGCGCTTGGCAGTCATGCTGCCGCGCCCGCGTTATTTTGAAAAGTTGGCGCAGTCGGCCTATCTGGCGCGGCGCGCCGAGACCATCGTGGCCCGAATGAACGATGTGGTACTGCCATGAGCCTCAGCACCCCCGCCCCCGCCAGCATTCGCATCCTGGGCATCGACCCTGGCTTGCAAACAACCGGCTTTGGCGTGATCGAGATCACCGGCTCGCGACTGCAGTACGTGGCCAGTGGCGTGATCGAGACCACGCGCGGTGAGATGGGCAACCTGCCTGCCCGATTGAAAATCATCTACGACGGCGTGCGCGAAATCACCGCGCGTTACCAACCCGATGTGGCCTCGGTTGAGATCGTGTTCGTGAACGTCAACCCGCAAGCGACCTTGCTGCTGGGGCAGGCGCGTGGCTGCGCCGTCACGGCCTTGGTGTCGTGCGACTTGCCCGTGGCCGAATACACCGCTTTGCAAATGAAGCAATCGGTCACTGGCCATGGCCGTGCAGCCAAATCGCAAATTCAGGAAATGGTCAAGCGCTTGCTGCAGTTGCCCGTACTGCCCCGGCAAGACGCGGCCGATGCCTTAGGGATGGCCATCACCCACGCCCATGCCAGCCCTTCCATGAACAAATTGGCTGCGCAAGGCGTGCTCAACCGCAAAACCCACGGCATGTTCCGCAGCGGGCGCAGCCATTGACGGTGAGCGATCAGTGGGGTGAGTAGGCCAGGCGCACATAAATTGGCGCAAAAGCTTCGGCCTGTGTGATTTCGATCAGGGTTTCCTTGGCCAGTTCCAGCAGGGCGATGAAGGTGACGACCAGCACAGGCACGCCCAAACTCGGGTCGAACAAGTGTTCAAATTCCACAAATTTTTGTCCTTGCAGGTGCTTGAGCACGATGCTCATGTGCTCGCGCACGCTGAGCTCTTCGCGGCTGATCTTGTGGTGCTGCACCAGATTGGCACGTTTGAGGATGTCGCGCCAGGCCGATTGCAGCTCATCCATGCCCACATCGGGAAAGCGTGGTTGCAGACTTTGCTCGATGAAGACCTGGGCCTGCAGAAAGTCGCGGCCATATTGCGGGATCACGTTCAGCTGCATCGAGGCCAGCTTCATCTGCTCGTACTCGAGCAGGCGGCGCACCAATTCGGCACGCGGGTCTTCGGCCTCATCGCCCTCAGGCGCTCTTTTGGGCGGCAGCAGCATGCGCGACTTGATCTCGATCAGCATGGCCGCCATCAAGAGGTATTCGGCGGCCAACTCCAGGTTGCGCTGGCGAATTTCGTCGACATAGCTCAGGTATTGACGGGTCACGCCCGCCATGGGGATGTCGAGGATGTTGAAGTTTTGCTTGCGGATCAGGTACAGCAGCAAGTCCAGCGGGCCTTCAAAGGCCTCCAGAAACACCTCCAACGCATCCGGCGGGATGTACAGATCGCTGGGCATGGTGAACAGCGGCTCCCCATACAAGCGCGCCAGCGCCACCTGGTCGACCACTGCAGGCATGGCCGCACTGGCCATGGCTTCGGGCAGCTGCAGGGGCTTGGGAGTGTCGGTGTTCACGGAGTGCCCAGTGAAGCTCAGGCTTTCGTCTGGTACACGTAGGGTTTTTGCGCCACGCGACCTTGCTTGAATTCGGCCTGAATGACCCGGTCTATCGGTTTGTCCCACAGCAGGCCTCGGCCTTGACGTTGTTCGGCTTCAAGCTCGGGGCGCTGTGCCTTGAGCTGGTCAATGAACTGGCTTGTGTCAGAGCTGTAATCGGGGCGGCGGAAAAAGGACATGGCAGGCAATCCGTGAGTAGCAAAAACAAAAGGGTTTTGGCAGCCTCAGAAGACCGCCAAAACCAGAATGACAGCATTTTAACGGGCCGGGTCTGCGCTCAGGCTGACGGCCAAGCCTATGCTGCTGCTCAGGTCGGGTTGCAGGTGTGCCCGCAGGTGTTCCACCAGACCACTGCGACGAGCCATGTCCAGTGGCTGGTGCGTCAGGCCACACACGATGAGGTGCACCTGTTTCTTGCGACAGGTCTCGACCAGGTTCATCAACGCATCGGCCCCTGACGAGTCGATGTAAATGACGTTTTTAAGGTCCAGCACCAGCGTGGGCGTGCTGATCTGGTCCTCGATGGATTCGACCAGCTTGACCGCCCCAAAAAACAGCGCACCGTACAAGCGCCAGGCCTGCACCCGGTGCTCAAATCCGGCCAGACCTGGCTGCTCAATGCGGTTCACGCCCTCGCAGCGGCTGAGGCTGGAGATTCGGTAGATGAACGTCAGGCAGGCGGCGATCAGGCCGACCTCGACCGCCACCGTCAGGTCAAACACCACGGTGAGGAAAAACACCGCCAGCAAGGTGATGCGGTAAGGCAGGCGGTACTGGCGCAGGAGCATGAATTCGCGCCATTCGCCCATATTCCAGGCCACAAACATCAAGATGGCCGCCAGCGCCGCCAGCGGAATGTGCCCAGCCAGGGGCGCAGCCACCAGCACCACGGCCAGCAAGGTCAGCGCATGCACCATCCCCGAAATCGGGGTGGTACCGCCGCTTTTGATGTTGGTCACGGTGCGGGCAATCGTGCCGGTGGCGGGCATGCCACCAAAAAACGGCGTGACAAAGTTGGCCAGGCCTTGGGCCATGAGCTCTTGGTTGGGGTTGTGGCGGTCGCCGATCATGCCGTCAGCAATGCGGGCGCACAGCAGCGATTCAATCGCCCCCAACAGCGTCAAGGTCAAGGTGGGCATGAGCAAAAAGCGGGCGCTGTCCCAGCTGAACTCGGGCCAGGTAAACCCGGGCAGCGAAGAGGGGATACCGCCAAACTTGCTGCCAATCGTCTCCACGGGCAGGTTCAGCAGCCAGGTGACCAAGGTGGCGAACACCAGCGCAATGATGGAGCCGGGCACCATGCTGGCCCAGCGGTAGCGGGTGTCTGTCAAGCGGCGGCTCATGCGCAGCCAGCCCACCACCAGAGACAAGGACGTCAGGGCCAACAGCAAGGCAGCCAGATTGGCCGTGTGCAGGCTCAACCACAGGGCGTTCAGGATGCCAAAGAAATCGGCCGGCATGGCGGCCACTTTCAGGCCCAGCAAGTCCTTGATTTGGGACAGCATGATCAGCACCGCGATGCCGTTGGTGAAACCGATCACCACCGCCACCGGGATGAATCGAATCAGCGTGCCCAAGCGAAACAAACCCAACAAAAACAGCAGCACGCCCGACATGGCGGTGGCCAAAATCAGGTTGGCCAGGCCATAGCGCTCGACGATGCCGTAGACGATGACGATAAAGGCCCCGGCGGGCCCGCCGATTTGCACCCGGCTGCCCCCCAAGGCGGAGATCAAAAAGCCCGCAATGATGGCGGTAAACAGACCCGCCTCGGGTTTGAGGCCCGAGGCAATGGCAAAGGCCATGGCCAGGGGCAAGGCCACCACACCCACGGTGAGGCCAGCGCCCACGTCTTGGGAGAATCGTTCGCGGTTATAGCCGGGCAAGCAGTCCAGCAATTTAGGACGAAAAAAACGCGTGGCCTGCATCCAGTTCATGGGTGTTTCGTGATTTTTTAGAGAGAAGTTATGCGGCACGCCAGCGCAGGTCGTCCAACAAGGGGCGCAGGCACAGCACCCAAAGCAGTGCTGCCAAAGGTACGGTGGTGATGTAACCCCAGTATTTAAAGCCCAATGCACCCATCAGCCCACCCAGAAAAAAGCCCAGCACCAGAACCAGATGCACCCGAAGGCGCTGGCGGTTGGCGCGCACCGGGGTGCCGGGTTGGCTCCGGTTCATGTACAAGAGTTTGCCCAGCTCGATGCCCAGATCGGTCACCAAGCCGGTGACGTGGGTGGTGCGGATTTCGGCCTTGGAGATTTTGGTGATGACCGCGTTTTGCAGGCCCATGATGAAGCACAGCAAGACCACCGTGACCGGCACAAACAGCTGAGACCAGGCCGCAATGGCCGCGCCAAACAGCCCGAAAACGAGCAAGGCCCCGGATTCGAGCAGGAGTGGCAGGGTATAGCTGCTGCGCAGTTGCTGGCGCAGGCCCCAATTCACCACCACGGCGGTGCACATGGCCCCAGCCACAAAGGCCAGCAAGCAAACGATGCCCGCCAGCGCCAGGGTGATGTTGCCCAACACCAAGTCATCGGCCACCGATGACACGATGCCGGTCATGTGCGAGGTGTAGCTGCCCACCGCCAAAAAGCCGCCTGCGTTGGTGGCCCCAGCCACAAAGGTCAACACCAGCCCCAACCGCAGATTGGTCTCAGGGCTTCTTTGCACACCGGTCCATCCGCGGATCAGAGGGAACATGTGCAGCCTTTAAGGTGGCAAGAGGTCAATGGATGCGCATGCCAGGCTTGGCACCGGGCCAGGGGTGCAGCACATAAATGCCGGCATCGGTCTTGTCATCGGCATGGCTGGCGGCCAGCACCATGCCTTCGCTCACACCAAACTTCATCTTCCGCGGCGCCAGGTTGGCCACCATCACGGTGAGTTGGCCAATCAGGTCTTCGGGCTTGTACATGCTGGCGATGCCACTGAACACATTGCGATGGCGTCCCTCGCCCACGTCCAGTGTTAGTCGCAGCAATTTGACCGAGCCCTCCACAGGTTCGCAGTTGACGATTTCGGCGATGCGCAGATCGATTTTGGTGAAGTCGTCGATGCTGATCGTGGGGGCGATCTCTTCTCCGCCGGGGATGATTTTTTCTTCGACCACGGCAGGCGGCTCGAACAGGGCTTCGAGTTGCTCGGGGGTGACGCGTTGCATCAGGTGCTGGTAGGCATTGATGGTGTGGCCCGCACCCAGCAAGCTTTGCGCTTGGTCAAAGGTGAAAGGCGTCACATTCAGGAAAGCTTCGACCTGCAAAGCCAATGCGGGCAGCACGGGCTTGAGCTGCAGCGAGAGCAAGCGGAAGGCTTCGATGCACGCGGTGCACACGTCGTGCAGGCGGGCGTCCTGGCCTTCTTTTTTGGCCAGGTCCCAAGGTTTGTTCTGGTCCACATAGCTGTTGACCTTGTCGGCCAGCAACATGACTTCGCGCAGGGCCTTGGCGTATTCGCGCTCTTCGTAAAAAGCGGCAATCGTGGGTGTGGTGCTTTGCAGTGCGGCCAGCAGTTCCTGACCGTCTGCACTCACGCTGCCCAGTTTTCCGTCAAATCGCTTGGCAATGAAGCCGGCCGAGCGCGAAGCGATGTTGATGAACTTGCCAATCAGGTCAGAGTTCACCCGCGCCATGAAGTCTTCGGCGTTGAAATCGATGTCTTCGTTGCGGCCCGACAGCTTGGCCGCCAGGTAGTAACGCAGCCACTCGGGGTTCATGCCCAGGCTCAGGTACTTGAGCGGGTCCAGGCCCGTGCCCCGGCTCTTGCTCATTTTTTCGCCATTGTTCACCGTCAAAAAGCCGTGCACGTTGACCTTGTCGGGCGTCTTGCGGCCTGAAAAGTGCAGCATCGCGGGCCAAAACAGCGTGTGGAAGGTGACGATGTCCTTGCCGATGAAGTGGATCTGTTCCAGATTCAGATTGGCCATGTAAGCGGCGTAATCTTCGCCACGCTGGTCCAGCAGGTTTTTCAGCGACGCCAAGTAGCCCACAGGTGCATCGAGCCAGACATAAAAGTACTTGCCAGGTGCGTCGGGGATCTCGATGCCAAAGTAAGGCGCATCGCGCGAGATGTCCCAGTCGCCCAGGCCTTCGCTGGTCGTGCCGTCGGGATTGGTGCGCACTGAAAACCACTCTTTGACCTTGTTGGCCACTTCGGGCTGCAGCTTGCCGTCTTGCGTCCATTGGCTCAAAAAGTCCACGCAGCGAGGGTCGGACAGCTTGAAGAAGAAATGCTCCGATGTTTTGAGCTCAGGCTTGGCGCCTGAGAGGGCCGAAAACGGGTTGATCAGGTCGGTGGGGGCATAAACCGCACCGCACACCTCGCAGTTGTCACCGTACTGGTCTTTGGCGTGGCACTTGGGGCACTCGCCTTTGATGAAGCGGTCGGGCAAGAACATGTTCTTTTGCGGGTCAAAGAACTGCTCGACCGAGCGTACTTCGATCAGCGAGCCGCCATCGGCCTCGGCAATGTCGCGCAGGTCGCGGTAAATCTGGCGGGCCAGCTCGTGGTTTTCGGGGGCGTCGGTGCTGTGCCAGTTGTCAAACTGGATGTGAAAGCCGTCTAAGTAAGGCTTGCGGCCCGCAGCGATGTCGGCCACGAACTGCTGGGGCGTCTTGCCTGCTTTCTCGGCCGCAATCATGATCGGCGCGCCGTGTGTGTCGTCGGCACCCACAAAATTCACCTGACTGCCCTGCATCCTTTGATACCGTACCCAGATGTCGGCTTGGATGTATTCCATGATGTGTCCGATGTGGAAGTTGCCGTTGGCGTAGGGCAGGGCCGTGGTGACGAAAAGCTGGCGGGGCGCGTTGGGGGCAGACATGGTGGGGCAGTTTGTAGGGGAATCGCTGATTTTAGGGTGTATGGGCTGGCTTGTCGGTAAACTTCCGCCCATTCAAGAAAGTGACCATGGCCACCACCGAACAACTTCTCCAAGCTCTGCAAGCCGTCATTGACCCGAACACGGGCAAAGATTTCGTATCCACCAAAACGCTGAAGAACCTGCAAGTCGAAGGCGGCGATGTGTCGTTTGAAGTCGAGCTGGGTTATCCGGCAAAGAGCCAAATTCCGGGCATTCGACAAGCACTGATTGCGGCCGCCAAAGGCGTGGCGGGCGTGGCCAATGTGTCGGCCAACGTGACCAGCAAGATCACGGCCCACAGCGCTCAGCGTGGCGTGGCGCTGCTGCCGCAGGTCAAAAACATCGTGGCCGTGGCCTCGGGCAAGGGCGGCGTGGGCAAGAGCACTACCGCCGTCAACCTGGCGCTGGCGCTGGCCGCTGAGGGCGCCAAAGTGGGCTTGCTGGACGCCGACATCTATGGCCCCAGCCAGCCCATGATGATGGGCATCGAGGGCCGCCCCGAGAGCGAAGACGGCCAGACCATGGAGCCCATGGAGAACTACGGCGTGCAGGTCATGTCGATTGGTTTCTTGGTGAGTCAGGATGAGGCCATGATCTGGCGCGGCCCCATGGCCACCCAGGCACTGGAGCAACTGCTGCGCCAGACCAATTGGAAAGAGCTGGATTATTTGATCGTCGACATGCCGCCGGGCACTGGAGACATCCAACTCACGCTAAGTCAGCGCGTGCCCATGACGGGCGCGGTGATCGTGACCACGCCGCAAGACATCGCCCTGCTGGACGCCAAAAAAGGCGTGAAGATGTTCGAGAAAGTCGGCGTGCCGATTTTGGGCCTGGTGGAAAACATGGCGGTACACGTGTGCACCAACTGCGGCCATATCGAACACATTTTTGGCGCTGACGGTGGCAAGAAAATGGCCGCTGAATACGGCATGGACTACCTGGGCGCACTGCCACTGGACATGCAAATTCGCCTGCAGGCCGACAACGGCAAACCCACCGTGGTGTCTGACCCCGACGGCGAAGTGGCCCAGATTTACAAGGCCGTGGCACGGCAGGTTGCGGTCAAGATCGCGGCCAAAGCCAAAGACTTTTCGAGCAAGTTCCCGACCATCAAAGTCAGCAAAGACACTTGATTACGCTGATCAGCGTGGTCTGAACATCACGTTCATTTCGTGGATCTTGTTGATGAACAAAGGGCGCAGACGCCCTTTGTTCATTCAAGCCGAGCCATCAGCCCTAGCCCTTTTGGCCGGCCCGCATCAGCTGACCCGGTAGTGCTCCTGTGGCTTGCTGGTTCTCAAAGATGGGCTGGCCAGCCACCAAGGTGGCGATGTAGCCATCGCAGCGCTGCGTCAGGCGCCTTCCGCCTGCAGGCAGGTCGTAGACCATCTCGGGGGCGTACAGCCGCAGCTTGTCGTAATCGATGATGTTGATGTCGGCTTTTTTGCCCACTTGCAACGTGCCCCGGTCGTGCATGCCGTAGATGCGTGCGGTGTCATGGGTTTGGCGTTTGACCATGGCTTCTACGCTGAAGGTGTCGCCCCGGGTGCGTGAACGGCTCCAGTGCGTCAGCATGAAGGTGGGCATGCTGACGTCGCAGATGTAGTTGCAGTGCGCCCCCCCGTCCGACAGGCTGTTGACGGTCACATCGCTCTGCAGCCATTCGTGCAGGTGGTCCAGGTTGCCATACGAGTAGTTGAAGCTGGGGTAATAGAGCATGGCCATGCCCTCGCGTTCCATCATCAGGTCGTACACCACTTCGAGGCCGCTGCGGCCCTGGGCCTGCATCATGGCTTTGACGCTTTCGCTGGTTTCGGGCTCGTAGTCCGGGTTGTCGGCCAGGCGGTAGATTTTGTGGAAGTTACCAAACATGACGCGCATGCGCTCATCGGTTCGCAGGCGCTCGCCGGTCAGGATGGCCTGGCGCACTTCGGGCTGGCGTAGCCGGGCGATGCGCTCGGGCCAGGGCAGCTTGGCGATCTCCAGATAGGCCGGGCTGACGATGAAGGGGTGCAAGCTGCTGTGCCACGAAAACAGCAGGCCCACGGGCCGGCCGCAGATGCCGCCATACAAGGGGATGTTTTGCGCATGGGCTTCCTTGAGGGTGCCCAGAATGTCTTTCCACAGGTCCGGGGCCGGGTCGGTTTGCTGCAGGTTGAACAGCACGGGCAGCTTGTTTTTGAGGGCCAAATTGCGCATCCACGGAATCTCGTGGTGCATCGAGATGTGGTTCGACGTCATCTGTAACACGCCGTGACCCACTTCACCCAATACCTGGCCGAGGGTGGAAATTTCTTCGCCAGTGGCAAAAGTGCCTGGTGGGTATTTGCGCTGGTCGTATTTGTGCAAAAAGGTGCGCGAGGTAGAAAAACCATAAGCCCCGGCCTTCAAGGCTTCGCGAACGATGTTGCACATCTCGAACAGATCGTCGGGCGTGGTCTCGTCGTGCTGGATGCCGCGCTCGCCCATCACATAGGCCCGCACGGCCGAGTGGGGGATTTGCGTGGCGATGTCCAAGGCCTTGGGGCGACGTGACAAGGCGTCCATGTACTCGGGAAAGCTTTCCCAATCCCACTGAATGCCTTCCGACAGCACCGCGCCGGGAATGTCTTCCACGCCTTCCATGACCGAGATCAGCCAGTCGCGTTTGTCGGGCTTGACCGGAGCAAAGCCCATGCCGCAGTTGCCCATGACGACGCTGGTCACGCCGTGTGACGTGGACGGGGAGAGGTAGGGGTCCCAGGTGGCCTGGCCATCGTAGTGGGTGTGGATGTCGATCCAGCCAGGGGTCACCATCGCGCCCTGGGCGTCCAGGGTGCGGCGGGCCGGTCCTGCTTTGCCGCCCACCTGGCTGATGACGCCTTGGTCTATGGCGATGTCGCCTGCTTGGGCTGGAGCGCCGGTGCCGTCGATGACCAGACCACCGTTGATGACTAGGTCGTGCATTTTGAATCTCTTCTCAGTTTTTGAAATAACTACCGGCTTCAGTCAAATTTGAGACCCGTTGCTTTGATCACTTGTCCCCAACGATCGTAATCTTTGCGAACAATCGCCGAAAATTCAGCAGGTGTTGTGCCACTGACTTCACTGCCTGCTTCTTCAATAAAACTTGTGACAGCTTTTTGACGTACCGCCTTTTGGAACGCCGCGGCGATCCGCTCAACAACAGCAGGATTGGTCCCAGCAGGCGCAAACAGCCCTTGCCAACCGACAATGTCAATACCCGGGACACCTTGCTCAGAGATGGTTGGCAAGTTCGGCAATACAGCTATCCGACGGTCTGTAGCAGTACCGATGCCCTTGACCAAGCCTGCCTTGATATTCACTACTGCAGATTGGGTGCCATCGAAGATCATTGGGACGACCCCTCCGATCAGGTCTTTAACAGCTTCAGATGACCCCTTGTAAGGAACATGGATCAGCTCAATATTGGCACTTCTTTGTAAAATTTCACCATTCAAATGTGATGTGGTCCCATTACCGTACGAACCGAAGGCAACTTTGCCTTTATTCGCCTTTGCATAAGCAACCAGCTCTTTTATGTTGTTGAAAGGGGCTTTAGGGTGAGCGGTTAAGACTGTTGCAGAGCGCACCAGTTGAGTGACGGGTATGAAATCACGAAACGGATCATAGGGAAGTTTTGAATACAGGTGGGGATTTTGTGTGTGCGTTACGACAAACGTGTAAAGCAGGGTATGTCCGTCAGGTGCTGAGCGCTTGACATCCTCTGCGGCAATAATTGTTGACGCACCAGGTTTATTGTCAATGATCAGATTCGTTCCAAGTTCGGCGCTCACAGAATCAAACATGAGGCGAAGAGTCGTATCAAGAATGCTGGGCGGAACAGGTAAAACGATACGTATTGGCTTCCCGGATATCGGAAAGCTTTGCGCACTTGAAACCATAGGAAAGCCGCCAAGTCCAAGCCCGGCGGAAGCCGCTGCCATCATCAGACTGCGTCTATTTTTATTCAAATTTCTCATTGAAAATGTCTCCTAGAAGTGAACACAAAATGCAAGATAACGGCTTGATAAAATACACAGTTCATTTTGACTTCGTCAGGGTTTACCAGTAATTCGAGCGTTGGTAAAAATGCCTTTTAAAGTAACCACTCTGTCGAAAATCAGCGCGAGGAAGCAAGTATTAAAGTGTGTGTCAGCGGCGCATTCTGCGCGTACTGTGGTGTGATTCCGACTATTATTTCTTCGATTTAATGGAGAAAAGAATAGGATTTTCAGGGGAAATCATTACCGATTGCGCCATTAAAACTTGAAATTATTTCCTTTGTTGAACTCTTAAAGTCAATGTAAGAGATCTCGTCAAAAAGAACAATTGCATTTTAAAATTTTTTATATAAAAAAAATTTATAGCTGGTGCTCAGTCGAAAACTACTATATTTCGGGCTATCCCCCCCCGTTGTAGTGCGGAAAAACCATCGTTAATTTGATCGAGCTTGAGCCGATTGGAAACCAACTTCTCTAATTTCATGCGACCTTGCATATGAAATTCAACCAGACGGGGGATATCGAGACGAAAGTGGTTTGAGCCCATCAAAGCTCCTTGTATCCTACGTTCGCGCAGAAAATCAAACCCGTGTAGTTCTATTTTGGTCCCAAGGGGGATCATGCCAACAATGGTAGACAAACCACGCGGACGCAACATCGCGAAAGAGGCCTCAGTGGTGGACTTAAGGCCGATGCACTCAAATGCGTAGTGGACGCCACCTTGGGTCATCTCAACGATTTTGGCGACGATGTCCGGATCTTTGGCATCCACTTCGTCGGTGGCACCGAAGATCTTGGCCATTTTCAGTTTGTTCGCATCAATGTCTATGGCGATGATGCGGGCCGCACCCGCCAAGTGCGCGGCATGGATGGTGGAAAGACCTACCCCTCCGCAGCCGAGCACGGCCACAGTGGTACCTGGTTCCATTCGGGCACTGTGAACAACCGAGCCATAGCCGGTGAGCACGCCACAGCCCAGCAGCGCCGCCAGTTCCATCGGCATGTCTTTGTGGATTTTGACCAAGGCGTTTTCGTGCACCAGCATCTGCTCGGCAAAGGACGATAGGTTCAGGAACTGGTTCAGATGCTCCCCCTTCCAGTGCAGTCTTTTAGCCTTGCCGGGAGGCATCTTGATCGCTGTGTTGCTGCATATGGTCTGGTGGCCAGTCAGGCAAAACTCGCAGTGGCCGCAGAACACCGATAGACAAGTGACGACGTGGTCGCCTGGCTTCACGTGGGTAACATCTTCACCCACCGCCTCAACCACCCCGGCAGCCTCATGACCCAGCACTGCAGGCACAGGGGTGGGGTACTTGCCCTCAATAAAATGCAGATCGCTGTGACAAAGACCACTCACGCGGGTTCGCACCAGCACCTCATTTCGCTTGGGCTTGTCGATTTCGATATTCTCGATGGTCATTGGCTGACCAGGGCCATGAAAAACAGCGGCTTTCAATTGAAGATCTCCTGCAAGATAGTGTTTTTCGAGGGTGGAGGGCTGAACCGATGTGGTTGCGCCTCTTTTAAGTACTCATCAAGCGAAATACAGATTTTTATTCTCCTGTCATGCCCGTTTCCAATGCTTTATCAAACGGCTACGTTCGTGTGTTGTCTCGAACCACAAATTAAACACCGTAAGTGCTTGCAGCTCAAGGGCTGACTCTGGTCGGGTACGCATTGGTAAACCGGAATCGATGTACCTGTTTAAATCAGCTCCAGCTAAAAAAGATAAGCCCCTGCCCTGTGTTTTGGGGCTTACGGGTCAATGAGAACGTGCTTGGCCTTTTCAGGCTCTTTGACCGGCCCGCATCAGCTGACCCGGCATTTCACCTGTGACTTGCTGGTTCTCAAAGATGGGGTGGTCAGCCATCAAGGTGGCGATGAAGCTATTGCAGGGCTGCGTTAGGCGGCCTCTTGTGCAAACGCCAGGCTGCCCAGCGGCCCAATGCACAGGCTGGCTAGCAGGGCGTCAGTCTATGTACGTCTGGGTTTCAGAAACGCGTTGTGGGGTCATGTCATGCAGGTCTCCTATGGGTTTTATGGGGCGCAACAGCCCGTTTGGTGCTGCACAACATTCAGCTTAGTGCTTGTCGGAAATAAAAACAATTGCAATTAAATTAAACTTTAATAAAATATTTGCATATGTTGAATCTGCGCCGACTGAAGCACTTGGCCGTCATTGCCGAGGAGAAATCTTTCCTCAAGGCGGCGCAGCGCCTGAACCTGACCCAGCCGGCGCTCACACGCAGCATCCAGACACTGGAAGAGTCCTTGGGCTTGCAGTTGCTCAACCGGGCGCATGAGGGGGTGAGCATGACGGACGCGGGGCAGCGGATCTTGCCCCGGGCCTTGCAAATTTTGGGGGATGCCGAGAGCCTCAAGCGCGAGGCGCAGCAACTGGTTGGGGTGGACTCGGGGCATGTGAATTTCGGCGCCGGGGTTTTCCCGGCAGAAGCTTTTCTGACCCGACTGCTGATCGAGCAGGTGCGAGAAAAACCGGGGCTCACTGTGGATGTGGACATTGGCAATTGGCAGCGGTTGCGGGGCAAGTTGCAACGCAATGAACTCGATTTTGTGGTGGCCTTGACGCACAGCTTGCCGCCGCCAGCCGACTTTGCCGTGCACCCGTTGCCGCCGCAGCGCTTTGGTTTTTTTGTGCGACAGTCGCATCCTTTGCTGGCGCTGGATGCATTGGCACAGCGTCAGGCTTTGCGCCAGTACAAGCTCATTGGCCCGGTTTTGCCGCATCAGGCCAGGCTGGCTCTTCAGGAGATTTATGAATTGCCCCACCACGAAGAATTGCCAGTGGGGCTGAGCTGCGACAGCGTGGCGGTGTTGCAGTCGGTGATGCTGTCCAGTGACAGTGTTTTGTTTGCCACGCACGAGGCCATGGCCAGCGTTTTGCCCAGCGGTATTTCCTCTGCACAGGGCCTTGCCTTGCCGCATGTGCAGTACGCCGCTGCACAGGCGCTGGCCACATCGGTCATCCATGCCCAAGGGCGAGTGCTGTCGCCGGCGGCTTTGTGGCTGATCGGCAAGATCGAGCAAGTGCTGGCTTCAACTGGCTCTGAAGTGAACGATTCTGTGCTGGTGGCTGAGCCTCCGGCTTGAACCTCCGTTGAAGCAGCTTTTGGTTCGCATGGCGTCCTTGTGAACGGCCTGGACGTTGGTGTTTAGCTGGCTTTTTCCTGCTCACGCAAGCGAAAGCGCTGGATCTTGCCTGTGGCGGTTTTGGGCAGCTCGGCCACAAACTCGATGAAGCGTGGGTATTTGTAGGGGGCCAGGCGCTCCTTCACGAACGCTTTGATCTCCTCCTGCGTCAGGCTCTGGCCCGCCTTCAGCACGATGAAGGCCTTGGTCTTGGTCAGGCCGTCGGTGTCTTCCTTGCCGATGACGGCCGCTTCAAGAATAGCGGGGTGTTGCACCAGCGTGGATTCGACCTCAAAAGGCGACACGTAAATGCCGCTGACCTTGAGCATGTCGTCGTTGCGGCCCGCGTAGGTGTAGTAGCCGTCGGGGTCGCGGGTGTATTTGTCGCCGCTCTTGGTCCAGACGCCCTGGAAGGTGTCGCGCGATTTCTCGCGGTTGTTCCAGTACATGAGGGCGCTGCTGGGGCCCTGGATGTAGAGGTCGCCGATTTCGTTGGGGCCGGTCACCACGCTGCCGTCTTCGTTGCGCAACTGCACTTCGTAGCCGTGCACAGCCTTGCCCGTGGTGCCGTAACGCACGTCGCCCGGGCGGTTGGACAAAAAGACGTGCAGCATTTCTGTGGAGCCGATGCCGTCGATGATGTCGCAGCCGAAATGGTCACTCCAGCGCTCTGCGATGTCACGCGGCAGCGCCTCTCCTGCTGAGGAGCACAGACGCAAAGCCACCTGGCTTTTGGCGGGCAGTTCGGGGTTGGCCAGCATGCCGCCGTAGCCGGTGGGGGCACCGTAAAACACCGTGGGCTGGTGGTCGACCAGGCGCTTGAAGGTGGCTTGCGGGGTAGGGCGCTCGGCCATCAACACCACCGTAGCCCCCACGCTCAAGGGAAAGGTGAGGGCGTTGCCCAGGCCATAGGCAAAGAACAGCTTGGCGGCCGAGAACACGGTGTCGCTTTCCTGCAGGTTCAGCACGCCTTTGCCGTACAACTCGGCCGTCCAGTACAGGTTGCCCTGGCTGTGCACCGTGCCCTTGGGCTTGCCGGTGGAGCCCGACGAATACAGCCAGAAGGCGGGCTCATCGGCCAGGGTCTGGGCAGGCAGCACCGGGTTGTTCTGGGCCACAAAGTCGGCCATGTTGAATTGGCCCTGTGCCAAAGCGCCGGTGGGGCGCGAGACCAACACCTGACGCACCTCGGTTTTGACCAGGTCCAGGGCGCTTTGCAGCGTGGGCAGCAGGGCGCCCGAGACCAGGGCGGCCTGGGCGCGGCTGTTGCTCAGCATGAAGGCATAGTCTTCGGCTGTGAGCAAGGTGTTCACCGCGACCGGCACCACGCCTGCATAGAGCGCGCCCAGAAAGGCCACCACCCAGTCGCTGCTGTCTTGCATCAGCAAGAGCACGCGCTCTTCACGTTTGATCCCCATGGCCTGCAGGCCACCGGCAAAGCGGCGGATCTGCTCAGTCAGTTCGCCATACGTCACAGCGCCGACATCGTCGATCAGCGCGGTTTTACCGCCGCGATGGGCGTTGCTGGCGATCAGGTGTTGGGCGAAATTGAAGTCAACGGGGGGGCTACTGGGGTTCATGGTTTGTCTCCTCGGATGCTCTGATGTTGTGGTAACGATGACTTCTTTAAAAGGGGGCTCAGAAGGAACAGGTTGTGGGCATGCAAAAAAAATTCATTTAAAGGGCCTGAGACCTCCTGTGCAATCCAACGCATGCAACAAAAACTTTTCTTGCTGTGCAGATGGCGGTATAAACTGTTTTATGCATTATTGTGCTTGGTGTTGAGTATGCATTAAAGTGCATGTTTTGTGGTGTTTAAAAAATAAGGGTTTACCCTTTGTTTTGGTTGAAAGAAAAATGTCCTTGCAAGATTCCACTGTCATTGAGCCGTCCGAGCCCGAAACCCGGCGCAATCCATTTTTGGAAGCGCTGGGCGAACGCGTGCGTACTTTGCGTTCACGCAAAGGCATGACACGCCGCGCCGTGGCGGTGGCGGCCGATGTGTCCGAGCGCCATTTGGCCAACCTTGAATACGGCACGGGCAATGTGTCGGTACTGGTCTTGTTGCAGGTGGCGCAGGCCCTGCAGTGCTCGCTGGCCGAGCTGCTGGGCGATGTGACCACCACCTCGCCCGAGTGGTTGCTGATTCGTGAATTGCTTTCCAAGCGCAGCGAGGCCGATTTGCGCCGTGCGCGTGTGCAGTTGAGCGACATGTTTGGCGAGGGTGGCAACGCGCAAGAGCGCAAGAACCGCATCGCCCTCATTGGCTTACGCGGCGCGGGCAAGACCTCGCTGGGCCAGCGTCTGGCCGATGATCTGGGCTTTCCCTTCATCGAGCTCAGCCGTGACATTGAGCAGTTTGCAGGCTGTCAGATCAGCGAAATCCACAACCTGTATGGGGCCAACGCCTACCGCCGTTACGAGCGCCGAGCCCTCGAAGAAGCCATCCAGATCTACCCCGAAGTGGTGATCGCCACGCCCGGTGGTTTGGTGTCCGACTCGGGCAATTTCAACCTGCTGTTGTCGCACTGCACGACCGTGTGGCTGCAGGCCGATGCGGCCGATCACATGGGGCGCGTGGCCGCACAAGGCGACATGCGCCCCATGGCCGCCAGCCGCGAGGCGATGGAAGACCTCAAACGCATTCTGGAAGGGCGCTCGGCTTTTTATTCGAAAGCCGATATGACCATCAACACCAGTGGACGCACCGAAGACCAGGCCTTCGCGGCTTTGCGTACTTCGGTTCGCCAGCATTTGACCTTGGGGGTATGAGGGTGAGTGGAAATTTTATGATTCATAGGGTAAACCCTTATAAAATGAATTAAAGTGCATGTTGCGGTTTTGAAAAAGATGCACTAAACTTCAACTCAACATGCACTGAAATGCATTTTTTGCCCCACATCAACCCCTTCAACGATGGAGACAGCCATGAGCACTTCACTTCAGGTCAACTATCAGACCAGCCCAGCCGAGTACAAGCACATCAACCTGGCCTTTGATGGCGAGATCGCAACTTTGTCGATCAACATCAACGAAGACGCCGGCATTCGCCCTGGCTACAAACTCAAGCTCAACAGCTACGACCTCGGTGTGGACATCGAGTTGCACGATGCATTGCAGCGCATCCGCTTTGAGCACCCCGAAGTGCGCTCGGTGGTGGTGACCAGCTTGAAGGACCGCGTGTTCTGCTCTGGTGCCAACATCTTCATGCTGGGCGTGTCCACCCACGGCTGGAAAGTGAACTTCTGCAAGTTCACCAACGAAACCCGCAACGGCATCGAAGACTCCAGCAAACACGACGGCCTGAAATTTGTGGCTGCCCTGAACGGTGCTTGCGCTGGCGGCGGCTACGAGCTGGCCCTGGCTTGCGACGAAATCGTGCTGGTCGACGACCGCTCCAGCGCCGTGTCACTGCCCGAAGTGCCTTTGCTGGGCGTGTTGCCCGGCACCGGTGGCCTGACCCGCGTGACCGACAAGCGCCATGTGCGCCACGACCTGGCCGACATCTTCTGCACCAGCGTGGAAGGCGTGCGCGGTCAAAAAGCCGTGGACTGGCGTCTGGTCGATGCGATCGCGAAGCCCGCTGTGTTCAAAGAAGCTGTGCAAGCCCGTGCCAAAAAACTGGCTGCCGACAGCATCCGCACCGCAGGCGTCAAAGGCGTGGAATTGACCCCGCTGAACCGCAGCATCGCGGCCGATGCCCTGACTTATATCAATGTCACCGTGGAGATCGACCGCGCCAAGCGCATCGCCACTTTCACCGTCAAAGCCCCTGCCACAGCTCAGCCCACCGACATCGCTGGCATTGAAGTCGCAGGCGTGAACTGGTGGCCGCTGCAGATGGTGCGCGAATTGGACGACGCCATTCTGCACATGCGCACCAACGAACTGGACATCGGCACCTGGGTGCTCAAAACAGCAGGTGACGCTGCTGCCGTGTTGGCGTCTGACGCGACCTTGCTGGCCCACAAAGACCACTGGTTGGTGCGCGAGACCATCGGCCACCTGCGCCGCACACTGGCGCGCATAGACGTGTCTTCGCGGAGCCTGTTTGCCCTGATCGAAGAAGGCACTTGCTTTGCGGGCACCTTGGCCGAACTGGCGTTCTGCGCCGACCGCGCTTACATGCTGGCGCTGCCTGACGACGCTGACAAAGCGCCCAAGCTGCAACTGAGCGAGATGAACTTCGGTTTCTTCCCCATGGTCAACGACCAGACCCGCCTGCAGCGCCGCTTCTACGAAGAAGTGCCCGCCATGGAAGCCGCACGCGGCGCGATCGGCCAAGTGCTGGACGCCGATGCCGCTCTGGCGCTGGGCTTGGTGACAGCTGCGCCCGACGACATCGACTGGGCTGACGAAATTCGCCTGGCGCTGGAAGAGCGTTCGTCCATGTCGCCCGACGCCTTGACCGGTCTGGAAGCCAACCTGCGTTTTGCCCAGAAGGAAAACATGGCCACCCGCATTTTTGGCCGCCTGACCGCCTGGCAGAACTGGATTTTCCAGCGCCCCAACGCCGTGGGCGAAAAGGGAGCCCTGAAGGTCTATGGCAAAGGTGAAAAAGTCCAGTTTGATCTGAACCGCGTTTGATGTTTTTGCGTTGTGCAGTGCGGTGCCCGGTGGTCCGCTCTGTAACCGAAATTTGACCCCACCGTTGCTTTTTCATTTCTGGAGACTCTCATGTCCGGTATCAACTACAGCGAAAAAATCCCCAACAACGTCAACTTGAGCGAAGACCGCACCTTGCAGCGCGCGCTTGAGCAGTGGCAGCCTAACTTCATCAACTGGTGGGACGACATGGGCCCTGAGGGTTCGACCGACATGGACGTGTACCTGCGCACCGCCGTGAGCGTGGACCCGCAAGGCTGGGCCCAGTTTGGCCACGTCAAGATGCGTGACTACCGTTGGGGCGTGTTCATGAACCCCGGCGAGCAAGACCGCAAGATCCATTTCGGTGACAACATCGGTGAAAAAGCTTGGCAAGACGTGCCTGGCGAGCACCGCGCCAACCTGCGCCGCATCATCGTGACCCAAGGCGACACCGAGCCAGCGTCTGTGGAGCAGCAGCGCCACTTGGGCCTGACTGCGCCCAGCATGTACGACCTGCGCAACCTGTTCCAGATCAACGTCGAAGAAGGCCGCCACCTGTGGGCCATGGTGTACCTGCTGCACAAATACTTCGGCAAAGACGGCCGTGAAGAAGCCGACGCCCTGCTGCAGCGCAACAGCGGCAACGAAGACAACCCCCGCATCTTGCAGGCCTTCAACGAGAAGACACCTGACTGGTTGAGCTTCTTCATGTTTACTTACTTCACCGACCGTGATGGCAAGTTTCAGCTGTGCGCCTTGGCCGAGTCGGCATTCGACCCGCTGGCCCGCACCACCAAGTTCATGCTGACCGAAGAAGCGCACCACATGTTTGTGGGCGAGTCCGGCGTGAGCCGCACCATCCAGCGCACGGTGGATGTGATGAATCAGCTCAAGACCGACGATGTGGGCAAGCTGCGTGCTGCTGGTGTGATCGACCTGCCGACCATTCAGCGCTACATCAACTTCCATTTCTCGGTGACCATCGACTTGTTCGGTGCCGACGAGTCTTCGAATGCCGCCACCTTCTACAGCTCGGGCCTCAAGGGCCGTTACGAAGAAGGCAAGCGCGGTGATGACCACGTCTTGAAGGGCAACAGCTACAAGATCCTGTCGGTCGAAGACGGCAAGCTGGTCGAAAAAGAAGTGCCGATGCTCAATGCTTTGAATGAAGTGCTGCGCGACGACTACATCACCGATTCCAAAGGCGGTATCGACCGTTGGAATCGTGTGATTTCCAAGGCCGGTATTCCTTTCACTTTGACGGCCCCTCACAAGGCTTTCCACCGCAACATCGGCTCTTTGTCCGGCTCCAAGATCACGCCCGATGGCCGTGTGGTGACGGACGAGCAGTGGATGGCCCAAGTGGGCGAGTGGTTGCCCAACAACGAAGACCGCGCTTATGTGGCCAGCCTGATGGGCCGCTGCGTCGAGCCAGGCAAGTTCGCCAACTGGATCGCGCCTCCCGTCATGGGCATCAACCGTCAGCCAGTGGACTTTGATTATGTCCGGTTCAACTGATTGATCTTCTGATCTGACTGCTGCCTCTGTTTCGTTACAGGGGCGGCAGTTGACAGAGGAAGGGGCGGGTTCCTCATACTGGGGTACCAGAAATCGTCACCCGCCCCTTCCCCTGTCAACTGCATGAGTGCTTTAAGCGCAGAAACACCGGTAGACTGCCGAGGTTCAAACTGGCACAGAGTGACGGCATGGCTTGGGGCCGGGCGCCGATTTCTGGTACCCCAGTATGAGGCGCCCGGCCCCAAGCCATACCGTTGCGGGCCTCGCAAACCAAAAACAAATCGCCAAAGACACAACAAGTGAGCCAAGACATGAGCACAGAAGCCACGCTGATCAAACAACACCTGATTGACCCGGAAATCTGCATCCGCTGCAACACCTGCGAAGCAATTTGCCCGGTCGGTGCCATCACGCACGACTCGCTCAACTACGTCGTCAAGGCCGATATCTGCAACGGTTGCATGGACTGCATCTCGCCATGCCCCACCGGCTCGATCGATAACTGGCGCATGGTGCCCAAGGCCAAGGCCTACAGCATCGAAGAACAACTCAAGTGGTACGACCTGCCCGCAGAATTGAGTGCTCAAGAGTTGGCTGCTGCGGGCGGCGTCGCAGACACTGCACAAGAAGAAGCGCAAACCGCCGTGCAAGCGGCAGCAGCTTCCTCAGCTTCGGCGGTCAGCACCGCCACTGCTTCGGGTTTCAACTCGGCGCAGTTTGGCGCAACCCTTCCCCCTTGGTCTGCGGCCCACGCCTACACCAACCTGTATGGCCCCAAGGCGCAAGACAAAACCATCACCGCCAGCGTGACTGGCAACCTGCGCGTCACCGAGGTGGGTTTGCAAGAGGGCCAGCAAGACTATGACACGCACCACATCGTGCTGGACTTTGGCAGCTTGCCTTTCCCGGTGCTCGAAGGCCAGTCGATTGGCATCATCCCTCCCGGGCTGGACGCCAACGGCAAGCTGCACCATGCGCGCCAATACTCGATCGCCAGCCCGCGTAATGGCGAACGGCCAGGGCACAACAACGTTTCGCTCACCATCAAGCGCGTGCTCGAAGACCACGACGGCAAAGCTGTGCGTGGCGTGGCCTCCAACTTCATGTGCGACCTGTTGGTCGGTGACAAAGTGCAGGTGATTGGGCCGTTTGGCGCGAGCTTCTTGATGCCCAACCACCCCAAGAGCAACATCGTCATGATTTGCACAGGCACCGGCAGTGCCCCCATGCGGGCCATGACCGAGTGGCGTCGTCGCCTTCGCGCCAGCGGCAAGTTTGAAGGTGGCAAGCTGATGCTGTTCTTCGGCGCCCGCACCCCTGCCGAGCTGCCGTACTTTGGCCCGCTCAACAATCTGCCCAAAGACTTCATCGACATCGAGTTTGCTTTCTCTCGCGAGGTAGGCAAACCCAAGCGTTATGTGCAAGACGCGCTGCGCGACCGCGCCGCCGACATCGCGCTGCAGCTCAAAGACCCGAACACCTGCTTTTATGTGTGTGGCCTCAAAAGCATGGAAGAGGGCGTGGTCATGGCCCTGCGCGACATCGCGCAAAATGGGGGGCTGGACTGGGACCATATCGGTACGGCCCTGAAAAAAGAAGGCCGCTTGCACCTGGAAACTTATTGATTCAGGCGAATGCAGTGTTCGTTCACTTTCATGTCGGACCTGAAAGTGCCGACCTGCTGAAGGTAGCGAGTGGGGCATTTTGTAGGTCGGTGGCTTCAGTCCCGACATTCAGCGCTTGTTAATGGCTGCCATGAATTTTTCAAATGGATCTGACCACTAAGCATGCAAACCGATTTCACTTCTGAAACCCGCATCGGATTGAATGCCTTGCGCGAGCAGCTGCGCAAGCCCCGTTCGCAACTCAAAGGCCGGCAAGCTTCGGACGAGGCCCAAGCCGAAGTGCAGGCCCTGATCGGTGCTAAGCCTACAGAAGGCCACCGCCGCGATTTGCTGATCGAGCACCTGCATGTGCTCAACGACCATTTTCGAGGTTTGTTCGAGCGCCACATCGTGGCGCTCGCGGCCGAGATGCGTCTGCCCGTGGTCGAGGTGTTCGAGGTGGCTTCGTTCTATTACCACTTCGAGATCTTGAAAGACGACGAAGCGGCACCGCGCATCACGGTGCGGGTCTGCGACAGCCTGAGTTGCAGCCTTGCGGGCAGCGCCAATTTGTTGAGCCAGTTGCAAAGCGATCTACTGGACCTGAAAGTGGTGCCTGTGCCTTGTTTGGGGCGTTGCGAGCAGGCGCCTGCCGTGCAGGTGGGCCAACAGGCCGTGGCCTTCGCCACGGCGCAGGCCGTGGCCCAAAGGGTGGCCCAAAACCAGATCGCGCCCAATCCTTTGCCAGAGGCCATTCGGCTCGAGGCGTATCGGCAATCGGGCGGTTACCAGTTGGCGGTGCAAGTGGCTGCAGGTTTGAAGGACCAAGAATCGGTCATTCAGTGCTTGGAGACATCCGGTTTGCGCGGGCTGGGCGGCGCGGGTTTTCCGGCTGGGCGCAAATGGCGCATCGTGCGCAACCAGCCCGGTCCGCGCCTGATGGCCGTGAACATCGACGAGGGCGAACCCGGTACCTTCAAGGACCGCACTTGTCTTGAGGCCGATCCCCACCGCTTTCTGGAGGGGGTGTTGATCGCCGCCAGTGTGGTGGGCTGCGAGACTGTCTACATCTACCTGCGTGATGAGTATCACGAGGCCCGTGTTTTGCTGACTGAAGAGCTGAAGGCTTTGCAGGCCAACCCGCCTTGCGTTTTGCCGCGCATTGAGTTGCGCCGTGGCGCGGGGGCCTACATCTGCGGCGAAGAGTCGGCCATGATCGAAAGCATCGAGGGCAAACGCGGTGAGCCGCGCATGCGCCCGCCCTACATTGCCGAGGTCGGGCTGTTTGGCCGCCCCACGCTGGAGCACAACTTCGAGACGCTTTACTGGGTGCGCGAACTCATTGAACAAGGCGCAGACAGCTTTGCATCGCAAGGGCGCCACGGCCGTCAGGGCCTGCGCCGCTTCAGTGTGAGTGGCCGCGTCCAACAGCCGGGTGTCAAGCTCGCGCCCGCGGGCATCACGTTGCGTGAACTGGTCGATGAATACTGTGGCGGCATGGCTGAGGGGCATACGCTCTATGCCTATTTGCCTGGCGGTGCCAGCGGCGGCATCATGCCCGCGCGCCTGGCCGATGTGCCGCTGGACTTTGACACCCTGCAGCCGCACGGCTGCTTCATCGGTTCGGCAGCCGTGATGGTGCTGAGCCAACACGACAGTGCCCGCGAAGCCGCGCTGAATGTGATGCGCTTTTTTGCACACGAGAGTTGCGGCCAATGCACGCCTTGCCGTGTGGGCACCGACAAGGCCGCGCAACTGATGACGGCTGAGGTTTGGGATGCCGAGACTTTGCAAGATCTTGCACAGGTCATGGGCGATGCGTCCATCTGCGGCTTGGGGCAGGCCGCGCCTAACCCGATACGGTGTGTGCTGGATTATTTTCCGCATGAAGTAGGGGCAGCATGAGCACCGTTCAATTCACCCTTAACGGCCGATCAGTTGAAGCAGCCGCTGGAAAAAGCATTTTTAACATCGCCAAAGAATTGGGCATCGCCATCCCGCACCTGTGCCACAAAGAAGGTCTGGCCCCAGACGGCAACTGCCGTGCTTGCATGGTTGAAGTTGCAGGCGAGCGCACGCTGGCCCCCAGCTGCTGCCGCAGTGCCACGCCCGGCATGCAGGTCCGTACCGACAGTGAACGCGCAGTCAAAAGCCAGAAGATGGTGCTGGAGATGCTGCTGGCCGACCTGCCCGAACAGGGCCACAAATGGGTGGACGACCGCGCTGAAGCGCCGCATGGCGAACTAAGCCAGTGGGCTGAGCACCAGGGCGTGCAGGTGCGACCGCAACTGGCGGCATTGCGCCGAGCTGCCGTGCCCGCCGACCTGTCCCACCCCGCCATGGCCGTGAACTTGGACGCCTGCATCCAGTGCAACCGCTGCGAACGCGCCTGCCGCGATCTTCAGGTCAACGACGTGATCGGCTTGGCTTTTCGGGGTGCGCACACCCAAGTGGTGTTTGACCTGGCCGATCCGATGGGCGGCAGCAGCTGCGTGGGCTGCGGCGAATGTGTTCAGGCCTGTCCCACGGGCGCGCTCATGCCCAAGAGCCACATGGGCCCGCAAAAGGTGGACCGCGAAGTCGATTCGGTGTGCCCTTTCTGTGGCGTGGGGTGCCTGGTGACTTTCCAGGTCAAAGATGAAAAGATCATCAGCGTCAAAGGCCGCGAAGGCCCGGCCAACGAAGGCCGCTTGTGCGTCAAGGGTCGTTTTGGCATGGATTACATCCACAGCCCAGACCGCATCACGAAACCACTGATCCGCAAAAAGGGCGTGGCCAAGGACCTGAGCCTGGTCGATGGGCAGACCGACTGGCGCAAAGTCTTCCGCGAAGCGACCTGGGACGAAGCACTGGATTTGGCCACTGGGCCCCTGAACGCTTTGCGCCAGCAACACGGCCCCAAGTCGCTCGCCGGCTTCGGCTCGGCCAAGGGCAGCAACGAAGAAGCCTACTTGTTCCAAAAGCTGGTGCGCACTGGTTTTGGCAGCAACAACGTGGACCACTGCACGCGTTTGTGCCACGCGTCCAGCGTGGCGGCTTTGATCGAAGGCGTGGGCTCAGGGGCCGTCAGCAACCCGGTGCGCGATGTCGAGCACTCAGACCTCATCATCGTCATCGGCGCCAACCCCACCAACAACCATCCAGTGGCCGCCACTTGGATGAAAAACGCCGCCCAGCGCGGCACCCGCATTGTGCTGGCCGACCCGCGCATCACCGACATTGGCCGCCACACTTGGCGCAACCTGCAGTTCAAGGTCGACACCGATGTGGCCTTGCTCAACGCGATGCTGAACGTCATCGTCACCGAGAACCTGTGCGACGAACAATTTTTGCGCGACCGTGTCGACAATGTGGCCGCACTCAAGGCCCACGTTCAGGGCTACACACCCGAAGCCATGAGCGCGGTGTGCGGCATTCCAGCCGATACCATCCGGGAAGTGGCGCGGGCCTACGCCAAAGCCAAAGCCGCCATGATCTTGTGGGGCATGGGTGTGAGCCAGCATGTGCACGGCACCGACAACGCGCGCTGCCTGATTGCGCTGGCCAGCATCACCGGGCAGATTGGCCGGCCCGGCACCGGTCTGCACCCCTTGCGCGGTCAAAACAACGTGCAGGGCGCCAGCGATGCGGGCCTGATCCCGATGATGTACCCCAACTACCAGCACGTGACTGACCTTTCAGCGCACAACTGGTTCGAGAAATTCTGGGACACGAAGTTGGACGACCAGCCTGGCTACACCGTGGTTGAAATCATGCACAAGGCGCTGGCCCCCGAGAGCGATCCGCACAAGGTGCGCGGCATGTACATCATGGGTGAGAACCCGGCCATGAGCGACCCCGACCTGAACCACGCCCGCCACGCGTTGGCCAGCTTGCAGCACCTGGTGGTGCAGGACATCTTCTTGACCGAAACCGCCTGGTTGGCCGATGTGGTGCTGCCCGCGAGCGCTTGGCCTGAAAAAACCGGTACCGTCAGCAATACCGACCGTACGGTGCAAATGGGCCGTCAGGCCGTGCTGCCGCCGGGTGATGCCAAGCCCGATTTGTGGATCATCCAGCAGATCGCCCAGCGCATGGGCCTGAATTGGTCTTATGCAGGCGAGCAAGAGGGCGTGGCCCAGGTGTACGAAGAAATGCGCCAGGCCATGGCCCCAGCCATTGGCGGCATCGATTGGACGCGCCTGAACGCGGGCTCGGTCACTTACCCCTGTGTGAGCGCCGACGATCCGGGCCAGCCCATCGTCTTCCATGACCATTTCCCGACGGCAGATGGCCGTGTGCGGCTGATGACCGCCAGCCTGATTCCCGCCAACGAGCAGCCCGATGCCGAGTACCCGATGGTGCTCATCACCGGTCGACAACTGGAGCACTGGCACACCGGCAGCATGACGCGCCGCGCCACCGTGCTCGATGCGCTGGAGCCTGCGGCCACGGCCTCGCTGAACGGGCACGATCTGCAAAGGCTGGGCCTCAAGCCCGGTGACTTCGTGAACATTGCCTCGCGCCGGGGCCAAGTGCATTTGCAGGTGCGTCTGGACGACGGCACGCCGCTGGGCACGGTGTACATCCCCTTTGCCTTCCAGGAGGCAGCGGCCAACTTGCTGACCAACGCGGCGCTGGACCCGTTTGGCAAGATCCCTGAATTCAAATACTGTGCCGTGCGGATCGAAGCGGCGACCCCGGTGAACGCATAATTGGCAGCTGTTTGCGCCCGTGGGCCAGTGATTCGGCTGCGTTCACGATGCGCTGTCCGATCTGGCCAAGGAGGCTGATTTGAATTTGAATGTGCAAACCATCTTCTGGATGGATGCGTTTTTGTACCTGATGCTGCATGCGGCCATCTGGTACGGGCTGGCGCGCTTTCGCAGCCCGGTGGTGGTCATGTGGAGTGTGTCGGGCATTCTCAGTGCACTGTCTTTGTGCGTGATGGGCAGTCGGGGTTGGCTCAGCACCGATGTGGTGGTGGTGGTGGGGCTGTTTCTGATGGCGGCGGGCAACTGGGGCCGCCAAGTGGCTTTGCGCTCACTCAATGGCCCGGCATCGCCCATGTGGCTGTGTGCCTCGGGTGGGGCGAACGTGGCCTTTTTGGCGCTCAGCTATGGCTTGCAATTTTCGGGTTCACCCGAGAGCACCATCATGCTGGTGTTTTATGTTTTTTACGCCTTCAATTGTTTGGAGTACTTTTTCGCTGGCAAACGCATTGCCCTGACCCACGACAAAAAGGGCGCAGATTCTGTGATGTGGGCAGGCTTGATTTTGTCGGTGACATTGGGCGTCAAGGCGCTGGCCATGATGGCGGGCGTTGGGGCTGAAGATCTTTACGAACACTCCTGGGATCACGCCTTGGTGTTCATCGGTCAATTCACGGCCATCATGTTGCTGTGTGTGGGGTTCATGCAGATTTTTGTGGACCAAGACCACCGCAGAAAAATCGCCACGGAGCAGCAACTGGCCCGTGAGCAAGAGCAAGCAGCTTTGTCCTTTCAACACGCCCAGGATCTGAGTGCCTTGTTGACCGAGCGCGAAGAGATCATCCGGCAGCTGACCTTGTCCAACAAGAGCGCAGGCATGGGCGCACTGGTGGCCAGTTTTGCGCACGAGTTGAACCAGCCGCTCACGGCCAACTTGCTGCACGCCGAACTCTTGCAAGCCAAATTGGAAGAGGCTCAACGTGAGCGGTCAACGCCCAATTTGGCGTTTCTTACCCAGGTGGCCAACGCCGTCGTTCATGACACCCAGCGTGCGGCAGACATCATCCGCAAACTGCGCAATTTGTTTCGCATGAGCAAAGGCGAGTACACGGCCTTGAAACTGAACGAGGTGGTGCAGGAAGTACTGGACTTGGTCCAGTCAAAAATGAAAGATGCCAACATTGGCTGCACGGTCGATTGGGATCCCCACTTGCGTGTGCATGGCGATGCTACGCAATTGCAACAAGTCGTTTTGAACCTCCTCAACAACGCCATCGATGCGCTGACCGAGTCCGGCTGTGACAAACCTGAGCTGCGCATATCGGGTAAGGCTTTGGGTGATCAGCTGCACCTGGAGGTGGAAGACAATGGCCCAGGCATCGCACCTGAGCGTGCGGAAGATGTGTTCAACTTGTTCAAAACCTCCAAGTCGCAAGGCATGGGCGTGGGACTGTGGCTCAGCCGTTCTATCGTCGAGATGCACGGCGGTCGTTTGACCTTCCAGTCCGAGCCCGGTCTACGCACGGTTTTCACTTTGCGTTTACCCTTGCTGAACGAAACCATGCTGGGTTGATGAAGGGGTAAGCCCCGCTGAAAGAAAGTGCCCAATGTCTGTTCATGTGGTGTCTGAAATGGCGGTGCTGATGCGCCGCGAAGCCGTACAAGGGCCCATGGCCCGTTGGCAGTCCCACCGCTGGGTGCTGGCCGATGTGGTGCCGCATGAAGTCGGGTTTGGTGAGGCCCCGCGCTGCCTGCGCCAAACCGATGGCGAAGCCCTGTGGCTCTACCCCGCTTGGCGGCTGGAGCTGTTCAGTGACGACGCCGAAGGCTATTGGCTCAACCTCACCTCGCCGACCCCCAGCTTCTTTGTTATGTGGCGTCTGAACGATGGGCTGCAAGGCCAGGAGGAGCAGGCCGTGCCCCAGGCCCTGAGCCTGAGTTATCACGACGCGGGCCGTTGGCTCGATGCCCAGGAAACTGTGGAAAACGTCCCCGCCTCTCCCGAAGTGGTGGCGCGGCTGCAGGCCTTCACGGACGCCTTTTATGTGCCCGAAGTCAAGCGCCGGCAGCGCCCGCAAAGCTTTCAGGGCCTGACCGACCGCTTTGGGCAGCCTGCCTCGGTCAGCACCGAAGACAAGCGCAAGGGCGGGAGGCAGGGCCCATGAGCGAGCACTTTTTCAGCCGATGGTCGCAGCGCAAACAGGCTGTGGCCAAGGGCGTGCCGGTGGCCGAAGCTGCCGTCCCGGCGAGTCCGGTCGATTCGTCTGAGTTGACGGGATCGTCCCAATCGTTACAGCGTTCCACGGCTGCGCCCCAAGAGATTGAGTCGGGTGCAACCGAAGCGAAGTCCAGCGAATTGCCCGCCAAGCCCTTGCCCAGTCTGGACGATGCGCGCGCCTTGACGCCGACCTCGGATTTTCAGCCTTTCATGCGGCCCGGTGTGACCGCCGATGTGCGCAATGCGGCCATGAAAAAACTGTTCACCGACCCTCATTTCAATGTGATGGACGGGCTCGACATCTACATCGGCGACTACAACACACCCGACCCCATGCCTGCGGGCATGTTGCAAAAAATGGTGGGCGCGCAACTGCTGGGTTTATTCGACAAACCCGATGAAGCGGCGGCAAAGACCGCGGCCACGGCCGAGCCCATGTTGACTGCGGTCAGTCCTGCTGCAGGCCCCCGTGAAAACCCTGTGCAAAGTCCTGCGGCCCCGCAAGGCTCGCCAGTTGTGGCACAGTCGCCGCCTCACCTGCCTCATTTGGCAGGACCGGTCAGCCCCGTGTTTCAGCCCCACGTCAACGCGCACCCCGAAAATGACCACCCTGATTTGCAACTGCAACCAAACCATGCCCCTGCAAGCCCAAGCTCTGGGCCAAGCACTGGGTGAAGACCTCACGCTGCACACCACCTTGTGCCGCCGCGAAGCGGGGCAATTCCAGAAAGCCTTGAAAACCGGCGAGACCGTGGTGGTGGCCTGCACGCAAGAAAAGCGTTTGTTCAGTGAACTGGCCGAGCAAACCGAAGGCGCAATTTCGCCCATCCGCTTTGTCAACATTCGCGAAACCGGTGGCTGGGGCCGTGAAGCCGAGCACGCCACATCCAAAATGGCCGCACTTCTGGCCGCTGCCCGTTTGCCCGAACCCGAACCGGTGGCCACCGTCACCTACAAAAGCGAAGGCCGCGTGCTCATCATCGGGGCCATCGATGTGGCCGAACGCGCCGCCAGTTTCCTGTCAGATGCGATGCAGGTCACCATTTTTGCGCAAGGCCCTGGCAACGCCGGGGGCAGCCAGGAGCGGCGCCATCCTGTGGTGGCCGGGCGCTTGCAAAGCTTGAGCGGTTGGTTGGGCGCCTTTGATGTGACTTGGGATGCCAGTAACCCGATAGACCTCGACCTGTGTACCCGCTGCAACGCTTGCGTGGCGGCTTGCCCCGAGCAGGCCATTGGCCTCGATTACCAGGTGGACCTGTCGCGCTGCACTTCGCACCGCGACTGCGTCAAGGTGTGCGAAGCCGCAGGTGCCATCGACTTCAGCCGCGACGCCCGCCCACAAACCGAGCGCTTTGATGTGGTGCTGGACTTGCGCGGCGACAAGGCCTCGCCCACGTTCACCTCGCACGCCTTGCCGCAGGGGTATTTCCGCTGGGATGGGCAAGACCTGCAAACTTTGCTGAAGGTGCGCGAACTGGTGGGCGAGTTTGAAAAGCCCCGCTTTTTTGCCTACAAACAAAAGCTCTGCGCCCACAGCCGCAACGAGCAAGTGGGCTGCAGCGCCTGCATCGACATCTGCTCGGCCGAAGCCGTGCGCTCGGACAAAAGCCGCCAGCAAATCGTGGTCAACCCCAACCTGTGCGTGGGCTGCGGCGCGTGCACCACAGCTTGCCCCACAGGCGCACTGACCTACGCCTACCCGCGCCCGGCAGAGCAAGGTGCCAAGATCCGCGCATTGCTCTCAGCCTACCAAGCCGCTGGCGGGCGTGATGCTGCTTTGCTTTTGCACAGCCAAGAAAAAGGCCAGGCGCTGATCGACGAGTTGGGCCGCGGTGCGCAGCTGGGCGTCATGCAGGGTGTGCCTGCCAGGGTCATGCCCGTGGCCATGTGGCACACCGCCAGTGTGGGGATGGAGCTTTGGCTCTCGGCCGTGGCCTATGGCGCACGCCAGGTCATGGTGTTGATCACCGCCGAAGAAGCGCCGCAATACCGCGCTGCGCTCATGGAACAAATGGCTGTGGCCCAAAGCCTGCTCAATGGTTTGGGTTACACCGGTGTGCATTTCCAGCTGATCGAAGCCAAAACCGCAACATCTTTGGATGGTGATTTGCAGCGCCTGTGCGCCCGCAGCCTCAAGGCCGCAAGCTTGCCCACAGGCCCTGCCGTGGCCGCCCGGCACGCGGTGCAAGCCGAAAAGCGCAGCAACCTCGAGCTGGTCATCGACCACCTGATGGCGCAGTCGCCCGTGATGGCGATGGACGAGGCCTCGCGCCCCAAGGCGCTGGCCTTGCCTGCCGCTGGGTCGCCATTAGGCAGCATCGCGGTGGACGGCAGCAAGTGCACGCTGTGCATGAGCTGTGTGGGCGCTTGCCCTTCGTCGGCGCTGCAAGACAACCCCCTGCAGCCTGAGTTGCGTTTTGTCGAGAAAAACTGCGTGCAGTGCGGTCTGTGTGCCACGACCTGTCCCGAGAACGCGATCACGCTGCAGCCACGCCTGTCGCTGCTGGCCGAACGTACGCAGCCGCGCGTGGTGCACAGCAGCCCGCCTTACGCCTGCATCCGCTGCGCCAAACCCTTTGGCACCCTCAAGGCCATCGAGACCATGCTGGGCCGCCTGACGGGGCACAGCATGTTCCAGGGCCCGGCCCTGGAGCGCCTGAAAATGTGCGGAGATTGCCGCGTGGTGGACATGTTCACCGACGAGAACCAGGTGCGCATCACCGATGGCCAAGTGCCCCCCAAAACCCGATAAATGCTTGCCATGAGCCAAGACCTGAACCTGTCGAACAGCAGCCACGCGCTGGACGAAGAAACCGCCCGCGCCGAGGTGTATGGTCTTCTGTCGCAGCTTCTTTATGCCGCCCCTTCGGTCGATTTGCTGGACCAATTGCAGGTGGCTGTGACCGAGGCCCCCGATGCCGGTGGCTTTTTGGAAGAGCCTTGGCGCAACCTGGTGGCCAGCGCCCGCAGTCTGAACCACGATCAAGTGGTGGCCGAATACAACCGACTGTTTGGTGGCGTGGGCAAGCCCGAGGTTTACCTTTACGGCTCGCACTACCTAAGCGGCTTTTTGAACGAAAAACCACTGGTCAAGCTGCGCGACGACCTGGCAGCCTTGGGCCTGGGCAAAGGCGAGGGCATGTCCGACACCGAAGACCATGTGGCTTATGTTTTTGAAGTCATGCGCTACCTGATTGCCGGGGACGATGTGGCCGTGGCCAACCTCACGCACCAAATGGCATTTTTCAGCCAGCATCTGCAGCCGTGGGTGCCGCAAATGTGCCAAACGCTGCAGGCGCACCCGGCTGCCGTTTTTTATGCCCGCTTGGCCGCATTCACCGAAGCTTTCCTGAGCGTAGAAACGCAGGGCTTCGATTTGGTGGATTGAATGAAATTTTCAACATTTCAACATTTCAATTTGAAATTAATGACGAGGTGACCTAGGGTTTTCACTGACGAGTGAGCCTTTGGTGCGCTGCATAATCAAAAACCAGGCGGTAATTTTTCGCGCTTGAAAGTTCAACCACGATTGGAGATTCACTTTGTCAGACAACAAAACCCCACGCCGTCGTCATCTTCTCAAAGGCGCAGCTGTCGCCGCAGGTGCAATCTCTGCACCCATGATCGCCACGGCCCAAACCGGCCCGATTTCCATGCGCTGGCAGAGCACTTGGCCTGCCAAGGACATCTTCCACGAGTACGCACTGGATTACGCCAAGAAGGTCAACGACATGACCGGTGGTGATCTGAAGATTGAAGTGCTGCCTGCTGGTGCTGTGGTGCCTGCATTTGGTTTGCTTGAAGCGGTCTCCAAAGGCACTTTGGACGGTGGTCACGGTGTGTTGGGTTACCACTATGGCAAGCAAAACGCTTTGGCATTGTGGAACTCTGGCCCGGCTTTCGGCATGGACGCCAACATGATTTTGTCTTGGCACAAGTACGGCGGCGGCGCTGAGCTGCTGGCCAAGCTGTACGCGTCGATTGGCGGCAACGTGCAGTCGTTCCTGTACGGCCCCATGTCTACCCAGCCACTGGGCTGGTTCAAAAAGCCGATCACCAAGTCGTCCGATTTCAAAGGCTTGAAGTTCCGCACCAACGGTTTGGCCATTGACTTGTTCACCGCCATGGGCGCTGCTGTGAACGCCTTGCCAGGCGGCGAGATCGTGCCAGCCATGGACCGTGGTTTGCTGGACGGCGCTGAGTTCAACAACGCCACCTCTGACCGTATTTTGGGCTTCCCCGATGTCTCCAAAGTGTGCATGCTGCAAAGCTACCACCAGAGCGCTGAGACTTTTGAGATCATGTTCAACAAGACCAAGTACGACGCCTTGCCTGCCAAGCTGAAGGCCGTGATCGCGGGTGCCACAGAAGCCGCTTCGGCCGACATGTCCTGGAAAGCCATTGACCGTTACTCCAAGGATTACATCGAGTTGCAGACCAAAGACAAGGTCAAGTTCTACAAAACACCCGATGCGATTTTGCAAGACCAACTGAAAATCTGGACTGAAATTGTTGAAAAGAAGTCTGCGGAGAATCCATTGTTCAAAGAGATCGTGGAATCCCAACGCGCCTTCGCACAACGTGCGGTCAAATGGGACCAGGACACCAACATCAGCCGTCGCATGGCTGTGAACCATTTCTTCGGAGCCAAAGCGGCACCCGCGAAAAAAGGTTGATTTTCATTTGACAGTTCCATCAGCCATCCAGGTCTCCTGGATGGCTGATTCATTTATGCGGTTCCCTTATGCAAAATCTCTTACTCCTTATTGACAAAGTCAGTACTTGGATTGGTCAATTTTTTTCCTGGCTGATCGTGGCGTTGACCTTCATGATCTCTTGGGAGGTGTTCTCTCGGTATGTGCTGGACAGCCCTCACGCCTGGGCCTTTGACGTGATGAGCATGATGTATGGATCTCTGTTCATGATGGCGGGTGCCTACACCTTGTCCAAGAATGGCCATGTGCGCGGCGATGTGCTGTATGGCTTTTTTCCGCCCCGCCTGCAGGCCTGGTTGGACTTGACGCTGTACATCGTGTTTTTCATTCCGGGTGTGGTGGCTTTGGCTTATGCCGGCTATGGTTTTGCTGCCGAGTCTTGGGCCATCAACGAACACTCCAACGTGACGGCCGACGGTCCGCCCATCTACCCGTTCAAAACCATTTTGCCGATTGCGGGTGCTTTCCTGTTGGCTCAAGGTTTGGTTGAAATTGTGCGGTGCATCGTGTGCATCAAGCAGGGGGAGTGGCCAAAGCGTGGCGATGACGTGGACGAGGTCGATGTCGAAAAACTCAAGCAAATGGTCAATGTGAAAGACGAAGACATAGCCAAGTTGGGCGAGTTGGTGACTGCCAAGGGAACGCAAAAATGAAAAAAGAAGTCTGGTTTGGCCTGACGATCATGGCCTTGGTCGTGTTGTCGGCCTTTGTTTTGCTGCCTGCTCCTGCCGATATGTCCAATGGGCATTTGGGACTGTTAATGCTGGCCTTGGTGGTGGTGGCGATCATGTTGGGTTTTCCCACAGCGTTCACCCTCATGGGCATGGGCATGATCTTCGCCTGGATTGCTTACCGAAGCTCCAACCCCGATCTGGCGGTTCAACAAACGCTCGACCTGATGGTTCAGCGAGCCTTCTCGGTCATGTCCAACGACGTGCTGATCTCGATCCCCTTGTTCGTGTTCATGGGCTACCTCATTGAACGCGCCAACTTGATTGAGAAATTGTTCAAGAGCATGCACCTGGCCATGGCCCGTGTGCCGGGTTCCTTGGCGGTGGCCACCATCGTGACCTGCGCTATTTTTGCCACGGCCACAGGCATCGTGGGCGCGGTGGTCACGCTCATGGGCTTGCTGGCGTTGCCCGCCATGCTGCGGGCTGGTTACAGCGTGCAGCTGTCGGCAGGTGCTATCACCGCAGGCGGTTGTCTGGGTATTCTGATTCCTCCCTCGGTCATGCTGATCGTCTATGGCGCGACGGCAGGTGTGTCGGTGGTCAAGTTGTACGCTGGGGCATTTTTCCCGGGCATCATGCTGGCCACTTTGTATGTCCTCTACGTGGTCATCATTGCCAAAATCAAGCCCAGCATGGCGCCGCCCATGTCGGCCGAAGACCGCATCGTACCCTTGCCAGCGTTTGCCCAAGTGGTGTCCAAAGACATCAGCAACAACGTGCTACCCGGTTTGATCGGTGCGATGAAAGGCAAGCGCAATGCATCCGTGCCCATGCGTGACTTGCTCAACCACTTGGTCATTGCTTTGCTGCCGCTTTTGGCCGTCGCAGCGATCATGGGGACCATTTACTTCAAAGTCACTGCACCACTGCCCGTCGAGACGGTGGAAGGCGTGGTGGCCATGGGCGGCGAGTTGGCTGATTCGGCCGAAACAGAAGAAGCCTCCAGTGTCAGTGGTCTGGCTGAACCCGAAGCCGATGGCTTGCAAACACCACCCGGTTCGACCGAAGTCGCCAAAGCAGATGCGGCACCCGCCGCAGAGCCAGCCAAAGCAGATGCACCTGGTCCTGCCGGTGCTGCAGTGACGGTTGCTGCGGAAACACCAGCAGCCGATGCCGAGCGCTTGCCCGCACCACTGTCTTTCTGGATCGGCTTGGCCAGTTGTGCGGTGGCCTTGGCCCTGTTCTATGCCTACTTCAGCTTTGCGCGCCTTGAAATTTTCAAGATGCTGCTGGGTTCGTTCTTCCCTCTGGCCATCATGATTTTGGCCGTGCTGGGCACCATCGTCTTCGGTCTGGCCACTCCGACCGAAGCGGCGGCCATGGGTTCGCTCGGGGGCTTGTTGCTAGCCGCAGCTTACCGACGCCTGAACTACGCAGTGCTGCGCGAGTCGGTGTACCTGACGGCCAAAACCAGCGCCATGGTGTGCTGGTTGTTTGTGGGCTCCAGCATTTTCTCGGCAGCCTTTGCGTTGCTGGGTGGCCAAGAGATCATCAACACCTGGGTGCTGGGCATGGACCTGACGCCGGTGCAGTTCATGATCCTGGCGCAAGTGGTCATCTTCTTGTTGGGCTGGCCTTTGGAATGGACCGAGATCATCGTGATTTTCATGCCGATCTTCATTCCCTTGCTGCCCCACTTTGGCATCGACCCGCTGTTCTTCGGCTTGTTGGTGGCCTTGAACCTGCAGACCGCTTTCCTCAGCCCACCTGTGGCGATGGCCGCGTTCTATTTGAAAGGCGTGAGCCCACCGCACGTCACGCTGAACCAGATCTTTGCGGGCATGCTGCCTTTCATGGCGATTCAGGTCTTTGCCATCGTGCTGCTTTACATGTTCCCCTCCATAGGCTTGTGGTTGCCTGAAGTTCTTTACAAGTAAAAAAAAATTCCGTTCACGCACACGAAACCTAGTGTTTTGTTCGTGTGGGCGGTTTTTTTCCGACCGTTATGGTTTGGCTTGTCACCTGATTGACGCAAATCAATCGGGACTAAGGGTTTTCACTTGGGAGGTCGGCTGGTCAGGTAGTAACATAACTTATGCAATTTTTTGCCTAGGTTGTATGTTTTATTGAACCTTCGCCTTGTCCCTTTCAGGAGTCTTTGATGTCTTCCAAAACTTCCGCTCTTTCGCGTCGCAGCCTGTTCTCGGGTGCTGCCACGGTGGGTGTTGTGGCTGCAGCCACCGCCGTTTTGCCGAGTGTGGTCAAGCAGGCCGCGCCAGTGGCCACAGCCTTGCCCAAGCCCACACGTGGCGGAGGCTACACCCTGAGCGAACACGTTCAGCAGTACTACAAGACCACCCGCGTCTGACCTTCCGTCCCTCTTCCCTGTTCCTCCCCAACTGGAGTCTTCCATGTTGCTGACCAAAAAATCCTCCGGCACCTCCGGTGCCACGTCATCCCCCTTCATTCACAGCTTGCGCCGTGGTTTGTCGCAGGCTTTGCCCACACTCGATCGCCGCAGCTTTTTGCGCCGTTCGGGTTTGGGTGTGGGCGTGGGCCTGGCCGCATCACAGTTGAGCCTGGTGCAAAAAGCACAGGCAGCTACTGCCAAGTCCATCACGGGCGCGGGTAAGGTCGAAGTCAAACGTACCATCTGCACCCACTGCTCGGTGGGTTGCGCTGTCGACGCCGTGGTCGAAAACGGTGTTTGGGTGCGCCAAGAGCCTGTATTCGATTCGCCCATCAACCTCGGTGCGCATTGCGCCAAGGGTGCGGCCATCCGTGAGCACGGCCACGGTGAGTTTCGCCTGCGCTACCCCATGAAGCTGGTCAACGGCAAGTACGAGCGCATCAGCTGGGACGTGGCCCTCAACGAAATCAGCGCCAAGATGCTGGATCTGCGCAAGTCCAGTGGTCCAGACAGCATTTATTACGTGGGCTCCTCCAAGCACAACAACGAACAAGCCTATTTGCTGCGCAAGTTCGTGAGCTTCTGGGGCACCAACAACTGCGACCACCAAGCCCGTATTTGCCACTCCACCACGGTGGCCGGTGTGGCCAACACATGGGGTTACGGCGCCATGACCAACTCGTACAACGACATGCAAAACAGCAAGGTCGCTTTGTACATCGGCTCCAACGCGGCCGAAGCCCACCCCGTGTCCATGCTGCACATGCTGCACGCCAAGGAAAACGGCTGCAAGATGATCGTGGTCGATCCACGCTTCACCCGCACCGCCGCCAAAGCCGACGAATTCGTGCGCATTCGCTCGGGCACCGACATTCCTTTCCTGTTCGGTTTGATTTATCACATCTTCAAGAATGGTTGGGAAGACAAAAAGTACATCAACGACCGCGTGTACGGCATGGAGGCTGTCAAGGCCGATGTGATGGCCAAGTGGACGCCCGACAAGGTGGAAGAGGCTTGCGGCGTCAAAGAACCGCAGATGTTCAAGATCGCCAAGATGCTGCACGACAACAACCCGGGCACCATCGTCTGGTGCATGGGTCAGACCCAGCACACGATCGGCAACGCCATGGTGCGTGCATCTTGCATCTTGCAGCTGGCGCTGGGCAACGTGGGCAAGACCGGCGGCGGCACCAACATTTTTCGTGGCCACGACAACGTGCAAGGCGCGACCGACGTCGGCCCCAATCCCGATTCCTTGCCCGGCTACTACGGCTTGGCCGAAGGCTCGTGGAAGCATTTCGCGAACACCTGGGGTGTGGACTTCGAGTGGATCAAAAAGCAGTTTGCCAGCCCCGCCATGATGGGTAAAAACGGTATCACCGTGTCCCGCTGGATCGACGGTGTGCTGGAGAACAACGAGCTGATCGACCAAGACAGCAACCTGCGCGGTGTGTTCTATTGGGGCCATGCCCCCAACTCGCAAACCCGTGGTCTGGACATGAAGCGCGCCATGGACAAGCTGGACTTGTTGGTGGTGGTCGACCCGTACCCATCGGCCACAGCGGCCATGGCTGCCATGCCCGGCAAAGCCGAAGACCTGAACCCCAACCGCGCGGTGTACCTGTTGCCCGCAGCAACTCAGTTTGAGACCAGCGGTTCTTGCACCGCCTCCAACCGCTCCTTGCAGTGGCGCGAGAAGGTCATTGAGCCCCTGTGGGAGAGCCGCTCGGACCACATGATCATGCACCAGCTGGCCGAAAAACTCGGTTTCGCCAAAGAGCTGTCCAAGAATTACAAAATGCAAAAAGTTGGCGGCATGGACGAGCCCGTGCCCGAGGACATCCTGCGAGAGATCAACAAGTGCGTCTGGACCATTGGCTATACCGGCCAAAGCCCAGAGCGCCTGAAGGCCCACATGAAGAACATGAACCTGTTCGACGTGAAAACCCTTAAGGCCAAGGGCGGCAAAGACAAGGAAACCGGTTACGACTTCACGGGCGATTACTTCGGCCTGCCATGGCCTTGCTACGGCACGCCCGAAATGAAGCACCCCGGCTCGTCCAATTTGTACGATACCTCCAAGCACGTCATGGACGGCGGTGGCAACTTCCGCGCCAACTTCGGTGTGGAGCGCGATGGCAAGAGCCTGCTGGCTGAAGACGGTTCGCACTCCATGGGCGCGGACATCACGACCGGCTACCCGGAGCTTGACCACATTTTGCTCAAGAAATTGGGCTGGTGGGATGAGCTGACCGAGGCCGAAAAAGCCAAGGCCGAAGGCAAAAACTGGAAGACCGATTCGTCGGGCGGCATGATCCGCGTGTTCATGAAAGGACACGGCTGCCACCCTTTCGGCAACGCCAAGGCCCGAGCCGTGGTCTGGAACTTCCCAGATCCCATTCCTCAGCACCGCGAGCCGCTGTACGGCACCCGTCCGGACTTGATGGCCAAGTACCCCACCCACGACGACCGCAAGGCTTTCTGGCGTCTGCCCACCTTGTTCAAGACCGTGCAGGACAAGAACATCGCCGACAAGGTCCACGAAAAGTATCCACTCATCCTGACCTCTGGACGTTTGGTCGAGTACGAAGGCGGTGGCGAGGAAACCCGCGCCAACCCCTGGCTGGCCGAGTTGCAGCAAGAGGCTTATGTCGAAATCCACCCCAAAACGGCGGCCGATCGGGGCATTCGCAACGGCGACCGCGTCTGGTTGACCGGTGCCACGGGTGCGCGACTGGACGTGCAGGCCATGGTGACCGAGCGGGTGGACACCGCCACGGTGTGGATGCCTTTCCACTTCTCGGGTCGTTGGCAAGGCGCCGACATGCTGGCGCACTACCCCAAGGGGGCTGCACCCATCGTGCGCGGCGAGGCGGTCAACACCGCCACCACCTATGGTTATGACAGCGTCACCATGATGCAAGAGACCAAGACCACCATCTGCAACATCGAAAAAGCCTAAGCGCTCCAGGAGAACACGATGGCACGAATGAAATTTATTTGCGATGCAGAGCGCTGCATCGAATGCAACGGCTGCGTCACAGCTTGCAAAAACGAGCACGAAGTTCCTTGGGGCGTGAACCGCCGCCGCGTGGTCACGCTCAATGATGGTGTACCCGGCGAGAAGTCGATCTCGGTGGCCTGCATGCATTGCTCTGACGCACCTTGCATGGCGGTCTGCCCAGTCAATTGCTTTTACAAAACCGAAGAAGGCGTGGTGCTGCACGACAAGGACATCTGCATTGGTTGCGGCTACTGCTCTTATGCCTGTCCGTTTGGCGCACCGCAGTTCCCGTCCAACGGCACCTTTGGCTTGCGCGGCAAGATGGACAAGTGCACCTTCTGCGCAGGTGGCCCCGAAGAGCATGGCAGTCAGGCCGAGTTTGAAAAATACGGCCGCAACCGCCTGGCCGAGGGCAAACTGCCCGCCTGTGCGGAAATGTGCTCAACCAAAGCTTTGCTGGCGGGCGACGGCGATGTGGTCGCCGACATTCTGCGCGGTCGCGTGCTGGCCCGGGGCAAAGGCGCCGAAGTTTGGGGCTGGGGCACCGCTTACGGTAACCAAGCCAAGCCAGGAGCCTGAGCATGAAAAAAACCATCTTTATCATCGGGTGCGCCGCTTTGCTCGTGGCGTGTGGTGAAACTTCGCAAGACAAACCGGGTGCGCGTTCTGACAAGCCCGTGCAAAACGGCACCGGTGTGGCGGTCTACACCGCGTCGGGCTGGAAAGCCGGTGACAAAGATGGCTGGGCCAACCACCTCAAAGCCCGCGCCAGTTATGGTCAAGACGACCACGCCCGTGCTCCCAAGTGAGCCACAAGGAGAAGTTCATGCGTCGCTTCTTACTGAGCATCGGTCTGGCCCTGTGGACCGTGGGCGCTGTGGCCCAAACGCAGGCCCCGGCCTCTGCGACCCCACCCACTGCCGCTGCTCCTGCCGCCGCAGCTGACAACAGCTTGGGCGTGAAAAGCGCCAACATCTTCCAGATTGCGCCGGGTGCCGACGCCGATCCGAAGTACAAGGACCAGACCAACGCCGAACGCGGCCAGGTTCAACCCGGCAACAACGCGCCCATGTGGCGTTCGGTGGGGCAGGGCGTGACCGGCTACACCAGCCTGCCCAAAAGCCAAGCGCCTGAAGCAGGCAACCTGATCCAGCCTTTTGTGCAATACCCCGGCTCGCGTCTGGCCTCGGCGGGCGAGTCTTGGCGTCAGGTGCGCAACAACATCATCATTCCGTATGGCGCAGCCTTGTTGCTGATCGCCGTGGGTGCGATGGCGCTGTTTTATTTCTCCAAGGGCACGATCGAGCTGCATGGTCAGGAAACTGGTCGCAAGATCGAACGATTCACGCCGTTTGAGCGCTCAGCCCACTGGGCCAACGCCATTGCTTTTGTGTCGCTGGCCATCTCGGGCATCGTCATGGCCTACGGCAAATACTTCTTGCTCCCCATTTTGGGTGGCACGCTGTTTGGTTGGCTGAGCTATGCCCTGAAAAACCTGCACAACTTTGCAGGGCCCTTGTTTGCGGTGTCTTTGGTGGTGGTCTTCATCACCTTCCTCAAGGACAACCTGCCCAGCAAGGACGATGTGGTCTGGATGCTCAAAGGCGGCGGTTTGTTCTCGGGCACCGAAGTGCCTTCACACCGCTTCAATGCCGGTGAAAAGGTGGTCTTCTGGGGCGGTGTGTTGTTCCTTGGTTTGATCGTGGTCGGATCGGGCCTGGTGCTCGACATGCTGATCCCCGGTCTCATTTACGAACGCGGCACCATGCAAATCGCCAACATGATCCACGGCGTGGCGGCCTTGTTCATGATGGCCATGTTCATCGGCCACATTTACATGGGCACCATTGGCATGCGCGGTGCCTACAAAGCCATGCGAACAGGCTATGTGGACGAAACCTGGGCCAAGGAACACCATGAGTTGTGGTACGACGATGTGAAGTCGGGCAAGATCCCAGCCCACCGTTCAGCCACTACGACCCCCCCCGCCGCCTCGAATGCTTCCACCGCTTCGGCTTGAGCCTGGAGAAACTTCATGAAAAAAACCCTGCTTGTTTTGTCCGCACTGGCCATTGGCTTCAGCGCTGCCGCCAAACTACCCGCCCCCAGTGAGGAGGCCAAGGCCAAAGCCGCCGAGGCTGCGGCCAAAACCGCGCATGGCAACAAAGTGGCCGACTTCCAGTTGTGCAAGTCCCGAGAAAAAGTGGCGGCACACTATTACAAAACCAACGGCAAAGGCAAGGCCGCACCTGCTGCCACGCCCGCTTGCGTGGACCCTGGTGCCTACAAGCCTGCAGAAACGACGGCCGCTGCTCCCGCAGCAGCCCCAGCAGGGGCCAAGCCTGCAGCTGCACCTGCCAAAAAAGGCTGATCCTTTTTTGCATCCCACTGAAAAATCCCCCGTCTTGTCGCGGGGGATTTTTACGTTAGGCTCAAGCCATGTCTGTTGTTCTGAACGCCCCCGAGGCCGCATCGGCCCCTCTCAAGCCCCACATCACCCGAGCGCGTGCACCCCTGACCCGCAGTGTGCCCGTGTGCAACGAATTCGGTGAGTCCTCCGAGACGCAAATCCCCGCTGAGCGTGCTCTGACCATTTACCTGGATAAAAAAGAGCTGGTGACCTTGATGACTCTGGGCGCCGAGCCCGAGTGGCTGGTGCTGGGTTTCTTGCGCAACCAGCGTCTGATTGATTCCGTGGCCCAGATCGAATCCATCACCGTGGACTGGACGATTGGAGAAGGAGAACTGGGCGAGCCCGGCGTGGCTGCCGTCAAAACCCGCCCTAACGCCAACGTCGTGGTCGAGCGCAGCGCCGAGCGCGTGGTGACCACCGGCTGCGGCCAAGGCAGCGTATTTGGCGATTTGATGGCCCACATCGAAGAGATCGAACTGCCGCCCGCGCAAATCACCCAAAGCCAGCTTTATGGTGTGGTCAACGCCATTCGCTTGCAAGAAACCACCTACAAATCATCGGGCTCGGTGCACGGCTGCGCCTTGTTTCAGGGTGAAGACATGCTCATGTTTGTGGAAGACGTGGGGCGTCACAACGCGGTGGACACCGTTGCCGGCTGGATGTGGATGCACGACGTGAACGCCCAGGACAAGGTGTTCTACACCACCGGGCGCTTGACCAGCGAAATGGTCATCAAGTCGGCGCAAATGGGCGTGCCCGTGGTCGTCTCGCGCAGTGGCATCACCCAAATGGGGCTGGACGTGGCCAAGCGCTTGGGCCTCTGTGCGATTGGTCGCGCCACCAACAAACGCTTCTTGTGTTTCAGCGCGCCCGAGCGCCTGGTTTGGCAGCCTGAGCTGCTGACGCCAGCCAACGGATTGAACGACAGGGGTTGATCGCCCACAGGGGTGGGCTCCCACAAATGCGCGGCGCTCGGTCCACCAACTGGGGCTATGCTTTGTAGGAGCGCACCCCGTGCGCGATGGGCGTGGCACACGCCCTGATCACCATCTCACCAAAGTCTGGACACGGGCCCAATGGCCCAAGTGTCTCAGCCGTGGATGAACTTGGGGACGCGTTTGTTCAAAAAGGCGTCCATGCCTTCTTTTTGGTCGGCGGTGGCAAACAAGCCGTGAAACAGGCGGCGCTCGAACATCACACCGTCGCTCAGCCCACTTTCAAAAGCGCGGTTCACGCTTTCTTTGGCCGCCATGGTCGCCAGTTGGCCATAGCCACAAATCATCAAAGCAGCGCCCAGTGTTTCATCCATCAACTTGTCCAGCGGCACTACACGGCTGACCAAGCCACCGCGCTCGGCCTCAGCCGCGTCCATCATGCGGCCTGTGAGCACCAAGTCCATCGCCTTGGACTTGCCCAAGGCCCGCGGCAAGCGCTGTGTGCCGCCTGCGCCGGGGATGATGCCGATCTTGATTTCGGGCTGGCCGAACTTGGCGTTGTCAGCGGCGATGATGAAGTCGCACATCATGGCCAGCTCGCAACCACCGCCCAAGGCAAAGCCGCTGACGGCCGCGATCACGGGTTTGCGGATGCTGCGGATGGTTTCCCAGTTGCGCGTGATGAAGTCGTTTTTGTAAACGTCGTGGAAATTGAACTTCGCCATGGCCGAGATGTCGGCCCCGGCAGCAAAGGCTTTCTCGCTGCCGGTGATGACGATGCAGCCAATGGCCTCGTCGGCGTCAAACGCCTTCAAGGCGGCGCCCAGCTCGTCCATCAGAGCGCCGTTCAGCGCATTCAGCGCCTTGGGGCGGTTGAGGGTGATGATGCCGACTTGCCCGCCTTCGGTGCGGACTTCAATGTTTTCGTAGGTCAAGTGCTGTCTCCTGTGTGAGCGTCAAACGGAATGAATGGGCTCACTATACCCAAGGCGCTGACCGAGGGGTTTCAAGCCCTGATGGCTCCAAAACCTAGGGAAAACCCAAGGAAACAATTAATGTCGGGAACAAATAGGTTGTCCGGTTTTTAGCAAGTAATCTGTCCGGTTTGGGGAGTGCGATGCAAGACGCACCGATCAGCCGGACTCGCTACATGCAGGAGAACCGGAAGATGAGATTCGAACAGGCATATGTTGGCTGGAATGAAGGCAGGCTGAATCAGAGCGAGGCCGCTGAGCTGCTGGGCCAATGCGAGCGCAGTTTTCGCCGTCACGTCCAGCGTTATGAGGCTGACGGGCTGCAAGGGCTATTGGACAGGCGACTGAGCCAAATCTCCAAGCGCCGAGCCAGCGCAGCCGAGGTGGACCAGGTGGTTGAGCTGTACAAAACCAGTTTTGCAGGCTGGAATCTGAGCCATTTCCACAGCAAATACAAGGCTGAATTCAAAGGCTTGCGTAGCTACAGTTGGCTCAAAAGCGTGCTCCAAGGAGCGGGTGCGGCCAAAGTTCACAAGGCGCGTGGCAAGCACCGCATCAAGCGCGACAGGGCACCGCTGGCGGGGATGATGATCCACCAAGATGCCAGCACTCACCGCTGGGTTGATCAATCGGTGTGGGATTTGGTGGTCACGATGGACGATGCAACGGGCGAGCACACGTCCATGTTCTTTTGTGAACAAGAAGGCAGCGCCTCCAGCTTTCACGGGATTGGTCAAACGATCGCCCGCTATGGGCTATTTGCAAGCCTGTACACCGATCGCGGGGCGCATTACTTCACCACACCCAAGGCCGGTGGCAAAGTCGACAAAGTCAACCTCACGCAGCTTGGGCGGGCCCTCAAGCAACTGGGGATTGGTCACATTGCAGCCTACTCGCCCCAGGCGCGCGGGCGCAGCGAGCGGGCCTTTCAAACGCATCAGGGCCGTTTGCCACAAGAGTTGGCGCGAGCGGGTATCACAGACATACAGGCGGCCAACCGCTATCTGGAGGAGGTGTATCGCCCAGGGCACAACCGAGAGTTTGGGGTGGCCAGCCGCTGCGAGGGGACAGCTTATGTGCCGTTCATCAGCGGCAATCTCCCTGATATTTTGTGTGAGCAGCACGAGCGCACGGCAGACAACGACAACTGCGTCAGCTTTGAAGCAATGCAGCTACAGATCCCGACGGACGAGTTCAGGTATCACTATGTGCATACGCGCTTGAGGGTGCATCGGTATGTGGATGCGACGCTGGCTGTGTTTCATGGGCCGCGCAGGCTCGCTTGTTATGACGCGAAGGGGCAGCAGCGCCAAGACCCAGGAAAGGAGCAAAGGCTGGCCGCATGAAGCCAGTCAAAAGACGGACCGCTTACTTGCTCAAAAGCAGCTCATGAGTGCAAGCAAGAAAAGCGGACAATTAACTTGCTACGAAACCGGACAGTTCTATTTACTGCCGACACAAGGAAACAATTAACCAACCGATTGGTCGGTTAATGGTACATTTTCGCATTCGGAGATTTTCATGACTGATCCATCATCATCCACTGTTTTGTATGAAGAACACGGCCCTGTGGCGGTGGTCACGCTCAACCGGCCTGCTGCGCTGAACAGTTTTGACCGTCAAATGCACCACGATCTGTGGGCGGCTTTTGACCAGGCCGAAGCCAACGCCCAGATTCGCGCCATGGTGCTGACCGGCGCCGGGCGAGGTTTTTGCGCCGGTGCCGATTTGTCGTCCTTTGATTTCACGCCGGGTCCTGACCGCGTGGCTCGGGCCGATCCTGGGCCCATCATTGATCAGGCGTTCAACCCCACCACACGGCGCATCCAATCCTTGCGCATGCCCATTGTGGCCGCTGTGAACGGGGTGGCTGCAGGTGCAGGCGCTTCGGTGGCCATGGCCTGTGACATCGCCATTGCGGCCCCTCAGGCCAGCTTTATTCAAGCCTTCAGCAAAATCGGATTGATCCCGGATGCAGGCAGCAGCTGGTTGTTGGTCGAGCGCTTGGGGCTGCCGCGGGCGCTGGCCTTGGCCATGACGGGCGACAAGTTGCCGGCCCAGCAGGCCAAGGAATGGGGTTTGATTTGGGACGTGGCCGACGACCCCTTGGCCGCTGCCTTGACCTTGGCGCAGCGTTTGGCGAGCATGCCCACCCAAGCCTTGGTGGCCACCCGGGCGTTGTTGCAAGGCGCCACCACCCGCAGTCTGTCTGAACAGCTGGATCTGGAGCGAGACATGCAGTCGGCGATGGGCCGCACGCACGACTATTTCGAGGGGGTGCAGGCCTTCCTTGAAAAACGCGCACCCCAATTCAAAGGCGAATGATGAGCGACCCCCAAGCACTGGCCCGGTTGGTGGGCGAGACGATGTTCGCTGTCGACGTGGCTTCCAAAGACACCATGGGCATGGAACTGCTGGTCTGCGAACCCGGCCGCGCCTTGATGCGCATGACGGTCAAAGCGCTGCACCTGAATGGACACCAAATTTGCCATGGCGGTTTCATCTTCACGCTGGCCGATTCGACCTTTGCCTTTGCCTGTAACAGCTACAACAAGAACGCGGTGGCTGCGGGTTGCAGCATCGAATTTTTGAAGCCCGGCAAGTTGGACGATGTGCTGACCTGTGAAGGCATTGAGCAAACGCTCAGCGGACGTCACGGCATCTACGACATGAAAGTCACCAACCAAAACGGTGAAGTCATCGCCATGTTCCGTGGCAAAAGCGCGCAGATCCCGGGCACCGTCATCCCCGAATAAGTTTATGAATTGGGGGACAGGTCTTCAGCCCTGTCCCCCGCTGATCAAGTGGAGATTTGAATGAGTCAAAAAGCCTTCCCCCTCGAGCCGATTGAAAAGGCCAGCATCGACGAGCTGCGCAGCTTGCAGCTCAAGCGCCTGCAGCAAACGCTGCAGCACGCCTATGCCAACTCGCCCGTGTACCGGGCCAAGTTCGACGCCGCAGGCGTGCACCCGGACGATTGCAAAACGCTGGCCGACATCGCCAAGTTTCCGTTCACCACCAAGTCAGACCTGCGCGACAGCTACCCCTTTGGCATGTTTGCCGTGCCCCGTGAAAACTGCGCCCGCATCCACGCGTCCAGCGGCACCACCGGCAAACCCACCGTGGTGGGCTACACCCTTAAAGACATCGACACTTGGTCCACCGTGGTGGCCCGCAGCATTCGCGCTGGCGGTGCCAAGCCCGGCGACATGGTGCACATCAGCTACGGCTACGGTCTGTTCACCGGCGGCATGGGCGCGCATTACGGCGCAGAAAAATTGGGCCTCACGGTCGTGCCTTTTGGCGGCGGCCAAACCGAGCGCCAGGTGCAGCTGATCCAGGATTTCAAGTCCAACATCATCATGGTCACGCCCAGTTACATGCTGGCGATTGCCGACGAGTTCGAGCGCCAAGGCATCGACCCCAAAACCAGCTCGCTGCGCATCGGCATCTTCGGCGCAGAGCCCTGGACCAATGACATGCGCGCTGCGATTGAAAAGCGCATGAACATCGACGCGGTCGACATCTATGGCCTGTCTGAAGTGATGGGGCCGGGTGTGGCCAGTGAATGCATCGAGACCAAAGACGGCCCGACCATCTGGGAAGACCACTTCTACCCCGAGATCATCAACCCCGAGACGGGCGAGCCAGTGGCCGATGGCGAAATGGGCGAGTTGGTATTCACCAGCCTGACCAAAGAAGCGCTGCCCATCATCCGCTACCGCACGCGCGACCTGACGCGCCTGCTGCCCGGCACCGCCCGAAGCATGCGGCGCATGGAAAAAATCACCGGCCGCAGCGATGACATGATGATCATCCGGGGCGTGAACGTGTTCCCCAGCCAGATCGAAGAGCTGATCTTGAAGCGCGCCGAGCTGGCCCCGCACTACCAATGCGTCCTGACCCGTGAAGGCCCGATGGACGACCTCAAAGTGCTGATCGAAACCAAGCCCGGCGTGTCGCCCGACAGCATCGAGGCGCGTGCGGCGGCCAAGCAGCTGCAGCACGAGATCAAGGTCTACATTGGCTCGAGCGTGGCGATCGAGCTCAAGGCCGAAGGCGGCGTGGAGCGCAGCCAGGGCAAGGCCAAACGCGTGGTGGACTTGCGCGGCAAGTGAATCAGACCGCAGGCCACTGATCGGCCGGGCGGTCCTTGAGCACGCTCAGCTGCCAGTGGCTTGCCTGCGCAGGCACCTTGAGCGGCAAGCGCAGCAGGCGTTTGTCGCGTGAGACCAGGGCGGTCAATTGGCGCTCTTTGCCCAGCAAGGCGCTCAGTTCGTCGAGTTTGCCCAGACGCCAGCTGCCGCCTTGCCCCTTGGCCCCTACGTCCAGGCCCAGCCATTCGTCACCCGCAGCCAGGCCCGCGGCTTCGCCCGCGCCGCCGCGCAGCACCACTTTGACCTGCACACTGCCTGCGGCTTCGCTCACGCGCAAGCCCAAGCGCTGCGCCATGCCCGAGGTCTCGGCCTCTACCCCGATGCCATGCGCCGTGAGCAGTTCCCGCAGCGGCAGCTCTTGCGTGCTGTGCGCCCAGCGCTGGATCTCGCCCGCCCAGCTGCGGCCGGTCACGGCCTGCAATTCGTCCAGCAAGTCCTGCTCGCGCAGGGGTCCGGCCTTGCAGCGTTTCCACAGGCCGCGCATCACGGTGTCGAGCGTGTAGCCTTCGGTTTTGAATTCGCGGCGCACCGTCAGGTCCAGGCACAAAGCCACCAGCGCGCCCTTGGTGTAATAACTCACGGTGGCGTTGATGGTGTTTTCGTCCTGGCGGTAGTACTTGACCCAAGCGTCAAAGCTCGACTGCGCGACGCTTTGCACATGGCGGCCCGGCGTTTGCTGCACCTGCGCGATGGTCTTGCCCAGCAGTTCGATATAAGTGGCGTCGTCAATCAGCCCTGCGCGGCGCAGCAAGATGTCGTCGTAATAGCTGGTAAAACCCTCAAAAAACCACAGCAACTGCGTGTAGTTCTCCTGGCTGTAGTCGTAGCGGGCAAAGGCATCGGGGCGCAGTTGCTTGACGTTCCATGTGTGAAAGTACTCGTGGCTGATCAGGCCCAGCAGCGTGGTGTAGCCCTCTGGCTTGCGCGGGCTGGCGGACAGGCCGTTGTGGCGTGGCAAATCATCGCGTTTGCAAATCAACGCGGTGCTGTTGCGGTGCTCCAGACCGCCGTAGCCGTCGTGCACGGCGTTGAGCATGAAAAGGTAGTTGTGATGAGGCGTTTTTTTGCCCGCTGCCTTGCTCGATCCGTGCCAAAAACCAATGGCGGCCTCGCAGATTTTTTGTGTGTCGGCCAACAACCGGTCACCGTCAAAGGAGGGCAGAGCCCCCGCCACCACAAAGCGGTGCGGCACGCCGCAGGCGTTGAAGCTGCCGCTCCAGAACGCGCCTAACTCCACCGGGCAGTCCACCAGTTCGTCGTAGTTTGCGGCTTCGTAAAGGCCAAAGCCTTTTTTGTCGGTTTTGAGCGGTGCCAGGCCCGTGGCGGCCTGCCAACTGGGTTGGCTCTTCACAGCTTGCAGCTGCAGCTGATGCGGCGCGTGTTCTTGCCCGTGCACCCGCAGGCACAGGCTCGTGCCATTGAAAAAGCCGCGTTGGCTGTCCAGCCAGGCGGTGCGCACCGAGTTGTCAAAAGCATAGACCTCGTAACTCAGCACCAGGGGCTGCCCGCTATTGCAAGCAATGGCCCAGCTGCACTTGTCTTGCTGCTGTGTGGGCAAACTGCGGCGGCCTTGTTTGGCGCTCAGGTTTTGCAGGTTTTTGGAGAACTCGCGCACCAGATAACTGCCCGGAATCCACACCGGCAGCGACACGGTTTGCTGCGCTGCGGGTTCAGTGATGGTGAGCGTCACCCGAAACAAATGGGCGTGCAGGTCGGCGGCTTCAACGGTGTAGTGGATGGCGGTCATGGGGCAAGGTTTGGGTTGAGTGGCTTGGGGCTGGGCTTGTAGTGCTGGGTTTGGCTTTGAGGGCGTGTGCCACGCTCATCGCCCACGGGGTGGGCTCCTACAAAAGAGCGTCTCGGGTGCTGTTGCTTACGTTGCACCAGCGGCCAAAAAACAGCTCATGCTGGCCACGATGGTCAGTTGCAAGCGCATGGGCAACCAAGGGGCCAGGCCCGCAGCGGGCCAAGTGCGGCGGTCCATCACATAGCAGCCGATCAGCACAAAGCCCAGCAGAGGCAAGCCTGCAAAGGCGGGCATCATCACGCCCACCCAGGCCAGCAGGGAGGGCGCGACACCCCAGGTGAAGTGGATGCGAGGTGCTTCAGGGGTGATCAATGCGTTGCGAAAGCCCACGCCCCAGTGGATGCCGCCCAAAAACGACACGATCACCGCGCCATAGCCTTGCATGGCCAGGGCCACATAGGGGTGCAGTTCGGGGCCAACCAACCACAGGCACAGGGCCAAAAACACAAAGGGAATCAGCCCGGCGTAACCCAAGCGGCGGATCAGCCGCCAGGTCGGGTCTTCGGTCATGGGATGCGGCAGTGTGGATGTCATTTGATCTCGGTGAGCATTTTTTCAACTTGAGCCATGGGCACGGCACCGGGGACACGAGAGCCATCGGCAAACAAGAGCAGGGGTGTGCCGGTGATGCGGTTTTTCTGCCCAAAGGCCACGATCGAGTCAATGGCCGAGGCATCACAGTTGATGGCGGGGGGTGTGGTGCCGTTGATCATCCAGTCGTTCCAGACCTTGGCCTTGTCTTTGGCGCACCAGATGTTTTTGGTTTTGGTCTTGGAGTCCTCGCCCAGGATGGGGTAGAGGAAGTGGTAAATGGTCACGTTGTCCAGCTTTTGCAAGTCTTTTTCGAAGCGCTTGCAGTAGCCGCAGTTGGGGTCGGCAAACACGACCAGCTTGCGTTTTCCGTTACCGCGCACTTGGGTGAAAGCATTTTTGATGGGCAACTGGTCAAACGGGATGACCGAGAGTTTGTCCACGCGCTCTTCGGTCAGGTTGCGCTTTTGTTTCGTGTCGATGAGTGCGCCCTGAATCAGGAAGTTGCCTTCGGCATCGCTGTACATCACGTCGTTGCCCAAGCGGATTTCAAACAGCCCATTCATTGGGGTTTTACTCACCTCGTCGATCTTGGGCAGGTTGGGCAGGCGCTCGCTCAGATTTTTGCGGATGACCGCTTCTTGCGCCAAAACATGACCACAGGTCAAGGCGATGGTGGCCACGATCAGGACCAGTTTGGAGAGAGAGAACTTCATGACAGAGGCTTTCGGAATCAAGTAAAAGAAGGACAAATCAGTTTGTGGCCTTGGCAGGGTTGGGCGGAGTGCTTTGGCCCATGGCCCGTTGCGTCATCCAGTGTTTGAGTGGGCCGCTGCGGTCAAAGCCGCGCATGCCCCAGTTGCGCAGGTTTTGCCAGATCGGGCCGGGCTGGGCAAACAGCCGCTGTAGGCCATCGGTCACGAAACCCATGGCTTGCACATCGGCCTGGCGTGCGCGCTCGTAGCGGCGCATCAGTTTGAGGTCGTGCAGCGGCCGCCAAAATTCTTTGGCGCGGATCACGCTGACCAGTTCCGCCACATCCGCCAGGCCCACGTTCAGGCCTTGACCGGCCAGCGGGTGCAGGGCATGGGCCGCATCGCCCGCCAATGCAAAGGCTTGTTTGTTTTGCCCCGGCATGGTGCCGATCCAGCGTTCGGCGCGCGCCAGTTGCAACGGCCATACGGCACGCTCGGCCGACAACTGCATGCCGCCCAGGGCATGGCCGCAGGCTTGGGCCAGTGCAGCGGCAAAGTTTTCGGGCGGCATGGTCATCAATTCTTGCGCCCGCAGCGGGTGAACCGACCAGACCAGCGCGACTTCGCGCCCGCCTTCGCCGCCCAAGGGCAGCAGGGCCAGCACTTCGGCTTGCGGCTGCGCCAGGCCGGACGCGGGGCTCCAGCCAAACCATTGCCGGGCGATGCCCTCATGCACTCGGTCGCACATCAGGCGGGTGGCCAGGGCGTGTTGCTCGTAATGCGTGATGTCAAAGCCTACGCCCAGCTCGGCGCGGGTCTGGCTGGCACGGCCTTCACACACCACCGTGAGCGGCGCGGACAACGGGGCCTGTACCACTTGAATCTGGGGCTGAAACTGCACGGCTTGCGCCAGCAGCGCTTGCAACACAGGCACATCTACCATCCAGTTGAGCTCACCCACGCCCTGATCGCCGGCACCGAAATTGAGCTTGCCGCCATCGTCGCCCCAGACCTGCATCTGGTGCACGGGCGTGACGGCGGGGGCCTCAGGCCAGCAGCGCAGGTCTTGCAGCAAGGCCTTGGCCGCGCCGTTGAGCGAATAGGCGCGCACGTCAGGGGCCGTGTTGGGCTGGGGTGAATCGACCAAAGCCACGTTCAGCCGTTCGCGGGCCAGCAGCAAAGCCAAAGTGCGGCCAACAATGCCAGCGCCACGGATGCAAATATCGGGAGAGTTAGCCATGGTCTGCATTGTAGGTGTGCGCTTGTGTGCACTGTGTGGACATGGCGCCTGAAGACCCTTTGCGGCATGGGCAAGTCCTTGTGCTGCATTGACGCCGTTTGACCTGTGAACCACAGGTTGCTGACCGACTTCAACGAGACCGCGCCATCGCTTATGCCGCGCACCCGCCCGGTGCGCCCTTGCAGAACTTTGCGCTCAATCTGAAGCCTTAATTTTTTCGTTAAAATTTGTTATTGTGGATTTTTAGGCGATTTTTTCAATTTAAAGTCAATTTTTTTATGGAGTTTCAAGTGAACTATTTAGGCAAAACAGTACTGATATTGAGTTGTGTTGGATTGATTTCTTGCAGCGCGGTCCCCGTCGTCACCCAGCAAACGCAACCCACGGGTGCCACGTCGCAAGCCATCCACAGCGCCACGACAAAGTCATTGGTCTGTGTCGTACACCCAGGCGACCAAGCCCACGGACAAGAAAAATACCCCGGCAGCGGTGCGGAAATTGGCCAACGGGTTGAGAAGGCCGTTCAACAGGCGGGATGGCAGACGGTCGCGATCAAAGTCGATGCAGGTCAGTCGGCTGCAGAGTGCACGCGTCGCGGTGGCACCCATTTGCTGGAAACCCGTGTTACGCACTACGAAGACAATCTCACGGGTTGGACGCTCAACCCCGACCGGATTGAACTTCAACTGCGCTTGAGTCCTGCTTCTCAACCCGCACAAGTCAGGCAAGTCAGCTACGAGGCCAGGTCCAATTTGTTGGCCAGTGCTATTGTAGAGTGGGGCAATGCCAAACCAGTCAGTCTTTTGAAGGGCGATTTTGACAGTCTGGTGAGCCGCCTTTTAAGTGATGCCCGCTGATTAAGCGTCAGTGGCGGTCGGAGCATCTTGGCCGCACCAACTGGCCTCACCTTCGTTTTGATGGGTGGGGCCCGCATGGGCTTGACTTGCGCGTATCGGTTCTTCGTGCGAGCTTGTCACGCGGCCCTGCCGTCTCTCGCAGGCCGCATCAGCAGGTGTTTGGTGATCAGTACAATCACCGGCATTCGCCCCAGGACAAAACTCGGACATCCAACGCGCGTCTAGCGCGTTTTTTGACGGCATACCCTGCACTTTGGCCACAACTTAACTGCGCATGTCGGGCATCTCGAACGCGCCAGTGTTGGGCTCGACAGTGCAACTGGGGTCTTGATTTATAAGGACTTTTTCCATGAGCCTCAAATGCGGCATCGTGGGTCTGCCCAATGTGGGCAAATCCACCCTTTTCAACGCCCTGACCAAAGCCGGCATTGCCGCTGAAAACTACCCTTTTTGCACCATCGAGCCCAACACCGGCGTGGTCGAGGTGCCCGATCTGCGCTTGCAGCAGTTGTCTGCAATCGTCGAGCCCGAGCGCATCGTGCCGGCCATTGTGGAGTTCGTGGACATTGCCGGCCTGGTGGCTGGTGCCAGCACGGGCGAAGGCCTGGGTAACAAATTTTTGGCGCACATCCGTGAAACCGACGCCATCGTCAACGTGGTGCGCTGCTTTGAAGACGACAACGTCATCCACGTCGCCAACAAGGTGGACCCGATTGCAGACATCGAAGTCATTCAGACCGAGTTGTGCTTGGCCGATTTGGCCGCTGTTGAAAAAGCCATTCATCGCGTGAGCAAAATCGCCCGCTCGGGTGACAAAGAAGCCGTCAAGCAAATGGCGATTCTGGAAAAGTGCCAGACGGCTTTGAACGACACCCAGCCGGTGCGCACCATCGATTTCAGCAAAGAAGAGCTTATCGAACTCAAGCAGTTCTTCTTCATCACCGCCAAGCCCGCCATGTTTGTGGCCAACGTGTCGGAAGACGGCTTCGAGAACAACCCTTTCCTGGACCGCTTGAAAGCCTTTGCCGCCAAGCAAAACGCGCCGGTGGTGGCGATTTGCGCCAAGATCGAAGCCGAGTTGTCCGAGATGGACGATGCCGACCGATTGGAGTTCTTGAAGGAACTGGGGCAGGACGAGCCGGGCCTGAACCGCCTGATCCGTTCTGCTTACGGCTTGCTGGGTCTCCAGACCTATTTCACTGCAGGCGTGAAAGAAGTGCGCGCTTGGACCATCCATGTGGGCGACACCGGCCCTCAAGCGGCGGGAGTCATCCACACCGACTTCGAAAAAGGCTACATCCGAGCCCAAACCATCGCGTTTGACGACTTCATCGCCTTCAAGGGCGAGCAAGGCGCCAAGGACGCGGGCAAGATGCGCGCCGAAGGCAAGGACTATGTCGTCAAAGATGGCGACGTGATGAACTTCTTGTTCAGCTCCTGATCAACGCAGGCGGCAGGCCCAAAAACCTTTTCACTGCCTGCACCGTGGCCTCGGGGTTCTCTTCGTGGGGCACATGGCCCAAGCCTTCAAAGACCTGGAGCTCGCTGCCTGCAATGGCTTGCTGAAAGCGCTGTGCGTGGTCTGGTGGAATCAGCCGGTCCTCGCTGCCCCACAGAACCAACGTGGGCAGGTGTAATTGTGAGATCTGCCCGGCCAGGGCGGCATCGCTGCTACGGTACTGGAAGCGTTGCGTCAGGCTGGCGCGGTTGCCTTCGCGCAGGGTCAATTCGTAATAGCGGTCCACCAGAGCGGGGCTGACCTTGTCCGGTTGGCCATAGACATTGCGCACACTGGCCTCAATCATTTGTCGGGGCAGAATTTTCTGGGTGACCGGTGCCAACCATGCAATTTGGGCCAACCTAAATCCGATGGGCATGGACTGGGGCTGCAAAGGGTAGCCCGTGGCATCCACCAAGATCAATTGCCGCACTCGCGTCGGGTGTGCCAAGGCGGTTTGCCAGGCAATGCCACCGCCCAGCGAATTGCCAGCCATCACCACCTCATCGAGCTTGAGCAAGTCCAGCAAATCCCGCATAAAGCCGGTGTAACGCGCCATGCTGTAGTCGGCATCGGGCGCGGGGCCGGTCAGTCCGAAACCGGGCAAGTCCATGCGGATGACGCGGCGGTGTGGGCTCAAAGCGGCCACCCAGCCGTCCCAGGTGTGCAAACTGGCCGAGGTGCCGTGGATCAGCACGATCGGTATGGGGTCATCGCGTGGCCCCTCGTCGCGCACATGCACCTGCATGCCTTGCAGCGTCACAAAGTGTGAGGGGGCTGGGGCCCAGCGTGCCTTGAGGGTGTCTACCTCTCGGTCAGGGGCCCAAGTCCAGGCCAGCGCCGCGACCAAGGCGGCCAACAAAGCCAAAAAAAATGCCAATGACACTGTCAATATGGGGGTGTTCATGGGCAAACCTCAGTGGGTGGAATCAGCAAAATACTTCACGGTTGGGTTTGACCAGGTCGATCATGGCCAGCTCAAAACCCTGCAAGCGGGCTGTTGTTGTTGATGTTGCTCAGCAACCGCTCGCGTCCTTTGAGCACATGTCGCTCGGCGGTCATTTTGGCTTTGGCCTTAGAGCCTTTGACGATGGCTTCGTACAAAGTGCGGTGCTCGGCATTGGACTGGCGCATGTTGCCGGGGGCGTTGAAATACTCACGCCTGAACAGGTGCATTTCCTTGACGTAGTCGTCGTAAGCGGCTTGGGCTCTTTGGTTGTTGGCCAGTTGAAGCACCAAGGCGTGGAACTGCAGATTCAGTTCGTAATACCGGTTCGGGTTTTCGGCTTCACAGGCCCGGTCCATGCCGTCCAGAAGTTCTTCAAAACAGGCTTTGTGGCTTTCGGCCATGTGCTCGGTGGCGCGTTCGGCGGCAAATCCGAAGACCAGGGCACGCAAGTCGTACAGCTCCAGCATTTCTCGCACCGACAGTTGACGCACAAACACGCCCCGGTTGAGCACGGCCTTGACCAGTCCCAGGCCCGTGAGCATGCGAATGGCCTCGCGCACCGGGCCCCGGCTGGTGCCCATGCGCAGGGCCAGAGCCGCTTCATTCAGGCGCTCGCCGGGTTTGAGCTCGCCGCTGTAGATGAATTGCTTGAGCTGCTCGGCCACAAAGACAGGCAAGCCGTGCTCGGGCTTTTCAGGGGCGGGTTCCATGGTGAAGACGATGGCGGTGCAGCGGGTGGAGTGAGGCGGGGCGTTGGAAAAGGATCGTTTGGATACTACCCGATGGTGCGCGCAACACCTCGAAAATGACCTCTTGCAGGTCGCCAATGTGTCAACAATCCATCGGAATTGTTGACACTTTTTCGGTGGGCGTTCACACTTTATGGCTGTTTGACGGGTACACACCACGCTCGAAAAAACCCCAGTTCAAGGCGCTCCTGTCACCCGGCGGTTGCTCGCATGGGCCCACCAATACACGGACGATTGTCATGCCGCACCAACCTGCTTCTGCTGCACTTGCGAGATTTAGAGTGATCGATCTGACCCAGGTCCGTGCTGGCCCCACGGCCTGCCGCCAGTTGGCCGACTGGGGCGCGGATGTGGTGCAGGTGCAAATGCCCGAACACATGCGTGGCGACGACACGCTGGGCGGGCAAGAGGGCTCGGACTATCAGTACACGCACCGCAACAAACGCTCGATCACGCTCAACCTGAAAGAGCCCGAGGGCATTGCGCTGCTCAAGCAACTGATCGCCAAGGCCGATGTGGTGGTGGAAAACTTTCGCCCTGATGTGAAGTTCCGCTTGGGCATCGATTACGAGAGCCTGAAAAAAGACAACCCCGGCCTGGTGTATGCCAGCATCTCGGGCTTTGGACAGACCGGGCCCCTGGCCGCAAGGCCGGGCTTTGATCAGATTGCGCAGGGCATGGGCGGCTTGATGTCGGTCACCGGTTTGGTAGAGCAAGGGCCCATGCGCGTGGGCATTCCTATAGCCGATTTGTGCGCGGGCATTTTTGCAGCCCAAGGCATTTTGGTGGCCTTGCTCGAGCGCGAAAAGTCTGGCCAAGGTCAGTGGCTGCACACCTCGCTCTTGGAGTCCATGGTGTACATGATGGATTTCCAGACCTCACGCTGGCTGATCGACGAAGAAGTGGCCACGCAGGCGGGCAACTTCCACCCCACCAGCATCCCCACCGGGGTGTACAAGGCGCGCGACGGTTACATGAACATCGCGGTGTTCGGCTCAAAAATCTGGGAGCGCTTTTGCGACATCTTGGGAGCGCCGCAATGGGTCACCGACCCGCGCTACAAGGACAAACCGAGCCGCTCGGTCCACCGCGATGCGTTGAACGCCGAGATCAACGAACGCCTGGCCAAGCAAGACCGTACGTACTGGATCGAACGCCTGAACGATGGCGGTGTGGCCTGTGGCTTGATCAACAGCATGGACGAGGTGTTCAACGAACCGCAAGTCCAGCACTTGAAGATGGTCAAAGACGTGGTGTCGGTGCACCAAGGTCCGCAGCGCTTGGTGGGGCAGCCGGTGCAGCTGGAGCGCACGCCCAGCACCATCGCCCGGGCCGCACCGCGCCGCGGAGAGCACAGCGAAGAAATTCTGGGCGAACTGAGCTTGGATGCCCAGACGCTTGCCCAATTGAAATCCAAAGGAGTGTTTTGAATGTCCGACATCGTCTACACCTCGCCCACCGAACGGGTCAACACCTGGCTGGAGGGCAGCACGCTGCACATCCAGTTCAACAATGTGGCGCGGCACAACGCACTGTCGGTGGACATGTGGGAAGCCGTGCCTGTGTTGCTGAACCAGGCCGAACATGACTCCCGTGTGCGTTTGGTGGTGTTTTCGGGTGCGGGCGAAAAAGCCTTTGTGTCTGGCGCAGACATTTCGCAGTTCGAAGACATGCGTGCAGCGCGTGAGGCGGTGACCCGCTACGAGCACATGGCCGAGACCGCTCTGATGGGCATTTTCAACTTTCCCAAGCCTACGCTGGCCTGCATCCGTGGCTTTTGCATTGGCGGCGGCATCAATGTGGCCATCAGCTGCGACATGCGCATCGCCGCCAGCGATGCCGTTTTTTCGGTGCCCGCCGCCCGCCTGGGTTTGGGTTACCGCTATTCGGCCATGAAAAATCTGGTGGACCTGATCGGCCCCGGTGCAGCCAAAGACCTGTTTTTCACGGCCCGCAAAATCAACGCGCCAGAAGCCCAAAGCCTTGGTTTGGTCACGCGGGTCTGCGCGCCTGAGGCCTTGCCCGACTTGCTGGCCGAGTACACCTCCGCCTTAGCGACCAACGCGCCTTTGACCATTCAGGCGGCCAAGGCCATCACCCGCGAAATCCTCAAGCCCTCCCCAGAGCTGGACATGGAGTTGTGCACCCAGCTCATTCGCGGCTGCTTTGACAGCGCCGATTACGCCGAAGGCCGCAAAGCCTTCATGGAAAAACGGAAACCCGTCTTCAAAGGCGAATGAGGTCCCCATGAAATCGTATTGGATGAACATCAGCAATGGCCAGGGCCAGATGGAACTGCGCGAGGTAGACAGGCCTGTACCCGGCGCGGGTCAGGTGTTGGTCAAGCTGCACGCCGCAGCGCTGAACCGGGGCGAGTTGATCATCGGCCACGGCCTGCATGGCAAAGGCGGCAGCAAGCCCGCGGGCATGGAGGGCGCGGGGCAGATCGTTCAGCTGGGCAGCGATACCGGTGCCTGGCAAGCGGGTGATCGTGTCATGGGCCGATGCCCGGGTGCTTTTTCTGAATACGCTTTGATGGATGTGCGCGAAATCATGCGCGTGCCAGACAACTTGAGCTGGGAGCAGGCGGCCTCCATCCCACTCACGTTTTTGGTGACCTATGACCTGTTGGTGTTGCAAGGCCACTTGCAAGCTGGGCAGTGGTTGTTGATCAATGGCGTGTCATCCGGAGTGGGCGTGGCCAGCTTGCAAATGGCCAAGGTGTTGGGGGCTCAAGTGATTGGCACCTCGGGCTCGCAGGCCAAGCTGGACCAATTGAAACCGTTGGGTTTGGATGTGGGTTTGTGCACCCGCGCGGCTGATTTTCACCAGGCTGTGCTGCAAGCCACCGATCAAAAAGGGGCCAACTTGGTGGTCAACACTGTGGGCGGTAGCGTCTTTGCCGAAAGCATGCGCTGCATGGCTTTTCAGGGGCGCTTGGGTTTTGTGGGCTATGTCGACAACACGCTGAACGCCACCATTGACCTGGAAGCCCTGCACGCCAAGCGCTTGTGTCTGTATGGCGTGTCCAACAAAAACCGCACACCGGCCCAACGTTCAGATGGCATCGCGTAATTTGCGGCGCAAATCCTGCCGGCTTTTGCAGATGGCCGGATCCAGCCGCTATTGGATAAAGTGTTTGAATTTGACCAACTGGATCACGCCAAAGCCCACATGGAAAGCAACCAACACACGGGCAAGATTGTGCTGCGCATGGCCAGCGCTGTTTGAAATGCTTTCAGGTTCCTCAAAACCACTTAACTGATGGAGACAACCCCATGAACAAAAGAAACCTGATTTCAGCATTCGTCCTGTCGTGCCTCGCCATGGGTGTGCAAGCCCAAGGCGCTGCCTATCCCAACAAACCCATCCGGCTGGTGGTCGGTTTCGCACCCGGTGGAGCGGCCGACTACGTGGCCCGCGCCATCAGTGACGCCATGGGCAAAGCCATTGGCCAGAACATCATTGTCGAAAACCGTGCCGGCGCAGGCTCCAGCATTGCGGCCGAAAACGTGGCCAAGGCCGCCCCCGATGGCTACAGCGTTTTGTTGGCCAGCCCCAGCAGCATCTCGGTCAACCCGGCCCTCAACCCCAAGCTGAACTACACCCCCAAAGACCTGGTGCCCATCACCAAAGTCACCACCTCGCCCTTGGTGATTGCAGTCAACCCCAACATCGGCGTCAACTCGGTGCAAGACCTTATCGCGCGCGCCAAGCAAGCGCCCGGCAGGATCAACTACGCTACCTCGGGCAATGGCTCCGCGCCGCATTTAGGCGCTGCTTTGTTCACCCAATTGACGGGTGTGGACATGGTGCACATTCCGTTTCGCGGGGGTGCGCCTGCGATCCAGTCGGTGATCGCGGGCGACACCCAAGTGACCTTTGGCACCCCTCCTTCGGTCTTGCCGATGATCCAAGCCGGTCGCTTGAAAGGCCTGGCCGTCAGCACCCGCAACAGCTCGGCTTTGGTCCCCGGTTTGCCAGGCATGCAAGAGGCCAAACTGCCCGAGTACGCGATCGAGTTTTGGTATGGCTTGTTTGTGCCCGTGGGTACACCGCCTGCTGTCATGAAGCAAATTTTTGATGCAGCCCAAACGGCCATGGCGCAGCCCTCTGTGAAGGCCGCTCTGGCGCGCGAAGGCACCGATGTGTCGGTCTCCACTTCGCCCGATCAATTTGTCGCCTTTTTAAATGACGACGCCAAGTTCTGGGTCAATTTGGTCAAGAGCGCGGGCGTCAAACTCGACTGAGTCTCAAGGAGCTGTGATGGTTGAAAATGGATTTTTGAAAATCGAATCGATGCAAGCGCGCTGCACCCCTGCAGAGTGGCAAGCTCGGGTGAATTTGGCGGCGTGCTACCGGTTGGTGGCCATCTACGGCATGTCCGACATGATGGCCAACCACATCTCCGCGCGCGTGCCCGGCGAAGACGGTGCTTTTCTCATCAACACCTACGGCATGATGTACGAAGAGATCACCGCGTCGAGCCTGATCAAGATTGACCACGATGGCAACATCTTGTCCCAACCCGACTTTGGCGATTTGAACTACGGCATCAACAAAGCCGGTTACGTGATCCACAGTGCGGTGCACGAAGCGCGCCCCGAGGTGGACTGCGTCATCCACACCCACAGCTGGGCCTCCATGGCGGTGTCTTCGCTCGAATGCGGTCTCTTGCCCATCACCCAAACGGCGATGCGTTTCCTGAAAATTGGTTACCACGACTACCAAGGCGTGGTCTTGGATCTGACCGAACAAGCCTCTTTGGTCAAAGACTTGGGGCAGGGCGAGGCGCTGATCTTGCGCAACCATGGCGCACTCACCGTGGGTCGCAGTGTGGGTGAGGCCTTCAACTGGATGCACCGCCTGGAGCTGGCGTGCCATTCTCAACTCGCAGCCATGGCTTGCAACACGCCTTTCGTCAAGGTCGCGCCCGATGTACTGGAGGAAACCTGGAACAACTACCAGCCCAGCACGCGCAGACCCTATGGCTTGATGGAGTGGCCAGCTCTGTTGCGCAAACTCGACCGCATGGACCCCAGTTACAAAACCTGAACCCATGGCTTCTTGACCCCCACCGAAAGTTCCACATGCCCTCACCCTCTCTTTGGTTAGCCGCCAGCCTCTCCGCCTTGGCCATCGCCATACCTTCGGGGGCGCAGGCTCAGGCTTACCCCCAAAAACCGGTCAAAGTGGTGGTGGCCTTCACGGCAGGGGGCACCACCGATATCTTGGCGCGCACCGTTACCCAGCAGTTGTCTGAAAAACTCAAGCAACCCTTTGTCATTGACAACAAACCAGGCGCGGGGGGCAACTTGGGCACCGAGCTGGTGGTCCGCTCCGCGCCAGACGGGTACACCCTGATCGTCAATTCGGTAGGCCCCATTGCCGTCAACCCCACCTTGTACGGCAAACTGCCCTACAACCCCTTGACTGATCTGGTGCCCATGGTTCAGATCGCAGATGTCCCGAATGTCTTGGTCATCCACCCCTCGGTACCTGCCAACTCCATGGAAGAGCTGATCGCCTACGCCAAGGCCAATCCCGGCAAGCTCAACTATGGCTCGACCGGCATTGGCACCTCGTCCCATTTGTCCAGCTTCATGCTGTCCAAGCGGGTGGGTTTTGAGGCGACGCACATTCCCTACAAAGGCGCTGATGCCCTGAAAGACTTGTTGGCAGGTCGCATCCAGTTCATGTTTGCCACCATCCCTTCTGTAATGCCGCACATCACGGCGGGCAAGCTCAAACCGATTGCAGTCAGCTCACTCAAGCGTTCGCGTTCCATGCCCGACGTGCCCACCGTGGTCGAAAAAGGATTTCCTCAATTCGAAGCCGGTTCGTGGTTTGGCTTTTTTGCGCCCAAGGGTACGCCAGAGGCGGTGATCAGCATGGTCAACAAAGCCGTCAATGAGATCTTGCAAGTCCCCGCCATTGAGCAGCAAATGATCGCTCAGGGCGCCGACCCAGCGGGCGGCACGCCCGCCCAGTTTGGTCAATTCGTGCAGCGCGAGCATGACAAATGGCGTGTCATCGTCCGGGATTCGGGGGCCAAAGCCGAATGAGCGATTCGCATGTCCCCCTGCGCATCTTGATGTCTCAGCAGTCCATTGAGCGCTGGGGCGCATCGCTTGCGGTTCATATGGGGCAGCGCCCTTATGAATTGATCTCTTTGGAAGCGGCGACAGCCGAACAACGCACGGATGCCCATGTGGCGTTCATCTCGCGTGAGGTCACAGGCACTTCCACCAAACATGAAATCCATCCTGCCTTGCAGCGGGTTTACGCGCTGTTGCGTCAGTCGCCAGGCCTGCAGTGGGTGCACATCCATTCAGCAGGCGCTGACCGTCAGATTTATCTGGATTTGTTGGCCAAGGGCGTTCAAATAACCACTTCATCCGGCGCGAATGCGCAAGTGGTCGCCACCGTGGCTCTGGCGGGTATCCTGGCGTTGGCACGCCGTTTCCCGTTGCTCTGGGCCGAGCAACAAAACCGTCAGTGGCTTCCGATTATGGGCGCGCGCATGCCCCGCGATCTGCCGGGCCAAACCGCGACCATCGTCGGTTGGGGGCCTATTGGCCAAAAACTGGGCAGTTTGCTGCAGGCCTTGGGCCTGCAGGTCGTGGTGGTGCGCCAGCAAGTGGCCGCGCCGCAACACCCGCCCAGCGAAGGCGTTGAGATGGTCACGTTCGAGTCTTGGGCCCAGGTGCTGCCCAAAACCGACTGGTTGATCCTGGCCTGTCCTTTGACCTCCAAAACCCGCCAATTGGTCAATGCCTCTGCCCTGGCTGCACTGCCCCAAGGTGCTCACTTGATCAATGTGGCGCGAGGCGAAGTGGTGGACGAACCCGCTTTGGTCGCGGCATTGCAAAGCGGCCACTTGGGTGGCGCTTTTCTGGATGTCTTTGCGCACGAGCCTTTGCCCCTTGATTCCCCCTTGTGGGCCATGCCCCAGGTCATGATCACGCCGCACGCAGCAGGTCATTCCGATGGCAATGAAAGCAGAGTGGGGCAAATGTTTTTGGACAATTTGCGCTGTTGGACTGAAGGTGCACCCCTGCGCAATTCGGTGACTTAACCCTTTGGAAGGTCAAGCATTGCCAAGGCAAGGTTTTCCCGAGTAGCGGACCACTTGATTTCTTTTCATAATGGATTGGTTATTGTTATCCGGAGATCTTTTGATGACCCAACCCCATGACCCTCGCCGCCGACAAATTGGTCTTGCCGCCGTGTCGAGCCTTGCACTCAGCGCCTTGGGCACAGCGCATGCTCAAAGCGCCTGGCCTGCGGCCAAACCCATCCGCATGATCGTGAATTTCCCTGCGGGCGGTTCGCCAGACCTGGTGGCGCGTGCCGTGTCGTCTGCGGTGTCTCAAGCGCTAGGTCAACAGATTGTGGTGGACAACCGAGGCGGTGCCGGTGGCATCATTGGTTCTGACTTGGCTGCCAAAAGCACGCCCGATGGTTACACCATTTTGTGCAGCTCGGGCAGTGGCGCTTCCATCGTGCCCTACGTCACGCCCAAGATGCCTTTCGACCATGACAAGGACCTCATCCCGGTGGCGGCAGGTGCTCGTTTGCAATTGTTCCTGGTCGTACGCAGCGATGCACCGTACAAAACTTTTGCCGAATTCGTTGCCTTCGCCAAGGGCAATCCGGGCAAGTTGAGTTATGGCTCGCCAGGCAACGGCACCAGCCCGCACATTGCGGGGGAGATGCTCAAGTCCCAAGCCGGAATTTTTACCTTGCACATCCCTTATCGCGGTTCGGGTGCAGCCTTGCAAGACTTGCTGGGTGGCAATGTCGACTACTTGCTTGATCCTGGCATTGCTTTTTCGCACGTGCGTTCGGGGCGTCTTCGCTTGTTGGCTGTCACGTCGCCACAGCGCTTGTCCATGTTCCCCGATGCGCCTACGCTCAATGAGTTGGGGCTCAAGAATTTTGACGCCGGCACATCGCATGGTTTCTGGGCGCCTGCCGGCACACCTGCGGCCATCGTTGACCGCCTGAACCGCGAGATCAACCGCGCCTTGATGTTGCCCAGCGCCGTCGAGTCCATCAAAGGCATCGGTGCCGAGCCCACCCCCATGACGCCCGCCGAGTTCGGTGCGGTCACCAAGGGCGATGCGCGACGGTTTGCCCAAATCATCAAAGAACGCAAGATCGTTCACGATTGATGTCCAGCTTGGCTGCTGGCTGCTGGGTATTGGGAGTTGGGGCCGTCTTAAAACTGCCCCGGAAACACCCACAGCAGACCTGCCGTCATGACCAAGTAGCGGGCGAATTTGCCAATGGCCATGTACAGCGTGCAGGGCCAAAAAGGCATCTTCAGCCAGCCCGCCACCGCACACAAAGGGTCGCCTATGACGGGCAGCCAGCTGAGCAAACAGGCCTTCGGGCCCAGCTTTTCCAGCCAGATCAAGGCGCGGTGGTGGCTGCCCGATCCGCGCCAACGGTTCACCGCCTTGTGCGTGCCCCAGCCCATCCACCAACTGAACATGCCGCCCAGCGTGTTGCCTGCAGTGGCCACCAAAATGGCGGGCCAAAACAGTTCGGGGTTGAGTTTGACCAAACCAAACAGCACCGGCTCAGAACCCATCGGCAACAAGGTGGCCGAGATGAAGGCCACCACAAACACGGTGCTCAGGCCATGTTGCGGCAGGGCCAGCCATTGCATTAATTCGTTGAGCCAAAGTTCCATGGGGGCAGTGTATCGCCGGTGACATTTGCTTAGCACACGCAGCTTTCATTTGCTGAAATATTAAGCAATTACAATCGTTCCTCCGCTTCAGGCCACGCCCCAAAACACCCACTTCCAAGTCATGCAGATTGGCCCTTACGCATTGCCGAACAACTTGTTTGTCGCCCCTATGGCCGGGGTGACAGATCGGCCTTTCCGTCAGTTGTGCCGGCAGTTTGGTGCGGGTTATGCGGTGAGCGAAATGGTGACCTCGCGCCCGGACTTGTGGGCCTCATTGAAGACCTCGCGGCGTGCCAACCACGATGGCGAGCCCGGCCCGATTGCGGTCCAAATTGCCGGTACCGAGGCGCAAATGATGGCCGACGCCACGCGCTACAACATTGACCGGGGCGCACAGATCATCGACATCAACATGGGCTGCCCAGCTAAAAAAGTCTGCAACAAATGGGCTGGGTCAGCCCTGATGCAAGACGAGCCGCTGGCGCTTCAGATCATCAGTGCCGTGGTCGAAGCCGCTTTGCCCCACGGCGTGCCCGTCACTTTGAAAATGCGCACTGGTTGGTGCGACGCCGAAAAGAACGCGCTGAGCCTCGCCCGTGCTGCTGAACGCGTGGGGGTGCAAATGGTCACCGTGCACGGCCGTACCCGCGAGCAAGGCTACAAAGGCATGGCCGAATACGACACCGTGGCCGCCGTCAAAGCGGCGCTTACTATTCCGGTGGTGGCCAATGGCGACATCGATTCGCCTGAAAAAGCCCGCGATGTGCTGAAGTTCACCGGAGCAGACGCAGTGATGGTCGGTCGCGCCGCACAAGGCAGTCCCTGGATCTTCCGCGAGATCGCTCACTTTTTGGCCACGGGCACGCACTTGGCCCCACCGCTGGTGGCCGAGGTGCGCCGCGCCCTGCTCGAGCACCTGCAAGACCATTACGGCCTGTACGGTGAATACACTGGTGTGCGCTCGGCGCGCAAGCACATTGGTTGGTATGTGCGTACGCTGCCTGGCGGCGATGATTTTCGAGAGCACATGAACACCCTGGAGACTGCAGCGCAACAACTGGCCGCCGTGGCCGCCTATCTGGACGGCCTGGCCGACCGGATGGAGCGCCTGCCCCTGCGCCGTGAGGCCTGCCTTGAATTAGAGACCACGCCATGAGCGAAAACCAATCGATTGAAAATTGCATCCGAGACAACCTGGAAATCTATTTCCGCGACCTGGACGGCACCGAGCCCACAGGCCTTTATGACATGCTGGTCAAGCTGGTCGAAAAGCCACTGCTTGACGTGGTTATGACCCATTCGGGTCAGAACCAGTCGCGTGCTGCCGAATGGTTGGGCTTTAACCGAAATACCCTGCGCAAAAAATTGCTGGAGCACGATCTCCTGAAATGAAACCCGCACTGCGCCCAGGTCCAGCGGACAGTGCCTGATTTTTCCCCTATTAGATGACCGAGTTGGAATCCTAGGCCCCGGCCTAGACCCCGGTCTGGACCTGAATGAACACTGTTGAAGAAAGCCTCTTATGCGCGCCCTGATTTCCGTCTCTGACAAAACCGGCATCGTCGACCTGGCGAAAGCACTGCACGCCTTGGGCGTGAGCCTGATCTCTACCGGCGGCACTGCCAAATTGCTGGCCCAGCAAGGCCTGCCCGTGACCGAAGTGGCCGAAGTCACCGGTTTCCCGGAAATGCTGGATGGCCGTGTCAAAACCCTGCACCCCAAAGTGCACGGTGGCCTGCTGGCTAGGCGCGACACGCCCGAGCACATGGCGGCTTTGCAGGCGCATGGCATCGACACCATCGATCTGCTGATTGTCAACCTGTACCCGTTTGAAGCCACCGTGGCCAAGCCCGGTTGCACGCTGGCCGACGCGATCGAGAACATCGACATCGGCGGCCCCGCCATGGTGCGCTCGGCCGCCAAGAACTGGAAAGACGTGGGCATCGTGACCGACGCCAGCCAATACGCCGACGTGATTGCTGAGCTGAAGGCCAGCGGGAAGTTGAGCGACAAACTGCGCTTTGCACTGTCGGTGGCTGCGTTCAACCGCATCAGCCAATACGACGGCGCGATCAGCAACTACTTGTCGAGCGTGAACTTTGAAGCCGAGAAACTGAGCGAAACCTACGTGCCCGAGCGTGCCCAGTTCTCAGGCCAATTCAACGAGCAATACGTCAAGGTGCAGGACCTGCGCTACGGCGAAAACAGCCACCAGCAAGCCGCTTGGTACCGCGACTTGGCTCCAGCCGCTGGGTCCCTGGCTACCGGCGTGCAACTGCAAGGCAAAGAACTGAGCTACAACAACATTGCCGATGCCGATGCAGCTTGGGAATGTGTGAAGAGCTTCGATAGCTCAGCTTGTGTGATTGTCAAACACGCCAACCCCTGCGGCGTGGCTGTGGGCGCGAACCCGCTTGAGTCCTACAGCAAAGCTTTCCAAACCGACCCCACCAGCGCGTTTGGCGGCATCATCGCCTTTAACCGCCCTGTGGACAAAGCCGCTGCCGAAGCGGTGAGCAAGCAATTCGTCGAAGTGTTGATGGCCCCCGACTTCAGCGCCGAAGCGCTGGAAGTGTTCAAGAGCAAAGTCAATGTGCGCTTGATGAAAATCCCGCTGCCTGCCCACTACGTTGATATGCGCAACGCTTTGGAGACCAAACGCGTGGGCTCAGGCCTGCTGCTGCAAAGCGCTGACAACCACGAGTTGGCGATGGCCGACCTCAAGATCGTCACCATCAAGCAACCCACCCCTGAAGAACTCAACGATTTGCTGTTTGCCTGGAAAGTGGCCAAGTTCGTCAAATCCAATGCCATCGTGTTCTGCAAAAACGGCATGACCATGGGCGTGGGCGCAGGCCAGATGAGCCGCCTTGACTCGGCCCGCATCGCCAGCATCAAGGCCGAAGCCGCCAAGCTAAGCCTGCAACACACCGTGGTGGCGAGCGACGCGTTTTTCCCCTTCCGCGACGGCCTCGATGTGGTGGTGGACGCTGGCGCGACCTGCGTGGTCCAGCCCGGCGGCTCCATGCGCGACCAGGAAGTCATTGACGCGGCCAACGAGCATGGCGTGGCCATGGTGTTGACGGGCGTGCGTCACTTCCGTCATTGATCGGACCATTTTGAACTTTGACCAACTCGGCCTGATCCCCGCCCTGCAACGCGCAGTGGCTGACATGGGCTTGTTTGCCCCCACACCCATCCAGGCCGAGGCGATTCCGGCTGCCCTGAAATTGGCCGACGTGTGGGCCACCGCACCTACCGGCTCGGGCAAGACGCTGGCTTTTGCGCTGCCGCTGCTCCAGCAATTGCTGGCCGCGCCGCGCCAGACCAACTTTCGCCGTCCGGTGCGCACCCTGGTGCTGGTGCCCACACGCGAGCTGGCAGTGCAAGTGGGCGAAGTGTTGGTCAATTTGACTTACAAGCTGCCGCAGTCGCTCAAGGTCAACACCGTGTTTGGTGGCGTGTCGGTCAACCCGCAAATGATGGCGCTGCGCGGCGGTGCCGACATTGTGGTGGCCACGCCGGGCCGTTTACTCGACCTGATTGACCAGAATGCATTACGCCTGGCCGATGTGCAGCACTTGGTTCTGGACGAAGCCGACCGCTTGTTGGACCTGGGTTTCTCGGAAGAGTTGCAGCGCGTGCTGGCGCTGCTGCCTGCCAATCGCCAAACCTTGTTGTTCTCGGCCACGTTTGCACCCGAGGTGGAGGCGCTCGCGGCCAAACTGCTGCGCGATCCTGTGCGCATCACAGTGGAAGCTTTTGAAGGCCACAAGCCCGACATCACGCAACGCGCCATCAGCGTGGACGAGAAAAGCCGCACCGCCTTGCTGCGCCACCTGATCACCGAGAACGGCTGGAAGCAGGTGCTGGTGTTTGTGGCCACACGCTACGCCTGCGAGCATGTGGCCAACAAGCTCTACAAAGCGGGTGTGTTTGCCACGCCCTTTCATGGCGAGATGAGCCAAGGTGCAAGGCAAGAGGTGTTGAGCGAGTTCAAGGCCGGCCGTTGGGACGTGGTGGTCACCACCGATCTGGCCTCACGCGGCATCGACATCGCCATGCTGCCCGTGGTGGTGAATTACGACCTGCCGCGCTCAGCCACCGACTACACGCATCGCATCGGCCGCACTGGGCGCGCTGGGGCGCACGGCGACGCGGTGAGCTTTGTGACCGCCGCTGCGCTCGCGCACTGGCAGTTGATCCAGAAGCGAGAAAGCTTGGAACTCGCTTTTGAGCAAATCCCAGGCTTTGAGCAAACCGAAACCCCACCACCACCGTCGCCAGGCCATGGCGGCATCAAGGGTTCACGGCTGAGCAAGAAGGACAAGCTGAGAGCGGCAGGTCTGCTCAAACCCAACGATTGATCAGACCGCATCCTGTTGTCTTGATCTTTGTAGGAGCCCACCCCGTGGGCGATAGGCGTGGCACACGCCCTTGAAACCATCGCCCACAGGGTAGGTTCCTACAAGCAGCCCATCAGCCCATCCACCCGGGCAACCAAGTAGCGATGCCCGGCACCATGAAGACGGCCACCAGCAGCAACACGCTCATCGCCAAATAAGGCGTGACCGCCAAAAAGATGTGCATCATCGTGACTGAAGGTGGAGCCACACCCCGCATGGTCATGAGCAGCAAACCATGGGGTGGCAAAAGCAGGCCCATTTGCATGCAGATGAGGAACAGCACACCAAACCACACCGGGTCGATGCCCAAGGCGTTCACGATGGGCATAAAGATGGGCAGGGTGATCATCATCATGCTGACCTGGTCCACAAAGATGCCCAGAAAAATCAGAAACACCATCATGCCGATCAGGATCTGGTTGGCCGACAAACCCTGCTCGGTGATGAGTTGTACCAAACCTGAGCTGGCCCCCGAGAAAGACAAAATTTGCGCAAAGGTGGTAGCCCCCAGAATGATGAACAAAATCATGCCGGAGATGCCCGCCGTGCCCTTGAGCGCTTTGAGCACCGCCTCCCAGCGCAGGGCGCGGTAAAGCGCGGCCAGCAGCATGGTGGCAAAAGCGCCGAGCGCCGCGCACTCGGTGGGCGTGGCCCAACCCGCTGCCAGCGCGCCCACCACCACCCCAAAAATCGACAAGGTGGGCAAGACGTAGGCAAACAGTGGTTGCCAGCGGTCCCAGCCGTGGTGTTCAACGGATTCCGTGTCAGATGGGGCCAGGTGGGGGCTGATGCGCACGCGCACAATGATCCAGGCCACAAACGCCACCGACAACAGCAGTCCAGGAACCACACCGCCCAGCAGCAGCTTGGAAATCGAGATGCCCGAGAGCGAGCCCAGCAAAACCGTCAGGGCCGAAGGCGGAATCAGCATGTCCACCGCGCCAATCGCCATGATGGGACCGGTGGCCATGGTGGGGTGGTAGCCGCGTGCCAGCATCACAGGCAGCATCAGGGCCCCCAGCATGGCCGTGGTGGCAATGGTGGAGCCCGAGATGGCCGAAAACACCGTGCCCGCCACCACTGCGACTACCGCCAGTCGTCCAGGCACGCGAACGATCAAGCGCTCGACCCCATCGATCACCTTCACGGCCAAACCGGTGTGGAACAAAATCTCGCCCATCAGCACAAACAGCGGAATGGGCGTGAGCGAAAAGGCCGCTACCGAACTCACGCTGTTGCGCACAAGCTGCACCAAACCAGGCTCGCCCCCCATGTAAAGGACTGCCCCGAGGATGTTGACGCCCAAAAAAGTCAGGGCCACAGGCATGCCCATGAACAGCAACAAGGTGGAGCCGCCCAACATCAACCAGGCTGCGATGGGCCAACTGCTCATGTGCAGACTCCAGACGAGAAAAATAAAATCATTGGGAACCCGTTCAAGCGGCGCTCACCGCATCCTGGCGCGGACCGCGCTCGGCATGCAGCAGGCGGTGCATGCGAAACACCATCTCGATGGACAGCAGCACAAACACCACCGGCAAGGGCGCGAGCGACCACCACTCGGGCGTGACCAGTGTCTTGATGCTCAGTGAGCCTGCCGCATAACTGGCCCAAGTGGCCTGCGCGCCATACCAGGCCAGCACCAAACAACACAAAAGGCCCAGCACATCGCCCACCCATTCCAGTGCCCAGGCAGCGCGTGGTGGAATGGCCTGTAGAAAAATGTCCACCCGGATGTGTTGCCCCTGACGCAGCAGCCAAGGGGCCACACACATGGTGATCAGGTAGAGCATGAGCTCAGACACCTCGTTGCTCCAGGACAGCCCCAGCGGCATGCCCGGGATGGCCAGGTTGCGCAGCGCCACATCGGCCACGATGATGAGCATCATGGCCAGCAGCAGCAGGCAGCCGAACAGGGCAAGACCCGACAGCCACCGGCCAAAGCGCTCAGACAGCGCTTGCATCATTTGGAGAACAGTGCCTTGAAGCGCGCAGCCACTTCAGGGCTTTGTTTGGCGGCACCAGCCCAGCCGATGTCGTAAGCCTTGTCGCGAAAAGCTTTGCTGGTGGCGGCATCGAAGCTGATGGTCTGGATGCCTGCCTTGGTCTGGCGAGCGGTTTCTTCAGCCCCGTAACGCGCCCAGAAAGTGTTTTCGGCTTCCAGCGCCAGTAAGTGCTTTTGCAGGTAGTTGCGCTGCGCATCGTTGAGCTTCTTGTAGGCCGGCAGGTTCATGATCAGCGAGACCTCGGCGTCGTAGAAGCCCGGGTCGATGCGGAACTTGGTTTTTTCATGCCAGTTGAAGTCAAAAATACCGCCAATGGGCCAGCCATAACCGTCCACCACACCGCGCTCCAAGGCGGTGTAGACCTCGCCCGGTGGCGTGGTGATCACGCTGGCGTTCAGGGCCTGAAAGAAGTCGCGGTACACCGGTGTGATGCGGATTTTTTGGCCTGCCAAGTCGGGCTTGTCGACCTTCTTGTTGGTGTAGATGTGGAAGGGCTGGTTTTCCACCATGCGGGCCAGATACTGCATGTTGCCTTTTTCGTTCCAGACCTTGTTGATCGCATCAAAAGCGCCGTTCTTGCGCTGCTCGGCCACAGGGATCTGGGTCAGCTTCAGGAAGTCAGCCTCGGGCATGACGTTGGTGTAGAACGCGCCCGTGTTCAAGGCCATGTCGACCACACCGGTCTTGACCGCGTTGCCCAGCTCAAACGATGGAATGGCGCGTGGTCCGCCGATGAAGTTGATTTGCAAAACCCCTTTGCCCTCGGCGTTGACCTTGTTGATCCACGGCTGCAGGCGTTGCACGTAGATGCCGTTTTCGGCAAAGCCGCTGATCAGGCGCAGCGTAACTTCTTGCGCCAGCGTGGCCGAGCTGGCGCCGAGCGCCAAAACCAGTGCAGTGGCCTGGGTGAGTAAACGTCGTTTCATGGGCTAGTCTCCTTTTGTGGTTACGGGTCGTTGGGGAATTTGTAGGGTAGTCTTGTATGCCACGTTGCAGGGGTCACGCAGGTGCCAGTTGTTTCACGGCCTGATCCAGCGCCAGGCCACTGTCGTCTGCCAAGGCTGCTTTGCGCAGGGCGCTCAGGCGGTTGGCCGCATCCGGCAATTGTTGAAGGCGTGGCAAAGTGGTCATGAGTTTTTCAAAATGCCGCCAGCCGCGTGCGTGGGTGTCGCCGTAGCCTTTGACCAGCTGCTGCGCATGCAGCACCTCCAGGGCCAGGTCGGCATACTGGGGCAAGAGGCGCATGGCTTGCGCCCACCAGACTTGGATGCGTTGTTGCTCGGTTTGGTAACGCAAAGACACCGGCCTGATACTGCGCAGACTGGCCACGCCATACAGCAGCAAAAATCCCCGCAGCGAGCTGGTTTGCACCACGCGCCCTTTTTGCGTGAAACGGCCGACCACGGCGCGGGCTGTCTTGGAGCCCAGCAACCAGCGGCCCAGGCCCGCAGGCAGGGTGTCGGCAATTTCTTCCAGGCGTGGGTGCATGAATTCGTGGATGTCGATCAGCTGATTTTCGCTCAGGCTCACTTCTTGGCTCACGCGTGCAAAACGTGAGCGGCGGGTTTTCAAATCGGCCACGCGCACCGTGTCTTCGTAAGACATCCACAGGGCCAGGTGCCGAGCGCCTTCGCGCAGGATCTCTTCGGCCTGACTTGTGGCTGTGTTTGACGATGCCAGCGCCCCAGCCATCTCTTGTAAACGCTTTGCATACAGGGTGGCATAAGCCACATCTTGGTAATCGGCCAGCCGCGTCAAACCCGAGGCGATGACCTCGTGTACTGCCGGGGCGAACGCGCCCTCCAGACTTTGCGCCAAGGCCTGCAGCTTGGGGCCGACTTGGCGGTGCAAAGGCAAAGCCACAGGGGTGGCATCGGCCACGCTGGACGTGCCGGGTTGCAGCACCTGTATGGCGGCATCAAAGCCTGCGGCAAAAGCCTTGAGGCTGGTTTTCACGCCCACGCCACTGCGCTCGATGGTGGCTTCGAATTGCGCCCTTGAAAACGGCAGGCGCTGGCTGGCCGCCAGCGCGCCGTACAAGGCAGGCGCTATCAGGCTGCCGGTTTGTTCGGCCAGTTGGGCAAAGTCGGCGCTGATGAACTGCCGTGCGGCAGCCTGCGCTCCCGCCAACAGCTTGGCTTCGTCCACACGGCCATCGCCCATGGCGGTGCGCTCGGTCATGGAATAGACGCGGTGCGAGGACGCGATGAAGGTGGTTTTGTGGGGGTCCACCAGCCCGCGTTGCAGGGCGCGACCAGCTTCCATCAATTCGGAGGCCAGCACGATGTCGACTTCGCCCGGAAACGGGCTGAGCGCCATCACCGGCATTTGCCCTGAAGGCGATGCCGATTGCGGGTACATCTCGATGTAATAGATGGTGGCTCCGGTGCGCTGCGCCACGCCGGGCACCGAGGTGGTCTGGGCCCAATGGCCGTTGTGTTCGGCCAGGTCGACCAGCCAGTCGGCCAGCACGCCACCGCCTTCACCGCCCATGGCCAAAATGGCCAGGCTGATGATGCTTGGGGTTGGGGCGGTGTCGTTCATGCGGCAATGCCTTCCAATCGGCGCTCGATGCGGTTTTGCAACCAACCGATCACACGCTCACGCAAGCCTTGTTTGAAGCGGTCCCAGGCGTTGGGGTTGTTGATGATCTCAGCCCGGTAAAACGACGGGCAAAGCTTCGCAGCGTGCGCGACCTCGCCGCACAGGCCACAGCCCACGCAGCTGTCGGCCACGGCCGCCACCGGATCTTGGCGCAGTGGGTCGGGGTTGGGCTTGATGCTGAGCGAGGGGCAGCCCGACAATCGAATGCACGAGTGGTCGCCGGTGCAGGTGTCGGGGTCAATGCCAAAGCGCTCTCGCACCACGCGTTCACCTTTCTGAATGCGCTGGCGAATCAGCGGTTTGACGCGGCGTTGGCGGTTGAGCATGCATTCACTTTGCGCCACGATGACCTTGGGGCCTTGTTCTTTTGTGGTCAGGGCGTCCCGCAGGGCCTGGCGCATTTGGTCCAGGCTGTAGGTGTTGGTGACCGTCTTAACCCACTCCACGCCCACGCCGCGCACGGCTTTTTCAATCGGGTTGTTGGTGTTGCGGATCGGGTTGATGGCCTTGGACGACAGCACGTCTTGCCCGCCCGTGGCGGCCGAATAACCGTTGTCCACCACCAGCAACAAGTTGTCGGACTGGTTGAACACCGCGTTGCCCACGCCGCTGGTCAGGCCGTTATGCCAGAAACCGCCGTCGCCCATGATCGAGACGGTGCGTTTGCTGGTCTCGCTGGTGTTGAAGGCCGATGCGCCCGCCCAGCCCAGGCCATAGCCCATGGTGGTGGCACCGATGTTGAAGGGCGGCAGGATCGAAAACAAGTGGCAGCCGATGTCGCAGCTCACATGGTGCTGGCCCAGCTCTTTTTCGATCATCTTGATGGCCGTGAAGATGGGCCGCTCGGGGCAACCGGTACAAAAAGACGGTGGGCGAGGGTGCACTTGGGCCACCGCTTCGCTGATCGCCAGTTGGTTGCTCGCCTGCACGGCGGGCACCGTTGCTGGCAGCAGTTGCGCCGCGTATTGCCCAATGAACGCCCGGATGCCTTTCAGCAAGACTCCGCCAGTGTATTCGCCGCCCATGGGCAGCACGTCTTTGCCGTGCACCCGAATGTTCAGGTCGGCCTTGTGCAAGATGCTGTGGATGTTTTGCTCGATGAAGTCGGGCTGGCCTTCTTCCACCACCAGCAGGCCGCGCTTGCCCGTGCAAAAGCGTTTGAATTCTTCGTCGACCAAAGGGTAGGTGATGTTCAGCACATACAGCGGAATATCGGTCTGCCCGAAGTCGTCGGCCAGGCCCAGCAGTTGCAGCGCCCGCACCACGCCGTTGTACAGGCCACCTTGCATCACGATGCCAAAGTCTTGCGCACCTTCCGAAAAGAATTCGTTGAGCTGGTGCTCCTGAATGAACTTCAGGGCCGCTGGCCAGCGCGTGTGGGTTTTTTCTTGCTCGTGCAAATAGCTGGCGGGCGGCAGCACGATGCGGTTGACATCGCGCTTGGGGTTTTCAATGGCGTCTTTGAGGGTGAAGCTGGGCCGCACGTTGTCGCGGGTGGGAAACCGGCCATGCACATGGCAGGCGCGGATGCGCAGCTCCAGCATCACCGGTGTGTTGCTGGCCTCGGACAGCTCGAAACCTTTTTCTACGGCATGAACGATGCTGGGCAAATTGGGGCGTGGATCGATCAGCCAGACCTGCGACTTCATGGCAAAAGCGTGCGAGCGCTCTTGCATGATGCTGGAGCCCTCGCCGTAGTCCTCACCCACGATCAGCATGGCACCGCCAGTCACGCCACCCGAAGCCAGGTTGGCCAGCGCGTCAGAGGCCACATTGGTGCCCACAGTCGATTTGAAGGTGACCGCACCGCGCAACGGGTAATTAACCGAGGCGGCCAATGTGGCTGCGGCCGTGGCCTCTGAGGCGCTGTGCTCGAAATGCACCCCCAGCTCTTGCAGGATGTCGTTGGCGTCGGTCAGCACATCCATCAGGTGCGAGATCGGCGCGCCCTGGTAGCCCGCCACATACGACACGCCCGACTGCAGCAAGGCCTTGGTGACGGCCAGAATGCCCTCGCCGTGGAACTCGTCGCCATCGCCCAAGCGCAGTTTTTGCACCTCTTGCACAAATGAGCGTTCAGCCATGCCCAAAACCTTTCATGGGGACCTTGTCCCGTGGTGTCGCTTGATTAAGAGGGGACAATTTAGGCCAGTGCGGGCATCACGGCAAATGGATTCTTCCAATGCGCTACATTGACGTTGTGAATAACTGGTAACAACCCTTATTCACATAAACCATGGGCAAAGCATGAATTTCCGACAACTCGACCTGAACCTTTTGCGTGTGTTGGTGGCCATCCACCGCACCCGGTCTGTCACAGCCGCGGGCAAAGCGCTGGCCTTGTCGCAGCCCGCCACCAGCAATGCGCTGGCGCGTTTGCGAGAATTTTTTGGCGATGAGTTGTTTGTGCGCTCACCCGTCGGGCTACAGCCCACCCGCTTGTGTGAGCAGCTGGCACCGGCCATGCAGTCGCAGTTGCTGGCCATGGAAAGCCTGGTGCTCAACCACCAGCCTTTCAACGCCCAAAGCAGTCACCGCCATTGGCGTTTGTCTTTGTCCGACCTGGGCGAAATTTTGTTCTTGCCGCGCCTAGCCTCGTCGCTCCGCCAAGAATCGCCGCAAGCGAGTTTGTCTAATGTGTCGGTGGATGCATCCCAAGTGGCGGCGGCCCTGGAGTCGCGTGACATCGACATGGCTATTGGCATCCTCAAACCGCAGCACCGGGGCATACGCAGCCAGTTGCTGTTCAAAGAGCGCTACATGGCCATCTCTTCCAAAGACTGGTCACCCACACCCCGTGGGCGCGGCCGCACCCTCAGCCCTGCGCAATTGGCGCAAGCGCATTTTTTGGTGGTCTCGCCCACGGCGACCTTCCACGGCAGCGTGGAAAAAATGCTAACAGGCATGAAACTGCAAGACCGCATTCTGGTGCGCCCCCGGCACTTTGGCGCGATTGCCGAACTGGCGCAAAACACCGATTTGCTGTGCATCGTGCCCGAGATGTACGCCCGCGAGTTGAGCCAGCGCGTGCAGCTGCAGATGTGGACGATTGAAGACGCGCCTGCGTATGAGGTGAACCTGGTTTGGCACAGCAGCACCGAGCAGGACTCGGATCAGCAGTGGATGCGGCGGGTCATCGAGCGGCTGTTCAGGCGGTTGGATGTGTAGCTTGGGGGCTTGAGTATCGACATGAATCTCTATAGGGTTAGGGGGTGGATCAGCCATGGCTGGGTGGGCGATGGATTGACTATCTATTTTAAGATGCCTGAATTTATTCTTGCATTTTGATATTTAAACTATCAAAATACAAGGATGATTGATCGAATTTTCATGGTGGATTTGTCGGACAGATTGTCCTTTTATCCAGGTGTTGTCCTGCTGGGCGCTCGCCAAGTAGGCAAGTCCACCTTGGCGCGGCAGGTGGCGGCGCAAACGCCAGGCGCGGTGTTTCTGGATCTGGAACTTCCGGCTGACCGGGCCAAACTTGACAACCCTGCTGCATTTTTTGCTGCGCACCGTGACCACCTGGTGGTCATCGACGAAGTGCAAACCATGCCCGACTTGTTTGTGCAGCTGCGCCCCGAAATCGACGCGGACCGACGGCCTGGGCGTTTCTTGTTGCTGGGTTCTGCCAGTGGGGTATTGCTCAGGCAAACAGCTGAATCGTTGGCTGGGCGGGTCAGTTACCTGGAGTTGCCGCCTTTGCTGTGGTCCGAAGTCCAGGCCAAAGTTCCACCTGGAGGGGCCGCCCATCAAGAAGCCACCAGCGATTCTGCACACAAGGACACGCAGCAGTTGTTGGCCCTGCAATCGCATTGGCAGCGGGGTGGTATGCCCTTGAGTTGTTTGGCCAAAACGGACGCGCAATCTCTGCGCTGGCGCAACGATTACTTGCAATCGGTGGTCCGGCGTGACTTGCCCAGCTTGGGCATTCACATTCCCAGCGAAACCTTGTGGCGTTTTTTGCGCATGCTGGCTCACCAGCATGGGCAGCTTTTCAACGCCTCGGCGCTGGCCGTGGCCATGGGCGGCATTTCACCCATCACTGTGGGCCGCTACCTCGACATCTTTTGTGATGCCCTGATCGTGCGCAAAGTTGAGCCCTACTACGTGAATTTGGGCAAGCGTCTGGTCAAGTCGCCCAAGGTGTATTTCCGCGACACGGGCTTGCTGCACGCCCTGCTGGGCATAGGCAACGCGCAAGACCTGCAAGGCCATCCCATGTCGGGGTTTTCTTGGGAAGGGCTGGTGGTCAACCACATCGCCGCCTTGCTGCCTTTGGTCGCGGGTGGCAACGCGAGTCTGCACTTTTTCCGAACCGCCGCCGGGGCCGAACTCGACGCCGTGGTCGACACGGGGCAAGAGCGCTTGGGGTTTGAAATCAAGCTCTCCGACGCCCCCCGCGTGACCAAAGGCTTCTGGAACGCCTGCGCCGACCTGCAAGTCAGCCGCGCTTATGTGGTGGCTCCTGTGTCAAGCAGCTGGCCGCTGTCGGACATTGCGCAGGTGATTGGGCTTTTGGATGTGGGGCGGGTGTTGGGGATTGTTGAGCCTTGACGCCGCAGCTGGACAGGGGCGGCGACTTTGCCGACGGGGTGATTGCAGCCGAGGGTGAGCTGCTGGGCGGCACCGAGTTTGTGTCATTTGACCAGCAGGCTATCCAGCTGCTGAAGGCCCAAAAACGGAAGGCGCGCTTGTTGGCGTAGTGGAGCCAACTGCAGGTTGTCTAAGTGATTGACAACCGAGACTACTTGTAGGCTCCATGATTCATGACGCAGAACCTAAATATCTACTTTTTCAATATCAAACGTCTTGTTGTGGCTCTTGGTCGTCTTGCGCCTTGATCACGCGCACACCGTGCTTGCTCAAAATTTCCACATACACCAATGCCGCACCGGCTTTGGCAGCGGTGTCCACGGCTTCGATCACGCCGCTGACCCGCACCACTTCGGCGGTGTCGGCGCTCAAGCCCACTTTGCAGTCAAAGTCCCAAAAGTCCACGCCTTTGGGCACGTCGCGGTTGCGTTCGCGTTTGAAGTATTTGCGGATCTCGTGCTTGACGGCTTCGAGCACACGGTCGGGGTGCTTGCCTTCGGCTTGCAGGGGAAAGTTCTTTTTCATGGAGGGTCCTAGGGGCTGGGCAAGCGCCCGGTCCGGACGTGAATGCAGTGGCGGATTATCGCTGTTTTGCTGGGCCAGCTCTGGTCTGGTGCACGGGCAGTCAGGGGAAAGCCCTTGCGCATTTTATGCATTTATGCAAAAATGCAGACATGCGAACTTCACTTGATTTTCCCGACGCGCTGTTCAAGCACCTCAAAACCCGGGCCGCCCAAGAGGGCCGGACCCTGCGCGACCTGGTCATTGAGCTGGTGGAGCGGGGCTTGACCGCCCGCGAGGTGGTGGACCCGCAAAAACGGTTTGATGCCAGGCCCGTATTTGGTTCAACCGATCCAGCGGCAAGGCCAGTGCATTTCATGAGCAATGCCGCTTTGTATGAAATCATGAACGAGGACGACGATGAGCGAGCCATCCAATTCATGGCGCGTCGCTGAGGCAACGCCCAGCTGGCGTTTGTCCTCGGGCGATTTTCTGGACGTGAATGTCTGGTTGATCTTGTCTTACCGATCGCACGAGTTCCATGCATTGGCATCGCGTTATTGGCAGTCGGCATGCGAAAGTGGCACGCCTTTGTGGTTCAGTCGTGGCACCATGATGGGCTTGGTGCGCTTGCTGGTGCAGCCCCGTGTGATGGGCCCAGATGTCATGACGATTCACCAAGCGCTGGACGTTTACCGCAAGTGGTTGGACACCCCTCAAGTGTCTTTTTTGCCCGAAACACCGGGTTTTGACGAGGCGTTGGTTCGCTTGACGGGGAGTGCCTCTGCGCCCTTGCCCAGCCGTCTTTGGACAGACCTGTGTTTTGCCGCAACGGCCGAAGCGTCGGACCTGCGCATGGTCACGTTTGACCGCGACTTTGAGCGCTTTGGGCTGAAGCGCTGCCTGGTGTTGCCCACGGACTCCAGCACCCCCACCGACCCAGACAGCGCGCCCTGAGCGCGCACACATCAGTCGGCCTTGATGCCTTGGTCCTTGATCAGGCGTGCCCAGCGTTCGGCGTCGCGCTCGACCAGTTGGGCAAAGGCTTGAGGGGTGCTGCCGCTGGGGTCCATGCCTTGCGAGAGAAATGCTTTTTGCACGTCTTCTCCGCCAAGCAATTGGTTGATCTCGCGGTTGTACAAGTTGACGATGTCGGCAGGCGTGCCTTTGGGGGCAAAGACGCCGTACCACATGTCCACGTTCACGTTGCCCGCTTTGGCTTCGGCCAGGGTGGGCAAATCGGGCAGCAGGGCGTGGCGCTTGTCACTGCCAATGCCCAGGGCCACCATGCGGCCGGAGCGGATGTGGGGCAAAGCCACATGGATGGGCAGGAACATCGCGTCCACCTGGCCACCGAGCAAATCGGTCACGGCCGGGCCAGTGCCCCGATAGGGGATGTGCGTGAGAAACACCCGTGCCGTGTTTTTGAACAACTCCATCGACAAGTGGTGCGGCGTGCCCACGCCGGGCGATGCGTAATTGATCCGACCCGGCTGCTGGCGTGCAGCTTGCACCAATTCGCCGGCGGTTTTGTAGCCGGTTTTGGGGTGGGTCACCAGCAGCAGTTGTCCCCAGCTAGTTTGCGACACGGAGGTCAGGTCTTTCACCGCGTCAAAACTCAGGCCCGGGTACAGCGCCCGGTTCATGACCAAAGTGTTGACGCTCACCAACAAGGTGGCGCCATCGGGCGCGGCGCGGACCACCGCTTCGGTGCCGATGTTGCCGGAGGCACCCACGCGGTTTTCAACCACCACCGGACGGTTCAGGCGCTGCGAGAGTTTGGGCCCCAGGGTGCGTGCGATCAGATCAATGCCGGTGCCGGGAGTGAAGGGCACGATCAGTTTGAGCGGCGCTTGGCTGGCTACGGATTGCGCCCAGGCCAAAGGGGCAGTCCCCAAACTCAAAAGGCTGGCACCCAGCAAGGTGTTCAGTTGGCGGCGTGACGGGTTCATAGGGGGGTCTCCATGGGTCTTCGGGCAATCGCCCATTATTGGTGAGCTCTGAGGCGCTGTGCACCCATGGTATCCCTGCACTTGTCGTGTGCTGGACAGTGCCGTGTCAACGAAAGCGGTACTTGAGCTGAAAGCTGACTGCGCCATAGAGCCGGTCTTTGAGGGGCGGCACCAGCGCCACGTTCAGACCCCAGTGCCCACTTTCCAACGTGGCGGTTGGGATGACGGCCGGAAACCAGCCGCCATCAAAAGCTTTGGGATAGCCATTGAAGGCCCCCGCCACAACGCCCAGCTTGACCGAACCCAGGCGCCAAGGTTGGTAATAAACGCCGATGTAACTGGAGTGGGCGTTGTCGCTGTTGATGAAGCGTCCAGCGGTGACGCTCCAGTCTTCATGGAGGGCGTATTCAAAGCCAATACCTGGGTTGGCATTGCGCAGACTTTTGTGGGTGTCAAAGTGTGCCGAGTAAAACCCGGCGTTGACCCACAGGCGGCTGGCATCGAATTCGGCGTGAGCATGCAGCCCAGCCAAACTCAAGCCCATCAGGCAAACCAGGCGCTTCATGGTTGAGCTCAAAGTGTTTTGAACACTTCAGCCGCAACCCGCACCGTCTCGGCGATGTCGGCTTCGGTGTGGGCAGCGCTGACAAAACCAGCTTCGTACAAAGCGGGCGCGATGTAGACACCGCCGTCCAGCAAGCCGTGGAACAGCTTGTTGAACTTGGGGCTGTCGCTGGTCATGACCTGGGCGTAGTTTTGCGCCAGCTCGGGCAGCAAGAAGAAACCAAACATGCCGCCTTGGCAGTCGGCGCTGAAGGGCACACCCGCATTGGCCGCTGCACCTTTGAGTCCGTCGACCAGGCTTTGGGTGCGGGCGCTGAGCGCGTCAAAAAAGCCGGGCTCGGCGATCTCGCGCAGCGTGGTCAGGCCGCAGGCGGTGGCCACCGGGTTGCCGCTGAGCGTGCCCGCTTGGTAGACCGGGCCGGTGGGGGCTAATTTGGACATGATCTCGCGCGGGCCACCAAAGGCGGCCAGCGGCATGCCGCCGCCAATCACCTTGCCCAGCACCGTCATGTCGGGCTTGAAGCCGGGAATGGCTTTGGCGTAAACGCTTTGGGCGCTGCCCAAGGCCACGCGGAAACCGGACATCACTTCGTCAAACACGAGCAGCGCGCCGTACTCGGTGCATAGCTCGCGGCAGCGCTTCATGAAGGGCACGCTGGCGCGCACAAAGTTCATGTTGCCCGCGATGGGTTCGATCATCACGCAGGCCAGTTCCTTGCCGTGCAGGGCAAAGGCTTCTTCCAGGGCTGCGATGTTGTTGTACTCCAGCACCAAGGTGTCGCGCACCACTTCGGGCGGCACGCCTGCGCTGGTGGGGTTGCCAAAGGTGGCCAGGCCCGAGCCGGCTTTGACCAGCAGCGCATCGGCATGGCCGTGGTAGCAGCCTTCAAATTTGATGAACTTGCTGCGGCCGGTGGCACCGCGTGCCAGGCGCAGCGCGCTCATGCCCGCTTCGGTGCCCGAGCTGACCAGGCGCACCATCTCCATAGACGGCACATGCTTGAGAATTTCTTCGGCCAGCTCGATCTCGCGTTCAGTGGGCGCGCCAAACGAGAAACCGTCCAGCGCAGCTTTTTGCACCGCTTCGAGCACGGCCGGGTGGCCATGGCCCAGGATCATCGGGCCCCAAGAGCCGATGTAGTCGATGTATTTTTGGCCGTTGGCGTCCCAAAAATAGGCACCTTGGGCACGCTGCACAAAGCGGGGTGTGCCGCCCACGGCGCGAAAAGCGCGCACGGGCGAATTCACGCCACCGGGGATCACTTGGGCGGCGCGGTCAAACAGGGCTTGGTTGCGGTCGGTCATGTCGGGTCTCAGTGTTTGGTTTCGTTGAAAGGCACTTCAAAATAATCCCCCCCGGGGTGCACTTCAGGGCCATCGTCGTCGGTTTCTTCGCCTTCGGGCAGGGCCCAGAACAGGCGGTCCGGAATGACTTGGCCCATGCCGGGTCGAAAGCCTTCGTCCAAGCACCGGTCCAGGTAATGAAGGGCTTCGCTGGTGGCTTCGGGCAGGTCCATGCCGGTGGCAAGCAAGGCGGCCAATGCAGCGGTGAGCGTGTCGCCCGCACCCGCAAAGACCGCCTCGATGCGTTCAAACTTTTCGTGGATCAGCACGGTTTCGGGCGAGGCCAGCACATTGTCGATGTGTTGCTCGGGCAAGGGCAGCCCGGTCACCAAGGTGTAGGGCACGCCCAGCTCGGCCGCTGCTTTGGCGATGTCGCGCGGGCCGGGGTTGCGATCGCCGCTCCAGTCGGGCAGCAGCCAGCGGCGCAGCGTGCTGTGGTGGCCCACCAGCACGCTGGTTTGCGGCAGCAGCAGTTCGCGAAAAGCGTCCAAATAGGCGTCGATCTTGTCTTCTTCCCACCACGACAAGTTGGGCATGTAGGCCACCAAGGGCACACCGTCGTAGTCGTCCGACAACTCGGCGATCACTGCCAAACTCTCGGGCGTACCGACAAAGCCCACTTTGATGACCTGAATCGGCACATCTTCGGCCACGGCGCGGGCTTGGTCGTGCACGGCTTCGTCGTCGAGTGCAAAAAAGTCGGTGATGCCGCTGGTGTCCCGCACATACGTGCCTGTGCAGATGGGCATGCAATGTGCCCCCACCGAGGCCATGGCCACTGAGTCACAGCTCAGGCCGCCTGCGCCACTGGGGTCGTTGGCATTGAAAGACAGCACGCAGGCCAGACTGGCCGACTCTTCGTCATCCAGAAGTTGTTCGATGTCGGTGTTGGCGGGCTTGGGATCGGTCATTGATGGTCAAATGTCAGGGCTAAGGCACCCCACAGACAGGGCACGTGTTGAATGGGCCGATACAATCAATTTATTCTATTCGACTCTCTGATTGCGACACTGTGATGGAACACAAAACCTGGATGTGCCTGATTTGCGGCTGGATCTACGACGAAGCCGCAGGTGACCCCGAGCACGGCATCGCCCCTGGCACCCAATGGGCAGACGTGCCCATGAATTGGACTTGCCCCGAATGCGCGGCCCGCAAAGAAGACTTCGAGATGGTCGCCATCTGATCAGTCTGCGCTTTTCTTGACCACCGCATACCGGGCCAGCGTTTTCTCGCGGGCTTGGGCGTGGTCCACGATGGGGGCAGGGTAAGTCCTACCAATCACCACCCCCGCCGCTTGCAACTCCATGGGTTTGGCCAGCCAAGGCGCGTGCAACGCGGCCGTGGGCAACTCCGCCAATTCCGGCACATAGCGGCGGATGAATTTGCCCTCGGGGTCAAATTTTTCGCTTTGGCTGATCGGGTTGAAGATGCGAAAGTACGGCTGCGCGTCACACCCGCTGGAGCTGGCCCACTGCCAGCCTCCGTTGTTGGCCGATAAGTCAAAGTCGTTCAGGTGCGTGGCAAAGTACTTTTCGCCCCAGCGCCAGTCGATACCCAAATCCTTCACCAAAAAGCTCGCCACCACCATGCGCAGGCGGTTGTGCATGTAGCCCGTCTGGTTGATCTGGCGCATGGCCGCGTCCACCAAGGGGTAGCCGGTGCGCGCTTCGCACCAAGCGTCAAACAACTTGTGGGCGTGGGGGCCATGTTCCCAGCGGATCGCGTCGTAGTCGGGCTTGAAGCTTTGGCCTTGCCCCACATGCGCAAAGTTGTGCAGCACCTGCACATAAAAGTCGCGCCATATCAGCTCAGAGAGCCACACACTGGCCCCCACGCTGCCCGCCAGCATGCGCGGGTGCGCCTCGCGGGCCAGTTGACGGATCGACACCGTGCCAAAGCGCAAATGCACACTCAGATAACTGGGGCCTTTGACAGCCGGGAAGTTGCGCGTGTCCTCATACTGGTCAATGCGGGTCAGAAAGTCCTGCAGCAAGGTCTGCGCGCCCGACTCGCCCGTGGGGATTTTCAGGGCCTGCAGGTTGGTCGGCTCAAAGCCCATGTCGGCCAGGCTGGGTAACGGATGCGCCAGGTCATCAGGGCGCGGGGCCAGCCGTTGGGCCAGTTCGGCCACCTCGAAAGCTTGCAGGTCTTCGGGGGTGATTTTTTTCAGCCAAGCGTTTTTGTAAGGCGTGAACACGCTGAAGGGCTTATTCATTTGGGTCAGCACTTCGTGGCGCTCAAACACCACATGGTCCTTGAAGGTGTGCAGCACGATGCCGTGGTCGGCCAGATGGCCGCGCACCTGAATGTCGCGCGCCAGCGCCAGGGGCTCGTCGTCGTGGTTGGTGAATACCACTTGGGCCTGCAGGTGCTGGGCCAGTTTGACGATTTTGTCTTTGGCCACGCCGTGGCGCACGATCAGGCCTGCCTTCGGGTGCCCCGACATTTCCCGCAAGCGGGCATCGACCTCGACCAGCGACTCGCGGATGAACTCGACCCGGCGGTCGGCGCGGGGCAGGACGTCCAGGATCTCGGTGTCGAACACGAACACCACATGCACCCGCTGACAGTGCTGCAAGGCATGGTGCAGGGCGGCGTGGTCACTCACGCGCAGGTCGCGCCGCAGCCAGACCAGGCCACAAGAAAAAGGGGTTTCCATCGGGGTTTGCCGGTTTGAGTCAAACAATGCACCCTTGACCCCGCCTGCAGAGTCGGGACCGCTAAAATCGGTGCATGACCGCTGATTCTGCCTCCATTGACCTCAAGCATCATTTCCTGATCGCCATGCCCGGGTTGGAGGACGAGACATTCGCCCGCAGCGTCATCTATATGTGTGAGCACAGCCCCCGGGGGGCCATGGGCCTGATCATCAACAAACCCTCCGACATCAGCATGCGTCTCTTGTTTGACAAGGTGGAGCTGCCCCTGCGCCGGGAAGACCTGATGCAAAACCCAGTGGGTCACGGCGGGCCAGTGCAAACCGAGCGCGGCTTTGTGCTGCACGACCCTTTGCACGACCCCCTGCGCACGGACAAGCCCCAACAAGAAGGCTCGACCTACGCCTCGACGCTCACCGTGCCGGGTGGGCTGGAGATGACCACTTCGCGCGACGTGCTCGAAGCCCTGTCTTCTGGCGCAGGCCCGCGCCGCGTGCTGGTCACGCTGGGCTATGCGTCTTGGGGCGAAGGCCAGCTTGAATCCGAGTTGGGCGAAAACACCTGGCTCACGGTGGCGGCCTCGGCCGAAGTGATTTTTGAGGTGCCCATGGCCGAGCGCTACGACCGCGCCCTCGACCTGCTGGGCCTCAAAAGCTGGATGCTCTCGCCTGACGCGGGGCACGCATGAGCAGCACACCCGAGAACACCGTTCCAGCCCAACACCAGAGTTTTCTGGCCTTTGACTATGGCCTCAAGCGCACTGGTGTGGCCGTGGGCAACCGCCTGATGAACTCGGCCACCCCGCAAGGCACCATCGCCGCTGAGGGCGACGCTCGGTTTGAACTCATCGCCAAACGCATCAAGGAGTGGCAGCCCGACGCGCTGGTGATCGGCGTGCCCACCCACCCCGATGGGGGCGAGCATGAAAACACCTTGCGCGCCCGCAAGTTCGGCCGCCAGTTGCGCGGTCGTTTTGGCCTGTCGGTGTACGAGGTGGACGAGCGTTACACCACCACTGAGGCGCATTCTTATGGTGCCAAAGACGCCGATGCGGCGGCGGCGGCGATCATTCTGGAACAATTCTTAAGGAGCCTGCAATGAGTGCTTTGGCGTTGAATGCAGAAGCCCTGTACCAAGAACTCTTGCGCGGCGTGCGCAGCCTGTGTCAGGACAACACCCGCCTCGTGGGCATCACCTCGGGTGGCGCCTGGCTGGCCCAGCGACTGCAACGAGACCTGGGCCTGGCCGGTGAAGCGGGTCAGGTGTCTTCGGTCATGCACCGCGACGACTTTGCCCAGCGCGGCTTGTCGGCAGGTGGTCAGACCAGCATGCCGTTTGAGGTGGCTGGGGCCGACATCCTGATCCTTGATGATGTGCTTTACACCGGCCGCACGATTCGCGCCGTGATGAACGAAATTTTTGACTACGGCCGCCCCGCACGCGTGCAGCTCGCCGTGCTGGTGGACCGCGGTGGGCGTCAGCTGCCGGTGCAGGCCGACTTTGCCGCCGCACGCGTGGCCTTGCCCGAAACCCAATCGCTGGCGCTGGCCCGCGACGAGGCGGGTCGATTCAGTTTCAAAGTGGAGAACAAAGCCTGATTGAGGTGAAAACAACATGCTCTACAAACGCAACAACCCCCAACTCAACCAAAACGGCGAGCTGATCCACCTGCTCTCCACCGAAGGCCTGTCCAAGGACATCCTCACCCACATCCTCGACACGGCCGCCAGCTTCGTCAGCGTGAGCGACCGCGAGGTCAAGAAGGTGCCCCTTCTGCGCGGCAAAAGCGTGTTCAACCTGTTTTTTGAAAACAGCACCCGCACCCGCACCACCTTCGACATCGCGGCCACCCGCCTGTCGGCCGATGTGTACACGCTCGACATTGCCCGCTCGTCTGCAGCCAAGGGCGAGTCACTGCTCGACACGATTGCCAACCTGAGCGCCATGGCGGCTGACATCTTTGTGGTGCGCCACAGCGAGTCGGGCGCGCCCTACCTGATTGCGCAGCATGTTGCGCCCCATGTGCATGTGGTCAACGCGGGCGACGGCCGCCATGCGCACCCCACCCAGGGCCTGCTGGACATGTACACCATCCGCCACTACAAGAAAGATTTTTCCAACCTCACCGTGGCCATTGTGGGCGATGTGCTGCACTCGCGTGTGGCGCGGTCTGACATCCACGCGCTCACCACGCTGGGCTGCGCCGAAGTGCGGGTGGTCGGCCCCAAAACGCTGGTGCCCGCCGACATGGCGCAAATGGGTGTGCGTGTCTTCAACAACCTCGAAGACGGCATCAAGGACTGTGACGTGGTCATCATGCTGCGCCTGCAAAATGAGCGCATGAGCGGCGCACTGCTGCCCTCCAGCCAGGAATACTTTGAGAGCTTTGGCCTCACCCCCGAAAAACTCCAACGAGCCAAACCCGACGCCATCGTCATGCACCCGGGGCCGATCAACCGGGGGGTCGAGATTGACTCGGCAGTGGTGGACGGCCAGCAAAGCGTGATCTTGCCTCAGGTGACCTTTGGCATCGCGGTGCGCATGGCGGTGATGAGCATCGTCGCAGGCAACGAGGCTTAAGGAACAAAACCATGAAGCTCCTGATTCAAAACGGCCGCGTCATCGACCCCGCCAGCGGCTTTGACCAAATGGCCGATGTGGCGATCGCCGCCGGTCGCATTGTGGCGATCGGCCAGGGGCCCGCCGACTTCAAGCCCAACCGCGTGATCGATGCCCACGGCTGTATCGTGGCACCGGGTCTGGTGGATCTGGCAGCACGCCTGCGCGAACCTGGCCAGGAGCACGCGGGCATGCTCGAGAGCGAAATGGCCGCCGCCGTGGCCGGTGGCGTGACCAGTCTGGTTTGCCCGCCCGACACCGAGCCGGTGCTCGACGAACCAGGTCTTGTCGAGATGCTGCGCTACCGCGCCGAAAAACTGCACCAAGCCCGTGTGCTGCCGCTGGGTGCGCTCACGGTGGGCCTGAAGGGTGATGTGCTGACCGAAATGGGCCAACTCACGGTCGCCGGTTGTGTGGGTTTTTCTCAGGCTGAGGTGCCGATCTCCAGCACCCAGGTGCTGCAACGTGCGCTGCAATACGCCAGCACCTTTGGCTTCACCGTCTGGTTGCGCCCGCAAGAGCTGCACTTGGGCAAGGGCGTGGCCGCAAGCGGGGCCTTGGCCACACGCATGGGCTTGTCGGGCGTGTCGGTGGCGGCCGAGACGATTGCCATGCACACGATTTTTGAGTTGGTGCGCAGCACCCGTGCCCGCGTCCACCTGTGCCGCATCAGCAGCGCTCAAGGCGTGGAGCTGGTGCGCCAGGCCAAGGCCGAGGGCCTGCCTGTGACGGCCGATGTGAGCATCAATTCTCTGCACCTGACCGATGCTGACATGGGTTACTTTGACAGCTGTGCGCGCCTCACGCCCGTGCTGCGCCAGCAGCGCGACCGCGACGCCCTGCGTGCAGGCCTGGCCGATGGCACGATCGACGTGCTGGTGTCCGACCACACCCCGGTCGATGCCGACGCCAAAGCCTTGCCATTTGCCGAAGCCGAACCTGGCGCCACCGGCATGGAGCTGCTCTGGAGCCTGGCCCTCAAGTGGGGGCAGGCTGCCGCTTTACCTATGCCGCAAGTGCTCTCACGCCTCACCGCCGACCCGGCCCGCGTGCTGGGCACCACGCTGGGCAGCCTGCAAGACTCAGTCGGCCATCTGGCAGTTGGGGGCGTGGCCGATGTGTGCGTGCTGTCTACCGAAGGCCACTGGCTGGTGTGCGACGCTGCCCTGCGCAGCCAAGGCAAGAGCACGCCGTTTTCCGGCTACGAGTTGCCCGGCCGCGTGCGGGCCACGGTGGTAGGCGGGCAAGTGGCGTTCGAGGCGCAATGAGTGCCCTCTTGTGACCCTCATCCCAGCTGAAACTTATCCCTGTGGCCGAAGCACGGCGCGTTGGGCCATTAACCATCGCCCATGGGATGGGCTCCTACAAGGACAACCACCTCGTGCACCTTTCCCCGTAGGAGCCCACCCCTGTGGGCGATGGGCGAATCGATGGGGCACAAGCCCGCGCCCATGGGCACGGCATGGAAATCCGATCAAGGTAGCGGCTGCAAACGTATGCGCTCTCTAAAAGCCCTCTGGAAATTCCTGCGCGGCCTGTGGCACGTGCTCATGGGCATGTGGACCATTTACCTGCGCTTTCCACAGCTGAGCCCCGAGCAGCGGGAAATGCGCGTGCAAGCCTGGGCGCTGCAGTTTCTGGCGCTGTGGGGCATCCATTTGCGGGTGCTGGGCCAGCCGGTGATCAACGGACCGGCGCTCATGGTGGCCAACCACATCTCCTGGCTCGATATTCTGGTCATTCATGCGGCCAGGCACTGCCGATTCGTCTCTAAATCTGACGTCCGAGACTGGCCTTTGGTGGGCACGCTGGCCACGGGTGCGGGCACGCTGTACATCGAACGCACCAACCGCAGAGACGCGCTGCGAATGGTCAAAGACATGGCCGACGCCATGAAGAATGGCGATGTGGTGGCGGTGTTCCCCGAAGGCACAACCAGCGACGGGCGCGAGTTGCTGCCCTTCCACGCCAACCTGATCCAGGCGGCCATCCAGGCCGAAGCACCGGTGCAGCCCATGTCGATCAAATTCATCGATGCCCAAACGGGTGAACTGAGCTTAGCGCCGTGCTACATCGGTGACGACACCCTGATCGGCTCCATGTGGCGCACCCTGAAAGCCCGCCGCATCGAAGCTGTGGTGCACTTTGGTGAACCCCAAACCGCCATGGGACGTGACCGTCGTGCCTGGGCGCAGGATCTTCGCCGAGATATCACGGTCCTGCGGGACACCCCCTGAGTCGGCGTCATGAAGTCTTGAGTCATGGGCAGAGTCCACGCCATGGGCGATTGGGCGTGACAGAGGCCCTTAATTTGGCCCTGCAAACCATCGCCCTCGGGGCGGACTCTTACAAAAAACACACGCCTGACAAACACAAGGGCAATTCAATCGTCAAGAGACCGGATCATTGGTCTGTGGCTTCTCGGGTAATTTGCCATTGGCCACTGCGCCAAACCCAATGCATGGTCTTTCGGTCGATCGCTCGCACGCGCTCGTCCTGGTAGAGCTGCGTGAAGCGCACCGTGGCCTGGCTTGCGTTGAACTGGATGGTCAGATTTTGGATGTCGTGCCGGATGTTTTTTTTGCTGGCGATGCGCTGCGTACGTTGCTGGGCCCAAGCAGGGCGGCTCAACCCCTTTGGGGGCTCAAAATCGCTGGCATACATGCCTAAATACTGGGGTATCAACTGTCCGCCCCAGGATTGGCTCCATTGCTCAATCGCCTGACGCAGCGCCGCTTCATTGCCGCTGGCCAAGGTTGATGGGGGCAACTGTTGGACGGTCGTAGTGGCCGGGGCTGAGGTGGCTAAGCGCTGTGGGGTTTCAGCTGCCCTGTTACCAGACCGTTGAACGGGCGAGACTTCGCTCAGGGAAGTCACGATCACAGAGCCGGGTGGCTCAATCGGTGGTGTCCAGCCGCCGCGGTGGGCATCGTTTTTGGCCATCAATTGTGACAAGTGCATCAGCACCAAAACCAAGAGAAACCAAAAAAAATGGCGTTTTCTCAGAGTTGCGGATTTCTCGGTCAACGGTGCGATACGCCCATCTTTGGTGCGTATCTCTTCTGAATCGCGTAAATCCCAGTGCGCCAAGGCGCGTGAGGTTTTGACTGAGGTTGCACGCTGTGACGAGGGCAGCACCACGTTGCTGAAATTGAAAAAACCAGCTTGCCTCTCGGTTGCGGGTGCCGCAGCATTTCTCATGCTTTGATAAGATTTCGGAAACATCGGTTCATTAGGTATCACTGTTATTTTTGGCGTAATTTACATTTTTATTGTATCCCGGCAAAAGTATTCATTAAAGAAGAGCATCAAATGATTCTTAATAATTGAATTTTGATTCATCTGAGTGATGCCGACAGGACCCATGACCTTGAAAGCCTCAAGCCCTTGCAGCGGATCAGATTGAATTCGCCAAACACTGCCCTTAGTTAAAAACGGAGACGGGAGGCAGGTAGTGCGGGAAAGCGCAAAGAGCCAAGGAAAGGCCTTGGCAACGGCTTTTTGGGACTGAAAAGACGATCTTCAAACCTACATTTTTTGTAAATTTGATATTTTGATATTTTGATATTTTGAATCGCTGTTCTCACGGGCTTTGGCTTGAGGGCAGGGCAACTGGCAAAGCTCGCGGTCGTTCATCTGGCAGGCTCGGTTGAAGGTGACGACGTGGTCCACCTCGGCGCGGATACCGATCCATTCGCCGAGTTTGTGGTCGTGGTGGCTGGGCACATGGGCCATCAGTTGCTCGCCCGTGGCCAGGCGCAGGGTGTACAAAAACTCCGAGCCCCGAAAAGCCTTGCGGATGATCTGAGCCTTCACCGGGGCATCGTCATCGTGCACGATGTCGTCAGCCCGCAGCAGCACATCGCATTGGCCGTTCTCAAACGCGCAGGGCAAAGGGCATTCGGCCACATCGCGCAACTCACCCACCGGGGTACTGACCAGGATGTGTCCATCCACTTCGCGCAGCGTGGCAGGGGTGAAAACGCCATGGCCAATGAAATCGGCGACAAAGCGGGTGGCTGGGCGGTGATAGAGGCTGTAGGCGTCGTCCCACTGGTGCAACTGGCCTTCGTTCATGACGCCGATCACATCGCCGATCGCAAAGGCTTCGAGCTGGTCGTGTGTGACGAGCAGGGCGGTGGCCTGGGCGGCTTTGAGGATGTTGCGCACCTCGTGGGCCAAGCGCTCGCGCAAGTCGATGTCCAGGTTGGAAAACGGCTCGTCCAGCAGCAGCAGGTCGGGCTTGGGGGCCAAGGCTCGGGCCAGCGCCACGCGTTGCTGTTGACCACCCGAGAGTTCGTGCGGGTAGCGTTTGTCTGAACCCGTTAGCCCCACGAGTTCCAGCACGTCAGCCACCCGTTTTTGACGCTCGGCTTTGGGCAGGTGTTCCAGGCCAAAGCCCACGTTATTCCCCACGTCCATGTGCGGAAACAGCGCATAGTCCTGAAAAACCATGCCGATGCGGCGGCGTTCGGCCGGCTCGGTGTGGCCCTTTTCGCTCACCACCCGGTTAGACAGCAGGATCTGGCCGCCCGATATCGGCTCCAGCCCCGCCACGGCACGCAACAAGGTGGTTTTGCCGCAGCCAGACGGCCCGATCAGCACGCCAATCTCGCCCGATCGCAGCCCAAGGTTCACCCCTCGCACGGCAGGCGCGGTGCTGCCCGGGTATTGAATGTCCAGTTGGCGCAGTTCTAGAAACATGTTTGTGATTGTAGGCAGGTTGCGCCTTGTCACTCATTGCTTGCGCACGCCGCGCCATTGTCACTAGGGACTTGATCCGCAAGCCATGTATGTATGCGTCATGCCCGACAAGCCCTCAGCTTGTCATCCCGGACGTGATCCGGAATCCATGGTTGCAAGGGAGATGACCCCCAAGTCTTTGGCGAACTTGATATGAGGTCACAAGGCATTCAGGGTGCGGCTTCTACAATAGTGCCGATATGCTGACCACCCTGGCCCGCCGCTTATCGGGCCTACCCTCTTTTCTCTATATTTTGCTGACACTGGCTTTGGCCTTGCCTGTGCTGGCCGTTCTGGGATCGTGGCTGCAGTGGAGTGGCGAGAGTGCCAACATCTTGCTCGAGATGGCGCGAACGGTGCTGCCCGATTACGTGCTGACCACGCTGGCCCTGTGCCTGATGGTGGCGGTGGGCGTGACGGTTTTGGGCTTGACCACCGCGGCGCTGGTCACCCTGTTCGATTTTCCGGGTCGCGGCATGTTTGAATGGCTGCTGCTCTTGCCACTGGCCATGCCCGCTTATGTGGTGGCCTATGCCTACACCGACTTCTTGCAGTTCAGTGGACCGCTGCAGGTGGCCTTGCGCGAAGCGCTGGGCTTGCAAGGGCGATTGTGGCCCGATGTGCGCAGCGTCTGGGGCGCGGCCCTGGTGTTCACGCTCTCGCTTTACCCTTATGTGTATTTGCTGGCCCGCACCGCCTTGGTGGAGCGGGCTTCGGGCCTGATGGAAGCAGCCCGCTTGCTGGGCGCACCCTTGTCCCGTCGCATCCGCGAGATTGCTTTGCCCTTGGCTCGACCCGCCGTGGCTGCGGGTGTGGCGCTGGCACTCATGGAAACCCTGGCTGACTTTGGCGTGTCCAGCTACTTTGGCATCCAGACTTTCACGGCCGGGATTTACAAGGCTTGGCTGTCGATGGACAACCGCATTGCGGCCGCGCAGCTGGCCACGGTGTTACTGGCCGTGGTGGTGGTCTTGCTGCAGTTGGAGCAACGCGCCCAAAAGCGCATGCGCTTCAACCAGGGGCGTGGCTCGCGTCAGGGCTCTGCCGAGGCACAGCCGGTGCAGCTGCACGGCACGCGACGCGTACTGGCGTGGACGGTGTGCAGCTTGCCCGTGCTGCTGGGCTTTGTGCTGCCGGTGCTCATCATGCTGCGCGCCTTTCTGGGCGAGACAACCGAGATGCCTTGGGAGCGTTTTGGCCAGTGGGCCTGGACCAGCTTGCGTTTGGGCGCGGTCACGGCGGTGCTGGCGGTGGGTGTGGCGCTGGCGCTGGCCTTCAGCGTGCGCACACGGGCTGACCGCATCAGCCAAGGCGCCATTCAACTGGTGGGCTTGGGTTACGCCATTCCCGGTGCGGTGGTGGTGGTGGGCTTGCTCTTGCCCTTGGGCTGGATTCAACAGACCTGGCCCGCATCATCAGCGGGGGCTTGGATCACCGCCACATCCTTGGGCCTGGTGTGGGCCTACCTGGTGCGTTTTTGTGCGGTGGCTTTGCAATCGGTGCAAAGCGGTTATGCGCGCATTCCGTTCAGCTTGGACGATTCGGCCCGCATGTTGGGCGTGACCGGCTGGGGCTTGATGCGCCGGGTGCACGCGCCTTTGTTGCAGCGCACGACCATCGCCGCTGCCTTGCTGGTGTTTGTGGACGTGATGAAGGAGCTGCCCGCCACCATGGTGCTGCGCCCCTTCAACAGCGACACCTTGGCTGTGGTGGCCTACCAGCTTGCGCGTGACGAGCGCCTAGGTGAGGCAGCGCTTCCCTCGCTGGCCTTGGTGCTGGTGGGGCTGATTCCGGTGATTTTGCTCAGCAGGACCCTTCGGCAGAGGTCCTGAGCGTTGGCTAAAACGCAATCAGCACTTGCCGATCAAAGCGTCTGCCGGTAGCGCTCCAACATTTGGGCCTGGCTTTCGGCCTCGACCTCTTCGCCTTTGAACACACGAATCTGGTCGCGCAGCATCTCGGCCATACTGGGCAGCTTCGCCCGGTCGGTGTGGCGCGAGGCATCCCACAAGCCCGAGCGCATGAAGGCCTTAGCGCAATGCAAATACACAGACTCCACCGTCAAGCGGATAACCAGCGCGGGCGTGCGCCGCGCATCGGCACACAGCGCCAAGTCGGCCGGGTCGGTGGACAACACAGCGCGGCCATTGACGCGCAAGGTCTCGTCAAAGCCCGGCACCATGAACAACAAGCCCAGCCGCCCGGTGGCGATGATGTTCTCCAGCGTGTCCAGCCGGTTGTTGCCTGGTGCATCCGGCAGCAGCAAGGTGTGCGCATCCGGCATCTTGACAAAACCCGGCTCGCCACCGCGCGGCGAAGCGTCCATGTGCCCACCCGCATCGCTGCTGGCCAGCACCACAAAAGGCGACAAGCCCACGAAGCGCGTGGCATGCGTGTCCAGCGCCGGGATTTCTTTTTTGAGTGCGCGCTCTCGTGCGGGGCCATACAGCTCGCGCAGGGCTTCTAGGTTGGTGATGTGTGTTGGCATGGATAAAAAACCGTGGACTTACTTTCCCCAAGAATCCTTCAACCCCGTCACCCGGTTAAACACCGGCTTGGCTCTCGCCACGTGATCCAGGCGGTCCGCCACAAAATACCCAAAGCGCTCAAATTGAAACTTCTGGTCTGGCTGCGCCCCGGCCAATGAAGGCTCCACATACGCTGTGACGACCTTCAAGCTGTCCGGGTTGAGCGACTGCAAAAAGTCTTTGCCGCCCGCATCGGGGTGCGCTTCGGCAAACAGGCGGTCGTAGAGGCGAACCTCGGCCTTCACGCCATCGGCCACGCCCACCCAAGTAATGGCGGCTTTGGCTTTGACGCTGTCGGCGCCGGGGGTGCCGCTCTTGGTGCCGGGGATCACTTTGGCGTGCACCTCAAGCACGTTGCCCGCCGCGTCGCGTGCGCAGCCGGTGCATTCGATCACGTAGCCGCCCTTCAGGCGCACCACGTTGCCAGGGAACAATCTTTTGTAACCCTTGGGCGGCACTTCTTCAAAGTCTTCGCGCTCGATCCACACTTCTTTGCCGATCTGGAACACACGGCCCGCTGGCGGCGTTTGGCCTTCGGCAATCGCGCTGTGGGGCAGTGCGGGTTGGGTGCAGGCTTCGGTGTGGTCGTCGCTGCCAAAGGCCTCGGCCCAGTTGGTCAGCACGAGCTTGACGGGGTCGAGCACGGCCATGCCGCGGTGGGCTTTGTTTTCCAGGTCTTCGCGCAGGCACCCTTCGAGTGTGCTGTAGTCGATCCAGCTGTCGCTTTTGGTCACGCCGATGCGGTCGGCAAACAGGCGCAGGCTCTCGGGCGTGTAGCCCCGGCGGCGCAGGCCCACTATTGTTGGCATGCGCGGGTCGTCCCAGCCGCTGACTTTGCCTTCATTGACCAGTTGCGCCAGCTTGCGTTTGCTGGTGATCACATAGGTCAGGTTCAGGCGGGCAAATTCGTATTGTTTGGGGCTGGGTGCGGCCAGCAGCTTGCATTCGCACAGGCGCTCCATCAGCCAGTCGTAAAACGGGCGCTGGTCTTCAAACTCCAGCGTGCAGATGCTGTGGGTGATTTGCTCCAGCGCGTCTTCGATGGGGTGGGCAAAGGTGTACATCGGGTAGATGCACCAGGTGTCGCCCGTGTGGTGGTGGGTGGCGCGGCGGATGCGGTAGATGGCCGGGTCGCGCATGTTGATGTTGGGCGAAGCCATGTCGATCTTGGCGCGCAGCACGGCGGCGCCGTCGGCCAGTTGGCCGTCACGCATCTCGCGGAATCGCGTCAGGTTTTCTGCGACGGTGCGGCTGCGGAAGGGGCTGTCCACACCGGGTTTGCCAAAGTCGCCCCGGTTGGCGCGCATGTCTTCTGCGCTTTGTTCGTCCACATAGGCGTGACCGGCTTCAATCAGCGCCTCTGCGGCGCGGTACATGAAGTCGAAGTAGTCGCTGGCTTGGTAGGGGGCGGCGCTGCAGTCCTCGGATGCGGCTGCGCCTTGGGCCTGGCCCAGCTGTGCCCAGCTAAAGCCGAGCCACTTCACGGCGTCGATGATGCTGTTGACGTATTCGGTGTCTTCTTTTTCGGGGTTGGTGTCGTCAAAGCGCAGGTGGCACACGCCGCCGTATTCCTTGGCCAGCCCGAAGTTGATGCAGATGCTTTTGGCGTGGCCCACATGCAGGTAGCCGTTGGGCTCGGGCGGAAAGCGGGTGCGGATCTTGGCCGGGTCGGGTTGGCCTGCAGCGTGGTGCGCAGCGTCGCCCGGGCTGCCTGCCCAGCGGCGGCTGGCATAGGTGCCCTGCTCGATGTCTTTGTCGATGATCTGGCGCAGGAAGTTGCTGACTTTGTGGTCGGCGCTGTTGTCTGGAGTGGGGGAGGTCATAGCGTCTGATTTTAGGGGTTGGCGCGGGTCTGGTTGCGTCAGCGACGTTACGACTGGAAACCAATATAAAGCGCTGGCTGTCCACCGAATGCTGAGCTGGCGCGCTAAAGGGCAAGGGAGCATGCTTTCAAGAAAAGCCAACGCCAACAGAGGAACTTTGTCATGCTTTTTCAGTTCAAGTCGTCGTTTTCAAGATCCTTGGCCTTGCTCGGCATGTTGGGTCTGGGCTTGGTGCAAGGCGGTTGTGCCCATCCGGTGGTGGTCGAGCCGTCGGTGTCGGTGCATTCGCGCATCGGCCATGTCCCGATTTACAGCCAGGTGGTGGTGCCTGGTTCGGTCTATTACGCCCCGCCGCCCCGTGTGATTTATGCCCCACCACCGCCACCCCGTGTGATTTATGCCCCGCCACCCCCGCCGCGTGTGGTGTACGTGCCCCGGGCTCATGTGCCTTGGGGCCACCCCCCAGCGCAAATTTGGGGCTACGGACACGACCGGGGGTACCGTGGTCATGAGCGCCGACACAACCGCGAGGACGAGCGAGACCGGGGTCACGATGGGAGAGGGCATCGCGATCACTGGCGGCACTGAGCGGCCGCAGTGGGCCAGGTGGGTGCAGGGGCTGAAGATGCTGTCCTGCAAGGGCTAAGCCACTGGTTCAGGGCCGCTGGCGTAGCACCATCTCGTCGCGCCGGATTTCCACGTCAAAGTGTTTGAGGAAGGCTTGACCCAGCAGGGCTTGCGTGGGTGGCATCCCGGTCAAGCCCACCGTGACGCTGGCATCGTTGAGCACCAAGTGGCCCGCCCGCACGGGCACGCTGCGCACCAGTTGGCCCGGGCGCTGGCCGTTGGCGGTGTGCAAGGTGATGCTCTGGCCCGCAGGCAGTCCGGCCTGCGTGGCCAGCGCTTGGCTCACACTCACATGGCTGGCCCCGGTGTCCACCAAAAACGTGACGGGCTGGCGATTGACTTCGCCCTCGACATGAAAATGCCCGTCGCGCTGGCGCGGAATGACCAAATCGCCCGAGCTGAGCGCATAGGGCTTGAGGCTGGCCTGGCGGTTTTGCTCTATGCGATCAAACACCAGATACAACACCCCGGCCACAGCCAGCCACACGGCCGTGATGGCGAACGCGCCGAGGCGGGCGGTTTTGTGGAGCGGGGGCGTGGCCACGATTTAACCCGCAGCGCCAGACCAAAGCCATTGGCCCAACAAACGTCCGGGCAACAAGGTGAATGCGCCTGTCACCACACAAGCCGATGCATAGAGCCACTGCATGGTTTTCCTATGACCTGCAATGTTGCCATCAGCCAGATAGCGGAATGACCGGTACAGGCTGACCAAGGTCAGGGGAATGAGCAGGTGGATCGGGGTGTAGCCCCAGATATTGGGCAGATTGAAGTCGCGGATGAACAGACCTGAAAGAGCAGCGCCTAGCATACAGGTGACCCAGGCGTAACCCAATGCCCGGTGAAGACGGGGTCGTTTGATACGGCCCATGCGGGCCCAAAGTGCCCACGGACCCAAGACTGTGGCAGTCAGAGCCAAGGTCATGTGGAAGGCGATGGTGTGTGTCAGTTGCATGGTGATGACGGAAGATTTTTTGTTTGGACAGCACTGTGACACAGCTTTGTAAGGCGTTTTCAACCGTTGATTTTGGTACCTTGTCCAGCAGCGATAATCCCCCCAGTTTTTCGAGGAGCGTTTGTGGACCTGATGTTGTTGCTGAAAGCCGCCGTGATGGGCGTGGTCGAGGGGCTGACCGAGTTCTTGCCGATCTCGTCCACCGGGCATTTGATTTTGGCGGGGGCTTTGCTGGGCTTCGACGATGACAAGGCCAAGGTGTTTGACATCGCCATCCAGACGGGGGCGATTTTGGCAGTGATCATTGTGTATTGGCAAAAGATCAGCAGTACGGTGCGCGCTTTGCCGCACAGTGCCGATGCCCAGCGTTTTGCGCTGAATGTGTTCATCGCTTTTGTGCCCGCCGTCATTTTGGGTTTGCTGTTTGGCAAAGCGATCAAGGCGAACTTGTTCACCCCCGAGGTGGTGGCCACCACCTTCATCATCGGCGGCTTCATCATCTTGTGGGCCGAACGCAGACAGACCAGCGCTGTGCGCATTGCCGAGGTGGAAGACATGCGCTGGCAAGACGCACTCAAGGTGGGCTTGGTGCAGTGCCTGGCCATGATTCCGGGCACCAGCCGCAGCGGCGCGACCATCATTGGTGGCATGTTGCTGGGCATGTCGCGCAAGGCGGCGACCGATTTCTCTTTTTACCTGGCCATCCCCACGCTGATTGGCGCAGGGGCTTACAGCCTGTACAAAGACCGCGCTTTGCTGAGCATGGCCGATGCGCCCATGTTTGCAGTGGGTCTGCTTTTCTCGTTCTTGAGCGCCTGGGTGTGTGTGCGCTGGCTGCTCAAGTTCATCTCGACCAACAGCTTCGAGGTGTTTGCCTGGTACCGGATCGTGTTCGGTCTGGTGGTGCTGGGCACGAGCTATACCGGATTGGTGACCTGGGCGGCTTGATAGGGTGCACCTAGGCGACATGCTGGGCCTTGGGCCGCACCCAGAATGAAATTTCCTTGTTTGACGCATCCTGCGGATGCTTTTGTTCAAAGCCCCCTGCATGTCTGACACCCTCTCCGCCTCTTTTCGCCGTCTGGCTTGGTCCAATTTGCTGGCCCAGTCTGCCGAGCAGCTGAGCCTGGCGGCTGTGCCCATCGTGGCGGTGCTCTTGCTGCAGGCCGGTCCCGGCGAAATTGGTTTGCTGGCCTCCATCCAATCGCTGCCGTTTTTGCTGCTCTCCATGCCGCTGGGCCTGCTGGCCGACCGCACTTCGCGCACGCGCTTGATGGCGCTGGCCGAGATGCTGCGGGCCTTGGCTTTGTTGTTGTTGCTGGCGCTGCTCGTCACCGGGAATGTGTCGATTGCGGCTTTGGCCATCATCGGCTTCATGGCGGCCGTGGGCACGGTGGCGTTCAGCGTGGCCGCGCCATCGCTGGTGCCCGCGCTGGTACAGGTCGATGGTTTGGCGCAAGCCAATGGGCGGTTGGAGTTGGCGCGCAGCGCGGCGTTTGCCGCAGGCCCGGCTTTGGCCGGGGCCTTGATCGCCTGGACCGGGGCGTCGGCGGCGTTCGTGTTGTCGGGCATGTTGTCGGTGGCGGCGGTGTTGTGCTTGCGCGGTATCGTCGAACCTGCACGCGCCCCCATGCCAGCGCGCCACCCTTTGCTGGAGTTGCAAGACGGGGCCAAGTGGGTGTGGCAAAGCGATTTGCTCAGGCCCATGATGTTTTGTTCGATCGCCTGGAACATTTCTTGGTTCATGCTGCAAGCGGCCTATGTGCCCTATGCCATCCATGACCTGGGGCTGGATGCGAGTGGCGTGGGCGTGACGCTGGCTTTGTATGGCGTGGGCATGATCTTGGGGGCATTGCTGGCGCCGCGTGTGGTGCGAGCGCTGCCGTTTGGGCAGGCGATTTTGCTCGGGCCTTATTTCTCGGTGCTGGCGGCGGTCACCATGGCGCTGACCTTGTATTGGCCGCAGGGCTGGCTGGCGGCGCTGTCTTACTTTTTCTTTGGGGCGGGGCCGATCATCTGGACCATCACATCAACCACGCTGCGCCAGACGGTGACGCCCCGCGCCATGATCGGGCGGGTCACGTCAATCAACATCGTGGTCAGCACAGGCGCACGGCCTTTGGGGGCGGCGCTGGGCGGTGTGGTGGGGGTGAGCTTTCCGGTGTCGGTGAGCTTGTGGTGTGTGGTGTTGGGCTTTGGCCTGCAGGCCATCATCATCAGCGCGTCCAAGGTGCGCACACTCAAACGCTTGCCTGACCCTTTGCCCGCATGATTTAAAAAACAGAGGAGACAACACCATGCAACAAGCCGCGTTTGAAGAATTGTTGAAGCGGTTTTCGACCGCTGCCGAAGCGGGTGATGGCGAAGCCTTTGCGCAGTGTTTCACGCCAGACGGCGTGTACCACGACTACATCTACGGCGACCACACGGGCCGTGCCGACATCGCCCACATGATGAGCGACCTGTTCCACCGCGATGCCGGGCCGGACTACCGCTGGGAGATGTTCGAGCCCGTGTGCAATGGGCAGGTGGCCTATGCGCGGTCTTTGTCGAGCTTTACCTCGAAGGTGCCCGAGTTTGCGGGGCGGCAGGTGGTGATCGACGGCATCAGTCGCTTTGAGCTGCGTGACGGGCTGATTTGCGATTACAGCGAATCGGTCAATGGCGGCGTGGCCATGGTGCAGCTGGGGGTGGCTGCGCCGCGCCTGGAAAAAGTGCTCAAGCGCTGGAGCCAGCAGCTGCTGGACCAGGCCGCTACCCAAGCATTTTTGGCCCGTGGCAAGCGCACGGTGTGAGTTGTTTCATGTTTCTTTGAAAGGTATTGCCATGAATTACCAAGACATCATTTACAGCGTTGAGCACCGCATCGCGACCATCACCTTGAACCGGCCAGACAAGCTCAACGCCTGGACCACCGTCATGGAACGCGAGGTGCGCCAGGCCATGGATGCCGCCGCTTCAGATGATGACGTTCGCGCCATTGTGCTGACGGGGGCAGGGCGGGGCTTTTGCGCTGGGGCCGACATGGATTTGCTCAAGGGCCTGGACCCGAGCGACATCACCGCGACCACTTGGACGAAACCTTTTGATGTGAACCAGCGGCTGGATTACCAGACGCGCTATGGGTTTTACCCGGCGATCCCCAAGCCGGTGATTGGCATGCTGAACGGCGCAACGGCGGGCATTGGTCTGGTGCACGCCTTGTATTGCGACATCCGTTTTGCGGCCGACAACGCGGTGTTTACCACCGCGTTTTCAAGGCGCGGCTTGATTGCCGAGCATGGCCTGAGCTGGATGCTGCCCAAAATCGTGGGGCATGCCAACGCGATGGATTTGTTGCTGTCGGCCCGAAAGGTGATGGCCCCCGAGGCGCAGGCCATGGGCTTGGTCAACAAGGTGTTTGCGCCAGAGGCTTTGGCAGCCGCAACGTATGCCTATGCGCGTGATTTGGTGGACAACGTGTCGCCGCGCTCGATGGCTGTGATCAAGCGCCAGCAGTACGACGCGCCATTTCAGACCTTGGCAGAGAACACCCGCCAGGCCAACGTGGAGATGGCCCGCAGTTTTGCGAGTGACGACTTTCGCGAAGGGGTGGCGCATTTCATGGAGAAACGCGCCCCGCAATTCACGGGTAAATGAGGCTCAGGGGCGGAATGTCGATTCGGCTCCAAGATGTTTGAATTGCCTCTGCGTTGATCGGCCATGCGTTTGTATTTGTAGACATGATGGATGACCTGCCCACCTGACAAACGTGGGTTAAGTTGATGGGTGCGAAACCTTTATCAACCCAGTGCCATAACTCAGGAGGCAGGTCATGAAACAGTTTAACGATATCTACGTG
>NZ_NESJ01000010.1 GCF_003063645.1 Limnohabitans sp. 2KL-51
GCCTTCAGGGGCAGATAAGTCATGACTTGCGCAAAGACGAGTTGACCCGAGTGCATGCCTGTCCCCAGCAGATGAGATCCGCCGAGCATGCCCCAAGTCCGGAAAACGATTCAAATCGTGGACAAGGGAAAAGTCAGATTTATTTAAATAAATCATGGGGTTACGTTAAGTCTGATGGCAAACGTTGGGACACTAGTGAAAAAGGATCAATTCATGGCACGGCAATATTTCGGGACAGACGGCATTCGCGGCACAGTGGGGCAAAGCCCGATCACCCCCGATTTTATCTTGCGCTTGGCTCACGCGGTCGGCCGTGTCTTGAAGACCCAGGAGGCGCATCCTGTGGTTTTGATCGGTAAAGACACCCGCATTTCCGGTTACATGCTCGAAAGTGCTCTGGAGTCGGGCTTCAACTCGGCAGGGGTAGACGTGGTCTTGCTCGGGCCTGTGCCCACTCCCGCTGTGGCTTATCTGACACGGGCGCAACGCGCTTCCTTAGGCGTCGTCATCAGCGCCAGCCACAACCCGTTTGCAGACAACGGCATCAAATTCTTCAGCGCTCAAGGTCAGAAATTGCCTGACGTCTGGGAGGAAACGGTTGAGGCCCGGTTGCTGGAGGCTCCTGTTTGGGTGGATTCGGCCGCCCTCGGCAAGACCCGGCGTTTGGACGATGCGGCAGGCCGTTACATTGAATTTTGCAAAAGCACTTTCTCCAACGACCTGACCCTCAAGGGACTGAAGATCGTGGTGGACGCGGCCCACGGAGCGGCTTACCAGATCGCGCCCAAGGTCTTTCACGAGTTGGGGGCCGAGGTGGTCGCCATCGGTTGTGCGCCCGATGGCCTGAACATCAACAAGGGCGTCGGTGCGACCCACCCCGATGCGCTGGTGCAGGCCGTCAAGGACCACCGGGCCGATTACGGTGTGGCCCTCGATGGCGATGCTGACCGCCTTCAGCTGGTGGATGCATCGGGGCGCTTGTTCAATGGTGATGAATTGTTGTACCTGATGGTCGCCGACCGTTTGGCTCGGGACGAAGCTGTGCCCGGTGCCGTGGGCACCTTGATGACCAATCTGGCGGTAGAGATTGCCCTGCAAAAACGAGGCGTGCAATTTGTGCGGGCCAAAGTGGGAGACCGTTACGTGTTGGAGGTCTTACACGACAAAGGTTGGTTGCTCGGTGGCGAAGGCTCGGGCCACTTGCTGGCCTTGGACAAGCACACCACGGGAGATGGTCTGGTCAGTGCTTTGCAAGTGCTGCAAGCCTGTGTAAGCAGTGGTCGGACCATGGCGCAGCTGCTCGAAGGGGTCAGTCTCTTTCCGCAAACCTTGATCAATGTGCGCCTTTCGCCCGGTTTTGATTGGCAAGGTCACGCTCCTTTGTGGGCGGCCAAACAAGCCGTCGAGGCCGAGTTGGGCGATTCCGGGCGGGTTTTGATTCGTGCCAGCGGCACCGAACCCTTGGTCCGCGTCATGGTGGAGGCCCGGGATGCGGCGCAGGCGCGTCAATGCGCTGAACGGATTGCGGCGACCTTGGTATGAGGCCCCCTTAACTGTTCAGTTCCACGTTCGATTGGGGCCGGACTTGGATGTGCACGCCCAACTCATGTGGTGGGGCATGTCAAAGTTCTTTGAGGGCGTCTTTTTTAGTAGATCAGCCGGTCCGGCTTGATCTCTTGCAAGATCGTGGTGGCGATTTCTTCGATGGACTTGGTCGTAGTCGACAACCAACGGATGCCTGATCGGCGCATCATGGCTTCACCTTCAGAGACTTCCATACGGCAGTTTTCAAGGCTGGCGTAACGCGAGTTGGGGCGGCGCTCCGTGCGGATTTCTGACAGACGCTCCGGTTGAATGCTCAGGCCAAAGATTTTCGAGCGATGTGGCATCAGCGCAGGCGGCAGCTGTTTGCGCTCAAAGTCCTCCGGGATCAAAGGGTAGTTGGCCGCTTTCAAGCCGTGCTGCATCGCCAAATAAAGGCTGGTGGGGGTTTTGCCGCTGCGACTCACACCCACCAAAATGACATCCGCCGACTCCAGATCGCGATTCGATTGACCGTCGTCGTGCGCCAGCGAAAAATTGATGGCTTCGATCCGGTCGTGGTATTCCTTGCTTTTGCTCACATCTGAAAAACGTCCCACCCGGTGGTGCGACTTGATGCCGAGCTCGGCTTCGAGTGGATTGACAAATGTACCGAACATGTCGAGCAGCATGCCCTGGCAATGTTCTTGAAGCACTTTGAGGACATCCATGTTCACCAGGGTGGTGAACACAATGGGTTTGGTGCCTTCCGTATCGGCGGTGTGGTTGATCTGCCGCACCGCTTGGTGCGCTTTGTCGATGGTGTCTGTAAATGGCAATCGAACATGGCGAGACTTCATGTCGAATTGGGCCAGGATGGCGTTGCCAAAAGTTTCGGCGGTGATGCCTGTGCCGTCAGATACGAAAAATACAGTGCGTTTTGGCATGCTCGTCATTTATTTCAATTGCTGGGGTCAACATGACCCCTAAAATCAGTCAATTATCCACCGCTGTCCGCTCGGGGTTCTATTCAAAGAACAACACAACCCTGGCCTGCACCATGGAGCCGGGTTTTAACTTTGGAGCTTTGCATGTCTGATCTTTTCAGTGAGACCGCTTTGGTCGTTCCCTTTGAGTTGTTGCGCATGTCCGACGTCGAGTCGGTCGGGGGCAAAAACGCCAGCTTGGGGGAGATGATTTCCCAATTGCCTTCGGGCGTGCGTGTGCCCACGGGCTTTGCCACCACCGCTCACGCTTTTCGCCAGTTTTTGGCGTTTGGTGGCCTGACCGCGCGCATCAATGCCCGACTAGATGCCCTGGACACTGAGGACGTGCGCGCCTTGGCCGCAGCGGGTGCCGAAATCCGCGGCATGGTCGAAGCCCAGCCCTTTCCCATTGACTTGGAAAAAGCCATCCGCGATGAGTTTGTGCGCTTGCAGGGCAACAACCCGGAGTCTTCGTTTGCGGTGCGTTCTTCGGCCACTGCCGAAGATTTACCCGATGCCTCATTTGCCGGTCAGCAAGAAACCTTTTTGAACGTGGTCGGTATCGACGATGTTCTTCATAAGATGAAAGAGGTGTTCGCCTCTTTATACAACGACCGCGCCATCAGCTACCGCGTGCACAAAGGCTTTGCCCACGCCGACGTGGCGTTGTCAGCAGGCGTGCAGCGCATGGTGCGCTCTGATTTGGGTGCGGCGGGCGTCATGTTCACCATCGATACCGAGTCGGGCTTCGAAGACGTGGTGTTCATCACCTCCAGCTACGGTTTGGGCGAGACGGTGGTGCAGGGTGCAGTGAACCCTGATGAGTTCTATGTCCACAAGCCGATGCTGGCAGCCGGCAAGCGCAGCGTGATCCGTCGCAACCTGGGCTCCAAGCTCATTGAGATGGTGTTCGCCAGCGCGCAAGAAAAAGCTTCTTCGGGCAAGCTGGTCAAAACCACCGACGTGCCCACCGAGCTGCGCAACCGCTACAGCCTGACCGATGATGAGGTCGAGCAATTGGCCCGCTACGCGGTGGTCATCGAACAGCATTACGGTCGCCCCATGGACATCGAGTGGGGCAAGGATGGCACCGACGGCTTGCTTTATATTTTGCAGGCCCGCCCAGAGACCGTGAAAAGCCAGGCCAAAGGCACGCCCGAGCTGCGCTACAAACTCAAAGGTAAAAGCGCCATCTTGGCTGAGGGCAGGGCGATTGGTCAAAAGATTGGCACCGGCCCGGTTCGCCTGGTTCACCACATCAGTGAGATGGACCAAGTTCAGCCGGGCGATGTGTTGGTGACTGACATGACCGACCCCAACTGGGAACCGGTGATGAAGCGCGCCAGCGCCATCGTGACCAACCGAGGTGGACGAACTTGCCACGCCGCCATCATTGCTCGCGAGCTGGGCATTCCTGCGGTGGTCGGTTGTGGCAATGCCACCGAGCAATTGACCGAAAGCAGTCTGGTCACTGTCAGCTGCGCCGAGGGCGATACCGGGCACATTTACGATGGACTGCTCGAAACCGAAATTAGCGAGATCCAGCGTGGCGTGCTGCCTGAGATCAAAACCAAAATCATGATGAACGTGGGCAATCCCCAACTGGCCTTTGACTTTGCCCAGCTGCCCAATGCCGGCGTGGGCTTGGCCCGTCTGGAGTTCATCATCAACAACAACATTGGCGTGCATCCCAAGGCCATCCTGGATTACCCCGCCATCGATCCAGATCTAAAAAAAGCAGTGGAGTCGGTAGCCCGTGGCCACGCATCCCCCCGCGCTTTTTACGTTGACAAGGTCGCCGAAGGCGTGGCCAGCATCGCCGCGGCCTTCTGGCCCAAGCCGGTCATCGTGCGACTGTCGGACTTCAAGAGCAACGAATACCGCAAGCTGATTGGCGGCAGCCGCTACGAGCCGGAAGAAGAAAACCCGATGCTGGGTTTTCGGGGTGCTGCGCGCTACATCAGCGCAGACTTCGGCGAGGCTTTCGCCATGGAGTGCGAAGCCCTTAGGCGGGTACGAAGCGAGATGGGCCTGACCAATGTGCAGATCATGGTGCCCTTTGTGCGCACCTTGGGGCAAGCCGAGAAGGTCACGCAACTGCTGGCCAGCCAAGGTCTGCGCCGTGGCGAAAACGAGCTCAAGGTGATCATGATGTGCGAGGTGCCGAGCAACGCCATCCTCGCTGAGCAGTTTCTTGAGTTTTTTGATGGTTTCTCGATTGGTTCGAACGACCTGACTCAGCTGACTTTGGGTTTGGACCGCGACTCAGGCATGCCGCTTTTGGCTGCTGATTTTGACGAGCGTGATCCTGCCGTGACGGCCTTGATTTCTCAAGCCATCAAGGCCTGCTTGTCCAAAGGCAAATACATTGGTATTTGCGGTCAAGGCCCATCGGATCATCCGGACTTTGCGCATTGGTTGATGGACCAAGGCATCAGCTCGATCTCGCTGAACCCGGACACTGTCATCGAGACTTGGACAAATCTGGGACGCTGAACCTGAGGTCTCCACATGATTAGGACAAGGCGATGAACCAACCCCTTGACGTCGCCATGTCTTCGGCTTATCGCTGGCGACTGCACCGCAACGTCCTGATTTATGTTGTTTTTCTTCTGAGTTTGATCGGGGTGATGGCCTGGGCTGAGCGTTCAGGCCTGTCGCGCAACTTGATCGGCCCGATCTTTCTGTTCAGTACGGTCATGATCTACGCGCTGATCGGAATCGCGGGCAGAACCACGAACGAGGACGAATATTACGTGGCCGGTCGGCGTATCCCGGCCATGTACAACGGCATGGCCACGGCGGCAGACTGGATGAGCGCGGCCTCGTTCATCAGTCTGGCGGGGGCGCTGTACCTGCAAGGCTTTTCCGGCAGCGGCAACCAGCCTGGTGGCCTGGCCTATGTGATCGGCTGGACCGGCGGTTTTTGTTTGGTGGCTTTGTTGATTGCCCCTCAATTGCGTGCCATGCGCTTGTACACCTTGCCCGACTACTTCGACCAGCGCTATGGCGGTCGATGGCCACGAGTGATTGCGGCACTGGCCTCTGTGCTGTGTTCGTTCACCTATGTGGTTGCCCAGATCTATGGCATTGGTCTGATCGCTTCAAGACTCACCGGTGTGCAATTCGAAATTGGTATTTTGTTGGGCTTGGGCGGTGTTTTGCTGTGCTCTTTTCTGGGAGGGATGCGGGCCATCACCTGGACCCAAGTGGCGCAGTACATCATGCTGCTGTTGGCCTTTCTCATTCCGGTGTCCTGGCTGGCTTACAAACAGCTGGGCAACCCTGTGGCACCTTGGGTCTATGGTGCGCAGTTGTCGGCCATTGCCAGCATCGAAAAGCGCCTGATGGACGACCCGGCCGAGCTGGAAGTGCGCCGCGAATACGCTCAGCGGGCCAAACTCTATGCTGTGCGCTTGCAAGATGTGGACGCTGCCATGGTCGATCTGCGACAGGAATTGGAGGAAAAAATCCGCTTACTCAAAGCGCAGGGGGCTGACTTCGCGATCATTGCCCAAGTCCGCCGAGAGCTGCTGGCTGTGCCGAACGAAGCCTCTGCTGCACGCGAGTTGTGGACCCGTGCGAAGCACGACAACCTGGAGCGTGCGCGGCCTTTGGGCGGCATGCCGCCGCATGCGCAGGCTTTCACCGGGGAACCCGATGGCGGGCTGGCCCAGGAAAAACTGTTCAGTGAGTCGCGCTTGAATTTTTTGGCCCTGGTGTTTTGCCTAATGATTGGCACGGCAGGATTGCCGCATTTGTTGACCCGCTTCTACACCACGTCTTCGGTATCCGAAACGCGCAGTTCAGTGGCCTGGTCCTTGTTTTTCATCGGCCTCATTTACCTGAGCGTGCCCGCTTTGGCTGTTTTGGTGAAGTTCGAGGTGCTCAATACCTTGGTGGGCAGCAGCTTTGCCGACTTGCCCAGTTGGATGGCGCAGTGGGCCAGGTTGGACTCGGCCTTGCTGTCGTTTTCGGACGTCAACGGTGACGGTATTTTGCAACTGGGTGAGCTCAAACTCGGGGCAGACATGATCATGTTGGCCACGCCCGAATTGGGCGGAATGCCGTTTGTGGTGTCTGGGTTGGTGGCAGCCGGCGGGCTGGCCGCCGCTTTGTCGACAGCCGATGGTTTGCTGTTGACGATCAGCAATGCTTTGGTGCGCGACATGCGGCCCAATGGCGTCAATGGCCCCAAGTCTTCGGAAGGGCGTGTGATCCTGTCCAAGTTCGCTTTGCTGGCGGTGGCCATGCTGGCGGCGGTGGTGGCTGCTTTCAAGCCCGCAGAAATCCTGGCTTTGGTGTCGGCCTCTTTTTCGCTGGCTGCATCCGCCTTTTTTCCAGGCATGGTGCTGGGTATGGCCTGGCATCGGGTGCATCGTGCGGCGGTGGTGCTGGGTATGTTGTCGGGTTTGGGGGTGACGATTTTTTACATGGTGGTCAATGCCCCTGGTTTCCGCCATTTTTGGGATTTGGACCCTCATGGCGGCTTGTGGTGGGGTATTCAGCCCTTATCTGCAGGCGTTTTTGGGGTCCCTGTTGGTTTTGTGGTCATGGTGCTGGCCACCTGGCTGATCCCGCAGAGCCTGATGGGCCCAAACCTGCGTTCACAGGCGCCCCAGGCCGATCCGTCCAATAACTATCCGGGACTGTGATGTTCAGGCTATAATTATGGGCTTCGCCTTGCTGCACCCCGACAGACGCTGGGGGCAGCTATTCCAACCATTTGGGTTAACCTCAAGGAGTCTCAATGCGTCATTACGAAATCATTTTGCTGATCCATCCTGATCAGTCCGAACAAGTGCCGGCCATGCTGGAGCGCTACAAAGGCATGATCACTGCCGGCGGTGGCAGCATTCACCGTGTGGAAGACTGGGGCCGCCGTCAGTTGGCCTATCAGATCAACAAACTGGGCAAAGCGCACTACCTGTGCGTGAACATTGAAGCCGACCAAGCCGTGATGGCCGAACTCGAGCACGCCTTCAAGTTCAACGATGCCGTGCTTCGTCACCTGACGGTGCTGAAGAAAAAAGCCGACGCCGGTCCTTCCTCTATGATGAAGACGGTCGAGCGCGAAGAAGCCCGCAAGTCACAACAAGCCGAATTCGCCGCTTGACACGTGCCTGTTGAGGAGTGAACCGTACCGAACTGAAAGCCTGTATTGCCGAGCACGCCGCTTTGCGATATACCCCCGCTGGTTTGCCTGCTCTTGATTTGATTCTGGAGCACGCCTCTGAAGTACAAGAGGCCGGTCAAATGCGCAAAGTCCAGTTGAAACTTCGTGCCTTGGCCATCGGGTCATTGGCCGAAAGACTGGCCAAGCAAGCGGTAGGCAGTGTCTGGACGTTTCAGGGCTTTTTGGCCACCCCTCGACAAGGCAAAAGTGTCGTGTTGCATATTCAAGAGTTTCAGCAAGATTAATTTCAGGAGGCCCCATGGCCACGTTCAAAAAATTCAACAAAGACAAGCGCCCTAAGCGCAACACCCAGTCACTGCTGTTCAAGCGCAAGCGTTTTTGCCGCTTCACGGTGACTGGCGTCGAAGAAATCGACTACAAAGATGTGGACACCTTGCGTGACTTCATCGCCGAAAACGGCAAAATTATCCCTGCGCGCCTGACTGGCACCCGTGCCATTTTTCAGCGCCAGCTCAACACCGCCATCAAGCGTGCACGCTTCTTGGCCATGTTGCCCTACACCGACCAGCACAAAGTCTAAGGAGTCCAACCATGCAAATCATTCTGCTCGAAAAGGTTGTGAACCTGGGTAATCTGGGCGATATCGTCAAGGTCAAAGACGGCTACGCTCGTAACTTTCTGATCCCCCAAGGTCGTGCACGTCGTGCGACCGAAGCCAACAAGGCTGAGTTCGAAGCTCGCCGCGTTGAATTGGAAAAGGCCGCTGCTGCCAAATTGGCCGAAGCCCAGGCCCAAGGCGAGAAATTGTCTGGCCTGGTGGTCAAGTTGTCGCAAAAAGCCGGTGTGGATGGCCGTTTGTTTGGTTCCGTGACCAACCACGACATCGCCGAAGAGCTGAACAAGCAAGGCTACAAACTTGTCAAGTCCCAGATCCGCATGCCTCACGGCCCCATCAAGGTGGTGAGCGACTCCACAGTGTCGGTGGCATTGCACACCGACGTGGTGGTGGACTTGACCGTGACGGTGTACGGCGAAACAGCTTGATTTTCGTTGCGTTCTGAAAAGCCGTCGGGCCTTGTGCCTGGCGGCTTTTTTTATTTGGCATCGTGATCTGACTTTTACAGAACAGCACACCGGATGCACAGAGCTTATCCACAGCCTTATCTCAAACTTGCAGCGTTTTTGCGACTACCATGGTCTTTTGAGGCCTTTTAACCATGTCCGCCGTTTTTGCTTCTTCCTTGAATTCCTTCAACTCTGACCTTACCGGCGATAACCCGGTGGCTAAGCTGCGCGTGCCGCCGCATTCGATTGAAGCCGAGTCCAGTGTTCTGGGCGGCTTGTTGCTGGACAACGGCGCCTGGGACCGTGTGGGGGATTTGCTGGTCGACAACGACTTTTACCGGCACGAACACAAGCTGATTTATGCGGCCATTGGGGCGCTGGTCAATGCTTCCAAACCTGCCGATGTCATCACGGTGAACGAGCAGTTACAAAACCAGGGCAAGGCGGAGGAAATGGGTGGCTTGGGCTACCTGAATTCTCTGGCGCAGTACGTGCCCAGCGCCAGCAATATCCGTCGCTATGCCGAGATCGTGCGCGAGCGCTCGATTCTGCGCAAACTGGTGTCCGCCAGCGACGAGATCGCGACCAACGCCTTCAATCCCCAAGGCAAGGCGATTGACCGTATCCTGGACGAGGCCGAGCAAAAAATCTTCAACATCGGTGAAGAAGGCTCTCGAATGAAGCAGGGCTTTCAGTCGATGGACACGCTGGTGGTGGAGTTGCTCGACCGCGTGCAGGAGATGGCCAATAACCCAAATGACATCACAGGTGTGCCCACCGGTTTTTACGACCTAGACCGCATGACCTCGGGCCTGCAGCCAGGCGACATGGTGGTGTTGGCGGCCCGTCCTTCGATGGGAAAAACCGCGTTTGCAATCAACATTGCCGAGCATGTGGCCTTGAACGAGGGCTTGCCAGTGGCGGTGTTTTCGATGGAAATGGGCGCATCGCAGTTGGCGGTGCGTGTGGTGGGCTCGATTGGTCGCATCGATCAAGGTCATTTGCGCACAGGCAAGCTCAGTGATGACGAGTGGCCACGCTTGACAGAGGCCATTGAAAAACTGCGCACCGTGTCCTTACACATTGACGAAACGCCAGGCCTGACGTCGTCTGAATTGCGGGCCAATGCCCGGCGTCTGGCGCGCCAGTGCGGCAAGCTGGGACTGATTGTGGTGGACTATTTGCAGCTGATGAGTGGTTCGGGCGGTTCGGGCGGTGACAACCGCGCCACCGAACTGGGCGAGATTTCGCGGGGGCTGAAAATGCTGGCCAAAGAGCTGCAGTGCCCGGTAATTGCCTTGTCGCAGTTGAACCGCAGTGTCGAGCAACGCACCGACAAACGCCCCATGATGAGCGATTTGCGTGAGTCTGGTGCCATCGAGCAGGATGCGGACATCATCATGTTCATTTACCGCGACGACTACTACAACAAGGACTCCAAAGACCCGGGCGTGGCTGAAATCATCATCGGCAAGCAGCGTAACGGACCGACAGGCACGGTCCGCCTCACTTTCCTGAAGAACCTGACGCGTTTTGAAAGCCTGGCGTCGGGCCTGAGCGACGATTACTGAGGCCCGAAGGCATCTGGAGGGTCAGAGGGCTTCGCTGGCAAAGTCAGCCAGTCTGGAGCGCTCCCCGCGGGCCAAGGTGATGTGGCCGCCATGCGCCCAACCTTTGAAACGGTCTACTGCGTAAGTCAGGCCGGATGAGCCTTCGGTCAGGTAGGGCGTGTCGATCTGGGCGAGGTTGCCCATGCAGATGATCTTGGTGCCCGGACCTGCGCGGGTGATCAGGGTTTTCATCTGCTTGGGTGTCAAGTTTTGCGCTTCGTCGATGATCACGTACTTGTTCATGAAGGTGCGACCGCGCATGAAGTTCATGCTCTTGATTTTGATGCGGCTTTTGATCAGTTCGTTGGTCGCAGCGCGGCCCCATTCACCGGCGTTGCCTCCCTCGCCCTTGGCCAAAAACTCCAAGTTATCGTCCAGCGCCCCCATCCAGGGGCCCATTTTTTCTTCTTCGGTGCCGGGCAAAAAGCCGATGTCTTCGCCCACGCTCACAGTTGCGCGGGTCATAATGATCTCGGTGTAACGGCGATCATCCAGAACCTGAGTGAGGCCAGCGGCCAGGGCCATCAGGGTTTTGCCAGAGCCAGCGGTGCCCGCCAGCGTCACAAAGTCTACGTCCGGATCGGTCAACAAATTCATCGCGAAGTTCTGTTCTCGATTTCGTGTGGTGACGCCCCACACCGCATTCTTTTGGTGGTTGAAGTCCTTCAGGGTACGCAGCACTGCTGTTTTTCCACGAATTTCAGTGACTCGGGCATACAAGCTGGGTTCCCCGGGCGCCTCGAAATACACGAATTGATTCATGAACAGACTCGGCACGATGGGGCCGCTGATGCGGTAGAAGGTGTGGGTGCCTTGCTGCCAGCTTTCCACCGTTTTCCCATTTTTGAGCCAAAAGTCAGGCGGCAAAGCCATGGAACCTGGGTACAACAGGTCGCCGTCTTCCAGGGTCTTGTCATTTTGGTAGTCCTCTGCCTGGAGCCCCAAAGCTCGGGCCTTGACGCGCATGTTGATGTCCTTGGACACCAGCACCACTTCACGAGGTGCATGCAGTTGGCCCAGTGCCTTGACCACGCCCAGGATCTGGTTGTCGGCTTTGCCCTGCGGCAGTGCTAGGGGCAGGCTCAGGTCGAGCGCCTGAGTCTGGAAAAACAACTGCCCTGAGGCATCCGAGTGGCCTGTGACACTTAAGGGCGAGCCTTGGCTCAGGTCATGCCCTTGTCCTGAGGCCAAAGCGTCGAGCGATCGGCTGGCCTGGCGCGCGTTGCGGGCGACCTCGGTCATGCCTTTTTTGTGGCCGTCGAGCTCTTCCAGCACGATCATCGGCAAAAAGACGTCGTGCTCCTCAAAACGGAACAAGCTCATCGGGTCGTGCATCAGTACATTGGTGTCGAGAACAAAGAGTTTGCTCGGGCCATTGCGGCGTTTGGTTCTGGCCGATACGGGTTTGCTCCCCCGACGGGCTGACGCACCTGAAGCGGGCCTGGACTCGGCCTTCGACATGTTTTCGGGTGCAGTGTCTGAAGGGGGCTGTGCCTTCAAAGGGGGCATAGGCGTCATTGATATGGCTTCGTTCTTACGTGGTTTTGAGGTACGTTTTACCGAGCTGGCTTCGGGTGTCTCGCTGGCCAATCCCCTTTTCGTTTCGATTTGCACCATGACTGGTACATCGGTTTGCGTCTCGCTGCTTTCAAAGGCTGTGTGGGTCAAGCGGCTGGCGCGGTGTATGGGAGCGGGGGGCAATGGCATGAACAAAGGCCTTTAGATGATTGAAAATACGGACACCAGAAAAAAGCCGCCAGGAAACCCAGGCGGCTTGATGTAAGTGATGTAGAGGGACTGCGTTTTAGCGTCATGAAATCATTATGCATGAGACCTGTGACAACACAGGCTGGAGACATCAAACCACAGCAGTGGCTTTTTTCAGGTCCTTGACGGCCTGCAACACTTCTTCGACATGGCCGGGTACTTTTAGGCCGCGCCACTCTTGCTTTAGAGTGCCGTCGGTCCCGATCAAGAAGGTGCTGCGCTCAATGCCTTTGACCTTTTTGCCGTACATGATCTTGTTTTTCACCACACCAAACATGTGGCACATCTTTTCTTCTGTGTCGGCGATCAACTCGAAGGGCAGCTCCAGCTTGGCTTTGAAATCGTCGTGCGATTTCATGTTGTCGCGGGACACGCCAAGGACCAAGGCGCCGGCCTTTACGAAATCTTTGTATTTGTCGCGAAACTGCATGGCTTCGGTGGTGCACCCAGGGGTGTTGTCTTTGGGATAGAAAAACAAAACAACGGTTTGACCAACGTGGGAGATGTTTGAAACTTTTAGACCGCTGGTGGCATTGGCTTCAAATTCGGGAAGGGGTTTGTTGAGAACGATCGCCATTGAACTTTATCTCGCTTGACTGGTTGAGCGGGTGCCACCATTGCATGGTGTCAATTTCGCTAAAGGCCTTTGGCCTCGACAGCCTTCTATTTTACCCTGAACAGCCATTTGCATTTGTACGCAAGGAGCAGTGAAAAAAACAACGAAAGAATGCATGCTTTAGGACTCTATCAAAAGCAGGGCGACCACCTTGCGTCCTTCACTGGCCAGGATGTTGTAGGTGCGACATGCCGCTGCAGTGTCCATGGTTTCTACGCCGATGCCACGCATGATCAAGTCCTGCAGCCATTGCGGCTTGGCAAAGCGCAGTGTTTGTCCGCTGCCGAACAAGACGAGCTCGGCACCGCTTTGGGCCCATGGGCTGAAGTCGCTTGAGCCAAGTGCTTCGAAATGGCCCGTCGCCCAGGTGGAAGACGACAAATTGGGCAGGCTGCTCACGGCCAAGGACTGTGTATGCCGCACCCCATTGACTTCGATCCAAGCCCTGTCGTAAGCATTGATGGTTGGGGCATTGGATTTGTCGGGCTGGAGTTTCATGGGGTGGGACAAGTGAGGGGAAGCGCAATTAAAGGCCAAGCTCTGAAAACTGTGCCGGAGAGGCCGAAGAAATGTGGTCAAATTATAGGTTTTCCCTTATCCACACTGCCTTTGGAGGCACTTTGAAGCCCATTCAGAAATCTGCCAAGCTCGCCAACGTTTGTTATGACATTCGCGGACCCATCATGGACCGAGCGCGTCAGATGGAAGAAGACGGCCACAAGATCATCAAACTGAACATCGGCAACCTGGCGGTTTTTGGTTTTGATGCACCCGAAGAGATTCAGCAGGACATGATCCGAAACCTGCCCAATTCGGCGGGATATTCGGACAGCAAAGGCATTTTTGCCGCACGAAAAGCGGTGATGCACGAGACCCAAAAGCAAGGCATCTTGGGCGTTACGTTGGACGACATTTACTTGGGAAACGGGGCCAGCGAATTGATCGTGATGGCCACCAACGGATTGCTCGACGATGGTGACGAGTTGCTCCTGCCTTCACCTGATTACCCGCTGTGGACGGCGGCGGCCAGTTTGTCTGGGGGCTCACCTGTACATTACCGTTGCGATGAAGCCAATGGCTGGATGCCCAATTTGGACGATATCCGTGCCAAGGTCACACCGCGCACCAAAGGCATTGTGGTCATTAACCCCAACAACCCCACAGGCGCCTTGTACTCCGAAGAGCTGCTCAAGGGCATCGTGGCGATTGCCCGCGAGCATGGTTTGGTGATCTTTGCCGATGAGGTGTACGACAAGGTTTTGTACGACGGCGTCAAGCACACGCCCTTGGCCAGTTTGTCGCAAGACGTGGTGACATTGACCTTCAACTCCTTGTCCAAAAGCTACCGCTCGTGCGGTTACCGTGCGGGGTGGATGGTGATTTCGGGCGACAAGAAAAGAGCCCGTGATTACATCGAGGGCCTGAACATGCTTTCCAATATGCGTTTGTGCGCCAACGTGCCGGGCCAGTGGGCCATTCAAACAGCCTTGGGTGGACACCAGAGCATCAATGAATTGGTGGGCGAGGGCGGTCGCCTGCGCAAGCAGCGCGATTTGGCGCACCAACTGATCACGGCGATCCCGGGTGTCAGCTGCGTCAAACCCCGTGCTGCTTTGTACATGTTCCCCAAGCTCGACCCCAAAATCTACCCGGTGCAGGATGACCAGGATTTCTTTTTGCAACTCCTCGAAGAAACCAAGGTCATGCTGGTCCAGGGTACGGGCTTCAACTGGCCCGATGCCGACCATTTCCGGATCGTGTTTTTGCCCCATGAAGACGACTTGCGCGAGGCCATTGCCCGCGTCGCCCGTTTTTTAGAAGGGGCACGCCAACGTTTTGGCACCGATGTCGTGTTGGCCTGAATTCAATCCCTGCCCGAGCCATTCGGGCGCATTGCAGTAAAGAAGATAAAAATGAATCCGATCAAAGTGGGCCTCTTGGGCATGGGCACTGTAGGCAGCGGCACTTTCAATGTGCTCAAGCGCAACCAGGAAGAAATCCAGCGCCGTGCAGGCCGTGGCATTGAAATCACCATGGTGGCCGATCTGGACGTGGCGCGGGCCCAAGCCCTGGTGGGCGAAGGCGTTCAGGTGGTAGGCGATGCCCGCGCGGTGATTGCCAACCCCGAGATCGATATCGTCATTGAGTTGATTGGTGGTTACGGCATTGCCAAAGCACTGGTGATGGAGGCCATTGCCGCAGGCAAGCATGTGGTTACTGCCAACAAGGCCTTGCTGGCGGTGCACGGCACCGAAATTTTTGCAGCCGCTCAGGCCAAGGGCGTGATGGTGGCTTTCGAAGCGGCCGTGGCAGGCGGCATTCCGATCATCAAGGCGCTGCGCGAAGGCTTGACGGCCAACAGCATCCAGTGGGTGGCGGGCATCATCAACGGCACGACTAACTTCATCTTGTCCGAGATGCGCGACAAGGGCCTGGACTTTGGTGTGGTGCTCAAGGAAGCCCAGCGACTGGGTTACGCCGAAGCCGATCCGACCTTTGACATCGAAGGTGTGGATGCCGCGCACAAAGTGACCCTGATGAGCGCGATCGCCTTTGGCATTCCGGTGCAGTTTGACAAAGCCTATGTCGAAGGCATCACCAAGTTGGGCGCAGCCGACATCAAGTACGCCGAGCAGTTGGGCTACCGCATCAAGCTTTTGGGCATCACCAAGCGCACCGCGCAAGGCATTGAGTTGCGCGTGCACCCCAGCCTGGTGCCGACCCAGCGCCTGATTGCGAATGTGGAAGGCGCGATGAACGCCGTGATGGTGCAGGGTGACGCTGTGGGCACCACTTTGTATTACGGCAAGGGAGCGGGTTCAGAGCCCACCGCCAGCGCCGTGATCGCCGATTTGGTGGACATCACCCGTTTGCACACCGCCGACCCCCTCAACCGCGTGCCGCACCTGGCTTTCCAGCCGGGGGCCATGAGCAACTTGGCCGTATTGCCGATGGCCGAGGTGGTGACCAGCTATTACCTGCGTTTGCGTGTGGCCGATCAGGCGGGCGTGCTGGCCAAGCTGACAGGTTTGCTGGCCGAGGCCGACATCAGCATCGACGCGGTGTTGCAGCGAGAGGCCGACCAGGTTAGCCAAGCAGGTGAAAACCAGACCGATGTGATCATCCTGACCCACGACACGCGTGAAGGCACTCTGAACGAGGTGTTGGCCCAGATGCAAGCCTTGCCCACCGTGATGGCGCCCATCGTGCGCATTCGCAAGGAAGAGTTGAACTGATGCGTTACCTGTCGACCCGTGGTCACGCTGACCGCAAACAATTTTGTGAAATCCTGCTCGAAGGCCTGGCGCCCGACGGCGGCTTGTACCTGCCCGAATGCTACCCGCAGATTGATGCTGCGACGCTGACCCGCTTGCGCGAAGTCTGGCAAAGCCAGGGCTATGCGGATTTGGCTTTTGAGGTGCTGTCGCTCTACATCGACGACATTCCACGCGATGACTTGCAGGCTTTGTGCCGCAAGACCTACACACTTGAAGTGTTCGGCACGAAAGAAATCGTGCCGCTCAAGCCTTTGCAGGCCTCGGGTCAAGCACAGCCCGAGATGTTCCTCGAAGCCCTGTCCAACGGCCCCACTTTGGCCTTCAAAGACATGGCCATGCAGTTGTTGGGCAACTTGTTTGAGTACGAATTGGCACGGCGCGGCGAAGCGCTGAACATTTTTGGCGCCACTTCGGGTGACACGGGCAGTGCGGCCGAATACGCCATGCGCGGTAAAAAGGGCGTGCGCGTTTTCATGACCAGCCCGAATGGCCGCATGAGCCCGTTTCAGCAAGCGCAGATGTTCAGCCTGCTCGACGAGAACATTCACAACATCGCCATTGAAGGCGTGTTTGACGACTGCCAGGACATCGTCAAGGCCGTCTCCAACGATCTGGAGTTCAAGCGGAAATACAAAATTGGCACCGTGAATTCCATCAATTGGGCGCGTTTACTGGCCCAGGTGGTGTATTACTTCGCCGGTTACTTCCAGGCCACCCAAAGCAACGACCAAAAGGTCAGCTTCACGGTGCCGAGCGGCAACTTTGGCAATGTGTGTGCCGGCCATGTGGCCCGCATGATGGGCCTGCCGATTGACCGCCTCATTGTGGCCACCAACGAAAACGATGTGCTCGACGAGTTTTTCCGCACCGGCGTTTACCGTGTGCGCGGCACGGCCGACACCCACGAAACCTCCAGCCCCTCGATGGACATTTCTAAGGCCAGCAACTTCGAACGCTTTGTGTTCGACCTGCTGGGGCGCGATGCGGTCCAAACCAAAGCCATTTTTGGCGAAGGTCTGAGCCGCCTAGGCTTCTTCGACTTGTCGGGCGACCCACGCTTTGCCCAAGCTGCCACCACCTATGGTTTTGACAGCGGCCGCAGCACCCACGCCGATCGCTTGAAGACCATACAAGATGTGTTTGCCACCTATGGTGTGATGATCGACACCCACACCGCCGACGGCGTCAAGGTGGCGAAAGAGCTCTTGAACTCACGGGTGCCGATGATCGTGCTAGAAACCGCTTTGCCCATCAAGTTCGCCGCCACCATCGTGGAAGCTTTGGGCCGCCAGCCTGAGCGCCCACCGCAGTTTGAAGGCATCGAAGCCTTGCCCAAACGCGTGCAGGTCATGAAAGCCGATGTGGCTTTGGTCAAGGCCTACATCCAGCAGCACTGCGACTGACAGCCCATGAGCACCGCCCCACGCGCCCCTTTGATGTCTTTAGACGACGCGCTGCAGGCGCTGCTTGCGCGCATCAGCCCCCTGACCGACGCTGAGTCGGTAGCCACCTTTGATGCCGATGGGCGTGTGCTGGCCGAAGACCTGGTTTCGGCTTTGCAGGTGCCGGCTTTCGACAATTCCTCGATGGACGGCTACGCGGTGCGACGCGCCGATTTGTTGCCGCCTGGCGTCACATTGCGCGTGGGCCAACGCATTGCGGCCGGGCACACCGGGCAGCCTTTGCAGCCCGGGCAAGTCGCCCGCATCTTCACCGGGGCCCCTGTGCCCGAAGGCGCTGATGCCATCGTCATGCAGGAGCAAGCCGAGCCCGTGGCAGGTGAACCCGATGCCGTGCGCTTTTCGCTGGTGCCTGAGCCCGGGCAGTGGATTCGCCGCAGCGGCGAAGACATCCGCCAGGGCCAGACGGCTTTGCAACGTGGCCAAAAACTGGGACCAGCCGAACTGGGCATGGCCGCGAGCCTGGGGCTTGCGCACTTGCCTGTTTTGCGCCGCCCACGGGTGGCCTTGTTTTCGACGGGCGACGAGTTGGTCATGCCGGGCGATGTGGCCCCGCAGGACATGCCCCCGGGCAGCATTTACAACTCCAACCGCTTTTTCCTGCGCAGCTTGTTGCACCGCATGGGTTGTGAGGTGAGTGACTTGGGTATCGTGCCTGACCGGCGCGAGGCCACGGTGGCCGCGCTCAAAACCGCTGCGGACCACCACGACCTGATCCTGACCAGCGGCGGTGTGTCGGTGGGCGAAGAAGACCATGTCAAACCCGCCGTGCAGTCTTTGGGCGAGTTGAACCTGTGGCAAATCGCCATGAAACCGGGCAAACCCTTTGCCTATGGCAAGGTGCGGCGGCAGACCGCCGAGGGCGCGGCCCACTTCGTGGGCTTGCCCGGCAACCCGGTGTCGAGTTTCATGACCTTTTTGCTCTTAGTCAGGCCCTTGCTGCGCCAATTGCAAGGCATGGCGGCATCAGGTCCGCCTATTCAGCGCTTGCCTGCGCACTTCGCGTGGCTCAAGGCTGACAAGCGTCGTGAATTCTTGCGGGTGCGCCGCAATGCGCAGGGTGGCTTGGACCTGTATCCCAACCAAAGCTCTGGGGTGTTGACCTCGGTGGTCTGGGCCGATGGGGTGGTGGACAACCCGGGTGGCCAGACGATTGAGCCCGGTCAATTGGTCGATTTTTGGCCCTTTTCGGAGTGCTTGGTATGAAAGTGGAAGTTCGCTATTTCGCCTCACTGCGCGAAACCATTGGCTTGTCTCACGAAACCGTTGAAACCCAGGCGAGCGATCTGTCCGCTTTGCGCTCTGAGCTGATGGCCCGGGGCGAGCACTACCGAGTTTGCCTGATGCCCGAGCGTCCGGTGCGCATGGCCCTGAACCAAAGCATGGTGCAAGACAACGCCAGCCTGACGGAAGGCTGCGAGGTTGGCTTTTTTCCGCCTGTCACCGGAGGTTGAAGTCATGATGTCCCGAGTCAATATTCAGACCAAAGACTTTGATCTCACGCAGGAGTTGGCCACACTCAAGGGTCAGGACTTACGCGTGGGTGCCGTGTGCAGCTTTGTGGGCACCGTGCGCGACACCCGTGCATTGACCGGTCAGGCGCAAGACGAAGTCCAGGCCATGGAACTGGAGCACTACCCTGGCATGACCGAAAAATCGATCGAAGCCATGATCGACGAAGCGCACCAGCGGTTTGATTTTTATGAGGCGCGTGTGGTTCACCGCGTTGGACGCTTGCTGCCGGCTGACCAGATTGTGCTGGTGGCGGTCACCTCGGCGCACAGGGGCGAAAGCTTCAAGGCTTGCGAATTTTTGATGGATTACCTGAAAACCCAGGCCCCTTTCTGGAAAAAGGAGCAAACCCCTGAGGGCGCACATTGGGTGGACGCCCGCGTGTCAGACGATGCGGCTTTGGCCCGTTGGGGCATTCAGGCCCACAACGCTTGAATCAGGCAGGGCCCTGAACTGCGCGTTTCAATGCGCGTAGCGATGTGGTTCTGGGGCCAGCACGGGTTCCGCCTCGGTCGCTGGGATAGGGCTGCTCACAGCCAACCATTCGGCTTTTTCGCTGGCTTGACGAATCAGGTGCGCCATGCCATGGACCAGGCTGACTTGCAGGTGCAGCTGGCATGATCGGGCTCGGGCCGGGTCGGACTTGTCTTCAAAAGAAATTTCCAAAGCCCCGCCTGTTTGGATGCTCATGTGGGCATCGGTGATGAGCAGGGGTTCAGCTCCCAGCGGCCACTGGGTGGCGCGGTTTTCGAAAGGGGTGGCAAAGTCGGCTTTTTTCAAAAATGCATCGCGTTTGAGCTCGGTCAGCAGTTGTTGCGATGGGGCATCGGTGACCGCCACGCCGGGTTGCGCGGCCTCCAGACGCTTGGCCGATTGCTCGATGGCGGGCATCAAGCGCAGTGTCATGCGCCGTGTCAGCCAAAAACGGAACTCCTGCAGATCCTGGGTGTTCAATCGCAGCAACAAGCGGTCCTGCCGCTCATCGTGGTTCACAGACAGTTGGTGAATGTTCATGCTTTGATTTTAGGCAATAGTGCCCGCTTGTCTGTCCCTTGAAAACGTCATTTTCAGCACAAGATGACTTGCATTGGAGATCTACACATGCGAATTGACAAACTCACCACCAAATTTCAGGAAGCCTTGTCGGACGCCCAGTCACTGGCCTTGGGAAAAGACCATGCTTACATCGAACCCCAGCACTTGTTGGTCGCCTTGCTAAAGCAAGACGATGGCCCCAAAGCCATCTTGCAACGTGCCGGTGCTCAGGTGCCTGCCCTGCTGCAGGCGGCCGAAGCGGCTGTGGCGCGCTTACCTCAAGTGACCGGACAAGACCAGGTGCAGGTGGGTCCCGACTTGGTCAAGCTTTTGCAGGCGGCCGAAAAAGAAGCCATCAAGCGCAGCGACGCCTTCATTGCGGGCGAATTGTTCATGCTGGCCTTGGCCGAGAGCAAATCAGAGGCGGGGCGCATCGCCAAAGAGCATGGCTTGAACCGCAAGAATCTGGAAGTGGCCATCGAAGCGGTGCGGGGAGGGCAAAGTGTGGGCAGTGCCGATGCCGAAGGCCAGCGTGAAGCGCTTAAAAAATACTGCGTCGATCTAACCGAGCGGGCCCGCATTGGCAAGCTTGACCCTGTGATCGGGCGTGACGACGAAATTCGCCGAGCCATCCAGGTCTTGCAACGCCGCACCAAAAACAACCCCGTGCTGATTGGCGAGCCCGGTGTGGGCAAGACCGCGATTGTCGAAGGCTTGGCTCAGCGCATCGTTGCGGGTGAGGTGCCTGATTCACTCAAAGGCAAGCGGGTGTTGTCGCTCGACATGGCGGCATTGCTGGCCGGGGCCAAATTCAGGGGTGAGTTTGAAGAGCGCCTTAAAACCGTGCTCAGTGAGCTGGCCAAAGACGAAGGCCAGACCATTGTGTTCATCGATGAGTTGCACACCATGGTAGGCGCGGGCAAGGCCGAAGGGGCCATGGACGCGGGCAACATGCTCAAGCCGGCGTTGGCTCGGGGCGAGTTGCATTGTGTGGGCGCAACTACCTTGGACGAGTACCGCAAATACATTGAAAAAGACGCGGCTTTAGAGCGTCGTTTCCAGAAAATTTTGGTCAACGAACCCACTGTCGAGGCCACGATTGCCATCTTGCGCGGCTTGCAGGAAAAATACGAGATACACCACGGCGTGGACATCACCGATCCGGCCATCGTGGCTGCCGCCGAACTCAGCCACCGGTACATCACCGACCGCTTTTTGCCCGACAAAGCGATTGACCTCATTGACGAAGCTGCAGCCAAGATCAAGATTGAAATCGACTCCAAACCCGAGGTGATTGACAAACTGGATCGGCGCTTAATCCAGCTGCAAATTGAGCGCGAAGCGGTGCGCAAAGAAAGCGACGAGTCTTCACAAAAACGTTTTGTCTTGATCGAGGAAGAGATCGTCAAGCTGAAAAAAGAAGCCGCAGACCTGGAAGAAATCTGGAGAGCCGAGAAGTCTCAGGCCCAAGGCGGGCAGCATGTGCGCGAGCAAATCGACCAGCTCAAGCAGCAAATCGAGGAGTTGACCCGCAAGGGAGATTTCAACAAGGTGGCTGAGTTGCAGTACGGCAAGCTGCCTGCGCTGGAAAAAACCCTCAAGGAAGTCCAGGCCAAGGAAGCTGCGCCCGGCGAAAAACCGTTGCATCGCTTGCTGCGCACGCAAGTGGGTGCCGAAGAGATCGCCGAAGTCGTATCACGCGCCACCGGCATTCCGGTGTCTAAGATGATGCAGGGCGAGCGTGAAAAATTGCTGCAGATGGAAGACAAACTGCACCAGCGCGTGGTCGGGCAAGATGAGGCCATTGCAGCCGTGGCAAATGCGATTCGCCGATCGCGATCAGGCCTTTCCGACCCAAACCGCCCCACCGGCTCCTTCTTGTTTTTGGGGCCTACGGGTGTGGGCAAGACCGAGCTGTGCAAAGCGCTGGCAGGCTTTTTGTTTGACAGCGAGGACCACCTGATCCGGATGGACATGAGTGAATTCATGGAAAAGCACTCGGTGGCCCGTCTGATTGGCGCGCCACCTGGTTATGTGGGCTACGAAGAGGGAGGCTATCTGACCGAGGCTGTACGCCGCAAACCCTACAGCGTCTTGTTGCTTGATGAGGTGGAAAAAGCCCACCCAGACGTGTTCAACGTTTTGCTGCAAGTGCTCGACGATGGCCGCTTGACCGATGGCCAAGGCCGCACGGTGGACTTCAAAAACACCGTGATCGTGATGACCTCCAATCTGGGTTCTCAGTTGATACAAGCCATGGTGGGCCAACCCGCTGAGGACATCAAGGACGCGGTGTGGGATGAGCTCAAGGCCCATTTCAGACCCGAGTTCTTGAACCGCATTGACGAAACCGTGGTCTTTCACAGCCTGGATGCACAACACATCGCTGCGATTGCTGAGATCCAATTGGGCGTCTTGAAAACCCGCTTGACCCGCATGGACCTGAACTTGCAGGTCAGCCCGGCGGCTCTGTCCGAATTGGCCAAGGTGGGTTTTGATCCTGTGTTTGGCGCAAGGCCTTTGAAAAGGGCCATTCAGCAACGCCTGGAAAACCCCTTGTCCAAACTGCTGCTCGAAGGACGTTTCCCGCCCAAATGCAGCATCGAGGTCTCGGTGGATCCGGTGCGTGCGCCGGGCCAGTTTGACTTCCTGGTGGTCGAAAACCCTCTTTGATGCCCAGTGCCATGCAGGCCCTTTTTACACGGCTGGGACAGGCGGTTTTCTTGACATTGGGCACAATAGAATAGAGCATGACTTCACAAATTGCTGGCCACCTGCTCGTTGAATGCCTCTTGGCCCAAGGCGTTACCCATGCTTTCGGGGTGCCCGGTGAGAGTTATCTGGCTGTGCTCGATGGCTTTCACCTGTACCGTGACCAACTCACTTTCGTGACTTGCCGGCAAGAGGGCGGTGCGGCCTTCATGGCCGAGGCCCAGGGCAAGCTCACAGGCCGCCCTGGCATCTGCTTTGTTACGCGCGGCCCGGGGGCCACCAACGCGTCGATTGGCGTTCACACTGCGTTTCAGGATTCCACGCCCATGGTGCTGTTTGTCGGCGACGTGGCCAGCGACACCCGAGACCGCGAAGCCTTTCAGGAAATGGATTACACCCATTTTTTTGGCCCCTCGACCAAAGGCATGGCCAAGCGGGTGGAGCGTGTGGACGATCCTGAGCGTTTGCCCGAATACGTGGCCCGTGCTTTTGCCACTGCCATGAACGGACGGCCCGGTCCGGTGGTCTTGGTATTGCCCGAAGACATGCTGACCCAGCCCGTGAAGGCACAAGCCTTGGGCCGCGTGGAGCCTGTTCAGGCTTGGAGCGACCCAGGGGCCTTGCGCAACCTGCGCGACATGCTGCTGGCGGCCCGCAAGCCCTTGCTCATCGCAGGTGGCGGTGGCTGGACACCGCAAGCCGCCCAAGCCCTGCAGCGCTTTGCCGAAAACTGGCAGCTGCCTGTGACCAATGCATTCCGCTTTCAGGACACGTTTGACAACCACCACCCGCTGTATGCCGGTGATGTGGGCATTGGCATTGGTCCAGGCTTGGCGCAACGCGTTCGCGATGCCGATCTGATTGTGGCCATCGGCCCACGTTTGGGTGAAATGACCACCGGAGGCTACACCTTGCTGCAGGCCCCTAAATCACGTCAAAAATTGGTGCACATCCACGCCAGTGCCGAAGAGCTCAACCGGGTCTACCAAGCCGATTTGGCCATCAACGCCACCATGAATGCGGCCGCCCGCAGCCTTGAAGTCTTGAGTGCGCCCACCGAGTTGCCTTGGGGCGATTGGACGCAAGCCGCGCACAACGATTACTTGGACAACCTCAAGCCACAAATCTTGCCCGGCGATATCGACATGCCCGCCATCGTGGCCACGCTGCAAAAGCATCTGCCAGCAGACGCCGTTCTGACCAATGGCGCGGGCAACTTTGCCAGTTGGATGCACCGTTTTTACAAGCACCACGGCTTGGTCAAAGGCTACAAAACCCAGTTGGCCCCCACCGTGGGCGCCATGGGATATGGCGTGCCAGCTGGCATTGCGGCCAATTTGTTGACCGGGCGCTTGGCTTTCACGATCGCTGGTGATGGCGATTTTTTAATGAATGGCCAAGAGCTGGCCACGGCGGTGCAGCATGGGGGCAAAAGCATTATTGTGTTGCTGAACAACGGCATGTACGGCACCATCCGCATGCACCAAGAGCGCGAATACCCCGACCATGTGACGGGCTCTAAGCTGCAAAACCCCGACTTTGCCGCTTTGGCTTCGGCTTATGGTTATGTGGGTGTACGCATCGAGCAGACCGAAGCCTTTGAGCCGGCGCTGCTGGCTGCATTGGCCCGACCTCAGGGCACTCTCATTGAGGTCATACTCGATCCTGAGGTGATCTCTACACGCGGGACTTTGAGTGCCATCACGCAAGCCGCTTTGTCTCGCCTAGTACCCACTTGATTGCCAAGATTGGTAGTTCGTACGGCCTTGGCGATCTGGCCGTTTAGCCATAAAAAAACCCGCCGAGGCGGGTTTTTTGGGTCAAACGACTGAATTACTTCAGGTGTTTGCCGATCAAGCCAGCCATTTCGAACATGGTGACTTGCGCCTTGCCGAAAACTGCCTTGAGTTTGTCATCGGCGTTGATGGCGCGACGGTTCACGCTGTCTTGCAGCTTGTGTTTCTTGATGTAGACCCACATTTTGCTGACCACTTCGGTGCGTGGCAGAGGGGCTGCGCCCACCACGGCAGCCAGAGCGGCGCTGGGTGTCAGAGCCTTCATGAAAGCAGGGTTAGGGGTGCGCTTGGTAGCAGGAGCGGCCTTTTTGGCGGGTGCTTTGGCAGCCACCTTTTTAGCCGGTGCAGCCGCTTTTTTGGCGGGTGCAGCCTTGGTTGCCGGTGCTGCTTTTTTAGCGGGTGCTGCAGCTTTTTTGGCCGGGGTTTTTTTCGCAGTTGCCATGATGAAATTCCTTTGGTCGGAAGTTGGTTCGCCGCTGAAAAACGATGTGTTTACAGCTATAGGCATGCTAATGGAGAAAGTGGCACTTTCCAAGCATAAAAATCATTTTTCTCTTGATGTTGTTGCTGATTTGCCCTCGTTGTTTGGCTTTTGTTGGTCTTGGCAACTTTCTTCGAGCTGTTTCTACGCCATTTGTAGGACATCCAAGGGTTGGTGTGCGGCTCAGATTCACAGAGTGGAGGACTATTTGGTGGCTTTTTTTACATTTTCTTGCTCGCCCAATAAAGATGACACACGCAGTCATGCATTGAACCTGCGCCCCCAGAATTGAGTGGACTGGCTAGTCCACGTTCGCGCTCTTGGTGAATGTTCTGGTTGTTTCTCAATCATGCTGTTTCCAGGGAATTTCATAGGCCGTATTTAATTTTCATATTATAAAAAATCTCATGAATTGATTTTGACGGGCCATACCGAATGATGAATCAATATTTCATATTGAAAAAATATTAATGCAAGCTGTTGATTTTAAACATAAAAAAATATGTCTTCTATAAGACATAAGATAAAATTATAGTCTTATATAAGAGTTAAGATGAAAAAAAATGACGGGGCAGATCCCGCTGAACCGTTGCCAGTTTTTAACTTGACTATAGGAGTTTTCCATGCCAGCAGACATCACTCAACAACTCAGCCGTGCACAGCAAATTGCCGCCCTTGAAAAAGACTGGGCGACCAACCCGCGCTGGAAGGGCGTCAAGCGCGGTTATTCCGCTGCCGACGTTGTGCGCCTGCGCGGCAGCATGCCCATCGAGCACACTTTGGCCAAGCGTGGTGCAGAAAAATTGTGGGAAAAAGTCAACGGTGGTGCCAAGAAAGGTTACGTCAACTCATTCGGCGCGATCTCTGCAGGTCAAGCGATGCAACAAGCCAAAGCTGGTCTGGAGGCTGTGTACCTGTCGGGCTGGCAAGTCGCCGCTGACGGCAACACCTCAGAGACCATGTACCCCGACCAGTCGCTTTACGCTTACGATTCGGTGCCCACTATGGTCCGCCGCATCAACAACACCTTCAAGCGCGCCGACGAAATCCAGTGGGGCCGTGGTATCGAGCCAGGTTCCAAGGAGTTCATCGATTACTTCCTGCCTATCGTGGCCGATGCAGAAGCCGGTTTCGGTGGTGTGTTGAACGCTTTCGAATTGATGAAGAACATGATCTCCTCCGGCGCGGCTGGCGTTCACTTTGAAGACCAACTGGCGGCCGTTAAAAAGTGTGGTCATATGGGTGGCAAAGTGTTGGTGCCCACGCATGAAGCTTGCGAGAAGTTGATCTCTGCACGTTTTGCAGCTGACGTCATGGGCGTATCCACCATTGTGTTGGCCCGTACCGATGCTGAAGCGGCCAATCTGATTACCTCTGACCATGATGCCAACGACAAGCCTTTTCTTACGGGTGAACGCACACAAGAAGGCTTCTACCGCGTCAAGAACGGTCTGGAGCAAGCCATCAGCCGCGGCGTGGCTTACGCCCCTTACGCCGACCTGGTGTGGTGCGAAACGGGTGTACCAGACATCGGCTTCGCCCGCGAATTCGCGCAAGCCGTGCACGCAGCTTGCCCCGGCAAGCTGCTGTCGTACAACTGCTCTCCATCGTTCAACTGGAAGAAGAACCTCAACGACAGCCAGATCGCTTCGTTCCAAGAAGACCTGTCGGCGCTGGGTTACAAGTACCAGTTCATCACCTTGGCCGGTATCCACATCAACTGGTACAACACCTTCCAGTTTGCACACGCCTATGCAAACGGCGAAGGCATGAAGCACTATGTCAACATGGTTCAAGAACCTGAATTTGCAGCACGCGACAAGGGTTACACCTTTGTGTCGCACCAGCAAGAAGTAGGCGCAGGCTACTTTGATGATGTGACCACCGTGATTCAGGGTGGCTCGTCTTCGGTGAAGGCTCTGACGGGTTCTACTGAAGAAGAGCAGTTCCACTGAGCAACTAAGCCGCCCCCTGCTGCTTCTGACATTGGGTGCCCTTGGTTGGGTGCCTGGTGGGTTAAAAAGCCATCTGATACGAGCGTGTTGGGTGGCTTTTTTGGATGGTGGATAGCCATGCTCAACGCTGCTTTCCCAGTATCCGCGTTGATGAGATTGAACTGGCCAGTTAGTCAATATATCTGACGTGTTGAATGCATTGCACTGGTCAGTCGGGATGATAGACTGATCCATTGATTGACTGCGTTCCACATGAAAGTTATTGCCAGTGAATACGCCTGTTGCTGATGCTGATGCACTTGAAGAATTCCTGCAAAGGGTCCCAAAGATGGAATTGCATTGCCATCTGCTCGGTTCCGTCAGACGCCAGACATTCACTGATTTTGTTCGGCGAGCCTCGCTGAAGGCTTTATCCGATCGGGTTCAAGCGCCACTGTCGGAGGCGGACATTGAGGCCTTTTATACCCGTGGAGAAAAGCCGGTGGGCGTGTTGCGTGTGTTGCGGGCACTGGACCGCTGGCTGCTGACCACTCCGGACGATTTTTATCGCTTGACCTACGAGTATTTGCAAGACACCGCTTCGTTTGGGGTGTGTTATTCCGAATTTTTTTGGAATCCAACGGGTACCAGCCAAATCGATGGCTTGGGTTATCCCTCTGTGCTGGCTGCCATACGCCGGGCCATCGAAGACGCTCAGCATGACTGCGGTATTGTCGGACGCTTGGTGCCAGCCATTGACCGTGAAGCTGGCGCCAATGCAGCCCGGCAAATGGTGGAGTGGGTGATTGAGCACCGAGTGCATGAAGTGCCCGGTATAGGTATTGACTATCAGGAAGCTTTGGGCCCACCCGAACATTTTGTCGAGGCCTATGCCATGGCACGACGTGCAGGTCTGCGCACCACGGCTCATGCGGGGGAATTTGGTTTGCCTGCACGCAACGTTCGCTGTGCCATGGAGCAGTTGCAGGTTGACCGCATTGACCATGGCTACACCATTGTGGATGACCCGGCGCTGGTTCAACAGGCGATTGACACTGGGCTTGTTTTCACGGTGGTGCCGACCAACTCGTACTACCTTCGCACATTGGCACCCGAGCGCTGGGCCCTTGATCACCCGATTCGCCGCATGCGTGAGTTGGGGCTGCGCGTGCATCCGAACACCGATGATCCCACTTTGCACCATGTCACCCCCACCGAAGCTTGGGGGAAGATGGTGCGTGACTTTGGTTTCGATCTCGATGCTTTGCGCTTATGTATGCACAATGGTCTGGACAGTGCCTGGATTGATCAGACCACGCGTGCGCAATGGCGAATCGAGTGGGCCGCTCGTTTTGACCAGCTTCGCACTTCGCTTAAACTTTTATCTCATTGACTTTACAAAATCTCCATGTCACGTCTTAAACGATCGAATGTTATTTTTTCCTGGCTGAGTGTTTTGGTGTTTGCAAGTGCATCGGCACCTGTCACAGCGCAGGAATGGCCCACAAAACCGCTGAAAATCATTGTGCCTTTCAGCGCAGGCGGTAGTCTTGATGGCACCACACGTTTGGTGGCGCAGCGTCTTTCGGAACGTCTACAACAGCAAGTGCTTGTGGAGAACGTGACCGGTGCTGGTGGCAGCATTGGTTTTCAGCGAGCGATCCAATCCGCACCCGATGGCTATACCTTCTTCATGGCAGGAGATTCGCCACTGAACCCCAACGCACCGCCGAGTGGCCCTTATTACACGTTTGATGTGCTGAAGGATCTACAACCTGTGGTGCTGGTCAATACTGCACCGATGGTGTTGGTCACCAACCCTTCGATGCCTGTCAAAAATCTGAGCGAGTTGGTGGCGCTGGCCAAGCGCAACCCCGGCAAGTTTTCTTATGCTTCATCCGGCATAGGCACTCTGCCTCATTTGGGCACCGAGATGATCAAGCAAGCCGCGGGCTTTCACATGGTACATATCCCGTACCGGGGTGGTGGGCAAATCGCCAATGATGTGGCTGGCAAGCAAGTCGATCTTGGCATGCTGATAGCAGCCTCGGCGACGCCCTTTATTCAGGCCAAGACACTCAAGCCTCTCGCGGTAACTGGCAGCAAACGCTTGGCACTGTTGCCCGATGTACCGACAGTGGCAGAGACCCCTGGGATGGAAAACTTCAGCGTGGTGAGCTGGGCGGGACTTTATGCACCTGCCAAGACTTCTGCGGCCACGATCAAGCGGCTCAACCATGAGGTTGATGAAATTTTGAAGTCCGAAGCGGTACGCGAAACTTTAGCGCGTGCGGGCGCTTTGCCCGGGGGCGGCCCGCCAGCCGCATTCAGCAGCTTCATTGAGCAGGACCGCATCAAGATGGGCAAGATTTTGCAGGTCACCCCTTTGCGCGATTGAGGTGGGTGTGCGTTCAATTTGGCTTGACACAGATGCTGGGTTTGACGACTGGATGACGATGCTCATGCTGGCGTCCCATCCTGGGCTGCGCTGGTTGGGCGTTGGGGTGGTCGCCGGCAATGCGTCACTGCCAGTCGCCTTGGCCAATACGCTACGAATATGTCATCACTACCGGTTGAAGGTGCCCGTGTTTGCGGGTTGCGATCGCCCTTTGTCCGCACCGCTGGAGACTGCCGAGCGAGTGCTAGGCGCTCAGGGCATGCGAACCACTGGAATGCCCTTGCCGGAGATCCAAGTGGCCGCTGAAGGACTGGACGCGGTGACGGCCCTTGGCAATGCATTGCGCAACAGCCCAGAGCCAGTTACTGTGCTGGCCATTGGTCCGCTGACCAACATTGCACGCACCTTGCAAGCTGAGCCAGCTTTGGTTGATCGTATCCATGAACTGGTGTTGATGGGCGGCTCTACCGAGCGGGGTAACCATACACCTGCAGCAGAGTTCAATATTTACGTAGATCCGGAAGCCGCGGATGTGGTGTTCAACCAAGCCGGCCTCAAGCGCCGCATGTTTGGTCTCAATGTCTGTCGTCAGGTGCTGCTTGAGCGAGCCCATGTTCAGGAGGTTCAGAGTTGGCCTGGTGAGCGAGCAATGTGCTTGGCGGGTTATCTAGACGCCTATCAGCGTATTCGGCATCCCGATGGCCGTGTTCCCATGCCGCTTTATGACCCTGTGACCTCCGCCTGGCTCCTTCGGCCTGAATTGTTCACCTTTCAAAGCGCGCGTGTTGATATTGAACTGCAAGGTCGCTTTACCCGTGGCATGACGGTTTGCGATTGGCGCATCGGACAGAGCGCCTTGCCCAATACAGAGATCGCCATGACGGCGGATGGCCCAAGGGTTGTCGATGCGGTGCTGCAAGCGGTTCGACAAACATTCTGATCATGCTGTTGGTTTTTGGCTCCATCAACGTCGACATGGCCTTTGATACCGAGGTCTTACCCCGGGCCGCCGAGACCGTCATGGGTAAAGGCTACCGCATCTCACCGGGCGGCAAAGGGGCCAACCAAGCCCACGCGGCTCGCCTCGATGGTTCTGCGACCACCTTGGTCGGGGCAGTTGGCAACGACGCTATGGCAGAAATGGCCTTGCAGGCGCTAATATCAGCAGGCGTCGATTTGTCGCACATACAGCGTCTAAAGGGGCAAACCGGTTGCGCCGCCATTGTGGTGGATGGTCAAGGTGAAAATCAGATTGTGGTGGCACCCGGCGTGAACCTGGCTGCGCGTGCAGACCTTGTCCCACCGGAAGTTTTGGCCAGGGCCAATGTTCTGCTGCTCCAGATGGAGACCGATTATTCACAAAATACCGCTTTGGCTTTGCGTGCGCGACAACTCGGTTGTCCTGTGGTGCTCAACAACGCTCCGGCCAAACCTCTCGGGGTCGACTTGCTGCAGGCGCTGGATGTACTGATCGTCAATCAGCCAGAGCTGACCATGACCACCCAAATCTTGGGCATCAGCGCCAATGACCCTGGTGTTTTGGTGCAGACCCTGTCACAGCGCTGTTCATTTAGCGTTGTGCTCACTTTGGGTGGTCAAGGCTTGATCGCGTGTCGGCCGGGTGAGAAGCCCCTGATGTTGCCGGCCATGAATGTCAAGGTGGTTGATACCACGGGCGCTGGAGATACCTTTTCGGGGGTATTTGCTGCGGCCTTGGCTCGTCAGCAGTCTTTTGAACAAGCGCTGATGCGAGGTCTTGTTGCCGCTGGCCTGTCATGCACGAGGCCAGGAGCGCAACTGGCACAACCCAAGGCCGAAGATATTGATGAGGCCCTAGCCGCTTACCAGACTTTACACAGAATTTAACAATGGGCTTGGGCTGTTGGAGTTATGTTCTCGACAGGTGGACTCTCTTCAAATTCAATACCCTGTAGTTTGCTCTCGCAGACGCCCACGGCGAAGTGATGGGGCACGCCACTGAAATGTTGCAAAAGCCTGAGTTCGCAGCCCGTGAGAAGGGTTGCAACATCGTTTCCCATCAAACAGGTAGTCGTCGCAGGCTACTTTGACGATGTGTCCACCGTGATTCAGGGTGGTTCGACTTCGGTGAAGGCCTTGACAGGTTCTACTGAAGAAGAACAGTTCCACTGATCTGATTGAAAGTCGTCTGAAAGGGCGCTTAGATCAAAAGCCATCCGATGCGAAAATGTCAGATGGTTTTTTCGTTGTGTCAAAGTTCATAAAAAAAGCCACCCCTGAGGGTGGCTTTGAACTTTCAAGCTTGGGGCGCTGGCGTCAGGCAGCTGCCGCCAAAGCCGCGTTGAAAGTGGCGCTTGGGCACATGATGGCTTTGAGTTTGTCTTGGGATGGGAAAAAATAGCCCCCGATGTCCACAGCATGGCCCTGAACGGCATTGAATTCGCTCACGATTTTCTTTTCTTGTTCGGTCAGGGTTTTGGCCAGCGGTGCAAATTTGCTTTGCAACGCCAGATCGTCCGTTTGAGCGGCCAATTCCTGCGCCCAATACATGGCCAGGTAAAACTGGCTACCCCGGTTGTCAAGCTGTCCAGTCTTTGGGGAAGGATTTTTGTTGTTGTCCAGCAATTTGCCGGTAGCCGCATCCAGGGTTTTGGCCAAAACAACGGCTTTTTTGTTACCTCGCTTAAGGCCCAGGTCTTCCAACGAAACGGCCAAGGCCAGGAATTCACCTAGGGAGTCCCAGCGCAGGTGGTTTTCTTCTACCAGCTGCTGCACATGCTTGGGGGCAGATCCCCCAGCACCGGTTTCGTACATGCCGCCACCCGCCATCAAAGGCACGATGGAAAGCATCTTGGCTGAGGTTCCAAGTTCCATGATCGGGAACAGATCGGTCAGGTAGTCGCGCAAGATATTGCCCGTGGCGCTGATGGTGTCAAAGCCGCGTACCACACGCTCCAATGTGTAGCGCATCGCTCGCACCTGGCTCATGATTTGAATTTCAAGACCCGCTGTGTTGTGCTCGTGCAGGTACATCTTGACCTTGGTGATCAGCTGGGCTTCATGTGGGCGGTACTGGTCGAGCCAGAACACCACGGGCATGCCGGAGTTGCGGGCACGTGTCACGGCCAGTTTGACCCAGTCGCGGATCGCCGCGTCTTTCGTTTGGCACATGCGCCAAATGTCACCGACTTCCACGTTTTCCGACAACAACACTTCGCCCGTGTTGATGTCGGTGATGTTGGCGACGCCGTCTTCTTGGATTTCAAAGGTCTTGTCGTGCGAGCCGTACTCTTCGGCTTGTTGGGCCATCAGGCCCACGTTGGGCACGGTGCCCATGGTCTTGGGGTCGAAAGCGCCATGCCATTTGCAGAAGTTGATCATCTCCATGTAGATGCGGGCAAACGTCGATTCGGGCATCACAGCCTTGACGTCTTTCAAGCGACCATCGGCACCCCACATTTTGCCGCCGTTGCGGATCATGGCAGGCATGGAAGCGTCCACGATCACATCGTTCGGGGAATGGAAGTTGGTGATGCCCTTGGCCGAATCGACCATGGCCAGCTCAGGGCGGCCTTCGTGGCAAGCGTGCAGATCGTGCTTTATTTCGTCTTGTTTGGACTGAGGTAAGGTGGCCACCTTGGCATACAAGTCGGCCATGCCGTTGTTCACATTGACGCCCAATTCCTTGAACAAAGCGCCGTGCTTGGCAAACGCGTCCTTGTAGAAAATCTTCACGCAGTGACCGAAAACGATAGGATGGGAGACCTTCATCATCGTGGCCTTGACGTGCAGAGAGAACATCACGCCTGTCTGGTGGGCGTCTTCGATTTCTTTCTCATAGAACTCTAGCAGCGCATTTTTGCTCATGTACATGCTGTCAATGACTTCGCGATCGAGCAGCGAAACTTTGGGCTTGAGGACGATGGTTTTGCCGCTTTTAGTGATCAGCTCCATCTTGACCTCTCGGGCGCGGTCCAACGTGATGGACTTTTCTCCATGGTAAAAATCGCCTGCGTGCATGTGCGAGACGTGCGAGCGTGAGGCTTGGCTCCATTCGGCCATGCTGTGCGGGTTCTTGCGGGCAAATTCCTTCACGGCCTTGGGTGCGCGGCGGTCAGAATTGCCTTCGCGCAGCACCGGGTTCACAGCCGAGCCAATGCATTTGGAATAGCGCGCCTTGATGGCCTTTTCTTCGTCGTTCTTAGGGGCGTCCGGATAGTCGGGTAGTTCGTAACCCTTGGACTGCAGTTCTTTGATGGCGGCTGTGAGTTGGCCAACCGAGGCGCTGATGTTGGGCAACTTGATGATGTTGGTGTCGGCGCGAAGAGTCAGGCGGCCCAGCTCGGCCAGGTTGTCAGGGGCTTTTTGATCCGACTTCAAGTGATCTGAAAACTCTCCCAGGATACGGCCAGCCAGAGAGATGTCGCTGGTTTCGACCTCAATGCCTGCCTGCTGAGTGAAGGTGCGAACGATGGGCAGAAAGGCTGCGGTGGCCAACAGGGGCGCTTCATCCGTCAGGGTGTAAATGATTTTGGTGCGTGCTTCAGGCATGGTCATCGTAGTGTGTTTTTACAGGATGAAAAGAGAAGCCACCATCTTAAACCAAGCCTGCCGACATTCGCCTGACAAATGGGCAACTTCATTCAAGGTTTTTATCTCACAGCGATCTGCTGCAGTCTTCACCGACCCACCGAGCCCGACGCCAAGTGCCCAACAAGCCTGTTTCCGCTTGGATTTGTGGGAAAATAAAAGCTTGTTGACGCCTCTCCCCTTTATTCAGCGCGGTCATTGACCGCGTTTTTGTATTCAATTTCATGGTTCAGATCACGCTTCCCGACGGTTCATTGCGCGAATTTCCTGGCCCGGTCACCGTGGCAGAAGTGGCAGCCTCTATTGGCGCTGGCTTGGCCAAGGCAGCCTTGGGTGGCAAGGTCAATGGGCAGCTGGTCGACACCAGCTTCAGCATGACCGCTAATGCCCAATTGGCCATAGTGACCGTCAAGGACCCTGAAGGCCTCGAATTGATCCGTCATTCCACGGCACACTTGTTGGCTTATGCGGTCAAGGCCTTGTTTCCTGAGGCGCAAGTCACGATCGGTCCCGTCATTGAAAACGGCTTTTATTACGACTTTTCCTTCAGTCGCCCCTTCACGCCTGAGGACCTGGTCACGATTGAAAAGCGCATGACCGAGCTGGCCGCCAAAGACGAGCCTGTGATGCGTCGTGAATTGCCACGCGATGAGGCGGTGGCCCACTTCAAGGCAATAGGTGAGCATTACAAAGCGGAAATCATTGGCAGCATTCCGGCCGACCAAGCGGTCAGCCTGTACCGCGAAGGCGATTTCGAAGACCTGTGTCGCGGCCCGCACGTGCCCAACACCGGCAAGCTCAAACACTTCAAACTCATGAAGGTCGCCGGTGCTTATTGGCGTGGCGACAGCAAAAACGAGATGCTTCAGCGTGTCTACGGCACGGCTTGGGCCAGTAAAGATGACTTGCAGCAGTACCTTACCCGTCTGGAAGAAGCTGAAAAGCGAGACCACCGCAAGCTGGGGCGCGAGTTGGACTTGTTCCATATCGACGAGCATTCTCCAGGCACTGTTTTTTGGCATCCCAAAGGTTGGACAGTCTGGCAAGAGGTGGAGCAGTACATGCGGCGCGTTTACCGCGATAACGGCTACCTTGAAGTCAAAGGCCCGCAAATCTTGGACCAAAAACTGTGGGAGAAAACGGGGCACTGGGACAAATACCGCGAGAACATGTTTGTGACCGAGTCCGAAAAGCGTGATTACGCTTTGAAGCCAATGAATTGCCCGGGGCACATCATCATTTTCAAGCAAGGCATTAAGAGCTACCGCGATTTACCATTGCGTTTTGGTGAGTTTGGCCAGTGCCACCGCAACGAGCCTTCGGGCGGTTTGCACGGCATCATGCGAGTGCGAGCATTCACCCAAGATGATGGTCATATTTTTTGCACCGAAGATCAAATTCAAGATGAAGTGGTCGCTTTCACCAAACTGCTGCAAAACGTCTACAAAGACTTTGGCTTTACTGACATCATCTACAAGCTCTCCACCCGGCCGGAAAAACGCATTGGCTCGGAAGAAAGCTGGGACTTAGCAGAAACCGCATTGGCCGATGGTTTGCGTGCCTCGGCTTGCGAGTTTTCGTATTTGCCGGGTGAGGGGGCGTTTTATGGCCCCAAAATTGAATACACCTTGAAAGACGCGATTGGACGCGAATGGCAGTGCGGCACGATTCAAGTTGACCCCAACATGCCTGAGCGTTTAGATGCTGAGTTTGTAGGGGAGGACGGTTCGCGTCATCGCCCCATCATGCTGCACCGTGCCATCGTCGGTAGTTTGGAGCGTTTCATCGGTATTTTGATCGAGCAGCACTCGGGCGCCTTGCCCACTTGGCTTGCCCCGCTGCAGGTGTCGGTGCTCAACATCACCGATGCACAGTCTGATTACTGTCGTGAAATCGCTGCAAAATTGCAAAATTCGGTGTCAAATCAAGGCCTTAGGGTTCAAATGGACCTGCGCAACGAAAAAATCACGTATAAAATACGAGAGCATTCGTTGCAAAAGCTGCCTTACATCCTTGTCGCTGGCGACAAGGAAAAGGCAGCAGGTACCGTCGCTGTGCGCGCCCGGGGTAACAAAGACCTCGGTGTGATGTCGATCGATGCGTTCATTGAACTCATTGCTGCCGATATCGCTTCTAAAGCCTGAAGGTGAGTTTCGCCACAAGCTTTGGCCCGTGGGCACAAAGATGGATGGGCTGCTTTTTGCAGTTTTTTCCGTAAAGGATTGAGTCATCGCTACCGAATTTCGTGATCGTCGCCAACGCGAAGAACGTAAACACCGTTTGAACCGTGAAATCATGGCCCCTGAAGTCCGTGTTTCCGGCCCTGAAAATGAACCCATGGGCATTCTGTCACTTGCAGAGGCCTTGCGTCTTGCTGGTGAAATGGATGTGGACTTGGTTGAAATTGCCGCCACCGCCATACCGCCTGTGTGCCGTCTGATGGACTATGGCAAGTTCAAGTACCAAGAGCAAAAGCGTGCGGCAGAAGCCAAAGCCAAGCAAACGGTCATTGACATCAAGGAAGTCAAGTTCCGCCCGGGTACGGACGACGGTGATTACAACATCAAGATGCGCAACATTCGCCGTTTTTTGACCGATGGTGACAAGTGCAAAATCACTTTGCGTTTCCGTGGTCGTGAAATCACCCACCAAGAGTTGGGATTGGCACTGCTGAACCGAATTCGGGACGATTTGGCCGATTCGATCATCGTTGAGCAGTTTCCCAAACTGGAAGGCCGCCAGATGATCATGATGATCGCGCCTGGCCGTAAAAAGCCTGCTGTGGGTGGTAAAACTGCAGATATTTCTGCACCTGCAGAATCGGCTTGAAAAAGAATTTGACCGGCTTTCGGGCTTGTTGAATCAAAAGCTGCCTTAGGGCGGCTTTTGTTAAAAGTGGCTCGGGGCCAACAAGGCTGCAAATTTTTTGCAGACGCCTCACGAGCACAATTAAAGGAGCATTCACATGCCCAAGATGAAGACCAAAAGCAGCGCCAAAAAGCGCTTCCGTGTTCGTCCCGGTGGAACCGTTAAACGCGGCCAAGCCTTCAAACGTCACATCCTGACCAAGAAGACCACCAAAAACAAGCGCCACCTTCGCGGTTCGGTGTCTGTGCATGAGACCAATATGGGTCACATCGCACAAATGCTGCCGATGGCTGGCCTGTAATCACTGACGAACAAGGAGAATAAATATGCCTCGCGTTAAACGTGGTGTAACGGCGCGCGCCCGTCACAAGAAAGTTTTGGCCCTTGCAAAAGGTTTCCGCGGTCGCCGCGGCAATGTCTTCCGCATCGCCAAACAAGCGGTGATGAAGGCCGGCCAATACGCCTACCGTGACCGCCGCACCAAAAAGCGTGTGTTCCGTCAGTTGTGGATTGCCCGTATCAACGCCGCTGCGCGTGAATGCGGTCTGACCTACAGCCAATTCGCCAACGGCCTGAAGAAGGCTGCCATCGAAATCGACCGTAAGATGCTGGCGGACATCGCCGTGCACGACAAGGCCGCTTTTGCTGGCATCGTGACCCAAGTCAAAGCCAAACTGGCCGCAGCTTGAGTTCATGAGTGACATGGGCTCTCGGGCCTTTGCCACGCACTCGATCAAAGGGATTGAGGCTCACAAAAGCTTCAATCCCTTTTTTATTTTGTCACCTACGAAATTCCAATCATGAACGAGCTGGACACCCTGGTCGAATCCGCCCGCCAGAGTTTTGTGCAGGCACTGACACCTGCTGACCTGGAAAACGCCAAGGCCCAGTTTCTTGGCAAATCCGGACGCATCACCGAGTTGATGAAGGGCATGGCCGCTCTGAGCGTGGACGACAAGAAAACCCGCGGTGCCGCCATCAACATCGCCAAGCAGGCGATCGAGACGGCTTTGAACGACCGCCGTCAGGCGCTGGCCGATGCAGAATTACAAGCGCAACTCAAAGCGGAAGCGCTCGATGTGACGCTGCCAGGGCGCAGTGCCAATGTCGGCGGTTTGCACCCCGTCTCACTTACTTTGGAGCGCGTCGAAAACATTTTTGGCTCCATGGGCTTCGAAGTCGCCCAAGGCCCCGAGATCGAAACCGACTGGTTCAACTTCACCGCGCTGAATACACCCGAAGACCATCCGGCCCGCTCCATGCATGACACCTTCTATGTGGAAGGCGGTCACCTGCTGCGCACGCACACCAGCCCCATGCAAATCCGCCATGCAGTGCAGCACGTCAAGCGCTACCGCAACCAAATTGATGCCGGTCAGGCCATGCCCGAAATCCGTGTCATTGCACCGGGTCGCACCTACCGCGTAGACAGCGACGCGACCCACTCGCCCATGTTTCACCAGTGTGAAGGCCTGTGGATTGGTGAGAACGTGAGCTTTAAGGACCTCAAAGTCGTGGTCACAGATTTTTGTCGTACCTTTTTTGAGAGCGACGACTTGGTGCTGCGCTTTCGCCCGAGCTTCTTCCCCTTCACCGAACCCAGCGCCGAGATCGACATCCAGTTCCAAAGCGGCCCGCTGGCCGGTCGCTGGCTCGAAGTGGGCGGCTCCGGCCAAGTGCACCCGAACGTGGTGCGCAACATGGGCCTGGACACCGAGCGCTTCATTGGTTTTGCCTTTGGCATGGGCATGGACCGTTTCACCATGCTGCGCTACGGCGTGAACGACTTGCGCCTGTTCTTTGACGGCGATGTGCGCTTCCTGAGCCAGTTCCAGTAATTCCCTCCCAAGTCCGATACCCGAGACAAGAGTCATGCAATTTCCTGAATCCTGGTTGCGCGAGTTCTGCAACCCGTCCCTGACCACCCAGCAGCTGGCCGATACCTTGACCATGGCCGGTCTCGAAGTGGAAGAGCTCGAGCCGGTGGCCCCACCGTTCACAAAGATCGTGGTTGGCGAAATCGTGGAAGCCGTGCAGCACCCCAACGCCGACCGCCTGCGCGTTTGCCAGGTGGACGTGGGGCAGGGCAGCCTGCTGAACATCGTGTGCGGCGCGCCCAATGCCCGCGTGGGCATCCGTGTGCCTTGCGCCATGGTGGGCGCTGAATTGCCACCCGGCGAAGACGGCAAACCTTTCTTGATCAAAGTGGGCAAGCTGCGCGGCGTGGAGAGCCAGGGCATGCTCTGCTCGGCCAAAGAATTGCAGATTGCCAATGACCACGGTGGCCTGCTGGAGTTGCCTGCAGATGCGCCTTTGGGTCAGAACATTCGCCAGTATTTGAACCTGGACGACACGCTGATGACGCTGAAGCTCACGCCCAATTTGGCGCATTGCTTGAGCGTGTACGGCATCGCCCGCGAGATGTCTGCCCTGACCGGTGCGCCATTGAAGGCCCCGACTTTCCTAGCGGTGGCTGCACAGGTCAGCGACAAGCTGGCTGTGAAAGTGAACGCGACGGACCTTTGCGGCCGTTTCAGCGGCCGTGTGGTCAAGGGCGTGAACACCCAAGCCCAAACACCGCAGTGGATGGTGGACCGCCTGGCCCGTTGTGGTCAGCGCAGCGTGAGCCCCCTGGTGGACATCTCCAACTACGTGATGTTCGAGTTCGGCCGGCCTTCGCACATTTTTGACCTCGACAAGATCCATGGTGGCCTGCAGGTGCGCTGGGGCCAGACCGGCGAAACGCTCAAGCTGCTCAATGGCAACACCGTGACCGTGGACGACAAGGTGGGTGTGATCGCCGATGACAGCCAGGTCGAATCGCTGGCGGGCATCATGGGTGGTGACGCTACCGCCGTGTCCGACGACACCCAAAACATCTACATCGAAGCCGCCTTTTGGTGGCCCACCTCGATTGCTGGCCGCTCGCGGCGCTTCAACTTCTCGACCGATGCCGGTCACCGCTTTGAGCGTGGTGTGGACCCGCAGCTGACGGTCGAACACATTGAGCGCATCACCCAGTTGGTGCTCGACATTTGCGGCACGCCCGAAACAAAGGTCGGCCCGATTGACGACCAGATTTTGAACATCCCAGCGATCACCCCCGTCACCCTGCGCGTGGCCCGTGCGGTCAAGGTGATTGGCATGCCTTTGACCCAGCAGCAATGCGCTGACGCTTTGCGCGGCCTGGGCTTGCAAGTGGCCGAAGGGCAGGGCACCGTCACCGTGACGCCACCCAGCTTTCGCTTTGACCTGCAAATTGAAGAAGACCTGATTGAGGAAGTGGCCCGCATGGTGGGTTACAACAACCTGCCCACGAACCCGCCGCTGGCCCCCATCACCGCAAAGGTGCGCCGCGAGACTGAGCGCAGCCCGTCCACCGTGCGCCGTGCCATTGCCGCGCTGGGTTACCAGGAAACCATCAACTACAGCTTTGTCGAAGAAGCTTGGGAAAAAGACTTGGCGGGCAACGCCAGCCCGATCCGCCTGCTCAACCCGATTGCCAGCCAGATGAGCGTGATGCGCTCCAGCCTGATCGGCTCGCTACTCCAGGTGGTCAAGTTCAACGCCGATCGCAAGGCCGACCGCGTTCGTGTGTTCGAGTTGGGGCGAGTGTTTTTGCGCAATGCCTCTGTTCAAAGCAACGACACCACGGTAGAAGGTTTTGACCAGCCCATGAAAGTCTCAGGTATGGCTTGGGGCCCCTTGGAGCCGCTGAACTGGACCGGCAAGTCGCGGCTGGTGGATTTCTTCGACGTCAAAGCAGATGTCGAGCGCTTGCTGGCCCCGGCCCAGGCTGAATTCGTGGCCGCCGAACACCCTGCTTTACACCCTGGCCGCTCTGCCCAAGTGCTGCTTAACGGCCGTGTGATCGGTCATGTGGGTGAATTGAACCCGCGCTGGCGTCAGGCCTGGGACTTGCCGCACGCGCCTGTTGTGTTCGAGCTTGACTTGGATGCGGTTAGCCAGCGTAGCGTGCCCGTGGCCAAGCTCGTGGCCAAGTGGCAAGCGGTGGAACGCGACATCGCCGTGATCGTGCGCGAGCAGGTCACCCATGACCAGTTGATGCAGGCCATCCACAGCGCCGAGACTCAGGGTTTGCTGCGCCATGCGGTGCTGTTCGATGTCTACCGCCCCAAGGCCGAAGTGACTGGCGGTTTGGCGGAGGGCGAAAAAAGTCTGGCGGTGCGTTTGAGCTTGCACAGCGATGAGGCCACCTTGACCGATGCCCAGATCGAAGCCGCCATGGGTGCCGTCATGGCCAGCCTGTCAGAGCGAGTTTCTGCGCGTTTGCGTAGCTGAGGGCGTGCCATGCAAATCAGTTTTGAATCTCTCGAAACACCGGCCCTGACCAAGGCGCATTTGGCCGATTTGTTGTTCGAGCAGATTGGCTTGAACAAGCGCGAGTCCAAGGACATGGTTGATGCGTTCTTTGACCTGATGGTGGACAGCCTGATTGCGGGTGACGATGTGAAGATTTCCGGTTTCGGCAATTTCCAGATCCGCACCAAGGCAGCGCGTCCCGGGCGCAACCCGCGCACCGGAGAATTGATCCCGATTGATGCACGTCGTGTCGCGACCTTCCATGCCAGCCATAAGCTCAAGGCCTTGATTCAGGGCGATACCGTTGACGACGAGGGTGTGGAGACGTTGGGCCGCTGATTCATTTTGATTGGAGTGCGCATGTTGTTCAAGTTCAAATCCCAAGTGACCAGCGACCTCATCATGCTGGAGGGCGATGGGCGCAGGCTGCTGAAAATCATGTTGGGTCACGACCCTGACAAAGGCATTATTTTGGTAAAGGACCTGCCCGCGGCAATTGCCAAGCTGGAGTCGGCTGTGGCCCAGGACGAGGCGGCTCGTTTGCATCGCAGCCAGGAGGCGAAAAGAGCTTTGGCGCCAAAAGACAGCCCACAAGACGCCTTTGGCGAAGCCCTGAACCCGGTGCGTCTTGCGCAACGGGCGAGCCCCATGCTCAAGATGCTCAAGCACTGCGTGGCTGACCCGGCAGACATGGTCTGGGGCGTTTGACCTTCAGCTTGGCCGCTTGCTGAACACGGTGCCACCGAGTTTAGCGCCGGGCTTGATTTGCCGCTTGGCAAACCAGCCCTGGTTCATTTCCAGTACGAAGCGCACGGGTTTGCTGGAGCAGTGCGAGTCATCGCTTTGTGGCTGCATGTCGGCTAAGTTGACGATGGTGCCATCGTCTTCGACAAAAGCCGCAGTCAAAGGAATCAGCGTGTTGCGCATCCAAAAGCATTGGGTGCTCGCCTGCTCAAACACGAAAAGCATGCCCTCGTGAAGCGGCATGTCCTTGCGCCACATCAGACCAATCTGGCGCTGCTCGGGGGTTTGGGCCAATTGCACATCGAGGCGGTGCATGCCAGCCGTCAACTGCGTCCGAGCCAGGCCCAATTGAGGCCCGGAGCTGGACTGGGCTGACGCCAGTGATCCGGCCAGCAGCAGGCTGCAGCCGATCCAGCACTCAACGCTGAGCCTGAAAAAATCTCGTGCAATGTCGAAAAAAGAGCGATAAAGCAAAAAGAAGAGCTTGGTCATGGTCGGGGGGATGCAGTAAAGAATCAGACCTAAGGATAACCCTGGCCAGCTTGGACCCGTTCAGGAGACGGTCACAACCCGTGCAAAACCCCGCGCCATCCGCTTTTCTGTACTTAAGGGGTGCTGTTGCTGGAAACTTGGCCGTCATCCGCCTCGTCTGGCTCGCTAAGGCCTGCCAAAGCGTTGTCTGAGGGCCTTCCAGCAGATGGCAGGGCTTGTGACGCGGCCTGGATGTTCGCGGCCATCAGGCCCTTGGCGCCTTGGGTCAGCTCAAAATCGACGCGCTGGCCTTCCTTGAGGCTTTTGAAGCCCTCCATCTGGATGGCCGAGAAATGGGCAAAGGCGTCTGCGCCGCCGCCGTCGGGTTGAATGAAGCCAAAACCTTTGGCATCGTTGAACCATTTGACCGTGCCACTGGGCATACGATATCTCCGTAATTTTTATTTGAAGTCTCAGTTTGAGTAATTCAAAGCGAATTTGTCAATGTGAGGTTTTCCCGGGGTGCAGCATTTGTGCCGAAGGTGGCCAAGACTTTTCAGACCCCGGGCTCAAAGGGCTTAAAAGCACCGATAGAATGAAATCATGGCAACGAAAAAACCTTCCAATCCCACGCTGCCGATCGTGACCCCGCGTGCGCCCGATGGCGGCGACGCCGTGGTCCTCGAAAGACGTGCCCAGAAAGTAAAACCGCCCCAGTTGTATCAGGTGGCGATGCTCAATGACGACTTCACCCCGATGGAATTCGTGGTGATGGTGATCCAGGAGTTTTTCAGCAAAGACCGAGAAGCGGCCACACAAATCATGCTCAAAATCCACTTGGATGGCAAAGGCGTGTGTGGTGTTTACTCTCGCGACGTGGCCGCCACCAAGGTCGATCAGGTGCTGGACGCAGCCAAACAGGCTGGACATCCGCTGCAATGTGTCAGTGAACCCATTGAATAAGTCGGTATGCCCCCCACCTCCCATTCATCTCATTTACTCAGCAAGGCATAAGGAAATCACATGATTGCCCAAGAATTGGAAGTCAGCTTGCACATGGCCTTTGTTGAAGCCCGTCAACAGCGCCACGAATTCATCACCGTTGAGCACTTGCTGCTGGCCCTGCTGGACAACCCCAGCGCGGCCGAAGTGCTGCGCGCTTGCGCCGCCAACATCGATGATTTGCGCAAAGCCTTGAGCAATTTCATCAAGGACAACACCCCGCAGGTCGCCGGTACTGAAGAGGTGGACACGCAGCCCACATTGGGGTTTCAACGCGTGATCCAGCGCGCCATCATGCATGTGCAATCCACAGGCAACGGCAAAAAAGAGGTCACGGGTGCCAACGTGCTGGTGGCTATTTTTGGCGAAAAAGACTCGCACGCCGTGTATTACTTGCACCAGCAGGGCATCACACGTTTGGATGTGGTCAATTTCATTGCCCACGGCATTCGCAAGACCGATCCGCCCGAGGCGGCCAAATCTGATGCGCCCGCCAGCTCCGAAACCGAAGAGGCCAGCGGTGGTGAGCGCAACGAAAAAGCCTCGCCGCTGGAGCAGTTCACGAACAACCTCAATCAGGCAGCCAAAGAAGGCAAGATCGACCCGCTGATCGGCCGTGAATACGAAGTGGAACGCACGATCCAAATTTTATGCCGCCGTCGCAAAAACAACCCGCTGCTGGTCGGCGAAGCCGGCGTGGGTAAAACGGCGATTGCTGAAGGCTTGGCTTGGCGCATCACGCAAGGCACTGTGCCTGACATCCTGGCCGAAGCCACTGTGTATTCGCTGGATATGGGCGCGCTGCTCGCAGGGACCAAGTACCGGGGTGACTTCGAACAACGCCTCAAGGGCGTGCTCAAGTCTCTCAAGGAAAAACCCAACGGTATCCTCTTCATCGATGAAATCCACACCCTGATCGGTGCGGGTGCGGCCTCGGGCGGGACCCTGGACGCCTCCAACTTGCTCAAGCCAGCGCTCTCCAGTGGCCAGCTCAAGTGCATCGGCGCAACCACATTCACCGAATACCGTGGCATCTTTGAAAAAGACGCCGCTTTGTCGCGTCGTTTTCAGAAAGTGGACGTGGTCGAGCCCACGGTGTCCGAGACCGTGGACATCCTCAAAGGCCTCAAGAGCCGCTTTGAAGACCACCACAGCGTCAAATACACCAACGCGGCGTTGCAGGCTGCCGCTGAGTTGTCGGCCAAGTTCATCAACGACCGCCAACTGCCCGACAAGGCGATTGACGTGATCGATGAAGCTGGGGCTGCCCAGCGCATCCAGGTGGCCTCCAAACGCAAAAAGACGATTGGCAAGGCCGAGATTGAGGACATCGTCGCCAAGATCGCCCGCATCCCGCCGACCAACGTGTCCAACGACGACCGGAGTAAGCTGCAGACTATCGAGCGTGACCTCAAATCGGTGGTGTTTGGCCAAGACAAAGCCATTGAAGTGTTGGCCTCTGCAGTCAAGATGGCCCGCTCCGGCCTGGGCAAGACCGACAAGCCGATTGGCTCCTTCCTGTTCTCGGGCCCCACGGGCGTGGGCAAGACGGAGGCGGCCAAGCAACTGGCCTACATCATGGGCATAGAGCTCATCCGCTTTGACATGTCAGAGTACATGGAGCGCCATGCCGTGAGCCGCCTGATCGGCGCACCCCCTGGCTATGTAGGCTTTGACCAAGGCGGCCTGTTGACTGAGGCGGTGACCAAAAAGCCCCATTGCGTGCTCTTGCTCGACGAGATCGAAAAAGCCCACCCGGACATCTTCAACGTGCTGTTGCAGGTGATGGACCACGGCACCTTGACCGACAACAACGGGCGCAAGGCCGACTTCCGCAATGTGATCATCATCATGACCACCAACGCGGGGGCAGAGACCATGAACAAGGCGACCATTGGTTTCACCAACCCGCGTGCGGCAGGCGATGAAATGGCCGACATCAAGCGACTCTTCACCCCTGAGTTCCGCAACCGCTTGGATGCGATGGTCAGCTTCAAGCCTCTGGACGCACAGATCATCTTGCGTGTGGTGGATAAATTCTTGCTGCAACTGGAAACCCAGTTGGGCGAGAAAAAGGTGGAAGTCACCTTCACCGACGCCTTGCGCAAGTTTTTGGGTAAAAAGGGTTTCGATCCGCTCATGGGCGCGCGTCCGATGCAGCGCCTGATCCAAGACACGATTCGCAAGGCCTTGGCCGACGAATTGCTGTTCGGTCGCCTGACCGAGGGTGGACGCCTGACGGTGGACATCGACGACAAGGACGAGGTGTTGCTGGACATCACGCCTAACCCGAAAAAGGAAAGTCGCGCTTCGCGTTCCGAGCCTACCGAGCCAGAAGAAGCGACTGCGGATTAAGGCCCGCGCATGCGTCCTGGTCCTTTTTTCGGATACGGGATTATCAAAAAGGCCCTTCGGGGCCCTTTTTTTCTAAGTCGCAGACTGTTGGCTTGTCCTTACCTGCGCCGGCCACTTCCCAGTAAGTTGCCCAGTACCCCGCGCACGATTTCTCTGCCAATGGCCGAGCCCACCGTGCGCACGGCACTTTTGACCACCAACTGGGCCACCCCATCGCGTTGCCCACCGCGCGGGCCTGAGCTGCCAAACAGCATGTCAGACAGCCCACCCATCAGACCACCGCCGGCCGGCTCGGCCGCAGTTGCGGTTTGCCCAGTCAAGGGGTTGTTGGTGTTAGCTTGTCCGGTAACGGTAGCGGTGGCGGTGGCTTGGCCCTTGATTTTTTCGTAAGCCGAGTCCCGGTCCTGGACTTGTTCGTACACCCCGGCCACCAAAGAGCCCTGAATCAGTGACTGGCGCTGGGCGGGGGTGATGGGGCCGAGTTGGCTGCCTGGTGGCAACACAAACACGCGCTCGGTCTCGCAGGGGCGGCCCTTGGCGTCCAGAAAACTCACCAAGGCCTCGCCTACGGCCAGCTCGGTGATGGCGGCCTCGATGTCCAGTCCGGCCTTGGGGCGCATGGTTTGCGCGGTGGATTTCACGGCTTTTTGATCACGCGGAGTGTACGCTCGCAGGGCGTGCTGCACCCGGTTGCCCAACTGGCCCAGCACGCTGTCGGGGATGTCCAGCGGGTTTTGTGTGACGAAGTACACCCCCACGCCTTTGGAGCGCACCAAGCGCACCACCAGCTCAATGCGCTCGACCAGGACCGCTGGCGCGTCCTTGAACAGCAAGTGCGCTTCGTCGAAAAAGAAGACCAGCTTGGGCTTTTCCTGATCACCGATTTCGGGCAGCACCTCGAACAACTCCGACAGCATCCACAACAAGAAGGTGGCGTACAGGCGCGGCGAGTTCATGAGCTTGTCGGCCGCCAGGATGTTCACCACCCCCTGGCCCTGCGCGTCGGTCTGCATGAAGTCTTCGATGTTGAGCATGGGCTCGCCAAAGAATTGATCACCGCCCTGGGTTTCGATTTGCACCAAGCCGCGCTGGATGGCTCCGATGCTGGCGGCGCTGATGTTGCCGTACTCGGTGGTGAACTGTTTGGCGTTGTCCCCCACGTACTGCAGCATCGCCCGCAGGTCTTTCATGTCCAGCAGCAGCAAGCCGTTGTCATCTGCGATCTTGAACACCAGGTTCAGCACCCCGGCCTGGGTGTCGTTCAGGCCCAACATGCGGGTCAGCAACAAGGGTCCCATGTCCGATATGGTGGCGCGAACCGGGTGCCCTTGCTCGCCAAAGACGTCCCACAAAGTGGTGGGACAGGCCAGGGGCTCTGGCAGAGAAAGCCCCCGGTCTTTCAGCACAGCAGCCAGCTTGTCGGCGATCTTGCCCGCTTGGCTAACCCCGGTCAGGTCGCCTTTGACGTCCGCCATGAAGACCGGCACGCCCAGACGCGAAAAGTTTTCGGCCAAGGTTTGCAAGGTCACGGTTTTGCCGGTGCCGGTGGCCCCGGTGATCAAGCCGTGGCGGTTGGCCAGACCCGGCAGCAGGTGACACTGCGCTTGGGCATTTTGAGCAATCAACATGGGATCAGCCATCAAAAATCTCCTCCCCGGAGTGAAAAGTAAAATCAAGACTCTAGATTAAATCAACATTCAAGGAATTTCCGATGGCTGGCCACAGTAAATGGGCAAATATTCAGCACCGCAAGGGGCGGCAAGACGAAAAGCGCCAACGGATCTGGACCCGCGTGGTGCGTGAAATCATGGTTGCGGCCCGCACGGGCGGCGGCGACGTCAGCGCCAACCCCCGGCTACGCCTGGCCATCGAGAAGGCCAAAGCGGCCAATATGCCAGCCGACACCATCAAGCGCAACGTGGACAAGGCCACCGGCAATCTGGAGGGTGTGACTTACGAGGAAATCCGATACGAAGGCTACGGCATTGGTGGCGCGGCCATCATCGTGGACACCATGACCGACAACCGGGTACGCACCGTGGCCGAAATGCGCCATGCGCTGAGCAAACACGGCGGCAATCTGGGCACCGAGGGCTCGGTGGCGTTCCAATTCAAACACTGCGGTCAACTCATCTTCGCCCCCGGCACTTCGGAGGACCGGGTCATGGAGGTGGCGTTGGAAGCCGGTGCCCAAGACGTGCTCACCGACGAGGAGGGCGCGATCGAGGTCTTGACCACACCCGCTGATTTTGAAGCTGTGAAAAACGCGCTGGAGGCCGCTGGACTGGTGGCCGATATGGCTGAAGTCACTTGGCGTGCCGAAAATTCTGTGTCTTTGTCCGGCGATGGGGCAGCCAAAATGCAAAAATTATTGGATATATTGGAAGACTTGGACGATGTACAAAATGTGTTCCACAACGCTGAATTTGAAGATTAAGGAAGTTGGATGAAAGTATTGATCGTCGGCAGTGGTGGCCGTGAGCACGCCATGGCCTGGAAATTGGCGCAATCACCCAAACTTCAGCAGGTTTATGTGGCACCAGGCAACGGGGGCACAGCCAAAGATAAAAACTTGGTCAATGTGCCGATCACTGACTTGGTGCTGCTGCGCCAGTGGGCCTTGGACAATGGCATCGGTCTGACCTTGGTGGGGCCAGAGGCGCCTTTGGCCGCGGGCATTGTGGACGACTTTCGGGCCCATGGCTTGCGGATTTTTGGCCCCACCCGAGCCGCCGCTCAGTTGGAAAGTTCCAAGGCTTTTTCAAAGGCTTTCATGCAGCGCCACGGCATCCCCACAGCCGAATTTGAGACCTTTACCGATGCGGCATTGGCCCATGCTTACGTGGACCGCCTAGGCGCGCCGATTGTGGTCAAGGCCGACGGATTAGCAGCAGGCAAAGGCGTGGTGGTGGCCATGACGCTGGCTCAGGCGCACGAGGCGATCGACTTCATGCTGCTCGATAACGCGCTGGGTGTGGCGCACAACGCGGGCGTCGCTCGCGTGGTGATCGAAGAGTTCTTGCAAGGCGAAGAAGCCAGCTTCATGGTGCTGTGCGATGGAAAGAACGTGGCTGCCCTGGCCACCAGCCAAGACCACAAACGATTGCTGGACCGCGACGAAGGCCCCAACACGGGCGGCATGGGGGCGTATTCCCCCGCTCCAGTGGTCACGGCTGAGGTGCACGCCCGCGCCATGCGTGAGGTCATCTTGCCCACCATCCGGGGCATGGAAAAAGACGGCATCACCTACACCGGCTTCTTGTATGCCGGCTTGATGATCGACCCGCAAGGCCGAATCAAGACCCTGGAATTCAATTGCCGCATGGGCGACCCCGAGACCCAGCCTATCCTGATGCGCCTGAAGTCCGATCTGTTTGAAGTGCTGATGGCGGCGACCGGCGAGGGTCTGAATCAATTGGAAATGGAATGGGACCGGCGCGTGGCATTGGGTGTGGTCATGGCCGCAGCGGGTTATCCGCTTGACCCACGCAAGGGCGATGCCGTGACAGGTCTGCCCAAGGACTTGAACGATGTCATGGTGTTCCATGCGGGCACCACCGAAAAAGACGGTCAAATTCTGACCTCCGGGGGGCGTGTGCTGTGCGTCACAGCGCTGGCCGACTCGGTCAAGCAAGCGCAGCAAAAGGCTTACCAGGCGGCCATCCCAGTTGCCTTTGAAGGCATGCAGATGCGCCAAGACATTGGTTACCGCGCCATCAAAAACTGAAGCAACAATTCCGCCATGCGCAGTCAGCCCGACCACCCCGTGACCTTTAAGGGCTCGACCTTGGCCCGTTGGGTCTTGAAACTGCTGGGTTGGCATGTGGATTTTGAGGGTTTTCCGACCCCTCAGGGCGTGGCCGTTTTTTATCCGCACACCAGCAACTGGGACTTTCCGATCGGCGTGCTGGCCAAATGGGCTCTGGGTGTTCCGGTGCATTTTTGGGGCAAGGACTCGTTGTTCAAATTTCCACTGGTCGGTGCCTGGCTTCGGTGGCTGGGCGGCATCCCGATTGACCGCAGTTCGTCAAAGGGCGTGGTCGGTCAGATGGTCCATGTTTTCGAGCAGCACAAGCAAAACAACCAGTTTCTCTGGCTGGGTTTGGCGCCCGAGGGTACACGCAGTCATACACCGGGCTGGCGCAGCGGTTTTTACCAACTGGCCCTCGGGGCGCGGGTGCCCTTGGCCTTGGTCAAACTGGACTGGGGGAAGCGCCGCTTCTGCGTGGTCGATTTTTACGACCTGACGGGACATGTTGAGCAAGATTACGCGCACCTGGCCCAAGTCTATGCAGGGGTGACGGGCTTTCATGCGCACCAGATGGGGCCCATCATTCCGTGGCGCCCTGTTCAGCCCGTTCAGCCGTCCCCGCCAGAGACCACGACCATTTCCTAAAAAACCTTACTACGTCTGTCTCCACCATGAGCACCAGCTTTCAACTCGGAACCGTCAAGAACTATCTGCTGGGCCTGCAGTCCCGCATCACGGGGGCCTTGACGGGTCTTGATGGCACCCCTTTCCTGACAGACGCCTGGCAAAAAGACCCTGGTGAAAAACTTCAGGGCAGTGGCATCACCCAGATTCTGGAAGGTGGTCCCATTTTTGAACGGGCTGGTTGCGGGTTTTCGCACGTCACTGGGCCACAGTTGCCGCCATCGGCAACCCAGCACCGCCCTGAGTTGTCCGGTTCGGCCTTTGAGGCGATGGGCGTGTCCTTGGTGTTTCACCCGCGTAACCCCTATGTGCCCACAGTGCACATGAACGTGCGCATGATCGCGGCCAAACCCGAGGGCGGGGCGCCCGTGGCCTGGTTTGGCGGGGGCATGGACCTGACTCCTTATTACGGCTTTGACGAAGACGCTGTGCATTTTCATCAATCTTGCAAAGACGCTTTGAGCCCATTTGGCGAGGCCTTGCACCCGCGCTTCAAGACCTGGTGCGACGATTATTTTTGCAACAAACACCGCCGTGAGCAGCGCGGCGTGGGCGGCATATTCTTCGACGACTTTTCTGAACTGGGCATGGACCAGAGCTTTGCAATGCTGCAAAGCGTGGCCGATTCATTGCTGACGGCCTACATGCCCATCGTGATGCGCCGCAAGGACACCCCCTATGGCGAGCGCGAACGTGACTTTCAGCTCTACCGCCGTGGTCGCTATGTCGAGTTCAACCTGGTGTGGGACCGGGGCACACATTTTGGTTTGCAGTCCGGTGGCCGCACCGAATCGATTCTGCTGTCCATGCCGCCCGAGGTGCGCTGGTCGTATCAGCGCCAGGACGAAGCTGGGTCGCCCGAAGCACGCTTGCTCAGCCACTTTCTGGTGCCTAAGGACTGGGTTTGAGTCTGCCTGCTGCCATGCACAACGCCCAAGCCACTGTGCAGCGCCTGGGCGTTTTTGGCGGAGCGTTCGACCCGCCGCACCTGGCCCATGTGGCCTTGGTGGAAGCGGCCGTGGCCCAGTTGCAGCTTGACCAAGTGCGTGTGCTGCCCACGGGCCAAGCCTGGCACAAACCGCGCAACCTCAGCGATGCCGCGCACCGTCTGGCTATGACGCGTTTGGCCTATGCGCCTTTGCCGCAAGTGGTGGTGGACGAGCGGGAAATCTTGCGCACTGGACCCAGCTACACGGTGGACACCCTGCATGAGTTGCAGACAGAATATCCGCAGGCGCAGCTGTTTTTGCTGCTCGGCGACGACCAGCGGCGCGCCTTGCCCGCCTGGCACCAAATCGGTGAAATCGGGCGCATCGCTATAATCTGCGCCGCAGGCCGCGATATGGCCGTTCGTGCTTGGAACGAAGAATCAGGCGTTGCACCCACAAATCCACCCCTTTCAGACACGCTGCAAGAGTGCATTCGCACCCTAGACATGCCGCTGATGCCCCACAGTGCCACGGACATCCGTGTGCTGGCGGCCACAGAGCAGGCCCTGACAGGCTTGGTACCCCCCGCTGTTGAGCGCTATATTCACGAACACCACCTTTACAGGCCCCATTGATGACCGATAACGCAGCCAAAAAAGACATTCAAAAACTCCAACGAACCATTGTGGACGCGCTGGAGGACGTCAAGGCCCAAGAGATCCAGGTGTTTGACACCGAGCACCTTTCCTCTTTGTTTGAGCGGGTCATCATTGCCTCGGGTACGTCCAACCGCCAGACCAAGGCCTTGGCCGCCAGCGTGCGTGACAAAGTGCGCAACGCCGGCTTTGGCAAACCCCGCATTGAGGGCGAAGACAACGGCGAGTGGATCATTGTCGACTGCGGCCCTGCCGTGGTGCACGTCATGCAGCCCACCATTCGTACCTATTACAACCTGGAAGAAATCTGGGGCGGAACGCCCGTGCGCCTGAAGTTTGGTGCGCCCAAGCCTGCCGCAACAGCAGAGGTCAAGGGCCACATCAAGAACTCGGTGGCGAAAAAAGCCACGGGCAAAGTTGCGGCCAAATCTGCCGAGGCCAAAACACCCGCAGCCAAGAAGGTTGCCGCTAAACCCGTCGTCAAGGCCAAACCCGCGTTGAAGGCACCGGCCAAATCGATCAAGCCAGCGGCCAAGCCACCTGCTAAAACCACCACCAAATCCTCCGCTAAAACGGCAGCCAAGTCGACGCCGAAAGCCAGCAGCCCCACCAGCAAGCCCACGTTGAAGACTGTGGGCAAGCCCACGGCCAAGCCTGCTGCCAAAAAAGCCCCAGCCCGCAAGCCCGTGCAAGCGGCCACCCGCCGAAAAACCGATTGATCCTGCATGAAGCTGCTGATCGTTGCGGTCGGCCTGCGCGTGCCTGACTGGGCCCAAACGGCCTGGGACGACTACGCCAAACGTTTTCCGCCTGAGCTCAAGGTCGAGCTCAAGGCCGTGAAAACTGAGCCTCGGGGCTCCAAAACCTTGCCCAACCTGTACGCGGCCGAGCGCCAGCGCATCGAAGCGGCCATTCCGCGTGGCACCCGCATTGTGGTGCTCGACGAGCGGGGCACCTCTTTGACCACCCAGGCTCTGGCCTCGCGCTTGACCAGTTGGCAGCTCGGTGGCGCCGATGTGGCACTGGTCATTGGTGGCCCCGACGGGCTGGAGCCCGAGTTCCGGCAGGCTGCCCACGAGCGCATTCGCTTGTCTGACTTGACCCTACCCCACGCTATGGCTCGGGTGCTGCTGATTGAGCAGCTTTACCGCGCCTGGTCCATCAACGCCAACCACCCCTACCACCGCGAATGAGCGACTTCATTTACCTCGCCTCTCAAAGCCCTAGACGCAGCCAGCTCCTTGATCAGATCGGTGTGGCCCACAAGCTGCTGCTGGCCGGGCCTGACGAAGATGCCGAGTCGCTGGAAGCTGTGCGGGGCGCGGAAGCGCCTGCGCGCTATGTGGCGCGGGTGACCGGGCTGAAACTCGATGCGGCGGTGCAGCGGTTGAAGCGCCAGGGCCTGCCGGCCGCGCCCGTGCTCTGCGCCGACACCACCGTTTGCCTGGGTCGGGAAATTTTGGGTAAACCGGCGGATGAGACCGATGCCGTCCGCATCCTGAAAATGCTCTCTGGCCAGACCCACCGCGTCTTGACAGCCATTGCTGCACAAAAAGGGGTCAAACGGGTGGCGACGGTGTCCCAATCGTGGGTGCGCTTCGCGCCCATGACGCCCGCACAGATCAAGGCCTACATTTCCACAGGCGAGCCCATGGGCAAAGCCGGTGCTTACGGGGTGCAGGGCCGGGCGGCTGCCCATATTGAACAGATCCGGGGCAGTTATTCAGGCATCATGGGTTTGCCTTTGTTCGAGACTGCCGCTTTGCTGCGGTCCCTGGGCGTGCGCTGTTGAGCGTTCGTGCAAGCCAAGACGCCGATGGTGCCCTGTCGTTTTTCGAATTGTTTTTCTTTTCCCCATCTGATGCCCTCCATGCAACAAGATATTTTGGTCAATTGGTCGCCCCAAGAAACGCGGGTCGCTGTGGTCGAATTTGGCGCGGTTCAAGAGCTGCATGTCGAGCGCACGCTGGAACGCGGTTTGGTGGGGAATGTGTACCTGGGCAAAGTGGCCCGTGTTTTGCCCGGCATGCAATCGGCCTTCATCGACATTGGTCTCGACAAAGCAGCTTTTTTGCATGTGGCCGATGTTTGGCAAAAACACGCCGAAGGCGAGGCGGCCGCTGCCCGCACGGGCCAGCCGTTGGTGCCCATTGAAAAACAGGTGTTCGAAGGTCGCGCCATCATGGTGCAGGTGATCAAGGACCCCATGGGGACCAAGGGCGCCCGCCTGTCCACCCAGATCAGCATTGCAGGCCGGCATCTGGTCTTCTTGCCGCAAGACGACCACATCGGGGTGTCGCAAAAAATCCCCTCTGAGCAGCGCGATGCACTGCGCCAACGGGTGCAAGCTTTGGTCGGACCAGCCGGTGGAGGCTTCATTTTGCGCACCAACGCCGAAGACTCCAGCGACGAAGAGTTGCAAGACGACATCGCCTACCTGCGCAAGACCTGGACCCGCATCAAAGAGGCCTCTTTGCGGCGACCGCCCGCCTCCATCCTGCATCAGGACTTGACGCTGTTGCAGCGCGTGTTGCGCGACCTGGTGGGGGAGGCCACTCAAAGCATCCGCATCGATTCGCAGGAGCAATTTGCCAATCTGCAGGACTTTGGCCTCGAGTTCATGCCCAAAGCGGCCGAGCGACTGCAGCTCTACAAAGGTGAGCGCCCGATTTTTGACTTGTATGCCATCGACGAGGAAATCGCCAAGGCACTGGGCCGGCGGGTGGAACTGAAATCGGGCGGTTACCTGATCATTGACCAAACCGAGGCGCTGACCACGGTGGACGTGAACACGGGCGGTTATGTCGGTGCGCGCAATTTTGAAGACACGATTTTCAAAACCAATTTGGAGGCAGCCCAGGCCATGGCCCGGCAACTGCGCCTGCGCAACCTGGGCGGCATCATCATTGCCGACTTCATCGACATGACCCGCCCCGAGCACCAGGAGGCAGTGCTGACCGAGTTCCGCAAACAGCTGTCGCGTGACCGCGTTAAAACCATGGCGGGGGGCTTTTCGTCACTGGGCTTGCTGGAAATGACGCGCAAGCGCACCCGCGAATCTTTGGCCCACATGTTGTGCGAACCCTGCCCGAGTTGCCAGGGCAAGGGCATCGTCAAAACGCCCCGTTCGGTGGTGTACGACATCTTGCGCGAGATCCTGCGCGAAGCACGTCAGTTCAACCCGCGCGAGTTTCGCATCGTGGCCACGTCGGCGGTCATTGACTTGCTGCTGGACGAAGAAAGCCAGCATTTGGCAGGCTTGTCGGACTTCATTGCCAAGCCCATTTCACTCCAAGTCGAGGCCGCCTTGGGGCCTGAGCAATACGACATCGTGCTGCTTTAAGGCCACTCAGGCCTGCAGTTCAGGAGCCCATTCGCCTCGGTGGTGCAGTCGCGCATAAGCGCCACCGCGTGCCAGCAACTCGGCAGGCGCGCCTTGCTCGACAATGTGGCCGCGCTCCATCACGATGACCCGGTCAGCGTGCTCGATGGTGGACAGCCGGTGCGCCACGATCAAGGTCGTGCGGCCCTGCATCAGTTTTTGCAGGGCGTCCTGCACCAGCCGTTCGGATTCGTTGTCCAGTGCCGAGGTGGCTTCGTCCAGAATCAAAATCGGGGCATCCTTGTACAAGGCTCGGGCAATCGCAAGGCGCTGGCGCTGCCCCCCCGAAAGCTGGTTGGCGTTGTGGCCCAAATCGGTGTCCATGCCTTGGGGCAGAGTTTGCACATGGGACCACAAATTGGCCGCCTCCAGGCATTGCTGCACTTTGTCGCGGTCGGGCGTGTGGCCCAAGCTCACATTGGCCGCCAAGCTGTCGTTGAACATCACCACATCTTGACTGACCATGGCCAACTGGCTGCGTAAGCTGTCCAGCTGCCAAAGCGGCAGGGGCACGCCATCGAGCAGCACCAGGCCACTGGTTGGGTTCAAAAAGCGCGGCAACAGTTGGATGAGCGTGGTTTTGCCTGCCCCCGACGTGCCTACCAGGGCCACTGTTTCGCCGGGCGACACGCTCAGATGGATGTTCGCCAATGCGGGCGCAGCGTCCGGGTTGAACTGCACGGATACGTTCTGCCACTCTAGGGCGCCGTTTGACCGCTGCGTTTGGTGTTGGCCTTGGCTCTCTTCGGGCGCGTCGTGCATCAAGGCCAAACCACGCTCCAGCGCGGCCAGGCCCCGTGTGATGGGGTTGGCCACATCGGCCAGACGTTTGATGGGCGCGATCAGCATCAGCATGGCCGTGATGAAGGCCACAAAACTGCCCACGGTGGTTCCCGACCCGGCTTCGCGACTTTGCACCAGCGCGATCACCAGCACCAAGGACAGGGCAATCGCCGCCATGATTTGCGTCAGCGGTGTCATGGCGGCCGAGGCCACCGTGGATTTGAGGGCCAAACGCCGCAGTCGCTGCCCCAACGCATTGAATCGACCCATTTGTTGCGCCTGGGCCCCGTGCAAGCGCACCATGCGGTGGGCCAAGACGTTTTCTTCCACCACGTAGGCCAGATCGTCGGTGGCTTTCTGGCTTTCCTTGGTCAGCCCATACAGGCGACGAGACAGCACTTTCATGATCCAGCTGAGACCCGGGGCCACGGTGAACACCACCAGCGTGAGCTGCCAGTTTAGCCACATCAAATAGCCAATCAGGGCCAGCAGGGTGAAGCCGTCGCGGGTCAAGCCGATCAAGGCCGACACCAGCTGCGATGCCCCAATTTGCACTTCGTACACCACGGTGTTGGACAAGGCGCTGGCTGACTGGCGATTGAACAATGACAAATCGGCACGCACCAGTTTGGCAAACAAGTCGCTGCGCAGTTTTTCCATGCCGTCATTGGTCACACGCGCCAGCGCGTACTGCGCCACAAAGTGCGCCAGACCACGCAGGCCAAAAAGGCCAATGACCACCAGTGGAATGGACCACAGGGGCAAACTGTTTTCGGCGAAGCCGTTGTCCAGCAAAGGCTGGAACAGGGCAGGAATCAGGGGTTCGGTCAGGGCTGCAACCAAAGTAGCCCCAATGGCCAGCATCCAGACGCTGCGTTGACGCCAAAAATAGGGTTTCAGGCGCAACAAACGCTGGGCAATGCCAGGCTGTGGGGTGATGCCCGTGGGCGGTATGGGGGCAGTTTTGGCTTCAGACATGGATTTTGCTATTCTAAGAGGCCGGTCTGTCCCCATGTGCTCTGCAGCGCAGTCTTTGGCGCTTGAGTGCGAACATCGGCCAAAAAGAGGTCTTCACGGTGTACGATTAGCACTTTATTTAGTAACGCCCTGCTGTAGATGCACATGAACCTGTTTTGCACACCTGTCCGCCGTCTGGGTTCGCTGTCGATCTGGCTCTGGATGTTGTTGGCCGCCAGCAGCGCGCTGGCGCAGTTCCGTGTCGAGGTCACGGGCGTGGGTCTGACCCAATTGCCCGTGCTGGTGGCGCCTTTCAAGGGTGAAGTCCAGGCCGGCCAGAAGATGTCCCAGATTGTGCAAGCCGACTTGGCCCGCAGTGGCCAGTTCAAACCCTTGCCTGCAGAAAGTCTGGCGCTTGACGAAATGAGCCGACCAGACTGGTCGGCCCTGCGCCCCTTGTCGGCCGAGGCCTTGGTGGCCGGATCGGTCACGCGCCTGGCGAACGGCCGCTACGATGTTCGGGCCCGATTGTGGGACGCGGTCAAGGGACAGGAAAAGTCCGATTTCAAGGACAACGTCACAGCGGCTGATTTGCGATTGTCGGCCCACCGTGTGTCCGACTGGGTGTACCAGCAGCTGACGGGCACCCCTGGTGTGTTCACCTCGCGCATCAGCTATGTCACCAAATCCAGTGGCCGCTACAACCTGTGGATTGCCGATGCCGATGGGGAGGGCGCACGCTCTGCGCTCAGCAGTCCAGAACCGATCATTTCCCCCTCTTGGTCGCCCACGGGCACCCAACTGGCCTATGTGTCCTTTGAGTCACGCAAGCCGGTCGTGTATGTTCACGAATTGGCCAGCGGTCAGCGCCGGGTGGTGGCCAATTTCAAAGGCTCCAATAGCGCACCGACATGGGCCCCTGACGGTCGCTCGATTGTGGCCACGCTCAGCCGCGATGGTGGCTCGCAGCTTTATCGGGTGTCTTTGCAAGGCGGCGAGCCCCAGCGCCTGACTTCGGGCAACATCAACACCGAACCAGCTTTTTCGCCGGATGGCAATACCTTGTACTTTGTCAGTGACCGGGGCGGTAACCCCCAAATCTACAAAATGCCTGCACAAGGCGGTCCTGTCGACCGGGTGACTTTTTCAGGCAACTACAACATCTCACCTGCCATCAGCCCCGATGGTCGCTGGCTGGCCTATGTCTCTCGCTTGCCTGGCGGTTTTCGCTTGCACCTGATGGAGTTGGCCACAGGTCAGGCCACAGCGTTGACGGACACCAATGCCGATGAGCGGCCCAGTTTTGCCGCCAACAGCCGTTTACTGGTGTACGCCACGCAACAAGGCGGCGAAGCCTTGATGACCAGCACACTGGATGGTCGCATCAAAGCCCGCTTGGCTGTGCAAGGGGGCGACATCCGCGAGCCGCATTGGGGTCCGGTGCGTCCCTGAGTTCTGAATTTAAAATCTGTTTTTATCCATGAGGTTCAATATGAAAAAGCATTTCTGGTCGGTGTTGATGGTCTCGGTGGCCCTGGCGGGCTGCGCCTCGGGCGTCAAACTTGATGATGTGCCCGTGGAAGACAAATCGGCCACCAGCAAAGCCTCTGGCGCCAATGTGGCGGTGCAAACCATTGCTTCTGGTCAAGGAAGTGCCCAAACAGGCGTGGCTTCTGTGACGGCCAATCAAAGCGCGCCAGGCCAAGGCCCTGTGGGCATTGCCCATGTCGTGTTTTTTGATTACGACAGTTTTGTGCTTCGCCCAGAAGCGCGACCTGTGATCGCTTCGCATGCCCAGTTTTTGCAAGCCAACAAGCAACGCAAAGCCAATCTGGAAGGCCACACCGATGACCGAGGTGGCCGTGAATACAACCTGGCCTTGGGCCAAAAGCGTGCCGATGCGGTGCGCCAGGCGCTGAGCTTGCTTGGCGTGCCTGAATCTCAACTCGAGGCCGTCAGCTTTGGCAAGGAAAAGCCCTTGGCCAACGGCGCTTCTGAGGCCGACCAAGCGCAAAACCGCCGCGTTGAAATTCGTTATTGAGGTCTGACATGCAACACGTTCGATCGGTCTGGTGCAATGCTGCCATGGCGCTGACCCTTGGCTTGGCGGTTTTGTCCAGCCCAGCACAAGCGGCCTTGTTTGGCGGAGATGATGAAGCCCGTCGGGCCATCCTGGATTTGCGCCAGCGTCTGGAACAGTCTCAAAACGCCACCCGCGCCCTGATCGAGCAAAATGCCCAGTCTCAAAATCAGTCACAAAACCAAGCCATTGCCCAGTTGCGCAGTGCGCTGCTGGATTTGCAGGGCCAAATTGATCGCCTCAAATCGGAACTGGCGCAAAGCTTGGGTGCGCAAGAGCGCCTGGCACGCGACCTGACTGAATTGCAGTTGCGTCAAAAAGACGTGCTCAACACCGTCGACGACCGCTTGCGCCGCTTCGAGCCTGTACCCGTCACCATCGATGGCCGCGAGGTCATGGTTGACCCAGCTGAAAAAGCCGACCATGACAAAGCCATGGCGCTGTTTCGCCAGGCTGACTTTGCCGCCGCCCAAGGTGCACTGGAATCGTTTGTATTGCGTCATGGGGCCAGCGCTTATGTGCCCTCGGCCCTGTTCTGGCTGGGCAACGCTCAGTACGCCAACAAGGCTTACAAAGAATCGATGGCGAATTTCCAAAAACTGCTGAGAATGGCGCCGAATCACCCGCGTGCGGCCGAGTCCATGCTGGCCATCTCCAATGTTCAAATTGAACTCAAGGACATGAAGGCGGCGCTTAATACGCTGGAAGATTTGATTGCCGCCTATCCTCAGGCCGAAACGGCAGGCACCGCCCGCGAGCGCCTGAGTCGCCTGCGCTGACACCGGATGGTTTTGTATTCTGCGGATGAAGTCCAGCAGTTGGTCTTCCTGGTTCAAGGGCCTAGCTTCGCCTTATCGCTGTTGGCGGGTATCTTGGTTCATCGGGGGCACTTTTGCACCATGGGGGCCATCAGCGATTGGGTAGTGATGCGCGACGCCACTCGGTTGCGGCAATGGGCACTGGCTGTGGCGGTGGCTACGGCCGGTTTCGGCCTGATGGCCTGGCTGGGCTGGATCAGTCCGCTGAGCACCATTTACGCCTCTTCTCAATTGGCCTGGCTGTCGGCGCTTTTGGGTGGCGCTATGTTCGGTATCGGCATGGTGCTGGCGTCGGGCTGCAGCAGCAAATCCTTGGTTCGTCTGGCGGCGGGCAACCTCAAATCCCTGGTGGTCTTGCTGGCCATGGCGGTCTCTGCGCTGGCGGCCATGCGGGGTTTAACGGCGGTGTGGCGGGTGCACGGGTTGGACACTGTGGCCATTCACTTACCCTACGGCCCTTTTGTCGGTCAGTGGATCTCTGCTTTTTTGGCGCTGGACCTGCGAACGGGCTTGGGCATCAGCGCGGCGTTGGTGTCCTTGCTTTTGCTGGGGTGGGTCGTCATAGATCGCCGTTTCCACACGGTGTTCAACTGGGCCACGGGTGCAGGTCTTGGATTGCTGGTGGTGGCACTGTGGTGGGTCAGTGGTGTCATGGGTTATGTGCCTGAACACCCGGAAACCCTGGAGCCGGTGTTCCTTGCCACCCACAGCGGCCGCATGGAAGCGTTCAGCTTCACAGCCCCTGTAGGTTATTGGCTCGATGCCCTGCTTTATTACAGCGACGGCAGCAAACGGCTGACCCTGGGCATGGTCACGGTGGTCGGTGTTTTGGTGGGTGCTTGTTTGAGCGCATTGCAGCAAGGCAGCTTTCGTTGGGAGGGCTTCACCCACCGAGCCGATTTGGTGCGCCATTTGGTCGGTGGCGCACTCATGGGCACAGGCGGCGTTCTGGCCATGGGGTGCACCTTGGGTCAGGGCCTGAGTGGGCTGTCGACTTTGAGCCTGGGGAGCCTGCTGTCGGTGATGGGCATTTTTGCAGGGGCCTGGGCCGCTTTGCTTTGGCAAATGCGCCAGTCCTGAGCGTTCACATTCGCGCGTCGCCTTCACTTCATTTTTTGCACGACCAGTCCATGAGCCAGATGCCACAGACGGAAACAGACGACGACAACACTCGCCGGTTCGGCGGTCTTCAACGCCTGTATGGCGTGGCCGGTGCGCGGCGCATTAGGCAAGCGCATGTCGTGGTGGTGGGGATCGGTGGCGTGGGCTCTTGGGTGGCAGAAGCTCTGGCCCGCAGCGGCGTGGCGCGTTTGACCCTGATCGACATGGACCACATTTCAGAGTCCAACATCAACCGACAAATCCACGCGCTCAGCAACACCACTGGCCAATCCAAAGTGCTGGCCATGCAAGAACGCATTGCTCTGATTCATCCGCAATGCCAAGTCGATGCAGTTGACGATTTTGTGAGCCCTGAGAACTGGCCTGCGCTGTTGTCCTGCATGCCCGATGCACTGATTGACGCCTGTGACCAAGTCAAGGCCAAAGTGAGCCTGGCGCAATGGGCACTGAGTGAAGGCGTGGGCTTTATCACTGTGGGGGCTGCTGGTGGTAAGCGCCTAGCGCACAAGGTCGATGTTGACGACCTGTCTCGCGTCACCCACGACCCTTTGCTGGCGCAGTTGAGATACCGGTTGCGCAAACACCATGGTGCCGCCAGGGGCGACAAACGCATGGGCGTTCAAGGCGTCTTTAGCCGCGAAGCCGTGGCCCCGCCAGATGCTTCATGCGCCTTGGAAAGCGACGGCTCGCTCAACTGCCACGGCTACGGATCGGTGGTCAGTGTGACGGCCACCTTTGGCATGTGCGCGGCTTCAGAAATATTGAATTTTTTAGCGACCGGCCCAGAGGGGGTCAAAAAATAACGCTATAATTTAAGACTTGCCAAAGTGCACAGCGCCTAAGCAAAGGGACCATAGCTCAGTTGGTAGAGCAGCGGACTTTTAATCCGTTTGTCGTGGGTTCGACCCCCGCTGGTCCCACCATTATCAAAGTGAAAACACCCTGTACGAAAGTGCTGGGTGTTTTTTTGTCCGTGCTGCAACACTAAAACACTCTGCGAGCACTTTGAATTCCACGCTGTCGTTCGTCGTTGCTAAATGTCTCGCCAGCAACGCACACCCAAAAACACACCGCAGCACCTCACACCTCAAAACACAGCACAGGTGTTGGCGTTGCTGCCCACAGCAAACCCACAGCACATTCATTTGCGTGATGGCGAAGTGGTGCTTTACAGACGCAGCCGCAGCCTGCTGTATCAATGCCGCTACAAACTTGCTGATGGCACTTGGTATCGCCAAACAACAGGCAAAGCCAGCATAGAACACGCCGTTGCCGTTGCCTGTGATTTGTATGACGAAGCCAAGTACAGACAGCGGCTGGGTTTAGCACACCAAACACACACGTTCGCACAAATTGCGGCGGTTACGTTGGCAGAACTGCGAGTGAAAATTGACGCCAGCACTGGCAGAACTGCTTACAGCGACTACGTGGGCTGTATTGAGAAATATTTTTTGCCCTACTTCAAAGACAAGCGGCTGGAAGAATTGACGCACACAGACATCGTTGAATTTGAATTGTGGCGGGACAGGCAGATGCGACGCCGACCCAAAGCAAGTGCGTTGATGAACTACGCCAGTGCTTGGAACAAGTTGTTGTCTGTTGCGGTGTCGCGTGGCTACATCAGCGAACGTGTGCCAGTGCCAAAACTGACGACAAAGGGCGAGAAGGGCACAACACGCCCAGCGTTTAGCGAAGAAGAAATTACTCAGTTGTTAGCGTTTATGGAAACGTGGCAGCACGAGGCTTGCGAGCAGTGGAAAAAGAAATGCGTTCCCTGCTGCGTGACTACATTGAAATGTTGCTGCTAACGGGAATGCGGTACGGCACAGAAGCAATGGGCATCTGCTGGCGGCACTTGGAATGGCACACGGATAAAGGTGTGCGCTACCTGGGTATATGGGCAGATGGCAAAACAGGGGGGCGTTGGCTCATTGCCAAGCTCCGTGTGGTGGCAGTGTTGGAACGCTTACACGCAAGACAACGAGACATCTGTGACTTGTCGTTTGAAACGACATTCGCATAGCGGGTGCCCCACAAGTTGTTCAGGTTCAGTGACGGCTATCAACCGCCAAGCCTGAACGGCACATTCAGGCGGCTGATGCGTGACACAGGTTTGCTGAAGAACGAGGATGGGCAGAACAGAACCTTGTATTCGTTGCGTCACACCTACGCCACATTTGAACTCTTGCAGAATGGCACGGACATACATACACTCAGCAAACATATGGGCAACTCTGCGGCAATGATTGAGCGGCACTACTCAAAGTTGACGGCAACGATTGATAAACAATATTAATTTAATTATGAATTGCAACAAAATTCTTTCTATTTCACTTTTTTTGATGCTCGCAATCTCAAGCGCGCAATCCCAAGAGGTACAACTTGAACTACCAGTAGGAGTTCAAAGTCAAGTTTCGTTGCAAATTAAACTGCCAAATGAAACAGGCAAGTGCAATATAGAGATCACTGTGCCCGGGCTAGCAAAATTTGAACGAGAGGTAAATGCGCCAAATTTTCAGACCTTGGTGGAATTTACGCCGCCAGCAGAAGGATCTTTTCCAATTGAATGGAGAGGAAAATTAAAAAAGCGTGGTCTAAATTCAGTACTTGGTTGTGATGGTGCTGGCAAGGTAATGGTCGTAGGCAAGGTAATGGTTGTAGGCAAGCCTAGTACATCTGATATTGCAGCAAAGTGGAATGATTACTTTTCCAAATCAAATCCCGAAGCTGTTGAATGCGTGAGGATGGGTTTAGAAATAAATCAAGTACTGTTTGAGTCTGCTGATCCATCTGCGAAACTTGTAGCCCCGAATGACTCATTAGTTAAACCAATATTCGAAAAATGCGATTCGTTTTTTCGTCAAAAACAACCACAGCAAAATTACGCTTGCACAATTCCAGGCGGAATTAAAACATTTTGTAACGAACTCTATGCAGAACGAGGTTCTGATGGAAAGTTGAGTGCAATCTCGAAATTGGAGGCAATCAAACTTCATTTTAACGGCAGAGAATGGATGCTTGCACACACAGAGACCGGAGAAGCAAAGGCAACCCGATTAAAATCGGAAGAAGACAGCAAAAAACAGCAGGAAGCTGATGCAGCTAAAAGGACAGCAGAAGCTAATTCGAAACGATTGAAAGCTGAAGAAGAAAACAAAAAAATGCAGATAGCTGATGCAGCTAAGAGTAAAGCCCTTTCATCTGAACAAAAATCTAAGCCGGCTTCTTCCGAACCAGACATTTTGAAAGAAGAAAAAGCGATGAGAGCCTACAATATAGGTATATGTCTTGGCGCCGCTGGCATTGCTATGCAAAGATTTGGCGATAACGAAACATACGATAAATATATGAATAAATTTAGGTCCGCTTTTACAAATTACGAAAAATTTATCGTTGAACCTTGTAAATCCAAAATGACTGAAGCTTGCTTTAATAAACTGCCAGAAGAATCAAGATTTTATTTTAATGGCATTACAACGTCGCGAACAGAGTTGAATTCTCCTAAGCCTGTAACAATTCTTAGCTCTAATCGGATAGGGACAGACAGGACAACACTGATAGCTGCAATAGCAGGCTATTGCGATGCTGAAGCCGAAAGTAAGCTCACTTCAACAACTTCATCCGAACCCAAGCCAGCGGATGTTGATATGTTTTGTAGCGGGTTACTTTTCAGAGCTTCTGGGCTTATAAATTCTGGTTTGTCTCCATACAGGGGAGAGGCTCTAAATCAATTAACGCAGCTGTCGGCGCATCTAGAAAGATCAGCAAATCTTCTTATGCAAAGGGGTGTTGTTCGTAATGGATCCGCTGATAGCGCAAATGCTGGTGTGTCGGTAGCTAACAACGTTATTGGGAGAAATATCAATGGCCTTATTCAAAGTGGTTCGGATCCGCACAAGTCAGTGATGGGGTGTTTAAAAAGACTTCAATAGTAAGTAATATTCTGTTGCTTTTTTTTAAGGCTTTGCAAGGGCGAAAGTGAATTTTCAATTTTGCGAACAGAGTTGAATTCTCCTAAGCCTGTAACAATTCTTAGCTCTAATCGGATAGGGACAGATAGAAGAACACTGATAGTTGCAATAGCAGGCTATTGCAACCAATAAAGGATTTTGATAATGAACTATATTATTTTTTCGAGTTTGGCTATTTTGGTTGGTATTTTAATTTTTACTTCTGCATTTATTCGAATAAAGTACCTTAATAAAGTATATGATTATAGCAATAAGGGTTGGGGTGAAAATCCAGATGCACTTATAAGTAAGTTACATCGTTGGTCGAAAAAAATCGCAGCTGCATTTTTTATATTAATTTCAGTTATCATATTCCCATTAAATTTAGTTATTTTTCTACCGGATGAATTGGAGGCGATAGAGTATGGTGTATCTGGTGATGAACTTAAAAAATTAAAATTGGAACACAAAAAATTAGCCGATTCAGATTTTATCGATTTTGTAGAAAGTTATTTAAAATTTGGGCAATCAAATGCCATCGAACACACATCAGCTCGTAAATATAATATTGCAGTTGATAATTTCGTAGAAGCTCGTAAATTAAATATTGCAAATTATAACGATTTGTCGAAGTATAAAGAGGCAGTAGAGCAACGTGAGCGAGAGAAAAAAATAGCTTTCGAAGCCGAAAAAAAGCGTAATGCTGAAGCCGAAAAGAAGAGAAATTCATCAAGTAATTACTCATATAGCTCCAGTACATCATCATCCTTTACTCGAGAGGATCCACGAAATGTTTATATATATTGCGTGACTGGCCAGCGTTCTATATGTTACACGACACCTGCTGAGTGTGAAGCACAAAAGGTATATTATGGCGGGCAATGTAAATCTGCTGCCTGTGGCACGGCCGAAACAGTACTCAATACAAGTCAGTGCGCACTTAAAGGTTATAAGTGATTGCCTGAAAATTTCTGTATAATTTCATCAGAAAGGATTATTTAATGACAAGATGATTTTAATACTTCCTCAATCTTTAATAATTACATTTTGCATTTTGCGAACAACTCTTGAATTAATAAAATAAGGAATTTCAAATGAATGCTGTTGCGAAAAATTTTATTTTCATACCAATCTTTTTATTTGTACTTAGCGCACAAACAATCGCTCAAACACCTAAACCAAAACCCACGCTTTTATCGTGTGATGTTAATGTTGATTGTAAAAATAAAGATGATGCAGTGATGAAAATGCGTATGAGCTGGATGCAGATAAATGCTTCAAGTGATCCTTCCGTCAAAGCCTATGCAGAAGCTTGTTTTGAAGCTTTGCAAACAGTTCAAAAAAATACTTTTCGTATGCCTAAACAAGACCTACCTACTTTTCTAAAAATGTGCAATATAGGTCTTCAGCGAATGCAATAATTAATTTTTCATTTAAAAATGTTAAAATTTTTAATTATTATTACGTTATTGTAGTAATAGTCAGTTTCGATGCGAATCCGAATAAATTGAAAAAGACTATTTAAGATTGAAAAAGCTCGCTCAATGGCCGGCTTTTTCTATTGTGTCGTTCAAAACCTTGCATTTTGGATTTCATATACTTCAGTTTACAACGCAGTCATGGTGGCTTCTTCGAGCAAAGAAGTTATCGTCAGCCAGCGCTCCTCCAAGGTCGCCACTTCGTCGGCCAAGGCTTTGAGACGGCGGCCCGCGTCCGCCATTTCGGCGGGTGATACAGGGGTGGTCAGGAGCGCTTCCAATCGGTTTTTCTCGACTTCGATGCTGGCCATGCGCTCCTCGTTTTGTTCCAGTTCGCGCTTGAGTGGGCGGGTTTGTGCGGCCAGTTGCTGGCGTTTTTGGGCGTCGAGTTTGCGCTGCTCGGCGCTGTTCAGGCCGGGAGTGCCGGTCTGCATGACGGCCGCGCTTGATCCCTTGGCTGCAACAACGGCAACGGCTGCTGCGGGTGTAGTTGCAGGTGAAGCACTCGAAGGGCTTGGGTCTTTGCGCGGCATGATGGCGGTTGCCGCTGGAGCCGGTGCCGTCGTCGTAGTGACCACAGCATCGCGAGCTGAATTTTTGGCTTCTTCACGCAGGCGTTTGGACTCTTCCAGCAGGTACTTTTGGTAATCGTCCAAGTCGCCGTCAAACGGCTCGACCTTGCCCCGGCCAACCATCCAGAATTCGTCACACACCGCACGCAGCAAGGCGCGGTCGTGGCTGACCAGCATGACGGTGCCTTCGAACTCGTTGAGCGCCATCGACAGGGCTTCGCGCGTTGCCAGATCCAGGTGGTTGGTGGGCTCGTCCAGCAGCAGCAAGTTGGGCCGTTGCCACACGATCATGGCCAGCACCAAGCGGGCTTTTTCGCCGCCGCTCATGGAGCCCACGGACTGCTTGACCATGTCGCCACTGAAGTTGAAGGTGCCCAGGTAGTTGCGCAGGTCCTGCTCGCGGCTGGGCTCGTTGCTGCCCAGCTCTTTGGCCAGGCGAATCATGTGTTCCAGCGGGTTGTCGTTCGGGTGAAGCACATCGAGTTCTTGCTGCGCAAAGTAGCCTATGTTCAGGCCCTTGCCCTCGGTTAGTGTGCCGGCCAGCAGCGGCATGGTGCGGGCAATCGTCTTGACCAGCGTCGATTTACCTTGACCGTTGGCACCCAAAATACCAATGCGCTGGCCCGCCAACACCGATTTGCTGACGCCTTGCAAGATGGCTTTGGGCTCCTCGTCGACGGTGTAGCCAAAACTCGAATCGCTGATGGCTAGCATCGGGTTGGGCAGGTTGTTGGGTTCTTTGAAGCCAAAGGTGAATTCGGCATCGGCCAGCAGCGGTGCCACTTTCTCCATGCGCTCGAGCGCCTTGACACGGCTTTGCGCCTGTTTGGCTTTGCTGGCCTGGGCTTTGAAGCGGGTGATGAACTTTTGCAGGTGGGCGATTTTGTCTTGCTGCTTAGAAAACGAAGCTTGTTGCAGCTCCATCTGTTGGGCACGCAGGATTTCAAAGCCGCTGTAGTTGCTGCCGTAGCGGGTGAGTTTGGCGTGGTCGATGTGCAAGGTGACATCGGTCACGGCATCCAGAAACTCGCGGTCATGGCTGATCACGATCATCGTGCCGGCGTAGCGCTGTAGCCAGGCTTCCAGCCAGACCAGGGCGTCCAAGTCCAAGTGGTTGGTGGGCTCGTCCAAGATGAGAATGTCAGACGGGCACATCAGCGCGCGAGCCAACTGCAAGCGTATCCGCCAGCCGCCCGAAAAGCTGTTGACGGGGTTGTTGAGCTCGTCCACCCGAAAACCCAGGCCCAAAATCAGGGCTTCTGCGCGGGGCATGGCGTCGTGGTCACCGGCATCGGCCAAGTCGGTGTAAACGTGAGCCATTTCCATGCCGTCGCCACTGGCTTCGGCCACCACCAGACGCTGGCGCAACTCGGCCAATCGGGTGTCACCTTCCAACACAAAGTCAGCGGCGGCTTGGTCGGTCTCGGGCATGTTTTGTGCCACTTGGCCCATGCGCCACTGGCGCGGCATTTCAAAGTCGCCGCCGTCCTCGGTCAAGCTGCCGTTGAACAACGCAAACAAGGTGGATTTGCCCGCCCCGTTGCGCCCAACCAGACCGACTTTTTCTCCGGGGTTGAGGGTGACTGAGGCTTTGTCCAGCAGCACCTTGGTGCCTCGGCGGAGGGTGACGTTTTTAAGATTGATCATGAAAAGCAGTATCCGGAACAGACGCCGGTATGGGGAGCAGGGTCAGTTTGGAGGGACTGACCTCTAAAAGCACAACCCGCCATTTTCGCCGATGTGCATGACGGTGAGATGGCGCGTTGAAAATTAGGTCGTTTCCCAGGCCACCAGGACGGGCCTTTACAAGCAGAGCAGGGCTCCGCGGGAGATCAGCAGCACCTGATCGTCGCCAGCGCTGGTGTCCAGCCAAGCGACTTCAAGTTCGGGGAAAGCAGCGATGAAATGGTCCACCTCGTTGCCGATTTCCAGCACCAGCAACGCTTGCTCGCTCATGCGCGAAGGTGCTTCCTTGAACAGTTGCCGCACAAAGTCCATGCCGTCCGCGCCGCCTGCCAGCGCAAGCTCGGGCTCGGCGCGGTATTCCGCGGGCAGGGCGTCCATTCTGGCTTGACACACATAAGGCGGGTTGCACAGGATCAGGTCAAACGGGCCCGGCAATGCACTCAGGCCGTCGCTGTTGATCAGTTGGACGCGCGCTTGCAAGTCGTGACGCTTTACATTGATGGCGGCCACGGCCAGTGCATCATCCGAAATGTCTGCCCCGGAAACTTGCATCTCGGGCCAAGCCAGTGCCGCCAGCACGGCCAGGCTGCCGTTACCGGTGCACAGGTCCAGCACGCGGGTGGTCTGGTTGCTCAGCCAGGCGTCGATCGTGCCGTCGGCCAGCACTTCGGCGATCAGGCTGCGCGGCACGATGGCACGCTCGTCGATGTAAAACGACACGCCCTGCAACCAGGCTTCTTGCGTCAAGTAGGCGGCGGGCTTGCGTGTGGCGATGCGTTCTTCGATCAGCGCAGCGCAAGCCATTTGCTGCTCGGGCGTCACAGCTTGTTCGGCCACATCGTCCAAGTCGGTGTCCAGCGGCAAGCCCAGACGCCAGAGCACCAGCCAGACGGCTTCGTCAAAGGCGCTCTGTGTGCCGTGGCCGAAAGCCACACCCGCTTGTGTGAGCCGCTCGGAAGATGCCTCGATCAACACCGACAGGGTCAAGGCGCTCATGCGGACAGGCCCGCGTTGAGGTGTTCCAGCGTGCGGCGGTAGATGGCTTTGAGCGGCGCGATGTCACTCAGCGCCACATGCTCGTTGACCTTGTGGATGGTCGCGTTGGGCGGACCGAATTCGATGACTTGTGGGCAAATCTGCGCGATGAAGCGGCCGTCGCTGGTGCCGCCGGTGGTGGACAGCTCGGTGGTCAGGCCGGTTTCGTCGGTGATGGCTTGTTGAATGGCTTTGACCAAGCTGCCCGGTGTGGTCAAAAACGGCAAGCCGCCAATCGTCCAGTTCAGTTCGTATCTCAAACCATGTCGGTCCAGCACGGCTGCCAAGCGCTGCTGCAGGCTCTCGGGGGTGGATTCAGTGCAAAAGCGAAAATTGAAATCCACCACGCAGTCACCGGGGATCACGTTGCTCGCGCCCGTGCCCGCGTGGATGTTGCTCACCTGCCAACTGGTGGGCGGGAAGAAGGCATTGCCTTCGTCCCAGCGGATGGCCACCAGTTCGGCCAGCGCCGGGGCCAGGCGGTGGATGGGGTTGTCGGCCAGATGCGGGTAGGCAATGTGGCCTTGTACGCCGTGCACAGTCAGCTTGCCGCTCATGGTGCCGCGCCTACCGTTTTTGATCATGTCGCCCGTATGCTGCACCGAGGTGGGTTCGCCCACGATGCAAAACTGAGGCGCATCGCCACGGGCTTGGAGCGCTTTGCACACCACCACCGTGCCGTCGAGCGCTGGGCCCTCTTCATCGCTGGTCAGCAAAAAGGCTAGCCCCAGAGCCGGGTTGGGATTGGCGGCCAAAAACTCTTGCACCGCGACCACCATGGCCGCCAGCGAGGTTTTCATGTCGCTCGCACCTCGCCCAAACAACTTACCGTCTTTGTGGGTGGGCGTGAAGGGGTCGCTGTCCCATTGCGTGAGTGGCCCGGTAGGCACCACGTCGGTGTGACCTGCAAAGGCCAGAGTCTGGCCCGAGCTGCCAGCCCGCTTGGCCCAAAGGTTGCGCACACGGAAAGTGTCCGGTCCTGAGTCCATGAATTCGCAGACAAAGTGCAGCGGCTTTAGTGCGTCGGCGATCAGGTCGAGACAACCGGCGTCATCCGGGGTGACGGAGGGCTTGGAAATGAGCTGTTCGGCCAGTCGCAGGGTGTTGTGGCAGGTCGTGTTCATGGCTTGGAGGGATTGAGGAGATAGGTGCCGGGTCAAATCCGACATGACAGTGGGCTGATCTGAAGCTTGTCACACGGGGCTTGACCCAGGGTCCATTTTTTGGGGATGGGCACGCACAAAGCGCGCAATGCGCTCAGCCGCTTCCAGGCACTCGGCGGTCTCAGCCACCAGCGCCATGCGGATGCGGCCCTGACCCGGGTTGCTGCCGTTGAAGTCACGCGCCAGGTAGCTGCCGGGCAGCACCGTGACGCTTTCTGCACCATACAGCGCCTTGGCAAATGCGGCGTCATCACCCTGCCAGCCCGCAGGCACACCGGCCCACAGGTAAAAACTGGCGTCCGGCAGTTTCACATCCAGCACGTCGGCCAGCACGGGTGTGACCTGGGCGAACTTGGTGCGGTACTGGTTGCGGTTGTCAACTACATGGGCTTCGTCGCCCCAAGCGGCCACGCTGGCAGCTTGCACCACCGGACTCATCGCGCTTCCGTGGTAAGTGCGGTACAGCAAAAACTGCTTGATGATGGCCGCGTCGCCCGCCACAAAACCGCTGCGTAGGCCGGGCACATTGCTGCGTTTGCTCAGGCTGGTGAAGGCGATCAAGCGCTTGAAGTCGGTACGGCCCAGCTGGTGGGCGGCTTCCAGGCCACCCAAAGGGGCTTTCTCGCGAAAGTAAATCTCGCTGTAACACTCGTCCGATGCGATGACGAAACCGTATTGATCAGAAAGGGCAAACAGCTTTTCCCATTCGCTTAGCGGCATGACCGCGCCCGTGGGGTTGCCGGGTGAGCAAACGAACACCAGCTGCGTGCGCGCCCAGACGGCGGCAGGCACACTGTCCCAGTCGTTGGCAAAGTTGCGCGCTGGGTCGCTGGGCACGTAATACGGGGTGGCGCCCGACAGCAAGGCCGCGCCTTCGTAGATTTGATAAAACGGGTTGGGACTGACCACGGTGGCGCCCGGGCGGGTCGGGTCGATCACGGTCTGCGTCAGGGCAAACAGGGCTTCGCGCGAGCCGTTTATGGGCAGGACTTGCGTGGCCGGGTCCAGAGTCAAGTCATAACGGGTTTTGAGCCAAGCCGCACAAGCCCTGCGCAGGGCAGGTTCGCCCGCCGTGGCGGGGTAGGCCGACAAACCGGTAGCGACCGCCGTTTTGAGCGACGCTTGAATGAAAGCTGGTGTGGCGTGCTTGGGCTCGCCGATGCCCAAGCTGATGGGCTTCAAGGCGGTGTTGGGCGTGACGCTCGCGAACAGCTGTTTCAGTCGTTCGAATGGGTAGGGTTGCAACTTGGCAAGAAGAGGGTTCATGCCCAGATTATCCGGGATGCAGCAGGCTTGTTGGGCGACGTGTTTGTCCGAACGCAGGCATTCCGGGGGGATTGCGCCCACCAGCCATGGCAAGGCTAGCCTGCCGGTTTTTCCACCATCCCTGTCGGGTAACATTGAACCTTTGCACTGAGTTGGCCGTTTGGGCTGGCCCTTTTAGCTGATCCAACACCTATCCGAAAACAAACCTAACCGCTGTGCGCCTCAATTCCATCAAGCTTTCGGGCTTCAAATCGTTCGCTGAACCGACCAACTTCCTGCTGCCCGGGCAGTTGGTGGGCGTGGTCGGGCCCAACGGCTGTGGCAAATCCAACATCATGGACGCGGTGCGCTGGGTGTTGGGCGAGTCCAAGGCTTCCGAGCTGCGTGGTGAATCCATGCAGGACGTCATTTTCAACGGCACCAACACCCGCAAACCCGCCAGTCGCGCCAGCGTGGAGTTGGTATTTGACAATGCCGACCACCGCGCCGGGGGCCAGTGGGGCCAATTTGCCGAGATCGCGGTCAAGCGTGTGTTGACCCGTGACGGCAACAGCAGCTACTACATCAATAATCAACCGGTGCGCCGCCGCGATGTGCAAGACGTGTTTTTGGGCACTGGCTTGGGTCCACGCGCTTACGCCATCATTGGCCAAGGCACCATTAGCCGCATCATCGAGTCGCGACCGGAGGAGCTGCGCTTGTTTCTCGAAGAAGCTGCAGGCGTGTCCAAGTACAAAGAGCGCCGCCGTGAGACCGAAAACCGCCTGTCGGACACCCGCGAAAACTTGACCCGGGTCGATGACATCCTGCGCGAGCTGAACGCCAATCTGGAAAAGTTGGAAAAGCAGGCCGAAGTGGCCCAGCGTTACAACAACCTGCAGGCCGACAGCACGCTCAAGCAGCACCAGTTGTGGTTCTTGAAGCGACGCGACGCTGAGGCCGACCAAGGCCGCATGAAGTCGGACGTTGACCATGCGGTCAATGCGCTGGAATCGCGCATGGCCGATTTGAGGCACGTCGAGGCCGACCTGGAAACCATCCGCCAAGCGCATTACGCCGCAGGTGACGAGGTCAACCAAGCCCAAGGCAAACTGTACGAAGCCAGTGCCGAGGTCGGAAAGCTCGAAGCCGAAATCCGGTTCGTGGTCGAAGGCCGCCAACGCGCAGAGCAGCGCCTGCAGCAATTGGTGGAGCAAACTGCGCAATGGGGCACCCGCAGCCAAGACGCGCAAGCCGAGCTGGAAACCCTGGCCCAGCAAGCGGCCACTGCCGAAGACCAGAGCATGACGCTGGCAGCGCAAGTTGAAGACCAAGCCATGGCCTTGCCCGACTTGGAAGAAGCCCTCCTTAAAGCGCAAAACGACGCAAATAGCCAGCGCGCCACGGTGGTACAGGTCCAGCAGCAAATTGGAGTGCTCGCCGCAGACCAGCGCAACGTCGAAGAACAATCGCGTCAGCAGGACAACCGCCGCGAACGGTTGCTGACCGACCGCAACGCTTTGGCCGCGCCCGATGAAGCACGCCTGCAGCAGTTGCAAGAACAGCTGGCCGAGGCTGAAGCCCTCTCTGCTGAATCGGAAGCCCGGCTGCAAGACCTGCAAGAACAGGTGCCCGCCTTGGACGAAGACCGCCGCACCCGCCAATCCGCCGTGAACACTGAGTCGTCCCGCTTGGCCGACCTGAGCGCCCGCATCGAGGCCCTCAAAGCCCTGCAAGAGAAGGTGCGTACAGACGGCAAACTCAAGCCTTGGCTGGCCAAGCACGGCATGGAGGGCCTGGAAGGCCTGTGGAGCCGCATCCACATCGAGCCCGGCTGGGAAAACGCCCTTGAATCTGCTCTGCGTGAGCGCTTGTCGGCGCTAGAAGTGTCACGCCTGGACATGGTGCGCGCATTTGCCAATGACGCGCCGCCCGCTAAATTGAGCTTTTTCAGCCCGCCTTTGGCGGCGAAGGCCGCGCCGCGCAGCGGCATGCCCTCGGGGTGCAAGCCCTTAGCGGACTTTTTGCGTGTGCATGATGCTGGGCTTTCGGCCCTGCTGGCAGACTGGTTGCAAGGCTGCTATACGGCTCCCAACATCGACGACGCGCTGGCTTGGCGCAGTCAATTGCACTCGGGTGAAACCCTGTTGGTGCAAGCCGGTCATTCGGTTCAACTCAACAGCGTGGTTTTCTATGCGCCAGACTCCGAGCAAGCCGGTTTGTTAGGCCGTGCCCAGGAAATCGAGAATCTGGAAAAGCAGCTGCGCGCCCAGACCCTGATTTCGGAAGAAAGCCGCAGCGCGTTGGTGCGGGCCGAAGCGGCTTACGCCGATGCCTCGCAACGACTGATTACCGTTCGCCGCGAAGCCAGCGAAAGCCAATCGCGCACGCACGAGCTGCAGGTCGAGACCCTTCGCTTGTCGCAGTTGGTGGCCCAAACCCGGGCCCGTAGCGCTCAAATCAACAACGACTTGGCCGAAGTCGAGATCTTGCTGGACGAGTTGCAAGAGCGCCGTGTGACGGCCGAAGCCCGCTTTGAAGAGCTGGACATGCAGCTGGCCGACACGCAAGAGCGCCACGCCCAGCTGGACGAACGCGTGATCGAGTCCGAACGCAAGCTGGCCGAATGCCGCGAACAGCAGCGCAGCCTGGAGCGTCGGGCGCAAGAAGCTCAGTTCTCCCAGCGCAGCCTGGACGCCCGCCGCGCGGAATTGCAGCGCACCATTGGGACCGCGCAGCAGCAAGTGGCCAGCATTGACGCCGAAATGCAGCGCGCCCGCGACGAACTCAGCCGCTTGACCGATGCAGCCGCCCAAGCCGGTTTGCAAAATGTGCTGGCCATCAAGCTCGAGCGCGAGCAAGCCCTGGCCGCACGGCGCAGCGCCTACGACGACCTGACATCTAAACTACGCGCCAGTGATGAGCGCCGGGTGAGCTTCGAGCGCGAACTCGACCCCCTGCGTCAACGCATCACCGACTTGCAGCTCAAGGAACAAGCGGCCCGTTTGGGTCTGGAGCAATACACCCAGCTGCTTGCCGATGCACAGGCCGATTTGGAGGCTGTGGCCGCTTCGATTGAAACCGGCCAGGTGCGCGTGACGGGTTTGCAGGGTGAGATCGACCGTATTCACCGCGAAATTACCGCCCTGGGCCCAGTCAACTTGGCTGCTCTCGAAGAGCTGTCCACTTCGCGTGAGCGCAAGACCTTCCTGGATGCCCAGTGTGCCGACCTCACCGACGCCATGAACACGTTGGAAGATGCCATCCGCAAGATCGACGCCGAAACCCGCGAATTGCTGGGCGGCACTTTCAAGATCGTCAATGAGCACTTCAGCCGCATGTTCCCTGAGTTGTTTGGCGGCGGTAATGCGCGTTTGGTCATGACCGGGGACGAAATTTTGGACGCCGGTGTGCAGGTGCTGGCCCAGCCGCCGGGCAAGAAAAACCAGACCATCCATTTGCTGTCGGGTGGCGAAAAAGCTCTCGCGGCCATTGCACTGGTGTTTGCGATTTTTCAACTCAATCCCGCACCGTTTTGCTTGCTCGACGAGGTGGACGCGCCGCTGGACGACGCCAACACTGAACGCTATACCAAGCTGGTCAAGGGCATGGGCAAAGAGACCCAGTTCCTGTTTATCAGCCACAACAAGATCGCCATGGAAATGGCCGAGCAGTTGATCGGCGTGACCATGCAGGAGCAGGGCGTGTCACGCATCGTGGCTGTGGACATGGAGTCTGCAGTCTCATTGGCCGACGTGGCCTGAGGAAGTTATGTTGGAATCGATGAGCTCATTGCAGTTGAGTCTGGCCGCCATCGGGGCGCTCACGGTGGGTGCCGTGGTGGTCTACAACTACTGGACATCACGCAAACACGCGCCTCGCCAAGCCGACCCCCATCGCGATCCTCCGCTGGAGTCGAGTTTAAATGCCATTGAACCTGTGCTTGACGCTGATCCTGCCGTATCGAGCAGCATGACTGAACCCTTTGAGCCGGTGTTACAAGACAACTTCACCCACCTGAGCCAGCCCGATCGTAAAACCCAGCTCGATGCGCTGATCGACGTTTTGGCCGTGATCGAAGTGGACCAACCTGTATCTGGCGATGCCGCCTTGGCGGCCCTGCCGTCCACACGCCGGGTAGGCACCAAGTTGTTTTCTGTCGAGGGGTTTTTTCAAGTAACAGGGCAGTGGGAAGCACTGGCCGCTGGGCGGCGTTACAACGCCTTTCAGGCGGGGGTTCAACTGGCTAACCGTGTGGGTGCGCTCAACAACATCGAGTTTTCTGAATTTGTGGTCAAAACGCAGGCTTTTGCAGATGCGATAGGCGGCAGCGCCAGTTTCAGTGACATGCTCGAAGAGGTTGCCCGCGCCAAAGAGCTGGATCAATTTGCCAGCGTTCACGACGCTCAGCTGAGCTTCACGCTGTGTGCCCGCACCGCAGCTTGGAGCCCTGGCTACATTCATCAGCATGCTGCTCGCTTGGGCTTTGTTCCGGGTGTCATACCCGGCCGCATGGTTTTGCCTGCCTTGGTGCAAGGCCTGCCAGCTGTCCTTTCAATCACCTTTGACACCCATGCGGCGATGGCCGAAGACCCGGATCTGTCTCCCATTCGCTCTTTTGCATTGAGCCTTGATGTTCCCCAGACCGCCCGAGAGGAACAGCCTTATGTCCGCCTGCGCGAAGCCGCTGTTTCGCTGGCTGCACAGATGGACGGTGTGGTGACCGATGGCGAAGGCCAAGTGCTCAGTGAAGCCACGCTCGACCAAATTGGTCTGGACTTGCAGCAGCTGTATGACGCCCTGGACGCCCGCGAGCTGTCAGCCGGATCGCCACAAGCCCGTCGTCTGTTCTCTTGAATGCGCCCCAGAACCGTGAGCCCCAACACGCCAGGCCTTTTTGATGACTTGTCTGCTGAATCATCGACAGCTTCGACACCTGCCGACACCCCGGCCATTCAGGCTCAAGCCCTGCGCCGCCAGTTGCACCACCACGCGCACGCTTACTACACGCTGGACTCGCCCGAAATCCCCGACGCTGAATACGACCGTCTGTTTCGCGAGCTGCAAGCCCTGGAATTGGCGCAACCCGAGCTTCTGACATGTGACTCGCCCACCCAGCGAGTTGGCGGGGCGGTCTTGGACGCGTTTGCCCAAGTCACGCACCGCGTGCCCATGCTCAGCATCCGCACCGAGACCGACACCGAGGCCAGCGGGGCCGAGGCCTTTGACGCCCGCATTCGCAAAGAGCTGGGCCTGAGCGAGTCTGACCCGCCCGTGGACTACGTGGGCGAACTCAAATTTGACGGCCTGGCCATGAGCTTGCGTTACGTAGGCGGCTTGCTGGTGCAAGCTGCCACACGAGGCGATGGCGAAACTGGCGAAGACGTCACCGCCAATATCCGCACCATCAGGCAAATTCCCTTGCGGTTGCCGTCCGACGCCCCCAGCGTGCTCGAAGTGCGCGGCGAGGTCTACATGCGCCGCGATGATTTCGAAACCCTGAACGAGCGCCAGCGGCAACGCATCGCCGCAGGCACCAAAGGCGAAAAAACCTTCGTCAATCCGCGTAACGCTGCAGCGGGTGCGGTGCGCCAGCTCGACTCGGGCATTGCGGCTGAACGGCCGCTGAGCTTTTTTGCTTATGGCCTGGGCGACATCACGCCCGCCAACGAAGGCGGCCCGCAGTGGACTTCCCACTTCAAAATGCTCATGCAACTGAAAGATTGGGGCTTTCCGTTGGCCGAGCAAACCGCTTGTGTCCAAGGTGCTGCAGGGCTGGTGGCGTTTCACCAGCGCGTGGCCGCCGAACGCGATGCCTTGCCTTACGACATCGACGGTGTGGTCTACAAGGTCAACGATCTGTCGCTGCAGGCTGGCTTGGGTTTTGTGACCCGCGAGCCACGTTGGGCCGTGGCGCACAAGTACCCCGCGCAAGAAGAAATGACCACGGTGCTGTCCATCGACGTTCAGGTGGGCCGCACCGGCAAACTCACGCCCGTAGCCAAATTGGCCCCTGTGTTTGTGGGGGGTGTCACGGTGACCAATGCCACGCTGCACAACGAACTCGAAGCTCGTCGAAAAGACGTGCGGGTGGGTGACACGGTCATTGTGCGCCGGGCAGGCGATGTGATCCCAGAAGTGGTGTCGGTGGTGCTGGACCGCCGTCCGGCCGATGCGTCGCAGTTCACCATGATGAGCCACTGCCCAGTGTGTGAGAGCCTTGCTGAGCGGGAAGAGGGCGAAGCAGACCATCGCTGCACGGGTGGGCTGTTTTGTAGCGCCCAGCGCAAACAAGCCATCTGGCACTTCGCCCATCGCCGCGCCATGGACGTGGAAGGCTTGGGCGACAAACTGGTGGACCAGCTGGTGGACACGGCCCAAGTCAACACATTGGCCGACCTCTACCACCTGAAGCTCGACATCTTGGCCAACATGGACCGCATGGCCGAAAAATCTGCCGTCAACTTGATGGAGGCTTTAGAAAAGTCCAAGACCACCACGCTCGGACGCTTTTTGTTCAGCCTGGGCATTCGCCATGTGGGCGAAGCCACGGCCAAAGAGCTGGCCCGCCATTTCGGTCAGCTCGATGCCATCATGGTCGCCAGCGAAGACGCGCTCTTGCAAGTGGCCGATGTGGGTCCTGTGGTGGCCCACAGCATTCGCACCTTTTTTGATCAGCCACACAACCGTGAGGTGGTGCAAGCCCTGCGCGATGCGGGGGTCACCTGGCCCGAAGGTGAGGCCTTGGCCCCCACCGAAATGCCTTTGGCGGGCATCACCGTGGTACTCACCGGTACGCTGCAAACCATGGGCCGCGACGAAGCCAAAGAAAAACTTGAAGCCCTGGGTGCCAAAGTGGCAGGTTCGGTCAGCAAAAAAACCCATTACGTTGTTGCTGGGGCCGAATCGGGCAGCAAGCTCGACAAAGCCCTAGCGCTGGGGGTGCCCGTGCTGGACGACACGGGTTTGGCTTTGCTTTTGTCAGGCAATAAGCCCTGAGCTTCGGTCGACTGGGACAGCCGTGTGAACCAGGCCCTTTAATGGGTAAGAACTTCCAGCAGTCGATCCAAGCCACCTTCATGGATGGCCACCATGGCTTGCTCACGCACTTTGGGTTTGGCGTGGTAAGCCACCGACAAGCCGGCCACGCCCATCATGGGCAGGTCATTTGCGCCGTCGCCCATGGCAATGGCCTGGTCTGGTGTGATGCCCATCATTTGGCAAGTGTCCAAAAGGGTTTTGCGTTTTTCTTCACCGTCGCAAATGTCGCCCCAGTCTTGGTCCACCATGCGACCGGTCAGCACGCCATCTTCTAATTCCAGCAAGTTTGAGCGCGTCCAGTCGATGCCCAAGACATCGCGCACATGGTCGGTGAAATAAGTGAAGCCGCCCGAAACCAAGAGCACTTTCATGCCCGCAGCCTTGCAGGCGCTTACCAAATCTGCCGCGCCTGGATTCAGGCGCAGTCGCGCACTCAAAACTTCATGCATGTGTGCGACTGTCACGCCCTTGAGCAAGGCCACACGCTGGCGCAAGCTCTCTTTGTAGTCGGTGATTTCGCCGCGCATGGCCGCTTCAGTGATGGCCGCCACTTCTGCCTTGCGTCCAGCGGCATCTGCGATTTCGTCCACACACTCGATGTTGATCAAGGTCGAGTCCATGTCGAAAGCGATCAGCTTGAATTGGGAAATTCTGAGGGGAGCAGCAAAACCCTGAATGGTCAGGCCTGGGGCAAATTCGGTCGCTTGAATCATGGCATCGATCAAATCAATTGAGGAAATTTTAGGCTCGCCAGTTTCGCATTTGCAGGCCCGGCAATGAGATCCCGGCCTCATTGTCACTGATCAGATTTATTCCGCATGTGCTCTCAATGCCTTGGTGCGGTCAAAGTAGAAAGTGATGATCTGTAAAAATCAATAATAATATTATACTAAAATAATAACATATAAAATATAAGTACTCCATTTGGCTAGTTTACATCAGTTCGCTATCAAGCATGATTGATACATAGGGTTTCAGATCAATTTGTAGCTCTAAGTTTTTGAATTCATGCAAGATTTTGTGGAGGATACAGTGAATAAATCACGTTTTAGATGGTCTTCTTTAAGGGTTCTGGGTCAAAAAGTTGCTCGAGCTATCCTGGCTGGTTGCGTTTTTGTCACCATCGCCTCATCAGCGGTTGCACAATCCCTAAGCTCCCGCGTCAGCATTGACGCATTTGGCGAGGTCTACGTCACTGCGTTGGCGGCACCCGTAGAGCAAACCAGGGTGTTTGTTTACCGAATCGGCCAGGCGCCGAACGCATCGCCGATCAATATTTATCTTAATGGCCAATACCACGCCTCTTTATTGCGAGGCGGTTATACCGAATTTTGTGCCGCTCCAGGTGCGGTCAACATCAAGGCTGCGCTCGATGATGCATCTAGACTGCACACAAGCAAGCTTGATGCGGGTCAACGCTTAGAGCTCAAAGCAGGACAAACGAATTTTCTAAAAGTTGATGAAAGCTCTTCACCTGCAATCGGCTTGTTGAGCGGCACAGCGGCTCAAACCAAAGCGGAGATCGAAAGTACACGCCGCCAAATACACACCATTTCGCGCGCCAAGGCTGCACTGACATGTGGGCAACCTGCTGCCGCAGCTGCTGTGATGACTCCCCCTCCTGCGCCAAAACCGCCTGTTCCTCGCGAATACGCGCTTGAAACGGATGCACTGTTTGAATTTGGCAAGGCTGAAATCCGCGCTTCTGGTTTCAACGCCATTGAGTCGTTGGTGCAACGTTTGCTTCAAGATTTCTCTTCTGTTGAGCGCATTCGTGTGGTGGGATTTACGGACCCAATTGGTTCAGCTGCTTTCAACAAAAAGCTTTCCCAAGACAGAGCTGATGTGGTGGCTCGTCAAATCGTCTCGCGAAAAATTCCTATCGAGCGAGGCATTGAAGCAGAAGGTCGCGGCCCCATTGAATTGGTCAAGAGCGGATGCGGCAACACGCCGACCCCTGAAAACAAAATTTGCCATGCACCCAATCGCCGGGTCATGGTTGTGATCACCGGTGCGCGCCGCTGATCGATGGCCCCTGAACACTTTTTTTGAGAGACACACATCATGAGCAAGTCATACAAAATCAAACTCAATCAAGGCCCAGGTGAGGCCAAGTTGGTGGACATTCCTCAAGTGTCTGGCACAAGCCAGCCGCTGGCTGTGAAAGCTGTGCCAGGAGGCAAATACCAACTGGTAGATGCGAGTACGGGTTACGGGCCAGAAAACATTCGAGCCAGTCGTAATGGCAAAAATCTTCAAGTTTTCTTTGAAGGACGGGGTCAGCCAGATTTGGTCGTTGAAGACTATTACGCAGAAGCCCCAGAGGGCTTCAATGGATTGATTGGTGAGTCGGAGTCGGGTCGCTTTTACGAATACATTCCTGAAACAGCAGTTGGCAATTCAGCCGTGCCATTGTTGGCTGATGGCTCTAATCAGGTGGGCATGGCCTTGGGTGGTGCTGAGATCAATGCCTCAGGTGCCGCAGTGGGCGCATTGGTCGCTGCGGCGGCTTTCAATCCCCTGCTGTTGGCTCCGTTGGCTTTGCTGGGAGCTGCGGCTGGCGGCGGGGGTGGCGCAAGCGGCGGTGGAGGCACGACAGACACCACCCCGCCCGTCATTAAATCCGCTAAATTGCATGTCGATGATGACACTGGTGCCAAGGACAATGTGACCAGCGACAAAACGCCTCGCATCACGGGTGAAACCGAAGCCAATGCTGACGTGTCGGTCGAGGTGAACGGAAAAACCTATACGGGTAAAGCTGATACCAATGGCTTGTTTGTCATTCAGGTGCCGGATGCCGATGCTCTAAAAGATGGGCCTTACACGCCTAAAGTGACCGCCACCGATGCGGCAAAAAACAAGTCGGCCGTGTTCGATGGCACGCCATTTAAGGTGGACACCAGCCCCGACAAGAATGAACCTGACCCGGACCCCAACGCGGGCTCTGTGATTGACATTGTGAGCATCACAATAGACTCCGGCCAAGTTAAGACTGATTTCTACACCAATGACAACCAGATGTTACTCAACGGCACATTGAAAAACTTCACCCAAAATGGCGATTGGGTCAAGCTTGAACTCAAGGATGCCAGTGCCAAAGTGATTGACACGGCCTATGTCAAACCTGTAGCCAACGGAACAGGCTGGGACTGGAGTTGGGATCGCACCGCCAAAGACAAGATGGTCGATGGCCAGTATTCCATTTCTGCCGTAGTGGTCGATGGCGCAGACAACGTGGTGGGCAGTGGCAATTCTCGAGTCTCCGATGTTCAGGCCATCACCATTGATACGGACAAAGACAACAATTTCGGGCCCAACAAAGAGGAGGACCCCAACAAGTCCAGTACCGTCGATATCGTATCTTTGTCACTGGACACGGGTTACAGCAACGCCGATTTCATCACCAAGGATCGGACCCATGTTTACACAGGAAAACTGAGTGCTTTCACCAACAATGGTGCATCCGTTGAGTTGACGCTCAAAGACGCCACGGGCAAGGTGCTGACCACAGAACATGTGACCCCCAAGCAGGTCGCTGGTGTGTGGACATGGTCTTGGGATCAAACCTCCAATGCGCTGCCTGATGGTGAGTACAGCTTGCAAGCCAGCTTGGTCGACAAAGCGGGCAATCCGATTCAGGTGGATACGCAGGTCATTTCTGTTGACAACAGCGCTGGAGAGAATGGCGGTAAGTTGGATCCAAACGCATCACTCAAGATGCTGCCTGTGACTTTTGCAGATGACACGGGCGTGAGTCAAACGGATTATTTGACCAACGACCAATTTTTGACATTCAAGGGGGGATTTGACAAAGATTTCGTCAACAACGGTGATCGCGTGTTGGTCCAGGTATTCGGATCCGATGGCTTGGTCATATCTCCCCAATATGTTTTGCCATCGGGCAAAACCTGGGAATTTGAAAATCTGACAAAACTGGGGGCTGACACCAAAACAACCACTTACACGGTCAAATCTGTGTTGGTGGATGCTGCAGGAAATTCGCTCCAAGCGACGGATCAATCTTTTGTCATTGACCGCTCAGTGTCGATTTTTGATGGCTCCGGAGCCAAAAAAGAAGCAGGGCTGTGGACTTATTCGACCATCAAGTTTTCTACGGACGAGCAAGGGTCTTATAAATTCACAGGGGGGACGGGCGTCAAAAACTATACCGGTGGTCTTTTTGACTTGAAAGATATTGAAGGCAAGACTTTTGAAAAGGGCGCATTCAGTCTCGAGTTCACGGACAAAGCGGGCAACATTTTCACCATCAAAAATGACGATGTGCGCATGGACTTCAGTACTGCCAAAATGTCCACCGATACAACGTCTCCCGCAGTGTTGCCTGCGCCCGGTTTCAGCAACAACCAATTGCTCGGATCCATTGGTAAGTTGACATTGGACGCAACTTCCACCAAAGAGTTGGACATGGCATCGTTGTACGATGGCATTCCTGATTTGGGTGACGTGGCAGCGATCAACCAAGTGGATCTGAACAAAGGGGATCACACCCTTAAATTGACCATGGGCGATGTGTTGGATTTGGGTGTCAAAAACAGTTTCTCCAATGCAACGGCCCACCAAGGTCGCCTGCAGATGCGCATTGATGGCGATGCTGGTGATAAAGTGGTGCTGGATGATTTGGTGGGCACGATCGACCACGACTGGAACGCTAATAATTCACGGGTCACTTTGGATGGACAGGAATACCGGGTATTCACCCACGAAGGCCTCGGCCTGAGTTTGTTTGTTCAGCAAAGTGTGCAGATCAATTTGGTTTAAACATCAACTTAAAGTTCTTTTGACGGTGACATCCAAATACTTGAAGCAATGGGGGGTAGTCGTCTTCGGCGTTTTTTTTGGCGGAGCCGCAGCAGCAGATCCATTGTTTGATTTCACCTTGTTCAGCCCCCCTGAAGTTTCTCAGCGCCGCTTGCAAGAGCCTGAGGTCAGTTGGCTGGTCAAGCCCAATGCCAGCAGCTTTTGTCAGCAGGCTCAGCCCAAAGATGGTTTTGTCAGTCGTCCTGAGGGTTGTGTTTATTGGCAACTGCAGGCTTCGCGATGCACCATCGTGACCACGGGACAGACCACGCATTCGCTGCTGGGACATTTGTTTGTACATTGTTTGCAGGCGAGGTGATCATGTCGCTGGTCGCAGTTCGCTTGCCCAAAACTCCGTTTCAATTTATGGGGCTGGGTTGTGTGCTTGCTATTGGACTGTTTATGGCGGGCTGCGAGACCACAACCATGCGACCACCCCAGGTGGACACCGTGCGCTTTACGCCTATGCCTGACGCCAAAAGGGTGATTGCACAGCCCAAGGTCAAATATCTGGTTCGTCAGGATGGGCATGAATACTGCGCTCGCATCACCGGCATTCCTGTGACCCCTACTTCAAAACCCATGGCCTGTGCTTTCTGGAATGTCCGAAGAAAGGAATGTACGGTCGTCACGCCTGTGGTCACTGGTTACAACTACGTGGGTCACGAGCTTCGTCATTGTTTTGAGGGAGCTTTTCATGATTGATCAGCCCGTTTTTTCTGGCAGAGGAAACATGACGCGCAGAAATTTTTTGACTGTGCCACTGGCCTTATGCATGTCAGCCATTGCATGGCCTGTTTTGGCCCAAACATCCGGACTGGAGGGCGGTGTCTTGCAGGTTGGCGTACTGACAAATTACAAGCCCTTCAGCTTTGTCGATGGCCATTTGCAGGGGTTTGATGTCGATGTGCTCAAGCGTTTGGCGTCCATTTTGAATTTGGAGTTGAAAATTCACGTGGACGGCATGGCCACTTTGCAGAAAAAACTGAACTCAGGTGAAATTGCGGTCATAGCCAACCAGTTACTGATGACACAAGAAAACCGCCGCCAGTTTGATTTCGTTCGCGCCTATGCTGCCAACCAACTCGTCTGTGTTCAACACGAAGAGGATGCGCGCGATTTCCTGTCCTTGGACGATTTGGTGGGCAAAAAACTCGGCGTTTTGGCCAATACGGGTGTTGAAGATCAAGCGCGTGGTGCCTTGGGCAAGTCGGTCTTGCCTTTTTACAGCATAGATCTGGCCTTAAGACAATTAGCCGATAAAAAATTGGATGCGGTGCTGGAGGAAAGTTTGATCGCTGACTACTATATCGAGCGGTACGGTTTGCCCATCAAGGTCACCTCACCTTTCGCTCCTCCCTTGACTTCCGGCTGGGTCGTTCGCAAGGGCAACAAGCCGTTGGCACAGCGCTTATCCGAGGCTGTCCTGACCCTGCTTGGCGATGGCTCTTTCAAGCCAATTTCAGCAAGATGGTTTGGCTACGATGTCAGCAGACCCAGTGTTAGCCATACGTCTTTGCCCCGTTAGGCCTGAAGCTGTTGCGCTTCGGGGCGGTTCAAAGATGTTCAAAATTCGCCGATCACCATCCATTGTCAAGTCCAGCAGTTCAGACAGGGAAGTGCACCCCATTTTTTCCAGAACCCGGCTTCTGTGAAGTTTGACAGTTGAAGCAGCAGAGCCGTTCAGGTTGGCGATTTCCTTGTTGCCGAAGCCTTTGATCATCCACCCACAAATTTCACGTTCTTTATCGGTCAAACTGGAAAATCGCTGCCGCGCTTTTTCAATCTTCATTCTTTGATCAAGACCTGTTTTGTCTTTTTCCAAGGCCAAATCGATTGCTTGAACAAGTGCATGAAGTCCGAATGGCTTGAGCAGGAAGTCAACCGCCCCTTTTTTCAAAGCTTCTATGATTTCTGGGGGGTGACTCTCGCCCGAGATGAAAATGATTGGCGTGACGCGTCCTTGGTGTATCAATTCGTTTTGGAGGCTCAAGCCGCTGGTCTCTGGCATTCGGTTATCCAGCAGAATTACAGCAGGACTGATGGAAAGTGAGTCCTTCAGAAAGGCTTTGGGGTTTTCAAAGCTTTGAATTGAGTAGCGCAATGAACTTAGACTAAAGGCCAGACTTCTGCGGATGGATGGGTCGTCATCGATCAGGTAAATGTGGCCTTTGAAATCTTCAAAATTCATTCATCACCCACGTTGAACTGGTTGAAATGAAGGTTAAATTTTTTTGGAAAAAAATTCAAAGCTTCAATTTTAATACCAAAGTATAAATCATTTTTAAATCAATTGAAGTCACCGTGAATGGAGCAATCGCATGAATTCTGACAATTTGGGGTATGTGACGGACCTACCCACCGATGGTCAGAGCATTTTGAGCTTGGCAGCACGTTCATTGTTTGATGTGTTTGCCAACGCCAGTGAGGGAATGCTGTTGGTGGACCGGTCTGGACGAGTGGTCTGGATCAATGACCATTACCGCCGATACCTGCCCGCCTTGGGTTTCGAAAAAGAGGAGGATTTTGTCGGCCGGCCTGTGGTCGAGGTGGTGCAAAACACTCAGATGGGCAACGTGATGGAAACGGGGAAGCCCATACTCATCGATCTGCTGAGCAACAGAGCGGGAACTTTTTTGGTCAGCCGATTTCCCTTGCGTGATGAATCTGGGGTGGTCATTGGCGCTTTGGGTGTGGTTCTGTTTGATCAGCCCGAAACCAATTTGCGACCACTGATGGCTAAATTTGCCTTGATGCAACGTGAGTTGGACGAAGCACGCAATGCCCTGGCCGCGCAGCGTAAAACAGGGCCCGCCCTGCGTCAAGCTCGCTACAGTTTTGCAAGTTTTGTGGGAGCCAGTGGTGTCGTGACCGATTTGAAGCGCCAGGCCAGGCGAGCGGCCCAAACCCACAGCCCTGTTTTGCTTTTGGGAGAAACGGGTACCGGTAAAGAGTTGTTGGCCCATGCCATCCATGCCAGTTCGCCTCGTGCCAGAGGGCCTTTGGTCAGCGTCAATATCGCGGCCGTGCCGGATTCTTTACTGGAGGCCGAATTTTTTGGGGTTGTACCCGGAGCTTTCACCGGGGCAGACCGCAAAGGGCGTGACGGTAAGTTTAAGCTGGCCGACGGTGGTACCTTGTTTTTAGATGAGATCGGTGACATGCCTTTGGGCCTGCAGGCGAAGTTGTTGCGTGCCTTGCAGGAGGGTGAAATCGAGCCCTTAGGGTCCAACCAATTGGTGCCTTTTGATGTGCGGGTGATCGCAGCGACTTCCCGTGATTTGGCCAAACTGGTGCGCGAAGGCTTGTTTCGCGAGGACCTTTTTTATCGACTCAATGTTTTGCCACTTCGTGTGCCTGCTTTGCGCGAGCGTGCCTCTGACATTCCCAACTTGGTTGAGGTGTTGTCGGAGGCGTTGGCCTTGCGCAGTGCAGTGCCACAGCCAGAGTTCAAGAGTGAAGCGATAGCGTTGCTGTCAGCGCAACCCTGGCGGGGCAATGTCCGTGAACTTCGCAATGTGATCGAGCAGTTGCTGTTGCGCTGTGAATCGGGTTGTGTGGATGCATCAGCGGTCGAAGCTGTTTTGCGTGAATCCGGTCTCAGTCAGATTGTTCCCGCCCGTGTCGAGCCTGCATTTTCTGATCCCATGGATCAGATGCATTCTGCTGCAGACTCAACTGGGCAGCAATGGCCTTTGGCCCCGCGCATCCGCGCATTGGAGGTGCGGGCGGTGCAGGATGCTTTGAACCATACCAGAGGCAACAAGGCTGCTGCGGCCCATTTGCTGGGCATATCGCGTGCAAAACTGTACCAATGCCTCGTTTAAAATGTCTTTAAAAAATACATATGTATTTTTTAAAGACAAAACCAGTGTATTTTATTTGAACACACAAGTTCGAATTACTATCTGGTGGACTCATTCATCAGGTTTGACAAGGGTTTGAGTGATTGTGTAGTGACTGTTGCGATTGGCATGCAATATGCTTTAAATTTTTGAGCCGCAAACCAGCGGACAACTTACCAGGAGACTCCCGCATGTTCCGTCGACACCTCATTTCCTTGGCCGCACTTGCCTTTAGTTCTATTTTGATGCCAGCCGCATGGGCCCAAGGCAAAGACATCAAGATCGCCCATATTTACAGCAAGACCGGCCCACTGGAAGCCTATGGCAAGCAAACCCAAACCGGTTTGATGATGGGCCTGAGTTACGCCACGGGCGGGACCATGGAAGTGGCTGGGCGTAAGATCGTCGTGATCGAAAAAGACGACCAAGGCAAGCCCGACCTTGGCAAGAATCTGTTGGCTGCGGCTTATGGAGACGATAAAGTGGACCTGGCAGTGGGCCCGACCGCTTCGCCGGTGGCGCTGGCCATGTTGCCAGTGGCCGAAGAGTACAAAAAGCTTTTGTTGGTAGAGCCTGCTGTGGCCGACTCGATCACGGGCGACAAGTGGAACAAATACATTTTCCGCACTGGCCGCAACAGCAGCCAAGACGCGATTGCCAATGCCGTGGCTGTTGACAAGGACGGTGTGAGCATCGTCACCATGGCGCAAGACTCTGCTTTTGGCCGTGACGGCGTCAAAGCCTTTAAGGACTCGGTCAAAAAAGCCAAGCTGGTGCATGAAGAGTACCTGCCGCCAGCCACTACCGACTTTACCGCCGGTGCACAGCGCATGATCGACAAGCTCAAGGCCCTGCCTGGCCGCAAGATCATTTTCATCATCTGGGCCGGTGGCAACCCCTTCAAGATCGCCGACATGGACTTGAAGCGCCACGGCATTGAGATTGCCACGGGCGGCAACATCCTGCCCGCCATGGTGGCGTACAAACAGTTTCCCGGCATGGAGGGCGCGGCTTACTACTATTTTGGCATGCCCAAAAACCCGGTGAACGACGCCATGGTGGCCTCGCACTACCAGCAGTTCAAGTCGCCCCCTGACTTCTTCACAGCCGGTGGGTTCTCAGCCGCCATGGCTTTGGTCACGGCATTGAAGAAAACCAATGGCGACACCAACACCAACAAGCTGATCAGCACCATGGAAGGCATGAGTTTTGACACACCCAAAGGCAAGATGACCTTCCGCAAGGAAGACCACCAAGCCATGCAGAGCATGTACCACTTCAAGATCAAGATAGATCCGGCTTTTGCCTGGGGCGTGCCTGAACTGATCCGCGAGATCAAGCCCGAAGAGATGAACGTGCCGATCCGCAACAAACGCTGATCGGGTTCGTTTCGGTGGCGTGGCGTTTTTTTTGGATTGCCACACCCACGCAAGCGCTTTGTCGCGATGACTGTGCTTGTCGTTTGGGCGCGTAGGTCGGTGGCTTTAGCCCCGACATGGTGGTGAAGTGGAGGCACCTGTCGGGGCTGAAGCCGCCGACCTACAAAAATCCATTCCTGTTGCATCGGCGGGTTCTTCTACTTTTAAATTGATCACATGCTTGAAACCCAAAACCTCACGGTGCGGTTTGGCGGTCATGTGGCCGTGAATGCGGTGTCATGCCGCTTTGAACCCGGCACGCTCACGGCCATCGTTGGCCCCAACGGGGCAGGAAAAACGACCTACTTCAACCTGATCTCGGGGCAGTTGCCTGTGACCTCAGGCGCGGTGCATCTGAGCGGCCGTGAGCTGACGGGCCTCAGCGCTTCGGCGCGGACCCGCGCTGGCTTGGGCAGGGCGTTTCAGTTGACCAATTTGTTCCCCAACTTGTCGGTCCTCGAAAACGTTCGCCTTGCCGTTCAGGCCACGAAAGAGGGCGCACACCGCCGTGGCCTAAACCTGTGGAGCATCTGGAGCGACCATACGCAGCTCACGAACCGCGCTTTGGAGATTTTGCAATCCGTGTCGATGAGCGCGCAGCAAGACGCCTCGGTGGCCAGCCTGCCGCATGGCGACCAGCGCAAGCTCGAGGTGGCGCTGCTCATGGCGCTGGAGCCGTCGGTTTACATGTTTGACGAGCCCACCGCAGGCATGAGCCACGATGAAGCCCCGGTGATCCTCGATTTGATTCGCCAGTTGAAAAAAGACAAGAGCAAAACCATCTTGCTGGTCGAGCACAAGATGGACGTTGTGCGTGAACTGGCCGACCGCATCATCGTGCTGCACAACGGCACGCTGGTGGCCGATGGCGAGCCCAATGAGGTGATTGCATCGCCTATCGTGCAAGAGGCTTACATGGGTAAAGCGAAGGTGCTCGCATGAACAAGCCTGGCTTGAACACGAATTTGCTGACCCTCGAAGGCGTGCACACGCACATCGGTGCTTACCACATCCTGCACGGGGTTGACTTGTTTGTTCCGCGTGGCGAGCTCACATTGCTTTTGGGCCGCAACGGCGCGGGCAAGACCACCACGCTGCGCACCATCATGGGCCTGTGGCCCGCCTCGCAAGGGCGAATCTGTTTTGGCGATGAAGACATCACCCAGTTCAAAACACCTGCCATTGCGCAAAAAAGCATCGCCTATGTGCCTGAAAACATGGGCATCTTCTCGGACCTGACCGTGAAGGAAAACATGCTGCTGGCCGCACGCAGCGTTCAGCATGCGGCGCAGATGGACGAAGCGCGGCTGCAGTGGATTTTTAAACTCTTCCCGGCGGTGGAGAAATTCTGGAACCATCCGGCGGGCAAGCTCTCGGGCGGACAAAAACAGATGTTGGCCGTGTCGCGGGCGATTGTGGAGCCGCGTGATTTGCTGATCATCGATGAGCCGAGCAAGGGACTGGCTCCAGCCATCATTCAGAACATGATCGAAGCCTTTCAACAACTGAAGGCCAGCGGCGTGACGATTTTGCTGGTGGAGCAAAACATCCACTTCGCCCAGCAGTTGGGTGACACCGTGGCAGTGATGGACAACGGCCGGGTGGTGCATGCGGGTCGCATGCAGGCCTTGGCCGAGGACACAGCTTTGCAGCAATCCTTGTTGGGGCTGGCTTTATGAATCTATTCCAAGACGTGGACATCCGTCCTTTGCTGCTCGTGCCGGTGCTGGCCTTGCTGGCGTTTCCCTTGATTGGCTCGGGCTCAACCTGGCTAACGCTCACGGTGGCGGGTCTGGCCATGGGCATGATCATTTTCATCATGGCTTCGGGCCTGACGCTGGTGTTTGGCCTGATGGATGTGCTGAACTTTGGCCATGGTCTGTTCATTGCCCTGGGCGCTTTTGTGGCCACCAGTGTGCTGGGCGCCATGGGCGACTGGACCGGCTCGGGCGAGTGGTGGCGCAACATGTTGGCGGTGCTGCCCGCGATGCTGATTGCCATGGCCGTTGCTGCGGCCGTGGGCTTGGCTTTTGAGCGGTTCATTGTGCGGCCTGTGTATGGCCAGCACCTCAAGCAAATTTTGATCACCATGGGCGGCATGATCATTGGCGAGGAACTCATCAAGGTCATCTGGGGGCCGCTGCAGATTGCCTTGCCTCTGCCCGAGGCCATGCGGGGTTCGGTGTTGTGGGGAGAAGCCGCCATTGAAAAATACCGATTGCTGGCGGTGGTGGTGGGATTGGCGGTGTTGGCGGTGCAGATGTGGGTGCTCGGACGCACCAAGATCGGCCTGTTGATCCGTGCAGGCGTTCAGGACCGCGAGATGGTCGAGTCGCTGGGCTACCGCATTCAACGTCTGTTTGTGGGCGTGTTCGTGGTGGGCAGTGCGCTGGCGGGCTTGGGCGGCGTGATGTGGGGCCTGTACCAGCAGAACGTGGTGCCGCAAATGGGCGCGCAGGTCAACGTGCTGATTTTCATCGTCATCATCATCGGCGGGCTAGGCTCGACCGGCGGGGCGCTGATCGGAGCCTTGCTGGTGGGTCTGATGGCCAACTACACCGGCTTTTTGGCGCCCAAGGTGGCGCTGTTTTCCAACATCGCGCTGATGGCGGCGATTTTGCTGTGGCGTCCGCAGGGGGTCTACCCCGTGGCCAACCGCTAAAAGGGCAGGGCATGTTGAACCGTTTGATCTCCAACGACCAGCCGCGCAGCCGTTTGCTCGCTGCGGTGCTGATTTTGATTTTGTTGGGCCTGGCCTTTGCACCGTTTTTATTTCCGGGGGTCAAGGCCTTGTCGGTAGCGGCCAAGGTGCTGATTTTTGTGGTGCTCGTGGTCGGTTTTGATTTGCTGCTGGGCTATACCGGCATCGTGAGTTTTGCCCACACCATGTTCTTTGGCATTGGGGCGTATGGCATCGCGATCTCGTCGAACACCTGGGGGCCAACCTGGGGTGCCATCGGCTTGGGTTTTGCGCTGTCCTTGGGGGTCACGCTTGTTTTTTCTTTGGCCATTGGCTTGTTTTCGCTGCGGGTGCGGGCGATCTTTTTCGCCATGATCACGCTCGCCGTGGCCGCAGCTTTCCAGACGCTGGCCTCCCAGTTGTCGGACTTTACGGGGGGAGAAGATGGCTTGAGTTTCAAGGTGCCCGAACTCTTGTCGCCGGGCACCGAGTTCAGCGATGAACCGTTTTTAGGCGTGTCCCTTGACGGGCGTTTGCTGTCTTATTACCTGCTGTTTTTGCTGGCTTTGGGCATGCTGCTGGCCATGCTGCGCATCGTTAACTCGCCGTTTGGGCGGGTATTGCAGGCCATCCGCGAAAACGAGTTCCGTGCAGAGGCGATTGGTTACCGGGTGGTGGTGTACCGCACGCTGTCGAGCGTGCTGTCGGCCTTGTTCGCTTGTGTGGCCGGGGCCATGCTGGCGCTTTGGCTGCGCTACAACGGACCCGACACTTCGCTGAGTTTTGAAATCATGATGGACGTGCTTTTGATCGTGGTGATCGGCGGCATGGGCACGGTGTATGGCGCGGCCATTGGCTCGGTGCTGTTTTTGTTGGCACAAAGCTATTTACAAGACCTGTTGCGTCTGGCCAGTGAAGCGGCTGCGGCCTGGCCTTTGTTGTCGGCCTTGTTGTCGCCCGACCGCTGGTTGTTGTGGCTGGGCTTGCTGTTTGTGCTGTCGGTGTACTACTTTCCCACGGGCGTGGTGGGGCGATTGCGCACACGCGCTGCCTTGAGGCTGTCTTCCCCAAAGCCGGGCCTGGAGGATGCTTCATGAGCTTCACGTCCCAATACGTTCAATGCGCCGGGCTGGAAATCCATTACACCGATTGGGGCAAGGCCGAAAAAGGCACGGTGATCGCCTGGCACGGCTTGGCCCGCACGGGCCGCGACATGGACGAGTTGGCCGCGCACCTGAGCGCACGTGGCTGGCGCGTGATTTGCCCCGACACGGTGGGGCGCGGCCTGTCGCAGTGGAGTGTCGACCCTGAAAACGAATATTGCCTGGCCTTTTACGCGCGCCTGGCGCGTGAGCTGATGGACGGCCTGCAACTGCGGACGGTGCATTGGGTGGGCACCTCGATGGGCGGGGCGATTGGCATGGTGTGCGCCGCAGGCCTTGCAGAGCCCATCCTCAAGCACCGTATTTTGAGTTTGACGTTAAACGACAACGCCCCCGAGTTGGCGTCTGCAGCCATTGAGCGAATCAAGACCTACGCGGGCAGCCCGCCGAGCTTTGCCACGGTGACAGAGCTGGAGGCTTTTTTGCGGCAGGTTTACCAGCCCTTTGGTTGGCTCAGTGAGGCGCAATGGCGTCGCCTGACCGAGACCTCGGTGCGCCGCCTGCCCAATGGCCGCATCACACCGCATTACGACCCGGCCATGGCTTTGCAGCTCACGGCTCACCCTGACGATTACCTGATCTGGCAGCACTATGACGCCCTGAATCTGCCCGTGCTGCTGCTGCGCGGGGTGGCGTCGGACTTGGTATTGCCCGAAACCGCTGCCGAGATGCGCCGCCGGGGTCCAGGCGCGCGCGGTTTACTCCAGCACATGGAGGTGCCAGGCTGCGGCCATGCCCCTGCGCTGAATGTGCTGCAGCAGCTGGAATGGGTGACCGATTTCATCGAGTCTGTGTGAACAACGGACGAAGCTCCCGGCGCATGGGTGTTTTCACTCTGTTTCTGGGCAGGAGAAGCCCGCAAAATAGAGGGATTGTTTTTTTGGAGAAACCCATGCAGGCGTTCAAAATTTTGCCCTTGTTGGCCCTGATGGCGAGCAGCGTTCAAGCCCAAAACCGCGAGGTCAACATCATCTGCTCGGCGCAAGCCGCTTGGTGCAGCATGATCGCGGTCACTTTCGAGAAAAGCCAGGGCATCAAGGTCAACATGACGGCCAAGGGTTCGGGCGAGGCTATTGCCCAACTGGCCGCTGAAAAAGCCAACCCCAAGACCGACATCTGGTTTGGCGGCACGGGTGACCCGCACCTGCAGGCGGCCGAGCAAAACCTGAGCCTCGAATACAAATCGCCCACGCTGCCCAAGTTGCACGACTGGGCGCAAAAGCAAGCGGCCCAAGCCGGTTTCAAAACCGTGGGCATTTACTCTGGCCCGCTGGGCTTTGGCTACAACACCGAGCTGCTGGCCAAGAAAAAGCTGCCCGTGCCCAAAACCTGGGGTGACCTGCTCAAGCCCGAGTACAAAGGCGAAATCCAGTCGGCCAACCCGGCGTCCAGTGGCACGGCTTACACCATGATCGCCACCTTGGTGCAGCTCATGGGCGAAGAGAAAGCTTTTGAGTATCTCAAGGGCCTGCACAAAAACATCGGCACTTACACCCGCTCGGGTACCGGCCCCATCAAGGCGGTGGCGCGGGGCGAAACGGCCGTGTCCATCAGCTTTGTGCACGACGGCCCCGGTGAAAAAGCCCAAGGCTTTCCCATCGAAACCATCACCCCGGCCGATGGCACAGGGGCCGAAATTGGTTCCATGTCCATCGTGCGCGGCAGCCGCAATCTGGAGGCTGCCAAAAAGTTTTACGAGTGGGCCTTGACCCCGGCGGCGCAAGAGTTGGCTGCGGCCACTTTGCAGTTCCAGCTGCCTTCGCACAAAGAGGCCAAGGTGGACCCGCGTGTGCCGGACTTCCGCAAGATCAAGATGATCAATTACGACTACGCCAAATACGGCCAGACGGCCGAGCGCCGCCGCCTGATCCAGCGCTGGGAAAAAGAAGTCAATTCGCTGCCGCGCTGAGTGAAAGACTGAGATGAATCCAGCGTTGCGTTTGCAGCGCGCTTTGCAAGGGTGGGTCCTTTTGGGCTTGCTCAGCTTTGCGCTGCTGCCTTGGTATTTTTTGCAGCAAACGTCCCTCATGGCGGCCTTGCCCGGCGTCTGGGCTGGGGCCGAAACGGCCAGCGGCTGGGCGCAGGCCTTGCAACATGGGCGGCCTTGGTTGTGGTCAGCTGCGCTGGGCTTGGGCGGCTGCGCCTTGGCGGTCATGCGGCCCTGGCCTGCCCGCCAGCAAGGTGCCCTGTTGTTGCTGGGCAGCTTGACGGGCTTGATGGGGCTGCTGGGCAGTGGTTTTGCCATTGGGGCCACGGGCTGGGCTTTTGCAGCGCTGGAATCGGTGTGGGGCGCTTTGCCGGTTGGCCAGTACGGCATGGGCTGGGGGGCCGCGTTGGTACTGCTCAGCTTGTTGGTGCTTTTGGGCGCTGCGCTGGCGCGTTTGGGCGGTTTTCGGGGCGATGTGTTTGTCGCCGCAGCGGTGGTCGGCTGCACGGCGCTGCTGGTGCTGTTTGTGGTGTACCCGGTCCTGCGTTCCTTGGTGGCGGCCTGGGTGGACGATGCGGGCACTTATGCCTGGACGCATCTGTTTGAGCGCGTGGCCACCGAGCGGGTTTGGGGCTTGGGCTGTGTGTCAGGCGAAGGCCGCTGCGGCGTGGCTTGGAACACCCTGTGGCTGGCTTTCTTCACCGCCACTGGTACCACCATCATGGGCACTTTGCTGGCCTTGTGGGCCGAGCGTGGCGGCACGCGATTGTCCAAACCGCTCAACATTTTGGCCATGCTGCCCATCATCACGCCGCCCTTTGTGGTGGGGCTGGGCTTGATCTTGTTGTTTGGCCGTGCGGGCTTGTTCAACCAAGGGTTGGAGTGGGCCTTTGGCATCGAGCCGGGGCGTTGGTTTTATGGCGTGTTTGGCATCTGGTTGGCACAGATGTTTGCCTTCACCCCCATTGCTTTCTTGATCATGCGTGGCGTGGTGCAGGGCGTGAGCCCCAGCATGGAGGAGGCCGCACAAACCCTGCGCGCCAGCCGCATGAAAACATTCTGGACAGTGACGCTGCCCCTCCTCAAGCCCGGTCTGGCCAATGCCTTTTTGGTGGGTTTCATTGAAAGCATGGCCGATTTCGGCAACCCGATCATTTTGGGCGGGCAGTACGCGGTGCTGTCTACGGAGATCTTTTTTGCCATTGTGGGCGCAGCGCTCGACCCTGGCATGGCGGCAGCGCTGGCCCTCGTGCTCACCAGTTTTGCGCTGGCGGTCTTTTTGGTGCAGCGCCGGGTACTCTCGGGCAGCAGTTTCACCACCGTCTCGGGCAAGGGCGATGCGGGCGTGGCCATGGCGTTGCCGTCTGCGGTGCTGCGTGTGTGCCGCAGCGTGGCGGGGCCTTGGTTGTTTTTCACACTGGTGGTGTACCTGTTTGCGTTTACGGGCGGCTTTGTGCAGACCTGGGGGCGCGACTTCACGTTCACGCTGGTGCATTTTAAGACCGCGTTTGACGTGCAGCAGGGCGAGTTTGGCTGGGTGTTTGCGGGCACAGCCTGGAAGTCGCTCTTCACCACGCTCAGCTTGTCGGCCATGGCCGCGCCCATTTGTGCGGGCGTTGGCTTGCTGATCGCATGGTTGCTGGCCCGCACCGAGTTCCGGGGCAAAGCGGCGTTCGAGTTCTCGGCGCTTTTGACCTTTGCCATTCCGGGTACGGTGCTGGGCGTGAGCTACATCCTGGCCTTCAACGTGCCGCCGGTGGAACTGACCGGCACCGGCTTGGTCATTGTGCTGTGCTTTGTGTTCCGCAATTTGCCGGTAGGCGTTCGGGCGGGCACGGCGGCTTTTAAGCAATTGGACCGGTCTTTGGACGAAGCCTCGCAAATGTTGCGCGCAAGCACTTTGACCACGCTGCGCCGGGTGGTGTTGCCCCTGCTCAAACCCGCGCTGGTGGCAGCGCTGGTCTACAGCTTTGTGCGCTCCATGACCACGGTATCGGCGGTGATTTTTTTGGTCACCGCGCAATACGAGCTGGCCACGACCTACATCATTGGCCGCGTGGGCAATGGCGACTACGGCGTAGCGCTGGCTTACTGCACGGTGCTGATGGTGCTCATGTCCGTCATCACCTGGGGCATTCAAAAGCTGGTGGGTGAGCGACAGCTGGGGCGGCGTGCTTCTGCGGTCACACCGGTTTGAAACAAGGATTCATTGTGATGGGCATTCAATTCAAACAAGTCACCAAACGCTATGGCGGCCGCGCTTCGCCGCTGGTGGTGCAGGGTATCGATTTTGTCGTGCCCAAGGGCAGCTTGACCACGATTCTGGGGCCGTCGGGCTGCGGCAAAACCACCACCTTGCGCATGATCGCGGGGTTGGAAGCGCCCTCTGGTGGGCAGATCCTTATCGATGGCGTGGATGTGACGCACCTGGGTCCGTCCGAGCGCAATGTGAGCATGGTGTTTCAAAGTTATGCGCTGTTCCCGCACATGAACGTGATCGAGAACGTGCGCTACGGGCTGGACGTGAGCGGTGTGGACAAGAGCGAAGCTCAAGAGCGCGCGCTCAAAAGTCTGGCTCTGGTGGGGCTGGCGGGCTACGAAAAACGCTTGCCCAGCGAGTTGTCTGGAGGCCAGCAGCAACGCGTGGCCTTGGCCCGCGCCTTGGTGCTTGAGCCCTCAGTCTTGCTGTTTGACGAGCCGTTGTCCAACCTGGATGCGCGGTTGCGCCGCTCCATGCGCGACGAGATCCGTCAGTTGCAGCAGCGCCTTGGCCTGACGGTGGCCTATGTCACGCACGACCAGAACGAAGCCCTGGCTGTGAGCGACCAGATCATCGTGATGGAAGCCGGACGTATTGCACAAGCGGGTACGCCGCAAGACATGTACGAGCGCCCGACCTCTGCTTTTGTGGCCGGTTTCATGGGAGAAGCGGTGCTGTTTGATGGGCAGTCGCTCAGCGATGGCACGGTGCAGTTGGGGCCTTTGCGGGTGGTGCCACGCCACGCGGTGGCCCCTGGGGCGGTGCGTGCAGCCGTGCGCCCCGAGGCCTGGCTGGTGGGGCGAGAACTTTCGGATGGAGAAATCTTGCCCGACCTTTTGTCGGCCACGCTCACCCAGTGGTCTTATCTGGGTAGTTTTGTTGAGTTGAGCTTTGACACGGTCTTGGGCGCAGTCTTTGTGGTCTCGCCTGAGGTCGCGCGCGACTGGCAGGTCGGACAGGTGCTGGCCTTGGGTTTGCCTGTCAGTGGTGTGACTGTGGTGGCCCTGTGAAGTAGAGCAAAGCCATGGTCAAGATGTGGTGTTCGATTTGGGCGGCGTGGTGTTCCGATGGCAGCCTCTGGTTTTGTTGCAGGAGTTGCTTCCGACGCGGGCGCCCAACGAGACGGAGGCCAGCAAATGGGCGAGTGCGATTCTTCAGATCCTTCACCCCGAGGGCTATTGGGCTTTGTTCGATCTGCGACTGACAGAGCCTGACCCACTGGCCCAGCGCACCAGTCTGGCGGAGTCCGACTTGCGGTACTTGATCGCCAACATTCCCGCACACCTGTGGCCCATTCCAGGAACGGCGGGCGGACTGCCCTGGTGCTCAAGTCCAATGTCCTGTCCTTTCCAGCTCGGAACTGTTTGTCAGTCAGCTGAGCGCTGCTTCACAAGCCGGGTGAACAGCTTGTGCTCGCAAGCGGGGTCGCTGCAGTCGTTGCATTGCCAAACGCTGCGGCCCTGGTTGATCGCGAACTGGCCTTGCTCACGGATGTGTTGTGCGGATGCATCCTCGCCCTCCAAACCCAGAGCCAGCAAGGCGTTGTTCAAGCGCTGTGGCCCTTGGCCATACACTACCCGATAGGGCATGCCTGAGTGCTCCAGCGCTTGCCGAACCAAGGTGTCGACCGAGCCGCGCACTTGGGGACCGTCACGTTGCAGGCCGTCCGCCACCCAAGGCAGGTCCAGGCCCATGACCAAGGTGATGTCGTACAGGGCCTGGTGTGCCAAAGCCATGGGGTAGAGACTCTCGTCATCAAACAGAAGATGGCTGTAGACGGCGGTCATCAGGGGTGTGGTGTCAGACAACAGCCAGGTGTCGGGCGCTGGCTGGCTCAGTGGATGCGCGGCATCGGCTTGCTGCTGCGCGATGGCCATTTGCTCGTGCCGCAGTGGGGTACGCCCAGAACGGTCGCACCAGTGACGCAGCACTTCGTCCACCGTGCGCACACCTTGGCCGCGTGTACGCAAAACCCCGGCCAATGCCTGAGTAAGCCAAGTTTTTCCGGTGCTTTCGGCACCTACCAAGGAGATGCGTAGGGGTTTCATGGCTCTGAAGGCAACAACCCAATGGGTTGATTGCTCATTTTGCGATCTGCACGAAAATTTCGTTGGCCTTGACCATGCCCAGTTCCTGTCTAGCCCTTTCCTCAACCATGTTCAGACCTTCTTTGAGGTCGTTGACTTCGGCGCTCAGTTGATCCATGCGGCGACGTGCTTCTTCGTTGGCCTGTTTTTGCTGCGCCAGCTCTTGGCGCAACTCACTCACATGCGGCAGGCTGCCCGGTCCGAACCACAATTGGGCTTGCACGATCGCCAGCAAGGCGAACAGCAGGATCGGAACCAGGCGGTAGCCCATGGCAGCCTTGTTTTAGCGCAGGTTGTAAAACGCAGAGCGGCCAGGGTACACCGCCACTTCGCCCAGGTCTTCTTCGATGCGCAGCAGCTGGTTGTACTTGGCCATGCGGTCTGAGCGGCTCATAGAGCCGGTCTTGATCTGACCCGCATTCAGGCCCACGGCGATGTCGGCGATGGTACTGTCTTCGGTTTCGCCCGAGCGGTGTGAGATGACGGCGGTATAGCCGGCGCGCTTGGCCATCTCGATGGCTGCAAAGGTTTCGGTCAGGGTACCGATTTGGTTGATCTTGATCAGGATCGAGTTGGCGATGCCTTTGTCGATGCCTTCCTTGAAGATTTTGGTGTTGGTCACGAACAGGTCGTCACCGACGATTTGCACGTTTTTGGCCAAGCGTTCGGTCAGCACCTTCCAGCCATCCCAGTCGTTTTCGGCCATACCATCTTCGATGCTGATGATGGGGTACTTGTCGCACCAGGTAGCCAGCATGTCGGTCCATTGTTCGGCGCTCAGTTCCAGGCCTTCACCGGACAATTTGTACATGCCGTCTTTGTAGAACTCGCTGGCGGCGCAATCGAGGCCAATGGCGATTTGCTCACCAGGTGTGTAGCCCGCAGCCGTGATGGCATCCAGCACCATCTGGATGGCCGCTTCGTGGCTGTCGACGTTGGGGGCAAAGCCGCCTTCGTCGCCCACGGCAATGCTCATGCCCTTGTCGTGGATGATCTTCTTGAGCGCATGGAACACTTCGGCACCCCAGCGCACAGCTTCACGGAACGACGGTGCGCCCACGGGAATGATCATGAACTCTTGTAAGTCCAGGTTGTTGTTGGCGTGCGCGCCGCCGTTGATGACGTTCATCATGGGCACGGGCAATTGGTTGGCGTTCATGCCGCCAAAGTAGCGGTACAGCGGCAAGCCAGACTCTTCGGCAGCGGCACGGGCCACGGCCATGGACACGGCCAGCATGGCGTTGGCGCCCAAGCGGCTCTTGTTATCGGTGCCATCCAGGTCGATCAAGGTGCGGTCCAAAAAGGCTTGCTCGGAGGCATCCAGGCCCAACACGGCTTCGGAGATCTCGGTGTTGATGTGTTCAACCGCTTTGAGTACGCCTTTGCCCAAGTAGCGGCTCTTGTCGCCATCGCGCAGCTCGATGGCTTCGCGGCTGCCTGTGGATGCGCCGGACGGCACAGCGGCGCGCCCCATAACGCCTGATTCCAAAAGTACGTCGCATTCGACTGTGGGGTTGCCGCGGCTGTCCAAAATTTCGCGGCCGACGATATCAACGATTGCACTCATTTGGAAACTCTCTCAAAAATGAAAAATAAAACGGGGATGAACCAGCTCAAAAATCAAACGCCCTCAACGGCCACCATGCGCATGATGGCGGCACCTTCGCGTGCTTCGCGTGCTTTCAGGTATTCGGGCAGTTCGTAAAAATCTTTGGCGGCCTCGAACGATGGGAACTTTAGGACGACGATGCGCTCAGGGGCCCAGTCGCCTTCTAGCACTTGCACCTGGCCGCCGCGCACGCAAACTTCGGCACCTGCGGTTTTCATGGCGGCGGTGGACCACTTCTTGTACTCTTCGTATTGGGTGGGGTTGGTCACTTGGACGTGAGCAATGATGTAGCCGCTCATAAAAAGTCATCCTCTAAAAATGGGTTTTTCTTGGTCACAGCATCGAGCTGAACCAAAGTTTCCAGCAGTGCTCGCATTTTGCCCAGCGGCACGGCGTTGGGGCCGTCAGACCAGGCGTCAGCGGGTTTGGGGTGGGTTTCCATGAAGAGACCTGCCACACCAGCGGCCACGCCCGCACGGGCGAGCACCGGCACCATCTCGCGCGCGCCACCGCTACTGGTGCCTTGGCCGCCAGGCTTTTGCACCGAGTGGGTCACGTCAAACACCACAGGTGCGCCGGTTTTGCGCATCTCGGCCAGGCTCGTCATGTCGGCCACCAGGTTGTTGTAGCCAAAGCTCACACCGCGCTCGCAGGCCAAAAAGTTGTCTTCGGGTAAGCCAATTTCGCGTGCCGCGCTGCGGGCCTTGTCGATGACGTTTTTCATGTCCCAAGGGGCCAAGAACTGCCCCTTTTTGATGTTCACGGGCTTACCCGACTGGGCCACGGCGCGGATGAAATCGGTCTGGCGGCACAAGAAGGCGGGTGTCTGCAGCACGTCGACCACGCTGGCCACGGTTTTGACCTGTGATTCGTCGTGCACATCGGTCAGGATAGGCACGCCGATCTGGCGACGCACCTCGTCCAAAATTTTCAGGCCCGCATCCATGCCCACGCCGCGCTGGGTATTCCCTGAGGAGCGGTTGGCCTTGTCGAACGAGCCTTTGTAGATGAGAGGAATGCCCAGCGCTGAGCAAGCCTCTTTGAGGCGACCGGCCACCTCGATGGACATCTCCAGGCCTTCGATGGAGCAGGTGCCCGCGATCAAAAAGAAGGGCTGGTGTAGGCCAACGTCAAATCCGCAAAGTTTCATGGGGTGTCCTGTCAGGGGAGTACGGCCTTGGCCTGGTGCTCAATGGACGCCTTGATGAAGGCGTTGAACAGGGGGTGACCGTTCCACGGTGTGGACTTGAACTCGGGGTGAAACTGCACGCCCACATACCAAGGGTGCACGTTTTGAGGCAGCTCAACCATTTCGGTCAGTTGCTCTCGCTGGGTCAAAGCCGAGATCACCAAGCCCGCTTTGCGCAGGTCGTCCAGGTAATTGACGTTGGCTTCATACCGGTGGCGGTGTCGTTCTGTGACCACGTCACCATAGATCTGGTGGGCCAATGTGCCCTTGGCGACGTCAGAGCTTTGCGCGCCCAAGCGCATGGTGCCGCCCAAGTCCGAGTTGGCATCACGCACCTGGATGGAGCCGTCAGCGTCTTTCCATTCGTTGATCAGGGCGATCACAGGGAAGGGCGTCTCAGGTTCGAACTCGGTGCTGTTGGCGTCTTTCATGCCGGCCACATGGCGGGCGTATTCGATGGTGGCGACCTGCATGCCCAGGCAGATGCCCAGATAAGGCACTTGGTGGGTGCGGGCGAATTGCGCGGTTTCGATCTTGCCTTCCACGCCGCGCTTACCAAAACCGCCAGGTACCAGCACGCCATCGTAATGGGCCAAGCTGGCCACGGTTTCTGGGGTGATGGTTTCGGAGTCGATGTGCTCGATCTTCACGCGCACATGGTTGCGCATGCCGGCATGGCGCAGCGCTTCGTTGACCGATTTGTAACTGTCCGAGAGTTCCACGTATTTGCCCACCATGGCAATCGTCACTTCGCCTTGTGGGTGCTCGGTGTCGTGGACCAAATCGTCCCAGCGTTTGAGGTTGGCCGGTGGTGTGCTCAGGCGCAGTTTGTCGCAAATCAGGCCGTCCAGGCCCTGTTCGTGCAGCACGCGGGGCACTTTGTAAATGGTGTCCACGTCGGGCATGGAAATCACGCCCCAGCTTTGCACGTTGGTAAAAAGTGAGATTTTGTCACGCTCATCGTCCGGAATGTAGCGGTCTGCGCGGCACAGCAGTGCATCGGGCTGGATGCCGATTTCGCGCAGTTTTTGCACCGTGTGTTGTGTGGGCTTGGTCTTGAGTTCGCCCGCTGCCGCGATCCAGGGCACGTAGGTCAGGTGTACAAAGGCGGTGTTGTTGGGCCCCAGGCGCAAACTGAGCTGTCGCACGGCTTCCAAAAAAGGCAAAGATTCGATGTCGCCCACCGTGCCGCCGATCTCGACGATGGCGACATCGACCGCTTCGGGGGTGCCGTAGCCCGCCCCGCGCTTGACGAAGTCCTGGATTTCGTTGGTGACGTGTGGGATGACCTGTACAGTTTTGCCCAGGTAGTCGCCACGGCGCTCTTTTTCCAACACGCTTTTGTAAATTTGGCCGGTCGTGAAGTTGTTGGCCTTCTTCATTCGGGTGTTGATGAAGCGCTCGTAGTGGCCCAGGTCCAGGTCGGTTTCTGCGCCGTCATCGGTCACAAACACCTCGCCATGCTGGATCGGCGACATGGTGCCGGGGTCCACATTGAGGTAGGGGTCGAGTTTGATGAGGGTGACAGACAGGCCGCGAGATTCAAGAAGTGCGGCGAGCGATGCGGAGGCGATTCCCTTGCCCAGGGAAGACACCACACCGCCGGTGACGAAGACGAATTTGGTCATGTCCAAGACGGGAGCTTTCAGCCCCCGGTAGGTGGAAATCGTGATTATAGACAGTCACGTCTGCTACATTTCCACGCATGAGCACATTGGCTGGAAAACACATCGTTCTGGGCTTGTCGGGCGGCATCGCGGCCTTCAAGTCAGCAGAACTCTGCCGCGCCTTGGTCAAGGCGGGCGTGACGGTGCAGGTCGTGATGACCGAGGCGGCCGAGCACTTTATGACGGCCGTGACCCTGCAAGCCCTGTCGGGCCGCCCGGTTTACACCTCGCAGTGGGACCCGCGCGAGGCCAACAACATGGCCCACATCAACCTGAGCCGTGAGGCCGATGCGATTGTGGTGGCTCCGGCCAGCGCCGATTTTCTGTCCAAGCTGCTGCACGGTGGCGCCGATGAGTTGCTGAGCCTCATGTGCCTGGCCCGTCCACTCGACAAAGTGCCCTTGATTGTGGCCCCGGCTATGAACCGCGAAATGTGGAATAACCCGGCCACGCAGCGCAATGTGGCCCAACTCAAAGCCGACGGTATTCATGTGCTGGATGTGGGGCAGGGCGACCAAGCCTGCGGCGAAACCGGCGACGGACGCATGCTCGAAGCCGATGAAATTCTGGAAGACCTGGAGGCGTTTTTCACGCCCAAGTTCATGGCAGGCAAGTCGGTGTTGGTGACTGCAGGACCCACTTACGAGGCCATCGATCCGGTGCGCGGCATCACCAATTTGTCGAGCGGCAAGATGGGCTTTGCCATTGCGCGTGCGGCCCGCATGGCTGGGGCCAATGTGACCCTGATTGCAGGCCCGGTGAGCCTGGCCACGCCCCGAGGCGTCAAACGCGTGAACGTGCGCTCCGCCCGCGACATGCTGCAAGCCGTCCAGGCCCATGTGCCAGATCAAGGGGTGTTTGTGGCTACGGCGGCGGTGGCGGACTGGCGACCGGCTAATTCGGCCGACCAGAAAATCAAAAAAGACGGCTCAGGGCAGACGCCCGAGCTGAGCTTTGTGGAGAACCCCGACATCTTGGCCACCGTGGCCCAGTCGGCAGCGGCGCAAAAGGGCGAGCTGTTTTGCGTCGGCTTTGCCGCCGAAAGCCACGACCTGTTGGCTCACGCCACCGCCAAGCGACTGCGCAAGCAAGTGCCACTTATTGTGGGCAACATCGGTCCGGCTACTTTTGGGCAAGACGACAACGCCTTGCTGCTGGTGGACGAGCAAGGCGCTCGGGAGCTGCCGCAGGCCAGCAAGCAGGTGCTGGCCGTTCAACTCATTGAAGACATTGCCCGGCGACTGGGCTGAGAACAAGAATGACCATGACCATGACCATGAACCTCGACGTCAAAATTCTCGATGCGCGCATCGCCGCACAAATGCCCCATTACGCGACCCCTGGCAGCGCAGGTTTGGATCTGCGCGCGTGCCTGGATGCGCCGCTCACCTTGGCACCCAATGCTTGGCAGCTGGTGCCCACGGGCCTGGCGATCCACCTCAAGGACCCTGGTTACGCGGCCATGTTGCTGCCGCGTTCTGGCTTGGGCCACAAGCACGGCATCGTGCTGGGCAATCTGGTGGGTTTAATTGACAGCGATTACCAAGGGCAGTTGATGATCAGCGCCTGGAACCGCAGTGACGTGGCGTTCACCATTGAACCCATGGAGCGCATCGCTCAGATGGTGATCGTGCCCGTGGTGCAAGCCACGTTCAACGTGGTCAATGAATTTGCTGCACCCAGCGAACGTGGCGAAGGCGGTTACGGCTCGACCGGCAAAAAATAAGCGCCTTGATGGCGCTGTTAAAGAGGGGTCAGTGCAGCGTGGGCGGCGTCAGTTTGCCCTCATCGCCGACTTCAATCTTGAAAAATCCCGTGCCGCAGCTGCCACTGCCCACTTCTTCCTCAGTAGGCTCGCGCACCCATTCCACTTTCAAGCTCAAGCGCAGCGCGATGCCCGACAGCGGGTGGTTGGCGTCCAGCACCACATGCTCGGGGTAGATTTCGGTCACGGTGTAAAGCGCGTTGCGTGGTGCGTCGGGGTTACAGCCTTCGGGCAGAGCGGTGCCTTCGATGGTGAGGCCGGGCTCTAGCCCTTCGGGAAAGAGGGCCAGCGGCTCCAGAAACAGCAGCGCTTCGTTGAAGTCGCCAAAAGCGTCTTCAGGCTCAAGGTGCAGGTCGACCTTGGCGCCTTTTTCGTGGCCTTGCAGGGCCTCTTCGATTTTTGGCAACAGGTCTTGGCCGCCAATGAAAAATTCCACGGGCTCATTCAGGGTGTCCAGAACTTCGCCCAGCGTGTCTTTGAGTGTCCAGGTCAGTGCGACCACAGAAGGTGTCTTGATTTCCATACGACAATTGTCGCAGTTTGGCGGCCACTTTTTGGCCGCATTGTCTTTGAGTGCAGGTCTTTCGGCCTGAGCAACTGGATGACCCATATGAACACAGAACAAGCCTTGGCACTGCTCGGGGGCCTGAGCCCCAGCCAATTCATGAAGCGCCATTGGCAAAAAAAGCCTTTGCTGGTGCGCAATGCCATCCCGGGCTTTGTGCCCTGCGTGGGCCGCGCTGACTTGGTGGCACTGGCGGGCGACGAGGGCGTAGAGTCGCGTTTGATCGTGGATTCGCCCAAGGGCTGGAAGATGAAGCACGGCCCATTTCCGAAGCGAAGTCTGCCGCCGTTTAGCCAGAATAAGTGGACTTTTTTGGTGCAAGGCGTCGACTTGCACCACGACGGTGTGCACGCGCTGATGCAGCAGTTCCGCTTTGTTCCGGATGCACGGCTGGACGATGTGATGATCAGCTACGCCACCGATGGGGGTGGTGTGGGGCCGCACTTTGACAGCTATGACGTATTTTTGTTGCAGGCGCATGGCCAGCGCCGCTGGCGCATAGGCCGCAACAAAGACTTGACTCTGCAATCGGGCGTGCCGCTCAAGATTTTGCAAAACTTTGAAGCCGAAGAAGAATTTTTACTCAACCCCGGCGACATGCTTTATCTGCCCCCCAAATACGCCCACGACGGTGTGGCCAAGGGGGAGTGCATGACCTGGTCGATGGGATTTCGGGCGCCGCAAGAGGGCGAGTTGGCGCGTGAGTTGTTGCTGGGCTTGGCCGATGAGGCTTTCGACGGTGTGGGTGACGCGCTTTACCGCGATCCGAAACAAGCGGCTGTGTCGTCTTCTGCCGCTATTCCACAGGCTTTGGCTGGCTTTGCACGGCAAGTCGTTAACAAAGCACTGCAAAACCCTCAGCTCCTCGACAGCTTGCTCGGGGAGTACCTGACCGAGCCGAAAGCGCATGTTTGGTTCGATGGCACACAAGGCGAGCTTGATGTTTCGGCGGGCGTTCAGCTCAACCGGCGCACCAAAATGATGTACGACAGGCAGCACATTTTCATCAACGGTGAGAGCTTCAAGGTGGGAGGGCGTGATGCGATCGCTTTGCGTCAATTGGCTGATGATCGCGTCATTAACGGGAGAAAAGTGAAGACTTTAAGTGCAGATGCGAAGTATGCGTTGCTGGATTGGGCCAGCGCGGGTTGGCTGCAAGCTTTGTGAGTTTGATTTCTAAGTGTTATTTACTGCACCAAATAAATGCAAGACAAGAGCAAGCTTTCTTTCGTATGACTAGGGAAAACGCTATAATCCGAGGCTGAGTACAAAAGAGCTCGAGTGCTTTTGGCTCAGTCTCAACGGATTTAACACCCGTTGAAACAATTTCCGGAAATTGTTTTCAAATTCACACCTTAGGAACATCAAAATGAACAAGTCCCTCGTTCTGGCCGTTTTCATCGCTGCTGCTGCTTTGTCCGCTTGCGGCAAAAAAGAAGCCCCAGCACCAGCGCCAGCACCTGCAGCAGCGCCTGCCGCTGCCCCAGCAGCTGACGCATCGGCTCCTGCCGCTGCCCCAGCAGCTGACGCATCGGCTCCTGCCGCTGGCGCTTCTGCTCCCAAGTGATCAATTTCATCCGGTACAAACCGGATGGGTCACAAAAAAACCCCGCTTTGCGGGGTTTTTTTCGTCTTGAAATCACGCGTTCAGCGCAACTCGGCCGCAATCAACTTTAAGATGCGCTCGGAATCCTGGGCCGATGCTTCGGGTTGACCTCTGGCGGTCAGAACGCGCAGCGTGCTTTGGTTGTCGCCAGAAGACGTGACGCTGATCTGATATTTGGTCAGCGTCGAAGGCACATCTTTTTTGCTGGAAAACAGTCGTCCGAGGAATCCCTTCGGTTCGTTGGTGGTGCCAGCGGCCACATAACGCACAAAGTACACACCTGCCGAGCGGTCACGGTCTTCCACGGTGAACCCGCTGCGGTCCAATGCAACGCCTGTGCGGCGCCACGCGCGGTCCAGGTTGTCCCGAAGCACGATAGCCGGCTGGCCATTAAGGCTACTGACCTGGCTGATGTTGTCTGGTGTGTTGCTGGCTGCTGCAGCGGTTGTTTTGGCGACTTCTGGCGAGGTGCCCAGTTTGACCATCAGGCGGCGCAGGAATTCGATTTCCAGCTCAGGGTCGCTGGGACGGGGTTGCCATATGGTGGAGCCTTTTTGATTGTCAGCGTAGTTTTCAACCATGCCCCGGTGGGTGATGTAGATTTCAACGCCACCCTGTGCCTGACGTTCTACGCGGGTTCTGAATTTGTCGCGCTCACCTGTTGAATACAACGTGTCCAGCACTTTGCCCAAAGTCCTGCGAATGAAATCTTGGGGCAGCTTGGCCCTGTTTTCGGCCCAATCGGTTTCCATGACGCCGATGTCGGGTGCATCCGTGGTCAGCACAAAGCCATTGCTGGTCCAGAATTCCCGCAGGGGCTCCCAGATTTTGTCGGCTGGCAAGCTGGCCACCAGCCAGCGCTGATTGCCTTGACGTTCGATCCTGACGGCCCCCAGGGCGTTCGCTGCCGTGCCCGCATCGACCACGCGAATGCCCGCATTTTGAAAACCCGAAGCTGTAGTCGACGTGCTCTCAAGGGCGTAACGCGATTCCTTGCGCAATTGCGTCAGGTCCGGAGGCACTTCGAGTGTGGGCGCTTTGGCTGCGCTTTTGTAGTCAATCTTGTCTTCCTGCAGCATCGAGCAGCCGCTGAGCAAACTGGCCAAGGCCAGCACTGTGGCGGAGCGTTTGAAATGTAAAGAGGGCATGGCGTTGAAAAACAGAGGGTTCACAAATATCCTTGGGGTGTCCATCAAATCAGGCCGCTGGCCTTCAGGGCCGCTTCGACCACGGGCTGTTGTGACGCAGAGAGCTCGGTCATGGGCAAGCGCAAAGTGGGGCCGCACAGGCCCATGCGCTGCATGGCCCATTTCACGGGGATGGGGTTGGCTTCGACAAACAGGTTTTTGTGCACAGGCAGCAGTTTGAACTGAATGCGCATGGCTTCTTTGACGTCGCCACGGGTCGCTGCCAAGCACAGTTCATGCATCAGGCGCGGGGCCACGTTCGCGGTCACGCTGATGTTGCCAGCTCCGCCACACAGCATCAGGGCCACTGCGGTGGCGTCGTCGCCCGAAAACACCGCAAATTCTCTGGGGACATCGCGGATGAGCCACTGGGCACGCTCGATGTTGCTGGTGGCTTCCTTGATGCCGATGATGCCGTGCACCTGGGCCAGACGCAGCACCGTGTCGTGCTGCAAATCGGCCACGGTTCGGCCTGGGACGTTGTAGAGAATCACGGGCAGGGTCGGCACGGCCTCGGCAATGGCTTTGAAGTGCTGGTACAGGCCTTCTTGGGTGGGCTTGTTGTAGTAAGGCACCACTTGCAACTGAGCGTCAGCGCCAACTTTTTGTGCAAATTTGGCCAGATTGACCGCTTCGGCGGTGGAGTTCGCGCCACAACCGGCAATGATGGGAATGCGTTTGGCGGCTTGTTCAACCGAGACACGGATGATTTCACAGTGCTCTTCTACCGTCACAGTGGGCGATTCGCCTGATGTGCCCACCACAACGATGGCATCGGTGCCTTCGGCCACATGCCAGTCGATCAGTTTTCGCAAAGTCGGGTAATCCACTTTGCCATCAGCGAGCATGGGGGTGATCAGCGCAGGGATGCTGCCACGGATGGGGCGAAATTCGGTGGTCATGTCAGTGTTTCTGAGCAAGAAAAAGGACTATTTTAACGAGTGCAAGTCACCGGGCGATTGGCACACCTTGCAAGGGGGCAAAGCCATGAAAAGCTAGAGGCTGGCGCAGTTTCAGGCAGGGTGCAACGGTCTGCGTTCAAAGGCCTCGGTTGGCCCGGACCTCACAGCCACAATACGCTGCACAAAGCGGTCCGGCGAGGTCTCAAAGCCGTCTTCGTAAGACACCGTGCGCAAGCCTTCGGTGACCCTGAGCAGCTCACCGGGCTGCAGCAAAAAGTCAGGCCGAGAGGGTTTGCCCACGCTTTCGTTGCCTACTGCAAAGGTTTCGTAGATCAGCACGCCACCCGGAGCCACGCTGCCCACGAGGGTGGGCAGCAGCGGGCGCCAGAGGTAATGGGTCACCACCACGCAGCCGAATGTTTGTCCAGCAAAGGGCCATGGGCCGTTTTCAATGTCGGCGCAAATGACCGAACCGCTGCCTTGGGCCAGCGCCACGGCTTCAGGGTTGCGGTCCACGCCCGTGACACGGTGTCCCAAAGTGGCCAAATAACGCATGTGACGGCCTGCGCCGCAGGCCACATCAAGCACGGTGCTGCCCGGGGCAATCAGGTGGGCCCAGCGTTGCAGCCAAGCGGAGGGGTTTTCGGTGCCATGCATGTCGTCGGCGCTTTCAAGGCAGTGGAGGGGCTAAAAGCAGGACCACAGTTGTTCGGACAGCATGATGACCACGTCGGACTGGCCATACAGCCAGAATGTCAGGCCCAGGGCTGCAGCCCCCAGCAACAGCGAGGTTTGCCGGGTGCTCATGTGGTTTGAGGGGGGGTGCGGGTGATCGGGCTTTCGCGTACCGGGAGATTGGCCAAGGCTGCAAAAATGCCCAAGGCAATGGCCAAGTACCAAACGACATCGTAACTGCCGGTTTTGTCGTACAAATACCCGCCCAGCCACACGCCCATGAATGAGCCAATTTGGTGGCCGAAAAAGATGAAGCCGCTGAGCATGGACAAATGCGCGACGCCAAAGATTTGCGCCACTGCCGCGTTGGTGGGCGGCACAGTAGACAGCCACAACAAGCCTATGACGGCCGAGAAAATGTAAACACTGGTAGGCGTGAGCGGCGCCAGCAAAAACAAAGTGATGGCCGCTGAGCGGCCAATGTAGATAGAAGCCAGGATATTTTTCTTGGCAATTTTTGGGCCCATAGTGCCAGCGATGTAGGTACCAAACACGTTGAACAGGCCGATCAGGGCCAGCGCATAACTGGCCACCTGCGGCGCCAGGCCGTGGTCTTTGAGGTAGCTGGGCATGTGCACGCCAATGAATACCACCTGAAATCCGCACACGAAATAGCCCGCCATCAGCAGCTGAAAACTGGGGTACTTGAAGGCTTCCTTCAAAGCCTGGCCAATGGTTTGGTCTCGCTTGATTTGGCCGGGCCCGTTCAGGCCTGGTTCGCGCAGACCCCAAGCCAGCGGGATGATCAGCATCGCTGCCGCAGCCAAAATAACCAAAGCGGTTTGCCAGCCCATTTGGCTGATCAACAAGCCCTCGACAGGCACCATCAAAAACTGACCAAAACTGCCGGCTGCTGCCGCCACGCCCATGGCCCAAGAGCGGCGCTCTGCGGGGACGTTGCGACCAATCACGCCGTAAATGACCGCGTAGGTGGTGCCCGCTTGGGCGGTACCAATGATCACCCCGGTGAACAGGGCAAACACCCAGGGGTCGGTTGCCCAGGCCATGCCCAGCAGGCCCACACCGTAGACCATGGCACCCAAGGCAATCACGCGAAACGCACCGAACTTGTCGGCTACCATGCCCGCAAAAATGCCCATGAAACCCCAAGACAGGTTCTGGATGGCCATGGCAAAGGCGAATTCTTCACGTCCCCAGCCTTGGGCCTGGGTGATGGGCTGCAGCCACAGGCCAAAGCCGTGGCGAATGCCCATGGACAGAGTGACGATGGCCGCGCCACACAGGAGTACCTGGGTCAGAGACAGGGGTTTGTTTTGCATCTTCCGACTTTAACCAATAGTTTGGACAACAGCCGTCTCGCAAATGCCTCGCTCATTTATTGCGTCTTAACCACTGTCTATGCATCCAGTAGACCTTCGTAAATCACACTACAATCCGCCTCCATGGTCAACCAATCAACTGTCAAAACCTCCACCGAGTACTCCGAAGGCTCAATTCGTGTCCTCAAAGGACTAGAGCCTGTCAAGCAACGCCCGGGCATGTACACCCGCACCGACAACCCCCTGCACATCATTCAAGAAGTGCTGGACAACGCCGCCGACGAGGCGCTGGCGGGTCACGGCAAAAAGATCAAAGTCGTCCTGCACTTGGATGGATCGGTCAGCATCGAAGACGATGGCCGGGGCATTCCATTTGGCATGCACCCTGAAGAGAAAGCGCCCGTGATCGAGCTGGTGTTCACCCGTTTGCACGCGGGTGGCAAGTTCGACAAAGGCAAGGGCGGTGCCTACAGCTTCTCGGGCGGTTTGCACGGTGTGGGGGTGAGCGTCACCAACGCGCTGTCCAAGCGCCTGGAGGCCACCAGCTACCGTGAAGGCCAAGTGGCCAGCCTGGTGTTTTCTGGCGGTGATGTGATCGAACAGCTGGTGACCCGCAAGTCAGGCGAAGGCGACCGAAAGCAAGGAACCACCGTGCGCGCCTGGCCCGACGCCAAATATTTCGAGTCCAGCGCCCTGCCCATGAATGAGCTGACGCACCTGCTGCGCAGCAAGGCGGTGTTGATGCCGGGCGTGACGGTGACCTTGGTCAATGAAAAAACCAAAGAAACCCAGCAGTGGCAATACAAAGCAGGTTTGCGCGACTACCTGACGCAAACCCTGAACGGCGACCCGGTCATCCCGCTTTTTGAGGGCGAAGGCTTTGCCGATCCAAACCACGACAGCTTTGCCGAAGGCGAGGGCGCTTCATGGGCGGTGGCTTTCACCGAAGACGGCGCGCCGGTGCGAGAAAGCTACGTGAATTTGATCCCCACCAGTGCTGGCGGCACGCATGAAAGCGGTTTGCGCGACGGCTTGTTTACCGCCGTCAAAAGCTTCATCGAGCTGCATGGCTTGCTGCCCAAAGGCGTCAAGCTCATGCCCGAAGACGTGTTTGCGCGTGCCAGCTATGTGCTGAGCGCCAAGGTGCTTGACCCGCAATTCCAGGGCCAGATCAAGGAACGCCTTAACTCGCGTGACGCGGTGCGCTTGGTGTCCAGCTTTGTGCGCCCCGCGCTCGAACTTTGGCTAAACGAGCATGTGGACTTCGGTAAAAAGCTGGCCGAGTTGGCCATCAAGGCCGCGCAAACCCGCCAGAAAGCAGGACAGAAGGTCGAAAAGCGCAAGAGCTCGGGCGTGGCGGTGCTGCCCGGCAAGCTGACCGATTGCGAGAGCAAAGACATCTTGCACAACGAGGTGTTTTTGGTGGAGGGCGACTCGGCTGGCGGCAGCGCCAAGATGGGCCGTAACAAAGAGAGCCAAGCCATCTTGCCCCTGCGCGGCAAGGTGCTCAACACCTGGGAAGTGGACCGCGACCGCTTGTTTGCCAACAACGAAATCCACGACATTTCGGTGGCCATTGGCGTAGACCCGCACGGGCCGAACGACAACCCCGACATGAGCAACCTGCGCTACGGCAAGGTGTGCATCTTGTCGGATGCGGACGTGGACGGCTCGCACATTCAGGTCTTGCTGCTGACCTTGTTCTTCCGCCATTTCCCCAAGCTCATCGAAACAGGCCATTTGTATGTGGCCAGGCCCCCGCTGTTCCGCGTCGATGCGCCCGCACGCGGCAAAAAACCTGCCTCCAAAGCCTACGCGCTGGACGAAGGCGAACTCACCGCCATCATCGACAAGCTGCGCAAAGACGGCGTCAAAGAAGGCGGCTGGAGCATCAGCCGCTTCAAGGGTTTGGGCGAGATGAGCGCCGAGCAGCTGTGGGACACCACCCTCAACCCCGACACGCGCCGCTTGCTGCCCATGGAGTTGGGCCCGCTGGACAACGCGGGCACTGAAAACCTGATGATGCAACTGATGGGCAAAGGCGAAGCCGCCGCCCGACGCGAGCTGATGGAACTGCACGGCGACAGCATCGAAATCGACGTGTGATGAATCCCCTGTAGGAGCCCACCCTGTGGGCGATCGGCCGAACAAGGCTCATCGCCAGCAAACGCGCTGCCACATTGAAAGACATTGATGACCACTGACCTGTTGACCCCCGAAACCGCAGCCGCGCCCGAAGGCGACCACTTGGGCGCCTACGCCCAGCGAGCCTACTTGGAATACGCGCTCTCCGTCGTCAAAGGCCGCGCCTTGCCCGATGTGTGCGACGGCCAGAAACCCGTCCAGCGGCGTATTTTGTATTCGATGGACCGGATGGGTTTGTCGTACAGCGGCCCCAACAACAACACCGCCGCCAAGCCCGTCAAAAGCGCCCGTGTGGTGGGCGATGTGCTGGGCCGTTACCACCCGCACGGCGACACGGCGGCGTATGACGCGCTGGTGCGCATGGCGCAAGACTTTTCGCAACGCTACCCGCTCATAGACGGCCAGGGCAACTTTGGCAGTCGAGACGGCGATGGCGCAGCCGCCATGCGTTACACCGAAGCGCGGCTGTCGCGCATCACCAGCTTGCTGCTCGACGAGATCGACATGGGCACGGTGGACTTCATCCCCAACTACGACGGCTCCACCGAAGAGCCGCGCCAGTTGCCCGCCCGTTTGCCCTTCAGCTTGCTCAATGGCGCGAGCGGCATCGCCGTGGGCCTGGCCACCGAAATCCCCAGCCACAACCTGCGCGAAGTGGCCGATGCTTGTGTCGCCCTGATCAAAAACGACAAGCTGAGCGACAGCGAGTTGATGGCCATCATCCCCGGCCCCGACTATCCCGGTGGCGGCCAGATCATCAGCCCGGCCAGCGACATTGCCGATGCCTACCGCACAGGGCGCGGTAGCCTCAAAGTACGTGCCCGTTGGAAGATCGAAGACCTCGCCCGTGGCCAGTGGCAGCTGGTGGTGACCGAGTTGCCGCAAGGCGTGAGCTCGCAGCGTGTGCTCGAAGAGATTGAAGAACTCACCAACCCCAAAGTCAAAGCCGGTAAAAAAGCGCTCAGCGCTGACCAAGTGTTGCTCAAAGCCAGCATTCTCGCCGTGCTCGATGTGGTGCGCGACGAATCCAGCAAAGACGCCGCTGTGCGCCTGGTGTTCGAGCCCAAAACCAGCCGCATTGAACAGAGCGAACTCATCACCGCCTTGCTGGCGCACACCAGCTTGGAAACCTCGGCCCCTATCAACATGACCTCGGTGGGCATCGACGGCAAGCCGATTCAAAAGTCCTTACGCCAGATGTTGGTCGAGTGGATCAGTTTCCGCCAGATCACCATCACCCGCCGCAGCCAGCACCGCCTGAACAAAGTGCTGGACCGCATCCACATTCTGGAAGGCCGTCAGCTGGTGTTGCTCAACATCGACGAGGTGATCCGCATCATCCGCCAGAGCGACGAGCCCAAGCCCGCGCTGATCGAAGCCTTCAAACTCAGCGACCGCCAGGCCGAAGACATCCTTGAGATTCGCCTGCGCCAACTGGCCCGGCTGGAAGCGATCAAGATCGAGCAAGAGCTGAGCGAGCTGCGGGGCGAGCAGGGCAAGCTCGAAGAAATTTTGGGCAGCCCCGCTGCGCTGCGCCGCCTGATGATCAAAGAGATAGAACAGGATGCCAAAACCTTTGCCGATCCGCGCCGTACGTTGATCCAGGAAGAGAAAAAAGCCGTGGCCGAAGTCAAGGTGGTGGACGAGCCTGTGACGGTGGTCGTGTCAGAAAAAGGCTGGGTGCGCGCCCGCACGGGCCATGGCCACGACGCCACCAGCTTCGCCTTCAAGGCGGGCGACGGCCTGTATGGCACTTTCGAATGCCGCACGGTGGACACGCTGCTGATCTTCGGCAGCAACGGCCGCATCTACAGCGTACCTGTGGCCACCTTGCCCGGCGCTCGCGGTGACGGCCAACCGGTGACCACGCTCATCGAGCTGGAACCCACCACGCAAATCGCCCACTACTTTGCAGGCCCCGCCCACGCTACGCTGCTGCTGAGCGGCTCAGGCGGCTACGGCTTCAAGGCCTCGGTCGAGAACATGATTTCGCGCAACAAGGCGGGCAAAGCCTTCATCAGCCTGGGCGAGGGCGAAACCGTCTGCGCCCCGAGCCATGTGAGCGGCTCCAGCGCCACTGTGTCTGCCGACAAGCAGCCCATGCCCGCTGCCACCAGTGTCTGCTGCGCCAGCACGGGCGGTCGTGTGCTGACCTTTGAGATCAGCGAACTCAAGACCATGGAAAAAGGCGGCCGGGGCCTGATGCTGATTGACCTCGAAGCCAAAGACAGCCTAGCCGGAGCTGCGGCCTATACCCGCAGCATCAAGATCGAAGGTATTGGCCGGGGCGGCAAAGAGCGCGAAGAAACGCTGGAGATTCGCAGCCTGAATAACGCCAAAACCGCCCGCGCCAAGAAGGGCAAAGTGGCGGACTTGGGCTTCAAGCCGAATCGGGTGACGCGGGTGGAGTAATCGGGGCGCAGTGATGCTTTTTTGAGCACACACCGCCAGCCCATGCTGGTCGGGCCTTTGGCAGCTTGTCCCTGCACTTGTCCACAGCTTTGGACACGTGCTGTGGGGACAAATCGGGCTTGAAGCCAGCAGCTTAGCTCTGGGCACCCAGTAGGTAATCGATCTTGCCCACTTCGACGCCGTTGTGGCGCAGGATGGTGTAAGCCGTGGTGATGTGGAAGTACATATTGGGCAGCATCCAGCCCGTCAGGTAGTCCTGACCTTTGAGGGTACGGGTTTTGCCGGGGCCGGCAGGGAAAGTGATTTCTTTGTCTTCGGTGCCGTCCAGCGCAGCGGCAGGGACGGTAGCGATGAAGGCTACGGTTTTCTGGATGCGTTCTTTCAACTGGGCCAGCGTGGTTTCGGTGTCGTCAAACTTGGGCGCGTCGACTCCGCTCAAACGGGCCACGCCGTTTTTCACCGCGTCGCAGGCGATCAGCACTTGGCGGGTGAAAGGGAGCATGTCTGGCGCCAACCGGTAGGTGGTCAGCGCCGTGGGGTCGATCTTTTTGGCTTCAACGAACTGCTCGGCCTTGGCCAGAATATGGCTCAGGTTGGTGAGCATGCGGGTGCAAACGGGCAGGGTGGCGCTGGACATGGAAATGGTCATGAAATTCTCCTGGTTTAAATGGGTGTTTTGATGCATTAGCACGAGATCAGGTTTGTGCCTTACTGGCGCTTGCTGAACTTTTGCCAATACTGGAATTCATCCTCACGGACTTCGTATTCCAGGTCTTCTACACGCATGAGCATGCGTTCTTTGACGTCACTCACGGCGCGGTTGTAAATGCTGGGGCCGATTTCTTCCAGCACAAAGCCGAGCAAAGCGCCGGCGGTGATGTTGCCGATTTTTTGCTCAAAATTGTCCATGAAATAGCGCTCGATGCTGGCAATGGCCTGGGCGCGGTCATCTTTGCTCAGTTCGATGGCCATGGTCCTTGTCACCCGATTTCGGCGATCAGTTCGATCTCAACGCAAGCGCCCATGGGGATTTGGGCCACCCCAAATGCGCTGCGGGCATGGGCACCCACTTGGGGTCCGAAAACCTGCCCCAGCAATTCGCTGCAGCCGTTGGTGACCAGGTGCTGTTCGGTGAAGTCGCCTGTGGAGTTGACCAGGCTCATCACTTTGACAATGCGCTTGATCCGGTTGAGATCGCCCAAGGCCGCGTGCAAAGTGCCCATCAGATCAATGGCCACGGCACGTGCAGCTTGCTGGCCTTCGGGGGTGTCGATGTTCTTGCCCAGTTGCCCCACCCACGCTTTGCCGTCTTTTTTGGCGACGTGGCCCGACAAAAAGACCAGATTGCCGGTTTGCACAAAAGGGACATAAGCTGCAGCAGGTACGGCCACGGGGGGCAGCTCGATGTTCAGGGACTTCAGGGTGTCATAGACGTTCATGTCGTGGGCTCTTGGTGTGGGTGGATCGGCGCTGACCATAGGCCAGTGCTGGGATTGTCGCCGAAACGCATTCAAGCTTTGATCATTTGAAAGAGCATGAGACCCGTCTAAAATGTATAAAAAAGTACGCTTTGCATCAATGCTGAGCGATTCCCACCACCAGCCCATCCAGGGAGGCTGTCGTGAATCTCAATTCAAGCCTGCACTCCAGCCCAACTTTCATGCCGCAGGTTTGGCCATGAGCGCTCGCACAGGACAAGGTTGGTTATTTGCCCTGGTTGCTTGGTGTGCTGGAATCGCTTTGCAGCTGCAGCAAGAGACACTTTGGGCCGTTTTGGCTTATGTCTCACTGGCGTCCTTGGCGGGTGGCGCAGGTTGGTTGATCAACCGCCAAAAACCGACCTTAGGGCTCAGAACCCTCCATATAGGGGGAGTGTTGGTCTGTCTTTCGTATGCTGTCACGGGTTTGCATGCGTTGTCGCGGTCGCTGGCCATCGACCCAGCGTTGGAGGGTCAGGACTTGGATGTGGTGGGTGTGGTGCAAGCCATGCCCCAGCGGCAAGACGTGGGGTGGCGTTTTCGTTTTCGCATTGAGCAAGCCTGGCGGGTTGACCCATCAGGTCAAAGCCGCGCGATCGACTTGGACACCGAACTGCCCTCGCAGGTGTACTTGGGGTGGTATGGGCAAGATGGCAGACACGACAGCGGATGGAACCTGTCGGCATTGCCCGAGCCTGTGAAGGCGGGCGAGCGATGGCGATTGCGTGTCCGCTTGAAAGCGCCGCATGGCCATCTGAACCCCAGGGGTTTTGATTACGAGCTGTGGCTGTGGGAGCAAAACATTCGCGCCACCGGGTATGTCCGAACTGGCGTCAAAGACCCGAGCCCAGAGCGGCTGGCCAGTACGGGGCGGCACCCGATAGAAAGCTGGAGGCAGTTGGTTCGCGATCGTTTACTGACCCATCTTGCCGCGGTGCCCGGTGGTGCATCGTCAGCGCAACACAGTGGCGTGATCGCTGCCTTGGTCACAGGCGATCAGGCCGCCATCGAGCGAAGCGATTGGGACCTCTTTCGGGCCACCGGCGTGGCCCATTTGATGAGCATTTCAGGCCTGCATGTGACCATGTTCGCCTGGTTGGCTTCGCTGGTCGTGGCTTGGGGCTGGCGTCGGTCGGTGCTTTGGGGATTTGCCGGGGCCTTGCGGTGGCCTGCCCCTCAGGTGGGGGCCTTGGCGGGACTTGTGCTGGCAGGTTTTTATGCCTTGTTCAGTGGTTGGGGGGTGCCCGCGCAGCGCACGATGTGGATGTTGGCGGTGGTGGTGGTGCTCAAACTGTCGGCCCGGCTTTGGCCTGGGCCATTGGTCTGGGCTTTGGCCGGGGCGGTGGTGCTGACATGGGACCCTTGGGCCATGTTGCAGCCGGGCTTTTGGCTCAGTTTTGTGGCTGTGGGAATTTTGATGGCGACTGGAAATGCCTGGGATCCAGGGCAAAAGCCATTGGCGGGGGCCAGTGCTTGGCTAGGACGTGCTGGGTCATTGGTTCGGGAGCAGTTCATTGTCACAGTCGCCTTGGCACCGCTTGGATTGTTATTTTTTGGGCAGATTTCTTTGGTGGGCTTGCTTGCCAATTTGCTGGCCATTCCCTGGGTGACTTTCTTGGTCACGCCATTGGCCATGCTGGGGGTGGTGTGGTCGGGCGCTTGGGAATTGGCAGCTTGGGCTTTGCAGCCGCTGTCGGTGGTGTTGACTTGGATGGCTTCATGGCCCATGTCCTCTGTGTCTATGGCCATGGCGCCTTGGGGCTTCGCTGCTTTGGCCTTGTTATGCGCCGTGGTGCTGGTGCTCAAAGCGCCCTTGTCTTGGAAGTTGCTCTGTTTGCCGCTCCTGTGGCCCGTTCTTTTTTGGCAAGCGCCCAGACCTGCAGCGGGCACTTTTGAGTTGTTGGCCGCTGATGTGGGCCAAGGCAACGCGGTGCTGGTGCGAACCGCACAGCACAGCTTGCTGTACGACGCAGGGCCAAGTTATTCACCCGAAAGTGATGCGGGGCACCGTGTGTTGGTGCCCTTGCTTGCGCAGATGGGCGAGCGCATTGACACCTTGATGCTGAGTCACCGCGACAGCGACCACACCGGGGGCGCGGCGGCGGTGCTGGCCATGCAGCCTCAAGCGGCGTTGTGGTCTTCTTTGGAAGAGGGCCACCCTTTGCACAGCCTGCGGCCTGGCTGGACGCGCTGCCAAGCCGGGCAATCCTGGGTCTGGGATGGGGTGCTTTTTGAGATCCTTCATCCGCATGCGCAAGCCACGGGCATGCCGCTGGATAAAAAAACCAAGCCCAATGCGGTCAGCTGTGTGCTGCGCATCAGCCACGGCACAGCTTCGGCTTTGTTGGCGGGTGACATTGAGGCCCCGCAAGAGTTGGCCTTGGTGGCGTCTGGCCTTCAACCCGTGAACCTGCTCTTGGTGCCACACCATGGCAGCAAAACATCGTCCACTGGCCCATTCATCGAAGCCTTGAAGCCCCAAGTGGCCGTGGTTCAAGCCGGCTACCGCAACCGCTACGGCCATCCGGCAGAGCCTGTGGTTCAGCGTTACAAGGCGTTGGGCATTGACTTGGTTGAAAACACCCGCTGTGGCGCTGCGCGCTGGGTCAGCTCAAAACCCGAGGCGGTGCACTGTGAAAGGGATTGGGCTCGGCGGTATTGGCACCACACCGTGCCTCCTTGATCTGTGGCAAGGGTGCGCTGATCCTGATGGTCAGCAGCTCACTCGGAGAGCGTCAGCACCACAGGCGTGTGGTCGCTAGGACGCTCGTTTTTGCGTGGAGCGCGATCGATCACGCAGGCGCTGGCGCGTGCTTTGAGGGCTTGTGAAATCAAAATGTGGTCGATGCGCAAGCCCCGATTGCGGCGGAACCCGAACTCGCGGTAATCCCACCAGCTGTAGCTTTTTTCGGGCTGCTCAAACAAACGGAAGCTGTCGGCCAGGCCCAAATCGGTCAGGGCTTGCAGCTTTTCACGCTCAGCCACGGTGCAGTGGATGGTGTCTTTCAGGCCCACCGGGTCCCACATGTCGAGTTCGTCAAAGGTGATATTGAAGTCGCCCGTGATCACCAAATTCGGGTGCTTTTGCATCTCGCTTTGCACCCAGTCGCGCAGGGCATCTAGCCAGCGCATTTTGTAGACAAACTTGTCGCTGTCCGGTGCTTGGCCATTCGGAAAATAAGCACCGATTACACGCACCGTGCCACCCGCCCCATCGGCGTAAGTGGCGGCGATCACGCGGGACATGTCGTCTTCAAAACCGGGGATGTTTTTGACGACCTCCGAGCCTTCGGCTTTGGAGATCAGCGCCACGCCGTTGTAGGTTTTTTGGCCAAACCACTGGGCTTGGTAACCCGCCTCGGTGAAAGCTGCCACAGGAAATTTGTCGTCCGTGAGCTTGAGTTCTTGCAAGGCCAGCACCTCGGTGGGGTTGGCGGCCAGCCAGTCCAGCACTTGCGGCAGACGCACGGACAAGGAGTTCACATTCCAGGTGGCAATTTTCATGGCTTGATGGTGTGTTGGTAGGTGACGAAGGCAAAGCCCAAGCCACTTGTCGTGGTGTGCTGTTCCCGTTGAACCTCTTGCCACTGGGCGCCCAGTTCGGGCGCGAAGGCGTCGCCTTCAAAGTCTGCATCGATCTCGGTCACCACGGCCGTGCTGGCCAGGGGCTCAGCTTGACGGTAAATCTCGGCGCCGCCCATGATCCAGGCTTCGGTTACATCGCCGCAGAGGCGCATGGCGTCTTCGATCGAGTTGGCATGCTTTGCGCCTTCGACATGCCAGTCGGTTTGGCGTGTGATGACGATGTTCAATCGCCCTGGCAGCGGCCGAAAACGCGCAGGCAGAGAGTCCCAGGTCTTGCGGCCCATGATGACCGGCTGACCGAGCGTGACGCGCTTGAAGTGCGCCAAGTCCTCGGGCAGGTGCCAGGGCATTTCGTTGTCTTTGCCGATCACGCCGTTGCGGGATCGGGCATAAATGAGGTGCAGCTTCATCAGACCGCGACAGGTGCCTTGATGGCCGGGTGGCATTCGTAACCCACCACTTCGAAATCCTCGAATTCGTAATCCAGGATCGAAGAAGGCTTGCGCTTGATGTTCAGGGTTGGGTAGGCCATGGGCGCACGACTCAATTGCAGTTCCACCTGCTCGTGGTGATTGCTATAAATGTGGCAATCCCCACCCGTCCAGATGAAGTCACCCACATCCATGTCGCACTGCTGCGCCACCATGTGCGTGAGCAGCGCATAGCTGGCGATGTTGAAGGGCACGCCCAAAAAGATGTCGGCGCTGCGCTGGTAAAGCTGGCAGCTGAGTTTGGGCTTGTCACCAGGTTTTTGTGCTGGGGCGACATAGAACTGGAAAAACGCGTGGCAAGGCATGAGCGCCATTTGGTCCAGTTCGGCCACATTCCAAGCGCTAACGATGATGCGGCGCGAATTGGGGTTGTTTTTCAGCGTTTCCATGACTTGCTGAATCTGGTCAATGTGGCCGCCACCGGGTGTGGGCCAGCTGCGCCATTGAACGCCGTAAACCGGGCCGAGCGAGCCATCTTCGCGCGCCCATTCGTCCCAGATGGTGCAGCCGCGTTCTTGCAGCCATTTCACATTGCTGTCGCCGCGCAAAAACCACAGCAACTCCACGATGATGGCCCGTAAAAAAACCTTTTTGGTGGTGACCAGCGGAAAGCCTTCGTTCAAATCAAACCGCATCTGGTGGCCAAACACGCTGCGCGTACCGGTGCCGGTGCGATCGCCTTTTTGCACACCTGTTGAGTAAACGTGGCGCATGAAGTCTTCGTATTGGCTGCGGACAGGGCGGGTAGGGATGTTCATGATGGTTGAGTTTAAGGCACGAATTAACGCTATGCTCGTGTGTTGATTGCATTGAATTTGAGGGTCCAAAATGACTTTTTTTCGTCTTGGTTTTTTTGAATGCTTATGTTTGACCTGCGGTTTTTTGACGTCTTTTGCCATACAGGCAGCCGACGCCCCCGTAGCCGTGGTCAATGGCGTGTCTATTGCGGCACGCTTGATGGACCGCAACGTCCAGGCCAATGTGGCCCAGGGCCAAAGAGATACGCCCGAGTTGCGTGCTGCGGTCAAGCAAGAGCTGGTGGCGCGCGAGTTGATGGCCCAAGAGGCGCAAAAACGCGGCCTCGACAAGTTGCCCGCCACGCAAGACGCCTTGACTGCAATGCGCCAAAACCTACTGATTGAGTTGCTCCTGAATGACGAGTTCACCAAAAACCCGATTGCTGAAGCCGAGCTCAAGGCCGAGTACGAGCGCCAGGTCAAGGCCTTGAAGGCGGCGGGTGATTTGCAGCAGTTCCAGATATCAACCATCGTTTTGTCGTCAGAGGCCGATGCACGTTCTGTGATGACGGCGGTGCGTGACGGTCAGGCGTTTGACGCCTTGGCCAAGACCCGGTCGATGGACCCGAGTAAAGACAAAGGTGGTGAGCTGGGTTGGTTCTTGCCCGACCAGATTGCGCCCGCGATTTCGAATGTGGTGGTCAATCTGGCACCAGGCGCTGTGTCGGCCGCCCCGATCCAGGTCGGCCCTTACTGGCATGTGGTCAAACTGACCGCCAAGCGCTCTTACCAGGTGCCCGGTTTTGACGAAAGCAAAAACCTTGTGCAAGCCGCCGTGGTGCAAAACCGCAGGGCTGCTTTTCTCAAAAAACTGACCGACGAGGCCGTGGTGAAGTGATTCCTCAAGCTGGGCGCTTCAGCCCAGCACTCGCCCTGGATTGAGCAGGTTGTGGGGGTCCAGTGCTTTTTTCACGGAACGCATCATGGCAAGGGCCGTGGGGTCTTTGTAAAGCGGCAGCTTGTTCACTTTTTGTTCGCCCACGCCATGTTCAGCGCTGATTGAGCCACCAAAGCGTTTGACCTGATTGAACACCAAGGTGTTGATCTTGTCCTCGAAGGTACGCACAAAACCGTGGCCATCCGCCCCCTCGGGCGCTTGGACGTTGTAGTGAAGGTTGCCGTCACCCAAGTGCCCAAAGTCAACCAAGCGCACGCCGGGCACCTCGCGCTCAAGCAGGGCGTCTGTTTCGGCCACAAAGGTCGGGATGCTTGACACCGGGATGCTGATGTCGTGCTTGATGTTTTGGCCCTCTTGCACCTGGGCCAGGGTGATGCTTTCGCGGATGTGCCACAGCCCTTTGGCTTGCGTCAGGTTTTCTGCGACCACGGCATCGGTCACGCAACCTGCTTCAAGCGCGGCTTCGAGCAGGGCTTCAAACTGTCCCCGGGCGTGGCTTTGGCTTTCGCTGTCGGAGTTTTCCAGCAACACGCACCAAGGCGTTTCTTGCCACAAGGGCACGCGCAGTTGGGGGTAGTGTTTGTCAACCAAGCCTAACGCGAACTGGCCCATGACCTCAAAGCCCGTGAGACCTGGCCCGAGGCGCTGATGCGCAAGACCCAGCAGCTGCACAGCCGCTTCCATGCTGGGCACGGCGGCCCAGGCAGTCAGTTGCGCGGCGGGTTGGGGGTAAAGCTTCATGGTCGCGGCAGTGATGATGCCCAGCGTGCCTTCGCTGCCGATCATCAGGTTGCGCAAGTCGTAGCCGGTGTTGTCCTTGCGCAGGCCGGTCAGGCCATGCCAGACCTCACCTTGTGCAGTGACCACTTCCAGACCCAGGCACAGCTCGCGGGTGTTGCCGTAGCGCACGACTTGCGTGCCGCCCGCGTTGGTGCCCAGGTTGCCGCCAATGGTGCAGCTGCCTTCGGCGCCCAGGCTCAGGGGGAACAAAAAACCAGCGGTTTCAGCGGCAGCCTGCAGGTTTTGCAGCACACAACCGGCTTCTACGGTGATGGTCAGGTTGGCTGGGTCGATGGCGCGCACCGCGTTCATGCGGGTCATGCTCAGCACGATCTGGGTGCCCGAGCCGTTGGGCACACCGCCCACCACCAGCCCGGTGTTGCCCCCTTGCGGCACGATGGGCGTATTGGCCGCTGCGCAGGCTTTGACCACGGCGGCCACTTCTTGAGTGTGACCGGGTCGCACTACGGCGAGCGCCCGACCCTTGACGCGTTTGCGCCAGTCTTGCTCCCATGGGCTCAGGTCAGCGCCGGGGTCGGCGTGTGTGAGCACGTTGGCATGGCCACAGATGGCGCGCAGTTGCGCTATCAAGCCGGATTGGGATGGGGTCAGATCGTTCATGGCAGTCAAAAGAGAGTAGAAAGGCTGTGGCGGTCACCGCTCAGTCTCGGGGCACAGGCACAAAGTTACCTTTGGCTTTCGCGGCCTTGAAGCGGATGCGCACATGCAGCGCGCACGCTACAAATAAGGTGCTGCACAGCAAGGTTTGCAGCGCGGCAAGGCAAGAGGACGGCCAGGCATCACCCCAGGCACGCACTACGCCTTCGGTGAAATAAAGCCACACCAACAGGCTGACCCAGCGGTAGGTGTACATGCGGTTTTTCAGCAAACCGGCCACAGGGATGCACAAAGGCAGCACTTTGATGGCCCACCAGCTGCCCCCTTCGCGCAGTGGGGCCAGCCAGATTTCCCAGGCCAGGCCCAGCACGATCAGGCCCAGCAAGCTGCCCACGGCCAGCCAACGCGTCAGGTCCAGGCCCGCTGGGGCTGTTTCTTGGGGGGGGAGGGGGGAAGTTTCGGGGTTCGGATTCATTGCGATGGCATCATACCGGGCATGCAAACAACCTTGACCAAATCCGGCCTGCGCGAACACACCCGTTTGTGGTGGCAAGAGCTGTCGGTGTTTCCCTGGCGGCAGATGGGCGGCGTATTGGCCGAACGCTTTCGCGACGCGCGTTTGGGGCTCAGTGCAAGTTCGCTGACCTTCACCACCGTGTTGGCCTTGGTGCCCTTGTTTGCCCTGGGTTTGGCGGTTTTCTCTGCCTTTCCGGTGTTCGGCAAGTTCCAGGACATGCTGCAACGCTGGCTGGTCGAAAGCCTGGTGCCCGAGAGCATTGCCCGGCAGGTGCTGAGTTATTTGACCCAGTTTTCGCGCAAGGCCAGTCGCCTGGGCACAGCGGGTTTGGCGGCAGTGCTTTTGTCTGCGCTGTTCCTGATGGTGACCATCGAGCGCACGCTTGGGCAGATCTGGCGCGTACAGCGTCAGCGCCCTTTGCCCCAAAGGGTGTTGCTCTACTGGGCAGCCATCACCTTGGGGCCACTGCTTTTGGGCAGCAGCCTGGCCATCACCTCGTATGTGGTCACGGCGTCGCGCGATGTGGTGAATGTGCTGCCCGGATCGATCCGCTGGTTGCTCGACAGTTTTGAGTTTTTGCTGCTCATCGCTTGCGTGAGTGGGCTGTACTTTTATGTGCCCTACACCCGGGTGCGTTGGCGGCATGCCATCACCGCCGGTTTTTTGGTGGCCGCTTCGCTGGAGCTAGCCAAAAAAGGCATGGCTTTTTATTTGCTGGAAGTGCCCACCTATTCACTGGTCTACGGGGCCTTTGCGGCGCTGCCGATTTTGCTGGTCTGGATTTATGTGACCTGGCTACTGGTTTTGTTGGGGGCGGTGCTGGCGTCGAGCTTGCCGGAACTGGGCCGCGAGCAGTGGCGCAAACCCGAAGGCGCGGGATGGTCCTTCAGGCTGGCCCTGGAGGTGCTGGCCGAGTTGAACGCTGCCAAGTTGACTGAGCGGCGAGGCTGGAGTGCCGGGGCTTTGGCCGCCCGCTTGCGGGTGGAACTGAGCGAGTTGCAGCAAGTTCTGGCCGTCTTGCATGCGCTCGATTGGGTCGGCCGTCTGACTGAGCAAAACGACCAGGCCCAAGCCCGGCAGGTTTTGCTGATCGACCCGGCCCAGGCCCGTGCGGCCCCCCTCGCCGACCGCTTGCTGGTGCTGCGGGCTTCGGCAGCCGACCCGCTGTGGGTACAAACCGGCTTGGACCAGGTTTGGCTGGCATCCTTGCTGCCTGCAGCGCAGCTTGAAGGACCGTCCTCTGGTGTTTAACGGGTCGAAAAAGGGGCATGCAAAAAGCCGCGAAATCGGGCCCGGCCGCCGCGCTGGGGAGCTTGGGTGAGCTGGACATCGGGGAAGCGCTGTAAAAAACGGCCGATCGCCACGCGGCCTTCTAAACGCGCCAGGCTCAGGCCTGCGCACTGGTGCACCCCAAAGCCAAAGGCCAGGTGCTTGTTGCCGCTTCGGCGCAGGTCCAACTGTTCGGGGTTGGCGTAAACGGCCGGGTCGCGGTTGGCCGCACCAATGCACAGCGTAATCAGAGCCCCCGCAGGCAGATCAAAGCCGTTGACCTGGGTGGCCTGCAAGGCGCGGCGGTTGCTCAGTTGGTTGGACGATTCAAAGCGTAAAAACTCGTCCACGGCCAGGCCCATGATTTGTTCCCGTTCTTCGTCACTGGCCGCTTGTTTCAGGTCGGCCTTGAGCTGTTCGCGCTGCTCGGGCCATTCCTGCAGGCTGATGAGCGCGTTGCCGATCAGGTTGGTGGTGGTTTCGTGCCCGGCATTGAGCAGGAACACGCAGTTTTGCAGCAGCTCGACTTCGCTCAGGGCGTCGCCATCATTTCCGTTGTCTTTTTCACCCTGAATCAAGCGTGTCAGCACATCGTGCTCCGGGTCACTCGGATGCAATCGGCGATCTGCCACCAATTTGCGCAGGTAGGCCAGAAACTCGCTCACGCTGCGGTTGCCCAGCGCTTCTTGTTCAGGGCTCAGGGCGGGCTCCAGCGCCCCCAATATGGCCAGCGACCAGCCGCGAAGCGGTTCGCGCTCGGCATGCGGCACGCCCAGCAGGTTGCCGATGATCTCGACCGGAATGGCCGAGGCAAAGTCCTCGATCAGGTCGCCGCCGCCCTTCGCCTCGATCTTGTCCAGTAGGCTGTCCACCAGCAGCACCAGGCCAGGCTCCATGGCTTCAATGGCCCGGCGGGTCAACGCGCCCATGATCAGGCGGCGCACCCGGGTGTGCAGCGGCGGGTCGTTGAAGACCAGGCTGCTGGTGTGGTGCTCAAACAGCGGGGAGACGCCACTGCATGTGGCGTAGGGCGGCTGGTTGAAGGGCGCGTGGTTGTATTTGGGGCCGAATTCGACTTGCTTGTCAGAGCTGAAGACCTTGGCGTCGCGGTACACCGCCACCAGATCGGAATGACGTGTGAGGAAATACGAGCCATCGGGCATGCGCTTGAAAGGCTCGGCTTCGCGCAACGCTGCATAAACCGGGTAAGGGTTGTCCAAAAAGTCGCGCGGCAAGGCCCGCAGGTCCAGGCTTTGGGCCAACTCGCGGGTCCTGTCTGCCGACAAGGGTGGGGTGATGTGGGTAGTTGATGTGTTCATCTTGTAGGAGCGCACCCCTGTGCGCGAATGGCCTTCATGCTCACGGTTTTAAAAAATCCTTGAGCGCCAGCAACACGCCTTCTGGTGCTTCGGTCATGAGCGAATGGCCTGCGGAGAGCTTGACCACTTGGGGTTTGGCGCAAAGGTCAATCAGGCTTTGCGCTGCCTTGGGCGGCGTCATCTGGTCGGCGCTGCCCAGCACAAACAGGACGGGGCAGGCCACTTGCGGCATGGCCGCTTCTGCGCCTCGGTAATCATCACAGGCCTTGAAGCCGGTGTGGAACACGTTGACCTGTGTGTTGCTGGCCAACACACGGCGCATCAGCGCCTTGCTGCCGCCATAAAGCCAGGTGCCGGGGCCCAAGGCCGAAGGCGGTGGGGCCAACGTGGAATGCGAAAAACTGTTGACCATGTCTATGGCCTTGAAGGGGGCGCTGACCGACAAATCGAGCAGGGCGGGTGAGACGCGCATCGGGTAGGCCGTGCCCACCATCACCAGGTGGCTCACGCGCCCGGGGTGGGCTTGCGCGTCGCGAGCCGCCGCTTCCAGGGCGATGAGCGAACCAAAGCTGTGGCCGATCAGCGCAGCCTTTTCAATCTTCAGCGTATCCAGCAGCGCGATGACGATGTCGGCGGCTTCTTCCGCGGTTTGCGGCGGCGTACCTGCACTTTTGCAGTGCCCGGGCATGTCAATGGCCAGCACGTTCCAGCCGTGGTGCGCCATGTAGCGGGTTTGCAAAATCCAGACGCTGTGGTCGTTGAGCACGCCGTGGATGAACACGGCGGTAGGCTGCTCGGGGTTGAAGGGCTTGCCGCCGGTGTAGGCGTAAAGCGGGTGTGTGGGCAGTTGGATGTGCATGGTGTTGGGGTGTTCAAAGGTCCGGGATCAGGCGTTTGCCCATGCTGACGACCTGGTCGTCGCGATAACCCAGCGATTCGTAAAAAGCCAGCACTTGGGCGTTGCTGGCACGCACTTGCAAATTGATTTTGGGGCAGCCGGAAGCCAGTAACAGGGCTTCGCCGTGCTGCATCATGGCCTTGGCGTGGCCTTGTCTTTGGTGGTCCGGCGAGATGGCCAGGTAGTTCACCCAGCCGCGATGGCCTTCGTAGCCGAACATGGCGCTGGCCATCAAGCGGCCTTGCACTTCACCTACCAAAAACAGGTCTGGGCGCACTTGCAACTTGCGGGCGATGTCCTTGTAGGGATCGTTCCAGGGACGGGTCAGATCACAGCTTTGCCACAAAGCCACCACGGCGGCTTCATCAGAAGTTTGGTAGGCGCGGATCTGCATGGGGATCAGGCCTTTTCTGCGGCTTTCAGGGCTTTTTTCAGGTCGTCAATCAGGTCGGCCGGATCTTCCAGGCCAATCGACAAGCGGATGGTGCCGGGGCCGATGCCGCCTGCGGCCAGTGCTTCGTCCGTCATGCGGAAGTGCGTGGTGCTAGCCGGGTGGATCACCAGGCTGCGGCAGTCGCCCACATTGGCCAGGTGGCTGAAGATCTTCAGGGTTTCGATGAACTTTTGGCCTTGGGCGCGTGAACCCCTGATGTCGAAGCTGAACACCGAGCCCGCACCGCGAGGCAAGAGCTTTTGCGCCAGTGCATGCGAGGGGTGACTCTCGAGCATGGGATGGCCCACGCGGCTGACCAGCGGGTGCGCCGCCAGAAACTCGACCACCTTGGCGGTGTTCTCCATGTGGCGCGCCATGCGCAGGGGCAGGGTTTCGATGCCTTGCAAGATCAGCCAGGCGGTGTGCGGGCTCATGCAAGCCCCAAAGTCGCGCAGGCCCTCGCGCCGGGCACGCAGCAAAAAGGCGCCCACGGTGCTTTCTTCGCTGAAGACCATGTTGTGAAAGCCTTCATAGGCTTGGCTCAGTTCGGTAAATTTGCCCGATTTGTCCCAGTCAAAACTCCCTCCATCAACCACCACACCGCCCACCACCGTGCCGTGGCCCGACAAAAACTTGGTGGCCGAGTGGTAGACCAGATCGGCCCCGTGGTCAAAGGGCTTGATGAGCCAGGGCGAGGTGAGGGTGGAGTCAACCAGCAGCGGCACACCCGCTTCGTGCGCAATGGCGCTCACCGTCTCGATGTCCAGCACGTCCATGCCGGGGTTGCCCACGGTTTCGCCAAAAAAGAGTTTGGTGTCGGGCTGCACAGCGGCCCGCCAGGCGTCCAGATCGCCGGGTTTGACAAAGGTGGTACGGATGCCAAAGCGGCTCAGGGTGTAGTGCAGCAGGTTATGTGAGCCGCCGTACAAAGCGCTGGAGGCCACGATGTGGGAGCCCGCGCCCATGAGGGTGGCAATGGCCAGGTGCAAGGCCGCTTGACCGCTGGATGTGGTGATGGCCCCGATGCCTCCTTCAAGGGCTGAGATGCGCTGCTCCAGCACCGCGTTGGTGGGGTTGCTGATGCGGCTGTAGACGTGGCCCGGGCGCTCCAGATTGAACAGCGCCGCGGCCTGGTCGCTGGATTCAAAAACGAAAGAAGTGGTCAGGTGGATGGGCACTGCCCTAGCGCCCGTGCTGGGGTCGGGAGCGGCACCCGCATGCAGGGCCAAAGTGTCAAAACCGGGATCACTGTAACCAGCCATGGGTTGTCTCCGAAAAAAGAAAAGGCCAGCGTGTGCGAATCGCTGTGCACGCCATACATTGTGGGCTATATTAAATCTTCGTCTTTTACAAACAAACCGCAGGAGAGATGCCATGAAAGTCAATGATATTTTGCGCGTCAAGGGCAGCACCTTGTTCACGGTCAAGCCTGATGAATTGTTGGCCTCCGCTCTCAACGCCATGGCCGAAAAAGACATCGGCTCTTTGGTGGTCATGTCCCATGGACAACTTGTGGGCATGCTGACGTTTCGCGAGGTGATCCAGCAAGTGGTCAAAAATGGCGGTCAAGTGGGCCAGACCACGGTGCTTGAAGCGATGGACGCCCAGCCGATGACTTGCAGCAGTGACACCGATCTGGACGAGGTACGCCGCATCATGCTGGAGCGCCACGCCCGCTACATGCCCATCATGGATGGGTCCACCTTGATGGGCGTGATCAGCTTTTACGATGTGGCCAAAGCCGTGGTGGACAGCCAGGACTTTGAGAACAAGATGCTCAAGGCCTACATCCGCGACTGGCCCGACCAGGAAAGCAATACGGCCCCCACCTGATCCGCCAGCAACCCGTCTTCTTCAGCATGGGGTGATGGTTATCCCTGAGGAGACTCCGGTTTTTTGTCTGTTGTGGGCATGAACACAGGTATTTTTTAGAATTTACTGGGTAATAACATGCAATAATATTTGAGTACTAAAATATTAAAACACTGAGAGGTGTTTTTACTCAAATGATCCAACGTAAAGTTTGGCATGCCTGCTTGGTGTTCACGGCCCTGCTGGGCGGCTGGCCCGGTGTTTCTGTGGCCACTGAGTTAAAACTGGCCGATGCCCTGAGCCTGTCGGCAACCCACCACCCGAGCGTGAAAGCCAAGCAGGCCGAGGTGCAAGCGGCGCAGGCCGATCTGGAGACCGCCAAGTGGTCGCGCTTTCCCACCGTGAGCACCGAAGCCACCGCTTCGGGTGGTCGCCCTCAAGCGGCCTTGCTGGTCCAGCAGCCGCTTTGGGCGGGCGGAAAAATTGACGCCCAAAACCGTTTGGCACTGGCCCAACTCAAGCTTGTTGAGGCGGGCCTGCAGGAAACACGCAACAGCCTGATGCAACAAACAGGACAGCAGTTTTTTGAAGTGCTGCGCTGGCATCAACGTTTGGACGTGGCCCGTAAAACCGAGGACGAACACCGCAAGCTGCTGGAGTTGATCCAACGCCGCGTAGCGGCCGAGATCAGCCCATTGACCGATCAGGTGCTGGCTTCTGCGCGTTTTCAGCAAGCCGTTTCCGAACGCATCCAGTTTGACCGTTCCAGACAAACGGCGCAGTTGGCATTGCAGCAATTGGTGGGCGAGCCCTACACGGCTTTGAAAGCACCCACCCGCTTGGCCCTGCCTCAGCAGGACGTTGGCGTGGCCATTGAGGCGAGTAAAACCCACTCGTCCGAGTTGCTGCGCTGGCGCACCCAGCAAGAGGTTGCACAAGCACAAATCGACATGGCCCAAGCAGGCTTGTATCCGACGGTTGCCTTGGCCCATCGACAGAATTTAGGTGGCCAAGACAATCCAGCGCTGCCCAACCGCACCTATTTGTCCCTGCAGTTTTCGCCAGGCCCAGGTCTGTCAGCCCGCAGCGCGGCAGCCGCAGCGCGTTCGCGTCTGGAAAACAGCCTGCAAAACACCGTGGTGTTTGAGCGCCAGCTCGAGCAGCAGGTGCGCACAGCCTTGGCCGACCTCGACGCCTTGGCCCAACAGGTCGAACCGGCCCGCTTGCTGGTTGCGGCCACAGAAGATGTGGTGGCCTCTTATTTACGCCAATACCAGATTGGCAAGAAAAACTGGCTGGATGTGCTCAACGCCCTTCGCGAGAGCGCTCAAGCCCATTACAGTGCGGTCGATGTGGCCTCCAGCACCCAGTCGCTGCAACTGCGCCTGATGCTGCTGACCGGGCCCATGAGCGCCCCAGCGCTCGGCCAGCTCCATGACTGAACAAGACAGTGCATCCAGCATGATGCTGGACCGCAACTTGGCGGTGGTCTTGTCGCGTTTGGCAGGACTTTTGGGCCAGGCCGTGCCTTCGCACCGTTTTGGCATGATGTCGCGCACCACCGACGGCCTCATGGTCGACCACCTCAGCCGAGAGGAGCGGGTCAAAGCGTGGTGGTTGGGCCGCTTTCCCACGGCGCACATCCATGCGGTAGACCCCAAAAACCTCAAGTCGTCCGATTTCCCGCTGCTTTGGGTGGGCTCTGAAGGCGAGCAGGTTTTGTTGGTGCGCGGAGGATCCGGTCGTCACCGCCTGACTTGCGAGGACCCTGAAGGACATCCCTGTGTCTTGCCCATGGCCGATGCGCGGCAAGGCCGCTTGTTGAAGCTGAGCATCATGCCCGCCCGCCCGGGGGAATCCGGTCACCGTGCCCTGAGCGCGACCGACTGGTTTGTCACCTCGATTCGGCGCTACCGCGCGGTGTTTTTTGAGGCCGTTGTGGCCACCTGCGTGATCAGTTTGGTGGGGCTGGTGGCGGCTTTGTACTCGATGCAGGTCTACGACCGGGTGATTCCGACCAAGGGCTATTCCACCTTGTGGGTACTGACCATTGGCGTGGTCATTGCCATCCTCATGGAGTTGGTGCTCAAACAGGTGCGGGCCTTCATGGTTGACCGCGCCTGCAAAGCGATTGACCAGGAGTTGTCGGCGGTGTTTTTCGGCAAAGCGCTGGACATCCGCATGGACGCGCGGCCCAACACGGTGGGCACCTTCGCATCTCAAATCCGGCATTTCGAATCGGTGCGCAATTTCTTGACCTCTTCGAGCCTTTTCATCATGGCCGACTTGCCTTTTGCCATCTTGTTTGTGGGGGTCATCGCCATCATCGCCGGCCAGGTGGCGCTGGTGCCCATGGTGGCTGTGCCCCTGGCGGTGTTGGCGGGAATGGCGTTTCGCGGCTCGATCGAAAAATACACCGGCTTGCACATGAAGGAATCGAATGAAAAGAATGGCTTGCTGATCGAGGCCATCGACGGGATCGAATCGGTCAAGGCCGCCAACGCCGAGTGGAAGATGCTGGACCGCTGGCGCAGCATGACCGCGACCATGGCCGACAGCGAGCTGAAAATGCGCCAGTTCTCCACCTTGTCGAGCAACCTGACGCAAACCATTCAGCAATTGAGCTACGCAGGCATGATTGCCGCAGGCGCCTATGCCATCAATTCGGGGCACCTGACCATGGGCGGCTTGATTGCTTGCTCGATCATCTCGGGCAGGGCATTGACGCCCGTGGCGCAACTGCCTGGCTTGATCGTGCAGTGGCAACACGCCAAAATCGCGCTCAAATCGCTGAACGGCATCATGGCCATGCCCAGTGAGCGCGAGCAGAGCGAACGCCTGTTGGTCCCCGAGCTGTGCCGGGGCGAGATCAAAATGAACAAGGCCACGTTTTCATATACCAAGGACCTGCCGGGTCTGGACGTGGCCCAGCTGCAGATCGCGCCCGGCGACCGGGTCGCCATTTTGGGCTCGGTGGGCTCGGGTAAAACCACCTTGGTCAAGTTGTTGTCGGGCTTGTTCAAGCCCACCTCGGGACAGGTTTATCTGGACCAGGTGGACATGGTCCATCTGGCCCCTGAATTCGTGCGCGAACATGTGGGCTATTTACCCCAAGACGTGCGCCTGTTCAACGGCACTCTGCGGCACAACCTGACCCTGGGTTTGCCCTTGCCCAGTGACAGCCAGATTTTCAAGGCCGCCGCCATGACGGGCCTCGATCAAGTGATCCAGAACCACCCAATGGGCCTGGAGCTGGAAATCGCCGAAGGCGGGCGCGGTTTGTCGGGCGGTCAGCGCCAGTTGGTGGGCCTGACCCGTATGTTGCTGGCCTCGCCCAAAATTTTGCTGCTCGATGAGCCCACCGCCTCCATGGATGCCAAACTTGAAAACCGCGTGATGCAACACCTGTTTGATCACATGCCCACCGATTCGGCCATCGTGGTGGTCACCCACAAGCCCTCGGTCTTGTCCTACGTGAGCCGCATTTTGGTGGTGGACAAAGGCCGGGTGGTGCTGGATGGCCCGCGCGATGAGGTGCTCAACCGTTTGAGTCAGCAGGCCAGCAGCCGTCCTGCTTTCACCAGCACCCAAGGAACTGTGGCATGAAGATTTTCTGGTTTTTAGGACCCTCCGATTCCGACCACCAACGCGAAGACCTCAGCGGCGTATTGCGCGGCTCGCGTTGGGCCTTATGGTCGCTGCTGTTGACCTGCGTGGTTTTTTTTTCGTGGGCTTACTTTGCCAAAATTGACCAAATCACCCGTGCTCCTGGATCGGTGATTTCAAGCGCTCGTTCACAAATCATCCAATCCCAGGACGGCGGCGTGATCGAAGAGCTGATGGTCCGGGAAGGCGATGTGGTGCAACGCGATCAGGTGCTGGTCAAGATCGACGGCACTCGCCAACAGTCCAGTTACCTGGAAACCAGGGCCAAGTCGGCTGGCTTGGCCATCACGGTAGCGCGGCTGCATGCCGAGGTGCTGGGGCGTGAGCCGAATTTCCCGCCCGAGGCCAAGGCTTATCCTGAGTTCCGCGACACGCAGAGCATGTTGGTCAAAAAGCGCCAGTTGGCCATCCAGGACGAGCTGCAGTCTTATGAAAACATCAAAGACATTGTGCAAAAAGAGCTGAACATGACGCGGCCCCTGCTCAAGACGGGCGATGTGAGTGCGACCGAGGTCTTGCGTTTGGAGCGGCAAATTGCCGACACCCAGGCGCAAATCACCAACCGTAAAAACAAGTATTTTCAGGACACCCAGGCAGAGCTGAGCAAAGCCCTTGAAGATCTGGCGGGCGTGCAGCAAATCATGGCCCAGCGCAAAGACCAGTTGATGCAAACCGAGTTGCGTGCGCCTTTGCACGGCATTGTGAAAAACGTGCGGGTGACCACGCGGGGCGGCGTCATCCGTCCGGGCGAAGAGGTCATGCAAATCGTGCCATTAGAAGAGGACCTGGTGATCGAGGCCAAAGTCAGTTCGGCTGACATCGCGTTCATCAAAACGGGCATGAAGGCCACGGTCAAGATCGACGCCTACGACTACACCATCTATGGGGACTTAGGTGGCATCTTGTCCTACATCAGCCCCGACACCTTGTCGGAAAACCTCCAGCAAGGCGAGCAACCCTATTACCGGGTGCAGATCAAGACCGATGGGCGCAAGTTCAGCGGCAGGCCCGATCAAAAACTGGATATCCAGCCGGGCATGACCAGCATGGTGGAGATCAAAACAGGTTCCAATACCGTGCTCAATTATTTGGCCAAACCGGTTGTCAAAACCTTGAACCAGTCGCTGGGCGAGCGTTAAGTTGCAGCCAAAGCGGCTTCTTGACACTGGCCCACTCAAGGCGTGGGCCGGCTCTGGGATAATAATCATCCATGAGCGGCAATACCTTCGGACAACTTTTTTCGGTCACCAACTTTGGTGAATCCCACGGCCCGGCCATTGGCTGCGTGATCGATGGCTGCCCCCCGGGCATGACGCTTTCCGAGGCAGACATCCAGCCCGACCTGGACCGCCGCCGCCCCGGCACCAGCAAATTCGTGACCCAACGCAACGAGCCCGATGCGGTGCAGATCTTGTCGGGCGTTTACCAGGGCCTGACCACGGGCACCCCGATCTGCCTGCTGATCAAAAACACCGACCAGCGCAGCAAGGACTACGGCGACATCCTGCAGACCTTTCGTCCGGGGCATGCCGACTACACCTATTGGCGCAAATATGGCTTGCGCGACCCTCGAGGCGGTGGGCGTTCATCGGCTCGCTTGACGGCCCCCATGGTGGCCGCGGGCGCGGTGGCCAAGAAGTGGTTGAAAGAAAAATTTGGCACCACCTTTGTCGGCTGCATGACCCAAATCGGTGAGGTGCCGATTGGCTTTGAGAGTTGGGACCATGTGCTGAACAACCCATTTTTTGCCCCGGTGGCCGATGTCTCGACCTTGGAGGTTTACATGAACGCGCTGCGCAAATCGGGCGATTCGTGCGGTGCACGATTGCGCGTGGTGGCACGGGGCGTGCCCGTGGGCTTGGGCCAGCCGCTGTTTGACAAGATCGACGCCGACATCGCTTACGCCATGATGGGCATCAACGCCGTCAAGGGGGTGGAGATCGGCGCGGGCTTTGGCTGTGTGACGCAAAAAGGCAGCACTGCAGGGGACACGCTCACGCCCGAGGGCTTTGTGGGCAACAACGCAGGCGGTGTGCTGGGCGGCATCAGCACCGGCCAAGACATTGAGGTGTCGATTGCTGTGAAACCCACCAGCTCTATCTTGATTGCTCGCGACTCGATCGACGCTGCGGGCCAGCCCACAGAAGTCCTGACCAAAGGCCGCCATGACCCCTGCGTAGGGATCCGTGCCACCCCGATTGCAGAGGCCATGCTGGCCTTGGTCGTCATGGAACACGCCTTGCAGCACCGCGCACAATGCGGCGATGTGGCACACGACTTGCCGCCCATTGCTGCCGCCAAGCCTTAAGGCATGACGCCGCGCAATCAGCTCATGCCTTTTGCCGCCCTGTCGGCCAGCTACTTTGCGCACATTGGGTTTTTTAACCCCTATTTGCCGCTGTGGTTGCAGGACATGGGCCTGAGCCTGCTCACCATCAGCGTGCTCACGGCCGTGCAGGCCACAACCCGTTTGTTTGCACCCTACGCATGGGGGGCCATCAGCGATCGCACGGGCGAGCGGGTCAAGCTGCTGCGGATCGGGGCGGGGGTGGCGTTTGCCACGTCCTGCCTGCTCTTTTGGGATTGGGGGCCCGTCGGCTTGGGTCTGGTTTTGCTGCTGATGTTCACCCACACCAGTGCCATGATGCCCATGAGCGAGGCGGCGATGGCTCACCTGGTCAGTCAAAACGGCACGTTTGATTCCAAGCGCTACGGCCGGGTGCGGTTGTGGGGTTCCATGGGTTTTTTGGTCACGGTATTTGTGGCCGGGGCCTGGTTCGAATCTTTCGGTATGAAGCACTTTCCTGGTTGGACCGTGTTCAGCCTGGGCGCGGTGCTGCTGAGCGTGTGGTGGATGCCCGACATCAAGGAGGCCGCCCACCCGGTGCGCGAGCACGTGTCGGTCATACCGGTGCTGAGGCAAAAGGCGGTGAAGTGGTTTTTTGCTTCCACTTTCTTCCATGTGCTCTCGCACATCGGCATTTACGTTTTCTTCTCCCTTTACCTGGACTCATTGGGCTACAGCAAAACAATGATTGGGGTGCTGTGGGCGCTGTCGGTGGCGGTAGAAGTGTTGTGGTTTTTCAATCAGTCCAGGTGGCTGCCGCGCGTGCCCTTGACCGGCTGGCTGGTGGCCTGCTCGGCTGTCATGCTGCTGCGCATGGGCCTGACGGCCAACTGGGCCGATGTGCTGTGGGTCTTGTTGTTGGCGCAAACCCTGCATGCCATCACTTTTGCAACGCACCACACCGTCTGCATTGCCCTGATTTCGCACCATTTTCCAGGCCGCATGCGCGGACGTGGTCAGGCGCTGTACACCGTGGTGGCCTATGGTTTTCCGGGGGTGATTGGGGCTTTACTGGGCGGTTTGCTCAGTGAGCGTTGGGGTTTGCAAAGTGTGTTTGTGGCCAGCATGGTGACCAGCGCTGTGGCCACCGCGGCAGCTTACAAGGTCTGGCGTTTGCAGCACCCCAAGCCCAAAGGGCCCGGCTGAAGCGGCTGGGCTGTCTGCCACCGTTTTTGATACCCGGTTTTGCGTGCGCTCAGTCCTTTCTTCAACACCTTCGTTCAGTTATTGATGCCATCCCAACCCATGTCTGCCGTCGACTTGCCTGATTTTTTGCCCCTCGAACTGGCCTTGGCTTTGGCTGGGGCCGAGCGCCACGAGACTTCTTGCCAATCGGCCCGAATGGTCTGGCACGCTTGGGGTTCTGTCGCTCAGCCAACGCTGGTTTTGCTGCATGGCGGCAGCGGCAGCTGGACGCATTGGGTGCTTTCCATTGCGCCGCTGCGCGATGCGGGTTGGCGCGTGTTGGTGCCCGACTTGCCGGGCTTTGGCGACTCGGACCTGCCTGCGGGCTGCACCGATGTGAACGACTTGCCTGAGCATTTGCATGCAGGTCTGCACCAATTGAAAGACGCGGGTTTTTGCGCTGGGCCGGTGAGCGTCGCGGGTTTTTCATTCGGGGGCATGGCCGGAGCCTTGTGGTTGGCCGAGCACCCTCAGGATGCGGCGCAATTGGTGCTGGTGGGAGCACCAGGCATGGGCCTGGCGGCACCCGATCGCACGCCTTTGAAGGGTTGGCGACACCTGCAAAGCCCCGAGGCGCAAGAGTCGGTTCACCGCCACAACCTTTTGGCCCTGATGCTGCAGGCCCCCGAAGCGTTGGACGACCTGGCGCTGAGTCTGCACAGCGCCAATGTACAGCGCGACCGCATGCCCCGCCGGCGCTTGTCTTCGACCGACTTCGTGGCGCGGGTTTTGCCGCAGGTGCCCGCACGGGTCAGCGCCATTTTTGGCGAACATGACGCGCTGTACCGGGGTCGCTTGTCAGAGCTGGCTGCAGCCTTGCCGCTGATGGCCAGTCGCTGGGGGTGCTGGCAAGTCGTGCCGGGTGCTGGTCATTGGGTGCAATATGAGGCAGCGGCGCTTTTCAATGCGGCTTTGCAAGACGCCCTCAGCGCTGAGCCCAAGACTTAAATAAGGAGAGGGTGGAGTCGTCAAAAAAAAGCGGGCGTCAGGTGGGCTGCAAAGCATGCAGCAACTCGGTTTCGATCTCGATTTGCGCACGGTTGTGCTGCAAGGCCGGGCCGCTGATGAGGAAGGTGTCTTCTACCCGCTCGCCCAGGGTGCTGATCTTGGCCAAGTGCAGGTGGATGCCATGCTGGGCCAGTACGCGGGCGACGCTGTAGAGTAAACCGATGCGGTCGCTGGCCGAGATGCTGAGCAGCCATTTTTGGCCTTGCTCGTCCGGGTGCAACGTCACCCGAGGCGTGACTGGGAAACTCTTGACGCGGCGCGATACCCGGCCGCGAGACGGCGAGGGCAGGGGGCCGTGCTTTTCCAGGGTCTGTGTCAGACCCGACTCGACCATGCTCATCAGCTCGCGGTAGTGCTCGGGCAGCATGGGCGTGACGATCTGGAAGGTGTCCAGCGCCCAGCCGGTGCGTGTGGTGTGGATTTTGGCGTCCAGAATGCTGAAGCCCGCTTGGTCAAAGTGACCGCAGATGCGGGCGAACAAATCCGTTTGGTCGGGTGTGAACACCAGCACCTGCAAACCTTCGCCGACCGGGGAGTGCCTGGCGCGCACGATGGTGCGTGACTGTTCTGGCGCGTTCATGGCCACATGGCGCGAGAGCTGGCGCGCATGCCAGGCGATGTCGGAGGCATCGTGGCGCATGAAGTAGCTCAAGTCGAGAGTATCCCAAAACGCCTTGTGCCCTTCGTGAGGCTGGGCCTGGCGTGCCAGCTCGATCAGGGCCTCGCGTTTGCGCGCTTCCACCTCGGCAGTGGCATCGGGGGCGCGGCCACCCAGCACGCGCAAGCACAATTTGTACAGGTCTTCCAGCAGTTTGGCTTTCCAAGCGTTCCAGACCTTGGGGCTGGTGCCCCGGATATCGGCCACGGTGAGCAGGTAAAGGGCTGTCAATCGGCGCTCGTTGCCCACGCGCTGGGCAAACCGTGCGATGACTTCGGGGTTGCCCAGGTCTTCTTTTTGCGCCACGCGGCTCATGGTCAGGTGTTCACTGACAAGGAATTCGATCAGCTGCCCGCCCTCCTTGCCAACCTGGTGCTGACGGCAAAAGGTGCGCACCTCGGTACAACCCAGTTGCGAGTGGTCGCCACCACGGCCTTTGGCGATGTCGTGGAACAAGGCAGCGGCGTACAAAATCCAGGGCTTGTCCCAGCCGCTGGCCAATTGCGAGCAAAAGGGGTATTCGTGCGAGTGCTCGGCCATGAAAAAGCGCCGCACATTGCGCAGCACCATCAGGATGTGCTGGTCCACCGTGTAGGCATGAAACAGGTCGTGCTGCATTTGCCCCACGATGCGCCGAAACACCCACAGGTAGCGCCCGAGCACCGAGGTCTCGTTCATCAGACGCATGGCATGGGTGATGCCGTGGGGCTGTTGCAGAATTTTCAGAAAAGTCTGGCGGTTCACCGGATCGGCCCGAAAGCGCCCGTTCATGATGGCGCGCACGTTGTACAGCGCGCGCAGCGTGCGGGCCGACAGGCCTTTGAGGCCGGGCGTGGCCTGGTAAAGCAAAAAGGTCTCGAGGATGGCGTGTGGGTGCTTTTGATAAAGGTCGTCGCTGGCCACTTCGATCAGCCCAGCTTTTTCAAAAAAGCGCTCGTTCAAGGGGCGAAAGTGGTCAATGCTCTCTCCGCGCTCGGTTTTGAGTCGGTCTTCGATGTTGAGCAGCAAGATTTGGTTGAGTTGCGTCACCGCTTTAGCGGCCCAATAGTATTGGCGCATCAGTTTCTCGCTGGCGCGCAAGGCCAGCCGACCCTCGGGCGTGATGTCCGAGGCATAGCCAAAGGTCTCGGCCACATTGGTTTGAAGGTCAAACACCAGGCGGTCTTCACGCCGTTTGGCTTGCAGGTGCAAGCGGGCGCGGATCAGGCCCAGCAGGGCTTCGTTGCGCTTGATTTGACGCGCCTCCAGCGGTGTGGCCAGGCCTTTGCGCGCCAACTCGTCCCAGCTGTGGCCCAGGCCTGCGGCGCGGGACACCCACAAAATCATCTGCAGGTCGCGCAAGCCTCCGGGCGACTCTTTGCAGTTGGGCTCCAGTGCGTAAGGCGTGTTTTCAAATTTGGTGTGGCGCTGGTGCATTTCCAGGGTCTTGGCCACCATAAAAGCCTCCGGGTCCATGGCCGCCTGAAATTGCTTTTGGAATTCGGTGAACAGTTTGGTGTTGCCCGTCACTCGGCGTGACTCCAGCAAAGAGGTTTGCACCGTGATGTCCTTGGCCGATTCTGCCAAGCACTCGTCCAGGCTGCGAACGCTGGAGCCAATTTCAAGGCCCGTGTCCCAGCAGCTGCCGATAAAGCGCTCGAGTTGCGCCTGCAGCGTTGGATCGCTCTCCGGGGTTTGGCCCGGAGGCAGCAAGACCAGCACATCCACGTCTGAGTGCGGGAACAGCTCGGCGCGGCCAAAACCGCCCACCGCCACCAGGGCCAGGTCAGTGGCAAAGCCTGCGTTTTGCCACAACTCGATCAGCAAGCCATCTGCCAAAATGGCCAGTTGTTTGAGGGTTTGCTTGTGACCCCGCAAGGCCGAGCCGCTATTGGCCAGGACTTGCAGCACAGCCGCCTTGTCGCGTTTGTAAGTCTCGCGCAGCGCGATCAGATCGGCCGTATCGGCCAAATCTGGCGAAGGGGCCTGGCCGCTCATGTCAGGCCGCGGCTGGGGAGGTCACAAAAGCGGGCACGGCGGGTGTGCCAACCGAGACGGTGAGCACTTCGTAGCCGGTTTCGGTGACCAGCACCGTGTGCTCCCATTGGGCCGACAGCGAATGGTCTTTGGTCACGATGGTCCAGCCATCGCCCATTTCCTTGATGTCGCGCTTTCCGGCGTTGATCATGGGCTCGATGGTGAAGACCATGCCCGCCACCAATTGCGTGAGCGTGCCGGGTTTGCCGTAGTGCAGCACCTGGGGTTCTTCGTGGAACACCTGGCCGATGCCATGTCCGCAAAACTCGCGCACCACCGAAAAGCCGTGGCCTTCGGCAAACTTCTGGATCGCGTGACCGATGTCGCCCAGGTGGGCGCCAGGTTTGACCTGCTCAATGCCTTTCCACATGGCGTCGTAGGTCAGCGTGGCCAGGCGCTTGGCCGCAATTGAGGCTTCGCCGACATGGAACATGCGGCTGGTGTCGCCATGCCAGCCATCCTTGATGACGGTGATGTCGATGTTGACCGAGTCGCCTTTTTTGAGTGGCTTGTCGTTCGGGATGCCGTGACAAACCTGGTGGTTGACCGAGGTGCAGATCGACTTGGGGTAGGGCTTGTAGCCTCCAGGCGCGTAGTTCAGCGGGGCTGGAATGGCTTGCTGCACATCGACGATGTAGTCGTGGCAGAGCTTGTCGAGTTCGTTGGTGGTCACGCCGGGCTTCACATAAGGAGTGATGAAGTCCAGAACTTCCGAGGCCAGGCGGCCTGCCACGCGCATGGCTGCGATGTCGTCGGTATTTTTGATGGTGATGGTCATGATTAGATTATCCCATTGGGTCAGTGTGGACGCCTTTGTGGCACTTCAAAACCATGGTCGCTGCTCGTCCAGTGACCCTCGGGTAAACACCGATTCTGGATTTGTCGGCCTATTTGTATTCTGTATACAGACATGAACTTTTCGCTCCTCCAACTCACTGCGGCACCGGACCTGGTTGAACAGGTGTACAGCCGTTTGCTTGACGCCATCAGCGAAGGAACCTTGCCGCCAGGTGAGCGTCTGACGCAGGAAGACCTGGCCCAGCGCCTGGCTGTGTCTCGCCAGCCGGTATTGCAGGCCCTGCGTTTGCTGAAAAAAGACGGTTTTGTCGAGGATGCCCCAGGCCGAGGCGTGCGTGTCACGCAGCTCGATGTCGGTTGGATTGCCCAGGTCTACCAAGTGCGTGGCAGCCTGGATGCGCTGGCCGTGCGGCTGGCGGCCGAACGCGGTGCCCGGCTGGATCCGGACGTGCTGCGCCAGGGGCGCCTGGCCGAAAGCGGGCGCGACGTGCAAGCCCTGATCCAGGCCGACCTGGCCTTTCACCGCGCCATTTACCAAGCCTCTGGCAACCCACTCATCGCGCAAAGCATTGACCTGCATTGGCACCACCTCAAGCGCGTCATGGGCGCCGTGCTGCAATCTTCGCAACAACGACAAACTGTGTGGGACGACCACGAAGCCATTGCGCAGGCCATTGACGCGGGTGATGCCGATTTGGCCGTGCGCCTGGTGCAAAAACACGCCCACGAGGCCAGCGTGCAGCTCACCGCCCGATTGACTGAACAAATTCAACACCTCAAAACAGGAGCACTCCATGAAACTGACCCCCGAACAACTGGAACAATTTGACCGTGACGGTTATTTGTTTTTCCCAGGGCTCTTCACCCCCGAAGAAACCAAAAATCTGAACGATGCCGTGCCCGAGTTGTACAGCCGCCGCGAGGCCTACAACGTCCGCGAAAAAGGCAGCGAAGCCGTGCGCACCAACTTTGCAGCCCACATGTACAGCGAGCCCTTTGCCAAGCTGGCACGCCACCCCCGCATGATCGAGCCGGTGCAAGACCTGTTTGGCGAAGCGCTTTACATGCACCAGTTCAAGATCAACGGCAAGATGGCCTTTGAAGGCGATGTGTGGCAGTGGCACCAAGACTACGGCACTTGGCTCAACGACGACCTGATGCCCACCGAACGCGCCATGAACGTGGCGATTTTCTTGGACGATGTGAACCCCTTCAACGGCCCGCTCATGTTCATCCCCGGCAGCCACAAAAAGGGCGTGGTCGAGGCCAAACACGATTTGTCCACCACCAGCTACCCGCTGTGGACGGTGGACAACGACCTGATCCGCCAATTGGTGCAACGCGCTGGGGACAAGGACGGCGGCATCGTCAGCCCCACCGGGCCAGCAGGCTCGATGATCTTGTTCCACAGCTGCCTGGTGCACGCCTCCACCAGCAACCTTTCGCCCTGGAACCGGGTGAGCGTGTACCTGAGTCTGTGCGCCGTGTCCAACCACATCCGCCGCCACAAGCGCCCCGAATACATCGCCCACCGCGATTTCACCCCCATCAGCTGCCTGCCTGACGATTGCTTAGTGAACAGCTACCCGGTCGATCTGCCTTGGAAAAACGGCATGCCCGACAGCGCTTTGCAAACCTCCCTCGACAAACTGAAAGAAGCCGCATGAACCTGCACGCCAAACTCCTCCAGCGCGCTGCAGAAAACCGCCCCATCCGCATCGGCTTGATCGGTGCGGGCAAATTCGGCTCCATGTATTTGGCGCAGATTCCCCGAACGCCCGGCGTGCACTTGGTGGGTATTGCCGACCTGTCTCCCGACGGTGCCCGAGCCAACCTGGCCCGCGTGGGCTGGAACCCCGAGCGCCTCACGGCCACAAGTCTAGACGACGCCGTCAAACACGGCACCACCCATGTGGGCGACAACTGGCAAAGCCTGGTGCGCCACCCTGCAATCGACGTGATCGTGGAGTGCACCGGATCGCCCCTGCACGCGGTCGACCACATCCTGGAAGCCTTTGCACACCGAAAGCATGTGGTCAACGTCACGGTGGAAGCCGACGCGTTTTGCGGCCCCTTGCTCGCCACCCGGGCTCAGACCGCTGGCGTGGTCTATTCACTGGCCTTTGGCGATCAGCCCGCACTCATTTGCGATTTGGTCGATTGGGCCCGCACCTGTGGTTTTCCGGTGGTGGCCGCAGGCCGTGGCCACAAATGGCTGCCGCACTTTTGCGAATCCACGCCCGAGACCGTGTGGGGCTATTACGGCCTGAGGCCTGAGCAGGCCGAGCGAGGGGGCCTCAACCCCAAAATGTTCAACAGCTTTCTGGACGGCTCCAAGCCCTCGATTGAAAGCACGGCGGTGTCAAATGCCACCGGCTTGGGTGTGCCCAGCAACGGTTTGCTCTACCCACCTGCCAGCGTGGAAGACATCCCTTATGTCACCCGCCCCATCTCGGAAGGCGGTGTGCTCGAACGCAAGGGCATGGTCGAGGTGATCTCGAGCCTTGAGACCGATGGCCGCAAAATCCCCTACGACATCCGCATGGGCGTGTGGGTCACGGTCGAGGCCGAGACCGATTACATCAAGAACTGCTTTGAAGAGTACAACGCCCACACCGACCCGTCGGGCCGTTACTTCACGCTCTACAAGCGCTGGCACCTGATTGGCCTGGAAGTGGGCGTGAGTGTGGCGAGTGTGGCCCTGCGCAACGAACCCACCGGCGTGGCCATCGGCTGGAACGCCGACGTGGTGGCCACCGCCAAGCGCGACTTGAAGCCCGGCGACATGCTGGACGGCGAGGGCGGCTACACCGTCTGGGGCAAGCTGCTGCCGGCCGCGACCTCCAAGCGCATGGGCGGCATGCCACTGGGATTGGCGCACGGCGTGAAAGTGCTGCGCCCTGTGGCCAAAGGCCAAAGCCTGACCTGGGACGACGTGGCCATGGACACCAGCACCTATGCTTACAAAATACGGCGCGAGATGGAGGCGAGTTCTGTGTTGGGGTGAGGCTTGATGGGGACTTTCGTGTGGTAATAAGACAGTCCGCTGTAGGTCGGCACCTTCAGGTCCGACATTTCCGGGCATGGCATAAGTCCATGTCGGGGCTGAAGCCACCGACCTACAAATAATGAGTTTCCGTAGGTCGGCACCTTCAGGTCCGACATTTCCGGATTTGGCAAAGTTCCTAGTCGGGACTGAAGCCATCGACCTACAAGTTAAAAGACCGTTAAGTGCTTGATTGGACCGGATTGACCGAGTGATACAGACCGTTCTTTTTCAAAGTCATCCTGAACTGTCTTTGATCTGTCCATCGAGCCCAGAAAACAGGGTTTCCCCCGTTAAAATACCGCCTTTGCCGGCCAGCCCCAGTCAGCGGCCCCGGAATGACGGTTTTCTGTCCCATTACAAGGCCACCCTGTGTCCCTGCACATCACGACTTTTGAAGGCGCCAGCGCCCTCAGCGACTTTCGTATTGCCCAGCTTTTGCCACGTTTGGCAGCCATTTCGCCGCTAATTCTGGGCATTTCAGCCCGTTTTGTTCACCTGGTGGCCACCACTGAGCCCCTGCAAGACGGCCAAAAGCAAACCTTGTCGGCCTTATTGACCTACGGCGAGCCTTACACGGGAGTGGTCGATGGCCCCCTGATCGTTGTCAGCCCCCGTTTCGGAACCGTCTCCCCTTGGGCTTCCAAAGCCACCGACATTGCGCACAACTGCGGTTTTACCCTGCGCCGTGTGGAGCGCTTGACCGAATACCGGTTGACCATGAAATCGGGCTTGCTCAGTACGGCCAAATTGACTGCGGAGCAACTGGGCCAAGTGGCAGCCACGCTGCACGACCGAATGACCGAGTCGGCCATGCCCAGCCGCGCCGAGGCGGCGGCCTTGTTCACCGCCTTGGAGCCTGCGCCCATGGACCATGTGGACGTGTTGGTCGGCGGACGCACCGCTTTGGTGGATGCCAACAAGGCCTGGGGCCTGGCCTTGGCTGAAGACGAAATCGATTATCTGGTCACCGCTTTCACGGGTCTGAAGCGCAACCCCACTGATGTGGAGCTGATGATGTTCGCGCAGGCCAACAGCGAGCACTGCCGCCACAAGATTTTCAACGCCGAGTTCACCATCGACGGCGTGGCCCAGCCCAAGAGCCTGTTCGGCATGATCCGCCACACGCACCAGCTCAGCCCTCAGCACACCGTGGTGGCGTATTCGGACAACGCTTCGGTGATGGAAGGCCACACGGTGGAGCGTTTTGTCGCCAGAACTTCAGGGCAGGGCGCGGCTTATCAGAGCGAACAAGCCTTGCACCATGTGCTGATGAAAGTGGAAACGCACAACCACCCGACCGCGATTTCGCCTTTCCCCGGTGCGTCCACGGGCGCGGGCGGCGAGATCCGCGACGAGGGCGCAACCGGTCGCGGCTCCAAGCCCAAGGCCGGTTTGAGCGGTTTCACCGTGTCCAAACTCTGGGGGGGTATGTCGGACCAAGCGGGCGGTAAACCCGAGCACATCGCCAGCCCTTTGCAGATCATGACCGAGGGCCCTTTGGGTGGCGCGGCCTTCAACAACGAGTTTGGCCGGCCCAATTTGCTGGGCTATTTCCGCGAATACGAACTGACGGTGGACGGCGTGGTGCGCGGTTACCACAAGCCCATCATGATCGCGGGCGGTCTGGGGCAGATCGACGCCGAGCAAACGAAAAAAATTGAATTTCCGGCGGGCAGTTTGCTGATCCAGCTGGGCGGTCCCGGCATGCGCATCGGCATGGGCGGCAGCGCGGCCAGCTCCATGGCCACGGGCACCAACGCCGCCAACCTCGACTTTGACTCGGTGCAGCGCGGCAACCCCGAGATCGAGCGCCGGGCGCAAGAGGTTATCAACCATTGCTGGGCGCAAGGTGCCCACAACCCGATCCTCGCCATCCACGATGTGGGCGCGGGCGGTTTGTCCAACGCCTTCCCCGAGCTGACCAACGACGCAGGCCGGGGCGCACGCTTTGATTTGCGCGCCGTCAGGCTCGAAGAATCCGGCCTGTCGCCCAAAGAAATCTGGTCCAACGAAAGCCAAGAACGTTATGTGATGGCCATTGCGCCCGAGTCATTGCCGCAGTTCACCGCCTTTTGCGAACGCGAGCGCTGCCCGTTTGCAGTCATTGGCGTGGCCACCGAAGAGCGCCAGTTGGTGCTGGAAGACAAAGGGCATGAGTCGCCCGTGGATATGCCCATGTACGTGCTGCTGGGCAAACCGCCGAAAATGCACCGCGATGTGAGCACCGTGACGCGCCAATCGCCTGCCATGGACTTGACGGGCGTGAGCTTGCAAAAGGCCGTGATCGACGTCCTGAGCCACCCCACCGTGGCGTCCAAGCGATTCCTCATCACCATTGGCGACCGCGCTGTGGGCGGTCTCACGCACCGCGACCAAATGGTCGGCCCTTGGCAAGTGCCGGTGGCCGATCTGGCCGTGACCCTGGCCGACTACCAAGGCTTTGCCGGTGAAGCCATGAGCATGGGCGAGCGCACGCCGCTGGCTTCGCTCAATGCCGCAGCCTCAGGTCGCATGGCCGTGGCCGAGGCCATCACCAATTTGCTGGCTGCACCCATCGAGTTGCCCCGCGTCAAGATGTCCGCCAACTGGATGGCCGCTTGCGGCGAGCCGGGCGAAGACGCCGCTTTGTACGAAACCGTCAAGGCGGTAGCCATGGAACTGTGTCCGGCGCTCGACATCTCGATCCCGGTGGGCAAAGACAGCTTGTCGATGCGCACGCAGTGGACCGACAACGGTCAGACCCACAAGGTCATCTCGCCCGTCAGCCTGATCGTCACCGCCTTTGCCAGTTTGCCCGACGTGCGCGGCACTTTGACGCCGCAGCTGGACGCTAAGACTGATGACACCAGCCTGCTTCTGATCGACCTAGGCCAGGGCCGCAACCGCATGGGCGGCAGCGTTCTGGGTGAGGTGTTGGACCAGTTTGGCGACAGCGTGCCAGATCTGGAAGACCCGAAAACCTTGGTCAGCTTGGTCAAGGCCGTGAACGCCTTGCGCGCCAAGGACCAGATCTTGGCCTACCACGACCGCAGCGACGGCGGCTTGCTGGCCGCCGTGGCCGAAATGGCGTTTGCAGGCCATGTGGGCGTAGCGCTCAATGTGGACATGCTGGTCACCGAAGGCGATGGCATTTCTGACAGCCGCGCCGACCACGGCGACGCCAAGAACTGGGCCGGCCAAGTCAGTGCACGCCGCGAAGAACTCACCCTCAAAGCCCTGTTCAACGAAGAGCTGGGTGTGGTGCTGCAGGTACGCACGGCTGAGCGCAATGCGGTGCTGCAAACCCTGCGCGAACACGGCCTGTCCAAGCACACGCATGTGATCGGCAAGACCAGACCCGCTCAGTCCACCATCCAAAAAGGCGTGGGCGAACTCAGCATCTGGCGCGACACCAAAGAAGTGTTTGCCGCCAAGCTCCCAGACCTGCACCAAGTCTGGGACAGCGTGAGCTGGAAGATTTGCCAGCAGCGCGACAACCCCGCTTGCGCCGACGCCGAACACGCCGCCGCAGGCCGCGTCGACGACCCCGGAATGCATGTGGTGCTGAGCTTTGAACCGGCAGACAATGTGGCCGCACCGTTCCTGAGTTTGTCACGCCCCAAAGTAGCGATCTTGCGCGAGCAGGGCGTCAACTCGCATGTGGAAATGGCCTACGCCTTCCACAAAGCCGGTTTTGAGTCGCACGACGTGCACATGACTGACCTGCAATCGGGCCGTGCCAACTTGGCCGACTTCCAGGGCCTGGTGGCTTGTGGCGGTTTCAGCTACGGCGACACGCTCGGCGCGGGCATTGGCTGGGCGCGCAGCATCACCTTCAACCCGACTTTGGCCGATCAGTTCAAAGGGTTCTTTGGCCGCACAGACACCTTTGGTCTGGGCGTGTGCAACGGCTGCCAGATGTTTGCCGAACTGGCCGACATCATCCCTGGTGCACAAGATTGGCCACGCTTCACCACCAACCATAGTGAGCGGTTTGAAGCGCGTCTGTCCATGGTCGAAGTGTTGGAATCACCCAGCCTGTTTTTGCAAGGCATGGCGGGCAGCCGCTTGCCGATTGCCGTGGCCCACGGCGAAGGCTTTGCCAACTTCAAGCACCGGGGCAACGCGGCGCAGGCCATTGCGGCCATGCGCTTTGTGGACAACCACGGTCAGGCCACCGAGCAGTATCCGTTCAACCCCAATGGCAGCGCGGGCGGCCTGACAGCCGTGACCACCGCCGACGGGCGTTTCACGGCCATGATGCCGCACCCCGAGCGCGTGTTCCGCAACGTGCAGATGAGCTGGACAAGTGGTGACATCAGCGCCACCAGCCCTTGGCTGCGCGTGTGGCAAAACGCCCGCAAGTGGGTGGGCTAAGTCCGTGAACGCATGAAGTCCGACACGCCACGGCAGTGGTTCCCTCCTTCACAACTGGCCTTTTACTTTGACCAGGGCGCGTGGTCGCGTGGCACCACGCTCTACCTGCAAAACAAAGTGATTTCTTCGCAGCTCACGCCCGACGGCGAAGGTTGGCGTTTGCAAGGCCAGGTGGAGGGCAGCGAGGTCCGTCCCTACACCGTGAATGCCGAGTTGCGCGTGAGCCCGGGCGGCAACCTGAGCGAGTGGCGCAGCGGCTGCACCTGCCCGGTCGGGCGCTATTGCAAACACGGCGCGGCCTTGGGTATTTTGGCGTCCATGCAAGGTCTGGCTTTGCTCGACGAATGGGGCAGCGACGGGCCTTCGCCGGAGGTGCTGGCGCGTCGCAGCCAGATGGAGAAAGAGCGGGCCCTGAGCCATGCCGAATACCAGGCCCGTGAATGGCTGACCCGGCTGGAAAACGCCAACGGCCCCTCTGCTTACAGTTTGCCTGGGGCAACACAGGACCAGTTTGTCTACCTGCTGTCGGTGGCCTATTTGGGGCACAAGCCCTTGTTCCACCTGAGCGTCAAGCGGGCCGCGCAAAAGCGCAATGGCGAATGGGGAAAACCCAAGAAAGTCAGCAACGAGCCCTCGCCGCATGACCCGATCTGGGCCAGCAGCAGCCCGCTGGACCGTGACATTTTTGACCTGATGAAAGCCTGTCCGGCGGCCAGCAGTTTCAGCTCTTATGGGTTTCAGGGGGAGGTCAAACTGCACGGCATGCCTGGCCAACTGCTGCTCAAGCTGTGCAGCCAGACTGGCCGCCTGATGTCTGCCGAAGGTGCGGTCAGCCTGCACTGGAGCGAGACCGCCGAAGCTTTGGTCGGCGCATGGCAAGAAGTGCCTGCGCAAGACAACTTGCCCGGCGGCTGGAAGCTGAGCATGCAACCCCAGCATGCGGGTGTGGTCTATGGGCTGAACGAGCCGCCTTTTTACATGGACACGCTGCATGGCCGCTGCGGTCCACTGAACACGCAAGGCCTGAGCGCCAACGAGCTGCAGGTGATGTCGAGCGCGCCCGTGTTTCCCGAAAGCGTGGTGTTCAAGTTCCAGAACCAGTTGATGGCGCGTTTGGGGCCTGTGCCCTTGCCGCCCGTGATCGCGCAAACGCCCGAAATCCGGGATGTCCCAGCCCGCGCCGTGCTCGACATCGCACCGGTCCGTCCCCAAGACCGTGACACACACGGCCTGTTCATGGCCGAGTTGACCTTTGATTACGCGGGTCACCGCGGCTTTTGGACCGGGACCGCCCAACGCGTACTGGTCGGTCATGGCACGCAGGCGCGCATGCTGGTGCGTGACTTGCCTGGCGAACTCAAAGTCTGGACCGCCTTGGAGGCATTGGGCATGGTCGCTTTCGAAGCGAACATGCTGGGCTTGCGTCCCGACAGATCTCAGCAGTGGTTGGAATGGCTGGAAACAGACTTCGCGCCCATGCGCCAAGCTGGCCTGGACGTGCGGTTTGTATCCGGCGAGGTCACTTGGCTGCGCGAGGCCGACGATGTGCACATCGATCTGTCGGGCGACGCCGAAACGCCCGAAACTTCCCCCTGGTTTGATTTGTCACTGGGCATGGACATCGATGGCCAGCGTGTGAACATCTTGCCCTGGGTGCCCACCATTTTGACGGCTTTGGCCCGCATCAGTGTGCTCAACGCGGAGGGCGAGACCGCCAGCTTGCCGCCGTTTTTGTACCTGCCCGAGCTACAAGGCGAGGGCTTTGTGAAGTTGCCCACCGCCAAGATCGAACCTTGGCTGAACACCCTGATGGAGCTGGTCTCCGAGCGCGGACGCAACTGGAGCGGCGATGGTCTGCGCTTGTCACGCCTGGAAGCCTTGCGTACCGCCGCCTCGCTGGGCCAGGATGTGGCCTGGGCGGGTGCCCAAAGCCTGATGAATTTGTTGCAGCAAATGCGTGGCCTTGAAAGCTTGCCCGAAGTGAGCGTGCCCACCAATTTGCAAGCGACCTTGCGGCCTTATCAACATCAGGGCCTGAACTGGTTGCAGTTTTTGCGGCAGCACCAACTGGCCGGTATCCTGGCCGACGACATGGGCTTGGGCAAAACCTTGCAGACCCTGGCGCACATCCTGACCGAAAAAGAGGCTGGTCGCCTGACGCAGCCGGCCCTGATCGTGGCCCCGGTGAGTTTGCTGGGCAATTGGCAGCGCGAAGCGGCCCGCTTTTGCCCCAGTCTGCGCACCCACATTCACCATGGCCTGTTGCGACATGGGGCTGCGCAAGACCTCAGTGGTTTTGACATCGTGTTCACGCCGTACTCTTTGCTGCACCGCGACCGCGACCTCTGGATGGCCACCGACTGGCATTTGCTGGTGCTCGACGAAGCACAAAACATCAAGAACGCTAACACCCATGCGGCGCAAACGGTGGGCGACATCCCGGCCCACCACCGCCTGTGTTTGTCGGGCACGCCCATGGAGAACCATCTGGGTGAGCTGTGGAGTCTTTTCCACTTTTTGATGCCCGGCTTTCTGGGCAGCCAAAAGCGTTTTGGTGTGCTGTTTCGCAACCCCATCGAGCGCCAGGGCAACAGCGAAAAAATGGACCAATTGCGCAAGCGCATCACGCCCTTCATGCTGAGACGCACCAAGGATGTGGTGGCCAGCGAGTTGCCACCGAAGATCGAAACCCTCATGCCGGTGCCCCTGCAAGGCAAGCAAGCCGATCTGTACGAAACCATCCGTTTGGGCATGGAAAAATCCGTTCGTGACGCCTTGAATGCGCAAGGTTTGGCCAAATCACAAATCACCATCCTGGACGCGCTGCTCAAACTGCGCCAAGTCTGTTGCGATCCGCGCCTGCTCAAATTGGGCGCGGCCAGCCAGGTGCAGCAATCGGCCAAACTCGAGCAGTTGCTCGACATGCTGCCCGAGATGGTGGCCGAGGGCCGCAAGATTTTGCTGTTCTCGCAGTTCACCCAAATGCTCAGCCTGATCGAACAAGAGCTGCCGCGCCTGGGCATCCCTTGGGTCAAGCTCACAGGCCAAAGCAAAAACCGCGACGCGATCATTGACCGGTTCACCAGCGGCGAGGTGCCGCTGTTCCTGATCAGCCTGAAAGCGGGGGGCGTGGGCTTGAACCTGCCGCAGGCCGACACGGTCATCCATTACGACCCTTGGTGGAACCCTGCCGTGGAAAACCAAGCCACCGACCGGGCCCACCGCATTGGCCAAACGCAAAGCGTGTGGGTGCTCAAACTGGTAGCACAAGGCACGATTGAAGAGCGCATGCTGGCACTGCAAGAGCGCAAAGCCCAGTTGGCACAAGACATGTATTCGGGCGCAGTTCAACGCAAAGAACCGCTGTTCGGGGAGTCGGACTTGAACGAATTGTTCAAGCCCTTGGGTTGAGTACATCGGCATGCGCGTGTTGCGTCAACTCTTCTGTGCTTTGACGTTGAGTTCGCTCCTGGCCTGCAGCCCCGAAAAGACCGAAGGCTTGCCGGCACTCCAAGCTTCGTCAACGGTCAGCGCAGAACCTGTAGCGGGAGCTTGGGCGCTGGCCGATGCCTTCAGCCCCGACGTTCAAGAGGCTGCCCGCTTTGCAGTTCAGACCTATGCGGTGCAGAACAAGGCACGGGTGCTTTACAAAGATGTGACCCAAGCTCGGCAGCAAGTCGTGTCAGGCTTGAACTTTGAATTGCACATTCAAGTGACGCTGGACGGAGCGAGTCGCAAAGTGAGCGCCAAGATCTGGCGGCAGCCCGATGGGGCTTATCGCCTGCAGGCTTGGGCGTGGCTGGACTGATGCACATTGAAAACCCTGTCGGTGCAGGGCACGGCCGCCGTGTATTGGGTGTGTGCAGTTGACCGCACGCGTAAGGGGCTGAACCTGGCGCAAGCCCCCTGGAGATTTGAGCAGCAGGTCCTCAAATGACTTGTGCAAAAGGCAGGGCAATGCGCGCGCAGGCGCCATTTTCGGTGTTGTGCAGCGACAAGCGCCCATTAAATTGCGCGAGGATGGTTTTGGAGATCGACAAACCCATGCCCAGCCCCGAGATTTTGGTGGTGTAGAAAGGGTCTCCCGCTTGCTCGGCAGCTTCCTCTGACAAGCCTGGCCCGGTGTCATGGACCTCGATCAAAATCTCACGATTTTCCCGCCGGATGTCCAAGCGAATGTTTCGGGTTTTAACCTTTTCGACCGATTCCATGGCGTTGCGCACCACATTGAACAAGACTTGAGACAGTTGCACGGCATCGCCCAGTACCCATATCGGTGTGTTGGGCAAGAGCGGTTTGATAATTTCCGTATTGCCACGCCGGGCTTCGGGTTCGACAAGGGCGCAGACCTCGTCAATGACCGCACGCAGGTCCACCAATTCTTTTTTCAATGACTCAGGCTGTATGAAATTGCGGATCCGGCGAATGATGTCGCCCGCTCGAATACTGTTGTGGATGATGTCGTCCAGCACCTGCTGATTCATCTGTGCGTCCCATTGCCCCGATTTTTGCTGGTGTTGCAGGAGTTCGGTGTAATTGAGGATGGCGGCCAAGGGCTGGTTCAACTCATGGGCAAACGAGGCGGACATCACACCCAGACTGTGCTGGCGGTCCTGCTGCGCCAGTCGGTTAACCACACGACGCCCTTCTTCTTCGCGGACCAAGGCGGTCATCACTTTCAGTCTTTCGTCGGCTTGCTCCTGAACGCGCATGCCGATGTAGACAAAATAACGCAGCGTTCCTGCCAAAAAGGCGCTCGTCCAGATGCCATAGGACCAGGCCTCTTGGCCGAAGGTGTTCAAGCCCCAGCCCGTTACAAAGCCTTGCGTGCGCATCAAGTGGATAAGGCCCATGACGGCCATGACCCAGCACATGTGCATGGAAAAACGGTTGGCGCTCTGTTTGTAATGGGCATGCGCGAAGTAGGCCCCCCACAACGAGGTGACACCAAAACAGCCCCCCGACAACAGCAACGTCATCTCGGGACCGGCATGGAGGCGACTCCATTCCATGGCTGCGATAAAGACCACCGTGCCCAGAGCGAGCCCCAGCAGCCGCCAATGCTGGGGGCCTTTGTCGTACAAACGGGCAATCCCCAATCCCATCAGCATGTGGCTCATGCCCGTCAGGCCAATGGGGATGCTGTAGGACCACAGCAGTGGAAGATCGTTGCGAAAAACAGTGGCCCAGGCCGTCACACCCGCCAACAAGGCTCCCACCACCCAGTAACGGGCCGAGCTGTCCAAACGTGAAAAATACACCGAAGCTGCCAAACCGCCCAAAAGAGAGAAGATGGCGTAAAAAATGAAAAGGCTTTGGATGTAATAAGCGGCCATGCAGGCAATACGGAAGTAGACGTGAGTCGGGAATTTTGGCTGAATTTTGAACGATTTATCCGTCCGCTGCAGCCCCCAAGGCAAACGCTTAAGGTCGTCAGATTTTTATGCGTCCTTAAGCACTCAGTATGGCCGTTTCAGTGCAAGCCCACCACTGGCCGTGTCTTGTAAAACTGCATCGTACTCTCAGGCGCGGCGTTCAACACCGATTTTTTGATCTTGCCCACCACATGCATTTCGCAGGGTTTGCAGTCAAAGCGCAGGGTGAGCTTTTCCTTACCGTTGATCAGCTGCATGGGCTCGGCCTTCACCGTGCCTTGCACGCCTGTTACGCCCTTGGCTTGTTTGGGGCACAAGCTCAGGCTAAAGCGCACGCAATGTTTGGTGATCATCAGGCTCACTTCGCCCAACTCTTCTTGCGCTTCGTAAGCCGCTGCGATCACCTTCACGCCGTGTTTGGCATAAAAATTGCGGGCCTTTTGGTTGAACACATTGGCCAGGTAAGTCAGCGTGTCTTCGGGGTAGGGCACAGGCGGCTCCACGGGCACCGCACGCGGCAGGCGGTGCAGGCCCTCAGCGCGGGCAGTTTCGAGTGCTTGCACGGCGTCTCGGCGCAATGCGTTGATTTGCGAAGGCGGCACAAACCAAGGGCGGTGCAGTGCGAGCTGTACGTCTAGCGGCTCGAACAGGGTGTCGCCCAGTTTGCCCAAAGCGCTTTTGAGCTTGTCCTCGGCCTGGGCTGAGTCTTTGGGAGCTTGCCAGGTGATGGCCATTTGCGCCGTGGCGCTGTGGCCGACTTCGTCTGTCAGGGTCAGCTGCAGTCCATCGTTGTTTTCAGCCAGCTGCATCCACACGCCCATACGGCGTTCCGCGGATTTTTTGTCCAGTGTGCGCACCCAGCTCATGTCGCGGTTGCGATTGACCTGAACACCTTGGCGCAAGTCCTTGAAGCTGTCAATCGGGTCTTTGGGGAACAAGCGCCAAACGCCTTTGGCTTTAGCCGCTTCGGCTCGGTTGATCTGTAAGCCCACCAATTCTTTTTGCAGGTCGTAATAGCAAAGCCCATCGCCGTTGTGCAGCTCGGTGGCGGGGTCGTCGGTGGTCATTTCGACGTGCTCAGCCGTGACCTTGCTGACCCAGCCAATGGGTTGGCCCGGGTTTTTGGGGGTGTCAAATGCGCCGATGTCTTCTTTTCGACCTTGCACAAAATAGTCGGTGAACTCGCGGTTGAAGTTCTGGTTCGGATCGGGCTCGAAACTGAAGGTGCTGCGACCGTGTGAAGCCGGGGCCAGCTCGGGCCGCTCGTTCAGCACTTCGTCAAACAGCTTGCGGTAATGGGCCGTGATGTTTTTCACATAGGCCATGTCCTTGTAGCGGCCTTCGATCTTGAAGCTGCGAATCCCCGCATCCACCAGATCGCGCAGGTTCTCGCTCTGGTTGTTGTCCTTCATGCTCAGCACATGCTTGTCGTGCGCCACGATGCGGCCTTGCGCATCTTTGACCTCGTAGGGCAGGCGGCAAGCTTGCGAGCAGTCGCCCCGGTTGGCACTGCGCCCGGTGTGGGCATGGCTGATGAAGCACTGGCCGCTGTAGGCCACGCACAAAGCGCCGTGCACAAAAAATTCAATCACCGTGCGCTCGGTGTCGATCACGTCGCGGATCGCGCTGATCTGCGGCAGCGTCAGCTCGCGGGCCAGCACGATTTGGCTTAAGCCCGCGTCTTGCAAAAACTTGGCTTTTTCAGGGGTGCGGATGTCGGTTTGCGTGCTGGCGTGCAGCTGGATCGGCGGCATGTCGATCTCGAGCAGGCCCATGTCTTGGACGATCAGCGCATCGACCCCAGCGTCGTACAGCTGCCAGGCCAATTTGCGCGCCCCTTCGAGCTCATCGTCGCGCAAGATGGTGTTGAGCGTGACAAAGATGCGGCTGTGAAAGCGGTGGGCGTATTGCACCAGCTTGGCAATGTCTTGAATGCTGTTGTCGGCCGTGGAGCGCGCCCCAAAAGACGGACCGCCGATGTAGACCGCGTCTGCGCCATGGTTGATGGCTTCGATGCCAATGTCGAAGGTGCGGGCGGGGGCGAGGAGTTCGAGGTGGTGAGGCTGCATGGGCTGGGATTATCCCAGCTTATGTCTATCAAGCATGCGGGGCCCTTTTGGATCTGGGGGTGCCCTTGGGGTCTGGGGGAGCCCTGAAGCGGCGGGCACTGGCCGGGGCTCAGAGGCGCTTCGCTTTGCCACATCACCCCAGCCAGTGCCCACCGCTTCAGGGCGTGGGCGTTCGTGGTTCTGGTTCTGGTGTAGGTGTGAAATTTGGCGCCGCCTTCGGCTAGTGCTTAGCCAAGACATGGCAGGGCTGAAGGCTCCGACAGTTTGTGGTGCGCTCACCGGAGACGCCCCGCAAAAGGCTTGGGCGCGGGATGGGGTGATGTGGCAAAGCGAAGCGCCTCTGAACCCCAGCCCGCGCCCAAGCCTTTTGACCACAGAACCCCAGAAAACAAAAACGCGACCGAAGTCGCGTTTTTTCAGTGTAGCTTAGGTCAGATCACTGGATCTTGGCTTTGCTGCGCAGACCTTCTTGGTAAGCGCTCAGCTTTTGCTGTTGCAGCTGCTGGGCAATCTGGGGTCTGACTTCTTCGAGCTTGGGCAGCTGGGCTTCACGCACATCGTCGACGCGGATGATGTGAAAACCAAACTGGGTCTTCACGGGCGTGTCGGTCATCTGGCCCTTGTCCAGTTTGACCATGGCACCCGAAAACTCGGGCACATAGCTGCCCGCTGCAGCCCAGTCCAGGTCGCCACCGTTGGCGCCAGAGCCTGGGTCTTTGGAGGCTTTCTTGGCCAATTCTTCAAAGTTGCTGCCTTTTTTGATGTCGGCAATCAGGGCCTTGGCATCGGCTTCGGTTTCTACCAGGATGTGGCGGGCACGGTATTCCTTGCCGCCGTTTTCCTTGGCGAACTTGTCATATTCGGCCTTGATGTCAGCGTCTGTGACCGGGTTTTTCTTCTGGAAGTCTGCAAACAGCTGGCGAATCAGGATGGTCTGGCGGGCCAGTTCCAGCTGGGTTTTGTAGTCTTCGCTGGCATCCAGACCCCGTTTGCGGGCTTCTTGCATGAAGACTTCGCGGGCGATCAGCTCTTGCTTGATTTGGTCCAGCACTTCAGGGGTGACGGGTCGACCTGAGGCTTCGACTTGCTGTTGCAGCGCTTTGACGCGCGAGGTAGGCACAGGCTTGCCATTGACCACAGCCAAGTTTTGCGCCAGAACGGGGGACGCCAGCAAGGCCACCAAAGCGGCGCTGAGCAGTTGCTTTTTCATCGTGTTTTCCTAAGAGACGGGGTGTCAGATGTGGGTCAAGGGTTCAAAAAAAGGGGCTGTCACCAAAGGGTGACGGCCCGGGTTCAGATCAGCTCGATGGCCAGGGCGTGCAAACCTTGGTCAATGAAATCTTGCAGCGCATCATACACAAGGCGGTGACGTTGCACACGGGTGATGCCGACAAACAAAGGGGAAGCAATGCACACCCGCATGTGGGTGCCCACGCCGCTTTCATTGGCCCCCATGTGACCCGCGTGTTGGGCGCTTTCGTCGATCACGCGCAGCTCGGTGGGTTTCAGGCGCTCGCTCAGACGGATATGGATTTGTTCGCTCAGGGGCAAAGTGGCCTGGATCATGGTTGCTTGTCCTCGTCTTTGGGCAAATAGCGCGAGATGTACAGGCCCTGACCCAAGATGAAGACCAAGGGGAAGGCATAACCCCAGAGCTTGAAGTTCACCCAGTCTTCGGTGCTGAAGTAGTGGGCCACATAGGCGTTGATGGCCGCCATGAAAATACAGTACAGCATCCAAGACAGGTTCAGGCGGTTCCACACGGCGTGGGGCAGTTGCAATTGCGTGCCCAGCAGCATGTGCAAAAAGTTTTTCTTCAACAACCAGTGCGCCACGGCCAGGGCAATCGCCAGGCCCGAGTACAGCAAGGTGGGTTTCCACTTGATGAAGCGCTCGTCGTGCAAGCCCAGCGTCAAGGCGCCAAAGCCCAGCACCAGCACCAGCGTGATCTTGTGCATGGTCTGCAGCTTGCCGTCCATCTTGTAGATGATGGCCGTTTGCACCACGGTCGCACCCATCAGCACCGCCGTGGCGGTGTAGATGTCGGCCATCTTGTACGCGCCAAAAAACAGCAGGATGGGGAAAAAGTCGAGGATGAGTTTCATGTTGGGCGTGAGTTGGCCGCGTCAATACGGCGCGGCCGAGTGCGGTCAGGAAGGCTCGAAGTCTAACGAAGCGGAGTTCATGCAGTAGCGCAAGCCCGTGGGGGCGGGACCGTCCTCGAACACATGGCCCAGGTGCGCGCCGCATTGGGCGCAGACAGTTTCAACACGGCGCATGCCGTGGCTCACGTCCACACGTTCTTCGATGGCGCTGTCGCTGGCCGCTTTCGAAAAGCTGGGCCAGCCGCAGCCGGCGTCGAATTTGGTGTCCGAGCTGAACAAGGGCGCGTCGCAGCAGATGCAGCTGTAAGTACCTTTGGACCAGTGGCCCTCGTACTTGCCGGTGAAGGGGCGTTCGGTAGCGGCCTGGCGTGTGACGGCAAAGGCCACAGGCTCAGCGCCTTTGGCGTTCAGCAGCTCGCGCCACTCTTGTGCGGATTTTTCTATTTGGCTCATGATGAACAGCTGATTTCCAGTTGGCCCGCCCAGTCGGGCGGCAAGTCGGCATAGGCTTGCATGCCCGGATGCTCGTCGAAGGGGGACTTTAACAAGTTGTACAAGGTGTCGATTTCCGAGAAGTCACCCGCCTGGGCTTGACGGATGGCGATTTCGGCCAAGTGGTTGCGCAGCACGAATTTGGGGTTGCTGCGCAGCATCTGCTGGCCCATTGCTGCGAAGTTGTTTTGGCCTGCGCGCTCGGTGTACAGCGACAGCCATTTCAGGAGGCGAGGGCGGTCCAATACAAGATCGGTCACGCCACTCCAGCCCGCATCGGTCAATGCAACAGCAGTCGATTGCACCACCACGGCTTGGCTCAGTTGGCGCCAGAACACCGTGAAGTCAACTTTTTCGGCCGCCATGAGCTGCATCAGGTCTTCCACCAGCGTCCAGTCGGCTTCGCGCTCGAACTCAGGGGCCAAGTCGCCAACCAGGCCTAACTTGGCGCGCATGGCATCGCCCAAGTAGCGGGGGAACAGGGTTTTGTAGCCTTCCAGCACCTGCAGGGTCATCTCTTGGTCGTCGATCAAAGATGCCAGTGCCTGGGCCAGGCAGTAAAGGTTCCAGTACGCCACATTGGGTTGGCGGCCATAAGCGTACCGACCTTGGTGGTCCGAGTGGTTGCAAATGTGGCCGGGGTCAAAGCCGTCCAAGAACTGGAAGGGTCCGTAGTCGATCGTCAGGCCCAAGAGGCTCATGTTGTCGGTGTTCATCACGCCGTGACAAAAGCCCACCGCTTGCCATTTCGCCAGCAGTTTGGCGGTGCGTTCTTGCACCTCGTCCAGCAAGGCCGCGTACATATTGCCCTGCCACAGCACGGCGCGCTCGCGGCATTCGGGCAGGTGGTGGGCAATGGCATGGTCGGCCAGCAGGCGCAGACTGTCCATGTCGCCTTGGGCCGAAAAATGCTCGAAGTGCCCGAAACGCAAAAAGCTGGGGGCCACGCGGGCCACGACGGCTGCACTTTCCATGGTTTCACGCCGCACGGGCTCTGGCGAAGCCACCAGGCACAGGGCCCGGGTGGTCGGGATGCCTAGGCCGTGCATGGCCTCGCTGCAAAGGTACTCGCGGATGCTGGAGCGCAGCACGGCGCGGCCGTCGCCACCCCGCGAATACGGCGTGCGGCCTGCGCCTTTGAGCTGAATTTCTTGAGGGCCCTGAGCCGATGCGGCCTCACCCAGCCAGATGGCGCGGCCGTCACCCAACTGGCCCGCCCATTGGCCAAACTGGTGCCCGCTGTAGACCGTGGCCAGCGGCTGAGAGCCGACCATCAGCGCATTGCCCGCGAAGGCTTGCAGGTGTTCGTCGTCAAACAGCGCGTTCGGCCAGCCCAACTCGACGCGCAAGGCTTCGTTGCGGGCGGCCCAGCGCGGCGCAGCTACCGGCGTGGGCTGCAGGTGGGTGAAAAAACGGGGGCCCAGTTGGGTCAGTCGGTGCGTCCAGTCCAGCACAGGCAAGTCATGGGGGTGGCTGACGGGGGAGACCAAAGGGGGAGATGACATGGGGTGTGATTGTCACGCCCTTGACAAGCACCCGCTGTTTGGCGGGTTTTAGGTCGGGTTGGCGTTGAACTCGGGTGCACAATGACCCGATTGATAAAACCCCACCTGACAGGAGAACCCCCATGCTGGGACTGATGCAACAGCAATCGCTTTTGATTTCTGCGTTGATTGAATTTGCCGAACAACACCATGGCGACAGCGAGGTCGTTTCGCGTCGGGTCGAAGGTGACATTCACCGCAGTGATTGGGCCCAGGTGGCCCGCCGTTCGCGCCAGGTAGCCAATGCACTGGATGCACAAAATCTGCCGCAGGGCACCCGCATTGCCACGCTGGCCTGGAACGGTTACCGCCACCTGGAGCTGTACTTTGGCGTGAGCGGCTCGGGCCGCGTGCTGCACACCCTCAACCCGCGCCTGCATCCGGATCAGATGGCCTGGATCGCCAACCATGCCGAAGACCAGGTGCTGTGCTTTGATATGACATTTTTGCCCCTGGTACAGGCGTTGCACAGCCATTGCAAAACCATCACCCACTATGTGGCTTTGTGTGACGCCGACAAGCTGCCTGCTGACACCGGCATCCCCAATTTGGTGAGTTACGAAGCCTGGATGGGGCAGCAGCCAAGCACCTATGCTTGGCCGCAGCTCGATGAAAACACTGCCTGCAGCTTGTGCTACACCAGCGGCACCACGGGCAATCCCAAGGGTGCTTTGTACAGCCACCGCTCCACCGTGCTGCACGCTTACGCTGCCGCATTGCCCGACTCGATGTGCATCTCGGCAAGGGATTCGATCTTGCCGGTGGTGCCCATGTTCCACGTCAACGCCTGGGGCATTCCCTACAGCGCGGCCATGGCGGGCGCCAAACTGGTGTTCCCCGGTCCGGCGCTGGATGGCAAGTCGGTGTACGAACTGATCGAGGCCGAGGGCGTGACCTTTGCCGCTGGCGTGCCCACCGTGTGGCAAATGCTGCTGGGCCACATGGCACCCGCAGGCCTGAAGTTCAGCACGCTGGGCCGCACCGTGATTGGCGGCTCCGCTTGCCCACCCGCCATGATCGACGCCTTCCGTCAGAACTACAACGTGGACGTGCTGCACGCCTGGGGCATGACCGAACTCAGCCCGCTGGGCACGGTCTGCACCCTGAAGAACAAGCACCTGAGCCTGCCAGCCGAGCAGCAAATGAAGCTGCGCATGAAACAAGGCCGATGCATCTTCGGCATTGACATGAAGATCGTGGACGCCGAAGGCCAAACCCTGCCGCACGACGGCAAATCGGCCGGTGACTTGCTGGTCAAGGGCCCTTGGGTGATTGCCTCTTATTACAAACAAGAAGGCGGCAACCCCTTGGTGGACGGCTGGTTCCCCACAGGCGATGTGGCCACCATCGACACCGATGGTTTCATGCAAATCACCGACCGCAGCAAAGACGTGATCAAGTCGGGCGGCGAATGGATCAGCTCGATCGATGTGGAAAACATCGCCATGGCCCACCCGTCCGTGGCCATGGCAGCCTGCATCGGCATGCGCCACCCCAAGTGGGACGAGCGGCCGATTGTTTGCGTGGTCAAGAAGCCCGGGGCTGAGGTCAGCCGTGAAGAGCTGATCGCCTTCTACGAAGGCAAAACCGCCAAGTGGCAGATTCCCGACGATGTGGTTTTTGTTGACGCCATTCCTTTGGGGGGCACGGGCAAGATGCTCAAGACCCGCTTGCGCGAGCAATTGACCGATTACGTGCTGCCAGGCCTTTGATCCCCATCAAGTCCGCGCGGTTACAAGTCGCGCGGGTGATATGCCTTAGGTGCAAACCCCGAGCCGATTCGTCATTTCTGCGGTTACGCTGACACAGTTCAGATTTACAACGCAGGAGAACTTGTATGAAAACCACCACCCGTTTGATCGCCGCTGCCGCTTTGGCCGCTTGCTCCATGGGCGCTTACGCTCAAAAAGGCGAAACCGTCAAAATTGCATGGATTGACCCGCTGTCTGGCCTGATGGCCCCCGTGGGCAGCAACCAGCTCAAAAGCTTTCAGTTTTTTGCCGAAAAATTCAGCAAAACCAACCCAGCTGGCGTCAAGTTCGAAGTCATCGGCATTGACAACAAGCTCAGCCCAGCTGAAAGCCTGAACGCGCTCAAGGCCGCCATGGACCAGGGCGTGCGTTACATCACCCAAGGCAACGGCTCATCGGTTGCGGGCGCCCTGATCGAGGCCGTGAACAAGCACAACGAGCGCAACCCCGGCAAGGAAATCATCTTCCTGAACCACTCTGCGGTCGATCCAGACTTCACCAACAGCAAGTGCAGCTACTGGCACTTCCGCTTTGACGCCGACACCTCGATGAAGATCGAGGCCATGACCACCTTCATGAAGGATGACAAGGACATCAAGAAGGTTTACCTGTTCAACCAGAATTACTCACATGGTCATCAGGTCGTCAAGTTTGCCAAGGAAAACATCGCACGCAAGATGCCGGGTGTGCAAATTGTGGGTGAAGACCTGCACCCGCTGGCCCAAGTCCGCGACTTCTCGCCTTACATCGCCAAGATCAAGGCTTCGGGTGCCGACACTGTGATCACCGGAAACTGGGGCTCTGACCTGGCTTTGCTGGTCAAGGCGGCCAACGAAGGCGGCTACAACGGCAAGTTCTACACCTATTACACCGGCGTCACGGGCACGCCCACGGCCTTGGGTCAAGGCGGTGCAGGTCGCGTCTACCAGATCGCTTATGGTCACTACAACATGGGCGGCCAGATGGACAAGTGGTCCGCTGAATTCAAGCAAAAATTCAACGATGACTTCTACACCCACTCGGTGGTGCGTATTTACCAGGCGCTGGGTGATGCCATGGCCAAAGCCAAGTCCACCGATCCGGTGAAAGTCGCGGCGGCGTTGTCCGGTATGAAATTCTCGACCCACAACGGCGAGGTCGAAATCCGCAAAGCAGATCACCAGTTGCAGCAACCGCTGTACATGACCGTCTGGCAAAAAGCGGACAAGAAGTTCCCCTACAGCCCTGAGAACACCGGCATGACGCTGGCGCCCGTGAAGGAATACCCTTCTTATGTCTCCAGCACACCCACCAGCTGCCAGATGAAACGTCCTGGCTGAGGCGCAACGCCTGCCGCTGCCACTCTCTGAGTCACTCGCACAGGTGGCTCAGGGTTTGGCGGATGGGCCAAGGCCCGATCACCTGAGGGTTCATCGGGCTTTTTTATGGGCTTTCGGGCCCCATTGAGACCGGATTTGCCAGTGCAAGTCCATTTCCTGTAATGCTTTAGACCCCAAGGGTCTGGAAAGTTTGTGATGGAGTTTTTCATCATCTCCATGCTCAACGGCCTCAGTTACGGGCTGTTGCTGTTCATGCTCAGCTCCGGGCTGACGCTGATCTTCAGCATGATGGGTGTGCTCAACTTTGCGCACGCCAGTTTTTATATGGTGGGCGCCTATTTTGGCTACACCCTTTCGCAGTGGGTCGGTTTTTGGCCTGCGCTGGTCATTGCCCCGCTGCTCGTTGGGGCCTGTGGTGCCTTGTTCGAGCGCCTGACGCTGCGCAAGGTCCACCCTTTTGGCCATGTGCCCGAATTGCTGGTCACTTTCGGCCTGTCTTATGTGATGCTGGAGTTGGTGCAGCTGGTCTGGGGCCGCACGGCGGTCGAGTTTCTACCGCCCGAGATTTTGCGCAGTTCGGCCTTCACCCTCATCAACCACTCGGTCAACGGACTGAGCGTGGTTTGGGGCGCTGCGCCTGCCGAGATGTGCAGTGCAGCCGATGCCGCCATCCGAGTGGTGTGCTCACCGTTTCCCGCCACACGCGGTTTCATGATGCTGGTGGCGCTGCTCATGCTGGTTTCCTTGTGGCTCTTGCTCACCCGCACCCGCATTGGTTTGGTCATTCAAGCGGCTTTGACCCATCCCGAAATGGTGGAGTCTTTGGGGCACAACGTGCCTCGTGTGTTCATGTTGGTGTTTGGTGCAGGCACCGGTCTGGCCGGGCTGGCGGGTGTGATTGGCGGCAGCACGTTTGTGACGGAGCCTGCCATGGCCGCCACCGTGGGTTCGGTCATTTTTGTGGTGGTGGTGGTGGGCGGTATGGGCTCTTTGTCTGGCGCGTTTTTGGCCTCGGTGCTGATTGGTGTGATCCAGACCTTTGCCGTGGCCATTGACTACTCCTTCTTGACGCTGGCCAAAGACATGGGCTGGGCTTTGTCGGCTGCCACGCAGGAAAACTCCTTTGCCAAGCTCACGCTGTCGCAGGTCGCGCCCATCTTGCCCTACCTGTTTTTGGTCCTGATCCTGATCTTCCGACCCAAGGGTCTTTTGGGCACACGCGAGGGTTAAGACATGGCTGCCATCTACAAATTCAAACCTTACAACGTGGGCCGCTGGGTCATCTGGAGCCTGTTCGCTTTGGTCTTGCTGGCCGCGCCGCTGGTCTTCACCAGCAACCTGTCCGTGACCATGCTGGCCCAGATGGGCATCGCCATCATTGCCTGCCTGTCTTACAACATCTTGTTGGGCCAAGGCGGCATGCTGAGCTTTGGCCATGCGGTCTACACGGGCTTGGGCTCTTACATGGCCATTCACGCACTCAATGCCGTGAGTGGTGGCACGCTGAACATCCCAGTCAGCTTGCTGCCCATCGTGGGCGGTGTGGCGGGCATGGGCTTTGCCATTTTGCTGGGCTGGGTGACCACCCGCAAATCGGGCACGCCATTTGCCATGATCACACTGGGTGTGGCCGAGTTGGTGTTTGCCATGTCCCTGATGTTTTCGGAGTTTTTCGGGGGCGAGGCGGGGGTGTCTGGCAATCGGGTGGCGGGTGAAGCCTTTTTCGGCATCACCTATGGCCCGCAGATTCAGGTCTACTACCTGATCGCCATTTACACCTTTGTGTGTGTGGCGCTCATGTACGCCTTCACACAAACGCCGCTGGGCCGCATTTTGAATGCGGTGCGTGATAACCCTGAGCGGGTGGAGTTCATTGGTTACAACACCCAGCGCGTGCGCTACATGGCCTTCATCATTGCGGGCTTTTTTGCAGGCATCGCGGGGGGCTTGGGCTCACTCAACTTCGAGATCGTGACGGCCGAGGTGGTCGGGGCAGGGCGCTCGGGCGCTTATTTGCTGTTCACCTTTTTGGGTGGGGCGACCTTCTTCTTTGGCCCCATCATCGGTGCGGTGCTGATGATCATCGCCTTTGTGCTGTTGTCCGAGCTGACCAAAGCTTGGCTGCTTTACTTGGGACTGGTCTTCCTGTTCATGGTGATGTATGCACCCGGCGGCATTGCCAGCTTGATCATGATGAATCTGAGGGTGGCCAAGTTCGGCAAGTTGCGCCAAATCTGGACCAGTTACCTGGGCCTGGGTCTCACTGCCATCGTGATGCTGGCGGGGGCGGGGGCCATGATCGAGATGGTCTACCACCTGCAACTCAATTCGGCTCTGGGGGACACCGTCAAATTCATGGGCGCCACCCTCAACGCCAAGAGTCTGGACAGCTGGTTCGGTTCGGCTTTTGTGATGCTCACGGGCTTGGGTCTGTTCGAGCTGGCCCGCAGGCAGTTCGCCCGCGACTGGGGCGTGATCCAGACCGATATCGAAAAAGAAATCAAGCGAAGGGAAACGGCTTTATGAGTTACGCCTTAGAACTCCGGGATGTGCGCAAGAACTTCGGCAAGACCGAAATCATCCGTGGCGTGAATCTGGCCGTCACTGCAGGCGAGCGTGTGGCCGTGATCGGTCCCAACGGCGCGGGCAAGTCCACGCTGTTCAACCTGATCAGCGGCCGCTTTGGCCCCACCAGTGGCGATATTTTGCTCGCGGGTCAGGCCATTCAAAACAAGACGCCTTACGAGATCAACCGCATGGGGCTCTCGCGCAGCTTCCAGATCACCAACATCTTCCCCAAGCTCAGCGTGTTTGAAAATCTCCGCTGCGCGGTGCTCTGGAGCCTGGGCTACAAGTACAGTTTTTGGAAATTCCTGTCGAACCTGAAAGACGCCAACGAACGCACCGACGAGTTGCTGGACATGATCCATCTGGACAAAAAACGCGACGTACTGGCGGTTAACCTGACCTATGCCGAGCAGCGGGCGTTGGAAATAGGCGTGACCATCGCAGGAGGCGCGGATGTGATCTTGCTGGACGAGCCCACGGCCGGCATGAGCAAGAGCGAGACCTCGCGATTCATCCAACTCATTAAAGACGTCACGGTGGGCAAAACTCTGCTCACGGTGGAGCACGACATGGGCGTGGTGTTTGGCCTGGCCGACAAGATCGCGGTGGTGGTGTACGGTGAAGTCATCGCCTTCGACACCCCCGAATCGGTGCGGGCCAATGCCAAAGTGCAGGAGGCTTATTTGGGCTCACCGGTCGCAGACAACCAAGTAGGAGGCCACTGATGTTGCTGATCGACAACCTTCATGCCTATTACGGCAAAAGCCATGTGTTGCATGGCGTCAATTTTGAGGTGGGGCAGGGCGAGATCGTGGCCCTGCTTGGGCGCAATGGTTCAGGCCGCTCCACCACCGCCAAGGCCATCATGGGTCTGGTGGAGTGTGAGGGCCGCATCGACTGGAAAGGCCAGCCCATTCAGGGCAAAAAGGCCTATGAAATTGCCCACCTGGGGGTGGGTTATGTCCCAGAGAACCGGGAGATTTTCCCCAAGCTGACGGTCAGCCAGAACCTGCAATTGGGGCAAAAACGAAATGGACAAAACGGACGTTGGTCGTTTGACGACATGTTCGCCATGTTCCCTCGCCTCAAAGAGCGCGAACACAACGAAGCCGGGGTGCTCTCTGGTGGTGAGCAGCAAATGCTCACGCTGTGCCGCACTCTGATGGGTGACCCTGACCTGATCATCATCGACGAACCCACCGAGGGACTGGCACCCAAAATCGTCGAGCTTGTCGGCCAATTTCTTTTTAGCCTCAAAGCCAAGGGGGTATCGGTATTGCTGATCGAGCAAAAACTAACCATTGCCATGAGCATTTCGGATCGCGCCTTGGTCATGGGCCATGGTGCCATCGTTTTCCAGGGCACGCCCGACGAGCTGCGGGCCAACACCTACATTCGCAAGGAATGGCTGGAGGTTTGATCCTGACTTTGCCCCGTCTCTGGTGCGACAAAAATTTGCCGTGCAGAGATTATTTATGTCTACAATGTTCAAAAACGAACGGTCGTTCTTTTTTAATTTTTCACGCAAAGGAAGTCCAGCATGACAGCTGAATACAAAGTGCATGGCGATGTCGCGGTCATCACCCTCATGAATCCGCCCGTCAACGGTTTGGGTCTGTCCACCCGCGTCGGCATCACCGAGGGTCTGGAAAGAGCCAACAACGACACCGCCGTCAAAGCCATTGTTATCACCGGTGGCGGCAAGGCCTTTTCGGGCGGAGCCGACATCCGTGAATTTGGCTCACCCAAGGCGACTCAAGAACCCAATTTGCTGAGCGTGATCTCCGCTTGCGAAAAATCAGCCAAGCCGGTTGTGGCGGCCATCCACTCGGTCGCCATGGGCGGCGGCTTGGAGCTGGCTTTGGGCTGTCACTACCGCATTGCTGCGCCTGGCACCTCCATTGCTTTGCCCGAAGTCAAGCTGGGCCTGATCCCCGGCGCGGGCGGCACACAGCGCCTGCCTCGCGTGATTGGCGTGGAAGCGGCGCTGAACATGATTGTCAGCGGCGAAGCCATCAAGAGTGAAATGCTGGCCATGTTGCCCGGCCAAAAGCTGTTTGATGCCATGGCCCAATCGGCTGAGAGCCTGCCCGAAGAAGCATTGGCCATGGCCCGCAAAGTGGCCGCTGCGCACGCCGATGGTTCGCCCATGCCCTTGGTCAAAAACCTGCCTTGCAAGCACCCGCAAGGCGATGCTTACTTCCAGTTCACCCGCAACATGGTCAAAGGCATGGCCAAAAACCTGCCTGCGCCGCTCAAGTGCGTGGAAGCCGTCGAAGCCGCGACCAAGAAAAAGTTCGACGATGGCATGGTTTTGGAGCGTGAGATTTTCACCAACCTCATGTTCACCCCCGAAAGCCGCTCGTTGCGCCACATCTTCATGGCCGACCGTGCTGCCAGCAAGATCGCAGACGTGCCCAGCGACACCCCTCAGCGCAACATCCAGAGCGTGGCCGTCATCGGTGCAGGCACCATGGGTGGTGGCATCTCGATGAACTTCCTGAACGCGGGCATCCCGGTCAAGATGCTCGAAATGAAGCAAGATGCGCTCGACCGTGGCGTGGCCACCATCCGCAAGAACTACGAAGCGCAAGTCAAAAAAGGCAAGCTCAAGCAAGACAAATACGAGCAGCGCATGGCCTTGCTCAGCACCACGCTCAGCTACGACGACATCGGCCAAGCCGACCTGGTGATCGAAGCCGTGTTCGAAGAAATGGGCGTGAAAGAAGCTGTCTTCAAGAAGCTCGACGAAGTGATGAAGCCCGGTGCCATCTTGGCCTCCAACACCTCCACCTTGGACGTGAACCAGATTGCCAACTTCACCAAACGCCCACAAGACGTGGTGGGCATGCACTTCTTCAGCCCTGCCAACGTGATGAAGCTCCTGGAAGTGGTGCGCGGCGCGCAAACCGCCAAAGACGTCATGGCCACCGTGATGGCTATTGGCAAAAAGATCAAAAAGACCTCGGTGGTCTCGGGCGTGTGCGATGGGTTCATCGGCAACCGCATGATCGAGCAATATAGCCGCCAAGCCGGTTTCTTGATCGAAGAAGGCTGCACACCTGCGCAGGTCGACAAGGCTGTTGAGAAGTTCGGCTTTGCCATGGGCCCCTTCCGAATGGGCGACTTGGCTGGCAACGACATCGGCTGGGCGATTCGCAAGCGCCGCTACACCGAAAAACCCAACCTCAAGTACAGCAAAACTGCAGATTTGCTTTGCGAGATGGGGCGTTACGGCCAAAAGACGGGCGCAGGCTGGTACGACTACCAAACCGGCAAACGCGACGCGATCCCCAGCGCTGTGGTGGTCGAAATGATCGAAAAACACCGTGCCGCTTTAGGGCTAACGCCTCGCAAAATTTCCGACGAAGAAATCGTTCAGCGCTTGGTGTATTCCTTGGTGAACGAGGCTTGTCACATTTTGGAAGAAGGCATTGCCAGCAAAGCCAGCGACATCGACATGGTCTACATCACCGGCTACGGTTTCCCTTTCTGGCGCGGTGGCCCCATGCTGTATGCCGACACTGTGGGCTTGTTCAACGTGGCCGAAGCCATGAAGCGCTTTGCCAAGAACCCACTCGACGACGCCCAATTCTGGCAACCCGCACCTTTGTTGGTGCGCTTGTCAGCCGAAGGCAAAACATTCAACTGAGCGTTCAGAGTTGAGTGTTCGGTGTTCAGCGTAAAAGACCAGTTAACTGCTCGATCAACGCCTAACACTCAGCGCTCAATGAGCCAAACCAAGGATTCAAAATGACCAACGCCGTTATCGTATCGACCGCCCGCACACCTCTGGCCAAAAGCTGGAAGGGCGCATTCAACATGACCCACGGGGCCACCCTGGGCGGCCACGCGGTGCAACACGCCGTGGCCCGCGCTGGCATTGATGCCGCCGAAGTCGAAGATGTGATCATGGGCTGCGCCACGCCGGAAGGGGCCACGGGTGCCAACATCGCCCGCCAAATCGCCCTCAAGGCCGGCATGCCCATCTCGGTCTCGGGCATGACCGTGAACCGATTTTGCTCGTCGGGTCTGCAAACCATTGCACTGGCGGCGCAACGCATCATCGCGGGTGAAGGCCGGGTTTATGTGGCCGGTGGCGTGGAAAGCATCTCCTGCGTGCAGCAAGAAGCCAACACCCACATGCTGCAAGACTTGGCCTTGGCCAAGATGAAGCCCGAAATTTACTGGAACATGCTGCAAACCGCCGAACAAGTGGCCAAGCGTTACAAGATCAGCCGCGACGTGATGGACGCGTATGGCGCGGCCAGCCAACAAAAGGCTTGCGCCGCGCAAGCTGCGGGTTTGTTCAACGACGAAATCGCATCCATCACCGTCACGCAAGGCGTGATCGACAAGGTCATGGGCATGACCACCAAACAAGTGACCGTGAGCGTGGACGAAGGCCTGCGCGAAGGCACCACGGTAGAGGCCATCAGCGGTCTGCGCTCGGCGTTGCCCGGTGGTTTGGTCACAGCCGGCAATGCCAGCCAGTTCTCGGACGGCGCAGGCGCTTGCGTGTTGATGGACGAAAAACTGGCCGAGCAACGTGGCCTCAAACCCTTGGGCCGTTTCCTCGGTTTTGCCGTGGCCGGTTGCGAGCCTGACGAAATGGGCATTGGCCCGGTCTACGCCGTGCCCAAAGCGCTGGCGCGTCTGGGCCTGACCGTGCAAGACATTGACCTGTGGGAACTGAACGAAGCGTTTGCCGTGCAAGTGCTGTACTGCCGCGACAAGCTGGGCATCCCGGCCGACCGCTTGAACGTCAACGGCGGCGCGATCGCGGTGGGTCACCCCTACGGCGTGTCGGGCCAGCGCCTGACAGGCCATGCCTTGATTGAAGGCAAACGTCGTGGTGCCAAGCGTGTTGCGGTGACCATGTGCATTGGCGGCGGTATGGGCGCATGCGGTATTTTCGAAGTGCTGTGATCACCCAGCGCGTTTGCTGTCACTTGGATGGCTGACGTTACTCAGGGCAGAAGGCAAGATGTCTTCTGCCCTTTTTTAATGCGGGAGCCACCTGCGGCCAATGCCAATCGAGCAGTGGATCGCTCCCACAAGTATTGACCTGATGAAAGCTCGCTGCCATGAGTTTGCGCCCCACCGTTGATTTTTTGCTGCACGACTGGCTCAAGGTCGACACCTTGCAAAGCCGCGAGCGCTTTGCCGACCATTCACGCGAAACTTTTGATGCGGTGCTGGACACCTGCGAGCGCATTGCTCGCGAAAAATACGCCCCGTTCAACCGCCTGGTGGACACGCAAGAACCCCACTTTGATGGCGAAAAAGTCATCTTGCCACAGGCCACACACGATGCGTACAAAGCCTATGCCGAATCGGGCATGTTGAGCGCCGCACAGGACTACGAGATCGGTGGCATGCAGCTGCCCTACACGGTGGAGGCGGCTGCCAACGCCTTTTTTGCCATGGCCTCGGTCAGCATTGGCTCAGGCATGCTGACCAGCGGCAACGCCAATTTACTGATGGTGCATGGCACCGATTTGCAAAAGCAGGTCTTTGCCGCCAACGAATTCAATGGGCGTTTTTCGGGCACCATGTGCTTGAGTGAACCGCAAGCCGGCTCGTCGCTGAGCGATGTGACGACCCGCGCCACGCCCGATGGTGAAGGCTTTGAAGTCGATGCTTTGGGTGCGCGTTACCGCCTGCGCGGAAACAAGATGTGGATTTCCTCGGGCGAGCACGAACTCTCCGAAAACATCATCCACTTGGTGCTGGCCAAGATCCCCGATGCCAACGGCCAGTTGGTGCCGGGCGTCAAAGGCATCTCGCTCTTCATCGTGCCCAAAAAGATGGTCGGCACCGATGGGCAACTCACCGGCGAGCGCAACGACGTGGCGTTGGCGGGCCTCAACCACAAATGTGGCTGGCGCGGTACGACCAACACGCTGCTGAACTTTGGCGAGGGCAAGTACCCCGTGCGTGGCGAAGCAGGCGCAGGCTTGGACGGTGCCGGAAGCGGTGCCATAGCTTATTTGGTCGGCAAGCCCGGGGAAGGCCTGCGCTGCATGTTCCATATGATGAACGAAGCGCGCATCGGCGTGGGCATGGCCGCTACCATGCTGGGTATGGCGGGTTACTACGCCAGCCTCGATTACGCCAAGAACCGCCCGCAAGGCAGACCTACAGGGGCAGGGGGCAAGGATGCCAGCCGCCCGCAGGTGCGCATCATCGAACACGCCGACATCAAGCGCATGCTGCTGGCCCAGAAGGCCTACAGCGAGGGCGCTTTGGCCCTGGCCTTGTACAGCGCCCGCTTGGTGGATGAACAGCACACCGGCACGCCTGAAGACGCAGATGTGGCGCGTTTGCTGCTGGAGGTGCTCACGCCCATCGTCAAGAGTTTCCCCAGCGAGTGGTGCCTGGAAGCCAACAGCTTGGCCATCCAGATCCACGGTGGCTACGGCTACACCCGCGACTTTCCGGTGGAGCAATACTGGCGCGACAACCGCCTCAACATGATCCACGAAGGCACGCACGGCATCCAGGCCATGGACTTGCTGGGACGCAAGGTGCTGATGGAAAACGGACGGGGCTTGCAATTTTTGGCCGAACGCATGTTGGCTACGGCGTCCAAGGCTGAAGGCAGCTGGGGGCCTGAAGCTGCGGCTCTGCGCGATGCCCTCCAACAAATCAGCCAAGCCACCCAGCAAGCTTGGGATGGTGCCGAGCCCGCGCAAGCGCTGGCCAATGCCGTGCCGTATTTGCAGGCCTTTGGCCACACCGTGATCGCCTGGATCTGGCTCGATGTCGCGGCCAGCTTGGAGGGCAACGACACCTCTTCCGCACAAGGCCGCCGCGCAGCCTGCCGTTACTTCTTCCGCTACGAATTGCCGAAGATCGGGGCTTGGCTCAAGGTGGTGGCCAGCCGAGACCCGACTTGCGCCGATTTGCCTGAGGAGGCCTTTTGATGATTCGGCACATCGTGATGTGGAGCCTGCACGAGCAGGCAGAAGGGGCCGACAAGGCCACCAACCTCGAAAAAGCCAAAGCATTGCTGCTGTCGTGCGCGCAGGTCGTGCCTGGCATCCGCGCTTTCGAAGTCGCCACGGCCACCCCCGACATGGACTGCACGAATGATTTGGTGCTGCACATGCTTGTCGATGACGCGCAGGTGCTAGCGGCTTACCAGAATCACCCCGATCATCTGGCCATCAAACCCTTCATGAAAGCGGTCGTCAAAGAACGCCGCTGCATGGATTTCAACGTCGAATAAAAGGAGCTCCGACATGGCACGCACTGTTCAACAACTTTTTGACCTGACCGGCCAAGTGGCGCTGGTCACCGGCGGCTCGCGCGGCCTGGGCTTGCAAATGGCCCACGCCCTGGGCGAGGCTGGGGCCAAGATCATGCTCAGCTCACGCAAGGCGGCTGATTTGGAAGATGCCGCTGCCCAATTGCAGGCCGCTGGCATCGACGCCCGCTGGATCGCTGCCGACTGCGGTAAAGAAGAGGACATCCGCCGTTTGGCCACTGAAACCATGGAGCGCATGGGGCCCATTGACATCCTGGTCAACAACGCCGGAGCCACTTGGGGCGCACCTGCCGAAGACCACCCGGTACCGGCCTGGGACAAGGTCATGAACCTGAACGTGCGTGGTTATTTCATCCTCTCTCAAGAGGTGGCCAAGCAAAGCTTCATCCCGCGCGGCAAGGGCCGCATTTTGAATGTGGCCTCCATAGCCGGTCTGGCCGGTAACCCGTCCGCGATGGAAACGATCGCCTACAACACCTCCAAGGGTGCGGTCATCAACTTCACCCGCGCATTGGCGGGTGAGTGGGGCGAGCACGGCATCACCGTCAACGCGATTTGCCCAGGGTTCTTCCCCAGCAAGATGAGCCAAGGCCTGCTGGACACCATTGGGGCCGACAAGATGGCGCAAGCCGCCCCTCTGCGCCGCTTGGGCGACGACGAAGACCTCAAGGGCCTGGCGTTATTGTTCGCGTCCGACGCGGGCAAGCACATCACTGGCCAATGGCTGGCGGTGGACGGTGGCGTCAGTGCCATCATCGGCGGCTGAGCTCCAAGGTCTGACATGAGCATTCCTTTTGGTGTTCCGATTCCGTTTGTGGACCACTTGGGCATCACACTTGAAAAATTTGATGATGGCCAATCCGAACTCTGGTTTCCGATGCGCCCGGAAATACTCAACTCTTTTGATGTCGTCCATGGGGGCGCGATCATGACTTTTTTGGACATCGTCCTGGCGGCAGCCGCGCGCAGCGTTGAGCCCAGCAACGGCGTATTCACGATTGAAATGAAAACCAGTTTCATGCAACCAGCTTCAGCGCCTCCTGGGGGGCGACTCATTGGCCGCGGCCGCTTGCTGCACCGCACACGCAAACTCGCTTTCACGGAAGGTGGGGTTTACGACCCCGAAGGGCGTTTGTGTGCACATGCCACCGGCACATTCAAATATGTGCCCCGCCGTGGCACCGATACTCTTCAAACCGACTGATATTTTTCTCAACGACCACCCCACCAAGAACGGAAACACAGATGACCCTCAACCACCAAATCGTGCTCGACAATCGTCCCCAAGGCGAAGCCACTGTGGCCAACTTCAAACTGATTGAAACGTCCATTCCGGCTTTGCAAGACGGCCAAGTGCTGGTCAAGCACCACTTCATGAGTCTGGACCCCTACATGCGCGGCCGCATGAACGAGAGCAAAAGCTACGCGGTGCCCCAAGCCCTGGGGCAAGTCATGCTCGGTGGCACCGTGGGCGAAGTGGTCGAAAGCCAGCACCCCAAATTCAAGGCTGGTGACCAGGTCGTGGGCATGGGCGGCTGGCAGGAATACAGCGTGGTCGATGGCAACGTGATCGGTGCTTTGCGCAAGGTCGACACCACCCATGTGCCGCTGTCGCACTACCTGGGCGCAGTGGGCATGCCCGGCGTGACCGCCTGGTATGGCCTGTGCAAAATCATCAACCCCAAAGCGGGCGAAACTGTGACGGTGAGCGCCGCCAGCGGCGCGGTGGGCAGCGCTTATGGTGCTTTGGCCAAAGCACGCGGCTGCCGCGTGGTCGGCATTGCCGGCGGCAAGGACAAATGCGATTACGTAGTCAATGAATTGGGCTTTGACGCCTGCATCGATTACAAAGAGCACAAGGACTACATCAGCCTGTCTAAGGCGCTGCGCGAGGCTTGCCCGAACGGGATCGACGGCCACTTTGAAAACGTCGGCGGCATGGTGCTGGATGCTGTGATGCTGCGCACCAATGCTTTTGCCCGCATTGCGGTGTGCGGCATGATCGCCGGCTATGACGGCGCGCCGCTGCCCATGGCCAGCCCGGCTTTGATCCTGATCAACCGCATGAAGATCGAAGGCTTCATTGTCAGCGAGCACATGGAAATCTGGCCCGAAGCGCTGCAAGAACTCGGCACCCTGATCGGCACCGGCAAGCTGCGCCCGCGCGAATCCGTGGCCCAAGGCCTGGCCGCTGCGCCTGAGGCCTTCCTGGGACTGCTCAAAGGCAAAAACTTTGGCAAACAATTGGTCAAGCTGATCTGAGGCCATGCCCATGTCCGATCTGATCCTCCACCATTACCCAACTTCACCTTTCGCTGAAAAGGTCCGGCTGATCCTGGGCTACAAACAGCTGGCCTGGAAGAGCGTGTTCATTCCGATGATCATGCCCAAGCCCGATCTGACGGCGCTTACCGGGGGTTATCGCAAAACGCCGGTGCTCCAAATCGGCGCTGACATCTATTGCGACACAGCACTGATTTGCGATGCACTGGAGCATTTGGCCCCCGCGCCCACGATTTATCCTGATGCCGTCAAAGGCGCAGCGCGCATCGTCGCGCAGTGGGCCGACAGCGCTTTGTTCACGGCGTCCATGGCTTACAACTTCCAGCCTGCGGGTGTGGCCCAGGTCTTTGCGGGCGCGCCCGCTGAGGGCGTGCAGGCCTTTGTGGCCGATCGCACGGCCATGCGCGGTGGCGCGGCCCGCATGGCGTCCGCAGACGCTACTGGGACTTACAAAAGCTACTTGCGCCGGATCGCCAGCATGCTGCACGGGCAAGACTTTTTGTTCGGCGCACAGCCTTGCGTGGCCGACTTTGCGGTTTACCACCCACTGTGGTTCACGCAAGACCGCACGCCAGCCTTGGCGGGCATTCTGGATGCAACCCCCGAAGTCAAAAGCTGGATGGCCCGCATGAAGGCCATCGGCCACGGCTCTCCTGGCAAATGCAGCGGCGAAGAAGCCTTGCAAACAGCCCGCAGTGCCACGCCTGCCGCAGTGCAGGGCGAGGTCTTCCAGGACGAGCACGGTATCGCCTTGGGCAGCCCCGTGGTGATCGCGGCCGACAACTTTGGCTTGGAGCCGACCGAGGGCGAGTTGATCGCAGCCACCCGCACCCGTTACACCCTGCGCCGCACCGATGAACGCGCAGGCACGGTGCACGTCCACTTCCCACGCGTGGGCTTCACACTGAAAAAGGTTTCCCAATGATCGAGAACTTCAAAGGCAAAACTGCGGTGCTGACGGGTGGCGGATCAGGCTTTGGTCTGGAATGCGCCCGCATCGGCGCGAAGCTGGGCATGAACCTGGTGCTGGTGGACGTGCAGCAAGACGCGCTGGACAAAGCCGCTGCCGAGATGACGGCCCAAGGCGTTCAGGTCTTGGCCCGCAAGGTGGATGTGTCGAACGCGCAGGCCATGGAACAGTTGGCTGCTGATGTCAAAGCCCGCTTTGGCGCACCTCATTTCGTGTTCAACAACGCAGGCGTGGGGGCGGGGGGTCTGGTTTGGGAAAACTCAGTCGCCGATTGGGAATGGGTTTTGGGCGTCAACCTCTGGGGCGTGGTGCACGGCGTACGACTGTTCACGCCGATGATGCTCGAAGCCGCCAAGGCTGATCCGAGTTACCAAGGCCATATTGTCAACACCGCCAGCATGGCCGGCTTGCTGACGCCGCCCAACATGGGCATTTACAACGTCAGCAAACACGCGGTGGTGTCTCTGACCGAAACCCTGTACCAGGACCTTCATCTGGTGTCTGACCAGGTCAGCGCCAGCGTACTGTGCCCATACTTTGTGCCGACTGGCATCAGTCAAAGCCACCGTAATCGTCCCGCGGATCTGGCGGCAGACAAACCCACAGCCAGCCAATTGATAGGACAGGCGCAAAGTGACAAAGCTGTTGGCAGTGGCAAGGTGTCAGCTGCCGATGTGGCCCAAAAGGTGTTTGACGCGTTGGCCAGCGACCAGTTTTATATCTACAGCCACCCTCAAGCCTTGGGCAATGTACAAAGCCGAATGGAGGCCATCGTGCAGGGTAACAACCCGCCCGACCCATTTCAGGCCAGACCAGAAGTGGGAGAGGGATTGCGTCGAGCTCTGCGGGAGAGTTGAAGGGCTGCTATGGCAACGCTGAGATCATGGGCGTTTACCGGTGATAGTGCCCTTCAAAGCAGTGCCGCAATTCATGCCCCAAGGCCACATGGCTGGTCACAAGCCCAGTGACGATGGTGCATTCCGCTTTCAAAATGTCCCAAAAGGCGCAACCTAGGGGGGGTGTCAAATAAGATTGCTCACGGCCCATGCGTGAAGCGAACCCGCAAAAATGGGCCACATCCTCGCGCACTTCCCACGAGATGCGCACTTGGTTCATGATCCGATGGTGGGCAGGCATGACGTTGAACGGTAGGAATTCCTGAACCGCTATCTTTTGAGTGGTTGTAGACAGGCATGCACTCAAGTTCAAGGTCAACACCCACAGGCTGAGCAATCGGATCAAAAGACACTTCCGAAAAAATTGAAAAACCATTTAAAAGTCTATTTTTTTACTAAAAATAATCCTTGAATTTTATGACTTAAAAATGCTCTCGTTGGGATGACGTGTCTTTTGGGAACTGAATTGAGGCATCGTTCAGAGACGTCTGGGCTGAATCCTCAGATCTCGTCACCGGTGGAAGTTGCCTTCAAAGCAGTGTCTCAATTCGTGTCCTAATTCAACATGCGAGACTTTCTTACCGGTGATGATCACACACTCTTTGCTGGCCACGTTCCACATGGCACACGCCAGTGGAGGGGTCATCCAGGCCTGTGTGGGGCTCAATTGGGCTGCGCGACCACAGACCTCAGTCACGTTCTCGCGAACTTCCCATCGCACTTTGACGTCGTTCATCAAGCGCGCGTGCTTGGGTACCGGGACAAAGGACTCCAATTCAGACACGGGCAATGAGGGGCCCTGCGCCGAGGCGCAACCCGTCAACACCATGAGCGCAGCGGTCGAGGCCAAAATTGCCAGACAACGAAATGCGCTACCGATCAAAATTTTGACAGAGTTCTTCTTTTATACTCCCGCAACCATTAAAATCATCAATAAGTGAAAGTTTACGCATTTGTTATTTAATAGTCAAATTTGTTGTTTAAATAGGCAATTATGTTGTTTTTTAGAAAATTTGAAGCAAATTCACCATTACTTTTTTTATATCAATAATTTCGTGTTTTATGCGGCCACCATGTGGGTTCGAGGACCACAGGCCACGATGAAAAGCCTCCACTGAGTGGGATTCAAGGCCGGTACTCAGAGCCTCCAAGCGATCCGAAGCTGCCAAAGGGCTGTGGCACACTCACGCCCTTTGACCCTTGAGGTGCTCCAACAGCGCCGACTCAGACATGCAAAAAATCCTGGCCCAACTGGCCGCAGAAATCCGTATCCGCCCTGACCAGGTCAAGACCACCGTGGAATTGCTGGACGGTGGCGCCACCGTCCCTTTCATTGCCCGTTACCGCAAAGAAGTGACCGATGGCTTGGACGACATCCAATTGCGCGAACTCGAATCCCGTCTGGGCTATCTGCGCGAACTCGAAGACCGCCGCGTCGCCGTGATCAAAAGCATCACCGAGCAGGGCAAGATGACGCCTGAGTTGCTGGCCGCCATCGACGCCGCGCCTACCAAACAAGAACTGGAAGACCTGTATTTGCCCTTTAAGCCCAAGCGCCGCACCAAGGGCATGATTGCCCGCGAGGCCGGGCTGGAGCCTTTGGCCGACAAGCTGTTTGCCGACCCCACGCTTGACCCGCACGCCGAAGCCCAAGCCTTTGTGCTGGCTGCGGGTGCCATTGAAGGCGCAGACTTCACGACCAAGGCCGCCGTGTTGGATGGCGTGCGCGATTTACTGAGCGAGCGCTGGGCCGAAGACGCGTCACTCGTGCAGTCCCTGCGTGAATGGTTGTGGAACGAAGGCCTGTTCAAAAGCAAACTGGCCGACGGCAAGGACGAGAACAACGCCGACGTGTCCAAGTTTCGCGACTACTTTGACTACGACGAGCCCATTGGCCGTGTGCCTTCTCACCGGGCTTTGGCCGTGTTCCGTGGTCGGGCGCTGGAAATGCTGGACGCCAAGCTCATTCTTCCTGTTGAACCCGAACCGGGCAAACCCAGCATCGCCGAAGGCAAGATCGCTTTGCACTTGGGCTGGAGCCACGCAGCCCGCCTATCCGATGACCTGATCCGCAAATGCGTGGCCTGGACTTGGCGCGTAAAACTCAGCCTGTCCACCGAGCGCGACCTGTTCACCCGTCTGCGCGAGGACGCGGAAAAAGTAGCCATCAAGGTGTTTGCGGACAACCTGCGAGACCTGCTGTTGGCCGCGCCCGCCGGCCCCCGCGTGGTCATGGGTCTGGACCCGGGTATCCGCACCGGCGTGAAAGTGGCTGTGGTGGACGACACCGGCAAGTTGGTCGACACCGCCACGGTGTATCCGCACGAGCCTCGCAAGGACTGGGAGGGTTCGCTCTTCACCCTGGCCAAACTGTGCGAAAAGCACAACGTCAACCTGATCGCCATTGGCAACGGCACTGCCAGCCGCGAGACCGACAAACTGGCCGGTGACCTGATCAAGCAACTGGCACGTTTGCGCGATGGGGTTGAGATTCAAAAAGTGGTGGTCAGCGAAGCGGGCGCTTCGGTCTACTCGGCCAGCGAATTCGCCAGTCAAGAGATGCCCGATGTAGACGTTAGCCTGCGCGGTGCGGCCAGCATTGCCCGCCGCCTGCAAGACCCGCTATCGGAGCTGGTCAAGATCGACCCCAAAGCCATCGGTGTGGGCCAGTACCAGCATGATGTGAACCAAAACGAGCTGGCCAAAACCTTGGATGCGGTGGTGGAAGACTGCGTGAACTCGGTGGGTGTGGACCTCAACACCGCCAGCGTGCCTTTGCTCACTCGGGTGTCGGGCCTGTCGGGCAGCGTGGCCAAGGCCGTGGTGCGCTGGCGCGATGCCAACGGTGTGTTCAAGACACGGCAAGACCTGCTCAAAGTCACGGGTCTGGGGGCCAAAACCTTTGAACAAAGCGCAGGCTTTTTGCGCATTCGCGGCGGCGATAACCCACTGGACATGACGGGTGTGCACCCCGAAACCTACCCAGTGGTCGAGCAAATCATTGTCAAGACCGCCAAGCCCATTCAGGAGATCATGGGCCGTTCGGACGTTTTAAAAATGCTTAAACCCGAGCTGTTTGCCAATGACAAGTTTGGTGCCATCACCATCAAAGACATCTTGGGTGAGTTGGAAAAACCCGGCCGCGATCCACGTCCCGACTTCAAAGTCGCCCGCCTGGCCGACGGCGTGGAAGACATCAAGGACCTGAGGGAAGGCATGACCTTGGAGGGCACCGTGAGCAACGTGGCACAGTTCGGCGCGTTCATCGACTTGGGCGTTCACCAAGACGGTTTGGTCCATGTGAGCCAGCTGGCCAACAAATTCATCACCGACGCTCGCGAGGTGGTCAAGACTGGCGACATCGTCAAGGTGAAAGTGCTTGAAGTCGACGTGGCCCGCAAACGCATCAGCTTGACCATGAAGCTGGACGCTGTCCCCGCACGGCGCGACGGACCGCGTGACAACAAGTTTGAAGGGGCAGGGCGTGACAACCGACAGCGTGGCGGTGTTGGGGGTTACACCTCGCCCCCCGCAGCCGGAGCCGCAAACGGTTCGGGCTCGGCCATGGCCAGCGCCTTTGCCAAACTGCAAGGCCTCAAAAACTAAACCCCATGCAAGCCCTTCACATTCACGCAGGTCCCAAGGCGAAGGTCCACATCCGTGAACACGGACTGCGACCTGAGCATATTGGTGTCATACCGGCAGCCGCCGGCGGTCCCAAGGGGCTGATTCTTGGCCCCTTGGACCGCTTCATCTTTGGTGAGTGGCTGGCCCAAAGCCAGCAGCCAGTGGACCTGGTGGGCGCATCGATCGGCGCGTGGCGCATGGCCACCGCCTGCCTCAACGACTCGGTGACGGCATTCGAGCGGCTGGAACACGACTACATCCACCAACACTACGAGCCCTTGCCCGGCCAAAAGCGCGTGAGCGCCGAGCAGGTGAGTGAGGCCTTTGGCGAAAGCCTGCAGGCCTTTTATGGCGGGCGCATCGCTGAAGTGCTGAGCCATCCGCGTTACAAACTGCACATCGTCACTTCGCACGGGCGGCACATTTTGCGCCGCGAAAACCCGGTCACCATGCCGCTGGGCTATGCCGGTGCTTTTTTGAGCAACGCAGTGCACCGCCGCGCCCTGGGCGGCTGGCTGGAGCGGGTGGTGTTTTCAGGGCAAGGGGCAAGCTTACCTTTTGGCACGCAAGACTTTCGAACCCGCGCTGTGAACCTGAGAGAAGGCAACTTCATGCCAGCGCTGCAAGCCAGTTGCGCCATCCCTTTCGCGCTGAAAGCCGTGCACGACATCCCTGGCGCGCCTGCTGGCGCTTATTGGGACGGCGGCATCACCGACTACCACCTGCACCTGAACTGGACCGCACCCACAAAAGGGCCTGACCGTTCCATCGTGCTCTACCCGCACTTTCAGCAAAACGTGGTGCCTGGCTGGCTGGACAAAGCGCTCAAGTGGCGGCACGGGGCAACCCCATTTTTAGACAACACCATCGTCCTGGCACCCAACCCCGAGTGGGTCAAAACCTTGCCGGGCAGCAAACTGCCTGACCGCAAAGACTTCATAACCTACGACCGCGATTTAGCGGGGCGCGTCAAGGTTTGGTCTGCGGCAGCCCTGGCCAGTCAGCAATTGGCAGATGAGTTCAGCCATTGGTTGCAGAACCCTACCTCTTCCATGGTTCAACCCTTGTAAGGAGCGCTCATGTCTCAAGCTTATGTTGTCGGTCAAATGACCGTTAGAAATCCAGACAAGTGGGCGCAATACCGGGCTCAGGTCTTGGCCACCTTGCTGCCATTTGGCGGAGAACTTGTGTTCCGGGGTGAACAGGTTCAGTCGTTTTCGGGCGTGAACCTTCACCCCGACATCGTGGTGATCCGTTTTCCTTCGTTGGGTGATGCCGAGGGCTGGCATGTGTCTGCAGCCTACCAAGCCCTGATTCCGCTGCGCCAAGAGGCGGCTGATGTGGTTTTGACCACTTATGCGGCATAACCCTGATGCCAAAGCGGATAATCACGGCATGTTGACCGAACCCCTTTTTCTGACCGCCGCCCTCTACAAATTCGTCGATTTGCCCGACTTCGTCGACCTGCAAGCGCCTTTACAAGCCTGTTGCGAGGCCAACGAGGTCAAAGGCACGCTGCTGCTGGCGCACGAAGGCATCAACGGCACGATTGCCGGGCCCGAAGCAGGTATCCGCGCCGTGCTGGCGTTTTTGCACGCCGATCCGCGTCTGGCCAGCTTGCCGCACAAGGAGTCGTGGAGCCCCAAGCCACCGTTCACCCGCATGAAGGTCAAGCTCAAAAAAGAGATTGTGACCTTGCGCGTGCCCGAGTTGGACCCGAACAAAACGGTGGGCCAGTACGTCAAACCCGCTGATTGGAACGCCTTGCTGGCCGACCCGGATGTGGTGGTCATCGACACGCGCAACGACTATGAGGTGGCCATAGGCACCTTCAAGGGCGCGGTCAACCCGAACATAAAGAACTTTGTTCAACTGCCCGCCTGGCTGGACACGCAGGAAAACCTTAAAACGGACGCGGTCAAAAAACCCAAGGTGGCCATGTTTTGCACAGGCGGTATCCGCTGCGAAAAATCCACCGCACTCATGAAAATGCGCGGTTTTGACGAGGTGTATCACCTCGAAGGCGGCATCCTCAAGTACTTGGAAGAAATTCCGCCAGAGCAAAGCACTTGGGAAGGCGAATGCTTTGTGTTTGACGAGCGCGTGAGCGTGGGCCACGGCTTGGGGTTGGGCCACCACGATCTTTGCCGCTCGTGCCGCTGGCCCCTGAGTGAGCAGGACATGCAATCACCGCATTACGTGTTGGGCGTGAGCTGCGCCTACTGTCACGACCAACGCACGCCGGAGCAAAAAGAAAAACTGGCCGAACGCCAGCGCCAGGTCGAGCTGGCACAAGCGCGGGGCGAGTTGCATGTGGGTGCCAAGATGCCCAGCCATGACGCGCCCTGAAACCGATTCCGCTTATGAGCGATTTGATTCCCTTTGTGCAAGAGCTGATGGAAGATTGGGCCCCGGTGTCAGCCCGACGGATGTTTGGCGGCCATGGCCTTTACCACGAGGGTCTTATGTTCGCCATCGTGATGGACCAGCGGCTGTATCTCAAGACCGATGAAGTCAACCGGCCAGAGTTTGAGGCGCTCGGCCTTGCGCCCTTTTCTTACGCCATGAAGGGCAAAGAGGTGGCGCTGTCCTATTGGGCTGCGCCGGATGCGATCTTTGACGAGCCCAGCGAGGCGGTGCGCTGGGCACGGTCGTCTTGGGAAGCTGCTTTGCGTGGACATTTGGCCAAGGCGCAGGCGAGATCAAAAGCCAAGGCCAAGTTGGCTGATAAAAAGGCCTCCCGATCCGGTCGTGTGTGACTTCACGCGGATCACAAGCTCGAGATCAACATGTCCCGGTATTCATCGGCCGAGGCGATGCGCGGATTGGTCTTGTGGCAGTGGTCCGCCAGCGCGCCGGTGATCACGGCATCAAACAGGTTTTCGGTCACACCCATCGCGCCCAGCCCTGCAGGAAGGCCCAATCGGGCGCACATGTCCCGGATGGCGTCCGGAATGTCTGAGCCGCTTTGCAAGCCCATGGCCTGAGCCATGCGGTTCAGGCGGTTTTCTTTTTGCACCGATTCAGCCGCCGCGTTGAAGTTCACCACTGCAGGCAAAAACATGGCGTTCAATGTGCCATGGTGCAGGCGTGGATTTACACCGCCCAAACTGTGGCTGAGCGAGTGCACGCAGCCCAACCCCTTTTGGAAAGCCATGGCCCCCTGCATGCTGGCACTCATCATGTTCAGGCGTGCTTCACGGTCTTGGCCGTTGCTTGTGGCGCGCTCGATATTGGCCCAGCCCCGGGCCAGGCCATCCAGCGCGATACCGTCCGCAGGGGGGTTGAAGGGCGCGGCCATGAAGGTTTCCATGCAGTGCGCCACGGCGTCCATGCCGGTAGCAGCCGTGAGCATGGGCGGCAATCCGAAGGTCAGTTCGGGGTCGCAAATGGCGGCTTTGGGCACGATGAACCAGCTGTGAAAGCCTACTTTACGGCCGTCGTCCAGAATCAAAATTGCGCCCCGGGCCACCTCGCTGCCGGTGCCGCTGGTGGTGGGCACGGCGATGATGGGGGCCACGCGGTCGGTGATCTTGAGCGAGCCGCCTTCTATTGTTGCGTAGGTTTTCAGTGGGCCTTCGTGGCTGACGGCAATCGCAACGCCTTTTGCGCAATCGATCGCCGAACCTCCACCGACCGCAATCAGACCGTCACAGCCATGCTGTTGGTACATGGCCGATGCAGCGCGCACGGCAGCTTCATTGGGGTTGGAGGGGGTTTGGTCAAACACGGTGACGGGCAAGCCGGGCAGCGCGTCCAGTGCTTTTTGCAGCACGCCAGCGGCTTTGACGCCCGCATCGGTCACGATCAGCGGTTTGCGGATGCCCACGCGCTCGCATTCGGCCTGCAGCAGCTTGACGGCGCCAAAGTCGATCTGGATCTGGGTGACGTAATTGATGAAAGACATGCGAAAACTCCAATCAGAGGGCCCGGTTCGGAAGTGACAGAACAGCGTGGCGGGGCGTTGTACGATGAAAGCCCATTTTGATGCAGGAAGGCGCTGGAGCCTCGCCGGGTCTGTCACCCTTGTTCGCTTATGCCCCTGCCGCCCAGCCCTGATGGCTTCAATAACCCTCACACACATGAGCAGCCACCACAACAACCCCCGCGCCTTGCTGAACGCCGCCACGCGCAACCTGATCGAGCGGGTGCACCGCGCAGGCCGCCCTCCCATGGCCGCCATGACGCCTGCGCAGGCGCGTGAGTTTTACGACATCGGCGGGCCCATGCTGGACCTGCAGCCCGCCCCGCAGGTGGATCGGTTGGAGGACATCACCCTGCCTGCCCGTGATGGCCACGCCATGCCCGCCCGGTTGTATGCCCCGCGAAGCGATGTCTCATTGCCCGTACTGCTCTACATCCACGGTGGCGGTTTCTCGGTGGGAAGCTTGACGACCCACGACGTGTTGTGCCGCCAACTCTCACGACAAGGCCATTGCGCCGTGGTGTCGCTCGATTACCGACTGGCCCCCGAGCACAGATTTCCGACAGCCGTCCATGACAGCTGGGACGCCCTCAACTGGCTGCAGCAGCATGGCCAATCGCTGGGCTTGGACACCACGCGATTGGCTGTGGGTGGCGACAGCGCAGGTGGCACGTTGGCCACGGTGTGCGCCCTGATGGCCCGTGATTCAAGACTGACCCTGTGCCTGCAGTTGCTGTTTTACCCCGGCTGCATCGCTCGGCAAAACACCGCCTCGCACCACACGTTTGCAGAAGGCTTCATGCTCGACAAGGGCACGATCGACTGGTTTTTTGCAAACTACATCGACGAAGCCGATCGTGGAGACTGGCGTTTCGCGCCCATGAACGCCCCTGACCACGCGGGCCTGGCCCCGGCTTGGATCGGTTTGGCCGAATGCGACCCGTTGGTGGACGAGGGAGTTCAGTATGCCGACACGCTGCGCATGGCGGGTGTGGCTGTCAATTTGGAAATTTACAACGGCGTGGTCCACGGTTTTATTACCATGGGCCGCGCTATTCCCGACGCCTTGCAAGCGCACGCCGATGCGGGCCGGGCTTTGAGGGCAGCCTTTGAAGTCATGGATACCCAGTCAAGCCGGGGATGACAACACAACAAATCGTTGACCTGCCCAAGCTTGCAGGACTTCTTTTTAAATAGGAGCTTTTCATGAAACGCCAAGATTTCCGTTTGTCTCACCGCATGCGCGTGCGCTGGGTCGAGGTGGACATGCAAAAGATCGTCTTCAACGGTCACTACCTCATGTATTTCGACACCGCCGTGACCGAATACTGGCGGCAACTGGCCATGCCTTACGCTGAGACCATGCACCAGCTGGGCGGTGATTTGTTTGTCAAAAAGGCCAGCCTGGAGTACCACGCCAGCGCCGAGATGGATGATTTTCTCGATGTGTGCATGCGCTGCGACCGAATCGGCAACTCGTCCATGACGTTTTCCGGGGCGATTTTTCGGGGCGATCAATTGCTGATCACCAGCGAGATGGTCTATGTGTACGCCGACTCGGTGGCCAAAAAGAGCCAGCCCATCCCGGCGCCCTTGCGCGACTTGCTCGAAGGCTTTGAGCGCGGTGAAGACATGGTGCAGGTGCATGTGGGTTCGTGGCACGATTTCCAGAAACTGGCCAGCCCGCTTCGCCACGAGGTGTTTGTGGAGGAGCAAAAAGTACCTGTCGAGATGGAGTTGGACCACGAGGACGACACGGCCTTGCACGCCGTGGCCCTGAACCGCATGGGCCTTTGCCTGGCCACAGGCCGCTTGATTCAGCACGCGCCCGTTGTATCCCGCATTGGCCGCATGGCCGTCAAAAAACAAATGCGCGGCAGCGATCTGGGCCGCCGCGTGCTGCATGCCCTGATGGACGCGGCGCAGCACCGGGGCGACAACCAGGTGATCTTGCACGCCCAATGCAGCGCTGAAGGCTTTTACAAACACTCAGGCTTTGAGCCACACGGGGGTGTTTTTGAAGATGCGGGGATTGCGCACATCGAGATGGTGCGCAAGCTTTGAACTTTGCATTTCGGACAAGGAGGCCTGTTCAGTGTTCATTGCCCAGAGGTGGGGCGCACCAATATGTCGCGCTCAGTCAATTGCCAACAGAGGTGGGCTCCTGGTATGGATTGACCTGTCAATAGGTGCCGGTTGTTTTTCAGCTTTCTCTCTCTGTTTCTTTTGTCTTCTCGGTCAGTGACTGTGGATCAGGGACTACGAGGCTGATTGGGCGACGG
>NZ_NESJ01000011.1 GCF_003063645.1 Limnohabitans sp. 2KL-51
GAGTGCTAGACCTGAATATGTTTGAAACCACACCAATATCAACCCTGCTGGGCAAACTGCAGGATGGGCCTGAAATCGGCCAACACCCTATTCAACAAAACCTCTTCCCAACGTTGGGACACTAGTGATCCTTTTTTTATAATGAGTTGTCTGATTTTATCGGTCTAGGCAAGCCAAATCACTGACACGCACTGAGTGCCAAGACTCATTTTTAAGCTGCGGCTGTTTGGACAGCCTGCCAGACTTTCAGGGCGTCCACAGTGGCCTTAACATCGTGCACTCGAATCAGGCGAGCACCCCGTTCAACGGCCAGTAAAGCCGCAGCCACACTGGCCGACAAACGCTCAGAGGGCTGGGGAATGACACCATCTTGGTTCAGCACGGCCCCCAAGGACGACTTTCGCGACCAAGCCGACATGATGGGACGACCCTCCAGCATCAATTCCGCTTGGTGAGCCAGCAATTCGAAGTTTTGCGTCACCGTTTTGCCAAACCCAATGCCTGGATCCAGCACCAAACGGACTGCATCAACGCCTTGCGCCAATAGACTTTGCATCCGCGCTTGCAAAAAAAGCTTGACATCTGAAACGACGTTGCCGCTCATGGTGTCCAGTTGCATGGTCTGCGGGTCAAGGTGCATGTGCATCAAACACACGCCGCAGGATGGATGGGCCACCACCACGCGCTCGGCACCAGGCTGGCGCAAAGCCCAGATGTCATTCACGATGTCCACCCCTAAGTCCAGAACCGCCTGCATCACCTCAGGCTTGTAAGTGTCCACCGATATCGGAACCTGCCAGCGCACGGCCTCCCGCAAAAAAGGCATCAAACGCGCCAACTCTTCTTCCAGCGGCACCGCTTGGGCACCAGGTCGGGTCGACTCCGCCCCCACATCCAAAACGCCTGCACCTTCTCGCAACAACCGCTCGGCATGCTGCAAGGCCTGTGAGCACTGCGCATGCTGGCCGCCATCCGAAAAAGAGTCTGGGGTCAGGTTGACGATGCCCATGACCCAAGGGCGAGTGAGCTCCAGCTTAAAACGTGTGGTTTGCCAATGCATGTACAACGGACTTTCAAAGAAAACGCAAAGGCGGGCGCCATGGAAAACGGGGCCCGAAGGCCCCGTTTTCAAACTGGCATCGTCCACCCGCTCAGGCCGCTGTGGTAGCGGGTTCAGGTTGGACGACCGGCGTACCACCACCGCTTCCGCCACCCGAGGGAGGCGTTCGTGGTGTCCAGTCCTTTGGAGGCAATGGATCACGACCCGCCATGATGTCAGCAATCTGATCTTTGTCGATGGTTTCCCACTCTAGCAAGGCTTTGGCCATGGCGTGCATGTGGGCGCTGTGTTCCTCAATCAAACGACGGGCCAAGCTGTACTGCTCGTCGATGATGCGGCGCACCTCCAAGTCCACCTTTTGCATGGTGGCTTCGCTCATGTTGGTAGTTTTGGTAACCGAGCGACCGAGAAACACTTCGCCTTCGTTTTCAGCATAAACCATGGGGCCCAAAGCATCGGTCATGCCGTAACGCATGACCATGTCGCGAGCAATGGAGGTGGCACGCTCAAAATCGTTGCTGGCACCTGTAGTCATCTGGTTCATGAAGACTTCTTCGGCAATGCGCCCACCAAACAGCATACTGATCTGGTTGAGCATGAATTCCTTGTCGAAGCTGTAACGGTCCTTCTCGGGCAAGCTCATCGTCACGCCCAAGGCTCGTCCACGGGGAATGATAGTGACCTTGTGCACCGGATCGCACTTGGGCAGCAGATTGCCGATGAGGGCGTGACCTGCTTCGTGATAAGCCGTGTTGCGCCGCTCTTCCTCAGGCATGACCATGCTCTTGCGCTCAGGGCCCATCAGGATCTTGTCCTTGGCTTTTTCGAAATCGACCATCTCCACCACGCGGGCGTTGCGACGTGCCGCCATCAAGGCCGCTTCGTTGCAAAGGTTGGCCAGATCGGCACCGCTCATGCCGGGCGTACCGCGCGCGATCACGCCCGCGTTCACGTCTTGGCCAATGGGCACTTTGCGCATGTGCACATTCAGAATTTGCTCGCGACCACGGATGTCGGGCAAGGTCACATACACCTGTCGGTCAAAACGGCCGGGGCGCAACAAGGCAGCGTCCAGAATGTCCGGGCGGTTGGTAGCCGCCACGACGATGACACCCAGATTGGTTTCAAAGCCATCCATCTCGACCAACATCTGGTTGAGGGTTTGCTCTCGCTCGTCGTTGCCGCCGCCCAAGCCTGCGCCACGTTGACGGCCGACCGCATCGATTTCGTCAATGAAAATGATGCAAGGCGCGTTCTTTTTGGCATTTTCAAACATGTCGCGAACACGGGAAGCACCCACACCCACAAACATCTCAACAAAATCAGAGCCCGAGATGCTGAAAAACGGTACTTTGGCTTCACCTGCAATGCTTTTGGCCAGCAGGGTCTTACCGGTTCCGGGAGGCCCCACCAACAGCAAACCGCGAGGGATGCGACCGCCCAATTTCTGGAAACGTTGAGGATCCTTGAGGAAGTCGACCACCTCTTTGACTTCTTCTTTGGCTTCATCACAACCAGCCACGTCCGCGAAAGTGGTGTTGTTGTTGTTTTCGTCCATCATGCGGGCCTTGGACTTGCCAAAACTGAACGCACCGCCTTTGCCACCGCCTTGCATCTGGCGCATGAAATAGACCCAAACACCAATCAGCAAGAGCATGGGGCCCCAGCTGACCAGCAAGGTCATGAGCAATGAGCCCTCCTCACGGGGCTTGACATCGAATTTGATGCCACTGCTGATCAGGTCACCCACCAGACCGCGATCGAGGTACGTCGCTGTCGTTTTGATGCGGCGGTCATCGTTGGTAATAGCCACAATTTCAGTGCCACCAGGGCTCTCGGAAATGGTGGCGCTCTTGATACGGTTACTGCGAACCTCTTCCAGGAAATCCGAATAGCCAATGGCATTCGCACCTGCGACGCCACGGTTGTCAAATTGCTTGAACAAGGTGAACAGCACCATGGCAATCACCATCCAGACGGCAATTTTAGAAAACCAAGGGTTATTCAAGAGAGACTCCAATCGAAAAAAATGACTGACACCATTCTAGGCCTGACAGAAGCCCCGGCAACACATTCGAGGGGTTTTAGCCCTCTAAAAGCTCGGAATTAAGACATCAAGCCCCGTGAATCAGACCCATTCCCACCAAAAAAGTCTCCGAAGATTTATCCCGGGAGGATTTGGGCTTGATTGGCTTGACCACCTTGAAGGTCTCCTTGAACATCTTGACGATCTGGCCATAGCCGCTGCCGTGAAAGACCTTGACCACCAAAGCACCCTGCGGCTTCATGTGATTTTGCGCAAACTCCACGGCCAGCTCGATCAAATGCTGGACCCGCGCCGCATCCGACGATTCGATGCCCGACAAATTGGGGGCCATGTCGGACACCACCACGTCGGCCTGCCGCCCTTGCAATGCTGCTTCTAGCAGGGCGGACACCTCGTTTTCGCGAAAATCCCCCTGGATGAACTGCACCCCCTCCACGGGCTCCATGGGCAGAATATCCAGCGCGATGATGCTGCCATTAAGCTCACCTATAGCTGCACCATCGGGTGACAAGCGGCGGCGCAGGTATTGACTCCAGGCGCCGGGGGCAGAGCCTAAGTCAACCACCAAATGGCCGGGCCGGATCAGGCCCAAGGTTTCGTCGATTTCCTTGAGTTTGTAAGCCGCCCTAGCCCGGTAACCCTCTTTCAGGGCCAGTTTCACGTAGGTGTCATTGACGTGGTCGTTCAACCACGCTTTGTTGACCTTTTTACTTTTGGTTTTGACTTTCATTCTTTTGCGTCCTTGCGGGGATAATACGGGGATGCCCCAAATACAACTCACACCTGCCGAGCGCAAAGTTTTTCGCGCCGATGCCCATCACCTGGATCCGGTCGTCATGATCGGCGGCGATGGCCTGACCCCTGCCGTCGTCAAGGAAACCGAAGCGGCCCTTAACGCCCATGGCCTGATCAAGATCCGCGTGCTGGGCGATGACCGTGCAGCACGTGAAGCCATGTTCGCCCAACTGGCCGACCAACTCAGCGCCGCGCCCATCCAGCACATCGGCAAACTGCTGATCCTCTGGCGACCTCAGCCTGAAAAGATCAAAGAAACAGACGAAGACCGCAAAGCAGGTCCTCGGGATTTCAAAATTCTGAAATACAGCTCAAGAGGTGGGCAACGCCCTGAAGTCAAAACCGTTCGTGTGCTGGGCAATCAACGTCTGGCCGCGGGAGGGCAAATCAAACGGGCTAAACCCAAGCAAAAATCGGTCAAAAAAGGTCGCCACGACTGAGGGACGAACTGCCCGCATCTGGCTGGCACCGCCAACACAGGACGTTAGACAACGGCCTTTGTTTTGCCTCAAACGTAAGACACGCCCACGATCTCATAACGGCGCACGCCACCCGGGGCCTGCACTTCAGCCACATCACCCTCTTCCTTGCCGATCAAGGCCCGGGCGATGGGGCTGCTGATGTTGATCAATCCCAACTTCAAGTCGGCTTCATCCTCACCCACGATCTGGTAGGTTACGGCCTCACCCGAGCTCTCGTCCTCCAATTCGACTGTGGTGCCAAACACCACGCGGCCACCCGCATCGACCGAGACCGGGTCAATGATCTGCGCGGCCGACAGTTTGCCTTCGATTTCCTGAATCCGGCCTTCGATGAAGCCCTGACGGTCTTTGGCCGCATCGTATTCGGCGTTCTCGCTCAGATCGCCCTGGGCTCGGGCTTCGGCAATGGCCTGTATGACGCCGGGGCGGTCTACAGTTTTGAGCCGATGCAACTCGTTCTTGAGTTTTTCAGCGCCACGTTTGGTGATCGGGATGGTTGACATGTTGGGTTCTCCAAAAGCAAACCGCCGAGCGTTGAGACTCGGCGGTCATTGTCAGCATTATGCCTTGCACCCCGTCAGCGGTACAGAGCTACAGGCCAGGGTTCAGGCTGCCAGTTGGGCGTGCATTTCTTGCACAGAAATCACGCCCAGCTGGTCCATGTACTTCATGCCCTCGACAGCCGCTTCCGCGCCTGCAATGGTGGTGAAGGTGGTGACGCGGTTGAGCAAGGCCGAGGTGCGAATGTTGCGCGAATCAGCGATCGCGTTGCGGCGTTCTTCTACCGTGTTGATCACCAGCACAATTTCGTTGTTCTTGATCATGTCCACGATGTGTGGTCGACCTTCGGTGACCTTGTTCACAATGGCACAAGGGACGCCCGCTTCGGTGATCGCGCTGGCGGTTCCTTTGGTAGCCACCAGCCTAAACCCTTGAGATACCAACTGACGCGCCACTTCGATGGCACGCGCTTTGTCGTTGTTTTTAACCGAAATAAAGACTTTTCCTGATGGCGTGCCATCGGCCTTCTTGGGACGTGGCAGCTTGGTTCCTGCACCCAACTGGCTCTTCACAAAAGCTTCGCCGAAGGTCTTGCCCACGCCCATCACTTCACCTGTGGACTTCATTTCGGGGCCAAGGATAGTGTCCACACCAGGGAATTTCACGAATGGGAACACCGCTTCTTTCACGCTGAAATAAGGGGGCGTGACTTCTTTGGTGATGCCTTGCGACGCGAGTGTTTGACCCGCCATGCAACGAGCGGCCACCTTGGCCAGCTGAATGCCTGTGGCTTTGGAGACGTAAGGCACGGTGCGTGAAGCGCGTGGATTGACTTCCAGCACGTAGATCACGTCTTTGCCGTCCACATGTTGGATGGCGAACTGCACGTTCATCAAACCGACTACATGCAAAGCACCCGCCATCGCAGCAGATTGGCGCTTGAGTTCATTCACTGTCTCGGCAGACAAGGAGTAAGGCGGCAATGAACAAGCCGAGTCACCACTGTGCACGCCCGCTTGTTCGATGTGCTCCATCACGCCACCGATGAAGGTCTTGCCTTCGGGGTCGCGCAGGCAGTCCACATCGCACTCGATGGCGTCGTTCAAGAAGCGGTCGAGCAACACCGGTGAATCGTGCGACACCTTGACCGCTTCGCGCATGTAGCGCTCGAGATCACGTTGCTCGTGCACGATTTCCATGGCTCGGCCACCCAGCACATAGCTGGGGCGCACCACCAAGGGATAACCCAAGGCAGCGGCTTTTTCCAAGGCTTCTGGCTCGGTACGCGCTGTGGCGTTAGGGGGCTGTCGCAGACCGAGTTCTTGCAGCAATTTCTGGAAACGTTCACGGTCTTCGGCCGCGTCGATCATGTCGGGGCTGGTGCCGATGATGGGCACGCCTGCGGCTTCCAAGTCCAGCGCTAATTTCAAAGGCGTCTGGCCGCCGTATTGAACGATCACGCCGGTTGGCTTTTCTTTGTCGACGATTTCGAGCACATCTTCGAGTGTCACAGGCTCAAAGTACAAACGGTCTGAGGTGTCATAGTCGGTCGACACGGTTTCGGGGTTGCAGTTGACCATGATGGTTTCGTAGCCGTCTTCGCGCATGGCGAGTGCTGCGTGCACGCAGCAGTAGTCAAACTCGATTCCCTGGCCAATGCGGTTGGGGCCACCACCCAGCACCATGATCTTTTTGTTGTTCGTGGGTTCTGCTTCGCACTCGCCGTCACCATGGCCTTCGTAGCAGGAGTACATGTAGGCGGTGTCAGTCGAGAACTCTGCTGCACAAGTGTCCACGCGTTTGTACACGGGGCGAATTTTCAAGGCATGACGACGGGCACGCACCACATGCTCGGTGGTCTTGAGCAACTTGCCCAAGCGGCGGTCCGAGAAGCCTTTCTTCTTGAGGGCACGCAGCTCATCAGCCGTGACAGCTTCAAGCGTCGTGGTTTCAAGCTCCAACTCGATCTTCACGATCTCTTCGATCTGCACCAGGAACCAAGGGTCGATCTTGGTCAAGGCAAACACCTCGTCCACGCTCAAACCCATGGCGAAAGCATCGCCCACGTACCAGATGCGCTCGGGACCGGGCTCGCCCAGTTCTTTCTCGAGCACTTCGCGGTCTTGGGTTTTCTCGTTCATGCCGTCCACGCCAACTTCCAGACCACGCAGGGCTTTCTGGAAGGACTCTTGGAAGGTGCGACCCATCGCCATCACCTCGCCCACCGATTTCATTTGGGTGGTCAAGCGGCTGTCGGCCGTCGGGAATTTTTCGAAAGCAAAACGCGGGATCTTGGTGACCACGTAGTCGATCGAGGGCTCGAACGACGCAGGCGTGGCACCGCCTGTGATGTCGTTGCGCAGCTCGTCCAGCGTGTAACCCACGGCCAACTTGGCCGCCACTTTGGCAATCGGGAAACCCGTGGCTTTGGACGCCAAGGCCGATGAGCGCGACACGCGGGGATTCATCTCAATGACGACCATGCGGCCGTCAACCGGGTTGATGGAGAACTGGACGTTAGAGCCGCCCGTGTCCACACCGATCTCGCGCAAGACAGCCAATGATGCGTTGCGCAGAATCTGGTACTCCTTGTCGGTCAAGGTTTGTGCAGGGGCCACAGTGATGGAGTCGCCGGTGTGTACGCCCATGGGGTCCAGGTTTTCGATCGAGCAGACGATAATGCAGTTGTCCGCCTTGTCGCGCACCACTTCCATCTCGTACTCTTTCCAGCCGAGCAGAGACTCTTCAATCAACAACTCTGTGGTGGGCGAAGCCTCCAGGCCGCGTTTGCAAATAGTCTCGAATTCTTCCGGGTTGTAGGCAATACCGCCGCCCGTGCCGCCCAAGGTGAAGCTGGGGCGAATGACGGTGGGGAAACCCAGGGTCTTTTGCACATCCCAAGCTTCTTCCATGCTGTGGGCGATGCCGGAGCGGGCCGACCCCAGACCGATCTTGGTCATGGCGTCCTTGAACTTCAGGCGGTCTTCGGCTTTGTCGATGGCTTCGGGTGTCGCGCCAATCAGCTCCACCTTGAACTTTTCGAGCACGCCGTGGTGCCACAAGTCCAAAGCGCAGTTCAGCGCAGTCTGTCCACCCATGGTGGGCAAGATGGCATCGGGGCGCTCTTTAGCGATGATCTTCTCGACAGTTTGCCAAGTGATGGGCTCGATGTAGGTCACGTCGGCCGTGGCCGGGTCGGTCATGATCGTGGCGGGGTTGCTGTTGATCAGGATGACTTTGTAACCCTCTTCACGCAATGCTTTGCAAGCCTGCACGCCAGAGTAGTCGAACTCGCAGGCCTGACCAATGATGATCGGGCCCGCGCCAATGATGAGGATGCTTTTGAGGTCGGTGCGCTTTGGCATGTTATTTCGCCTCCATCAGTTTGATGAAGCGGTCAAAGAGGTAAGCAATGTCGTGGGGGCCAGGCGACGCTTCGGGGTGACCCTGGAAGCAGAACGCAGGCTTGTCGGTGCGAGCCAGGCCCTGCAAGGTGCCGTCAAACAAAGACACGTGTGTGGCACGCAAGTTGGCGGGCAAGGACTTTTCATCCACCGCAAAACCGTGGTTTTGGCTGGTGATGGACACGCGACCTGAGTCGAGGTCTTTCACAGGATGGTTGGCACCGTGGTGGCCAAACTTCATCTTGAAAGTTTTCGCGCCACTGGCCAAAGCCATGATCTGGTGGCCCAGGCAAATGCCGAATGTGGGGATACCGGTTTCAATCAACTCGGCCGCCGCTGCAATCGCGTAATCACAGGGTTGTGGGTCGCCAGGGCCGTTGGACAAGAAAATGCCATCGGGTTTGTATTGGAGCACTTCAGCCGCAGGCGTCTTGGCAGGGACCACAGTCACGTTGCAACCGCGCTCGGCCAGCATGCGCAAGATGTTTTTCTTGACGCCAAAGTCGTAAGCGACCACATGGAACTTGGGGGCGGTCAATTTGCCGTAGCCTTCACCCAAAGTCCACTCGGTTTGCGTCCACTCATACGGCTGGCACACGGTCACTTTTTGAGCCAGATCGAGGCCTGCCATATTGGGCACCCCTCTGGAAGCGGCCACAGCTTGGTCGATGGCGGCTTGCGTGACTTCTTGGCCTTTGGCCAAGCCCACGATCGCGCCATTTTGGGCGCCCTTGGTGCGCAAGATACGGGTCAGCTGGCGGGTGTCGATGTTGGCAATCGCCACGGTGCCTGCATCGGCCAAATAGGACGACAAGGTTTGGCTAGAGCGAAAGTTGCTCGCAATCAAAGGCAAATCTTTGATGATCAAACCAGCGGCATGGACTTGGTTGGCTTCGATGTCTTCAACATTAACGCCGTAATTGCCGATGTGCGGGTACGTCAGAGTGACGATCTGCTGGCAATAGCTGGGGTCGGTGAGGATTTCCTGGTAGCCGGTGAGCGAGGTGTTGAACACCACTTCGCCGACAGTGGAGCCGGTGGCTCCGATCGAGTTGCCGATAAAGACCGTGCCGTCTGCGAGCGCCAAGATGGCGGGCGGGAAAGTTCCCTGAAGAGACAAAAGCACTGGGTTCTCCGGAATAGTTCGGGTACGCCTCAGCACTCACCAGAGATGTGATCTCTTTTTGGCTGCTTGTTCGAGGATTGGGCCTAGGATGGACTGTGGCGTACAGGTTGAAGCGGGAAAGCCTCTTATTATAGCTGAGGACTAGTTGAAAACCCTGACAAATCACGCGTCCTGCCCCTACGGCCCGGTCAAAAATAGGCTCAGGGACCCGCCGTTGCGCTGGCGTGCAAGCAAATGGCCGCCGCCGTGGCCACGTTGAGCGATTCCTCTCCGCCCGGCTGAGCAATGCGCACCAGGTGCCGGGCCATGGCCATCAGGCTGGCGCTGACGCCCTGCCCTTCGTGCCCAAAGACCCAGGCACACTTTTGGGGTAAATCACCCGCTTGCAGCAAGGCGTGCAAAAAAGGCCCCTCGTGTGAACTGGTGGTCAACAGAGGCACCTGCAAAGCCGCCACATCGGACTCGCTGAGCGATTCGACCAGATGCAGGCCAAAATGCGCCCCCATGCCCGAGCGCAGCACCTTTGGCGACCACAAGGCCGCTGTGCCCTTGATGGCCAGCACCTGGCGGTAACCGAAAGCCGAGGCACAGCGCAAGATGGCCCCCACATTGCCCGCATCCTGCAACCGGTCCAGCACCACCGTGGCCGCGTCTGGCAGCACCTCATGGACGGCTTGCCACCCCACCACAAAACCCATGCGACCAGGTGACTCCAGGCCACTGAGGCCGGCAAACAAGGCATCAGGCACCACAAAAACCTGATCGGTCAGCCCCAGCCATTGTTCGCCCTGCTCGGCTTGAAACGACTCGGTCAGCACCACCTGCACCGGACGCACGTCGCGCTCAAGCGCAGCGCGGCACAGGTGATCGCCTTCCAGCCAGAACTGCCCCGCCTTGCGGTAAGCCGTGCTGTCTTGGGCCAAACGCCGCCAGGCTTTGAGCTGCGGGTTGTCCCGCGAGCTGATCGATTTCATCGCACACTCCTGGCCACCGGGGCAAATGTCATGCGGTGACAGTCCGCTGGGCCATGCGCTTGCAAGGCCGCCAAATGCTGCGCTGTGCCATAGCCCTTGTGTTGGTCAAACCCATACAAGGGGTACTGTTGGTGCATCGTTTGGCACAAACGGTCACGGTACACCTTGGCCAAAATGGAAGCGGCCGAGATGGCGGGCACTAACGCATCGCCTTTGACAATGGCTTCGGCCTGCATGGGCAGTAAGGGCAAACGGTTGCCATCCACCAGCACCAGTTTAGGCGGCAGTCGCAAGCCCTCCACAGCCCGCCTCATGGCCAGCAAGGTGGCTTGAAGGATATTGAGTTGGTCAATTTCTTGCACCGACGCCTCGGCAATGGCGCAGCACAAGGCACGCGCCCTTATCTCATCAAATAAGGCCTCGCGGCGTTTGACCGTGAGTTTTTTGGAGTCGTTCAGACAGCGAATAGGGTTCAACTCGTCGAGGATCACAGCGGCGGCGACCACCGGGCCCGCCAGTGGTCCGCGTCCAGCCTCGTCCACCCCCGCCATCAAGCCGGAGACGTGAAAAAGCAAGGCAGATTGCTCAGCGCGAGAGGACTTTTTCGAGGGCATGGGTCGAGAGCTGGGCTGTGTCACGCTGCAAAGCCAGGTGCAATTGTTGAAAACGGGACTGCAAGGCGTCCACCCGGTCAGGGTCGGTCAACCAGGACAGACAAGCCTTGGCCAAGGCCTCGGGCGTGCAGCGATCCTGCAAAAACTCCGGCACTACAAAGTCCCCGCTCAGGATGTTGGGCAAACCCACCCAGGGCTGAAGCTGCTGGCGCTTCATGATCTGCCAGCTGAGCCAGTTCATGTGGTAACCAATGACCATAGAGCGCTTGAACAAAGCCGCCTCCAGCGTGGCCGTGCCGCTGGCGATCAAGGTCACATCACACGCGGCCAGCGCGGCGTGCGACTGGCCGTGGAGCACCTCCAAACCCAGCACACCGCCTTGCGCATCGATGAGCGCCTGAATGCGGGCCTGCAAGCTGGGGATGGCGGGCAAGACAAATTGCAAGTCCGGGTTTTGTCGCTGCATGATTTGGGCAGCCTGGACAAAGCGGGGCGTCAGGTTTTCAATTTCGGACTGCCTGCTGCCCGGCAAAACGGCCACCACAGGCCTGTCCGCAGCCAGACCCAGAGCTTGGCGTGCTGCCAATCGGTCCGGATGCATGGGAATCGTTTGCGCCAAAGGGTGACCGACATAAGTGGCTGCTATGCCCGCTTGGGCCAACAAAGCGGGCTCGAAAGGAAAAATGCAAAGCATGTGGTCCACGCTACGCCGAATCTTCTCGATGCGCTCAGGCCGCCAAGCCCAGATCGAGGGGCACACAAAATGCACTGTAGGAATGCCTGCGGCTTTGAGTCCAGCCTCCAGATCGAGGTTGAAATCGGGTGCGTCCACCCCGATGAACACGTCGGGCGGCTGGGCCAGCAAACGTTGACGCAGCTGATCACGAATGGCGACGATGCCCCGGTAGTGGCGCAGCACCTCGACATAACCCCGCACAGCCAACTTGTCGTGTGGCCACCACGCGTCAAAACCTTGCGCCTGCATCCGTGGCCCACCAATACCGACGCCACGCGCCTGCGGCCAGCGCCCGTTCAAGCCCTGAATCAGCAAGCCCGCCAGCAAATCACCCGAGGCCTCTCCGGCCACCATGGCAAAGGACAAAGCCCCCGCAGGGGCTTGAGTCACGGGGACCGCGGCTGACTGGGTCAACGCACGATCCCACGCTGGGGTGAAGCGGTTTGTAAAAAGCCCAGCATCATGTCCACATCGGGCTTTGCCTCGGGCTTTTCCAGAGCCAAAGCAGCAATGCGGGCCATGGCATCGCCGAGCGACAAGCCGTCTCGGTATAGCGCTTTGTGCATGGTCTTGACGGCGCTGATGCGTTCGGCCGAGAACCCGCGCCGGCGCAAGCCTTCAAAGTTCATCGATCGCGCTTGGGCTGGATGGCCTTGTGCCATCACGAAAGGCGGCAGGTCGGCAAACAGCAAAGAGTTCATGGCCGTGAAACTGTGCGCCCCAATGCGGCAAAACTGGTGCACCACGGTGAAACCGCCCAGGATCACCCAATCCTCGACCACCACATGGCCTGCCAGTTGTGTGTTGTTGGCAAAGATCGTGTGGCTGCCCACTTGGCAGTCGTGGGCCAAGTGCACATAGGCCATGATCCAGTTATCGTGGCCCACCGAGGTCACGGCCCGGTCGCCAGGGGAGCCGATGTTGAAGGTGCAAAACTCACGGATCGTGTTGCGGTCACCGATGTGCAATTCACAAGGCTCGTTGTTGTACTTTTTGTCCTGGGGCACCGCACCCAAGGAGTTGAACTGAAAGATTCGATTGTCGCGGCCGATCGTGGTGTGACCTTCGATCACGCAGTGGCTGGCCACCGTGGTGCCCGCGCCGATGCACACATGGGGCCCAATCACGGTGTAGGGCCCGACGGACACCGAACTGTCAAGCTCGGCCCCCGGGCTGATGATGGCCGTTGGGTGGATCTTGCTCATGGCGCTCAAGCCTGCGGGATTTTCCGCATGGTGCACATCAACTCGGCCTCAGCCGCAATCTCGTCGCCCACCTTCGCACGGGCCTTGAACTTGAAAATACCAGCCTTCATGCGGTCAAGCTCCACCTCCAGTATCAACTGGTCGCCTGGCTCCACCGGGCGCTTGAAGCGCGCACCATCAATGCCTGCAAAGTAATAGACTGTTTGTTCATCGGGCGTCTCACCCAGGGTATCGAAAGCCAACAAGGCAGCGGCCTGGGCCAATGCCTCGAGCATCAACACTCCCGGCATCACCGGACGATGCGGAAAGTGACCCTGAAAATGGGGCTCGTTGATGGACACGTTTTTCAGCGCCTTGATGCGCACGCCTTTTTCCAGTTCCAGCACGCGATCGACCAACAAGATGGGATAGCGGTGCGGCAACTGCTTGAGAATTTTGTGGATGTCCATCATGGTCGTGTTTCCTTGTAATTTTGAATCTCGCTCTCCAGCGCCTTGATGCGGTCACGCAAGCGGGAAAGTTGTTTGAGGCTGGCGGCGTTCTTTTCCCAATTGGCATTGCTGTCCAGAGGGAACATGCCGGTGTATTGCCCCGGCTGCAAAATGGATCGGGTCACCACAGAGGCTGCCGAAATGTGCACATGGTCGGCCAAACTCAAATGGCCCAGCACCACCGCCCCGCCACCCACGGTGCAATGCGCGCCGATGCGCGCACTGCCCGCGACCCCCACACAGCCCGCCATGGCCGTGTGTGCACCGATGTGCACGTTGTGGCCAATCTGAATCAGGTTGTCGAGTTTGACGCCGTTTTCAAGCACGGTGTCGTCCAGCGCACCGCGGTCAATGCAAGTGTTGGCTCCGATTTCCACATCGTCGCCAATGCGCACCGCCCCCAGTTGTTCGATTTTTTCCCATTGTCCTTGGTGCAAGGCAAAACCAAAACCGTCTGCGCCAACCACCACCCCCGAATGAAGGACGCATCGCTCCCCCACCGAGCAACCTTCGGACAAGGTCACACGCGACTTGAGCACCGAGCCCGACCCGACCCTGGCGCCACGCTCGACCACGCAAAAAGGGCCGATCACCGCGTCCTCGGCCACCCAAGCGCCCGGGTCGATGACCGCGGTGGGATGAATGCGAGGGCCATGGCGGGGTTGTTGGGTCTGCTTCCACAAACGGGTCAATCGCGCAAAGTACACATAAGGGTCGTCGGTCACGATGACGGAACGCCCCTGACTGGCCTGCGCTTCAAAAACGGGCGCCACGATCACGCAACCGGCTTGACTTGCAGCGAGTTGGACACGGTATTTGGGGTGGCTGAGGAAACTGATCTGGTCGGGCCCGGCCGAATGCAAGGGGGCCAAGCCAGCGATCACCCAATCGGGGTCACCGCACAAACGCCCGCCAAGTCGATCAACTAAAGAGGCAAGCGTCAAAAACACAGGGTTAAACCCGCCAAACGGGGTTACTTGGCCGCCGAGGCGTTGAGCGCCTTGATGACTTTTTCGGTGATGTCATGTTTGGGATTGATGTAGACAGCTTCTTGAAAAATCACATCGTATTTTTCGGATTCAGCCACTTGTTTGACGGCGCGGTTGGCACGCTCGACCACAATTTGCTGCTCTTCATTTTTGCGGGCGTTAAGGTCTTCCTGGAACTCACGGCGCTTGCGCTGAAACTCCCGGTCTTGGTCGATCAACTGCTTTTGGCGGGCAGTACGCTGGGACTCGGACAAAGTGGGGGTTTCGCGTTCGAACTTTTCGGAAGCCAGTTTGAGGCTGTTGCCAGTTTCCACCAACTCTTTTTCTCGTCGCGAGAATTCCTGCTCGAGTTTGGCCTGCGCTTGCTTGGCAGTTGCCGCTTCGCGGAAGATGCGCTCGGTGTTGACAAAGCCCATCTTGAACTCCTGGGCCTGGGCCACAGAGGTCACACAGGCTGCGGCCAACAAGGCCACGGACATTTTTTGAAGCAAGGTGTTCATTAGAAGGATGTTCCGATTTGGAATTGAAGTCGCTGGATTTTATCGCCTGTCTGCTGGCGTATCGGCGTGGCATAGGAAAAACGCAAAGGCCCCATCGGCGAAATCCAACTCAAGCCAACGCCTGCTGAAGCTCGCAAATCGCCCAAGGATATGTTTTCATTCTCGCCAAAAGCGCGTCCAATGTCGGTGAAACCAAACAGGCGCAATGTTCGGTCATTGCCAGCACCGGGAAATGGGGTGATGAATTCGGCGTTGAACACCACTTTTTTCGAACCGCCCAAGTAAATAGGGGCAAGGTTGGTACTGCTGGTCGGGCGAGTTGGGCCCAAGGTGGATTGCTCAAAACCCCGAACGCTTCCCAAGCCACCCACGTAAAAGTTCTTGAACAAGGGGTATTGCTGCCCTTTGAGTCCCTGCCCCCAGCCCAAATCGGTGTTGAAAGCCAAGGTGTATTTTTTGGTCAACGGGAAATACTGCTGGAATTGGTAACTGGCCCGTAAGTAACGGACGTCGCCGCCCACACTCACATCGGCGTTGACACGCTGCAAGCTGCCCCGGGTAGGAACCAATGCACTGTCCCGACCGTCTCGCGACCAGCCCAGCGTCAAAGGCAAGGCCGAGCTGGTGGCGCCAAATTTTTGCGCATATTCAAGGTAGGCATCAGGCAATCCCGTGCCCGACCGAATCTCGGTTTGCTCGGCGTTGACGCCCATGAACACGGTGTCGGTTTCGGTCACCGGCACGCCAAAGCGCAGACCCGCACCAGAGTTGATCAGGCTATAGGCGTTGACGTCCCCCAAATACGGCCGCGTGGTGCGCTGGAACACATCCACGGTTCTGGAAATGCCATTTCGGGTGAAATAAGGGTCAGTGGTGCTGAGCACCAAGTTGCGGTTGTACTTGCTGGTGTTGACTTCAACGGCCAGGTAATTGCCCGAACCAAAAGCATTCTCTTGGCGGATACCAAAACTCAATGTCACCTTTTCTGCAGAAGAAAAACCCGCACCCAAAGAAATACTGCCCGTGGGCTTTTCGGCCACCGTGAACAAGAGATCCACTTGGTCGGGCGCTCCTGGCACCTCCACCGTTTCAACGTTCACTTGAGTGAAAAAACCCAAACGGTCGACCCGATCTCGTGAAAGACGAATTTTGTCGCTGTCGTACCAAGCCGCTTCAAGTTGACGGAATTCACGGCGAATGACCTCATCGCGAGTGCGATCGTTGCCCGCGACCTGAATGCGGCGCACATAGGCCCGACGCGAAGGCTCGGCCTGCAGCACAAACTGCACCCGGTTGTTGCGCCGGTCGATTTGGGGCTTGGCTTCCACACGCGCAAACGCAAATCCAAACTTGCCAAAGTAATCGGTGAAAGCCTTGGTGGTTTCAGCCACCGTCTCTGCGTTGTAAGGCTTGCCTACGGCAATCTTGACCAAAGCCTTGAACTCATCATCGCGGTCGAGGTAATTGCCCTCGAGCTTGACACCAGAGATCACAAAACGTTCACCTTCGGTGATGTTGATGGTGATGGCCATGTCCTGCTTGTTGGGCGACATGGCCACTTGGGTGGAGTCGATGCGGAACTCCAGGAAACCCTGGGACAAATAAAACGAGCGCAAGGCTTCCAAATCTGCATTCAGCTTAGTGCGCGAGTAACGGTCGGACTTGGTATACCAACTCATCCAGCCACCCGTGTCCAGATTGAATTGGTCACGCAAAGCAGCGTCACTGAAAGCCTGGTTGCCCACAATGTCCATCTGTGTAATTTTGGCGGGACCGCCCTCGGTGATCGTGAAAGTCAGGTTCACCCGATTGCGATCAATGGGCGTGGCAGTGGAGACCACTTCGGCACCGTAAAGGCTACGGCTGATGTATTGGCGCTTGAGTTCTTGCTCGGCCTTGTCAGCCAAAGCCTTGTCAAAAGGTCGCCCCTCGGACAGACCCACATCCTTGAGGGACTTGATCAGCACTTCCTTGTCGAACTCCTTGAGCCCGATGAACTCCACGGAGGCTACCGATGGGCGCTCTTGGACCACCACCACCAGCACATCGCCCTGGGTTTCCAAGCGCACATCCTTGAACAAGCCCAAAGCAAACAAGGAACGAATAGCCGCAGCGCCCTTGTCGTCGGTGTAACGATCGCCGACCCGCAAAGGCAAAGACGCGAACACCGTACCCGCTTCAATACGCTGCAAGCCCTCCACACGGATGTCACGCACCGTAAAGGGATCGACTGCCCAAGCGGGCAAGCTGACCACGGCGCAAGCCAGTGCCCTCAAAGCAAAAGGAAATACTTGGGCACAAATTTGATGAAAAGTCATTGTTCAATCGTTCTAAAAAAAACCCATTTCAGATTTGAAAATGAGGCTTTGAAAACCGGATCCAAATTCACAATCAGGCAACAGCAAGGCGGACGGCTCGATTGGCCTTGGTGTTTTGACTTGTCAATTAAAACAGGCCAAAAACATCAAAAGATAATACATCAGTACAGGCCTGGGGCCATCCCACACGTCCCAACACATTTGTTCTTTCATGAAAGACGGGACAGGTTTTTTTCAGCCTCTTGGCGACTGCGCGAATCCAGGGTCAACAAGTCATCCAGACACTCAGGTGGATTACACACCAAACTGTCCAGGGTAGCGCGGTTGAGTTCATGGATTTGGTCAAAGCGGATGCGCTTGTTCAGGAAAGCCTCCACAGCCACTTCGTTGGCCGCGTTCAATATGGCACAGCTGCCCGGCGCACCACGCAAGGTCTCCCATGCCAGGCGCAAACCGGGAAAACGCAGCACATGCTCTGGCTCATCCATGGCTTCGAAAGTCATGGCAGCCAGGGAATGGAAGTCCAGCGCTGCGGCACCTGACTCGATGCGCTCTGGCCAACTCAGGCCATAGGCAATGGGTACGCGCATGTCGGGCGTGCCCAGTTGCGCCACCACCGAATGGTCGCGGTACTGCACCATGGAATGGATGACGCTTTGGGGATGAATGACCACCTCCAGCTGATCGGGCAAGAGGCCAAACAAATAACGCGCTTCGATCACCTCCAGGGCCTTGTTCATCATGGTGGCCGAATCCACGGAAATTTTCCGACCCATGACCCAATTGGGATGTGCGCAGGCCTGCTCGGGCGTGACATCCCTGAATGTGCGGGGGTCGCGGGTGCGAAACGGACCGCCCGAGGCAGTAAGTATGATCTTTTGAACGCGCCGCTGCCAGCTCGAAGGGTCCTCGGGCAGGGACTGGAAAATGGCCGAATGCTCGCTGTCAATCGGCAGCAGCAAAGCCCCACCATCTCGCACGGCCTGCATGAAAACCTCTCCGCCCACCACCAAGGCCTCTTTGTTGGCCAACATCAAGCGTTTGCCGGCGCGAGCGGCTGAGATGCAGGGCGACAAACCTGCCGCGCCCACAATCGCGGCCATCACGGCATCGACCTGCGGGGCAGCCGCCACTTCGTCCAAGGCTGCAGCGCCCCAACGCACTTGAACGGGCAAGCCTTCAGCCTGCACCCGTTCGGCCAGCTGGCGGCCTGCGGACTCTTGCACCATCACCGCCACATCAGGCTTGAATCGCGCACACTGGGCCAGCATCAGATCCACCTGACTGGATGCGGTCAGGGCGTGGATGCGGTATTGGTCAGGATGGCGACTGAGCACATCGAGCGTGCTCGTTCCAATGGATCCGGTCGAGCCCAAAATCGTGATGCATTGTTGTTTGTTCATGCCAGAGTTCTCCACATCAAATCCACGCCACAAGCATCATGGCCAAGGGCAAAGTCGGCAACAAAGCGTCTACCCGGTCGAGCACACCACCATGACCGGGCAACAAGCCCGAGCTGTCTTTCATGCCCGCACTGCGCTTGACCAAGGACTCCACCAAATCACCGACCACGCTCATGGCCGACATGAAAAGCAAAGCAGGCACGGCCACTCCAATGCCCCGGGCCCATAACAGAGTGAAAAAACTGGTTGAGCTTGGGGCCTGGATCTGGTCAAAAATGATCCAGAGCCAAGACACCGCAAAGACCCCCAGGACGCCACCGAACACACCTTCCCAACTTTTGCCGGGACTGATCGTGGGGGCCAACTTGACAGCAAAGATCCGCCCGCCAAGGGTACGTCCAAAGAAATAGGCAAACACATCGGCCGCCCAGACCAAGGCCAACACCGACAACAAAAAGTTTACGCCGCGCTGGTGCGCTTGGGCCAAGGCCAACCAAGCCAAGGCCAGCAAAAACAAACCCGTCCACCAACGCACAGATTGAGGCCATAGCGCCCAACCAGACACGCCTCGTTGGACCATCCAGGCGCCCAGCAAGACCCAACTGGACCCAGCCAAAAGCCAAAGCAGTGGCGGGGTGGATTCCAGCCAACCGGCCACAGTTGCCATCGCACAAACGAAGACACACACCACAGCCCCAAGCCAAGCTTGCACAGGCCTCACGCCATTGAGCCGCCCCCACTCCCAAGCCCCTGCAGCAATCAGAACCACCGTCAACACCATGAAGGGCCAAGAATGGGACGCAAACAACGCAGGCAGCAGCAGGGCCAGCAGGGCAAGTGCAGTGATGACGCGCTGTTTGAGCACGGATTCTCCTGAAAAAAAGGCCGCCTATGGGCGGCCCGTCAGGCCGTGCAATGCCACGGCGCCAGATTCAAAATCAAACTGCCATGATCTCTTGTTCCTTGGCAGTCACCAACTGATCTATCTCTGTCATACGCTTGTCCGTCAGTTTTTGCGTGTCTGCTTCGGCACGCTTTTGATCGTCCTCTGAAGCTTCTTTTTCCTTGACCAATTTCTTCACCGACTCATTCGCATCGCGGCGCAAATTGCGAATCGCAATCTTGCTGTTTTCACCTTCAGTGCGAGCCAACTTGGTCATTTCCTTGCGGCGCTCTTCGCTCATGGGGGGCATGGGCACACGGATCAAATCACCCATGGATGCGGGGTTCAAACCCAATTCGCTTTCGCGAATGGCTTTTTCGATTTTGGCACCCATGCCTTTTTCCCAAGGCTGTACGCTGATGGTTCGCGAATCCATCAAGGACACATTGGCAACTTGCGACAAGGGCACCATCGAGCCGTAATAATCGACATGGATGGTATCGAGCAAGGCGGGATTGGCTCGCCCGGTTCGTATCTTGGTCAAATTGTTTTTGAATGCCGCAATGGACTGGTCCATTTTGGTTTCAGTTGTTTTCTTGATGTCTGCAATGGTCATGGGGTTCTCCTCGTCAGAACGGTGTCAAGCATAAACCAGAGTGCCTTCGTCTTCACCCAGCACCACACGCATCAGGGCACCATTCTTGATGATCGAAAACACCTTAATCGGCAATTTCTGGTCGCGACACAAGGCAAAAGCCGTGGCATCCATGATGCCCAAATTGCGTGAAATGGCCTCGTCGAAGCTGATTTCACTGTATCGCGTGGCAGAGGGATCTTTTTTAGGATCGGCGGTATAGACACCATCTACTTTGGTAGCCTTTAGTACCATCTCGGCTCCGATTTCGGCTCCGCGCAAAGCAGCGGCCGTGTCGGTGGTGAAGAAAGGATTGCCAGTGCCTGCTGCAAACACCACCACCTTGCCCTCTTCCAGGTATTGCAAGGCCTTGGGGCGAACATAAGGCTCTACCACTTGGTCGATGCCGATCGCCGACATGACGCGTGCCGTCAGGCCTGCTTTGTCAAGCGCATCGGCCAGAGCCAGGGAGTTCATCACGGTGGCCAGCATGCCCATGTAATCAGCTGTGGCGCGGTCCATGCCCACAGCCCCGCCAGCGACACCGCGGAAAATGTTACCTCCACCAATAACCACAGCAACCTGAACGCCAAGACGGTTGATCTCGGCAATCTCTTCAGCCATGCGCACGATGGTGGCGCGGTTGATGCCAAAGGCATCGTCCCCCATCAAGGCCTCGCCGGACAGCTTGAGCAAAATGCGCTTAAAGGCTGGCTTGGCTGAAGACATGATGGATTCCTTGAATATCAATGTGGACGATGAAATAGTGACTGAAGGAATGAAGGGGAATCAGGCTGCGCCCTGAGCCGCTGCCACTTGTGCAGCCACTTCAGCGGCGAAGTCGTCAACCTTCTTCTCAATGCCTTCACCGACCACATACAAGGTGAATGCTTTCACGGTTGTACCAGAGGCCTTGAGCATTTGCTCAACGGTTTGCTTGTCATTTTTAACGAAAGACTGATTGAACAAAGAAACTTCTTTCAAGTATTTCTGCACAGAGCCTTCGACCATTTTGGTCACGATGTCTGCAGGCTTGCCGGATTCAGCCGCCTTGGCGGCGGCAACCGAACGTTCTTTTTCGATCAAATCGGCAGGCACTTCAGCGCTGGTCAAAGACACAGGCTTCATGGCGGCCACATGCATGGCAACGTCTTTGGCGGCGGTTTCGTCACCTTCGTACTCAACCAACACGCCAATGCGAGTGCCGTGCAGGTAATTGGCGATCTTGGCACCACCGGCGGCGCGCTTGAAGCGACGGAAGCTCATGTTCTCGCCGATCTTGCCGATCAGGCCTTTGCGAACTTCTTCCAAGGTGGGACCGAAACTGTCCTGGCTGTAAGGCAATGCGCCCAAGGCGGCAAGGTCAGCAGGGTTGTGCTCGGCCACCAATTTGGCAGCGGCGTTGGCCAAAGCCAAAAAGCTGTCGTTTTTGGTCACGAAGTCGGTTTCGCAGTTGACTTCGATCATGGCGCCTGTAGTACCACTCACGAAACTGGTCACCACGCCTTCGGCGGTGACACGCGAAGCGGCCTTGCCAGCTTTGGTACCCAGTTTGACGCGCAACAACTCTTCGGCTTTGGCCATGTCGCCTTCGGCTTCAGTCAATGCTTTTTTGCACTCCATCATGGGGGCGTCGGTTTTTGCGCGCAGTTCGGCGACCATGCTTGCGGTAATTACAGCCATTTGATTTCTCCGTATTCAGTCTTCAAGTCAAATTAAAAAAAAGGGGCCACGAAGCCCCTTTCATAGAGTCGCAGCAACTCAGGCAGAAGCGTTGGCTTCTTCGACGAATTCGTCATTGCCTTCAGTCACAGCCTTGACCACGTCGTTGACCGCATTGGCGCGGCCTTCGATGATGGCGTCAGCGATGCCGCGGGCGTACAAAGCCACAGCCTTGGCCGAGTCGTCATTACCTGGGATGATGTAGTCGATGCCTTCGGGCGAGTGGTTGGAGTCCACCACACCGATCAATGGAATGCCCAGTTTCTTGGCTTCCGAGATGGCGATTTTGTGGTAACCGACGTCGATCACGAAAATCGCATCAGGCAAAGCTGCCATGTCCTGGATGCCGCCGATGTCCTTTTCGAGCTTTTCCATCTCGCGTTTGAACATCAACTGCTCTTTTTTGCTCAGGCTGTCGAGGCCGACTTCTTGCTGAGCCTTCATGTCCTTCAGACGCTTGATCGAGGTCTTGACGGTTTTGAAGTTGGTCAACATCCCGCCCAACCAGCGCTGGTCAACGAAAGGAACGCCTGCGCGCTGGGCTTCAGCCGACACCAGATCGCGGGCCTGGCGCTTGGTGCCTACCATCAAAATGGTGCCACGGTTAGCCGACAGTTGCTTGGCGAACTTGATAGCATCCTGGAACATCGGCAGCGATTTTTCCAGGTTGATGATGTGAATTTTGTTGCGGTGACCGAAGATGAAAGGGGCCATCTTGGGGTTCCAGAAGCGGGTTTGGTGACCAAAGTGGACACCGGCTTCAAGCATTTCGCGCATGGTAACGGACATAAAAATACTCCAAAGGTTGGGTCTAAAATCCAGTCCACTCATTGCGCACAGCCAAAAAGACTGCTCGCAACACCTTGTCGGGACGGATTCGCGGATGAACTTTGCTTGCGCGTGAAAACACTGATTTGGCTTCATGTTGGTCATGACACCCAAAAGACAACTGTCGCGCTCTGCAAAGCCTTAGGATTATAGCATCCTGACTCTGCCAAAGCGGCCCTAATCCCATGAAAGCTGACCTGATCGCCACCCGACAAGCCATACAGGCTGGATCCACAACCGTCCAAGCAGCCGCACAAGCATGCCTGGCCGTGGCGCAAAGCCCAGCCTGCAAGCATGGCTTCATGCAACTGACTCCCGATGCGCTGCAGCGCACAGCCAGCCATCCGCAAGTGGGGAAAAGCCCGCTCGCGGGCCTCGCGGTGTCTATCAAAGACCTGTTTGACATCCAAGGGCAAATCACCCAGGCGGGCTCGATCGTTCTGAAAAATCAGCCGCCGGCTCAAACAGACTGCCTGGCCGTGGCGCGTTTGCGGGCCGCAGGTGCAGGCCTGATCGGGCGCACCAACATGGTCGAATTTGCCTTCTCCGGCATAGGCACCAACCCCCACCACGGCACCCCTGCCGCATGGGACGGGCTGTACGACCAAGCCGTCGGTGGCCCCGGGCAGCCCCATGCGCCCGGCGGCTCCAGCTCGGGCGCGGCCGTGTCGGTGGCCACGGGTGCCGCCTTCATCGGTCTGGGCTCGGACACGGGCGGCTCCATCCGGGTGCCCGCCGCCTTGAATGGCATTGTTGGATTCAAGAACACAGCCCGCCTGGTGCCCACCCAAGGTGCCCTACCCCTGTCCACAACGCTGGACACCGTGTGCGCCATGACGCGCACCGTGAGAGACGCGATTTTGGCCCACGAAGTGCTCTCTGCCAGACACGTCCCCGCGGGGCAGCGGCCCCTTTCCGGCTACCGCTTGGCGGTGGTCAAGAGCTTGATGCAAGACGGCATGGACGCGACCGTGTCGCGTGCTTTCGAGCAGAGTCTGAACACGCTGCGGGCTGCGGGTGCGCGCATCGATGAGATCGCCCTGACCGAGCTGAACGGGTTGGCCCCCATGATGAGCACCGGCGGTTTCAGTCCGGCCGAGGGCTTTGCCTGGCACCGCGAATGGCTCGACCGGGACAGTGCCCGCTACGACCCCCGCGTCCTGCAGCGCCTGATGCGCGGCTCAGACATGAAGGCCTACGAGTACATGGATTTGGTGGAGGCACGTCGGCAATGGATTCGCAGCGTGGAAACTGAATTGGTGGGTTACGACGCCGTGCTTTCGCCCACCACCCCCATCACCGGTCCTAAGATCAGCGATGTGGCGCCGGGCGCTGAGCGCGACGCCGAGTTCTTCCGCATCAACGGTCTGCTGCTGCGCAACACCAGCGTGGTCAACACCCTGGATGGTTGCGGCATTTCCCTGCCCTGCCATGCGCCTGGCACTTTGCCGGTGGGTCTGATGGCTTGGCATGCCGCCATGCACGACGACACCATCTTGCAACTGTCCTTGTTGCTTGAGCCCTTGTTGCAAAAGCACTGAAACCATGCAAAAGCTGTGCAGTTCATCCTTGTGGCCTGTTTATGGGCTAGATGCGCTGCGTCAGCTTGAACACCACTTGCAGTCCGGCAGCCCACGCCCTTTGATGCAGCTGGCGGGCCTGGCCGCTGCGCAACTGGCCTTGGCCATCGCCCCCCATGCCCAGCGCATCTGGGTCGCCGCAGGCCCTGGCAACAACGGAGGCGACGGCCTGGAAGCCGCCTTGCAATTGCACCAATGGGGCAAGCAGGTTCTCGTCAGCTGGATGGGCTCAACGGCACATACTTCTCCCGATGTCCTCCTGGCCTGGCAACGGGCCAGCGCTGCAGGTGTCGCCCTCCAATCTGCTGTACCAGAGGCTTGGGCAAAGAACATGAATGACCAGGATTTGTGCATTGACGCACTGCTGGGCCTGGGGGCCAATCGGGCACTTGGGCCTGAAATGCAAGCCTGCGTGCAGGCCATCCAAAAGTTCCCCGGTCAGGTGCTGGCGCTCGACGGCCCGACAGGACTGAACCTGGAAAACGGGCAATGGATGGGCAGCTCCGATGCCCAAACGGTGGCGGTGCGCGCCGACCACACACTGACCTTCATCGCCGCCAAACCCGGTCTTTTCATGGGCCATGGACGCGACGCTTGCGGCCACATCTGGCTGGACGACTTGGGCCACAGGGCAAATGACAGCGATGTGCCGCCACAAGCCTGGCTGAATGCGGCTTACGCACCTCCCGTCAAAAGCCACGCCAGCCACAAAGGCAGCCATGGCGATGTGGCGGTGATCGGTGGTGAGCCCATGGCCTTGAGGGGTATGGGCATGACCGGGGCCGCCGTGTTGGCCGCCACCGCCGCACTGCATGCCGGTGCGGGCCGAGTGATTTTGAGCTTGCTGTCGGGACAAGCCATAGATCATGCGCCGCCCGACCTGATGCAACGAGACTGGCAGCGGCTGGACCTGGAGCAGCTGCATGTGGTCTGCGGTTGCGGGGGCGGCGAAGCCATCCGTGCGCGCATGCCCGAGGTGCTCCAGCGCAGCGCGCAATTGGCGCTGGACGCCGATGGCTTGAACGCTGTGGCAGATGATCCCGGACTTCAAAACTTGCTGCGCCAAAGGGCAGAACTGAAACCCACCGTCATCACCCCTCACCCGCTGGAGGCGGCCAGGCTTTTGAAAACCAGCACCGCTCAGGTGCAAAGCAACCGACTCCAAGCTGCGCAAAATTTGGCCACCTTGTTTCACTGCACCGTGGTGCTCAAGGGTTCGGGCTCGGTGATCGCTGCAACCGGACAGACCAGTCGCATCAACACCTCGGGCAATGGCAGGCTGGCCACTGGCGGCACAGGCGATGTGCTGGCGGGCTTGGTCGGCGCCCGCATGGCTCAAGGCTTGGGGCCATTTGAAGCCGCCTGCTGCGCAGTGGCGCAGCACGGTCAGCTGGCCAATAACTGGCCAGCCGAATTGCCACTGACCGCCAGCGCCATGGCACAGCACCTGCGCTGAATAAAAGCCGTGCCTTAGCGGCGCGGCTTGGTGCTGCGGGACCCTTTTTTCTTGGCGGCAGCCTTTTTCACCGAGGCTTTCAGGGCTTGGATCGGAGACCGGTTGCGCTCAGCATCGGCCAGACGACGATCTTGAGCGCCACGCTTTTTGTCGCGCCCGCCTTCAGCTGGTGCAGACAACCCCTTGTCACGCATGGCGCGCAGCACCAGATCGTCACCCGGATGAACCAAGCGAAAATCAATTTTTCGGCCATCCAAATCCACCCGGCTGACCTGCACCTGCACCCGACTGCCAATGGCATAACGGATACCCGTGCGCTCACCGCGCAACTCTTGGCGCAACTCGTCAAAGCGGTAGTACTCGCCACCCAGCTCGGTGATATGCACCAGGCCTTCCACATACAAAGCGTCCAAAGTCACGAAGATGCCGAAGCTGGTGGCCGCCGACACCACACCACTGTATTCCTCGCCCAAGTGCTCGCGCATATATTTGCACTTGAGCCAGGCTTCTACATCGCGGCTGGCCTCGTCCGCGCGGCGTTCGTTGGCGCTGCAATGCAGGCCAGCAGCCTCCCAAGCACGTTGGTCGGCGGCCGACATGCGCACCCGTGGCGCAGACGACTCGGGCGCATCACCCTTGGCCGCGCGGCTTTTTTCAAGCCGTTTGCTCAGCTTGGCATGCGCCTCGCCAGGCACTGGCAAGCTGGGCAGCGAGTATTTGCGGCCCAGCAAAATCGCCTTGATGACTCGGTGCACCAACAAATCTGGGTAACGCCGGATAGGGCTGGTGAAATGAGTGTAAGCCTCATAGGCCAGACCAAAGTGCCCGCTGTTCACAGGCGTATAAATGGCTTGCTGCATAGAGCGCAGCAGCATGGTGTGGATTTGCTGCGCATCCGGACGGTCCTTGGTCGCTTGCGCGATCTTCTGAAACTCGCTGGTGTGCGGGTCATCGCTGATGCTTAGCCCCAAGCCCAAGGCCTTGAGGTAATTGCGCAAGATGTCTTTTTTCTCGGCTGTGGGGCCTTCGTGCACCCGGAACAAGCCAGGGTGCTTGCCCTGCTGAATGAAGTCGGCGCTGCAGACATTGGCCGCCAGCATGGCCTCTTCGATCAGGCGGTGCGCTTCGTTGCGCACACGCGGGACAATTTTTTCTATGCGGCCACTCTCGTCGCAAACGATTTGTGTTTCGGTGGTCTCGAAGTCCACGGCACCGCGCACCGCACGCGAAGCCAGCAGCGCTTTGTAAACGTCTTGCAGGTTCATCAGGTCGGTGACGCGCTCCTTGCGCTTGGCCGCTTCTGGCCCGCGCGTGTTCCCTAAAATGGCGGCCACTTCGGTGTACGTGAAACGCGCATGGCTGTGCATCACAGCCGGGTAAAACTGGTAGGCATGCACATCGCCCTTGGCATTGACCAACATGTCACACACCATGCACAAACGGTCCACATCGGGGTTCAATGAGCACAAGCCGTTGGACAATTTCTCAGGCAGCATCGGAATCACACGGCGCGGAAAATACACGCTGGTGGCCCGGTCATAAGCGTCGATATCGATGGCGCTACCCGTTTGCACATAGTGGCTCACGTCGGCAATCGCCACCAGCAAACGCCAGCCCTTAGCGGGGCCGACTTTGGCAGGTTCGCAATAAACCGCATCGTCAAAGTCACGCGCGTCTTCGCCATCGATCGTGACCAAAGGCACATCGCGCAAATCCACCCGGTCCTTGCGGTCCTTGGCCAGCACCTTGTCGGGCAAGCCCTTCGCTTGGTCAACGCACAGGGCAGAGAATTCATGCGGCACGCTGTATTTGCGCACGGCGATTTCGATCTCCATGCCAGGGTCGTCGATTTCGCCTAACACCTCTTTCACGCGGCCCACGGGCTGTCCAAACAAGGCAGGCGGCTCGGTCAACTCGACCACCACCACCTGGCCCGGCTTGGCCGTGCCCGTAGCACCTTTGGGGATCATCACGTCCTGGCCGTAGCGCTTGTCTTCAGGCGCCACCAGCCACAAACCGCCTTCGTGCAGCAAACGGCCAATGATCGGTTGCTCAGGGCGTTCGACAATCTCGACCACTCGCCCTTCCGGGCGACCTTTGCGGTCCTGACGAACGATGCACACCTTGACGCGGTCGCGGTGCAAGACCGCACGCATTTCATTGGACGACAAGTAAATGTCCGACTCACCATCATCACGGATCAAAAATCCATGACCATCACGGTGGCCTTGAACACTGCCAACAATTTCTTCCAGCATTGCACTGGGTTGAGCTATTTTTTTGATATACAATCCTTTGATCCCTGAGGCGCCCAGATGGCGGAATTGGTAGACGCACTAGTTTCAGGTACTAGCGAGTAACATCGTGGAGGTTCGAGTCCTCTTCTGGGCACCAATCTTATCCCGTACGATAGGTTATAGACTGAGCAAGCCGTTGATTTCTGATCAACGGCTTTTTTGTTGCCCGCTGCAAACCCACACACAGCACGGTGCACGCCGACAGCCCAATGGCTGCACCACATACCTCCTAGCCACGTCAAACGGGAACTCCCACCAAATCGTGGCCTTCCACGCTCACAATGCGGGCCCGAGTGAACTCACCCACTTTGAGGGTCTTGCTCAGCTTTTCAGGCGGCAACAAGCGCACGACGCCATCTATCTCGGGCGCATCACCAAAACTTCGGCCCACGCCACCACGACGGCCCATGGCCGGCGCGCTGTCCACCAAAACCTGCATGGTGGAACCCACACGCTGGTGCAAGCGGATAATCGACACCTCTTCGGCCACCGCCATGAAGCGGGCACGGCGCTCTTCGCGCAGCGCTTCGGGCAACATGCCCGGCAAATCATTGGCCGTGGCCCCCTTCACGGGGCTGTAGGCAAAGCAACCTGCGCGATCAATCTGCGCTTCGCGCAAAAAGCCCAGCAGGTGCTCGAATTCTTCTTCGGTCTCCCCCGGGAAGCCCGCGATGAAGGTGCTGCGAATCACCAGCTCGGGGCACAGTTCGCGCCAGCGCTGGATGCGCTCCAAGTTCTTCTCGCCGCTGGCCGGACGCTTCATGCGCTTGAGCACATCGGGGTGGCTGTGCTGAAAAGGCACGTCCAGATAAGGCAACACCAAGCCCTGCACCATCAAAGGGATGATGTCGTCCACGCTCGGGTAGGGGTAGACGTAGTGCAAACGCACCCAAGCATCGTGTTCGCGGGCCATCTCGCCCAATGCTTGCACCAACTCGAGCATGCGGGTTTTGACCGGCTTGCCGTCCCAAAAACCCGTGCGGTACTTCACATCCACCCCATAGGCCGAGGTGTCTTGGCTGATGACGAGCAGCTCTTTCACACCGCCTGCAAACAAGGCTTTGGCTTCTTTGAGCACATCACCAATTGGGCGCGAGACCAGGTCTCCGCGCATGGAGGGAATGATGCAAAAAGTGCAGCGGTGGTTGCAGCCTTCGCTGATTTTCAAGTAAGCATAGTGTCGAGGTGTGAGCTTGAGGCCCGCCTCGCCAAAACCACCCGGCACCAAATCCAGAAACGGGTCGTGGGGCTTGGGCAAATGTGTGTGCACCGCGTCCATCACCTCTTGCGTGGCGTGCGGCCCCGTCACCGCCAGCACGCTGGGGTGCATTTCCAGCACCATGTTGCCGCCACCCTCGCCTGTTTTGGCACCCAGGCAACCGGTCACGATGACCTTGCCGTTTTCGCTCAGTGCCTCGGCGATGGTGTCCAGGCTTTCCTTGATGGCTTCGTCAATGAACCCACAGGTGTTGACGATGACCAGATCAGCGCCTACAAAGGTTTTGGAGGTTTGGTAACCCTCGGCGCTCAATTGCGTCAGGATCAGTTCAGAATCGGTCAGTGCCTTGGGGCAGCCCAGGCTGACAAAACCCACTTTAGGGGTCGGGAGGGGGGCAGTTACGGTCATTTCACTCATCCCTCCATTGTCCCCGCAAAAACGACCGGCCTGTGACAAAACGGCATATTGCCCTTCTTATGTCTTCAAACCCATCGCGCCCAAAAACTGATCGGTATTTTTCTGAAGCTGTTTTTGCACCTGCTCTTGCATTTGCGCCATGACGGTTTGGGAGGGATCGGCAAGTCCTGAAAACATGTTTTGCATCAGCGGCGTCTGCCACTTCATGAACTGGTTCCAAACTTCGGGGCTTAGGGTCGGGCTGGATTGGCCCAGTTTGCTTTGCCAGTCCATGAAGGACTGAACGTGGTTTTCCAGATAGGAACCCATGTGTCCCTGCATGGCATGGCCATAAAAACGGATGATGTTGGACAAGACAGCTTCGCTGAACATGGGCACCCCCGCAGACTCCTCCTCCAAAATAATCTGCAACAAAATGGAACGCGTCAGGTCTTCACCGGTTTTGGCGTCGACCACCAACAAGGGCTCAGAGGTCATGACCAGTTTTTTCAGCTCGGACAAGGTCACGTAACTGGACGTCTGCGTGTCGTACAAGCGGCGGTTAGGGTATTTTTTAATGATCCGAGAAACCGATTGTGGCGTTTCGGGTCTGCTGGCCGTCTTCTTGGACCGGGCGGTCTTTGTGGTTTGGGACGATTGAACTGGAGATTTGGCCGGCAAAGAAAACTCCTGGTGGCAGGCAGCCTATGAAAAATCTGCTGCAATGCACCATTCTAGGCACACACTTTGGGGCTTGTCGCCTTGGTTAACCCTGAGCTTTTCGAGAGTCACGTCAGAGCCAGACACCTTGGACTGCGAGGATTTTTGTTGTGCCTCCTGCCGATTCACTCTCTTTACCTGCGAAAATAGACAGTTATGTTCACCGGAATCATCACCGGCGTGGGGCGAATCGTCGCCATCCACGACCTGGGTCGCTCTTTACACCACGGCAAGCGCCTCACCATCGAGGCACCCGCCGGGTACCTTGACGATGTCGGCCTGGGCGACAGCATCGCCCTGAACGGAGCTTGCATGACCGTCACCACCTTCAGCCCTGAGAGCCGCCAGTTCACCATCGACATCTCTGCTGAATCGCTTGACAAAACCAGCGGCTTGGACCAACAGGGCACCGTTAACCTCGAAAAAGCGCTCCGTGCCCATGACCGATTGGGTGGGCACATCGTTTCGGGCCACGTCGACGGCGTTGGACACATCAGCCACTTCGAACAGATTGGCGAAAGCTGGGAATTGCGCGTACTGGCACCGCACACCTTGGCCAAATACCTCGCCTACAAAGGCTCGATCACCGTCAACGGTGTGAGCCTCACGGTCAACAGCGTCACCGACCTGACCGCAGGTTGCGAAATCAGCATCAACCTGATCCCGCACACCGTGGACAACACCGCCCTGGGCAGCCTCAAAACGGGCAGCCGGGTCAACCTCGAAATCGACACCGTGGCCCGTTACGTGGAGCGCATGCTCAGCGCTGGCCTGATCCAGAAAGACACCCCATGAACGCCCCCGAGCAACTGACCCCCGTGGCGATCTCCCCCGTTGAAGAGATCGTGGCCGAAATGAAAGCCGGTCGCATCGTGATCCTGGTGGACGAAGAAGACCGTGAAAACGAAGGCGATCTGGTCTTGGCGTCTGACCATGTCACGCCCGAAGCCATCAACTTCATGGCCCGTTTTGGCCGGGGCCTGATTTGCCTCACGCTCACCCGCGAGCGCTGCGAATTTTTGAAACTCCCGCCCATGGCGGCGCGCAACGGCACCGTCTACAGCACGGCCTTCACCGTGTCCATCGAAGCCGCCGAAGGCGTGACCACCGGCATCTCGGCTGCTGACCGCGCCAAGACGGTGCAAGTGGCAGTGGCCAAGGGCAGCCAAGCCACCGACCTGGTGCAACCCGGTCACATCTTCCCGCTGCAAGCTGTTGACGGCGGTGTGCTCATGCGTGCAGGCCACACCGAAGCCGGTTGCGACCTGGCCGCCATGGCTGGTTGCAGCGCCTCGTCGGTGATCTGCGAGATCATGAAGGACGACGGCACCATGGCCCGTCTACCGGACTTGCAAATCTTCGCGGCCGAGCACGGCCTCAAGATAGGTACGATTGCCGACCTGATCGAGCACCGCAGCCGCAACGAGTCGCTGGTTGAACGCATTGGTAGCCGCCCACTTCAAACTGCGCACGGCGAGTTCACCGCCCATGCCTTCCGTGACCAAACCAACCTGGCTGTGCACCTGGCCCTGGTCAAAGGCCAATGGTTGCCCGAATCGGAAGTGGCCGTGCGCGTGCACGAGCCACTCTCGGTGCTCGACGCCCTGGAAGTCAACCGGGCTATGCACTCCTGGAGCCTGGACGCCAGCTTAAAATACATCAACTCCCAAGGCTGCGGTGTGGCCGTGCTGCTCAACTGCGGCGAATCGGCAGACCAACTGCTGGCCCAGTTTGAAGGCCGTGCCCGTTCGGCCCAAGCCCCTGAGCGCGGCAAGATGGACTTGCGCACCTACGGTGTGGGCGCGCAAATCTTGCGCGAATGCGGCGTGAATAAAATGCGCCTCATGGGCAACCCGCGGCGCATGCCCAGCATGACCGGTTACGGCCTCGAAATCACCGCTTACATTCCCAAGGAATAAACATGCTCGACGCCAACAAAGGCCAGGCTGAAGAACTCGACGGCCAATTTCTGCACATCGGCATCGTTCAGGCCCGCTTCAACGAAGACATCACCAATGCTTTGGCCAAGGCATGCATCGAAGAACTCGAAGCCCTGGGCGTGACCAGCATCGACCACGTCATGGTGCCGGGCGCCCTGGAAGTGCCCGTGGCCTTGCAAGCTATGGCTGAGCGTGCCGAATACGACGCCTTGATTGCGCTGGGTTGCATCATCCGCGGTGAGACTTACCACTTTGAATTGGTGGCTAACGAGTCCGGCGCCGGTGTCAGCCGCGTGTCCCTCGACTACAACCTGCCCATTGCCAACGCCATCTTGACCACCGAAAACCTCGACCAAGCCATCGCCCGCCAAACCGAAAAAGGCCGCGACGCAGCCCGCGTTGCGGTTGAAATGGCCTGCATCATGGACGACCTGGCCGCCGACATGGCCGATTTGGCTGACGACACCGACGAAGAAGACCCAGCCTGATGACCGATTCGACCAGCACGCCCGAAACCGCCAACGAAGGCACACCACCTGCCGCCGTCGGCACGCGCAAGTCCTCGGCCAAGCCTGCACGCAGCCGCTCGCGTGAGTTTGCACTGCAAGCTCTTTACCAGTTCATCGTGGGCCGCAACGAAGCTTCAGACATCGACGTCTTCACCCGCGACCTGTCGGGGTTTCACAAAGCCGACTCGGCCCATTACGACGCCCTGCTCTACGGCTGTATTGACCAAGCCGCCGCCTTGGACGCCCTGATTGCACCCAACCTCGATCGGAAATTTGCAGAAATCTCGCCCATTGAACACGCCATCATGTGGATTGGCGTGTATGAAATGCAGCACTGCCTCGATGTGCCCTGGCGCGTGGTGCTCAACGAATGCATTGAATTGGCCAAAGACTTTGGAGGCACCGACGGGCACAAGTACGTGAATGCCGTGCTGGGTTGCTTGGCGCCCGAATTGCGCAGCGCCGAAGTACAAGCCGACCGCCAATCTGGCCGCGCCAAATAAACCCCACACCCCAGACACCATGCGCATCTCTGAGCGAGCCGAGCGAATCGAACCTTTTTGGGTGATGGAAGTGGCAAAAGCCGCCTCGCAAAAAGCCCGCGAGGTCGCGCACACCGACCGGCCTGTGGTTTTTCTGAACATTGGCGAACCAGACTTCACCGCCCCACCCCTCGTGCAGCAAGCCGCGTTGGCGGTGATCGAGTCGGGCCAGACTCAGTACACACCCGCGCTGGGCCTGGACGCCTTGCGTCAAGCCATCAGCAACTGGTACGCGCAGCGCTTTGGCTTACAGGTGCCCACCAGCCGAATCGTGGTCACGGCGGGCGCTTCTGCGGCTCTGCAACTGGCGTGTCTGGCACTGATTGACCAGGGCGATGAAATCCTCATGCCCGACCCCAGCTACCCCTGCAACCGACACTTTGTGAGCGCAGCCGAAGGCAAGGCCGTGTTGGTGCCCACCACCGCCGAAGAGCGCTTTCAACTCAGCGCCGCCAAAGTGGCCGCCGCCTGGGGGCCGCAAACCCGTGGCGTTTTGCTGGCCTCGCCCTCCAACCCCACCGGCACCTCGATTGACCCGGCCGAGCTGGCGCGCATTGTCGAGGTTGTGCGCAGCCATGGCGGCATCACCCTGATCGACGAGATTTACCTTGGCTTGAGCCACGACGCGCAGTTTGGCCAAAGCGCCCTGGCCCTGGGCGATGACGTCATCAGTATCAACAGCTTCAGCAAATACTTCAACATGACCGGCTGGCGTCTGGGCTGGCTGGTAGTGCCCGAACAGCTCTCGCCCGTGCTAGAGCGCCTGGCGCAAAACCTGTTCATCTGTGCCAGCACCGTGGCGCAACAGGCAGCCCTGGCCTGCTTTGAGCCCGAGAGCCTGGCGGAATACGAACGCCGCCGCGCCGAGTTCAAGGCGCGTCGTGACTATTTTCTGCCGGCCCTGAATGCAATGGGCCTGACGGTCCCTGTGGCCCCCGATGGCGCGTTTTACGCCTGGGCCGACTGCACGGCCGCCTGCCAAAAGCTGGGCCTTAAAGACAGCTGGGACTTTGCCTTTGCCGCGCTGGAACACGCCCATGTGGCCATCACGCCCGGGCGCGACTTTGGCACCGACCAGACCGCCCGTTTTGTGCGATTTTCCACCGCCAACTCGATGGCCGAACTGCAAACCGCCATCGGCCGCCTGAAAGCCTGGTTGCAGTCATGAAGATGCCCATCACCAGCATGAGCCACAGCGTTTTTGAGCACCCGATCCGCATCTATTGGGAAGACACCGACGCAGGCGGCATCGTGTTTTACGCCAACTACCTCAAGTTTTTTGAACGTGCACGCACCGAATGGCTGCGTGCCCTGGGCTTTGGCCAGCAAGTGTTGCGCGACACCTCGGGTGGCATGTTTGTCGTGAGCGAAACCAGCCTCAGATACCATTCGCCAGCCCGCCTGGACGACACCTTGATCGTCACTGCCGAACTGCAAACCGGCGGCAAAGCCAGCCTGACGATTGCCCAGCGCGCCTACTTTCGCACGCCCGGTCAAAATCAAAAAAACGACCGATTGCTTGCCGAGGGTACCATCCGCCTGGGCTGGGTCGACAGCACCACCTTGAAACCCGGCCGCATCCCGGCCCCTGTTCTGGAAGCCCTGAAATGAACCAAGACATGTCCATCGTCTCACTGCTGCTGCACGCCAGTTTTGTGGTCCAGTTGGTGGTGCTGATTTTGCTCTGCATCTCGGTGGCCAGTTGGTCCGCCATCGTGCGCAAAATCACCGCCATCTCACGAATTAAAAGCCTGAACGACGAGTTTGAACGCGTCTTTTGGTCCGGCACCAGCCTGAACGAGCTGTTCAACTCGGCCAGCCAGAATGCCAAACTGTCAGGCCCAATGGAGCGCATTTTTGCCAGCGGCATGCGCGAATACCAAAAACTGCGCGAACGCCGCATCAGTGACGCGGGAACTTTGCTTGACGGCGCACGCCGCGCCATGCGGGCGAGCTTCCAGCGCGAGATGGACATGGCCGAATCGCAACTGGCCTTCCTCGCCTCGGTCGGCTCCATCTCGCCCTATGTGGGTTTATTTGGTACGGTGTGGGGCATCATGCATGCCTTCACCGGCTTGGCCAGCTTGCAGCAGGTCACTCTGGCCGTTGTGGCCCCCGGCATTGCTGAAGCCCTGGTGGCCACCGCCATTGGCTTGTTTGCCGCCATCCCAGCGGTGCTGGCCTACAACCGGTTTTCCCACGACGTAGACCGCATCGCCATCAAGCTCGAAACCTTCATCGAAGAGTTCTCCAACATCCTGCAGCGCAGCCTGGGCTCATCTGGCAGCAGCAGCTCGGCCTCTGGCCATTGATCGGATTGCACTATGCCATCCCCCTCTTCCCGAAACCGCGGTCGCCGTACCATCTCTGAAATCAATATGGTGCCCTTCATCGATGTGATGCTGGTACTGCTGATCATCTTCATGGTCACCGCACCCATGATCACCCCCAGCATGGTCGATTTGCCCAGTGTGGGAAAAGCCGCCAAACAACCTGACCAAGTGGTTCAGGTGGTGATCCAAAAAGACGAGCGACTGAAATTGGTGAGCAACGGCAAGACAGACAGCGCCGCTTTGGGCAGCGTCGCCGCCAGCGTCAAAAGCTTGGTGGGTGACGGCACCAACACCGCTGTGGTCATCAGCGCGGACCGAAGCGTCAAGTATGAAACCGTGGTCAAGGTCATGGACAGCCTGCAGCGTGCGGGCATTGCCCGTGTGGGCCTGTCGGTACAACTGGCACCCTGAAAGTCACCGCCTTGAGCGCCAAACACGCCCCCCATCTGGAGTTCGCCCCCCCGGCTGCGCCGGGCATGGGCCGCGCTTGGGTGGTGGCCGGCATAGCGCACCTGGCCTTGTTCCTGGCCCTGGGCCTGGCCACCGCTTGGAAAACCCAGCCCCAGACCGTGCAAGCCGAAGCCGAACTGTGGTCGGCCGTGCCGCAAGCGGCAGCCCCCAAACTGCAAGAGCCTCCGCCACGGCCACCCGAGCCTGAGCCCAAGCCCGAACCGCTCCCCAAACCGGCACCTCCCCGGCCCGCGCCAGAACCCAAGCCTGACAACAGCCTGCGCGATGCCCAAATTGCGCTCGAAAAGAAAAAAGAAGAAGACAAGAAAAAGCAGGAAGCCGCTGAACGTCAGCGTAAGGCGCTTGAGAAAAAGAAGAAAGAGGCCGAAGAAAAAGCCGCGCAGGACAAAGCCACTAAGGAAAAAGCCCTCAAGGACAAGGCTGCGCAGGAAAAAGCCGCTCAGGAAAAGAAAGAACTGGACAAGAAGAAAGCTGCTGATAATGCCAAGGCCGACGAGGATAAGCGCAAGCAAGAACAAGCCCGGAAAGAGGCCGAGGATAAGGCTGACGCAGCCGTGGCCGAGGCTTTGCGCAAGGAACAAATGCAACGCATGCAAGGCATGGCCGGGGCATCGGGCGGCCCGAACGCCACGGGAACTGCACTCAAATCGTCAGGGCCCTCGGCCAGTTATGCGGGACGACTCGTGGGCCGCATCAAACCCAACATCACCTACCCCGGCGACATGATCGGTAACCCGCGCGCCGAAGTGGAAGTGCGCGTGGCAGCCGACGGCACCATCACCAGCCGCCGCATCGTGCAGTCCAGCGGCAACAAGGCCTGGGACGATGCCGTGCTGCGTGCCATCGACAAAACCGAAATCCTGCCCAAAGACACCGACGGTCGAGTTCCACCCTTGATTGTGCTGGGGTTCCGGCCGCTGGATTGACAAAGAAAAAACGCCTCCATCTTCGCAAGCCTCAACGTCTTGCGTGCAGGGTGGCTTGAACCGCCCCGCTCCACTATGATGGACTGGTGGTGTCAAGCTTGGCCTTCAACTGACGATACACACAACACATGACTTCCATAGCGGGCCTGCTGACAGGCCCGAGCCACCGCGTTCCGAGACAAACGACATGCTGAAAATCATTGGTATTTGCTTAGCCACTGCTGGGCTAGGTCTTTACTCAAATCTTGCCTTGGCCCAAGCGACGCCATCCAAAGGGTGTTTTGTGGCCCATTTCAAGTCCTTGGCATTGAAAACCCACAGTCCGGATATGCGTGCGGTTTTGGCAGAAAAGTGGCTGCAATTGAACGCCCCCAACTGCACCAAGGCCCAACTGTCCGCACTTCAGGCCAACAGCCCCAGTTGGTTGGGCAGCTCTTTGACGCAGGAAATAGCCTCCATATTGGAAGGTGCCATTGAAGCCAACATCGCCGGAAACCCTGAATTGATGGCGCGTCTTTACGAATCCTCGGGCAAAGAAGTTCAAAGCGGCAGCGTGACCCTGACCAACCCTCCCGCCCGAGCCCCCGTGGTTCAGCCCATGGTCAACACAGGTGTGCTTTCTGGCAGCGCGAACTACGGCACCATTTCGGGCAATACCAACCTGAACCAAACCACGAACAACCTGAGCAATGCCAACAGCAACGCCAGTCCTGCTACCAGCAGCAGCGGCGCCAATTCAAGCAACAACGCGACGGGTCAGGGCAACTCAACGGGCACCAACATTCAGGGCCAGCTGTCGGTACCACGTTGAAACCCCAAAGATTCAGGCTTGCATCGCTCGTCGTGTCTAAGCAGCGCCTGCTCTGAAGGGCGCATCGGCACTTTGAACTCGGCCAGCGGCTGAGCCCACACCCATTCAGCCGCTTCAGTCGTACACAATTCGCGCCTGCCCTTGTTCGGCTTGGGCCATCCAGCTGGCCAGTGCCGCATCGGAGGGGAAAAATTTGGCGACTTCGCCCAGCGCCAACTCGGCGCGGGCGGCCAAGTCTTCGCTGCGCCGCTCCAGTGCCAAACGCACGGGCAAGCCGCGCACCAGATCGCCCTGGTCAGTCCGTTCACGTTGCGCGGGGAACTCGCGCACCAGTCGAGCAATGTCGGGCGCACGGCCATTCACGGCCACGCGCAGGTATTTGCCATAGCGGCAACGGGCCGCGCCCAAGTCCATGATCTGCTCAATCTTGAGGCGGAAACCACCCGAAAAACGATCAGCCTGCATCTTGGCCGTGACGATGATCAGCTCATCATCTTTCAGCAAGTGCTTGGCCGAGTTGATCAGGGCTTCATCGGCCGTGGCTTCCATCATGGCCGTTTTGTCGTCGAGCTTGAAAATCGCCACCTTGCCACGCTGACCGTTGATGATGCGCAAATCGCTCACGATACCCGCCAGTACCATGGATTCGCGGCTGTCGATCAGGTCGTCGATCTTGCGGCGTGCAAACTGGCGCACTTCAAGCGCCACCGCGTCAAACAAATGGCCAGACAAAAAGAAGCCCACGGCCGTTTTTTCGAGCAGCAAGCGCTCCTTGATGCCCCATGGCAACACGTCCAATAAATCGGGCTCTTGCGTGCTGGAGCCGTGCGAGTCTTCGCCCAGCATGTCGAACAAGCCTCCCTGGTTGGCGTTGGCTGTGGTGGCATTCGAGAATTCGAACGCCCGGTCAATGCTGGCCGACAAGGCGGCACGGTTCATGTGCAGCGAATCAAAGGCCCCGGCCTTGATCAGCGCATCCACCGTGCGTTTGTTGATGCGGGTGCGGTCCACGCGCACGGCAAAGTCAAACAAGCTGGTGAAGGGGCCGCCCTCGTTGCGGGCCGCCACGATCGCCTCAATCGCCTGTTGACCCGTGCCTTTGATGGCCCCGAGACCGTAGCGAATGATCTTGTCGGTCACGGGTTCAAAACGGTGCGTGCCCCGATTGACGTCAGGCGGATCAAAGCGGATGCCGAACTTCAGGGCGTCTTCGTAAAGCACCTTGAGCTTGTCGGTGTCGTCCATTTCCACCGTCATGTTGGCGCAGAAGAACTCAGCGGTGTAATGCACCTTCAGCCAGCCCGTGTGGTAAGCCAGCAGTGAATAAGCGGCCGCGTGCGACTTGTTAAACCCGTAGCCCGCAAACTTTTCCATCAGGTCAAAGACTTCGTCGGCCTTGTCCTGCGGGATGTTGTGCGTGGCCGAAGCGCCCGCGCGGAACTTCTCGCGATGCTCGGCCATCTCCTCGGCCTTTTTCTTGCCCATGGCGCGGCGAAGCAAGTCGGCACCACCGAGCGAGTAGCCGCCCAGTATCTGCGCCGTCTGCATCACCTGCTCTTGATACACCATGATGCCGTAGGTCTCGCTCAGCATCTCGGCCACGGCCGGATGTGGGTACGCCACCTCTTCGCGCCCGTGCTTGCGGGCCACAAAGCTGGGGATCAGGTCCATCGGGCCCGGTCGGTAGAGCGCATTCAGGGCAATCAAGTCTTCCAGGCGACTGGGACGCGCATCGCGCAACATGCCTTGCATGCCCCGGCTTTCAAACTGGAACACGGCCTCGGTCTTGCCGTCCGAAAACAGTTTGTAGGTCTGCGCGTCGTCGAGCGCGATGTTCTCAAAGGCGAAGTTCTCCTGGCCCTTGTGCCGCTTGACGATGAATTCCCGGGCGATTTCCAAAATCGTCAGCGTGGCCAGGCCCAAGAAGTCGAATTTCACCAGGCCAGCCGCTTCCACGTCGTCCTTGTCGTATTGGCTCACCGCTGATTCGCTGCCCGGCTGCTGGTACAGCGGGCAAAAGTCGGTCAGCTTGCCCGGCGCAATGAGCACACCCCCGGCGTGCATGCCCACATTGCGGGTCATGCCTTCGAGCTTTTGCGCCAGTTCAATCAAAGTCCTGACATCTTCTTCTCGCTCGATGCGCTCGGCCAGGATGGGCTCCATGGCAATGGCGTAGTTGTTCTTGTCGCCTTCTTTGGGCGTTGCTGGTGGGTATTGCAGTGTGACCGACATGCCCGGCTTGTTGGGAATGAGCTTGCTGATGCCGTCGCAAAAGGTGTAGCTCATGTCCAGCACGCGGCCAACGTCTCGGATCGCCGCACGCGCGGCCATGGTGCCAAAGGTCACAATTTGGCTGACGGCGTCGCGGCCGTATTTGTCCTTCACGTAATCGATCACCCGGTCCCGGTTGCCTTGGCAAAAGTCGATGTCGAAGTCGGGCATGGACACTCGCTCGGGGTTCAAAAAACGCTCAAAGAGCAAGTTGTATTGCAGCGGGTCGAGGTCGGTGATCTTGAGCGCATAGGCCACCAAAGAGCCCGCACCCGAACCCCGACCCGGGCCGACTGGGCATCCATTGGCCTTGGCCCACTGGATGAAGTCACCCACGATCAGGAAGTAACCTGGAAAACCCATCTTCAAGATGGTGTTCAGCTCAAACTCCAGACGCTCCACATAGCGCGAGCGCTCTTCATTTCGCTTGGTGAGGGACGGGTACAGGTGAAGCAATCGCGCCTCAAGCCCTTCGAAAGACACATACCGGAAATAGTCTTCGACCGACATGACCACACCCTTCACAGGTGGGATCGGGAAGTCTGGCAATTGCGGTTTGCCCAACACCAAGGTCAGGTTGCAGCGCTTGGCAATCTCGAGCGTGTTGGCAATCGCGCTGGGCACATCGGCAAAAAGGGCGCACATTTGCGTTGTGGACTTGAAATACTGCTCGCGCGTGAAGCGGCGCACCCGGCGCTGGTTGGCCAGGATTTCGCCCTCCGAGATGCACACCCGCGCTTCGTGGGCTTCGTAATCGTCAGGTCCATGAAACTGCACCGGGTGCGTGGCCACCACCGGCAAACCCAAACGTGCGGCCAACGCCACGGCACCCGCCACTTGCGGCTCGTCTTCCGGGCGACCTGCGCGTTGCAGCTCCAGATAAAAACGGTGCGGAAAAATCGAGCCCAACTGCAACGCCACATCGGCCGCCTTGTCGGTATCGCCCTGCACAAGGGCTTGACCCACTGGCCCGGCTTGCGCGCCCGAAAGCAAAATCAAACCCTCCGACAGCTCTTTCAGCCAAGCCAGCTTGACCACGGCCACGCCTTTGAGCACATTCTGGGTCCAGGCGCGGGCCAACAACTCGCACAGGTGCAAGTAACCCCGGTGGTTCTGCACCAAAAGCACCACCCGGCTGATGACGCCAGCGTCGCCGCCCAAGCCCTCAAGGTTGATCTCGGCGCCAATGATGGGTTTGACGCCTTTGTCTCGCCCTTCCTTGTAGAACTTGACCGTGCCAAACAGGTTGTTCAAGTCAGTGATGGCCAGTGCAGGCTGGGCGTCTTTGGCCGCGATCTTGACCACATCGTCGATGCGGCAAGTCGAGTCAACCACAGAGAATTCGGAGTGAAGGCGCAGGTGAACAAACATAGTCGACTATTGTAGAAGCTCACCCTAGGGGACGTAGGTGCAGACGGGTGCGAGGACTGACTTAGTGCATTCTTTGGTATGCGACTTCAGTCCCGCAGAACTTGCAACACCTCCGAGCGAAACTCGCGTCCGTACAAAATCAGCACCACCAGCGCCGTGGCCAAGACCAGTGCCAGAGGCGAGAAAAACCAGGCCATGGCAGCAAAAGAAAAGTAGTAGGCCCGCAAACCATCGTTGAAGGTCTCGGCCGCTGCGCTGACCAGATTGCCCGCCCGCTGCGCATAGTGTTGGCGATCTGACTCACCGCTGGCAAAAGATTCTGGCGGCGGCATGCCACCAATGACCAGGGCCACAAAGGTGTATTGCCGCATCGACCATGAAAAGCGAAAGAAGGCATACACAAAAATGCCCACCAGCACCAAAATTTTGAGCTCAAACACCAGCAAGGGCGTGGGCTGCGCAAAAGGAATTTCACCCACCAACTCGGCGGCTTTGTTGGTGGTTCCCAAGAGCGCAAACAAGCCACCGATGATGATGATGCTGGTCGATGAAAAAAACGCTGGCGTTTGAGAGAGGTTCTGCGTGATCAAGCCATCGAGCATGCGCGGATCGCGCGCCGTGGTTTGAATCATCCACTTCTGACGGTACTTGTTGGTGGTGGCGATCAGGCTTTGATCTCGCTTGCCGCGAATGCGAGCAAACCAAGCATAGCCCACCCATAAAGTAAAAAAAGAAAACAGTGCCAGCCAATCGGCCCAGGGCAACATGGTGATGATTTTCATTCTCCTGATCGTAACAAGGTACAGCGGCGAGCAACATGTCCAACCAAGGCCATGTCGAGCAATTTGCCCGACTCATTTGAATTCAAAAGAGTTCATTTAAACTTAAGATCAAGCAGCTTCAAAAAAATACAAACCATGAAATTCATCGTCTCATTGGCTTTTGTAGCCCTTCTCAATGCTTGCGGCGGCAGCTCGGGCTCCCCTGATCAAACCGGTGGTCAAACCACGGGCAAGCCCATCACCCTGACCGACCAAACCGGTGTGGCCCGCTACCACGGCCAGTCTGACTGCACCGCCTTTGTGTTAGACCTGCGCAACGACGCCGCACCGGCCTATGCACTGACCAACGGGCACTGCGCGCAAAACTTTTCGGACCCCGACACGCCTTATGCGGTGTTGCGCCACCGCGCCACCACCACCGACCGACTGGTGTTTTTCTACACCGCCAGCACACAAGCGGCCCAGAAAACCGTTCAAGTCTCGGAAATCACCTACAGCAGCATGAACCAGACCGACCTGGCGGTGTTGAGGCTCAACGCCACCGTGGGCCAACTGCGGGCACAGGGCATTGAACCCATTCAGATTCACAACAGCCCGCTGGTCAGTGGCAGCCCGATTCAGGTGATCGGCGCGCCCAGCAGCGAATTTTTGCAACAAGTGGCCTGCCAACAAGGCCCACGCGTGGACGTGACCGAGTTTGTCTGGGTCTGGTCACAACTCCAATCGAACGACTGCGCCGAAATTTACCCGGGCATGTCAGGCTCACCCGTTTTTGACACCGTCAGCCGCAAAGCCGTGGGCGTGATCAACACCACCACCGTGGGCATGTCCGAGACCCGCAACTGTTACCTCGGCTCACCCTGCGAGATCAGCGCACAAGGCACCCGGCCCCGGTCACAAACCAGTTACGCCGTGCCGATTGACGGCTTAGCCGCCTGCTTTGTGCAAGGCCAATGGGCACCGCAAGCCGGGGTGTGTCCCCTGCCCTTGGCATCAGGTCCGGCGTTGTTGCCACAAGGCCTGTTCAGCCCCATGCATCACCCCAGCAGCAGCAGACGCTGGCAATTGGAGGGCTCCAGCAGCGCCGCCACCGAGGTGAAATTCATCACGGCGGGCCAGGACCGTTGCAACACCGACACGGGCTACCAGACTTACCAGTCCGACCGTTTGCCGTTGTTGCCCACACAAGAAGGCGTGCACCTGGCCTGCGTGCGTGAAGGCCATCGCCTGACGGTACACCCCATCGAGGTGGACAACAGCGCTCCCACCACCGCGCCCATGGTGGAGGTGGCACCACTGGATGGTGCTGCCCGCCGGGTGAGCTTGTTGTTCAAGCCCCCCGAAGCCTCGGGCTATGAGACCGCGACCTCGACCACCGAAGCCCGGTGCAGGGCCTTGCCCGACTCGGCATTCACGCCCTATTTTCGGGTGCCCTTGGTGCTGGACGCGCCTGTTCACCTGTGCGTCAAAGTCAGTGACCGGGCAGGCAATACAGGCCCTGTCTGGGCACAGACCATCCCTTGAAGGGTGGGAAAGCAGCGCCAGTTTGTTCAGCCGCGCAGCTTGGCCGCCAGCGCAGCGATGCGCTGGCCGTAGGCTTTGGCGGTGTCCAAGTCGCCTTGGGGAATATCTTCTGCGGGGCTGGTCGGGCCGACTTGCGCCATCAGGCCCGAGTTAGAGCCAATTCGGTTGATGGTGCCGTCGTTCATGGCGGGCTGACCCACCCACACCATACCTTGCTGCATGGCCAGGGTGATGAAGTACTGAATGGTGGACAGCTTGTCGCCGCTCGGGCTGGCCGAGATGGTGAAGCCGCCTGCGAGTTTGTCTCTCCAGGCGCTGGTGAACCAACGCTTGGAGGATGCATCCGCAAACTTCTTGAATTGCCAAGAGGCCATGCCCATATAGGTGGGCGAGCCGAAGATGATTGCGTCGGCCGCATCCAATGCGGTCCAGTCAGCGTCGGTGATGTTGCCGTCGGCATCAATCGCGATCACTTGCGCGTTGGCGCCTTGGGCCACAAATTGGGCCACGCGCTGGGTATGGCCGTAGCCGGAATGGTAGACAACAACTGTTTTAGCCATGAGAAAAACTTCTTGGAGGTTGAGAAAAGTGGGAAGAAAAAATAAGAGCGGTGATGGATCCCCGCACAGGCGTAAATGGTGCGAAGGATCAGGCCGACAAGTCGAACACCAGCACTTCGGCGTCTTGGCCTTGGCTCAAAGCCAGGGACGATTCGGCTTGCAGCATCGCCGCGTCGCCCGCAATCAGTGCTTGGCCGTTGACCTGCAGCGCACCACGCACCAAAAAAACATAGGCTTTGCGGGAAGGGTTCAGAGGCAAAACGGCATTTTCAGGGCCATTGAACAGGCCTGAGTACATGCGGGCATCAGCGTGAATTTCAACTGTATGCGCGGCAGCTTGGGCGTCCGATGCAGGCGCAGCCACCAAAGCCAGTTGCCCACGCTTGGCGCTCTCGGGCACCGACTTTTGCTCGTAACCGGGTTCGATGCCCGTCACATTGGGCTCGATCCAGATTTGCAAAAAATGGGTCTGCTCGCCTTGGGCGTGGTTGAACTCACTGTGTTGCACGCCGCTGCCTGCACTCATGCGCTGCACATCACCGGGCGGAATACCCTTGACATTGCCCATGCTGTCCTTATGGGCCAAATTGCCGGACAGCACATAACTGATGATTTCCATATCGCGGTGGCCGTGCGTGCCAAAACCGGTGCCGGGGGCAATGCGGTCTTCGTTAATGACGCGCAGATTGCCAAACCCCATGTGCGCCGGGTCAAAGTAGTTGGCAAAAGAAAAGCTGTGAAACGACTTCAGCCAGCCGTGGTCGGCGTAGCCGCGTTCGGCAGATTTGCGGATGTTCAGCATGAGCGTGTCCTTTTAGAGTCTTTGGAGGTCGTGACTGGATAGATTTTGAACTTTAGCCCGGCGGGCGTGCTTTAAAGTTGCCTTCATTTGCTGGCATCATTCAAACCAATTGAATGATCAAGCAACCACCATGCAAACACCCCGCGATTGGCTGACTCCCGAAGCCCTGCTCATGCTGCAGACCATCGATCAAAAAGGCAGCTTTGCCGCAGCCGCCCGCGCCCTGAATCTGGTGCCCAGCGCCCTGACCTACCGGGTGCGCCAACTCGAAGACGCACTCGATGTGCTGCTGTTTGACCGCAGTGCCCGCCAAGCGGTGCCCACCGCCGCAGGCCGCGAGTTGTTGCGCGAAGCCACCCGCTTGCTTGACGACATGGACGCCGTGGCCAACCGCGTGCGCCGCGTGGCTACCGGCTGGGAGGCGGTGTTCACCGTGGCGGTGGACAGCATCGTCTCGCGCAGCGTGATCATGGACTTGTGTGCCAGCTTTTTGGCGCTGGGAGCGCCCACCCTGATGCGGTTGCGATATGAAACCTTGTCGGGCACGCTGGCCGCACTCACTTCAGGCCAGGCCGATCTGGCGCTGGGTGTGGTGCTGGAGCCAGGCCTGAAAACCGATATCCGGCATGCGTTGCTGGGCGAGATTGCTTTTGTGTATGCCGTGGCCCCGCACCACCCGCTGGCCCACACTGCCGAGCCGCTGACTGACGCCAACTTGCAACAGCACCGCGCCGTGGCCGTAGCCGATTCGGTTAACCGGGGCGTGGGCCTGACCATAGGGCTGCAAGGGGGGCAAGACGTGTTCACCGTGCCCGACATGCCCAGCAAACTCGAAGCCCAATTGCGCGGCTTGGGTGGCGGTTTTTTGCCCGAATCGCTGGCCAGGCCTTACATCGACAAAGGCCTGCTGGTGGCCAAGCAGGTTCACAACCCGCGCAGCAACAACTGCCACCTCGCCTGGCGCGACACGCCTCAAACGCCCGCCGGACAGTCCTTGCGCTGGTGGTTGAGCCAATTGGAGCGGCCCGCCACCCGCCAAGCGCTGCTGCGGCCCGTGCACAGTGTGTGAAAACGACCAGCCCCACCGACATCGGGAATAACCCACCCGGGTGGTTTCAAGGCCCTTTTCTCAGCTAAAGTGACCCCATGAACACACCACACATCGCCATCATCGGTGTCGGCATGGCCGGCGTCACCTGCGCCCGCACTTTGCGTCAAGCCGGCCACAACGTCACTTTATTCGAAAAAAGCCGCGGCTTTGGGGGCCGCATGTCCACCCGCGCCAGCGCCTTTGGTGGCTTTGACCACGGGGCCCAATACTTCACCGTGCGCGACCCGCGCTTTGAGCTGGCCATTGCCACCGCCCCTGGTGTATGCAAACCCTGGAGCGCCAACGCCGTGCGCGTGCTCGACCCCAATGGCCGCGTGATCGAAGCCGGCCTGCCCGGCGGCGAGCGCCACTGGGTGGCCACCCCAGGCATGAACGGCTTGGTCAAAGCCTGGGCTGCGCCTTTGGTCGAAGACGGCAATGTGCAGTTAGAAACCCGCGTCACGCAAATCTCGCCCGACCCCCTGAAGAAAAACGGCTGGCAACTGCACACTGAAAGCGAAGATGGGGGTCAGCACATCTACGCTGGTTTTGACCAAGTGATCTTGGCCATCCCGCCCGCACAGGCGCAGGCTTTGCTTCAAGCTTCGGGCCAAAGCGCCTTCGCCGAGCCCCTGAAAAATGTGCGTGTAGAACCCTGCTGGACGCTGATGCTGGCTTATCCGCAAGCCGTGCAACCGGGTGTGATCACCATCGGCCCGCAATGGAACGCGGCACGCAGCACGCACCACCGCATCGCCTGGATGGCGCGCGAATCGTCCAAGCCCGGGCGTGAACGCATCGAACGCTGGACCGTGCAGGCCAGCGCGCCCTGGTCGGCCGAGCACGTGAACGACAGCCCCGATCGCATCAAAGGCAAACTCATCAAGGCCTTTGCCGAGATCACCGGAATTCGCGTCACCCCTGACCTGGCCGAGGTGCACCGCTGGCTGTATGCCAAAACTGCTCAGCCTTTGGGCCAAAGCTTCTTGTGGTCCAAAGCGCAAGGCATCGGCCTGTGCGGTGACTGGTGCCTGGGGCATCGGGTCGAAGACGCCTTCGTCTCGGGCTTGGATCTGGCTTTGGCGGTGCTCAAGAAACGTTGACCTCCCATGGGAAGCCCCTACGCAGGCCGGTTCGCGCCCTCGCCAACCGGCCTTTTGCATGCCGGCTCGCTGGTGGCTGCGCTGGCCAGCTGGTTGGACGCCCGTGCCCACGGCGGCCAATGGCTGGTGCGCATCGAAGACGTGGACACAGCCCGCTGCGTGCCCGGGGCCGACCAGATCATCTTGCAACAACTGGCCGCCTGTGACTTGACATCCGATGGTCCCGTGCTTTGGCAAAGCCAGCGCGGCGAGCACTACGCTGCGGCCCTGCAAAGCCTGGTGAACCAAGGCTGGGCCTACCCCTGCGGCTGCTCGCGCAAAGAGATTGAATCGGCCCAAGCCGTGGCCCGGCACAGCGCCGCCGTGTACCCCGGCACCTGCCGAGAAGGCCTGAATGGCAAACCCGCCCGCGCCTGGCGGCTGAATGTGCTGGCCGTGCAAGCGGCGCTCGGCCTGCCCGCCATCACGCACTGGCGCGACCGCCGCTTGGGAGCACAGCAACAAAACGTGGGCCAAGATGTGGGCGACTTTGTGCTGCGCCGCGCCGACGGCCTGTGGGCCTACCAGCTGGCGGTGGTGGTGGACGACGCCGCGCAATGCATCACCCATGTTGTGCGCGGCCAAGACCTGGCCGACAACACCGCACGGCAAATCGTACTTCAACACGCTTTGGGGCTGCCCACACCCCAGTACCTGCACACCCCCCTGGTGCTGGGCACGGATGGCGAAAAACTCAGCAAACAAAACGGGGCACTGGCGCTGGACCTGTCTGACCCCTTGGCGGCACTGGGCCAGGCGGCCCAACTGCTGGGTTTACCTGCTCAGCCAGGGCTGCACAACTTTCTCACGCAGGCGCAGGGCTCATGGGCCCGCCTGTTCATCTCCCGCACCCACTGAACCCTTGGAGAGCAGTGACATCGGTGCATACCTCTGAAAAAGTGTGGCAACTGACTTCTTTGGAATTCAAAACCGAAGAATTCGCCAGAATCTCAACAGGTAAAATCCAACCTCTGCCAAATGCGGCAGTTCATGACGTGAGCGCTCGTCGCCCGTTGCCAAAAGAGCCTTCGGCTCTGCTTGTCCGATTCAACACCCTCTCACACCCATGACGCGAGCCCTGCCGCGTGCCAGCCTTTACAGCGCCAGCTTGGTGCGTTTTCTGACCGAGAACGCCCTGCTTGCTCCTGCACGTCAGGCAGAAGATGTGGGCCGAAAACTGGGCGATTGGCTTGATTTTCGACAAGCCATTGCGCTGCACGGCGTGCTGCCCCCCGAGACCGCCAGTGCTACACCACCCACCTGCCTGCCTGCCCCTGTGCAACGCATGGTCCTGATCGCCCCCGAGGCACTGGCCAAGCATGTGGACAAAGTGCGCGCTCAATTGATCGAATCCATCACCCAAGGCGCCCCAGCGGGCACAGGCCTGGCGCGCATCGACATGCCCGCTCCGGTTTTGGACGAGCCGGTGGAGATCAAGACTGTGTTTGAGCCCTACCGCCGCTTTGTGGCAGCACACCAGCGGCAAATGGAAAGCACGCTGCGCAGCTTGCGAGCCCTGTTGCGCCTGCAGCTGAGCCAACGCGGCGGCGCAGGGCAGCAACTGGCCGCACTCGACACCGCTTATGAAAACATCCTCGTCGATCGCGAAGCGGCGCTGCTGGCCAAAACAACCAAGTTGCTGGAAAAGCGCTTTGTACAAGCCCTCAAGGCGCACATGCAGCTTCAGGCCCAAGCCCAGCCAGCAGCCCTGGCCACCGAAACCACCGATGCCACTGACGATATTGACGTCATTAACTCGAATCAAAACGACACCCCCAAGGACTACCTGAGCCGCTGGCTGATGCCACTTCGTCAAACCCTTCGTCAGGCTTTGCTTGCCGAACTCGACACCCGACTACAACCGAGCCTCGGACTGCTCGAAGCCCTCACCGCTCACGCCCCACACACACCATGAAACGTTTTTCTTTTTTGATCGCCTTTAGTCTGGGCGCATTGGCCCTGATTTGGGTCGCGGCTGCCGTGGCCAACAGCCACTTTTTGGTGCTGGTCATGACCTTTTTGATTGGCGCTGTTTATAGTTTTGGTGCTTGGGAGCTGCGCCAATACCGCGCCACCACGAACGCGCTGAACCAGGGCCTGGGCCAAGTCCCCGCCGACCTGGTCCAGCTGAGCGACTGGCTCATCACCTTACCTGCGGCCTTGCAAAACCCGGTGCGCCATCGGGTGCAAGGCGAGCGCGTGGCCCTGCCCGGCCCGGTGTTCACCCCTTACCTGGTGGGCCTGCTGGTCATGCTGGGTATGTTGGGCACTTTTTTGGGCATGGTAGTCACCCTCAACGGCGCGGTGTTCGCGCTCGAAGGTTCTAACTCCATTGCGGGCGTGCGGGCCGCGTTTTCCGAACCCATCAAAGGCCTGGGCCTGGCCTTTGGCACCTCGGTCGCGGGCGTAGCCACCTCGGCCATGCTGGGCCTGATGAGCAGTCTGGCCCGCCGTGAACGGGCCCTGTCTTCGCAGCAACTCGACACCCTGGCCCACACCCAGCTGCAGCGTTTTTCGCTCGCGCACCAGCGCCAGCAAAGTTACCTGGCGCTGGCGCAGCAAGCCCAGGCCCTGCCGCAAGTGCTGCAGCAACTGCAGGCCCTGATGGCGCAGATGGCCAGCAGCACCGCGCAAACCCACACCCAACTGCTGGCCAGCCAGCACAGCTTTCAGCACATGGTGCAGCAAGAGGTGCACAGCGCCTACACGGGTCTGGCGCAATCGGTGGACCAGTCGCTGCGCACCAGCCTCGGCCAAAGCCTGCAACTGGCCAGCGAAGGCATACGCCCCGTGGTGCAAGCCACCATGGCGCAGCTGGCCGAACAGGCCCAATCCCTGAACGAACGCTTGGCGCACAACACCCAGCAGCAACTGGCCGAGGTGCACACGCAGCTCACGGCCACCGCCGCCACGCTGGCGCACACCAGCGCCCAAACACTGAGCCTGCACGAGCAAAGCAACGCCCGCATGAGCGAGCGCGTGGGCCAGACGCTCGCGGCCTTTGGCCAGAACTTCGAGCGCAGCGCCCAGGCCTTGGTCGCACAAGTGGGCCAGACCCAAACCGAACAACACGCCCTGCAAAGCACTGCCGACCAGCAGCGCCTGGCCAGCTGGCAAGCCGCGCTGCACGGCATGGCCGATGGGCTGCAGCAGCAGTGGCAAACCTCGGGCACGCAGACCCTGGCCCAACAACAAGCCATTTGCGACACCCTGGCTCGCACCGCACTAGATATCAGCGCCCACAGCCAAACCCAGGCCACCCAAACCCTGGCCGAGATCACCCGCTTGCTGGCCAGCAGCGAAGCGCTGGTGCAAACGCGCATCGCCGCCGAGGCGCAGTGGACCGCTCAGCACAGCCAGCGCGCCGAAGAACTCTCGTCCCTGCTGCGCGAGGAACTGTCGGCCCTGCGCCACGCCGAAGACGCGCGCGGCCAAGCCGCCGTGGCCCGCCTGGCCGAGCTGCAAAGCACCGTCACGGCCCACCTGAGCACCCTGGGCACCGCCTTGGAGGCGCCCATCACCCGCCTCATCGAAACCGCCTCCGAAGCGCCCAAAGCCGCGGCCGAAGTCATTGGCCGGTTGCGCCAGGAAATCTCGGTCAGCGTGGCGCGTGACAACGCCTTGCTCGAAGAGCGCACCCGCATTCTGGGCACGCTCAGCACCTTGCTCGACGCGATCAACCACGCGTCCACCGAGCAGCGCGGTGTGATCGACGCTCTGTTGGTGAGCAGCCAGGCCTCGCTGGCGCAGACCAGCGAGCAGTTCCAGCAACACGTCGCGCAGGAGACCGACAAATTGGGCGGCATCGCCGCGCAAGTCACCGCCAGCGCGGTGGACGTGGCCAGCCTGGGCGAGAGCCTGGGCTTTGCCGTGCACGCCTTCAGCCAGACCAACGAACAACTCATGGCCCAGTTGCAGCGCATCGAACAGGCTTTGGACAAATCGATGACACGCAGCGACGAGCAACTGGCCTATTACGTGGCACAAGCCCGCGAGATCATTGACCTGAGCATCGGCAGCCAAAAGGACGTGCTCGACGCCCTGCAGCGCCGCACCGATCTGGTCAGTGAGGGGGCCATCTGATGCCCGAGCAAGACGCCGACATCGAATCCACCTCGCCCACCTGGATCTCGTTTGCCGACCTGATGACCGGCCTGCTGGGCGCCTTTGTGCTGCTGCTGGTCGGCGTCATGGCCGCCCAACTGGACATGGCCTCGCAGCTTGAGGTGGAGGTGCAAAAGCGCCAGATCGAAGAACAAAAACGCCTCTCGCTTGAGAACGCCTTGGCCATTCCTCTGGCCAGTGGCCGCATCACCTTGAACAACGGCCGCATCGGCATCAGCGGCAAACTGCTGTTCAAGCTCAACTCGGACCAGCTCGAGCCTGAAGGCCGCCAACTGCTCAAAAGCCTGGTGCTGCCGCTGCGCAGCTACCTGCAAACGCGTGACGAAATGCTGATGGTCAGCGGCTTCACCGACGACCGGGCGATCACCAGCCGCAACCGCGAATTCGCGGACAACTGGGAACTTTCAGCCCAGCGCGCCCTCACCGTCACGCGCACCCTGATCGAAGAAGGCATCCCTGCGTCATTGCTGTTCGCCGCCGCCTTTGGCCAGGAACAAGCCCTGGTGCCAAACACCAACGAACAAGCCCGCGCACAAAACCGCCGCGTGGAAATGGCCCCGGTGCCCAAGGCCAACAACACGGCCCGAACAGCGCCATGACCGAAGCCTCACCCAGCCCTTCGGATGCGCAGGCTCTTTTACAACCGGCACAGGCCGCCGAAGCTGCCCAGCTGGACCCCGTGGGCTGGCACCACATCCAGGTACTGACAGAACGCACCCGCACCCAAACAGGCCTGGCGCAAGTGCTGCTGCAGGCCAAGCTGAACTCGGCTCTTGCGCAGTTGCAGGCGCGGCTGGCAGCGCAAAAAAAGCAGCACATCCCGCACATCCAACCCACCCGCGACGCGCCATCGCCCTTGTCGGCATTGCTGCGAGACATGTCAGCGCCCTCGGCCGAACGCCCCTTGAGCCCCGGCGGCCATGGGCGCATGGACAAGCCGCACATCGTGCAGTTTCGCCAGCAGCTGGGCAAGATGAGCGTGCAAAAAAAAGTCACCCAAGCCATCGCCCAAGCCCCGCAAAACGCCGGGCCCATCAACTCCCACATGCTGGTGCTGCGCTCGCTGGGCCTGATGCGCGACCTCTCGCCCGACTACCTTAACCGCTTCATGGGTTATGTGGACACGCTCTTGTTTTTGGACATGCCACAAACGGTCAAAGCCACACCCAAAAAGGCCGTGCCCGCGAGCAAGTCAGAGCGGTGATGCGGCCTGAACCGCTCAGGCCAAAGCCGCAGCCGCAGGCGCAGGAAAGCCATTGCGCCCCGGAAACTCGGGTGCCAAAGTGCGCGCGTTGGGCATCTTGACCCACAGGCGCAGCATCTTGCGGTTGAGTTCGTGCACGCCGTGGTCTTCAAACCCATTGCGCGAGTGCAGCACGGCATAGTTGTTGGCAAACTGCAAGTCACCGGGCTCCAGCATCATGTCCAAACGAAAATCTGCGCGGTGCATGATCTCGTCAAACAAATCGAGTGCCTCGATTTCGACCTTGGACAGCGGCAGGTTGCGGATTTCATGGCCCAACTCGATGTACTGGCGCAGGTAGCGGCAGCTGAGTTTTCCATCGTTATGGCTGAAGATGGGTGACAGGCTGGGCTGGTCTTCGCACAGGTGAGAGAAAAACCAAGTGCGGTAGTACAGGCCCAGATACTCCGAGTGCTTATCCAAAATCTCGTTGTAGATCGCGGCCACGCTCACCAGCGAACTCAAACCGCCCTGCTTGGCCTTGCGGATGCACAGCAGACCCACCACATCCGACGGGTCCGAGTGGTAGGGCAGGTACAGGTTGGTTTCGTAGACGCGGGTGGTTTTCTTCGTCACATCGCCCACATTCATCACCAGACCCAAAAGTTCGCCCTTGGGGTTTTGCCGCACGGGCACACCCATGTGCAGGCCAATGCCGTAATAAAGAATCTGGATCTGCTCTTCGTTGTAGCGCTCGACAGGCAATCCGCGCAAGACCAGAAATCCCCGGCCGTTTTCCAGTTCATCGCTGTGCACTTGGAGCTGCTGCGCCCAGTCACCGATCGGAAAGTCTTCTTTGCCAAAGTTCGGAAACGTCAGCCCTTGGGCTTGGACGTGGGCCAAGGCCGCGTCAAGGGTCGCCAGCACGGACGCGCTGAGGTGGTGCAACCACGCGCTGTCACCCACCATGTCCGCCCCCTTCCAGGCGGCCGGTCCGGTGATGGCTTGTTTCATGATGAGGCCCATGGCAATTCCTTTGGTGTGTTTGACAGCAAAAAACAGCTTAATCGATGCGGCAGCTCGCCCCGCCAAGCCGCGGCAACACCACCCACTGCCCGTCGAGTGCGTGAATGCGGATGCGTTGGTCAAATACCGCCTCGATGGCCGCGTGCGTGGTCGCATCGCAGCCTGCACCGTGGTGCACCACCTGGCCTTCGCGCATGACGACGATGTCGTCGGCGTGCAGCGCCATGCCAATCTCGTGCAGAACGCTGACCACCGTGGTGCCCTGCGCCAAGAGGCAGTGCACCTGCTCGAGCCAGTCCACTTGGTGGGGCGGGTCCAGGTTGGCCAAGGGTTCGTCCATCAGCATGGTGGGCGCATTGCCCGCCATGGCGCGGGCCAGCAGCACGCGTTGGCGCTCGCCGCCCGACAACTCGCCCAGCGTGCGCTCGCGCCAGTCCCAGGCCTGTGTGGCCTTGAGGGCGGCTTCCACCATTTGCGCGTCTTGCGCTGAAGGTGCGCCCAGCCAGCTTTGGTGTGGCAAGCGGCCAAGCATGGCCACGTCCCACACGCGCAAGTCCAGCGTGCTGGCTTCCCCCTGCCCCAGCCAGGAAAGTTGCAAGGCCCTTTGCTGGCGAGTGAGCGAGTCCAGCGGCTGGCCCTGCAACAGCACTTGCCCGCTGTGCGGCAACAAACCTGCCAGCGCTTTGAGCAAACTCGATTTTCCAGCCCCGTTGGGGCCAACCACACAGGTCCAGCGGCCCACCGCGATCTGCAGGTCAATGCCCTGCAGGACCCTGCGGCCACCCAACTCGGCGCTCAGTTGCCGGGTTTGCAGCGCGGCGCTCATGAGCGCGCTCCCGTGTCGGCATCTCGGTACACGCGCCAGAGCAAATAGCCCCCGCCCAACACCGCCGTGAGCACGCCCACAGGCAGCTCTTGCGGCGCCAACACTACGCGGGCCACCACATCGGCCAGCACCAGCAAGGCCCCGCCCATCAGGGCTGACAGGAGCAAACGCCAAGCGTGCGTGCAGCGCACCAGCGAGCGCACCAAATGCGGCGCGGCCAAGCCGACAAAAGCCACCAGCCCGATGTGGGCCACAGCCGCCCCCGTGGCCAAAGAAATCACACCCACCAGCACCATGCGGGCCAGTGGCAGCGGTACGCCCAAGCTTTGCGCGGTGGCTTCACCCAAACTGAGCGCATCCAGCACACGGGCAAAGACCCAGGCCAAGGCCAAGCACAGGGCAAGCACCGTCGCCATCGTGGCGCAAGCGCTCCAGCTGACAAACGCGGTCGAGCCCAGCATGAAGCCCTGCATGGCCTGCAGCACCTGCGGCTGCAGCAGCGAAATCAACGACGTGACCGCCCCCAGCACCACGCCCACCACCACGCCCGCCAACAACAGGCGCAGCGTTTGTTGCACACCACGCGCCAGCAGCAGCGTCAGCACCACCGCCAGCACAGCGCCCACAAAGGCCGCACCGGTCAGGCCCAAACCCAGCCAAGCGGTCATGGCCCAGGCGCTGCCACCCCACAAGCTCAAATACACACCCACGCCAAGGGATGCACCCGAGGCACTGCCCAGCAAATAAGGATCGGCCAGCGGGTTGCGAAACAGACCTTGCGCCACCGCCCCGGCCAGGCCCAACAAAGCCCCGCCGAGCCATGCGCCCAGGCTGCGCGGCAAACGAATGTCCCACACAATCTGGCGCGACACCGCGTCGGCCCCCGCCGTCCACCAGGCCTGCCAACCCTGACTGCCAGCGGCCGTGCCCAGCACCACCACGGCCAGGCCCAATGCCAAGAGCATCAGCGCCCAGCGTGGTGCGTGGGTGTGGGTGTGGGTGTGGACTTGGGAATTCATCGCTGCACACCCGTGTCAACTTGGGCCGCTGCGCGGTTCAGACAGTTGGCCATCAGCTGCGCGCCTTCGGCCATGCGCGGGCCAGCGCGCACCAGCATGTCCGAATCGCCCTGTTTGAACACGCACAGGCGCTGGCCTTGCATGGCCCGCAAGCGGCTCCAACCCGGGCGCTGCAGCATGCTGGCGCGGCTGCTGTCGCCCGCCATGATCACATCAGGCCGGGCTTGCACCACCCACTCGGGGTTGACCTGCGGAAACGGCCCCATCGATGCAGGCAGGATGTTGGCCACGCCCATGCGGCTGAGTGTCTCGCCCATGAAAGACGATTCACTTGCGCCATAGGGCGCAGGGCTCACCTCAAAGTAAACCCGCTGCTGCCGCGCGGCGGGGCTGAGCGATTGCACCGTCGCCTGCAGGCCCGCCTGAATGCTTTGCCAGACCCGCTCGCTGTCAGCGGCGGGCACATGCAGCGCCTGCGCCACGGTTCGCCACACACGCAGCGCGTCGGCGTGGTTGCGCGGCTCCAGGCGCAGCACCTTCAAGCCCAGAGCCTGCAAGCGGTCCGCGCCCCGGGTAGAACCTGCCGCCAGCACCAGGTCGGGCTTGAGGGCGACGATGCTCTCGATGTTCGGGTCCAGCCCACCGCCCACGCGCGGCACAGCTTTGACCGACTCGGGCCAGTTGGAATAGCGGTCCAGACCCACGAGTTTGTGGCACTGGTTCAAGGCGCAGACGGTTTCGGTGAGGGACGGCAGCAAGCTCACGATGCGCTGCGGGGCTTGGTCGATCTGCACTTTTTGCTGGCGGTCGTCGAGCACGGTGACGGCCTGTGCGGGCTGCAGTATTGCGCATAAAAAGAAACAGGCAAACGCCCCCAAAAACCAAGAAGTCGTCATTCCCGCGAAGGTAGAAATCCAGACGCGTGATCGGCTCACGACGTGCTGGCTTGACGACAAACACTCAGGCATGCAGTGCTTCCCACTGGCTGAATATGCGGTACATCTGTGCCACGCCATCGGTGAGCGCTGCAGGCCCAGGCTGCAAAATATCGGCCGATTTGATTTCAAAAATCTGCCCCGTACGAACGGCCGGCACGTCTTGCCAACCGGGCCGCACCGCGACTTTTTCCGGGCGAAATTTCTTGCCGCACAAAGAGCCGATGATGATGTCGGGCGCGCGCTCGATGATGGTTTGGCCGCTGGCGATGATCCTGTCGCGCCCCATGGGTTGCAGCGCCAGCTCAGGAAAAATATCGTCCCCGCCCGCAATGCCCATCAATTCAGACACCCAGCGGATGGTGCTCATGTGGGGATCGTCCCATTCCTCAAAATAGACCCGCGGCCGGCGCTTGAAACCCGCCGCCTTTTGGGTGATGGCGTCCAGCTCAGCGCGCATGCGCGACAACCGGGCCATACCCTGCTCTCCCTGCCCCACCATCGCGGCTACTTGGTAGAGCACCGAAAAAATCTCGTCCACACTGCGCTGGTTGAACACCGTGACCTGCACACCGGCCTTGATCAGCAAAGAAGCGATGTCGGCCTGCAGGTCCGAAAACCCAAAAACACAATCAGGCTTGAGCGCCAGAATCTTATCGATCTTGGCGGTTAAAAAAGCACTGACCTTGGGCTTTTCTTCGCGGGCCCGACGCGGGCGCACCGTGTAGCCCGAGATGCCCACGATGCGCGCCTCCTGCCCCATCAGGTACAACCATTCGGTCGTTTCCTCGGTCAAGCAAACGATGCGTTGGGGCGAGAGGTGATGCATGGGCCGGGTCCAATCAGTGTTTCATTTTCCAGCTCAGGCCCAGCGTGGTGGTGCGCGGCAGCTGGTTGTAACCATAAGCCGTTTGGTACCGGCTGTCGGTGGCGTTTTCCACGCGGCCATACAGCGTCCAGTCGCGGCTCAGGCTGTAGCGAGCGGTCAGGTCCAGCAAGGTGTTGCTGGGCAAGCCGGGCTTGCCTTCAATGTCAGGCCGTGTGGACGTGTAACGCACACTGCCGCCCAAGGACAACAAGCCCAGTGATTGCGATACCGACAGCGAAGCCAGTGTTTTGGCCCGGCGCACCAATTGCTGACCTGTGGCCTCGTTCACCGGGTCTTGCAGTGACAAGCTGGCGCGCAAATCGGTCATGTGAAAGCGACCGCTGTAGCTGGTTTCCAGACCCCTGTTTTTGACGCGGCTGACGTTGTTGAACTGAAAACTGCCCATGTCATAAAGAAGGAGGTCTTTGGTGAGCGTAGAGAACCAGGTCGAGCGAAGGCGGTGTGGCCCTTGTGCCCACTGCACGCCCGCCTCTTGCGTGTTGGCAGTTTCAGGGCGCAGGTTTGGGTTGCCGCTGTAGGGGTCAAACAAATAACCCAGAGGGGGAATGTTGAAGGCCGTGGCATGGCTGACGATCAGCTTCCATTGCGCATTCAGATCGTAGCCATAACCCAGATACACCGAGTCCTTGGCCGACAGACCCTCAACATCGTCGTGCCGCAAATTGAACTGAAGGTTGTGCGATTGAAGCTTGTAAAGCACCCCGCCATACAGCGCATGGGCTTTGCGCTCACGCGACAGGCCAGACACACCATCGGTGGCCATGTCGATGCCTTGGGTCTGGTGATCCAGTCCAGCCGACAAGACCATGGTGGGCAGGTCCCACTGGTGCGTCCACGACACCATGCGCGTGCGGGTAACGGCCTGGGTGGTGAACGAGTAGCCACCTAAGGTGTCTGTGTCGTTGCGCTCCTTGGCGTCTGTAACGTTCAAGCGGCTGGACCACAGTGGCCCCAGCCGCCCTGCCCAGTAAAGAGTGTGGCTGTCGAGTTGGGTGCGGCCTTGGTGCAAGTCGGTCGGCGCGGAAAAACTGCCCGGCACGTCGTAGTCAAAGCGGCCCTTGAAGTGGGTCGAGCGTAGGCCCAGCTTGTGTTCGGGACTGAGTTTGTAGGACAGGTTCAGCGCATGGCTGTCGTTGCGGTAACCGTCCGCATCGGGGTTGGCATTGAGTGTTTGTGACAGATTGGCCGCGTTGATGCCATCGGTGCGAAAGCGCCCGACAGACACCGCATAAGCCAATGGACCGGCTGAACCGTGCGTGCCTGCATGCCAGCGCTGGGTGCCCTGCGAACCACGCTCGGCGCTGGCGTAAACCGTGGGCTGCCCTTGGCCTTGCCGCGTGAACACCTGAATCACCCCGCCCACCGCGCCGCTGCCATGAATGGCCGAGACGTTGCCGCGCACGATCTCAATCCGATCCACCTGGTCGAGCATGATGTGCTCCAGGCTCACGGCGCCCGTGGTGTCTTGCTTCGTGACGGGCACACCGTCGACCAGCACCAGCACCTGCAGGGAAGCCGCACCCCGCAAGAAAGCCGTGGCCTGCCCGCCCCGGCCACCCGTTTGGGTGAACTGAAAGCCCGCCTCGCGCGAGAGCAAAGTGGGCAAGTCCAGCACCTGCGACTGCTCGATGGCGTCGCGACCGAGCACCGTGGTGTGGGGCAGCACGTCGGTCAGGATTTGCTCGGTGCGGCTGGCGGTGACCACGATTTCGGTCCCGCTGGTTTGCGCCAGCGCAGCGCCGCTAGTGCAGGCCAAGACTGCCATCGCAGCTGCCGAAAACGCGTGGATGGAAAGTGCAGATTTATAAAATCCAGGTGTAGAAAGTGCAAGCGCAAAACGGCGTGCACCAAGGGAACGATTTTTCATTTAAAACCAACAAGTCAAACGCCCTCACCGCCTTCCCCGACAGTGCATGGGCTTTACAACCTGTCTTGCGACAGGTCACCTTGTTGGCCGGTATCCGGGCTGACAGAGCGACCTTCATCACCTTCCCAGCCGCCTGTTTCAGGGCGACCAGTGGTTTGAGATGAAAGCTGGGGTTTCGTTTGACTGAAAACCCGTCTGCTTACCGTTGCGGGGGCAGCGCAGGTTAGGTGGGCCGTGATGGCTTGTCCCTCCTGCTTCCCGTTGAACTGCGCGCCGTGAACCGGCATCGCGAGCACCAACAATTTTCATTCTAGGCGCAAAACTGTCGTCAAAGCTACAAAATCATTAGACCCGGGACTTCACGCCCTACAATAGAGACCTCCATTTTTCTTGTTTGCCATGGCCTATTCCGACACCATCGATCAAATTGCCGAGCGTGTGGATCACTTGCTGCTGCGCCACGAAGAGCTGCAACGCACCAACGCTTTGCTGACCCAACAAGTGCAGGCGCTGAGCTTGGAGCGAGACCAACTCAAGTCGCGACTGGCCGCCGCCAGAGCCCGTGTGGATGCCCTCATCGAACGGCTGCCCACATCGGCCACCACCGCGGCTCCTGCATCGCCTGAGGCCTCCACATGAGCAACAAGCAAATCGATGTCCAGATCATGGGCCAAAGCTATATTTTGGGTTGCCCTGAAGGAGGCGAAGAGCGCTTGCTGAGCGCGGTGCGCAAAGTGGATGAAGCCATGTGCAAGATCCGAGATGCAGGCAAGATCAAGGCGCGAGACCGCATTGCTGTGTTGGCCGCACTGAACCTGGCTTTCGAACAAACCGATGCGGCTGCTCCTCCAGCCAGTGCCACCCCTGCCACCCCTGCCGACGAGGTGAAGCCAGATCCTCAATCCCGACTGACGCAATTGCTGCATCGCCTGGACCAGGTCATTGAGAAAGACGGCCAGTTGCTTTAAAGCAAGGGATGTTGTGCAGGCCACTGCTTTCGCAACAATTTAGCGCCTACAATGACTCTGTCTGCGGTGCATGCCGGGCTTTATATTTCCTTGAACCAATGCTCTTAGAGCCGGGCTTGGAACATTGGCTGGTGAGCGTGATCATCTCGCGTCAGATGAACCCAACGCCAGTCTGCCCTTGCCCACCTGAACCCCGGTTCAGGATGCCGGTCCGGTGGCACTCGCAGACACCTTCTTTACTTCCCCCCCCCTCATGATCATTGAACCTGTGCTCCTGGCCCAATTGGCTGTCCTTGGTTTATGCACCGGTTTTCTGGCGGGCCTGCTTGGCATCGGAGGTGGACTGATCATGGTGCCGGTCATCACCTATCTGCTCGGTCAGCGAGGCGTGAGTGCTGACCTGGCCGTGAAGATGGCGATTGCCACCTCCATGGCCACCATCATCTTCACCAGCGTCTCCAGCGTGCGCGCCCACCACAAGAAAAAAGCTGTGCGTTGGGACTTGGTCAAAGGCTTGGCCCCGGGCATTGTGTTGGGCAGCCTGATCGGCAGCTTGGGCATCTTTGCCTTTACCAAAGGCGCTTTCCTGGCCTTGTTTTTCGCGGCCTTTGTCAGCTTTTCAGCCACGCAGATGTTTTTGGACAAAAAACCAGCCCCTTCTCGCCAAGTGCCCGGTTTTCAGGGCTTGCTGGGTGCTGGTGGCCTGATCGGCTTGCTCTCGGGTTTGGTGGGTGCGGGCGGCGGCTTCATCAGCGTGCCCTTCATGGCCTGGTGCAACGTGGCCGTTCACAACGCAGTGGCCACCAGCGCGGCGCTGGGCTTTCCCATTGCGCTGGCCAACGTGGCCGGTTACATCGTGAGCGGCCAAAACGTGCAAGACCTCCCTGCTTACAGCTTTGGCTATCTGTGGCTGCCGGCCTTGGGGGTCATTGCCTTGTGCAGCGTGTTCATGGCGCCCATCGGTGCGGCCACAGCGCACAAACTGCCGGTCAAACAACTCAAGCGATTTTTTGCCAGCGTGTTGTACTTGCTAGCAGCCTACATGCTCTACAAAGGCCTGTCCGCTTGATGCCGGGCCAGCAGCCCCGAATCGGGCTGCGGGCCTGCCAACTCAGCGCAGCACAATGCTGCCCGAGATGTTCACCACCACGCGTGACTTGCCAGCCAGCGCTGGCACCGGCATCGGTGCTGGCGAGTCCATCTGTGCCATGGCCATGCGCGGCATGACAACGCCCTCCCCCGCCTCCTGGGCGCTCACGCGCACTTCCCTCAGCGTGTAAGCCGCAAAGCCGAACTGCTTCGTCAGCGATTGGGCTTTGCTCTGAAAATGCGCCACCGCTTCGGCCTGGATGCGCGCTTCGGCCGCAGCTTTCTGCTCGGGACTCAGCCGCCAGTCGATTTGCAACACCGTTAAATCTGGCATGCGCGCAGCAAGCGCGGTAATTTGCTCGGTATCGCGGCCCTGCAAAACAAGTTGCGCAGAGCCCACCCAACCATTCATCTTGCCGTCGCGGCCATAGCGCGGCGACACATTCATCTCGCCCGTTTTCACCTCTAGGGCCCCGGGTTTGGCCATGGGGTTGGTCACAGCCAAAGCGGACGACAGAATGGCGTTAAGTTGTTTTTGCAATGCAGGTGCCAGCGAGCCTTCTTTTTGCACCGACAGGGTGATCACCAACCAGTCTTGCGGGACCTCGGTATGGGCTGAGGCACTCAAATGCAGGACTTGGATCAGTGGGGTATGTGCGGCATGGGGGGAATTGGATGCACTTTGGGCCTGCACGGATGCGACAGGCAGGGCCAGCGCCGTTATGAGGGCACAAACGATCGAAGGTGTTCGAATCAGTTTCATGGAAAGTCTTTCGCAGAAGGTGGCAAAACAATCGGCACTTGCCGCCGTGATTGTGAACCCCGCAGCGGATGTCACTCGCCAGGTGCCCTGCGCATGGGTTTCAGGGTGTAACGCACCACGGCGCCTGGTCGTGCAGCAGCCCCATCCACAAGGCCCAGGCCGACACAGTCGCCAGCGCCAAGCCTGCCGCTCGCATGCCCCAAGCTCCATCACCCAATGTCTGCATGCGCAAAAACAACCAAGGTCCGACCCACAGGCTGATGCTGCTGCCCAATGCAAACAAGGCCATGGTGGCCGCCCCCTCTAACGGCTGGCTGGTCAAGGCCGCCACCATCAGGGCCGAATACAGCAAGCTGCAGGGCATGAAGACCCACAGCCCGCCCACCATCCAGGGTGCAGCACGTCCCCAGCGGGTGTTGAAGGCCCGCACACGCGCCCACAAACGGCGCGCTGCGGCATCCAGCCACACGGGTTGCCGTGCCTGCAGCATGAGTAGCAAACCCAGCACCAGGGCCGTCAGGTGGAGCAAGGTCCAGACTGGGCGAATGGCCGCTGACTTCGTGGTCAACCAACCCAGGCCCTGCACACTGGCCGCGGCCACGGCACCCAGCAGCGAGTAGCCCGCCAAGCGCCCCAACTGAAAAGCCAGCAAAGCCTGGGCACGGCGCTCACCCGCAGCATGGCCCAGACCCGCGCAAGCCGCGCCGCACATGGCCACGCAGTGCGGGCCACCCAGCACCCCCATCATCAAGGCCGTGATGGCCAAAGAACTTTGCATGGTTTGTTCGCTTGAATCTCGAGAGCTGCATTGTCGGCGATGGGGACCGGCCTCGATGCAGACCGACCCCGATGCGGCCCAACCCATGTCCTCAGGCATCAAATGATTTTGGAAAACCGTGCGCGGTTGCGGTCAGCCTGCACATATCGGTCAAACACCATGGCCACGCCGCGCACAAAGAACCAGCCCATGGCGGTGACCTGAATGCCGCTCTCGCTCAACTGCACCAGGTCTTGCGCCTGCATCTCTTCAAGCTGGTTCAGCTCTGGGGCAAACAAGGTTTTGAAGTCGACCAGCCAGGCCAGGTCGATGGACTCGTATTGCAACTGCCCTTGGCACATGATCGCCATGATGACCGAGCGCCGGATCAGGTCGTCGCGTGTGAGCGCCAAGCCGCGCACCACCGGGAAATGGCCTTGGTCAAGCAGATCGACGTACGCCTCCATCGTCTTGGCGTTCTGGCTGTAGGTCGAGCCAATGCGGCCAATCGAGGACACGCCCAGCGCAATCAGGTCGCAATCGGCCTGCGTGCTGTAGCCCTGGAAGTTGCGGTGCAAACGCCCCTGTCGCTTGGCCACGGCCAGGGCGTCATCGGGCAAGGCAAAGTGGTCCATGCCGATGTAGACATAGCCCGCATCGGTCAGGGCGTCGAGCGAGCGCGAGAGCATGGCCACCTTGGCTGGCCCCGCAGGCAGATCGTCCGTATGGATGCGGCGCTGTGGCTTGAAGCGTTCGGGCAAATGCGCATAGGCATACAGGGCAATGCGGTCCGGGCGCAGGCAGTTGACTTGCACCAAGGTGCGGTCAAAGGATTCGGGCGTTTGCAGGGGCAAGCCATAGATCAGGTCAACATTGACCGACTCAAAACCCAGTCGGCGGGACGCCTCGACCAACGCAAACACCTGGTCCGCAGGCTGGATGCGGTGCACGGCTTTTTGAACCGCAGGGTCAAAGTCTTGCACGCCAAAACTCAAGCGGTTGAAACCTAACTCGGCCAGCACCGCCAACCGCTGCTCGTCGACGGTGCGGGGGTCCACTTCCACCGAATATTCACCACCCGGCACGAGTCTGAAGTGCTCGCGCAGCATGGCCATGAGTTGCCTTAACTCCTCGTCGCTCATGAAGGTGGGCGTGCCGCCGCCCAGATGCAACTGGCTGACGGCCTGGCCACGCCCCAAATGGCGGGTGTGCAACTCGACTTCTTTGCGCAGATAGCGCAAATAATCTGCAGCCCGGTCTTTGTGTTTGGTGATGATTTTGTTGCAGGCGCAGTAGTAGCACAGCGATTCGCAAAACGGAATATGCACGTACAGCGACAGCGATGGCTGCTTGCCCACCGTGCCTGATTGGCGCTGCGTGAGCGCTAGCACGTAATCGGCCTCACCAAAGGCTTCGACAAAACGGTCTGCTGTGGGGTAGGAGGTGTAGCGCGGGCCGGGCACGTCAAAGCGTGTCAGCAATTGCGGCGTGATGACGGACATGTGTCTGCCCCTTAATTCAAATGTGTTCAGAACAAGGCAGCACTTTGCCTGCTTGCATCTGCCCATGTGTTGACTCAAATCAAACCTTTTCGTGGTTTTAGGGGATTTCTGGCAAGTGCCGGGTATCCCCTCAAATTCAGCGAACGATTCGGTATAAGCTCAAGTCTTGATCCAAGGCAAATCCATTGCTCCACCAAGAGATAAACCATGAATCCTCAAGCCATCAAAGTCGCCTGCTCCAATTGCAACCTGCGCGAGTTGTGCATGCCCATGGGCCTGAGCGACCAGGATCTGAACCGCCTGGATGAACTGGTGGCCGTGCGCCGCAGGATCAAGCGGGGCGACACCCTTTTTACCAACGGCGAAAAGTTCACTTCGCTGTACGCCATCCGCACTGGCTTTTTCAAGACCTGTTTGGCCACCGAAGATGGACGCGACCAGGTCACGGGCTTTCAGATGGCGGGCGAGATCATTGGCCTGGACGGCATCGTGAACGACCAGCACAGCTGCGATGCGGTGGCGCTGGAAGACGCCGAAGTGTGTGTCATGCCCTTTGATCGGATCGAGGAAATATCGCGCGAAGTCACCGCTTTGCAACACCATGTGCACAAGATCATGAGCCGCGAGATTGTGCGTGAGCACGGCGTGATGCTGTTGCTCGGCAGCATGCGTGCCGAAGAGCGCTTGGCCGCCTTTTTGCTGAACCTGGTGCAGCGCCTGAATGCGCGTGGATTTTCTCAATCCGAGCTGGTCTTGCGCATGACGCGCGAAGAGATCGGCAGCTACCTGGGCCTCAAGCTGGAGACCGTCAGCCGAACTTTCTCCAAGTTCGTCGAGGATGGCACCCTGGAAGTCAAGCAGCGTCATGTTCGAATTTTGGACACCGAAGGCCTGCAGCGCCTGGTCAACAACCCCGCACATTGCCACTGAACCTTGGGCTCCCGAACTGAACAGGTGGTTCGGTGCTTTCAGCGGTTCACTTCTGCCGAGGGCAGGCTCAGCAGCGTGGTCAACGCACTCGACAACATGGCCAAGAACCAGAATGCAAAAAAGGCCAGCGTGTAAATCGCTTGCCTGGAAAGGTCCAGGTCTTGACTGAACCAGTGCAGGTCTTGCGGGTCGATAAACGCGAACACCAGCATTTCCAAAAGGCCCGCGACCAAAAAGGCTGGCCAAGCGATCCACATCCAGCGTTGAGCGAGCATCGTGTCTCCCTTCGGCATCAGGGTTTGGTGGGCTCAGCAGCAGGCGCTTGCAGCGCAGCGGGCAACTCGCCCGTGGCCGCATGGTTGCGCCCCTGCATGGCCGGAACGTGGGTGATGCCCTGGCGCTCTTGCATGGCGGTGCGCGGCGTGTCTTGAAGCACCGGGTCCGGGTTGGTGATCGCAATGTAAAGCGTGGTGAAACCGGCCACTACGACCACGGCAGGGCCACCAAAGACCATCCACACCAAACCAAAACGCCACCAAGGCTGACCCTCTTGTTGGACACTGCGTAAATTGTTCATGGCTGTCTTTCAAAAATGGGGGTCTCTCAGCGAGGGACCAGGAACACGGTTTTTTCGCTCAACTGGCCGACCGACTGGCAGTTGGGCGCGCGCGACTCGATGCGGAAAAGAATCGGGTGCGAACCGGCTGGGGCCGCATCATAGGGCAGCTGCAAACGCACTGATACCCAGCGCGATTCTGTGGCGGCCACTTGCACGTCCGTTTCGCTGGCCAGGTTCAGGCCCGGCAAGCCATCGACCTGCAGGTGGAACGTCAGGTTTTGTTCCGACGCGTTCATGATTTGCAATCGATACACGTTTTCAATTTTGCCGCCCGCCACGATACGGGCCAGGGTGGCGCGGTCGCGCACGATGTCCACCTTGAACGGTTCGCGCAGCCACAAAGACACGCCAACGCCAATGATGATGGCCCACAGCACAGCGGTGTAAACCAACACGCGCGGGCGGAAAATGTGGCTCACGGTTTGCGCCCAACTCCAGCCTTTGTCCATGGCATTTTGCGTGGAGAACTTGATCAGACCGCGCTCGTAACCCACCTTGTCCATCACGTTGTCGCACACGTCCACACAAGCCCCGCAGCCAATGCACTCGTACTGCAAGCCTTTGCGGATGTCGATGCCGGTGGGGCAGACCTGCACACACAAGGTGCAGTCCACACAATCTCCCAGCCCCAGAGCTTTAGGGTCTGATTTTTTGGAGCGGGCACCCCGTGGCTCACCACGCGCATCGTCGTAGGTGACGATCAAGGTGTCCTTGTCGAACATGGCGCTTTGAAAACGCGCATAGGGACACATGTATTTGCACACCTGCTCGCGCATGAAGCCCGCGTTGCCGTAGGTGGCCAAGCTGTAAAACAGAATCCAGAAAATTTCCCAGGGCCCAAAACCCAAGGACAGGATCGCCGCCGTCAACTCGCGAATCGGCGTGAAGTAGCCGACAAAGCTGAAACCTGTCCAGAGCGACAACACGATCCAGGCCAGTTGCTTGCTGGTTTTGCGCCAGACCTTGTTGAAGCTCAAGGGCGCGGCATCCAGTCGCATGCGCGCGGAACGGTCGCCTTCAAACTGGCGCTCGATCCACAAGAAAATTTCGGTGTACACCGTTTGCGGGCAAGCAAAGCCGCACCATAACCGCCCGGCGACTGCCGTGAACAAAAACAACGACAGCGCCGAGATGACCAGCAAAGCCGTCAGGTAAATGAAGTCCTGCGGGTACAACACCAGGCCGAATATGTAAAAACGGCGCGCACCCAAATCAAACAAAACCGCCTGGCGCTGACCCCACTCCAGCCAAGGTAAACCATAGAAGACCACTTGCGTGATGATCACCGTCAACCAGCGCCATTGGGCGAACACGCCCTGAACACTACGGGGGTAGATTTTCTGGTGCGCTTGGTACAGCGGCACCAATTCCACACCGCCCTCAGCAGGCATGGGTGTGATCGGGATCACGCTGCGAGAGGGGCGGTCTTCAGGGGCGGACAAAATAAAGGCCTTGGTTCAAATGCTGCACCAGGTCCAGCCTGATGCAGGGGCTTCAGATCACTTGGCTGGGCTCACTTGTGCGCTGGCTACAGCGTTGTTGGACAAGCCCCAGACATAAGAAGCCAAGACATGGATCTGGCCTTCCGTCAACTTGGCGTTCTGTGCGGGCATCTGGTTGACCTTGCCGTTGTTGATCATGCTCACGATGGCGTTTTCACCCCAGCCGTGCAACCAGATGTCGTCCGTCAGGTTGGGTGCACCCACGGCGTGGTTGCCCTTGCCGTCTAGGCCGTGGCAGGCCGCACAAGCACCAAACTTGGACTTGCCCAGTTGTGCACGCAGCGAGTCGTGCGGGCTGCCCGACATGCTCAGCACATAGTGCGCCACGTTGCGCACGTCATCGGGCGTGCCCACGGCCGCAGCCATGGGCGGCATGTTGCCCATGCGCCCTTGCACCAAGCTCGCTTTGATCGCATCGGGCGTGCCGCCATAGAGCCAGTCTGCATCCGCCAAGTTGGGGAAGCCTTTGCTGCCGCGTGCGTCAGAGCCGTGGCATTGGGCGCAGTTGTTCATGAACAGACGGTCGCCAATGGCCAGCGCCTGCGGGTCCTTGGACACTTCTGCGGGCGGCATGCCCGAGAACTTGGCATACAGCGGGGCCACTTCGGCATTGCCTTTGGCCACTTCGACCTCGTACTGACCCGCTGAAGACCAGCCAAATTTGCCTGCGAAGCTGCCTGCGCCCGGGTACATGGCCAGGTAAACGAAAGCAAAGATGATGGTGATGATGAACAAGCCCACCCACCAGCGCGGCAGTGGGTTATTCATCTCGCGCAGATCACCGTCCCAGACGTGGCCGGTGGTGTTGTCGTTGGCCGTCATGGCCTTGGCCTTGCCGCTGAACCACAGCAAAGCCAAGCAGGCGATGATGCTGACCAGCGTGATGCCGGCCACGTACAAGTGCCAGAAATTGCTGATGAAGTCACTCATGGAGATTCCTTGGTATTGTTTTAAGTGCTGTCGGACGGCTCAGTCGTCTTGACGAAACGGCAGTTGCGCCGCCTCGTCAAACTCGGCCTGGTTGCGGCGAGACCAAGCCCACACCACGATGCCGACAAAGCAGCAAAAGGCGAGCAAGGTCACAACAGAGCGAAGGGTGTTGATGTCCATGTCCACTCCTTATTTGCGGTGGGTGCCCAGCACCTGCAGGTAGGCGATGACGGCGTCCAGTTCGGTCCTGCCCTTGACGTCTTCCGGTGCCTTGGCGATTTCTTCGTCGCTGTAAGGGGCACCCAAGGTGCGCAAGCCATTCATGTGCGCCTGAATGGAAGCTGCGTTGGCGGGTGTTTTCTCCAGCCAAGGGTAAGCGGGCATGTTGGACTCGGGCACCAGATCACGCGGGTTGGTCAAATGCGTGCGGTGCCATTCGTCGCTGTAGCGACCACCCACGCGGGCCAAATCGGGACCGGTCCGCTTGCTGCCCCACTGGAAAGGGCGGTCATAGACGAATTCACCGGCCAGCGAATAAGGGCCGTAACGCAGGGTCTCGGCGCGGAAGGGACGGATCATCTGCGAGTGGCAGTTGTAGCAACCTTCGCGCACATAAATATCACGCCCCACCACTTGCATCGCGGTGTAGGGTTTGAGGCCCGGCACCGGCTCGGTAGTGGACTTCTGGAAGAACAAGGGCAGGATCTCAACCATGCCGCCGACCAGCAGCACCACCAGGATCAGCACGATCATCAGGAAGTTATTGGTCTCGACCTTCTCGTGCGAAAGACCGCCTGTTTTTGGGGTTTCAGCCATGTTGTATTTCTCCTCAGGCGTGTAGAGGGGTGAGGGGGGCGAGTGTGGGGATGCGGACTTCAACCGAACGACCTTGGGTCACGGTCTTGATGGTGTTCCAGAGCATGATGACCATGCCCGTCAGGTACAGCAAACCACCGATCAAGCGCAAAACATAGAAGGGGTAAGTGGCTTTGACCGACTCCACAAAGGTGTAGGTCAAGGTGCCGTCGGCGTTGATGGCGCGCCACATCAGGCCCTGCATGACCCCAGCAATCCACATGGCGGCGATGTAGATCACGATGCCGATGGTGGCGGTCCAGAAGTGAACCTCAATGGCCTTGACGCTGTACATCTGCTTTTGGCCAAACAGGCGGGGAATCAGGTAGTACATCGAGCCCATGGTCACCAGACCCACCCAACCCAAAGCACCCGAGTGCACATGGCCCACGGTCCAGTCGGTGTAATGGCTCAGGGCGTTGACGGTCTTGATGGACATCATCGGACCTTCGAAGGTCGACATGCCGTAGAAAGAAAGAGACACGATCAAAAAGCGCAGTATCGGGTCGTCACGCAGTTTGTGCCAAGCACCCGACAAGGTCATGATGCCGTTGATCATGCCGCCCCAGCTGGGGGCCAACAAGATGAGCGAGAACACCATGCCGATGGACTGAGTCCAGTCAGGCAAGGCGGTGTAGTGCAGGTGGTGCGGGCCCGCCCACATGTAGGTGAAAATCAGCGCCCAGAAGTGCACGATCGACAGACGGTACGAGTAAACGGGACGCTCGGCCTGCTTGGGGATGAAGTAATACATCATGCCCAGGAAACCCGCCGTGAGGAAGAATCCCACCGCGTTGTGGCCGTACCACCACTGCACCATCGCGTCCTGCACACCCGCATAGGCCGAGTAGGACTTCATCATGCCCACGGGCAAGGCCGCGCTGTTGACGATGTGCAGCAATGCCACGGCGATGATGAAGGCGGCGAAAAACCAGTTGGCAACATAGATGTGACGCACCTTGCGTGTGCCTATGGTGCCAAAGAACACCACGGCAAACGCCACCCAAACCAAGGTGATCAGGATGTCAATCGGCCACTCCAGCTCAGCGTATTCTTTGCCGCTGGTGAAACCCAAAGGCAAAGAGATGGCCGCCAAGACGATGACCAGTTGCCAACCCCAAAAGGTGAAAGCGGCCAGTTTGTCGTTGAACAATCGCACGTTGCAGGTGCGCTGCACCACGTAATAAGCGGCAGCAAACAAGCCGCAACCACCGAACGCAAAAATCACCGCATTGGTGTGCAATGGGCGCAAGCGGCCATAGCTGAGCCAGGAAATGCCGAAGTTCAGCTCTGGCCAAGCCAATTGGGCCGCGATGATCACGCCCACCAGCATGCCCACCACACCCCAGACCACCGTCATGATGGCGAACTGCCGTACAACTTTGTCGTTGTATGACGTCGCCTGCATATTGGCAAATTTCATTTTTACCTCTTGTTTTAAAAGCTACCAACACAGTTTGCCCCGGCATACACCGAGGCCTCTTGATCAAAATCAATCGTCACGCAAAATTCGCTCGCCTTCGGCCTCAATGTCTTCAAATTGGCCTCGGTGAATCCCCCACCACAGGCCCGCCAGGATGAAAAACACCAGTGCCACGGACAAGGGGATCAGCAAATACAGGATGTCCATGCTGCTTTCTCAAACAGGTTGAAGGACCAGCGCCTGCTGCTGCAGCGACTCAGGCAAGGCTTGCGACAGGCGCAAGGCGTTGAGCACCACCAGCAAAGAGCTCAGCGCCATGCCCAGGCCCGCGGCCCAGGCGGGCAGCCAGCCCATCAGGGCCAGTGGCACACAAGTGGCGTTGTAGGCCGCCGACCACCACAGGTTTTGCCGGACGATGCGCATCGTTTGGCGACTGCGCTGCAAGGTACTGACCAGCACATCGAGTTGCCCGCCCATCAAGACAAAATCGGATTTGGACTGCGCCAGCGGCACGGCCTGGCCTAACGCAAAAGACACATCGGCCCCGGCCAGCACCGGGCCGTCGTTCAAGCCGTCGCCCACCATGGCCACTTTGTGTCCCTGGGCCTGCAGGGCCTGCAGCGCTTGCAATTTGTGCTGTGGGCTGCAGCCGCCTTGCGCATCGGCAATGCCAACGGCCTGGGCCACCTGCGCCACCGCTGTAGGGCCGTCGCCAGACAGCACCTTCAGGCCCAAGCCCATTTGCGCCAAGGCACGCACCACACCGGCGGCCTCGGGGCGCACTTGCTCGGCCAACTCAAAGCTGGCCAACCAACCTGACGCATCGGCCAGGCTGACCTGCAGGTGGTGCCCAGCGTGTGTCGGGGCAGCGCAAAAAGCGGCCGAGCCCAACCGCAAGGCTTGGGGCCCTTGGCCTGACTGCGTTAAAACGCCTTGAACCCCCTGCCCTGCCAGCTCGTTCACGTCGTGAGCGGCCAGCGCTTCCAAGGTATGCAAACCCCCTGCAGCCTCGGCACGACGCCGTGCCTCAGACCACAATGCCCGCGACACCGGGTGCAGGGAATGCCGCGCCAGGCTACCTGCCCAGTCCAAGGCCTGGGCATCGCTCACACCGTCGCGGGTGTGAATGCGGGCTACTTCAAACGCATCGCGCGTCAGGGTGCCGGTCTTGTCGAAAATCACGGTGTCAATGAGGGCCAGGTTTTGCAGGGCACTCAGGCGACGCACCAGCACGCCACTGCGCGCCAAGGCCCCGGCCGTAGCCAACATGGCGGCAGGTGTGGCCAGCGACAAAGCGCAAGGACAGGTCACGATCAGCACGGCGACTGCCACCATCACCGCGTGTGCGGGGTCACTCGGCCACCAATAAATGGCCGAAGCCAACGAGGCCAACATCACCGCCACCAAAAAGGGCTTGGCCCAGCGGTCCACCAGCAGCGCCATGTCAGGTTTGGAGACTGAGGCGCTCTCCATCAGCGCCACAATTTGGGCATAGCGGGTGGCCGCGCCAATGTGCTCGATCTGCACCTGCAGTGTGCCGCTCAGGTTATGACTGCCGGCAATCACGCGGTCACCTCCACGCCTCGCCAGCGGGCGCGACTCGCCCGTCAGCAATGCTTCGTCCACTTGGGTTTGGCCAACCAGCACCAGGCCATCGCCCGCAAAAGCCTCACCGGGCAATACTTCGATCACATCGCCCACCTGCAAGCGGCGAATCGACATCAGCGCCCAAGTGCCATCGCTCTGGCGCTTGCGCACGCTGTCGGGCAAGCGGTTAAGAACCGCCTCCAGCGCCCCGGCCGTGCGGTCGCGCATGCGCAGCTCCAGCCAGCGGCCCGTCAGCAAAAAGAACACGAACATGGTGAACGAGTCAAAAAACACCTCGGCACCGAACGGCCCCTGCGGCTCGAAGGTGCCCAACGTGCTCACCACAAAAGTCACCACCATGCCCAAGGCCACGGGCAAGTCCATGCTGATCTGGCGCTCACGCAGGTCGCGCCAGGCGTTGCTCAAGAATGGCGTGCAGGAGAAAAACATCACCGGCAAGGACAACACCCAGGATGCCCAGCGCAGCAAATGCACGGCTTCGTCCGAAATATCGCCGGGTTGCGTGAGGTACGTCGGCGTGGCGTACATCATGACTTGCATCATGCACAGGGCCGCCACCGCCCAGCGCCAGACCATGCGCCGAGCCTCTTCGCGCCTGCGCGCATGGGCGTGGGCGTCGTTGGCGGGCAAGGCCTTGTAGCCATGGCGCTCAACCGAACGCATCCACTCGGAGGGTCGGGTCAGCTCAGGCGACCAGACGATCTGGCCCCGGTGGCTGGCACCGCTGATCTGCACCGACTGCACACCCGGCACGGCGCGCAAAGCATCTTCCAGCGTGATGGCGCAGGCCACGCAATGCATGCCCTCGAACACCACGCTCGAGCGCCAGCAGCCCGACTCGGTTTTTTCGGGCAAGCTGAACGCCGCCCATTCCTCAGGCGTATCCAGCAACGACAACCTTTGCTGCGTCGTGTCGCGATTGTCCTGCATCAACTCTGACGCAGCCGATTCCACCGGTTGGGGAGAAGCGGGTCGCTGGCCTGGCAAAACATTGACTTGGGTCATGTTTGGAAGATACGTCAGCCCTCCCGATCAAAGCTTGATGTACATCAAGCGCGCCCATTTGCTGCTCTTATAAGCTGAGGTTTTGTCATTTTCAACAGGAACACCTCATGTACAAACGCATCCTTGTGGCCACCGACGGTTCCACCTTGTCCAAAAAAGCCGTGACCAGCGCCATCGAACTGGCGGCCACCTGCGGCGCAGAGCTGGTCGCCATCAAGGTGGTACCGCGCTACCCGCAGGCGTACTTTGAAGGCAGCATCCCCCTGTCCATCGATGAGATCTCCCGCGTGGAAAGCCAGTGGACCGAAGCCGCTCAAGTCCAATTGGCTGCAGTCGAAAAAAGCGCCAAGGCCAAAGCCGTCAGCACCAAAACCATCACCGTCAAATCTGACGTCGTTTCTGACGCCATCATTGCGGCGGCCAAAAAACACAAAGCGGACCTGATCGTCATGGCGTCACACGGTCGCAAAGGCATCAAACGTCTGCTGCTGGGCAGCGAAACCCAACAGGTGCTGACGCATTCGCACATTCCGGTACTGGTGCTGCGCTGACCCCCTGCCATTTAGGCCGTGAATGGGCCTGAGATGACTCAGGTCCGCGCCAGCATGAACTTTTTTCATGCTGACGGGTCCTTTCAAACCTAGAATGATCTCACTTTGATACGAAAGTGTGACAAATGAACAGGTTTCAAACGACTGGCAAAGGCCGGTTGCCAGCACCGGCCCCTGAGTCCAAACAGCACAGACGCGCTTTGGCGACGGCCTGCTTGGCATGCGCGTGCTGGGCGGGAGCCGTCAGCGCCCAGGAGTTGATCTTGGAGAGTTGGCGCAAGGACGACCAGATTTTCTGGGACAAGGTCTTGATCCCTGCGTTTCAGCGGCTCCACCCTGAAATCAGGCTCCAGTTCAAACCCGAGGAACCCTTGGCCTACGATTCCCGGCTGGAGGCCCGGCTGACCACCCGACGCGCAGGCGACCTGATTTTTTGCAGACCCTTTGACGCCAGCGTGCGCATGCAGGCCAAGGGTTACCTGCTGCCTCTTTCGGAAGAATCGCTCAAAAACTTCAACCCGCAGTCTCGCCGGGCCTGGACCACCGACGACGGCAGCACCACCCACTGCATGCCCGTGGCCTATGTCATGCATGGCCTGTTCTACAACAAGAAGATCCTGCGGGACCTGAAACTCGAGCCCCCATCGACCTGGGATCAGTTCTACCAATTGCTCAGCCACGTGGCGGCCAGCCAAAGCGTGACCCCGCTGGCATTGGGCACGGCCGACATGTGGGAATCCACCCAAGTGGTGTTCACCGGACTGGGTCCCAATTTTTGGGAAGGGGAAAAAGCCCGGCAAGGGCTGATGGATGGCACGGTCAAATTCACCGATCCGGGCTTCCTCAGGGCTTGGCAGATGATGGCCCAGCTCAAGCCTTACATGCACCCCCAACAAAACCGCATGTCCAACGGTGACACCCAGCTGCTGTTTGCCACGGGCAACGCAGCGGTCTACCCCTCAGGCTCGTGGGACATCGACTTTTTGCGCAGCACCAGCTTTGCTTACAAAAAACCCCTTGAGCTGGGCGTGTTCAAGCCCCCGGTTGAACATGAAGGTCAGGCTTGCCATATTTCTGTTCACCCCGATTTCGGCATTGGCGTGAACAAAAACAGCCCGAACCAGGCGGCAGCGCTCAAGTTCATCGCCTGACTGGGTACGGCCGATTTCGCCCAGTTGCTCACCGACACGCTGACCGGCTACTTTCCGTTGGGTGACCACCCGGTCCAATTCAACGACCCGTTGGGTCAGGAGATGATGAGTTGGCGACGCAGCTGTCAGGACACGATCCGCCTGAACGCCCAGAAAATCAACCGGGTCTGGCCCTCTATGGAAGAGGAGCTTTGGTACGCCAACGTGAAAGTCATCAACCAGGACATCAGCCCGGAACAAGCGGCTCGGCACATCCAGAGCGTGCACGAGAAAAACGTCTACCTCAAATAAAGCCCCACATAGCCGCAGGCAGCGCTTTTAGGGGCTGAACCCGCCATGGGCGGATAAGACCCCTCAGGCCAAGAACAGGTTTTTGTGTTGATCGCGCAGCAAGTTTTTTTGCACCTTGCCCATGGTGTTGCGCGGCAACTCAGCCACCACAAAACAGCGCTTGGGAATCTTGAAGTTGGCCAGTTTGGCCTTGAGCTCGGCCAGGATGGCCTCAGGTTGCACAGTGGCTCCAGGCTTGGCAATGACCACGGCCACGCCCACCTCGCCAAAGTCGGGGTGTGCCACACCCACCACAGCGCTTTCGGCCACGCCGGCCATCTCGTTGATATAGCCCTCGATTTCGGCCGGGTACACGTTGTAGCCGCCGCTGATGATCAGGTCCTTGCTGCGGCCGACGATGACCACATAGCCGCGCTCATCGACCTTGCCCACATCGCCGGTTTTGAAGAAACCGTCGCCAGTGAACTCTTCAGCCGTTTTCTCGGGCATGCGCCAATAGCCTTTGAACACATTGGGGCCCTTGACCTGGATGCCACCGATCTCACCCACCGGTAAGGCTTGCCCATCGTCACCCAAGACCCGCAAAGACACGCCCGGCAGAGGAAAGCCCACCGTGCCGCCACGCCGCTCGGACTGTTTGGCATACCGCTTATCCGCCGCATAAGGGTTTGAGGTCAGCATGGCGGTCTCGCTCATGCCGTAGCGCTCCAAAATGGTGTGACCTGTGCGCTGCTGCCATTCGGTGAAGGTCTCGATCAACAAGGGGGCCGACCCGGCAATGAACAGGCGCATGTTTTTCACCGCAGCCTTGTCGAGCGTGGGCTCGGCCAGCATGCGCACATACAGCGTGGGCACACCCATGAACACTGTGGCCTCTTGCATGCGGGCAATGACGCGTTTCGGGTCGAACTTGGCCATCCAGATCATCTTGCTGCCGTTGATCAAGGCGCCATGAATGGCCACAAACAAGCCGTGCACATGGAATATGGGCAAGGCGTGGATCAACACATCGCCACGGCCTTCAGGCCAACCGGTTGATTTCCAGCCCCAGTAATCCTTGAGCGTGGCCGCATTGCTCAGCAAGTTGCCGTGCGTAAGCATCGCCCCTTTGCTGCGGCCAGTGGTGCCACTGGTGTACAAAATGGCGGCCAGGTCATCGGCTTGGCGCGCCGCAGGTGTGTGCTGGTCGTTGTGGTGCGCTGCGCGCTCGAGCAAGCTGCCCGTGCGGTCATCGCCCAGCGTGAACACATGCTGGGTGCCCGCCTTGAAGGCGAGTTTGCTGACCCAGCCGAAATTGGCCGGACTGCACACCACCACGGCGGGCTCGGCGTTGCCAATGAAGTAGTCGATCTCGGCGCTTTGGTAAGCGGTGTTGAGCGGCAAGAACACGCAGCCAGCGCGCAAGCATGCCAAATACAACACCATCGCTTCGACCGATTTTTCAACCTGCACCGCCACCCGGCTGTCTTCGGGTAAATCGAGTGACTGCAGTAAATTGGCCATCATGGCCGTGGCGCGGTCCAGGTCTTGCCAGCTGTAGCGCAGGCCTTCATCGGTTTCGACCGCCACCGCAGTCAAGTCGGCAGGGAAAGCAGCCCGCAGGGCAGAAAACAAGTTGTTAGAGCTCATGGATTCAAAGTGCAAACAAGAAAAAAAGGCCCGTCACACCGCTGATGCAAGGGCCCCTCGTTGTCGATTGGCCAACTCAGTCGAGTTTGGCCCCTGAGGCTTTGACCACCTGAGCCCATTTGGTCAGCTCTTTTTTGATGAAGGCATCAAACTGCCCGCCCGTGAGGTTGGGAAAGTCAGCCCCTTGGTTGGCCCAAACGGCCTTGGCCTCATCGGTTTGACAAGAGCGGCGCAGCTCTTCGATGGCCTTGGCCTGTGAATCAGCGGGCGTGCCCTTGGGGGCCCATACGCCATACCAGGTGGAGACGGTGTAATCGGGCAAACCCAGCTCGGCCGAGCAAGGCACATCGGGAAAAGCCGGACTGCGCCTAGCCCCCGAGACCATCAAGGCCTTGATGCGGCCACCCTTGATGTGCGCCGCCGACGAACCCAGACCATCGAACATCATGTCCACATTGCCTGCGATCAGGTCTTGCAGGGCCGGGCCAGCACCCCGGTAAGGAATGTGCGTGATGAAGGTTTGGGTCTGCAACTTGAACAGTTCGCCCGCCAAGTGGTGCGAAGTGCCGCCCCCGGCGGAGCCATAGTTCAGTCGGCCGGGGTTCTTCTTCACGAAATCGAGGAAGGCCTTGAAGTCGGCTGCCTGCACTTTTTTGGGATTGACCACCAGCACCTGGGGCACGCTGGCCACCTGGATCAAGGGCACCAAGTCGCGTTCCAGGTCATAGTCGAGGCGGGGGTACATGCTGGGCGCAATCGTGTGGTGAACCGCCCCCATGAACAGGTTGTAGCCGTCCGGCGCTGCCTTGGCCGCAATGCCCGCGCCCAGCGTGCCACCGGCACCGCCCCGGTTGTCAATGATGAGTTGTTTTCCCGTCAGCTTGGCAAACTGGGCCGACATGGGCCGAGCAAACGCATCGGTGCCCCCACCAGCCGGAAAAGGCACAATCAGGTTCACGGGCTTGGTAGGCCAAGTGCTTTGGGCTTGGGCCCACAGGGGCAGCGAGCCCGTCACGGCGGCCATGGCCTTCAAAAAATCGCGGCGTTGGCCCCATGGGTTCAAGTCGTTCATGTCGTGTCTCCTGGTTTTGTTCAGAGACAGCATCATAAAGTTTTTGCAAACTCAGCCCTGCGACGGGGTGTCACAGAACCGCCAACAATCCAGCCAGTAGCCTCAAAAACCCCACGGCTGCCCGAACACCCCCTCTTTCGTCACGGGATCAGAGCGCCGCCAGCATCTGCAGGGCTTTGACAAAACCGGCACCGGGTTGGCAAACATCCAGATGCACCACGGGCAAGCCGCAGCGCTGAGCCCCCAAAACGTTGCGCAGCTGGTCGTCCACAAATACCCCGTGCTCGGCCTGCACCCCCAAAGCCTGCAAACACGCCTGGTAAGCGCGTGGGTCGGGCTTGAGGATCTGGGTGTAAGTGGCATCCACGATCACATCAAACTGCTGGAGCAAGGGCAAACGTTCGCGGAAATCCGCCCCATAAAACAGATCCAGCTCATTGGACAAAATGCCCAGCTTGTAGCCCAGCGATTTGGCCTGGTGGATGGCTGCCACCGCTTCAGGCCGGATCACGGCCTGCACGTCCGCGCCCCGCGCGCGCTGTACAAAGGTCTGCATCTCGGTCCAGTCTTCGCCCAACAAGCGACCGACCTCGCGGGTGCGTTGCATCCAGTAATCGCGTTCACTGATCTGATCGGCCTGCATGGCTTGCCACAGCGCATCGGCCTCGGGCACAAACGGGCCTTGCCAGGTGAGCGTGCCGGCAGCCAGGCCCAAAGCCGCTTCGCTCAAGGCGTGGGTTTCAAACAGGGTGCGGCTGATGACACCACCAAAGTCCAGAATCAAGGCCTTGTCTTCGGGTTTCACGGCATCAGACATGTGAGGCTTTCTTGCCCACATCGGGCGCCACCAGCCCACGGGCCAGCCAATCGTCAAACACCTTCAGCACCTGCTGCACAAAGGCCGCATCGTTGATGTGGGCGTCGATGCGCGAGACTTCGGCCGAACCCCAGTCGCATTGCGCCATTTCGTCCATCATGGCCGCCAGGCCTTCTGGATCGTGCAGCGGTGCTCCGGCCCGGTCCCACTCTTGAATGCCCTGCAAGGGCAGCACCAAGTGCACCGGGCCTTGGGCCTGGCGCAAGCGGCTGGCCAGCTCGCGGGCGAATTCTCGGCGCATCTCGGCATCAATGCCCACCGAGGCGATCAATCGGTTGTGGTCGTGCGAAGGGCGCCCTGCAAATCGCTCGGGCATCTGCCCCCAGGCCGGGTAGTCCACCAGATCAGTCGCACCCGGGGCCACAATCATCGGCACGCCTTTCAGGCCAGCGCCCATCAAGCGGTCTGGCCCAGCGCTCACCACCGAGCCGCCCATCTGGTTGACCATCTCTTGCAGGCTGAAGTCCATCACGCAGGCGAACTGGCCTTGCGCGGCCAGCGATTCAAATGCCCTGCCGCCCATGCCAGTGGTGTGGAACACGGCGAGGTCAAACCCACGCTGGTCCAGTTCGGGCTGCAACTGCACCATGTATTTCAGGCAGCTCGAGCCCAAAGACGTCATGCCCACCACCGGCCGGTCAAAGCGCGGCACCCGCGCCACACGGCAGGCCCCGACCACCGCGCCTGCGGCTTGGGCCAGGGCCGACTGGCACAGGCTGTTGAGGCCGTAAAGGCCGCCCGCCCACAGCACCATCATCAAATCGGGCGGCATGCGCTCAGGTGGCAAGAGCGGCGAAAACGCCACGGTGGACAGCACCACTTTGGGCACGCCCAGCGGTAAACTGCTGGCGACATCGAGCGCCAGATCGGTGCCCATGGTGCCGCCCAGCACCAGCAAGCCGTCAATGCGTCCCTTGGTTTGGAGTTGCACCGCCAAGCGACTTGCACCCAGGGCCATCAAGGCCATAGCGCTGTTTTCGTCGCCACTGTCCATGACCTGCTGCAGCGTCACGTCCGCAGCCGCCGCCACATCGGTGTTGGCGATGTCCGGGATCACCCGGCCTTTGGCCAGCACGCCCACGTCCATGATCAGCGCCTGCCCGCCAGCGGCCTGCACCTGCTCGCGCATGAAGCTGATCTCGTCGCTCTTGGTGTCGATGGTGCCGACGATCAGGATGACGGAGCTTTTCATGCGCGGCCCTCCTGCACGGCTGCAAACGCGGCTTCGAGTACGTCGCACATCAAGTCCACCTCCTCGCGGGTGATGATCAGCGGCGGCGACAAAATCAGGTTTGGCCCAGAAATGCGCACCATCAGACCCGCTTTGTAGGCGGCTTTGGCAACCCGGGCCGGGATGTCGCTGGTGCGGGTCATGGGCGTTCGCTTGGCCTTGTCGCTCACCATCTCGATGCCCAGCATCAGGCCCACACCTCGCACATCGCCCACAAAGCTGCAGGTGTCTACGAGCTTGCGCAAACGGGTCTGAAGGTGAGCGCCCAGGCGGGCGGCGTGGCCGGGGATGTCCAGCGCCTCGATCTGGTCGAGCGTGGCCAGTGCTGCAGCGGCTGCGATCGGGTGCGCGCTGTAGGTGTAGCCGTGCGAGACCGAAGCCGTGCCCGTGGTGTCGGCATCAAACACATCGGCAATGCGGTGGTTGATGGCGGTAGCCCCCATCGGGATGTAGCCTGACGAAATGCCCTTGGCCAGGCACCACATGTCGGCATTTACCCCCCACAGGCGTGTGCCGAACATTTCGCCGCTGCGGCCAAAGCCGGTCACCACCTCGTCGGCAATCAAGAGCACACCGTACTTGTCGCAAATCTGGCGCACCAGCGGCCAGTAGTTGGGCGGCGGCACGATCACGCCACCCGCGCCCTGCACCGGCTCGGCAATGAAAGCCGCCACCGTGTCCGGGCCCTGGAACACGATTTCGCGCTCCAGCAGTTCGGCGCAAATTTCGCCCAGGCGAATCGGGTCATCGGTGTAGGGGTTGTGATAAAGCCAAGGCGTGTCGATATGAAAGCACCCGGGCAGCAGTGGCTCGTAAGCGCGGCGGAAATTGGTGTTGCCGTTCACGCTCATGCCGCCAAAGTGCACGCCGTGGTAGCCCTGGCGCAAACTGATGAACTTGAAGCGGTCGGCCTGGCCTTTGAGCTTCCAGTACTGACGAGCGACCTTCAAAGCGCCTTCCACCGCGTCCGAACCGCCGTTGGAGAACATCACCGTGGCCACGCCCTCAGGTTCCATCATCTGAACCAAGCGTTTGGACAGCTCGATGGCCCGCACATGGGTGGTGCCGCGGAACACGTTGTAAAACGGCAGCTCATCCATCTGCGCCACGATGGCGTCGCGCACAGGTTTGTTGCTGTGGCCCAGGTTGCAGGCCCACAGGCCCCCCACGCCGTCGAGCATCTTGTGGCCGTCCACGTCCCAGATCCAGCAGCCCTCGCCTTTGGCGATGATGTCGGGTGTGGATTTTTTCATCGCCCCCGGGTGGGCCATGGGGTGCCACAGGTATTGGGCGTTGTCGGCCTTGAGTTGGTCGTTATTCATTGATTTCCCAGGGTTTGTTCAAAGCTGAATCCAGGCCGTTTTCAGGTCCAGGTATTTGTCCATGGCATGCATCGACTTGTCATGCCCATTGCCCGACTGCCGCACGCCGCCCAGCGGCACGGTGATGTCGGGGCCGCCATAAGTGTTGACGTGCACCAGCCCCGCCTTGATGGCGCGCACCATGCGATGGGCACGAGACAGACTGCCGGTCCACACCCCTGCGGCCAGCCCATATTCGGTGCCATTGGCCAGGCGCACAGCATGGGCCTCATCGTCAAACGGCATGACGGCCAGCACCGGGCCAAAGACCTCCTGCCGGGCAATCTGCATCTCGGGCTGAACGCCATCGAGCACTGCGGGGCTCATGTACTGGCCACCGGGCACTGGCGCGATCACCTGACCACCCGTGCGCAATCGAGCACCTTGCTCTAAAGCACGGGCCAGCATGCTCTGGTTGCGGGCCAGCTGGCGGGCGCTACTGACCGCACCAATGTCCATCGTCACATCCAGCGGGTCACCCACACGCAAACTGGCGGCGATGTTTTGCAGGCGATCCACAAATTCATCGTGCACCGAGCGCTGCACCAGAAGGCGCGAACCCGCCACGCAGACCTGACCGCTGTTGCGGAAGATGCCCATGGCCGACACCTTGGCTGCCTGCGCCAGATCGACCGCATCGTCAAAGACCACGTTGGGCGACTTGCCTCCCAGTTCCAGATACACCCGCTTGAGGTTGGACTCGGCCGAAGCTTTGAGCAGCAAGCGCCCCACCGGGCCGGAGCCCGTGAAAGTGAGGATGTCCACATCCATGTGCCGCGCCAGCGCCTCGCCCGCCTCTGCGCCAGTGCCGGTGACCACATTGAGCACGCCCGGGGGCAAGCCCGCATCCAGGCAAAGCTGCGCCAGACGCAGCAAAGACAGCGACGCGTCTTCTGAAGGTTTGAGCACCACCGAATTGCCAGCCGCCAAGGCCGGCGCGATCTTCCAGGCACCGATCATCAGCGGAAAGTTCCAGGGCACGATGGCCGCGACAACGCCAACCGCTTCCTTATGAATCAGCCCCAACGTGCCCTCGGGCGTGGGTGCAATCTCGCCGTTGATCTTGTCCACGCACTCGGCGTAGTAGCGGAAGGTGCCCGCCGCGCTGCCCGGCTCGGCCTTCCAGGCCATGGCAATCTCGGTGCCGTTGTCGCGCACACCCAGCACCGCCAGTTCGGCGTGGTGGGCTTCGATGCGGTCGGCAATGCGGTGCAAAATTTTCTTACGCTCGGCAGGCGCCATGCGCGACCAAACGCCCTGCTCAAAAGTGCGGCGGGCCGCCTGCACGGCGAGGTCGACATCCTGAGCCCCAGCGGCAGCGATGCTGCACAAGGTCTGCCCGTCGATGGGCGAGACCACCGGCATCGTCTGCCCCGATGCCGCAGCTGCCCACTGCCCGTCGATCAACAAGCCCTGATCAGGAATGGTTTGGTGACGCAGTGCGTCGATGTGTTCTTGTTTCAATTTTTTCTCCAACCGTTCAAGGCATCAATGGTCCATCAAGATTCAATCCGGCACATGCAACACGATGCCGTCCAGTGCGCCGGAAGCGATCAGCTGGCAGCTCAGGCGGCTGCCGCTTTGGCGGGGCGCTATGACGATGTCGAGCATGGCATTTTCCACGTCGGCCATTGGCGGACAGGAGGCCAGCCAGGCTTCATCCACATAGACGTGGCAGGTAGCGCACGACAGGCAGCCGCCGCATTCGCCCGCGACGCCGGGGATGCCATTCATCTGCGCGGCGTCCATCAGGTTGGTGCCGTCGTTGACGTCGTCGCTCACGCGATCGCCGTTGCTCATGATCCAGTGCACTTGGGGCATGGGTTGGGTTCTTTCAGATCAGATGAATCGGATGTAGTAATCGCGCAGGGCGTCGCCTTCCAGGCCCGCCGTACGTTCAATTTCGTGGCGCTTGATGCCCACATGGTTGGCCACCAGACCTTCACCCAACGCTTGCGTGAGCACCGTGTCGGCTTCCAGCGCGTCCAAGGCACCGGCCAAGTTTTCTGCCACGCTTTGGGTAGCGTCCTTGTTTTCGAGGCAGTCGCCCGTTTCGAAGGGTTGGAGTGGATAAGCATTGACCACGCCCAGACGCGCCGCTTGCAAGACTGCGGCGGTGTGGGTATAAGGGTTGGCCGCAGCATCGCCCATGCGGTGCTCAATGCGCGCGCCGGGTCCGGTTTCGGCCGACAGGCGCACAGTCACGCCCCGGTGGTCAACGGCCCAGTTTTTCCAAAAGCCAGACAGGCTGGCCGGTTGCAGGCGTTGGTAAGAATTGGTGCTGGGGGCCAACAAGCCCGCCAGCGCCTGGTGGTGGTGCATCAGCCCGGCGGTGCAGCCCAGGGTGAGGGCGTTGAAATGGCTGGCGTCGTGCCCGCCCGAGATCGCGTTGTGCCCTTGGCCATCGCGCAGGCTGAAGTTGATGTGCACGCCGCTGCCTCCCACCGTGAGGATGGGCTTGGGCATGAAGGTCAGCACGATGCCATGCTGGAAAGCGACTTCGCGTGCCAGCAGGCGGAACAAAAAGATGTCGTCCACCGCCTTCACGGCACGGTCGTAGGTCAGCGTGAATTCGAACTGCGGCGCGTCGTATTCGGTGTTCATGCTGTCGATGCGAAAGCCCGCTGCCGTGGCCTTTTCCCACAGGGCGTCGGTGAAGCCCCTCGGGTCGGAAAATGGGCCCGTGGAATACACATGGGCCGCAGGCGTGTCGTAGGGTTTGAGCGAGCCGTCAGGCTCGATTTGGAAGGCAAAGGCTTCGAGCTCGATGCCCACCATCGGGTCATAGCCCATGGCCTGCCAGTCGGCCACGGCGCGCTTCAAGGCGCTGCGCCCACACATGGGCAGAGGCGTGCCGTCGTTGGCTTTGAGGTCGCCAATGGCCACTTGGGTGAACGGCTGCCAGCCGGGGCGGATATCCTCGGGGGTGTAGACGGCCTCCATGTCGGGCAGGCCTTCCATGACCATCGCACCTGGGGCCGGGATCAGCTCTTTTTCGTAAGTGACGCCAAAGGTGCCTCGGCAAAAACGGGCACCACCACCCTGCCCTGGCTTGAGCGTGACGTATTTCCCCCGCGCGATGGCCAGGTGGTCACAAAACAGCACCCTCAGGCGTTCTTGAACATTTGACATGGTGGTTCCTTTCAGATGAGGTGCATGCGCACGGGTAAGCGTTTGATACCGGAGACAAAATTGGATCGCAAAAAGGCGTGCTCACCCGTTTGCTCAATGCGGTCCACACGCTTGATCAGTTCCTGCATCAAGACGCGCAACTCCAGCCGCGCCAGCCACATGCCCAAACAGGCATGCGCCCCGCCCTGCCCGAACGCCAGGTGGCGGTTCGCGCCCCGGTTCAGGTCAACAGTGAATGGGCGGTCAAAAGCGCGCTCATCGCGGTTACCCGAGATGAACCAGAGCAGCACCTTGTCGCCCGCCAAAACCCGCTTGCCGTGGTATTCAAAGTCTTCGGTCGCGGTGCGGCGAAAGTGCGTGGCGGGCGAGGCCCAGCGGATGAACTCGTCGGCCACGCCCTCCCAGGCGGCCTCGCCCTGCACCACCTTGAGCTGCGCCATCAGGCCGCGCTGGTTGGCCAGCGCGTGCAAAGCGGCAGCGATCGAATAACGCGTGGTGTCGTTGCCCGCAGCCACCAGCAGGCAAAAGAAGTTGCGGAACTCGGTGTCGCTGATCACGTTGCCCTGCGCATCGGGCTGGGTGATCAGGTGCAGCACGCCACTGGTGTCGCCCGCTGCGCGCTTGCGTTCCATCAACTGGGCTGCGTAGTCGTACAAGTCAACCCCGGCGGGCGAGCGAAACGGCATGAAGCGGTAGGCCTCGGTGTCCATCTTGTCGACCACATGGGAGGTGAAATCGCTGTCGGTGTTGCCCATGAGCGCATCGCCCTTGTCCACCAACCAGTCCAGGTCTTCTTCGGGCAGGCCCACGATGCGCCCGAGCATGCGCATGGGCAGCTGGCGGGCAATGTGGTGCGTGGCGTCAAACTCGCCCAGCGCCAGGGCCTGGTCGAGGATGCCCACACAGAGTTCTCGAATCTGCTCTTCGTACAACGCCATCATGGGCTTGGAAAAGGCCTTGGCCACCAGCATGCGGGTGCGGGTGTGCTCGGGCGGATCGGTTTCCTGAAAGGTGCGCCGCGCCATGTACTCCTCGTGCGACTGGTCTTCCATGCGGATGCCTTGGGCCGAAGACAGGCGCTGGTGGTTGCGGTTGAGCTCTAGGATGTCGGCATGCCGCGTGACCGACCAAAAGCCTTTGCCATCTGCCCAATCGCACCAAGCCATCGGGTCCTCGTCGCGCAGGCGCTGAAAGGTGTTGTGCGGCGTGCCTTTCACATAGCTGTCGTGGTCCGCCAAATCGGCGTAACCATCGTCGGTGGGATGCCAGACGGTCATGGGTTTGTTGTCCTTGCGTTTTCAAAAAACTGCACCATCCATTGCCCAAACAAGGGCACATCGGCAGCGTTATTCAGGCTGGTGTGGGCACGGGCCAGGGTGTCCGCATCGAGCTTGTCGGCCAGGTAACCCAGCAAAGCCTGCATGAACACCCGTGGCATCTCGGGGTGGAACTGGGTGGTCCAAAAGTGCTGGCCGATCTGCATCGAGCCGATGGGGCAAAAGTCACTACCGCCCAGGCACTCGGCCCACTCGGGCATGAGGGTGACCTGTTCGTTGTGGGCGGCCATCAAGGTGGTGGTGCTTTGCGCGGGATGCATCCAGGGGCGGGTGTGCTGCCAGTGCGTGGGCGCGGTGCCCAGGCCCCAGCCTGCGGCGTTGCGCTCCACCTGCCCGCCCAGCGCCCGGGCAACCGCCTGGTGGCCAAAGCACAGGCCGATCAGCGGCTGGCGTGCGGTGTGCACGGCTCGGATGAAGTCCAGCAACTGCCCTATCCAAGGCAGGTTGTCGTCGTTGACGGAAGCCGGGCTGCCGGTGATGACGTAGCCGTCAAAGGCATGCGGGTCTCTAGGCAGCACGCCGTCTTTGACCGACAGCACATCGAACGACCAGTCCGGACGCAGAGGCTGCAGCAGCTGCACCACCTTTTGACCGTCGTTCGGAAAATGCGCGGCAAACGCCGAGGTATCGTCGTTGGTCAGCAAAACGGCAATGCGCAGGCTCATTGAGGGTGTCTTTCAGGGTTTCTCCAATGCTAGGCACAAGCCTGTCCGAGCACTATCAAGTTTAGGCACGGGACACCCCGGGTTTTCACGAAAAAGCCTCGGCTCCCTAAGCAGGCACACTCAGGGCTATGCATTTGCGCCGTGTTTTGAGCCTTTGATGAGCACACCCGCCCCCCTTCATGTCCCCTCTTCACCTTGGGTCCAGGTGCTGGACACCCAGGACATGGACCAGCACGCCCTGGCCCAACAGGGCTGGGCGCTGCAATACGAGCAGCTCTCGCCCGGCCAGTTCAAGGGGCGCATCCACCAGGTGCAACTGCCCGAAGTCACCCTGCTGCGCGAAGACACCAGCATCGCCCTGCGCCAGCGCGGGAGGCTCGACGAGAGCGTGTATGGCTTTGCCATGGCGTTGCAGGACTCGCCGGACCTGTTTTTCAACGGCCAACGGGTGCCCGCCCACGCCATCATGTGTGGCAAGGGCGACGAAGTGGACCTGACCACTCCGCCCCACTTCACCCTGATGGCCGTGGTGGTTAACCGCAGCCTGCTGAACCCACTGTGGGAGCGCATGTACCAAAAGCCACTGGCCCATTGGCTCGAAAAGCAGCTGGTGCTGCAAACCACCGACATCAAGGCACAGAACCTGCGCGACCTGCAGCTCACTGTGCTCGACCAGGCCAGCGCATTGGCCCACCGGCAACATGATGAGCAGGCCTTGCGCCAATTGCGTGACGAAATCTTGATGGAGTGGCTTGAAGCCCTGCCCGCGCGGGTCGACACCTCCGAGCTGCCCACCCTGGAGCGGCGCAAAAAACTGGTGGACCGCGCCTGCGAACTGATGCTAGGCCATGCCGACGAACCGATGTCCATTCTGGAGGTGTGCAGCCGCGTCGGAACGAGCCGACGCAAGCTCAACTATTGTTTTCAGGACGTGTTGGGCACAACCCCGGTCAAATACCTGCGTTCACTGCGGCTGAACGGGGTGCGCCGCGCACTAAGACACGCTGTCCCGGGCGTCACTATCCAAGACATCGCCTCGCATTGGGGCTTCTGGCATTTGAGCCAGTTTGCGCAGGATTACAAGAAGCTGTTTGGCGAATTGCCTTCTGCCACCCTGAATGTCATTGAGAACCGAAAAAAAACCAAGCCCACGCAGGGCAATGCTCAATAAGTCAACTCCAGCACCGTGGTGCGGCCCTCGGCCATGGGCCAGGTCAAGCCTACCAAGCGCTCGCCGTTGAATTCAGCGGCCACAGTTCGCTGGATTTTGTCATCCAGCCGCAGTTTGGAACTGGCCACGCCCGCTCCGGGGGGCACCCCCGGCAAGCTCGTCTTGCCGTCCAGGCGCATGCTGTCACGCGGCGGGTCAAAGTAGCCACGGGGTCGCACAAAACTGACCAGTGCCGCAGCCGACCGGTCGGCCTCGGCCACGCGCTCGGGCTTCATGTGAACGATGCCGCTCGAGCGCGGGAATGGGCTGCGGTAAATGTGTGTCGTGGCATAGCCTTTGGCCGTGATGACAAACTCATAGGCTGCTTGTGATGTGCCTTTGAAGGGCCCCCAAAGCCCGTCGGCACCCACCGTTTTTTGGTGCACCGCAGCACCTTTGCGCTGGCCCGTCAAAGGGTCGATCTCGTACACATCAAGGCTTGCACCGGCCAATGGCAAATTGTTCACAAAGTTGCCACTCTGCGCGTCGATCGGATTCAAACCCAGACCCACCACTTTGCCATTCAAAAGCACCGAAGCCTCGGTTTGGATGTCCAAAGCAGGCGTGCGACCCGTGATGAACCGGTAGGTGGCTTCAAAAGCCGCTGCCGAATAAGACGTTTCCCGGTGGTCAATGCGCGGGATGACCACGTTGGTCGCGCCTTTGAGCTCCGGGCCGGCAAAAGTCACGTTAGTCGCTTTGCCTTTCATGCCAATCCAAAGGCCATCGGGCTGGGCAAATTTGTCGTTGTTGTCCGAGCGGATGGTCAGCCATTTGGCGGGGCCACACACCTCGTCGCCTTGCGCATTTTTGGGCGCATTGAGCTGACTCAAAAAGGGTCCGGTGCCAGAAAATTCATTGGCTTCGTTGACGCCTGGAATGGCCTGAACACCATGATTGGGTGTGCCGCCCAGCACCGCATGGCTGACGAGGTTTTGTCCGCCGCCATTGCAGATGAAGTTCCGGATGGCATTGCCACCCCGCGAGTTGCCGACCAAGACCACCTGCGCAGCACCCGTGCGCTTCAAGACCGCTTGCACTTCTTCGCGCAAAAAAGCCATGTGCTCGGCAGTGGAAGTGCGGCCCGCTTGGGGCCTGTTGTCTGCGTCTCGCGCCAAGGGATAAGGCACATCAATGGCATGCAGGCGCTCGCGCGGCCAACCATTGGATTCAAAGCGCCACATCGTGCTTTGCCACAAGGCAGCCGAGTCGCCATTGCCGTGAACAAAGACCACCGGTGGCCGGGGTGCTTCGCTGGTGGGCCGCATGCCCGAGCAGGCACCGAGCAACAGGGTGGAAAAGGCAAAGAGCCAGAGATGTCTGCGTTGCAAAGTCATGCGCCTGATCCTTTGAGTTTGGAGAAATAAATTCTGGATGAGTTTCTCTCAGTTGCTTGACCCGATTGTGTCAGTGGCCAGGCAACATCAAAACTTCTTTTGTGCCGCCATGACCCACAACACCACGCCGCCCAACATCATCGGCACACACAACCACTGGCCCATGCTCATGCCCAAGCTCAAGAGGCCCAGATGCGCATCGGGTTCGCGGAAGAATTCGGCCACGAAACGGAAAAAACCGTAACCGAGCAAAAAGGCCGCTGACACTTGGCCCGTGGGTCGGTCTTTGCGGGCAAACCACCACAACAGCACAAACAGCAGCAAGCCTTCCAATGCAATTTGGTACAGCTGCGACGGATGGCGTGGCAAATCGCCCGCCCCCCGAAACACCATGCCCCAAGGCAGCGAGGGGTCGGCCACCCGGCCCCAAAGCTCGCCATTCAGGAAATTGCCCACTCGACCGGCGGCAAGTCCCGTTGGCACACAAGGCGCCACAAAATCCATGACCTGCAAAAACGACCGCTCTCGGCTGCGGGCAAACCAAACCATGGCCAAGATAACGCCCAACAAACCCCCATGAAAACTCATACCGCCTTGCCAGATGGCGAAGATTTCGAGCGGGTTAGACAGGTAATACGCCGGTTTGTAAAACAGGCAGTACCCCACGCGACCACCCAAAATGACGCCGAGCACGCCCAAAAACAAGATGTCTTCTACATCGCGTTTTTGCCACTGCGGCAGGTGCTGGAAGGACGCATGGCCCAGACGCCGAACGCCCAGCCAGAAAAACAGACCAAAAGCGGCCAAATAGGTCAGGCCATACCAGTGGATGGCCAAGGGGCCCAACTGCAGGGCGACGGGGTCAATTTGAGGATGGATCAGCATGCCCGGATTGTGCACCGGAGATGCCTCGCACTGGACACAAAGGCCAGGCAAGCGCCCGTTAGAATGTGGCGACCTTCTTTTGGGCTTCTACAGAGACACCACCATGAGCGACAAAATCATCCCGATCACCCCCATCAACCGCCGCAGCGCCAACATCACGCAGGGCAAATCCCGTGCCCCGAACCGCTCGATGTACTACGCCATGGGCTACGAAGAGGGCGATTTCGTCAAACCCATGGTGGGCGTGGCCAACGGCCACAGCACCATCACCCCATGCAACAGCGGCTTGCAAAAACTGGCCGATGCAGCCATCGAAGGCATTGAAGAAGCCGGCGGCAACGCTCAGGTGTTTGGCACACCCACCATCTCGGACGGAATGGCCATGGGCACCGAGGGCATGAAATATTCGCTCGTCAGCCGCGAAGTCATCTCAGACTGCATTGAAACCTGCGTCGGTGGTCAGTGGATGGATGGCGTTTTGGTCGTCGGTGGCTGCGACAAAAACATGCCCGGCGGCATGATGGGCATGTTGCGCGCCAACGTGCCCGCCATTTACGTCTACGGCGGCACCATCTTGCCAGGCCGCTACCAGGGTAAAGACCTGAACATCGTCAGCGTGTTCGAAGCGGTAGGTGAAAACGCTGCGGGCAAACTCAGCGACTTTGACCTCAAGGAAATTGAAAAGCGGGCAATTCCGGGCACGGGTTCTTGCGGCGGCATGTACACCGCCAACACCATGTCCTCGGCGTTTGAGGCTTTGGGCATGTCCCTGCCCTACTCGTCCACCATGGCCAACCCCCATGATGAAACGCAAAACTCTGCCAAAGAGTCTGCCAAGGTCTTGATCGAAGCCATCAAAAAAGACCTCAAGCCCCGCGACATCGTCACCAAGGAAGCCATCGAAAACGCTGTGGCTGTGATCATGGCCACGGGCGGCTCCACCAACGCGGTGCTGCACTTTTTGGCCATTGCCCACACCGCTGGCGTGGAGTGGACGATTGATGATTTCGAGCGCATGCGCAAGAAAATCCCCGTCATTTGCGACCTGAAGCCTAGCGGCAAGTACTTGGCCGTGGACCTGCACCAAGCGGGCGGTATCCCCCAAGTCATGAAAACCTTGCTGGCAGCCGGCTTGCTGCACGGCGATTGCATGACCATCACGGGCAAAACCATTGCCGAAAACCTGAAAGACGTGCCGGAAGTTCCACGCGCCGACCAAGACGTGATCCGCCCGATTGACAAGCCCATGTATGCCGAAGGCCATCTGGCCATCCTCAAGGGCAACCTGTCACCCGAAGGTGCTGTGGCCAAGATCACCGGCCTGAAAAACCCGGTCATCACTGGTCCGGCCCGCGTGTTCGATGACGAGCAATCGGCCCTCGAAGCCATCTTGGCAGGCAAGATTCTGGCAGGCGATGTGATGGTTTTGCGCTACCTCGGCCCCAAAGGCGGCCCCGGCATGCCCGAAATGCTGGCCCCCACGGGCGCGCTGATTGGCGCAGGTCTGGGCGAGAGTGTGGGCCTGATCACCGACGGCCGCTTTTCGGGTGGCACGTGGGGCATGGTGGTGGGCCACGTTGCCCCCGAAGCCGCAGCCGGCGGCAACATCGCGTTTGTGCATGAAGGCGACAGCATCACCATCGACGCGCACAAATTGGTCCTTGAGTTGAACGTGCCTGAGGCCGAACTGGCCAAGCGCCGCGAAGGCTGGACTGCACCTGCGCCGCGTTACACCCGCGGCGTGCAAGCCAAATTTGCCTTCAACGCCTCGAGCGCCAGCAAAGGCGCTGTACTCGACCTGTATTGATCGAAGGCCACGCAGTACCAACAGCGTCCCACAAAAAAGCCCGCTCGATTAGCGGGCTTTTTTGTGTCCCAGCGGCTGCCAAGCAGCCACGGGCTCGTGCTAGATCACAGACCGATGGCGGCGATTCCGGCTTTGGCGATCTGCGCGTCTTCGGTCGACTTGACGCCGCTGACGCCTACAGCGCCCAAGCAAAAACCGTCCTTCATGATCGGCACGCCGCCTTCTAGCATGCCTTGAATGGTCGGGGCCGACAAAAAGGACGTGCGGCCACCGTTGATGACGTCTTCGTAGACTTTGGATTCACGGCGGCCCAGGGCGGCCGTGTGGGCTTTGGCGGGTGCGATGTGGGATGAAATCGGTGGCGCGCCGTCCAAACGGGCGAAATGCAGCAAATGGCCGCCGCCATCGACGATGGCAATGCTCACAGCCCAGCTGTTTTTCAGGGCTTCGGCTTCGGCCGCAGCGGCGATGGCTTTCACATCGGACAGTTCCAAAGTGGCTTGTGTTTTCATGTTGATTTAAAGGACTGGGGTTAAAAACATCAAGCATACACGGGCGCTGACTCGTCAATTGCACACCCCAAGGCAAAACTGAATCACCCGGATAACCCCATGGCCTGACGGAAATCCCTAAACCCATCGACCTTGCAGAGCGGGGCATTTAGAATAATGCTCAGCCTTGATCCAAGGCGAGTTAAGGAGATAAACCATGAGCGACTTACGCACTCTCAATTCCGCCGAGTGGGGCCATGTGGACCTGGCCGCACGCAACCGCGTTCTGCGCAACACCTATTGGTTGCTCGCCCTGAGCATGCTGCCCACCGTGCTGGGCGCATGGGTCGGCGTGGAAACAGGCATCACCCAATCCTTGACAGGCTTCATGGGCCTGATCGTTTTCCTGGGTGGCGCATTCGGTTTCATGTACGCCATCGAGAAAACCAAAAACTCGGCCGCTGGCGTGCCTGTTTTGCTGGCCTTCACCTTCTTCATGGGCCTGATGCTCTCGCGCATGATCGCCATGGTGCTGGGTTTCAAGAACGGCTCTGACCTGGTGATGACCGCATTTGCGGGCACCGCCGGTGTGTTCTTTGTCATGGCCAGCCTGGCCAGCGTCATCAAGCGTGATCTGTCGGGCATGGGCAAATGGTTGTTCGTCGGGGCCATGGTCCTGATGGTGGGCGGCATCATCAACGTGTTTGTGGGCTCCACAGTCGGCATGATGGTGATTTCAACCTTGGCCATCGGCATCTTCAGCGCCTTCTTGCTGTATGACATCAAGCGCATCCTGGATGGCGGCGAAACCAACTACATCAGCGCCACCTTGGCCCTCTACATGAGCGTGTTCAACATCTTCCAAAGCCTGTTGGCCCTGCTGGGCATCATGGGCGGTGAAAAAGACTGAGACGTTTCAGCTTACCAAACCAAAAAGGCTCCTTCGGGAGCCTTTTTTGTGCCTGAGTGGCCAATAGCCCGCTTCCAATTGAGTGTCTTCAGGCCAGCTCAAACACCGCCATGCTCTCCACATGCGCGGTGTGCGCGAACATGTTGATAACCCCTGCAGCCACACAGCGGTAACCTGCACGGTGCACCAGAATTCCGGCATCTCGGGCCAGTGTGGCCGGGTTGCAACTCACATAAACAATGCGCTGGGGCGGAGTCCAGCCCTGGCGCAGGTCCTGGTTGACGTGCAACTCGGCCAGCGCCTTGCTCAGGGCAAAGGCGCCTTCGCGCGGTGGGTCCACGAGCCATTTGTCGGCGGTGCCGTCGGCCACCAGCATCTCAGGCGTCATATCGAACAAATTGCGCGCCACAAACTGCGTGGGGGCCAAGGCCTGGCCTTCGGTCCGTGTGGCTTGGTTGCGGGCGTAGTTGTCGCGTGAACGCGCGACCAGGGTCTCGGCCCCTTCAATGCCGAGCACCTCCCCCGCTTGCGAGGCAAGCGGCAAGGTGAAGTTGCCCAGACCGCAGAACCAGTCGATCACCCGCTCCGTTTTTTGCGCCTGCAGCAGGCGCAGCGCGCGCGCCACCAGCACGCGGTTGATGAAGGGGTTGACCTGGGTGAAATCGGTGGGCCGAAATGGCATGGTGATGCCAAAGTCGGGCAGACCGTAACTGAGCTTCGCACCACCCTCGTCCAGCAAATGCACCGTGTCCGGGCCTTTGGGCTGCAGCCACCACTGCACTTGGTGCTCGGCGGCAAATGCCCGCAGCAGGGCTTTGTCGCCCTCGCTCAAGGTTTCCAGATGGCGCAGCACCAAAGCCGTGACCTCGTCGCCGCAGGCCAGCTCCAACTGGGGCAAGGTTTCGCGGGCCTCCATCTGCCCAATCAAGGCGCGCAATGGCAGCAACATGCGACTGACATGCGGCGGCAGCACAGGGCACACTTTCATGTCGGCGATGTAACGGCTTTTGCGCTCATGGAATCCGATCAGCACTTCGCCTTTTTTGATCACGTAACGCACCGACAAACGTGCGCGGTAACGGTAGCCCCAAGTCGGCCCCTCAATGGGGCGCAGCATGGTTTCGGCTTTGACTTTGCCCAGGTGCCAAAGGTTGTCTTCGAGCACCCTTTGCTTGATGGCCACTTGGGCCGAAGCCTCCAGGTGCTGCATCTTGCAGCCGCCGCAGGCGCCGGCGTGCAGACCAAAATTCGGGCAGCCTGGCCGTACGCGTTGCGACGACTCGTGGTGAATTTGGGTGACGGTACCCTGCTCCCAGTTGTTCTTTTTACGGTGCACATTGACCGACACCAGCTCAAAGGGCAAGGCCCCTTCAATGAACACGACTTTGCCGTCAGGGCGGCGGGCGATGCCTTGGGCATCCATGTCCAGAGAGCCCACACGCAGCCAGCCCTCAGGTAAATCGTCACTGTTGTGACCGGGTTCTTCGGCTTGGGCTTGGGAAAGGGAAATGTCTGGATCGCTCATGCCCTGATTGTCTCAGGATGTGAGGCCTGCATTAAGGGCCCAACGCACAGTTTCACAAGGAAGCGTCAGATCCAGGCTTTCAAGTATTCCTGCCAGTGAGACTCTTGCATGGCCAAGTTGCCCAGCTGGTCTTTGACAAAGGCAATTTCCTGCGTGTATTCGGCCTCGGTGAAACCGCCGCGCATTTTCTGAAACCTGCAATAAAGCAAGTAGGTGTTCATCACATCGGTTTCGCAGTAGCGACGGATGTCTTCGGTGTGCCCGGCTTGAAACTGCGCATAAACCTGTGAGCCGTCCATGCCCAGCTTGCCGGGAAAGCCGCACAGCTTGGCCAGCGCGTCCATAGGGGCATTGTTTTTGGGCGTGTATTTGGCCAGCAGATCCATCAGGTCCAGGTGGCGCATGTGGTAGCGCGAGATGTAGTTGTTCCACTTGAACTCGCGGTCATCGTCGCCCAGATCCCAGTATTTGTCGGCCACCACGCCGTGCATCAAGCCTCGGTAGTGCAGCACCGGCAAATCGAAGCCGCTGCCGTTCCAGCTGACCAATTGCGGGGCGTGCTTTTCGATGGCCTGAAAAAAGGTCTGCACCACCTTTGCCTCGCTTTGCCCGTCGCGGTCGACGAAGGAGTGAACGCGCAAACCCTCGGCATTGCGAAACACACAACTGATGCACAGGATGCGCTGCAGGTACAGGGGCATGAAATCGCTTTTTCCTTCTGCGGCCCGCGCGGCTTGCCACTGGGCATGCACTTGGGCGTCTGTCAGCTCCGAGTCCGTCGAATTCAGCTTACGCCACCCCGCCATGTCGGGGATGGTTTCGATGTCAAACACCAAAACAGGCCAAGTCATGTTCGGTCCCGTTGGGCTGACGGTCGACTCTGCGCTTCAGCGCGCAGGCAGGTATTTGGCCGGGTCCACCGGTTTGCCTTGACGGCGAATCTCGAAATGCAGCTTCACACGGTCGGCATCCGTCTTGCCCATTTCAGCGATTTTTTGGCCCTTGCGTACTTTCTGGTCCTCCTTGATCAACAAGGCCTGGTTGTGCGCATAGGCGGTCAAAAAGGTGTTGTTGTGCTTGAGGATGATCAAGTTGCCATAGCCGCGCAAACCTGAGCCTGCATAGACCACTTGCCCATCGGCTGCGGCCAGCACCGGGTCTCCCGCCTTGCCGCCAATGTCGAGGCCTTTGTTCTTGGCCTCGTCAAAACCGCCAATCACGCTGCCGCTGGCGGGCCAGGCAAAGCCAAGACCTTCGTCGTTGGCAGACGGCGCTGGTGTGGGTGCCGAGGCTGGTTTGGGCGCTGCCGCCGTTTCTGCACTGCCCAAGGGCTGCACCACCACGCCACTGGCTTCCACCGTGGCGTTTGGAGGTGCCACACGCAAAACCTGCCCCACCTCGATCAAGTGGGCATTGGGCAAGCTGTTCCAACTGGCCAGATCGCGCCAGGAATGGCCGTGGTCCAAGGCAATGCGGGTCAAAGTGTCGCCACGCTGCACGGTATAAAACCCTGGCTTGCCGGCGTTTTCTGTACCCGGCATCGCCTTCACCGTCTCGGCCGCAGGCGCTGGCGCAGTCACAGTTGCCTGGGCACTCACTTTGGGGCTGGAACCGCGTGTTTCCACCGGTGCCGGGGTACGGGGCGAAGATGTGCACGCGGCCAATACAAGCAGCGTCAAAGCTGAGAAACCCAAACGAAAAACTTCACGCAACATCATCCGGTGCCATTCCTTCATGCAATACCCGATTTTAGGGGTACAAAGTGAACGGCCTCCAAGACTTGTCGGTCATAGCCTGTGGCCGTTCTGCGGATCACCACCAAAGCCTGATGCCCCGAGGCAGTGACCGTGGGGGCCACCAGCCTGGCCCCGACGGCCAGTTGCTCCAGCCAGACTACGGGCACCTCATCGCCACCGGCTGCCGAAATGATCCCGGCGTAAGGCGCCCCTTTGGGGAAACCCAACATGCCGTCGCCCAGCATCAGGTGCACATTGGGCAGGCGAAACGGCAGTAGATTTTTTTTGGCTTTTTCGTGCAATCCGCGCAAGCGCTCGATGCTGTAAACCTCACTCGCCAGGTGGCTGAGCACTGCAGACTGATAGCCACAGCCGGTGCCGATTTCCAGCACCCGACCCAGTTTGCCCGGCGCGTCTTGTCTCAGCAACTCGATCATGCGGGCCACCACATTGGGCTTGGAGATGGTCTGCCCCAAACCAATGGGCAAACTGGTGTCTTCGTACGCTTGCCCCGCCAAAGCGGTTTCGACAAAACGGTGCCGCTCCACCTGGCCCATAGCCTGCAAGACCCACGGATCCTGCACCCCCTGCTCGGCCAATTTGGCCACCATGCGGGCACGCACTGCGCCCGAATCGAGCCCCAAACCGCTGGACACAGGCACGGACAACAAAGGCGATGACCGCCCCGACGCCGGACTGACCCGCCCAATGCGTGGCTCCTGGCCCACTGCAACAGGGCGGGGATTGACCTGGACCGCCAGAGGGTTCAAAGCCAACGCAGGTTGCCCCCCAGCAGGCGGCAATTTGGCCGGAAAACTGGGCCTGGGTTTCATGCCTCATCCTGTGGCCAAAGGCGAGCGCAGTTCTGACTCCAGGCCTGCAGGTGGTCATGCTCGGTCAAATCCACCTTCAAAGGCGTGACCACCACATGCCCAAGGTCTGCCGCGTGGAAATCGGTGCCGACGCTGTCGTCCATGGCGGCACCGGCTGCGCCAATCCAGTACATGGTCTGGCCCCGTGGGTCCACCTGGGTGATGACCGGCTCGGCCGCATGACGCCGACCCAGGCGGCACACCTTGGGCGACTTGATTTGCGCCACTGGCAAGTTGGGAATGTTCACATTCAGCAACCAAGGCTGCGTGCCAATCAAATTTTGATGTACCATTTGTTGAACCATGCGTTGGACTGTGCTGGCTGCTGCATCCAGATGCGCCCAGCCCTTGTCGATTTGCGACACTGCAATGGCCGGAATGCCAAACAAATAGCCCTCCATGGCTGCGCCCACGGTACCCGAATACAAGGTGTCGTCGCCCATGTTGGCGCCGTTGTTGATGCCCGAAATCACCAAGTCGGGCCGGTAACCCAACAAACCCGTCAAGGCGATGTGTACACAATCGGCGGGCGTGCCATTGACATACCGAAACCCATTGTCGGCCCGGTTCACATACAGCGGCGTGTGCAGGGTCAGGGCATTCGATTTGGCGCTGTTGTTGTGCTCTGGGGCCACCACTTCAACATCGGCAATATCCTTGAGCGCGTTGTACAAGGCCACGATGCCCTCTGCCCGAAAGCCATCGTCGTTGGAGATCAGGATTTTCATAGGTGAACGCTTGTGGAATAGGCCATTGTAGGGCGAGGATGTGGCGAAATCGGCATGACGCTTTCAGCGAAACGGCCAGACTTGGCATGCGGTCGCTAGGGGGACATGAAGGGCCGAGCCTGAATGCCTAAGATCACCGTTTTTGAAATCTGATTCCATTTGGAGACACGGCATGCATGTTTGGCTTTGCGAGAACCCCACGGGCGTTGACGCCCTCACCTGGAAAGAGCTGCCCACCCCCACACCCGGGCCAGGCCAAGTGCTCATCCAAATCCAGGCGGCCAGCCTGAATTTCCCCGATCTGTTGATCGTGCAAAACAAATACCAGATGAAGCCCGAGTTGCCCTTTGTGCCGGGCTCGGAATACGCAGGCACGGTGCAAGCCCTGGGTGAAGGCGTGACGCACCTGAAGGTCGGCCAAAGCGTGGCCTGTCTGTCGGGCACGGGCGGCTTTGGCACCCACACCTTGGCCCCGGCCAAACTGTGCATGCCCTTACCCGCTGGTTTTCCGGCCACCGATGGCGCAGCCTTCATCATGACATACGCCACATCGCACCATGCGCTGGTGGACCGCGCCGCCCTCAAAGCGGGTGAAACCGTGCTGGTGCTCGGCGCTGCAGGCGGCGTGGGCACAGCAGCCATTCAGATTGCCAAAGCGGTGGGAGCCAAAGTAATTGCGGCGGCATCGACCGACGAAAAATGCGCCCTGTGCACCGCACTGGGGGCCGATGCCACCATCAACTACAGCACCCAAAACCTGCGCGAAGCCCTGAAAACCCTGACCGAGGGCAAAGGCCCCGACGTGGTGTATGACCCTGTGGGCGGCGATCTGGCCGAGCCCGCTTTCCGCTCCATTGCTTGGCGTGGACGCTACTTGGTGGTGGGCTTTGCAGGTGGCCCCATCCCATCGCTGCCGCTGAACCTGACCTTGCTCAAGGGCGCCTCTTTGGTCGGTGTGTTTTGGGGCGACTTTGCCAGGCGCGAACCCCAAGCCAACGCGGCCATGATGGGCGAGTTGGCCCAGTGGTATGGCCAAGGCAAGATCAAACCCGTGTTGGACCGCACCCTGCCCATGAGCGACATCAAAGCCGCCTACGCCTTGATGGGTTCGCGCAGCGTCAAGGGAAAGCTGGTCATGGTGAACTGATGGACTGAAAACTGCCCCTCGGCAAAGGGCAGTGGCCAAGAAAAAAGCCTGTGAAACGAATCTCACAGGCTTGGTTCTGGCTGTTATTCTATTTTAGTTCCCTCCCAACTTCGTCTATAGCGTTTCAACTTTTAGCGGGAACAACTCGGCGTACCGGTCGGTTGTCATGATGTGATAGACGTTGAAGCGATAGGCAGTGCCTAGCGAGACTTCTGGTGGCGTGAACGGAAAAGCCAAGTTCCCGCCAGTTGAAAGCCGGCCGGGATATCCATAATGAAGCAGGTACTGCTTCATGGTACGCACGACTTCCTCCGCACGTTCCAGCGTCGGCGCGATGCACTCAACAAGCAAAAAGATCTCGTGCGGCAGCACTGCGTCTGGCGGCGCCTCGCTTACACCATCTACTCCGTAAACACGCCAAAAAAGAGAATAATCTTCGGTTGTATCTTCGCAGACCAGATCGCGAACGACGATACGCACGCCCTCAAGAATATCCCGGTGGCCCTTGATGAAGAGTGGGTCGGCAGCGGCACAAAGCAGCGTCGCGCGTTCGCCCACCACGCACGAGCCTTCAATCTTCACGCTGACGCGAGGAGCTTCGATCCATTTGGCACCACTCACCCGTGTCCGGCGCTCGTCGATGGCTTCGTATATTGCCGAGGTCAGGTCGACTCGACCCTCGGGCTCGATGATGACGAAAGGGTCGCTCTGTTCATAGAGACTGTGCGCCGCGACTGACATTGGAGTTGCGCTTCTTTGAACCGCCATGCTTTCGAGCTCGAATCCCTCGTCGTCCAGGGTGGCGAGGATAGTGTCACGACCTCCCGGCAAGCAGCAAAGTGAGGCGCATTCGATGATCTTAGCCATGTGGATCGAGAGTCCGACCGGAAAGCCGAGCATCGCCGGCAACGAGGCAAAGATCGCGGTATCGCATGCACGGCCTGCGATTAATATGTCAACATCCGCGGCAAGGGCACGCTGGAAGGCTTCCATGCCCATTTGGCCGACAATATTCGCGGATGCTTTTACTTCTTCCGCGGTCAGCGTCGGCATGTCGTCGATGCCGACTACGCCACCAGCTTCGATGGCGGCAATGACAATGCCTTTGTCGATATCACCCGAAATCACACCAAGGCGAAAGTGCAGTTTTTCCTCGCGTGCGATGTCGCGTACCAGCGCGAGAGTTTGCTCAAGATGGGAAGCCGCGCCTGCCGAGCCAGCCGAACCGATCACAAGCGGAATGTCGAGCCGACGGGCCGCCAGTATGACCTTGCGTAGATCTCGCTTGGTTGCGGCAGACGAAGTCGCCATCTGCCCGCTGCCCAGATAGTACGGCCCAATATCAATGGAGCCCATATCGCAGCCGATGAGGTCTGGCTTTCGTTGGAGGCCAGCTTCAAAAGCCGGGGTGGGGATACCATAGCCGAGCTGACCAGATGCTCCCAGCAAAAGCAGTGGCCTGCGCTTTCCGTTGCGGAACTCGTTGATGAGTTTCATGCTCGCGCTCATGTTTGTACCTTCAGTTCAATACCTAGTAGCCGGCGGTGCTGTTGCGCCCCGTACACGTCGCGATCCCCAGGGTCCCCGGCAGTCAGGCGACGTGGAATGACAACCTTGATGGCGCAGCCAAGTGGGTATTCGATAACCTTCACCTTTGTCGCATCCACTCCATAAAGGACGCTCATGGCAGATACATTTAATGCACCACTCTCGCGAGCTTTGTCAAAATCGTCCAAATTTGAGAAGATGATGTCGAGGGTCGTTGTCCTTGGCCCAGCATTCTTGCTGCGGATAACGCGCGCAATGTCTTTCAGTTGCATGGTGACGATCAGTTGATGACGCGCAAGGGTGCGCCTTTGAGGAACGCTTCGAGGTTTTCCAGGGACTGTCCGAAGAACAGTCGGTAGTTTTCCTCCGTCACATAGCCGATGTGCGGCGTGGCGACGACGTTGACGAGATGGCGATACGGATGGTCCTGCGCGAGCGGCTCGCTATCGTACACATCGACGCCCATGCCGCCGATTCGCTTTTGCTGCAGTGCCTCAATCACGGCGGCTTGGTCGATGATTGGTGCGCGCGAGGTGTTGATGATCACCGCATCCAACTTCATGAGAGCGATGTCCTCGCGACCAACCAAGCCGCGCGTAGCCGGGCTCATCGGCACATGGACCGTGATCGCGTCGGAGGTCGCGAACAGTTCTTCTTTCGACACCGCTTTCACGCCATGCGGATCGGTGCGCACCGATGTAAGATTTGGACTCCAGGCCTGCACTTCCATCTCGAATGCCTTCGCCACGCGTGCAACTGGAATGCCCATAGTGCCAAAGCCCACAACACCCAGGGTTTTACCTGTCATGCGCCGGCCAATGCCCAGCTGCCAGCCGCCACTACGAAGCGACACCATCTCGCGTGGGAGCCCGCGGAAGAGCGAGATCAGGAGGCCCCAAGTCACTTCAACGGTCTCACGCTGCAAGGCCTCGGTGTTACATACCGTGATACCCAGCGCCCGCGCGGCATGCAGATCTATCGAGTCGGCGTTGCGAATGCCGGTTGCCAGAATCAGCTTGAGGCGCGGCAGCTTATTGAGAACCGCGACCGGGAACTCAGTGCGCTCGCGCACCCGCATCACCGCGTCGAAATCTGACAGGCGCGCGACCAGCGCATCTGGATCGTTCACATGGTCGGCAAAAGGCACTACGCTCACGCCTTGGTTAGCAAGCCGCGCCCAATCGGCGAACCGGAAAGTAACAGATTGATAGTCATCAAGAACTGCAAGTCTCATCAGGAATTTTCCTTTATGAATGAAAGAGCGACATCGAGTCCCACGACGTCGCCGTATTTCTGATCGATGTCGAATAGGCTCATCGCATGCGATGCCTCGATACGGTCAAATACGCATGGCTCGACCACGACCATCCGGTATCGGTTTGTGGCGCCGTCGATCACTGTGGCGCGGACGCAGCCGCTGGTCGCCATTCCCGCGACCATAACGGTGTCAATACCGAGATCACGCAGGTGCGCGAGGAGAGGTGTGAATGCGAACGCGCTTGGCGCGGACTTCGCGATCACGGGTTCTCCCGGCAACGGCGCTGCTTCAGGAATGATCTCTCGCGCGCGGCGGGAATTGCCTGCCTGCAGGCCCGCGAGCGACCCAGCGCCCTTAGAGTGCAGCGCATCCATCCAGCCAGCGAGTCCGTCCGATGAATCGCGCATGGTCGAATGTATGACAGGAATGCGAGCGGTCCGCGCGGCTGTCAGCAGTTTCAAGATGTTAGGAAGCGCGTTCCAGCCATTCATTCCACAGCTCCATGGCCAGGTACGAACTGAATCGAGAAGCGGCTCCGGTACATCGCCAAAACCGCCTCTGTAGAGGTCGATCAGCAGCAGCGCGGGGTATTTTCCCAGGCGCATCGGACGCGCCGGGCGTGAATCGACCCATTGCCGGTCGGTCTCACTAAGGTACGAATCCCAAATGCGTTTCGTCATGGCGTGGCCTTGGCGGCGGCTACTTAGTTAAGCCTGGAAAGATAACGTACCACCTCATCCGCATCAACCACGTCACCCATTTGCCGATCTATGTCCATCAGTGTCACTTCATGAGACAGACGCACGCGGTCGAACACGCCTTCCCGAACGATAATCGTGCGAAGGTTGTAGGCCGATGCTTCGATAGCAGTGGCTCGCACGCAGTTGCTGGTGGCGCCACCGACGATCACCACCGTGTCTATCCCACGATTAATCAACAGGCCAGTCAAAGGGGTACCATGGAACGCACTCGGCTTGGGTTTGGTGATGACGATATCCTCGGCATGAGGGGCAACAGCATCGATGAATTCTGCACCTTTGCTCCCTTCAATGAACCACCCTTCAAGCGCTAGCAGTTTTTCGGGAAAGCGCTTTAGCCCGCGGTCTGCGCCATCGCGGCGCAGCAGGTTTCGCGTGTAGATTATCGGCGTACCGGCAGCACGGAATGCAGCGGTCATTTGTGCGATGACCGGCATGGCCGCCGCGCCGGAAGCGCAAGCGGCAGGGTACTGGTCTGATTTTGAGGAATCCGCTGGCTCGACCATGTACTTCTGCGCGTCGATCACTAGCAATGCGGGCTTTCTTCCGAATCCAATTCGCCGACCTACGCCGAACCTGCGAAGCGCATCAATTTCATCCGCTGACATCAGGTGTGCATTGCGCTCGAAGAATTCCTCCGATGAATCAATATCTTGCGTCGTCATTGGGTTAAATATTAATTGGTTAGGTTCAGCTCGGTTCCGATTTTCTTCCAGCGGGTCACCTCGGATTGCACTTCGGCCGCGAACTCGGGCTGTGTACCTTTCTCGACAGTCGAGCCTTCATTGCGGAAGGCTTGGATGATTGCAGGATCTCCGAGCACTTGGCGGGCGGCTTTTGTAAGGGTCTCAATCACGTTAGCAGGGGTATTGGCCGGTGCGAACAGGCCGATCCAAATCTGCATTTCGGCGCGCTGCAGACCGAGCTCGCGCATAGTCGGCACATTTGGTAGCGATGGAAGGCGGGTGCTTGAGCTGACGGCGAGCGGTTTGAGAGTTCCAGCATCAATGAATGGTTTGAGCAACGCGCTACCCGCAAAGAAGCTATCGACGCGACCAGGGATCAGGTCGCTGAACACCTTGGGGCTGCCTGGATAGGGCACGTGCGTGTAAGGAATGGCGGCGTCGTTCTTAATCAGCTCACCTAGGATGTGCATAGTCGTCCCTTGTCCGCCCGAGGCGAAGGTCATCGGCTCAGCGGACCTGCTCTTGGCCAGTGCCACGAATTCAGTAAAGCTATTAGCCTTGACTTGCTGATTAACCACGAAGACGTTTGCGAAAGAGTTGATTTTGATGACCGGGATAAAGTCTTTCACAGGGTCATAGCGTAGGCTTTTGTAAAGGCCTGAATTTATTCCGTGCGTGTTGATGGTGCCGGCCAGTAGGGTATAGCCGTCAGCGGGTGCGCGAGCCACGAACTCGGAGCCGATTCCGCCGCCAGCGCCAGGGCGGCTTTCGACCGTTATAGTCGTATTAAGAATTTTTGCCATGCCGTCCGCGAGCCGACGCGCCGAGATGTCGGAAGATGACCCTGCGGCCGACGGATTGATGATGCGGATCGGCTGAGTCGGATACGCAGCCTGGGCAAAAGCCCCTGCAGACAACACCGATATGAATGCAGCCAGAATTACCCGAAGGCGGGCGCCCGGAAGGGAGTTAACAATATTCGCCACAGATGATCCTCGGATAAAACATTAAAATTAAACGCATCAGAACGGTGTTGCGACATGAAGCAACATCTCGTCGACCCGAATCTTTAGTTTAGAGCTTGATGCGCCCGTGCAGTTGTTGCTTTGCTTCAATTCAATCGTTCCAGAAAGTTAAAGATGGATGACCAGGGAGAGATCGCATTCTTTCAGCAAATCGTCAGGTACGGCAACCTGTCAATTGCAGCGCGCGCGCTGGGTCTGACACCCGCGGCGCTCAGTAAACGCCTTGCGCATCTTGAGAAGAGGTTGCGAGTGCGCCTTATCAATCGCACGACGCGCACCTTTAGCATCACGCCGGAAGGGCAGATCTATTTCGACAAGGGTAGGGAAATTCTTGCTGCGATTGATGCGCTCGACCAAACGATGGTTCGTTCGGCCGAACTGCCGGTGGGACTGCTACGCGTCAATGCGCCGCTCAATTTCGGGCGGGTTCGCGTCGCGCCTGCCATTTCCGCATTCATGCGCGAGTTCCCCGACCTAGAGGTTGAGCTGGTTCTTTCAGGCCATCCCGTGAACATGTCGAATGAAGGCATCGACGTTGCCATAAGGCTTGGCGATCTGCCCGACTCAAACTTGCTGGCACGCCGCATTGCATTGAACCGACGGCATCTGTGCGCGGCATCGACTTACCTAGAGGCGCACGGCACACCCCACTCACTGAACGATCTCGCGCATCATCAGTGTATCGTCGTGCGAAGTAATGACACGTCTTTTGGCGTATGGAGCTTTGTTCGAGGTGACACCGTTGAAAACGTACGGGTGCGCGGGCGTATGAGCTGCAACGACGGCGAGGTTGCGCTCAACTGGGCACTCGACGGCCAAGGCATCATGATGCGATCGGGCTGGGATATCGCACGCTATGTTCGCTCTGGGCTACTTCGCGTGGTGCTCCCAGAGTACTCACTGCCCAGCCGCGATGTATACGCCGTTTTCCTAGACTACAAGCCAGTTTCGGCGAAAGTGCGCGTATTTGTGGATTTCATGGCGGCCTGGATGAACGATCTCGACATGGTTGAGCTAGCAGGAGCTTAGACGGGCTCGGGTTAAGCTAGCCAGCAAGTTGGACCCCAAAGTTTCGGAGCTAATTTCGCCCAAAGTCTGTTTTTTTCGGAGCGGACTTTTTTCCCCGAAAGAAAAAGGTTGGCGCCTTTCTGAAAAAGTGGTTTTTCAGAGGCTGCGAGGTACCTGTTTTTTAGAAGAAAAAATCCAATCAGATCAATCACTTTAAACAGGTGTTTGAAGGATTGAAACATTGAAAGGAGTCACTGGCGGAAACGGAGGGATTCGAACCCTCGATGAGGCTCTACACCCCATACTCCCTTAGCAGGGGAGCACCTTCGGCCACTCGGTCACGTTTCCAGTGGGATAAATTATAACTCAGGCTTGGTCCAGGTCGAAGGCCTTGTGCAGGGCGCGAACGGCCAGTTCCATGTATTTCTCGTCGATCACAACCGAGGTTTTGATTTCGGAAGTCGAGATCATTTGGATGTTGATGCCCTCTTCGCTCAGGCTTCGGAACATCTTGCTGGCCACGCCCACATGGCTGCGCATGCCGATGCCGACAATCGAAACTTTGCAGATCTTGGCGTCGCCCAACACTTCAGCCGCGCCCAATGAAGGCAGCACTTTTTCCTTGAGCAGGTCGATGGTCTTGGCGTAGTCGTTGCGGTGCACTGTGAAGCTGAAGTCGGTCTTGCCGTCTTTGCTCAGGTTCTGAATGATCACATCGACTTCGATGTTGGCATCGGCAACAGCGCCAAGAATTTGGTACGCAATACCAGGCTTATCAGGTACGCCCACCACGGAGATTTTGGCTTCGTCGCGGTTAAAAGCGATGCCGGAAACGACAGCTTGTTCCATTTGTTCGTCTTCCTCAAAAGTAATCAGGGTGCCAGATGCGGCTTCTTCGTTGATGTCAATGTCCCAGGGCGTGAAGCTCGAGAGCACGCGCATAGGCACTTTGTATTTACCAGCAAATTCGACCGAACGAATTTGCAAGACCTTTGAGCCCAGAGAGGCCATCTCGAGCATCTCTTCAAAGCTCACGGTTTTCAGGCGACGGGCCTCGGGCACCACGCGGGGGTCGGTGGTGTAAACGCCGTCAACATCAGTGAAGATCAGGCATTCGGCCGCTTTGAGGGCAGCAGCCACGGCCACGGCCGAGGTGTCCGAGCCGCCACGGCCGAGCGTGGTGATGTTGCCGTTGTCGTCCACGCCTTGAAAGCCGGTGATGATGACCACCTTGCCAGCGTTCAAGTCACCCATCACACGCATGTCATCGATCGACTCGATGCGTGCCTTGGTGAAAGCGCTGTTGGTCTTAATGGCCACTTGCCAGCCAGCGTAGCTGACCGAGGGCTGGCCTTCGGATTGCAAGGCAATGGCAAGCAGTGCAGACGAAGCTTGCTCGCCGGTCGAAGCCAGCATGTCGAGTTCGCGGCTGTAGTCATCGCCGGGTTTGGCCGGGGCCAACTCTTTGGCCAGGCCGAGCAAGCGATTGGTCTCGCCGCTCATGGCGCTGGGGACCACCACGATCTGATGGCCAGCGCGGGCCCATTTGGCCACGCGCTTGGCGACATTGCGAATGCGCTCGGTCGAGCCCATCGAGGTACCGCCGTATTTGTGAACGATCAAAGCCATGTGAAGTGATGAATAGAAAAAAATTACTGATGCGCTCTGTCAAGGCCACATCTTCAATGATTGCAATGGATTGCCAGTGGTTTACCCTTGGCAAAGCCATTCGATTGTATCCACCAGGCTGACGCGTTCTTGACCCGCCAAGCCACCTAACCGCCCCACCCATGTCGGTTCAGAGGGTGGATTCAGGCGGATGCGTCAGGCGGTTTGCCAACTCAGGTGTTGGCCTTCGCGCTGCACAAAGCCCACACCGACCTTCAAATGGATCCGATGGCCCCGGGTGGTGCAAGCGGTCAGTTGGTCCAGCAACTCGTTCAGTTGCGCTGCGCTGGGTGTGGTGGCGTGCTGCAGCCGCAGCCAATGGCGCAGCACCAGTGCCTGGCGGGCTCGGCTCAAGCGCTGCAAAGCCTCGATGCGGGGGGGCGCACCGATGTGTGCCATGTCTTGCGCGGCCACCTCGTTCAAAATCTCTTGCGCCTGCGCGGCATGGGCGGCACTGCGGGCAAAGGTCTCACGAAAAGCGGGCAAGGCTTCGGCCAAGGCGGGCAGCACGCGGGCGCGGATGCGGTTGCGGGTGAAGCTTTCGTCAGTGTTGCTGGGGTCTTCGACCCAGCTATGGCCTTGGCTTTGAATCCACGCGCGCAAGGCCGCGCCGGGCACCGCCAAAAAAGGCCGGTACCAATCGAGACCCTGACGCTGCCAATGAGAGGGCATGCTGGCCAAGCCGGGCAAGCCCGCGCCACGCGACAAGGCGATCAACAAAGTTTCCACCTGGTCGTCGGCATGCTGGGCGAGTGCGATGCCGTGCACCTCGGGCCACTCGCTTTGCACTGCTTCGGCCAGAGCCGCATAACGTGCTTTGCGGGCAGCGTCTTCGGGGCTTTGGCCTTGGGCATGGCCCGCCTGCACCTTTCTCACGGTCAAAGGCACGTTCAGTTGTTGGCACAGCGCTCGGCAATGCGCTTCAAACGCGTCGGCCGCTAATTGCAAGCCGTGGTGAATGTGCACCGCCCTCACCTGCCCAGGCCAGCGGCGGGCGCAGGCCCACAGCAAAGCCGTGGAGTCGGCCCCACCGCTGAAGGCCACCGCAAAAGGAAGGCCCGGGCTGAAGTCAGCCAGGGCCTGTTCGATGGGCAGCAACGGTGTTAGGGCCATGCGTGAAGCCTGAATCACCAGCAGTTTTTATTTACCCGCTTTGGTGTCGGTGAAACGCCCGTAGCTGTTCAGCCGCTCATGGCGGCGTTCGAGCAGCTCTTTGGGTTTGAGGTCGGCCAGCTGACGCCATGCATCACCCAAAGCGCGTTTGAGGAAGGACACCATTTGGTCGGTATCGCGGTGGGCGCCGCCCACAGGCTCATTGACAATCTTGTCAACCAGGCCCAAGGCCTTCAGGCGGTGGGCGGTGATGCCCAAGGCGTCGGCTGCGATCTCGGCTTTTTCGCTGGTTTTCCAAAGGATCGAGGCACAACCTTCGGGGCTGATGACCGAGTAGACCGAGTACTGCAGCATCAGCACCTGATCGGCCACCGAAATGGCCAATGCACCGCCAGAGCCGCCTTCGCCAATGATGGTGGTGATGATGGGCACCTCAAGCTGGGCCATCTCGAAAATGTTGCGGCCAATGGCCTCAGACTGGCCGCGCTCTTCGGCGTCAATACCAGGGTAGGCGCCAGGCGTGTCGACAAATGTGAAAACGGGCAGCTTGAATTTTTCGGCTGTCTTCATGAGGCGCAGCGCTTTGCGGTAGCCCTCGGGCTTGCTCATGCCAAAGTTACGCAAAGTTCGCTCTTTGGTATCGCGCCCTTTTTGTTGGCCCAGCACCATGCAGGCTTGGCCATTGAATCGGGCCAAACCGCCCACGATGGACAGGTCATCGGCAAAGTGGCGATCACCGTGCATCTCCACAAAGTCGGTGAAGATGCCGTGGATGTAATCCAGCGTGTAAGGGCGCTCGGGGTGACGCGAGATTTTGGTGACCTGCCAGGGGGTCAGGTCGCTGTAGATGTCTTTGGTCAGTTGCTGGCTTTTCTTGCTCAGTTGATCAATTTCAAGGGTGATGTCCACCGCCGACTCGGTCTGCACATAGCGCAACTCTTCGATCTTGGCTTCGAGTTCGGCAACAGGTTGCTCAAAATCGAGAAATGTTTTTTTGGCCAAGTTTGACTCCTCTGTTCAGGTTCCGGGTGGACGCGGTGTCCAGCCCCTCAATACGCCACCGGCACAGGGTCCAGCGAGCGCCAAATATACCAAGTTGCCACGGTCGAATACGGGCTCCAGGCTTGCGCGACCTCGCGGGCGTCGCTGCGGCTCACCGGCTCGCCCGAAAAATAGTTACGGCTGATGCCGTTGATCAAACCCACATCATCGAGCGGCAACACATTAGGTCTGAGCAGGTGAAAGATCAGGCACATCTCTGCCGTCCAGCGGCCAATGCCGCGGATCGCCACCAGCTCATCAATGATGGCCTCGTCGTTCATCTCTTGCCAAGCCTGCACATGAACCGCGCCCGAGCTGAAGTGCACCGCCAGATCAACCAAGTACTCCACCTTGCGCGCCGACAAACCCGCCGCCCGCATGTCATCGACCTTGAGCTTGAGCACGGAAGCCGGCGACATCCGTTTGGGCAATGCCGCAAAACGGTCCCACACCGACTGTGCGGCCTTGACCGAAATTTGTTGGCCCACGATGGAGCGCGCCAAGGTCACAAAAGCATCGCCACGAGTCTCCAAAATGGCATCGCCAAACTGCGGGATAAGCTTTTTCATGACCCGGTCTTTTTTGGCCAGGTGCGCGCACGCCTCGGCCCAATAAGCGGGCGTGACAGGGATCACCGCTAGGCTTGAGCTGAGTGTCATGGCGCCGACTCCCAAGTCGTGCCAGCGGCCGAGTCTTTCAGCAAGATACCTTGGGCCAGCAAGCCGTTGCGGATGCGGTCGGCTTCGGCAAAATTCTTGGCCTTTTTGGCGTCTGCCCGGGCCAGAATCAGGGTCTGAATGGCGGCATCGTCCAAGCCAGCACCCGCTTGCAAGTAAACCGTGGGGTCGGTTTGCAGCAAACCCAGCAAGCCCCCCAATGCCTTGAGCAAACCCGCACGCTCGGCCGAGCCATTGCGGTTGACTTCACCAGCCAATTCGAATAACACGGCCACCGCTTCGGGGGTGCCAAAGTCTTCGTCCATGGCGGCCTTGAATCGGGCGGCCATGGGGTCAGCCCAATCGAGCCTCACGTCAGCGGCCGGCACGGTTTGCAATGCGGTGTACAGGCGCTTCAGGGCCCCTTTGGCATCGTTAAGGTGCACATCGCTGTAATTGAGCGAGCTGCGGTAGTGGCTGCGCACGATGAAAAAGCGCACCGTCTCAGCGTCAAACTCTTTCAGCACATCGCGGATAGTGAAGAAGTTGCCCAGGCTCTTGGACATCTTCTCGTTGTCCACGTTGATGAAGCCGTTGTGCATCCAAAAGCGCGCCAGAGGCTGGCCATTGGCGCCTTCGCTTTGGGCAATCTCGTTTTCGTGGTGCGGAAACTGCAAATCGGCCCCGCCGCCATGGATGTCAAAGGTCTGGCCCAGCAGCTCACAGGCCATGGCTGAGCACTCGATGTGCCAGCCGGGACGGCCCGTGCCAAAGGGACTCGCCCATTTAACGTCCTCGGGCTCGGTGGGCTTGGCGCTCTTCCAGAGCACGAAGTCGAGCGGGTCATTTTTGTCCGCCTCCACCGCCACGCGCTCACCGGCGTTCAATTCGTCCAGCGACTTGCCAGACAACTTGCCGTAACCCGCAAACTTGCGAACCGAATAGTTCACGTCGCCATTGCCAGCGCGGTAAGCCAAGCCCTTTTGCTCGAGCGTGCCAATCATGCTGAGCATCTGGGGCACGTAGTCAGTCGCGCGGGGCTCGTGTTGGGGGCGCTCAATCCCAAGGGCGTCAGCGTCCTGGTGCAGCGCATCGATCATGCGATCGGTCAAGCCGCGGATGGTTTCGCCGTTTTCAAGGGCACGTTTGATGATCTTGTCGTCGATATCGGTCACGTTGCGCACATAAGTAACCTGGTAGCCACTGGCTTGGAGCCAGCGCTGCACCACGTCAAAGGCGATCATCGAGCGGGCATGGCCCAGATGGCACAGGTCATAGACCGTCATGCCACAGACGTACATGCGCACATGGCCGGGATCGGCAGGTGAAAACTCGGAAACAGCTCGGCTGAGTGTGTTGAAAATGCGCAAACTCATGTCAAATCGAAAAAATGGCAGTCAACAAATGCCGCTTGAGCATTGCGCATCTATGACGGCAGCTCAGACAACGACGCTACAACGGCTCAAAAAAGCCAGCGCACACGGGGCTGGCGGCAACTTTCGTCTATCGGGAAACAGCGAAGGGCTCCGCTACAATGATCAATCAGTATATCCCCGAGCCAAGGCCTCTGGTGCTCTTTTTGCGCCGGCCCGCGTCACCCACAGCGGCTCGGGTGCGTCTTTTTTAACCCCCCTATTTCTTTGGGTACGCATGCGAAACTGGCTCAGTTGTATGGCTTTTTGCACTCTGTGGACTTGCAGTCTGGGCGTGCGGGCTGACGTGTACAACGATGTCAACGCCTTGGTCCAAAGCGGCCAATGGGCGCAAGCCCAGGCTTTGGCAGATGCCCGTCTGAAAACCGCGCCCACCGACCCGCAAATGCGCCTTTTGCAAAGCCATATCCAGACCGGACTGGGCCAAACCCAAGCGGCCATGGACACGCTGCGTGCTTTGACCCAGTCATTCCCCGAATTGCCAGAACCCCACAACAACCTGGCGGCCATGCTGGTGCGCGAAAACCGCCACGACGAGGCGCTGGCCGCCTTGCACGCGGCCCTCAGGGCTAGGCCTGACTACGCGCTGGCCCTGGAAAACCTGGGTGATCTGCACCTTGCCATGGCCTCACAGGCCTTCGCGCGGGCCCGACTCGTCACACCCACCCAAACCCGATTGCAAACCAAACAACTGGCCACCGAACAGGTGATGCGCACGCCCTGAAAACCCGCGTCGCCAGCGTCGCCTGGATGACGCCCCCACCGATCAACCTCCCATGCCTTTAACCATGTCCCCTCTGAACCACCACCGCCGCTGGGCCGCCCTGGCCCTGAGCCTGAGCTTGCTGGCCCCATGGGGCGCACAGGCCCAAAACCCCAGCACGCCCTCCAACACGCCCAAAGTGCGCATCAGCACCTCCATGGGTGAGATCGAAGCCGAGCTGTACGCCGACAAGGCCCCCAAAACCGTGGCCAACTTTCTGCAATACGTGAACGACAAGCACTACGAGGGCACGATTTTCCATCGCGTGATTGCCGGCTTCATGGTGCAAGGCGGCGGCTTCGACGCCCAATTCAAAGAAAAGAAAACCCGCGCCCCAGTGCAGCACGAAGGCCGCCAATCGCTGGCTGCTGGCCTGAAAAACACCACGGGCACACTGGCCATGGCCCGCACCAACGACCCGCAATCGGCCACCGCGCAGTTTTTCATCAACGTGGTGGACAACGCCTTTTTGGACCCCACCCCGATCCCCGACGGTGACCCGGTCGCCAAATTTCAATACCAAGGCCGTGTATACGAGAACGTGGCCCGAGCCCAACTGCTGAACGCCCCCCAACTGTTCGGCTACACCGTTTTTGGCAAAGTCACGTCCGGCATGGACGTGGTCCAAAAAATCCGCAACACGCCCACGGGCGCAGGCGGCCCCTTCCCGACCGATGTTCCCCGGACGCCGGTTGTCATCCAATCCATCACTTTGTTGAAGTAACACCATGAGCAACCCACAAGTCGAACTGCACATCACCGGCTACGGCGTCATCACCCTCGAACTGGACGCTGAAAAAGCCCCCAAGTCGACCGAAAACTTTCTGGCCTATGTGAACAAGGGCCACTACAACAACACGATTTTTCACCGTGTGATCCCCGGCTTCATGGTCCAGGGCGGTGGTTTTGAGCCCGGCATGACCCAAAAACCCACCGATGCCACCATCGAAAACGAAGCCAACAATGGTCTGAAAAACGACGAGTACACCGTGGCCATGGCCCGCACCTCGGCGCCCCACTCGGCCTCGTCCCAGTTCTTCATCAATGTCGCCAAAAATGACTTTTTGAACCACACCGCACCCTCCATGCAAGGCTGGGGCTATGCCGTGTTCGGCAAAGTGGTCAAGGGCACCGAAGTGGTCGACCAGATCAAGGGCGTGAAAACCGGCAACCGCGGCGGCCACGGTGACGTGCCGAAAGAAGACGTCGTGATCGAAAAAGCTGTTGCCCTTTGATGGATTGAGCCGTGTCCGCTGACCCGCGCACCACAGCCCCGACGCTCCGTCGGCTGACAGCGCCAGCGGCATGGCAGACGGTAGACTTGATCTCGGACCTGCACCTTCAGGCATCAGAGCCAGCCACTTTCAAAGCTTGGCGCCATTACATGGCGAATACGACGGCCGATGCGGTGCTCATTCTGGGTGACCTGTTCGAGGTCTGGGTGGGCGACGACGCCGCCGAAACTGACCCCTTTTTACAAAGTTGTGCTCAGGTCTTGCGCCAGACCGCAGAGCGCTTGCATGTGGCTTTCATGAAAGGCAACCGGGACTTTCTGGTAGGGCCGCGCTTCTTGTCCGATTGCGGCGTGCACGCTTTGAGCGACCCCTGCTTGCTGCTCTTGGGCGAGAAAAGCATTTTGCTCAGCCACGGGGATGAGCTGTGCCTAGACGACCGCCCCTACCAAGCATTTCGCCAGCAGGTGCGCAGCGCCGACTGGCAAACTGATTTTTTGGCCAAACCCCTGCACGAGCGCCTGGCGCTGGCCCGCGGCATGCGAGCGCAAAGCGAATCCCAAAAACACAGCGGCACCGTTTATGCCGATGCCGACTCGGACATGGCCTTGAATTGGATGAACGGCGCCGAGGCCGATCGCCTGGTGCATGGCCACACCCACCAGCCCGCAGACCACCCACTGGGATCAGGGCAAAGGCATGTGCTGAGCGACTGGTCACTGGATCATGCACCCGCTCGGGCCCAAGTGTTCAGGATACAGCGCTGCAGTGATTTCACCCGCTTGGACCTGACGCCAAACACCCAAAACATTTTGTAGGTCGGTGCCTTCAGGTCCGACTCACGAGTTGTCAGCTTCGCAACAAGTTCTTCAGAACGTTTTGCAAGCGTCGTGCGGTGGATTCGTCGTGCGGACCTGACAGGACCTGTGCCACATCGAGTGCCCAGGTTTCATTGGGGCCAGGTTGATTGCGCTGGGTCAGCAATTGCAACTGCAAAGCGCGCCGGTCACTCAGATGGTCAGCGGGCGTCGGCACATCGGCTGCCATCTCCAAGCGCAGCAAGGCTGTGGCACCCGAGGTTTTAGGCTCGGCGCTCACGGCTTGAGCCCAGGCTTGGCGGGTGGCGGCGTTGATGCCTTTGCCCAGCTCTTGCACAGTCGGCAAGTCCTCGACTTGGCGCGCTTGCCAAGCCGTCATCACACGACCCAGGGTCTCGCCGTGCGCTTGTGCCGCCAGCTTTCGCAGCGACATTTCAGCCCGCTCCATGGCTTCGCGTTGGGCGCGGAAAGCCGCATCTCCCAGGCGCGGGCCGCGGTCTTCTCGCGGAGCGCGGTCGCCAAAGCGATCGCCCCCGCGTTCAGCTCCTCGGTCACCAAAACGGCCGGCACCTGGACCCCGGTCGCCACCGGGGCGCGCCCCGCGCTCGCCAGGGCGGCCATCACGGCGGCCATCGCGCCCAGCAGGTGCTTCGGGTCGCTTTTGGCCAGGCCGATCGTCGCCGCGCACCGCCACCACAGGTTTGGCGGGCTTGGGTGCAACCACGGGCGGCGCAGGCTCTTCTGGGAGCACGCTGTCCGAATCGGGTGCTGCTTGCGGCGCTTGGGCAGTTGCCGCGTCGCTGTCTTGTTCGTCTGCTGGAACCTCTGCGGTTGCGTCTGCAGGGGCTGAAGTTTCATCACCTTGGGCCTCGGCCAATGCTTGAGGGGGCACCAAAGCCGCAGCGCTTGAAGTGGATGTCGAAACGAGTGACTGGACTGCTTGGGCAGCTTGCGCCTGCAAGGCTTGCCCACGCAAGGCCGCGTCAAGCGCGTTCATGGCCGCTCGGATTTTGGCCGCATCGCCACTGGCGTTGGCCGAATCCAAGGCTTTGGAAGCATCAAGGACCACGCGATCGTGGGCACTGAGAGGGCCTGTGGGCTGAGGGCGGTCTGTGCCTTTGCGTTGGAAGGCCTCGTCCAGCGGGGCGCGGAACACTTCCCATAGTTTTTGCTCGGTCTTGCGGTCCAGCGGCACCGACTGGGCCTCCACTTGCCAGTGTTGTTGCAAGGCTTTGACGGCGTCGACACGCAAGGTCGGAGCAGCACCCACTTCGCGGGCCTCGTTGATCAGCGCCTGGCGGCGCTCAATGCTGGCTTTTTGCGCCGCTTCGAGGGGGGCTGCGGCGGCTTTGAAAATGCTTTTCCACTGGCCCTGCATTTCGCCAAAGGCTTTCTCGCTCAAGTGGCCGGCATTGCGCCAACGGTCGGCAAACTGGTGCAATGCGCGCAACTGGGCGCGCCAGTCGTCGCTTTGGGCATGCTCTTCGGTCCAGGCCTTGACCTCGTCCATCAGCGCCACCCGTTGGGCTCGCTGATCGGCAGAGTCTTTTTTCATTTGCTCCAGCCAAGCCAGCACCGCTTTGTAGGCCTCGTTGCAAGCGGCATCAAAACGCTTCCACAGCGCGTGGTTGGGCAAGCCACCCTGGTCAATTTGCTTCCAGCCGTCGCGCAATTGGCGCAACTTGTCTTGCATTTTTCGGCCCCCCACGGTGGGGACCTTGTTGGCGTCGAGCAAGGCTTCGGCTTGAGTGACCAGGTCGGTGCGCACCTGATCGGCTAGCCAGCGTTGCCAGCCTTCGGCATCGCCGCCGGCCGTCAAAGACTTGTGCAGACGCTCGTCCAGACTGGTGTCCAACTGTTTGCCGTGGGTCTTGAGCACGTTGCGCAAAGCCACGACAGCATCGGCAGGCGATGCACCTTCGCCCTCGGTCAGTTGCTTTTCCAGCACCTCCAAAGCTTGGGTCACAGCCAACATGGCTTGCTCACGCAGCGCCTGGCGCTGGGCGGGGTCGATTTTGGGTTTAACCGCTTTTTCAGCTTGCTCTGTTTTGGCGGGCTTGGCCGATTCGGCTGCAGCAGGGACCTGTTGCGAAAATTCTCCTCGCAGGCGGCGGATCTCGTCGGCCCACACGGGCACTGGTGGCAAAGCAGTTGTGACATCGGTTTGGGCCAGAGCAGCCAAAGCCGCTGCGGCCGAAAAACCGTCCCAAACAGCCTGCAGCTGCTTGCCTGCAGCGTCCAATTGAGGTGGGTATTTCAGCTCCACGCTGGGCCAGACGCTGCTCTGCGTCAGGGCCTGGGCCTGGTTTTGCCACTGCGCCACGTCGGCCTCCAAGCCGGTTTGACCGCCCAGGGCCTCGGCCAGCGATTTGGTAGAAAGAACCTCAATGCGCTGGGCCAGCAGCACCGCCGCTTCGCGCTGCACCATGACCTGGTGCTGCAGGTCCTCCACGCCCTTGACCACTTCGGTCAAGCGATGTTTGAGGCCCGCCAAGGGTTCGCGTGACAGCGGCGCACCGGCCTTGGCGGCATCTCGCTGCCAGGCCAGCGCATCGGCCATGTTCAGACGCGGCGCTTGCAGCAACTGTTCGGCTTTATGGGCCCACTCGGTGGCCAAGGCTTCCTGGCCATGCAGGCGCTTGAGTTCGTCGAGTTTTTCTTTGAGCAACTTGGCCACGCCCTTGTCTCGGCCCGACAGTTCGCGATAGACCTCGGCCATCAAATCATCAGAGGGCTCGGTCAGCAACCAATCGCGCAAGCGGGCACTGCGCTCGCTGGAAGTCGGGGCATTGAAAAGCCCTGCGGTCAAAGGGTCTAGGGCGGCGATGTCGAAAGGCTTGGAAGAAGTCACAGTTAAAACTTTAAAAGCACGGTGTTGCCAAATGGGCATACAGGCAGAAATGGCGGCACTTGAATCGACAAGTGAGCCACGCGGGCAAGAAGTCGCTATTTTCGCTGTTATTTGCGCTGGACAGCCTGTTGGCCTGTTTTCGGACGAAATCTCTGATGAATTACAGACACAGAAGATTTCTTTATAATATTTTCAAATGTTTTTAGAATTTAATATACTTGACCAGGTATGAAAAGTTCCTAAAATCCGCCCCACTTGGTGACCATACGGGATAAACCGACATCACAGCCGTCACCGGCTTAACCCACGACAGTGCGGGTCGCAATTTGCGACTTTCCTACCCCAACCCACCAAGAGCCTCTTGCACATGCCACTGGTTCTTGAAATGAGAGGAAGTGCTATGACAGCAACATTGACTTGGCCCCACCTCAAACAGGCCATGTCTACCGTGGCCTTCGATGTGCGAGAAGGCTTCGTGGAAATCACCCGCCACAGCCTGGCCGTGATCGGGTTGGCTGTGGTGGCCTTGGCTTTGGCGCTTTTGGCTCGTCCCACCTTGCAGCAAACGGCCAGCGAGACATTGATGGGATGGCTTGAATTGCGTCAGGTGGAACAAAATGCCTCCTCGGAACCTCAGATACCGACAGCAGCAGCCCGTTCCACCGCATCCCATATGCAGAACCTGAGCAGCGATCAAGCGTCCGTCACCCGTTGGCTCAGCAGCAAATACAAAGTCTCCAAGGAGCCCTTGGCAGCCTTGGTTACAGAAGCCTGGTCGTTGGGTGAGCGCAGCCAGGTCTCTCCTACTTTGATCTTGGCTGTGATGGCCATTGAGTCGCGCTTTAACCCATTTGCGTTTGGCGAACAAGGTGGCTTGGGGCTGATGCAAATAGAACCTAGCGCGCACATCGGTGCATTGTCCCCTTTTGGAGGCCGACTGGCTGCCTTTGACCCTCTGACCAATCTGAGGATCGGCACGCGGCAGCTGCAGGGTTTGATTCAGGATGCGGGGACTCTGGAAGATGCTCTGCGCTTGTACGCCATCGCTTCTGGGCAAGGCAATCACGACCAATACGTGGAGCGCGTTTTGGCTGAAAAAAAGTTGCTGGACAACCTGAGCAAAAACCAAAAAACAGCCTGGTCAGACAAAATCAACCCCGCCTTACCTAAATCACCTCAAGCCAACATGTGAATTTGAGGTCCAGATCCGTCGACAGGCTGGGCTACACTCACAGGGTGCGCAACTGGCGATAGGAGCCTGTTTTAACTGTGAAACAGGGCACTCTGACGTGGAGCGTGGTGACCCAATTCACTGCCGAACCACTGGGAAGCGCGCAGCCTGACCGCTCGTCTTGCATGGCGGACCAGGTTTTCAGCCGTTCGCCTGGGCAGCCCTTGTCAATGAACCGCCGGTTCGGGTCAAGGTCACCTCCATCCAAAGGACTGCCATGTACCACCGCGACCACTTGATTGAACAAACCGACCCCGAAATTTTCGCCGCTATCCAAGCCGAAAACGCCCGCCAAGAACACCACATCGAGCTGATCGCCAGCGAAAACTACGCCTCGCCCGCTGTCATGGCAGCCCAAGGCAGCCAGCTCACCAACAAATACGCCGAAGGCTACCCCGGCAAGCGCTACTACGGTGGTTGCGAGCATGTGGACGTGGCCGAGCAGTTGGCCATTGACCGCATCAAGCAAATTTATGGTGCCGAAGCCGCCAACGTGCAGCCGCACTGCGGCGCCTCGGCCAACGAAGCTGTGTTTTTGGCCTTCTTGAAGCCGGGCGACACCATCTTGGGCATGAGCTTGGCCGAAGGCGGTCACCTGACCCACGGCATGCCGCTGAACATGTCTGGCAAATGGTTCAACGCCCTCTCGTACGGCTTGGATGCCAATGAGGCCATTGATTACGAGGCCATGGAAGCAAAAGCCCGTGAGCACAAGCCCAAGCTCATCATTGCGGGGGCTTCGGCCTATTCATTGCACATCGACTGGGCCCGCTTTGCCAAAGTAGCCAAAGAAGTCGGCGCGATCTTTTTGGTCGACATGGCCCACTACTCGGGTTTGATCGCCGCAGGCGTTTACCCCAATCCCGTGCCCCACGCTGACGTGGTCACATCCACCACACACAAGAGCTTGCGCGGCCCCCGCGGCGGCATCATCTTGATGAAGGCCGAGCACGAAAAAGTCATCAACAGCGCCATCTTCCCTGGCCTGCAAGGTGGCCCTCTGATGCATGTGATTGCGGCCAAGGCCGTGGCCTTCAAGGAAGCCATGGCGCCTGAGTTCAAGGCTTACCAAGCCCAAGTGATCAAGAACGCGCAAATCATTGCCGAGACCTTGACCCAACGCGGTCTGCGCATCGTCAGCGGTGGCACCCAGAGCCACGTCATGCTGGTGGACCTCCGCGCCAAGGGCATCACCGGCAAAGTGGCCGAAGCCGCATTGGGCAACGCGCACATGACCATCAACAAAAACGCCATCCCGAACGACCCTGAAAAGCCGTTTGTGACCAGTGGCGTGCGCATCGGCACCCCTGCCATGACCACCCGTGGTTTCAAGGACGAAGAAGCCCGCGCCACGGCCCACCTGATTGCAGATGTGCTGGACAACCCGCTGGACGAAGCCAACCTGGCCGCTGTGCGCGCCAAGGTGCACGCCCTGACCAGCCGCTTCCCGGTCTACGGCTGATCGGCTCGCGCGATGAAATGCCCGTTTTGCAGCCACCTTGAAACCCAAGTGGTCGAGACCCGTTTGGCCGAAGACGGGGATTTCATTCGGCGTCGCCGCCAATGTGGTGCGTGTGAAAAACGCTTCACCACTTACGAAAAGCCTGAAGTCAATTTTCCGGCTATCGTCAAAAAGGATGGCAGGCGCATCGATTACCAACGCGAAAAACTGCGCGCCAGCCTCAACTTGGCTTTGCGCAAACGCCCTGTGAGCACCGAGCAGGTCGACGGTGCCATCGAGCGGATCGAAGAAAAGCTGCTCAACCTGGGCATCCGCGAAGTGGCCTCGCACCGCATTGGCGAACTGGTCATGCGCGAGCTGAAAAAACTCGACAAAGTCGCCTACGTACGCTTTGCCAGCGTGTACCGCAACTTTGAAGACATCGACGCATTCAAGACACTGGTCGACGAGGTCCAGCGCTGACCCTCACCCGTGCTGGGGCGCCTTCAAACCTTCACGGCATCGGGCATGGGCTGAGAATTGGTCTTAGCCGATCTTGCTTCAGCATGGGCCACTGTTCAATCGTTGGGCTTTTTCCAGTCGGGGCTTGCCCACCGCGTTGATCACCACACGCCACACATGGCTTTGCCCTGCCCCACACAGGGTCAAGGTGCCTGCCTGAAAAGCACCCGATGTGCTTTGGCTGCGGCCTTGCGGACCGTAAGAGATGTAGCGGTCCACCATGGCATTGCCTTGCAGCGTCAAAAAGTCAGGCAAAGCCTTTTGCACTTGCAACACGGTCTCAACCGCCTCGCGGCGACCGCTGTCGTTGCCGTCCACAAACACCACCCAGCCTTGCGACCAAGATCCGGCCAGCGCACAGTCCTCTCCCGCATCTACTGCTGTCGCACGCACACACAGGGTCACCCGCTGCTGGCGTCGCAAGGCCTCAGAACGCGCCAACAGCAAGCTGGCCTGCAATTGCTCAGCCTGGCTTTGCATCTGGTGCTTTTGCCTCAAGCCTTGAAGGCCAGGGGCCGCCAATGACAGCAGCACTGCCAGCATGGCCAGCACCACCAGCGCTTCGAGCAGCGTGAAACCTCGGTTGCTCATAACCTGCACTCCTGTTTGATCCGTGAAAACCTGCAGTCGGTTTGGCTTGCCCAAACACCCGATCGGCTCGGCTGTACAAGTCATTATTAAGTATTCACAATGTGAGACTTAAACAGGAGGGGAACATGAAGATGCCTGCAAGTTGCCAAACCACGGGTGCTGCTGCCCAGTCATCGGGCTGGACCTTGAGTGAGCTGCTGGTCAGCCTGGCCTTGGTGGCCGTTCTGGCGGCCGTGGCCTTGCCCGCGTTTCAGGGGCAGCAGCGCCAGGCTCGGCGCAGCGATGCACAAAGCGCCTTACAGCAACTGCAACTGGCCCAAGCGCGCTGGCGTGGCACCCAAAGCAGCCATGCCAGCGATTTGGCCAACTTGGGCTGGGCCAGCGACTTGTCCCCTGGCGGTCATTACCGCCTCGCAATCGAAGACGCCAGCAGGGAGGGCTACAGCCTGATCGCGACCCCCATCGGGGCGCAAGCGCGCGACAGCGCCTGCGCACCCATGCGCCTGCAACTGCGGCACATGGCCACCGTGGTGCTCAGCAGTGGGGCCGATCTTGCGGGCGATCCAGGTCGTTGCTGGCGGCAATGAGTTGATCATGCCCACAAGATCCAGTGCTGACACCTGCGCATCCCAGCCCATGACTGAGGACCTCGAGGTTTTTTGCGGCAGGGGCCAGGCCGGTGTTTGCGCAACCAGCGCTCAACAAGGCGAAACCCTGGTGGGCTTGTTGGTGGGTCTGAGCGTGGGATTGGTGGTGCTGGCCGCTGGCAGCCAAATGCTGGCGCAGCACCTGCAGGGACATCGGCTGGCCCTGCAAGACAGCCATGTGCACCACGACCTGCGCTCGGCGCTGGACACCATCGCCCGAGAGTTGCGCGAGGCGCAATCGCTCGGACAAGCTTGGCGTGAACGTGCCAAAACCCATTGCACAGACGCTTTTTGCGCCGGCCAGGCCGACTTGCTGGTGCAGGGCCAGCGCATCAGCTTTGGACAGGACCGCAACCTCAATGGGCTGTTGGACAACAACGAGTGTTCAGGCTTTCGATTGAAGGACCATGAGTTGCAGATCCGCACCGCCTGCACACCCGAGGTCTGGACCGATTTGACCGATGCAGGCAGCCTGAAAATGACCAGCTTGGCTTGGCAGGTGCACTGCGAAAAACGCGGGCGCTGGTTGGCGCGTTGGGTCACGGTGGAGCTGAGCGCGCAGTGGCCGCGCGATGCCACGCGCGCCTTGAGCCTGTCGCAGACCGTGTCGCTGCGCAACGACGTGCCCGCCTCGCCCTGGCCTGCGGTTTGTGGCGCTGTCCCATGATCCAGCCAAGCAAGCTGCGCCGTCCATGCGGCCCCTTGGGGCACGCAGTGCAAGGCGGTGCCATCAGCTTGCTGGTGGCAATCAGCTTGGGGCTGCTGGCCAGTCTGGCCAGTTTTTACAGCGCCCGAAGCGTGCTGGTGGACCGTCTGGCCAGTCACAACCAAAGCCAGGCCGCTCAGGCGCGACTGGCCGCGGAAGCGGCCTTGGCCTGGGCGCGGGCCGAGATGCAGCGGGAACACGCCAGCAGCCCGACGCCACCCGTTTGGGCCCCAGGCCCAGCCGCCGCGCCCTGCCCTGCCGCTTTCAGCGGACCACGCTGGCAGTGCGTGGCCTTGCTGCCGCCTGCACACCCGGGCTTGCCTGACGCGGTGGTGCGGGTGATGGCCGTGCGTGACCTGATCAGCTCGCCCCATGTGACCCAATTGCTGGCCAGCGCCAGCCTCAAAGATGGCACTAGCCGAGCGCAGGTTCAGGCCCAGGTGTTCATCCCCACCGTGGCACCAGCCCCAGAACAACCCAATACGGCCGCCGTGGTGCTCAATGGCTGCGCCGCGCCTGCAAACGGTGCTGCGGTCAGCGTGTGTCCGCTCAGCAAAACGAGCATTGCCTGCAGCGGCACGGCAACCGGTGCAGCGGTACACAGTTTCTGGTTGGCCGATAAAAACAACAACGGCCTGATCTCCACAGCCGAGCGGCGCAATTGCTTGGCTTTTGGCGCAGAGCATTTGCCCGCAGGCGGCACACTCACAGGACCGGACACCGCCACGCCCCGCACAAACTGCGGGACCCAAGCCTGGAGCAGCGTGCTGGGCGACATCACTCCCGAACAGATCCGCGCCTGGTCTGAGGCGCAATCGCGCAACGGCCTGAGCACTCTGAGCCAACCTGCACGCAGCGTCTACTGGATAGACAGCTCCGCCACCTGGAGCCAAAGCCTGGGCACCCCAGATTCCCCGGTGCTGCTGGTGTTTTCAGCCCAAGCCTGCGCCCAGCGCTGCCCGTCCATGGCCCCTGGCGTGCGCGTGGTGGGCACCGTGGTTCTGCAAACCCAATGCCAGGACGACAAAGCCCGGGCCTGGCACGCCGGGCACATTGAAGGGCAACTGTTGGTCGAGTCGGGCTTGCCCGAGTTACAAAGCGGCAGCCGCATCGAGGCCCGCGAACTTCACCAATCCCCTCACCGACTGCCCTGGCCCCCGGGCATCAACGCGCGGCAGGTACAGCGCGTGCCTGGCAGCTGGCGCGAGGGTGAGCCATGAAAGCCGCTTCCGCCAAATGCCGAGCGCCTGGCCAGCCATCCCACGCCAACTCAGGGCGCACAGCCCAAGGCATGGCACTGATCGAGGCGCTGGTGGCCTCGGCGGTGCTGGGCATTGGGTTGGCCGCGGCCACGCGCCTGACCCTGCACACCCTGCTCACAGCCAGTGAAACTCGGCAACACACCGTGGCCCTCGCTCTGGCCCTGGATGCCATGGACTGCCTTCAGTCCAGCCGCTCTGGCTGCTCACTGCAGGCCCCCACCACGGTACAGGGCACCACCTACAGAATTCAAAGCCAGGTGCAAACGCGCTCCGGTCTGGCCTTGGAGGACCTGCAGGTGCGTGTGCAGTGGCCCACCGTGGGACCTACATTAGGGGCTACAGGTGGCGGCTTTGGCGGGAACTCGACTGGGCAGGCCCAGCCGCGCATGGGCGAACTCACCCTGCACAGCAGCCGCGATGCGGTGCCCGTTTGGCTTGGCGTATCCTTGCCATGATTTGTTGCACCCGTCTTTCGCCGTGACCCTTTCGAAACCGACACCCCAAGCCATGAACTTGGCCCTGAACCTGGCCCGCCAGGCCCTGTGGTTGACTTCACCCAACCCGCGTGTGGGTTGTGTGATCACCGCCGCCGACGGCACGGTGCTGGGCCAAGGCCACACCCAGCGTGCAGGTGGCCCTCATGCCGAAATCATGGCGCTGCGCGATGCCGCCACACGCGGGCTCAGCGTGCAAGGCGCCACCGCTTGGGTGACGCTGGAGCCCTGCGCCCACCACGGCCGCACAGGCCCTTGCTGCGATGCGCTGGCGGCAGCTGGCATTGGGCGCGTGGTTGCGGCACTGACCGATCCCAACCCCCAAGTCGCGGGCCAAGGCATGGCGCGGCTGGCGGCTGCGGGTGTGCAGACCGACATCTTGGATGCGCAGGATGACACCGCCGTTCAGGCCCGTGAATTGAACATCGGCTTTTTCAGCCGCATGGAACGGGGCCTGCCCTGGGTGCGCATGAAAGTGGCGGCCTCAATGGACGGACAAACCGCCCTGCAAAACGGCCAAAGCCAGTGGATCACCGGCCCCGAAGCCCGCACCGACGGCCATGCCTGGCGCGCCCAGGCCTGCGCCATCCTGACCGGCATCGGCACCGTCCTCGAAGACGACCCTTTGCTCAATGTGCGCGGTATGGACACCCCGCGCCAGCCGCACTTGGTGGTGGTGGACAGCCGCCTGGACATGCCCTTGAATGCCAAGCTGCTGGACACGCAAGGCACAGGCGATCAGGCCCGGAAAATCTGGGTTTACACCGCCACCACAGAACACCTGGACAAACGCGCCGCGCTGACGGCACGCGGCGTGACCGTGATCGACTGCCCCGGCCCCGGCGGCAAGGTCGATCTGGCGGCGATGTTGCGCGACCTGGCCCTTCGCGAGATCAACGAGCTGCATGTCGAGGCTGGGCACAAGCTCAACGGCTCGTTCATTCGCGAAGGGCTGGTGGACGAATTTCTGGTCTACCTCGCCCCACAGCTGCTGGGCCCAGGCCAGGGCCTGGCCAATTTACCTGCGCTCACCGAGTTAAGTGGTGCGGTCCAACTGGCCTTTCATGCGGTGGACCGGGTGGGTCCCGATTTGCGCCTGTTGCTGCGCCGGGCTTGAGGCTGTAGAACCACGCGTCAGAACGCCAGCGTCTTCACGCCTTGAGCAGTGCCCAGCAGGCACACCTGCGCTTTTTGCAGCGCAAACACACCCACAGTCACCACGCCAGGCCACTGGCTGACTTCGGTTTCAAAAGCCACCGGGTCGGTGATCGTCAAACCCTTCACATCAACGATGTGCTGGCCGTTGTCGGTCACCAGAGGCTGACCGTCTTTTAGGCGCACAGCGGCCGTGCCGCCCATGGCCACAAACTGGCGCATGACACGGGCAGTCGCCATGGGGATGACTTCTACCGGCAAAGGGAACGCACCCAAAGCACCGACCAATTTGCTCTCGTCCGCGATGCAGATAAACTGTTTGCTCTGAGCAGCCACGATTTTTTCGCGGGTCAGCGCCGCACCGCCGCCCTTGACCATGTGGCCTTGCTGGTCGATCTCGTCCGCGCCGTCGATGTAGACCGACAAGCTCTCGACATCGTTGCTGTCAAACACCGGGATGCCCAGGGCCTTCAAGCGCACGGTGGAAGCCTCGGAGCTGGACACCGCGCCTTTGATTTGGTCTTTCATCGTGGCCAAGGCGTCAATGAATTTATTGACTGTGGAGCCAGTGCCCACGCCAACGATTTCGCCGGGAACAACGTATTTCAGGGCGGCTTGGCCCACCAGGGCTTTGAGTTCGTCTTGGGTCATGGGGTTGGGTGTGTGTAAAAAATAGAAGCACGCCGGGGTTTGAGACAATCAGGTCAATTGTTGTCAACGCCTTTGCTGCCCGGAATTATCCAATGTCCCTGATCCCCTACGCCTTTGCCCGCCCCTTTTTGTTCAAAATGGACCCCGAGGCGGCCCACGACCTGACCATCGAAGGCCTGGCCCGCACCCAAAACACCCCGCTCGACTGCGCTTACCGCCAGCCTTTTGTGGCGCAACCCATCACGCTGGCGGGTCTGCACTTTCCCAACCGCGTCGGCATGGCCGCAGGCCTCGATAAAAACGCCCGCTGCATCGACGGTCTGGGTGCGATGGGCTTTGGCTTTGTCGAAGTGGGCACCGTGACGCCCAAAGCCCAACCCGGCAACCCCAAACCCCGCATGTTCCGTGTGCCTCAAGCGCAAGCGCTCATCAACCGCCTGGGTTTCAACAACGACGGGCTGGACGCCTTCATCGCCAACGTCAAGCGTTCCAAGTTCCGTCAGCAAGGACGCTTGCTGGGGTTGAACATCGGCAAAAACGCTGCCACGCCCATCGAGAACGCCACCGACGATTATTTGATCGCGCTGGCAGGCGTCTACCCGCATGCCGACTATGTGACGGTAAACATCTCGAGCCCCAACACCAAAAATCTGCGCGCCCTGCAAAGTGACGAAGCGCTCGACGGCCTGCTGGGCGCCCTGGTGGCGCGGCGCGAAGAGCTGGCCACGGAACACGGTCGACGCGTGCCCATGTTCCTCAAAATCGCGCCCGATCTGGACGAAACACAAGTGGGCGTGATCGCCGTCACGCTTCAAAAACACGGCATGGACGGCGTGATCGCCACCAACACCACGCTGGCGCGTGACGCGGTGAGCGGCCTGCCACACGCTGAAGAAATGGGCGGCCTGTCGGGCTCGCCTGTGCTTGAAGGCAGCAACCGCGTGATCCGCCAGTTGCGCGCCGCTTTAGGCAAAGACTTTCCCATCATTGGCGTGGGCGGCATCCTGAGCGGACACGACGCAATTTCAAAAATCGAAGCGGGCGCTGACCTGGTGCAGATCTACACCGGCCTCATCTACAAAGGCCCGGCGCTGGTGACGGAAGTGGCCAGTGCGCTGCAGCAGATGAAGCGCTGAGCCCAATGGCCCCCGCAACAGTCCTCACGACTGCACCGGGTGCTCAGCCAGATAGCACCTCAAAGCCTGGTTGATTCGCGTTTGCCACCCCTGCCCTTGGGCGCGAAAAGCTTCCAAAATGTCCTTATCCAGGCGGATGGCCACCTGTTCTTTGACGCCACTGCCCGCAGGCCTGCCGCGTTTCCGGGCCTGCTCCACGCCATGCGCCAACTCCTCAGGCGTTGCCGGGCGCTCGACCTCGTCCTGGCCGTCCCACACATAAGGTGCTTCGCGCTCTTTGGCCTTCAAAGCCGTGATCACGTCTTTACGGCTCATCGCATTCATTTTCGATCCAGACAAGGTAAGCCTCTCTTTCTTCGCGGCTGGCACGGCGGAAACTGATGACCCGGACCGACGCATCCCGCGCCATGTGCACCACCGTCAAAACAGCCAAAAATCCCATGGCATAGGACATGGACAAGGTTCGTTGCTCGGCGCCGCGAACCACCGGAATGTCCAGCCGATAGCGTGAATCGAGAACAACACCTGCCAAGGCAAAGTCCAGACCGTGCTTGCGCAGGTTGATTTGCCTCTTGGTCTCATCCCAGCTCAGCTTGGTATACATTAAATTAATGTAGATGCGTTTAATAAAAACGTCAAGGCTTTTGAAGCCTGCGGTGAACTGCCCCTCGTTCTCAGTCCTTGAAGTAGACCAACTGGTGCGTGCTCGCCAGCAACTGGCCTTCGGGGCTCCACAGTTCGCCGGTCTGGTCAAAGTAGCCGTGGCGGTAGTTGAGGGCCTTGGCCACGCCCAGCACATGGTGCGTGCCGACCTGCGCCAGCAAGGCCCTGTCGGTGTGAAAATAGGTAGTGAGGGACACCGTTCCGACCATCGCTTGGCGGCGGCGGCGAATATAGATACGCGGAAAAAAGCTGTCGCTGATGGCCGCCAAAGAAGCAAAGTCCAGGGCCCGCTGGGGCTCGTCGCGCACCCACAGGATCGAACGGGAATGGGCTTGCTCTTGCTCATCGAAGGCAGCAGGAAAAGCGCCTTCGACAAAACGCATGTCGTAGCGCTGTGGCCAGGCGGGCATGCCTTTGACGGGCATGCGGGGCACAGCATCGGATGCGGGAATGTTGGCGGGCATCACCGCCTCGACGTCTGACCAGGTTTCGCGGCGCACGGCAAACACGGCTGTGGCAGTGGCCACGACGCCTTCAGCCTGATGGGCTTCAATGATCCAGTGCTGAGTCGATCGGTTGGTGCGCACGGGCCGCGCCACAAAACGGATCGCGCCATCGGCCACCGGAGCCGCAAAGTTGACTGTCAGGGCCACGGGGTCACCGAGGCGATCGGGGTGCAACATGGCCGACTGCAGCAACTGCGCTGAAGTGGTGCCGCCAAACGGCCCGATCATGTTGGCGTAGCCGGGGTGGGTGGAACCCGTGAATTCGTGGGGCGTGACCTGAAGTTCAGAGGCGCGCAGGTCAATGGCTTCGTCAAAAGGATGCATGCGGGCCATGATAGGTGCGACTGGTCCCCCTGCGCTGTCTCAAAAGCGATCCATTGCGCGTCGTGAACTCCCTCGGGAAGTTTAAGTGCCTTGGTTGAGGCACCTCGCACGCCAACGGATGTGGCGGCAGTAGGCCACGAAGCGGCTCGCGCGACGCTGTAACCACCTCACCCAAAATGGCCCTGCACCACGCCAACGCCCTACCCTGGAGGGCAAATGATGGATCAACAACAACAGCCCGGTGTACAGGATCAGTTTGCCGATGAACACCATCGCGCCAATCGACTTGGGGGATACGCCACTCAAGGCGAACAAAGCGATGGAGGAACGCGGAGAGTCTGGAAAGACCGAGAAAAACACCATGCTGACCGGTCCCCAGTCCCGCAGCATGGCCAATACTTGCGGCCCTTGCGCACCCATCAGCTTTTGGCTCAACGAATCGGCAGACGCCGTCAGCGTCCCCATGCCCAAGGCCAACAAAAAAGCACTCAAAGCAGAAGCCAGTGCAAACACCAACACAATGAGTTTGCCCTTTTGCGGCTGAAGAACACACAAGGCCAGCACAAACATTTCTGCGGGCAACATGGGCAAAAAACCGTCCAAAATTGAGAAAATGGCCAGGAGAAAAATGGTTTTTGGCTCAGTGCCATGGCGCAAAAGCGCGGTTACTACCCTTTGAAACAAGCGCTGAAAGAATGAAGACGAAGCGTGCATGAAGGGGTTAGCAGCGGATCATGCTGGCCTCAGGCCAACCGAGCACAGACCTCTTCGGCAATCGCCAGCGAGCTGGTCAAGCCCGGCGACTCGATGCCCAGCAGGTTCACCAGACCGGGAACGCCGTGCTCTGCGGGGCCTTGGATCATGAAATCAGCTGCTGCTTCGTGCGGTGCGTTGATCTTGGGGCGTATGCCCGCATAACCCGACTGCAAAGCGCCATCGGCCAAACCCGGCCAATATTTGCGCACCTCGGCATAAAAGGCGTCGCCCCGGCGCGGATCGACTTGCAGGTCAGCGGGGTTTTCGACCCATTGCACGTCCGGCCCAAACTTGGCTTGGCCACCCAAATCCAGCGTCAAGTGCACCCCCAAACCAGCCTTTTCGGGCACGGGGTAGATCAGGCGGGAGAACGGGGCCTTGCCCGCCAGCGTGAAATAGTTGCCCTTGGCGTAATGGGCCTGAGGCAAAAGGCTTGTGTCCAGCCCGTCCATCCGCTCGGCCATCGCCACGGCGCTCAGCCCGGCGGCATTGACCAGCACCTTGCACGCAAGTTCGGTACCGTCTTGTGTGCACACCCGAATCGGGTGTGTGGCTGTGCCCTGCCGCACGGCAATGCGCTGCACAGGCGAGACCAGCGCCAGCAAGCCGCCTGCGTTTTCCATATCGCCTTGCAGCGCGAGCATGTAGCCGTGACTGTCAATCACTCCGGTGCTGGGCGAAAGCAGCGCCGCTTCGCAAGACAGCGCGGGCTCCAGCGCTTGGGCTTGGGCAGCCGTGAGTTTTTGTAGGTCGTGCACGCCGTTGGCGGCGGCTTTGACCATGATGCCGTCCAGCGCCAGCACTTGCTCTGGAGTTGTGGCTACGATGAGCTTGCCCAGCTGCCGGTGCGCCACGCCACGCTCGGCGCAATAGGCGTAAAGCACCTGTTTGCCCTGCACGCACAGCCGCGCCTTGAGCGAGCCGGCCGGGTAATAAATGCCCGCGTGGATGACTTCGCTGTTGCGCGAACTGGTGCCGGTGCCAATGGCGTTTTCCGATTCGAGCACCAGCACCTCACGTCCCGAGAGCGCCAGCGCCCGCCCCACAGCCAGGCCGACCACGCCAGCCCCAATCACGACAGCATCAACTTGTTCCATGGGCAGCATTGTGGCTCAGACGTTGAGAGTCCTGAAGCGGTGACACCCGCAAGACAGACACCCGCACCGCGCACAGGCAGACTGCCAAACATTCAACAAGGAGGCCGTTTCATGTCGCTGTTCAATCTGCAAGGCAAAGTCGCCGTCGTCACCGGCTCCAGCCGGGGCATTGGCCGATCCATCGCACACCAGTTGGCACTGCAAGGCGCCAAAGTGGTGGTGTCCAGCCGCAAGCAAGACGCCTGTGAAGTGGTGGTCAAAGAGATCCAGGCCGCTGGCGGCGAAGCCATGGCCATTGCGGCCAGCATCTCCAGCAAGGAGCAGCTGCAAAACTTGATCGCGCAAACCCGCCAAACCTGGGGGGTGATCGACATTTTGGTGTGCAATGCGGCCACCAACCCCTATTACGGCCCGGCCACGGGCATGAGCGACGAGGTGTTTGACAAGGTCATGCGCAACAACGTGCTGTCGAATGCCTGGTTGTGCAACCTGGTCTACCCCGACATGAAGGCCCAAAAAGACGGGGCCATCGTGATCGTGTCGTCCATTGGTGGGCTGCACGGCTCCTCGGTCATCGGAGCCTACAACCTGTCCAAAGCGGCCGACATGCAGCTGGCGCGCAACCTGGCGGTGGAATGGGGACCGGACAACATCCGCGTCAACTGCATTGCCCCGGGCTTGATCAAGACCGACTTTGCCAAGGCACTGCACGAGGACCCGGTGCTGAGCGCCAAATACAACAGCCAAGCCCCTATGCGCCGCATGGGTGAGGCGGATGACATTGGGGGCATCGCGGTGTTTTTGGCGAGCCCGGCGGCCAATTACGTGACCGGTCAGACCGTGGTGGCCGATGGTGGGATGATGATTCGCTGACTTGCTTGTTTGTGCGAAGTCCGCTGAGAACGGAGTGGGGCCGGGCGCCTCATGCTGGGGTACCAGAAATCGGCGCCCGGCCCCACCCCGTTATCAGCTCAGCGGTCTGCTGTTCACTTTAGGTCGGTGCCATCAGGTCCGACATCCCAATGCTGATCGACACCATTAAAAAAGCCCGCATCAGCGGGCTTTTTTTAACTTCAAGAAAACCTCGATCAGCCGAAATTTTTCTCAGCAAACGACCAGTTCACCAAGTTGCCAAGGAAAGTCTCAACGAACTTGGGACGCATGTTGCGATAGTCGATGTAGTAAGCGTGTTCCCAAACGTCCACGGTCAACAAAGCCGTGTCGCCTGTGGTCAATGGGGTACCTGCAGCGCCCATGTTGACGATGTCGACCGAGCCGTCGGCTTTCTTGACCAGCCATGTCCAGCCAGAGCCGAAATTGCCCACGGCGCTCTTGACGAAGGCCTCCTTGAATGCGGCGTAGCTGCCGAACTTGGCGTTGATGGCTGTAGCCAAAGCACCGGAGGGCTCACCACCGCCGTTGGGCTTCATGCAGTTCCAAAAGAAAGTGTGGTTCCAGATCTGGGCCGAGTTGTTGTACACACCGCCGCTGGACTTTTTGATGATCTCTTCAAGAGCCATGCCTTCGAACTCAGTGCCTTTTTGCAGGTTGTTCAAGTTCACGACGTAAGCGTTGTGGTGCTTGCCGTGGTGAAACTCCAGGGTTTCCTGGCTGTAGTGAGGAGCCAAAGCGTCGATCGCGTAAGGCAGTGCGGGCAAGGTGTGTTCCATGAGGGGTCCTTAGGTTATTGCAGGTTAAAAAAATGTTTCAGACATTTTAAGGGAGCGCGATGCCCCTTACCGTATTCAGGGTCACTGCAGTGTTAGCGGTGCTTTCAGACAGGGTGGGGCCGGGGCTCCTCATGCTGGGGTACCAGAAATCGTCGCCCCGGCCCCACCCCGCCCGAACGCGCTGGCGTCTCAGACTTTCACGGCCAAAGGCACCACGCCATCGGACAAAGTGGCCTGAACGCTCTGACCGGGTTGAAATTGCCCGGCGTGGGTGAGCGCCTGACCCTTGTCGTCACTGAGCCAGGCATAACCGCGCTCAAGCACCTGACGCGGGTCCACCGCCGACAAGCGCAAAGCGGCACGCTCCAAGCGTTGAGCGCGTTGCGGCACCTGCTGAGCCTGGTTAAAATCCAAACGGTCATTGAGGCGCTCCAACTGATGGCCCTGCGCCATGAATTGACTCCGCACCCCCGTCTGTAAACGACCGGCCAACCGGTCCAGCCACTGGTTATGCTGGCCCAGAAAGGCTTGCGGACGGCCCAGCCGTGACGCCACCGCATTCAGCCGCTGACTCTGTCGCTCTTGTTGACGGACCAAACCCACACCCAACCGAGCTGCCACAGCGTCCAAACGCTGTGCCTGCCGATCTTGCTGACGAATCAAGCCCCGACTCAGGCGCTGCTCCAGCACAGACAGGGCTTCAAGCCCCACACCCCGGTCGTTAGCGGCCATCTCAGCAGCCGCCGTGGGCGTCGGGGCGCGCACATCGGCCACAAAATCAGCGATGGTGAAATCAGTCTCGTGGCCCACGCCACAAATGAGTGGCACCGGACTTTGGGCGATCACACGGGCCAGGTTCTCGTCATTGAAGGTCCAGAGGTCTTCCATCGAGCCGCCACCGCGCACCAACAAGATCACATCCACGGGCGGACACAGCGGGTTGTCTTCGGCCGTGAGAGCGTACATATTTTGCAAGGCCAGCGCCAGCGTGGCCGCAGCCCCCGCCCCCTGTACCAACGCTGGGGCCATCAACACTGGAATGTGTGGCACGCGCCGCTGCAAGGCGGTCACCACATCATGCCAAGCGGCGGCCCCCAAAGAAGTCACCACCCCAATGGCACGGGGCTGGGTGGGTAAAGCGCGTTTGTTCGTCGTGTCAAACAGACCCTCGGTTTCGAGCTTGGCCTTGAGGCGCAAAAACTGCTCAAACAAAGCCCCCTGCCCGGCACGCTCCATGGACTCAACAATCAGTTGCAAATCGCCTCGGGCCTCGTACACGCCCAGACGCCCACGCACATCGACCAGTTCGCCATCACGGGGCGCAAAGTCCATCAGACTGGCGGCACGCCGAAACATGGCGCAGCGGATCTGGCCCGTTTCGTCCTTGATCGAGAAATAACAATGCCCGCTGGCCGCGCGCGAAAAGCCCGAAATTTCGCCGCGCAAGCTGACCGGGTTGAACTGGGCATCCAGGCTATCGGCCACAGCTCGGCACAAAGCTGAAACGGTCCAAGCGCGTGTAGGGGGCATCTCTGGAGGGCTCATGCCCTTGATTGTCCTACAGCCTGCAGATCCAACAACAAGTGCGTCTTTTGCCATTCGTCCACAGAGGACAACGTGGTTCACAACAATGCAGCATGGCCAACACACTGGTTTGGCCAAAAGATAAGCCTTTGATTTAATTGCTTTTTTTAATTATTAATGAGTACATGAAACATATGTGTCCATCACGAAAAATGGGGAAACACAGAAATGGTAAAACTTTTCCACAAAGTTATCCACAGCCCATTCAAGCGATGGGCTGGTCGTTGGCTTGGTGCTCGCAGCGGGCCTGAAGAGCTTGCCATCATCCATAATGATGCTCTTTTGACACTTTGCCTCCCAAAGAAGGAACTGTTTTGTTATCCATCATTCAAGCCGCTGGATGGCCCATCTGGCCGCTGATCTTTTGCTCCATTTTGGCTTTGGCCTTGATCATTGATCGACTGGTTCAGCTGCGCGAGCACAAAGTCATACCCCCACAAACCTTGGAACAGGCTTTTGAAATCACCCGCCGTGGTCTTGCCCCCGAAGAAGCTGTTTTGCAACTTGAGAAAAATGGGGTTTTAGGTCCAGTTCTGGCCAGTGGACTGCGCTGCCTGCAAAAAAATCCTTCCGCCTCGGATGAAGACATCCGGGCGCAAATGGAAATGGCAGGCCGCTTGGCCGGTCGGCAACTGGAGCGTTATTTGACGGCCTTGGGAACCATCGCTTCAGCAGCCCCCTTGCTGGGCTTGCTCGGGACCGTCATTGGCATGATCGAGATTTTCGCGGCTCAAACAGCAGGCAGCAGTCAACCGGCCCAATTGGCCTACGGCATTTCAGTGGCGCTCTACAACACCGCATTTGGTTTGGTCGTGGCCATTCCATCACTGATGTTTTGGCGCTACTTCAGAACCCTGGTGGACAGCATGCTTTTGTCGATGGAGGTGGCCAGCGAACAATTTGCCCGCCACTTGACGCACCTGCGCCACTGAACGAGTCCGCTGTGAACTTTCGCAAACGCACCCCCTCGGTCGAGCCCGAGATCAACCTTATCCCCTTCATCGATGTTTTGTTGGTGGTTCTCATCTTTTTGATGCTCACCACCACTTGGTCTCGGCTGACCGAAATCAACATGACATTGCCCTTGGCAGATGCCCAAAAGCAAAAAGATCGGCCGCAGCAGATTGTGCTCACGGTCAGTGCGCAAGGCCAATATGCAGTGAACAAATCCCCCATTGATGGCTCCTCAGTGGGCGCTTTGGCTGCCGTTTTGGGGCCCTTGGCCTCCAAAGAGGCGACCTTGGTGATCAGCGCAGACGCGAAGGCCAGTCACCAATCGGTGGTCAATGCCATGGAAGCGGCTCGCCGCACGGGGCTGTCGCAAATCACCTTCGCCACCCAATCTTCAGAGTCCTCGGGCTCCTGACACCCATGCGCCTGTCCGTCTGGCTGCACCAGCAATTGCCACGGATCTGGACTTCTAGGGGTTTGATCGCTTGGCTGCTGCGGCCCGTGGCGATCATCCATGCAGCTTTACTCTGGACCCGAGCCCTGCTGTGGCGCCGGGGCTGGCGTCATTCGCATCGTCTGCCGGTGCCGGTGATTGTGGTGGGCAATGTGGTGGCCGGCGGTGCAGGCAAAACCCCACTCACCATCGCCGTGGTGAAACATCTACAGCAGCAGGGCTGGAATGCAGGTGTGATTTCACGTGGCCATGGCCGCGTGTTCGATGACATCCGTGGCGTCTCGCCCGGCAGCTTGCCCAGCGAGGTGGGAGATGAGCCCTTGCTGATCCATCAAAAAACCGGTGCCCCCGTGTGGGTAGCGACCCTCCGTGCTGAGGCCGGTCGTAGCTTGTTGCAAGCGCACCCCGAGGTCAATGTATTGGTGTGCGACGACGGTCTGCAACACTGGGCCTTGGCTCGGGACCTGGAAATTTGCGTCATGGACGAGCGCGGCGTGGGCAACGGTTGGCTGCTGCCGGCCGGGCCTTTACGCGAGCCCTGGCCTCGATCGGTGGACTTGCTGCTGCACACCGGAGCCAATGGCTTGCCAGGCGGCTTTCAGGCGCAGCGTCAATTGGCCCCACTGGCGCATGACGCGCAAGGCCGCAGCATGGCTTTGACCAGCCTGATCGGTCAGCCCGTCGATGCGGTGGCCGGTCTGGCCCGCCCCGAGGCGTTTTTTACCATGCTGCGCGCAGCCGGTCTGCAACTGCAGCACACCCACGCTTTGCCCGACCATTTTGACTACGCAGACGGGTCGCCAAACCCATCAGATCGCCTCTTGCTGTGCACAGAAAAAGACGCGGTCAAACTCTGGCTGCACCATCCTGAGGCCTTGGCCGTACCCTTGGTGCTGACGCCCGAATCTGCGTTCTGGCAAGCGCTGGACCAGCGGCTTGCTGAAAAATCCTTTCAATGAAACGACCCGATTGGACAGCCTAAGCCGCTGGCCGGCTGGCCTTACCCCGTTATCATTGCCGCATGGACACCAAACTGCTTGAACTGCTGGTCTGCCCGGTCACCAAAGGGCCGCTGGATTTTGACCGAGAGACCCAGGAGCTGCTCTCGCGCAGCGCCCGCCTGGCTTATCCCGTGCGTAAGGGCATTCCCATCCTGCTCGAAAACGAAGCGCGCACCTTGAGTGACGAGGAAATCGAGAAACTGGCTGCTTTGCGTCCCCCGCTCTGAAAGCCTGCCCATGCGTCAGAGCCTTCCCGACAGTAACTTCAGCGTCCTGATTCCCGCCCGCATGGCGTCCAGTCGCCTGCCGAACAAACCCCTGGCCGACATCGCCGGCCTGCCCATGGTGGTGCGGGTAGCCCAGCGCGCCATGCTGTCGAACGCCCGCCAAGTGGTGGTGGCCGCCGATGACGAACGCATCGTGGCTGCCTGCGCGGCCCACGGCGTGCAGGCCCTCTTGACCCGCCAAGACCATATCAGTGGCAGCGACCGCTTGGCCGAAGCTTGCCAGCTGTTGGGCCTGAGCCATGAGGCCGTGGTGGTCAACGTGCAAGGCGACGAGCCGCTGATCGATCCCGCACTGATTGACCAAGTGGCGCAACTGCTCATCGATCGGCCCGAGGCCAGCATGAGCACAGCCGCCCATGCCATCACCCTGCTGGCCGACTTCTGTAATCCGAATGTGGTCAAGGTGGTCACGGACGCCCGCCAGATAGCGCTTTATTTCAGCCGCGCACCCATTCCCTGGTGGCGTGATGGGCAAAGTGCCGCTTCCAACTTGGGCAAGGACCACGAACCCTTCACCCAACTGCCCACCCCGCCACCCCTGCGACATGTGGGCATTTACGCCTATCGCGCCGGTTTTTTAGCCCAGTTCCCCCAGTTGCCTCCCGCCCCTATAGAGCAATTGGAGTCTCTGGAACAGCTGCGCGCCCTGTGGCACGGTCACCGCATTGCCGTTTACACCACCGACCAGGCCCCCGGACCAGGAGTGGACACCCCAGAAGATTTGGAACGCGTTCGGGCAGCGATCGGAGCGTAAGCCTGGTTTGAGCCTCGCGTGATATTCTCACTGCAGTCGTTTGCCACACCATGGGTCCCCTCGAGGCCCGGCAGACCCACTCCATGACAAGCCATAAGGAACTTCCATGAGACTGATTTTGTTGGGCGCACCCGGCGCAGGCAAAGGCACCCAAGCCACTTTCATTTGCCAAAAATACGACATTCCCCAAATTTCGACTGGCGACATGCTGCGTGCCGCCGTCAAGGCCGGCACCCCGCTGGGACTGCAAGCCAAAGCCGTCATGGAATCGGGCGGGCTGGTCAGTGACGACCTGATCATCAACCTCGTCAAGGAACGCATCGCCCAGGCTGATTGTGCCAACGGCTTCCTGTTTGACGGCTTTCCCCGCACTATCCCCCAGGCTGACGCCATGAAGGCTGCTGGGGTCAAACTCGACTACGTGCTCGAAATCGACGTGCCCTTTGACGCCATCATCGAACGCATGAGCGGCCGCCGCTCACACCCCGCGTCGGGTCGTACCTACCACGTCAAGTTCAACCCGCCCAAAGTGGCTGGCGTGGACGATGTGACCGGTGAGCCCCTGGTGCAGCGCTCTGACGACCAGGAAGAAACCGTCAAGAAGCGTCTTCAGGTTTACAGCGACCAGACCCGCCCCCTGGTGGACTACTACTCCAATTGGGCGCTGGCCGATGCCGCTTCCGCCCCCAAGTACCGAGCTATCAGCGGCACGGGCAGCGTGGAAGACATCACCGCGCGCGCATTTGCCGCACTGGCCCAATAAATCCATGGCGCGCAGCCGTCAGGCTGCACCCTCCCGATAAGCCCCTTTTAGGGGCTTTGTTGTTGGCGGACGACACACCACGCCCCCCCAGTGCACCGGCTGGTTCAGCAGCGCTCCGCACAAATGTGCCTTAGCGCCCCTCGCGCCAGCCCCTGCGTGCAAGCCCCTGTTTTCGACCACTGCACCTTCCATCCGGCTGCGCCAGTGAGGGTTAATTTCAAGCTTTTTTTTCATTGTGAGCTTGCACAACCTATAAAACTGTTTAAAAATACAGTCACTGGATGAAAAAACAGCCCGAATCCCCACCAGGAGACCGCCATGACCGACAGCCCCAAACTCACTGCCCGCCAACAAGAAATTCTGGAACTGATCCAGAACACCATCGCCAACACCGGCGCGCCGCCTACACGCGCCGAAATCGCCAACGTGCTGGGTTTCAAATCACCCAACGCCGCAGAAGAGCACCTGAAGGCCCTTGCTCGCAAGGGCGCGATCGAGTTGGTCAGTGGCACCTCGCGCGGCATACGCCTCAAAGGCGGCTCGCGCAGCAGCTTGCGCGCACCGTCTGATCTGTTCAGCCTGAGCCTACCCGGGCTGGGTCAGCTGTGCCTGCCTTTGGTGGGGCGTGTGGCTGCGGGCTCACCCATTCTGGCGCAAGAACATGTCGACCGCACCTACCAACTCGAAAGCAGCCTGTTTGCCCAGCAACCCGACTACCTGCTGCGGGTGCGTGGCATGTCGATGCGGGATGCGGGCATCATGGACGGCGACTTGTTGGCCGTCAAATCCACCAAGGAAGTACGCAATGGCCAGATCGTGGTGGCCCGCCTGGGTGACGAGGTCACGGTCAAACGCCTGAACAAAACGGCCACGGGCATCGAACTGTTGCCCGAAAACCCCGACTACCCGATCATCGTGGTGCACCCCGGCGAGCCTTTTGACATTGAAGGCCTGGCCGTGGGCCTGATCCGCAACAGCTTCGTCATGTGACATTTTTCGGTCGCGGCCTCAGGTGGCGGGCGCTGTTCATCAGCCCTGAAGCCGACGACTTTCTCCATCAATCCTGCCTGTGTCCAACCTCCATGCTTTTGAAAGGTTTCACATGGGAATCGCTCTGCTTGCCCTTTCAGGTCTGTTCAAGAACCTGACCTCCTTCTCCACCGGCACCCCAGTGCAGGTTTTACCAAAAAGACAGCCTGTACGCCCGCATCCTGAATGGGCTGTTCGGTCCTTACCTTGTGCCTTACCATCCCAAGGCAAGACGCCCGCGAACAAACGTCAACCCAGTCTGCGCGTCCTGCGTGTCCATGAGTGTGGTCAAAACTCCCTTGGTGCCGGCCGCATGGTGATCTCTGGACGCATGGCCGACGTCTGCGCCGAGCTCGATCGACTGGTGGCCTTGGAAGCGCGACACCGCCCCTCCTGAGGCTGACATCTGGCTTGTGCACACAAACACCCCCTTTATTCAGGTTGGGGGTGCTGTGGCACAAAGCGATTGGCCTGCGCACGCGTTAACGCATGACCGATATGTGCCCAGCTGACGAAAGTCCGGCATTTGACAAGGCACAATGTCGAGCATGAACATTGTGATCCTTGACGACTACCAAGATGTCGTCCGCAAACTCGACTGCGCAGCCAAACTCGAGAACTACCCAGCCAAGGTGTACACGAACACGGTCAAAGGCATTGGTCAGCTGTCGGTTCGGCTCAAAGACGCCGACGTGATTGTCTTGATCCGCGAACGCACAGGTCTCAACCGCGCCCTGATCGAGAAGTTGCCCCGCCTCAAAATGATCGCCCAAACCGGCCGCGTGGGCAGCCACATCGACTTGGCAGCCTGCACCGAGCGCGGCGTGGCCGTGGCCGAGGGTGTGGGCTCGCCTACGGCCCCAGCTGAACTCACCTGGGCCCTGGTCATGGCGGCCACCCGAAGGTTGCCTCAATACATCAGCAGCCTCAAGCACGGTGCATGGCAGCAATCGGGGCTCAAATCCAGCTCGATGCCGGTCAACTTTGGTCTGGGCACCGTGCTCAAAGGCAAAACCCTGGGCATCTGGGGCTACGGAAAAATAGGCCAACTGGTAGCCGGGTACGGCAAAGCTTTCGGCATGCATGTGCAGATCTGGGGCAGCGACGAATCACGCGTGCGCGCGGTCAAGGACGGGCATGCCGCAGCCACCAGTCGAGAAGCTTTTTTTCAAACCGCGGATGTGCTGAGCTTGCACTTGAGGTTGAATGAAACCACCACCGGCATCGTCACCAGCGATGACTTGGGATTCATGAAACCCACGGCCTTGCTGGTCAACACCTCGCGTTCCGAACTGATCGAAACCAATGCCCTGATTGGCGCTCTCAACCGGGGTCGGCCCGGTATGGCGGCAGTCGACGTCTTTGAATCCGAGCCGATTTTGCAAGGCTCGGCCTTGCTGCGGCTTGAAAACTGCATCTGCACTCCCCACATTGGCTATGTCGAAAAAGACAGTTATGAACTGTATTTCAGCTCTGCTTTCAACAACGTCATCAACTTCATCAAAGGCACGCCGACCAACATCGTCAATCCGGGCGCATTGCAGGTTCGACGCTGAACAGCCTGGCCAAAGTCGCAATAACTGAGGACATAATCGTCGGTTACCGTCTGACCCACACGTCCATTCGCGCAGCAATTCAACACGTTTTTTGACCAGGCCTTGTGCGCCCTTGCATTCATACTTTCAACATGACTCTCGCATTTTCCAAAGTTGCCATCATCGGCGCCGGCGCCATGGGCCGGGGCATTGCCCAAATCGCCGCGCAAGCTGGCAGCCAAGTCTGGCTGTTCGACACGCAAGCCGAAGCCACTCAAAAAGCCCGAGATGCGGTGTTCCAGCAATGGGACAAATTGCAAGAAAAAGGCCGCTTGAGCGCCGAAGCCGTGGCAGGCCACAAAAGCCGCCTGCTGGGCGCTGTCAGCCTGCAAGACCTGGCCGAGTGCGAGTTGGTGGTCGAAGCCATCGTCGAAAGGCTCGACATCAAGAAAAGCCTGTTCACCGATCTGGAAAAAGTGCTGGCACCCAGCGCCGTGTTAGTGACCAACACTTCCTCGCTGTCCGTGACTGCAATTGCTGCCGCCTTGCAGCGGCCAGCCCAGTTTGCCGGTTACCACTTCTTCAACCCCGTGCCCTTGATGAAGGTGGTCGAGGTGATTGCAGGCCTCAAAACCGACCCTGCGGTGTGCCAACGCCTGACCGACTTTGCACGCCAAATGGGTCACACACCCGTTCAAGCACAAGACACACCGGGTTTCATCGTCAACCACGCGGGTCGCGGTTATGGCACCGAAGCGCTGCGCATTGTGAGCGAAGGCATTGCCGATTTCGCCACCATCGACCGCATCCTGCGCGATCAGGTGGGCTTCAAACTCGGCCCGTTTGAGCTGTTTGACCTGACAGCCCTGGACGTATCGCACCATGTCATCGAAGCGATCTACCACCAGTACTACGAAGAGCCACGCTACCGCCCCAACGTCATCACCGCCCAGCGCTTGGCTGGGGGCGTGGTCGGCAAAAAAGTGGGCGAAGGCTTTTACAAATACGTGGATGGCGCAGCCCAAGTACCCGCCGAGCCACCCGTGCCCGTGGTGGAGAACATCCCGCCCGTGTGGGTCTCGCCCCGCGCCGCCCGCCGCATGGAACTTCTGCAGCTGCTCAAAGACCTGGGTGCCCAAATCGAAACCGGCGCATCGCCCTCGCCCGATGCGCTGACGATCGCTGCTCCGCTGGGCTTCGACATCACCACCGTCGCGGTGGTCGAGCGCCTGGACCCGGCCCGCACCGTGGGCATCGACATGCTGTTTGAGGACGCTTCCACCAAGCGCCGGGTGCTGGCCACCAACCCGGCCACGCGCATCGACATGCGCAATGCGGCCCATGCCTTGTTTGCCAGAGACGGCAAAGCCGTCTCGGTCATCCGAGACAGTGGCGGTTTTGTCACGCAACGCGTGGTGGCGTCCATTGTCAACATCGCATCCGACATGTGCCAACAACGCATCTGCAGCCCGCAAGATCTGGAAACCGCCGTCACCCTAGGCCTGGCCTACCCCATGGGCCCCTTGGCCATGGGCAACCGCTTGGGACCCGACAGCATCCTGGAAGTGCTGTTCAACCTGCAAACGGTTTATGGCGACCCCCGTTATCGCCCCAGCCCCTGGTTGCGCCGCCGCGGTGCGATTGGCCTGTCGCTCATGCACACGGAAGAATAATGACTTTGCGGGACAGATTTTTAGCTCTGCCCCGATCTGAATGACTTTGTGGGACAGATCTTTAGCTCTGCCCCGATCTGAATGACTTTGTGGGACAGATCTTTAGCTCTGTCCCCAACTAATTAAGAAGCAAAATGACCGCACAACTGCTCAGCACCAGCGAAGGCCGGACCCTGGTCCTGACCCTCAGCAACCCGGAGTTTCGCAACGCCCTTGGCCCCGAGCTGTACGCCGCAGGCGTGGAAGCCCTGAGCGTGGCCGAATCGAACCCCGATGTGCGCAGCGTGGTGATCACCGGGGCCAACGGCATCTTCAGCGCAGGCGGTAATTTGCAGCGCTTGCAAAACAACCGCCAATTGCCGCCGGAACACCAGGCGCAAAGCATCGAAGGCCTGCACAACTGGATCGAAGCCATAAGCACCTTCCCCAAGCCCGTGATCGCCGCCGTCGAAGGCCCAGCAGCTGGTGCTGGTTTTTCACTGGCGCTGGCCTGCGACATGATCGTCGCAGCCCGCAACAGCGTGTTCGTGATGGCCTACAGCTCCATTGCTTTGTCACCCGATGGTGGCGGCAGTTGGGGCCTGTCGCGCGCAGTGCCGCGCCAGCTGGCCACCGAACTCCTGATGTGCGGCGAGCGCATCGGTGCCGAGCGCCTGCAGCAGCTGGGCGTGGTGAATCGACTCGCGGATGCAGGGCAAGCCTTGCAGCAAGCTTTGGATCTGTGCCAACAACTCAACGCCCGCGCTCCCAATGCCTTGACCAGCATCAAGGATTTACTGGCCGACGCCGATGGCAGCAGCTTGAACGCGCAACTGGCGCGTGAGCGCAACCACTTTGTCAAAAACCTGCACCACCCCAACGCCGGTATTGGCATTGGTGCGTTTTTGAACAAGCAAAAACCCGAATACGAGTAAAGCGGCTGGTCCCCCAGGCGACAAAAACCCGATCATCAGTCACTCAAAGGACAGAGCATGGACGAACCCATTCTGACAATGGAGGAAAGAGAGGCGATCAATGGTGGTCGCTGGTTCTCAAGCCTTTCACCTTCACTTCGTCACGACATACTTCGATGCGCTTACGTCAAACGCCACAAGGACGGCGACATGCTCGCGGCACGGGGGGATCCACCCGAGCAGTGGATCGCCTGTGCCAAGGGGGCAGTGCGCGTGAGCTCCACCTCGGTGTCGGGCAAGCAAATCACTTTGACCTATGTGGAGCCGGGCATCTGGTTTGGCGATGTCTCGATCTTCGACGGAGACAGGCGTACGCACGACTGCTACGCACACGGCGACACGACCACGCTCAACGTGGCCAAGGCCGACTTCAAGAAAATCCTGACGCAGCACGTCGAGTTTTACGACGCCATGTTGCGCCTGCATGCGCGGCGCATTCGCCAGCTCTACGGCTTGGTGGAAGACCTCAACACCCTCCCCTTGCGTGCACGTTTGGCCAAACAGCTCAACCATTTGTTGCGCAGTTATGGTGTGCCGAGCTTGTCGGACGCCAAGGCAATCCGCATCAGCTTGCAACTGGCCCAGGAAGAGCTCGCGCAATTGCTGGGGGCTTCACGCCAACGCGTGAACCAAGAACTCAAGCAAATGGAGCGCGAGCAAATCATCCGCATCGAGCCGGGCGGCCTGGTGGTGTTGGACCGCGACGCGCTGCTGCTCATCGTCAACGCGGACCACTGACACGACACATTTCCACCCTATCGCCGCTGACTGCGGCGACCACTGATTTTCAACGGGTCAACCCATGAGTGCATTTGATCATTTCGTGGGGACCCGGCCTGTCACGGGCACCCACGCCTTCGACATCCCAGCCCTAGAAGCCTGGCTCAGCGCCAGACTCCACGGCTTTGCAGGCCCTTTGAGCGTGGAAATGTTCAAAGGCGGCCAGTCCAACCCCACCTACAAACTCATCACGCCCACACGACAATACGTGATGCGTGCCAAGCCCGGCCCGGTGGCCAAGCTGCTGCCTTCGGCTCACGCCATCGAGCGCGAGTTTGCGGTCATGAAAGGCCTACACGGCACCGACGTACCCGTGGCCCAGATGCATGTGCTGTGCGACGACGAAGCGGTGATTGGTCGCGCGTTTTACGTCATGGAGTTCGTGCAAGGCCGCGTGTTGTGGGACCAATCATTGCCCGGCATGACGACTGCTGAGCGGGGCGCCATTTACGACGAAATGAACCGTGTGCTGGCCGCGCTGCACAAGGTCGATGTGGCCCAGCAAGGCCTGTCCAGCTACGGTAAACCGGGCAACTACATCGAGCGCCAAATTGGCCGCTGGAGCAAGCAATACGCCGCCTCCGTCACCCAGCCCATTCCCGAGATGGACCAGCTGATCGAATGGCTGCCCAAAAACATCCCGGACAGCGCCAAAGACGCGTCCATGGTTGGCGTTGTGCATGGTGACTACCGCCTGGACAACCTGATGTTCCACCCCACCGAAGCGCGCGTGCTGGCCGTGCTCGACTGGGAACTGTCCACGCTGGGCCACCCGCTGGCCGACTTCAGCTACCACTGCATGGCTTGGCACATCAACCCCGGCACCTTCCGTGGCATTGGCGGTCTGGACTTTGCGGCCTTGGGCATTCCGTCCGAGCAAGAATACATTCGCCGCTACTGCGAGCGAACCGGCTTCACCACACCAGAGGTTTTAGCCAAAGACTGGAACTTTTATCTGGCCTACAACATGTTCCGAATTGCCGCGATTTTGCAAGGCATTGCCAAACGCGTCGAAGACGGCACTGCGTCCAGCGAGCAAGCCAAAACCTCCGGTGCCGGTGCGCGCCCGATGGCCGAGTTGGCCTGGCAGTTCGCCTGCAAAGCCTAACCCCCCTTTTTTTACGACCCATCACTTCAAGGAGATAGACCATGGATTTTGAATACACCCCCAAGGTCAAAGACATGCAGGCCCGTTTGTTGGCCTTCATGGACGAGCACATTTACCCCAACGAAGCGAGGTTCTTTGAAGAGATTGCCGAAAACCGCGCCAAGGGCAACGCCTGGGTGCCCACCAAAATTGTCGAGGAACTCAAGCCCAAGGCGCTGGCCGCCGGTTTGTGGAACTTGTTCCTGCCCAAATCCACACGCGCACCACAAGGGCTGTCGAATTTGGAATACGCCCCCCTGTGCGAGATCATGGGCCGCGTCCCCTTTGCCGCCGAAATTTTCAACTGCTCGGCACCCGACACCGGCAACATGGAAACGCTGGAACGCTATGCCAGTGAAAGCCTCAAAGACGAATGGCTGGAGCCTTTGCTGCGCGGTGAAATCCGCTCGGCTTTCTTGATGACCGAGCCCGATGTGGCCTCGTCCGACGCGACCAACATCGAATGCGAGATTCGCCGCGATGGCAACGATTACGTGATCAACGGCCGCAAGTGGTGGTCGTCTGGCGCGGGTGACCCGCGTTGTACGGTCTACATTGTCATGGGCAAAACCAATCCCGACGCAGGCCGCCACGAGCAGCAGTCCATGATTGTGGTGCCCGCCAACTCACCCGGCATCACCGTAGTGCGGGCCTTGTCGGTGTTTGGCTACGACGACGCGCCGCATGGCCACATGGAAGTGTTGCTCAAAAACGTGCGTGTCCCAGCCGAGAACATTTTGCTTGGCGAAGGCCGTGGCTTTGAAATCGCCCAAGGCCGCTTAGGCCCTGGCCGCATCCACCACTGCATGCGCACCATCGGTATCGCCGAACGAGCCCTGGAGCTGATGTGCAAACGCCTGAACGAGCGTGTGGCTTTTGGCCGTGAAGTGGCTCGCCAGACCGTGTGGCAAGAACGCATTGCCGAATCGCGCTGCATGATCGAACAAGCCCGCCTGCTCACACTCAAGGCCGCACACATGATGGACACTGTGGGCAACAAGGTGGCCAAGGCCGAGATCGCCATGATCAAGATCGTGGCCCCGAACATGGCCTGCCAGATCATCGACTGGGCCATTCAGGCGCACGGTGGTGGCGGTGTGTCGCAAGACTTCCCGCTGGCCTATGCCTACGCCCACCAGCGCACCTTGCGACTGGCAGATGGTCCGGACGAAGTACATCGCAACTCACTGGCCAAACTGGAGCTGGCCAAACAACTGGCATTGCCCGGTGATTTGGGGATGCCCATCACCCGGGGCAGCTGATCGCCCTGTGTGCAGCGTCCGGCAGCGGCTTCAAGACCGCTGCTAGATGCAAAGGCCCACTTTGATTGACCTGGCCTGAGTTCAGTGGACCGAGCCCGGGGGTAAACCATTCGGCAATCCGGTGAACAAGCCCGCCGCATCCACCGGGTCAAATCGGTATTGCGCGCCGCAAAAGTCGCAACCCACTTCGACCTGGCCCTGCTCGGCGATGATGCCTTCCACCTCTTCGGAGCCCAGGCTGCGGATCATGTTGCCCACACGCTCGCGGTTGCAGCGGCATGCAAAGCGCGGTCCAGTCTCGCCGATGAAGGGCTCAAAACGCGCCAGCGGCTCCTCCCAATACAAGCGGTGCAAAATTGTTTCTGCATCCAAACCCAGCAGCTCTTCGCGCTTGATGCTTTTGGTCAAGATCGAAATGCGGCTGAAGTCCTCGCTTTGGCCCAGCACCGATTCACGCATCAACGAATCCACCTGCCCAGCCAAATTGCCCTCGCCCTCGGTGGGCAATCGCTGAATCAGCAGGCCTGCAGCGACTTTGTCATCGGCCGCCAGCACCAGCACCGTGTCCAGCTGCTCGGACTGCAGCATGTAGTGCTCCAGCACTTCGCTGATGTTCTCCAGCTTTTCACCCCGGTCGCCAAACAGCGGCACCACGCCTTGGTAAGGCTGCTGGCCCGGCAAGCGGTCTTGCGGGTCGAGGGTGATCGCGCAACGGCCTTCGTTGTTCACGTTGACCATCTGGCTCAGGGTGGCGTTGTCGGCCACCTCGCCCACTTGGGTGCAGGTGGCGCGCAGGCTCAAATCCGGTTGCACCTCGACCACGCCCAGCTTGACCGGTCCGTCCCCAAAAATCTGCAACACCAAAGCGCCATTGAACTTGATGTTGCCCTGCATCAACACGCCCGCTGCAGCCATCTCGCCCAGCAACTGGCGCACGGGCGCGGGGTAGGCACCGGTTTCGGAGTTGGCAGCGCGCCGCGCCAGAATATCTTGCCAGGCGTCGGTCAGGCGCACCAGCATGCCGCGCACCGGCAGGCCTTCGAAAATGAATTTATGAAGTTCGGACAAAGTTCAGTTGACAGCCCCGTAGGGCCGATCCTCAAAAGTTAAAAAGCGTTTGGACTGGTAAAAAAAATCATCCAAAATGTCAGCTGATTTTTTTCAGACCTGCCTTGAAGCGGCGGGCGTTTTCCACGTAATGGCGAGCACTTTGGCGCAAGCCTTCGATCTGCTCGGGGCTGAGTTCCCGCACCACCTTGGCGGGGGTGCCCATGATCATGGAGCCATCGGGGAACTCTTTGCCCTCGGTCACCAGCGAGCCCGCCCCCACCAGGCAGTTCTTGCCAATTTTGGCACCGTTGAGCACCACCGCGCCAATGCCGATCAACGACTCATCACCAATCGTGCAGCCGTGCAACATGACCATGTGGCCCACTGTGACGTGCTTGCCGATCTTGATCGGCTTGCCATGGTCGGCATGCAACACACTGCCGTCCTGGATATTGCTGCCCTCACCGATCTCAATGGTTTCGGTGTCGCCGCGCACCGTCACGCCGAACCAGATGCTGGCATCGGCGGCAATTTTGACCGCGCCCATCACCTGTGCGTTGTCGGCCACCCAGGCGCTGTCGGCCACATTGGGGCTTTGATCATCCAGTTGGTAAAGTGCCATGAGTCTCTCCTGTCGGTGTTGGGGTTTTGAAAACCTACAATTGTAGGGATGCCCACCACTGGCCGTGGGCGCAGTCACCCATCACCATGCACACCCTGCGCATTGCCGCCCTGCTCCCTTGGGCGCAAACCGACCCGAACCTGAAGGCCCAGGCCACTTTGGCACTGGACCTGAGCCTGCCCGTGGGCGCACACGACAGCCTAAGCGCCCCCACTGCTGGCCCCGGCCGCGCCGCCCGCCCGCTGCTGGTGCCGCACACCCAGCTCAAAGCCAAATCCATGACCACGCCCGAAGGCCGTGCCATGCTGGTGCACTCGATCGCCCACATCGAGCTCAACGCCATCGATTTGGCCTTGGATGTGGTCTGGCGCTTTGCGGGCATGCCCGAGGCTTTTTACACCGACTGGGTGCGCATTGCCCAAGAAGAAGCCAAGCACTTCAGCTTGCTGCGCCAGCACTTGCTGGACTTGGGTTTTGACTACGGCGACTTTCCGGCCCACAACACCTTGTGGGACATGGCCGAACGCACCCAGGGAGATATCCTGGCCCGCATCGGCATCGTGCCGCGCACCATGGAGGCGCGCGGTCTGGACGCCTCACCGGGCGTGAAAAACAAACTGGTCAGCGTGGGCGACCATCGCGCCGGTGAGATCCTCGACATCATTCTGGAAGAAGAAATCGGCCATGTCGCCGCGGGCAACCGCTGGTACCGCTACCTGTGCAAAGAGCGCGGCTTGGACCCCGTGCACACCTATTCCGAGTTGATCGCGCAATACGACGCGCCCAAGCTGCGTCCGCCCTTCAACATGCCAGCACGGCGATTGGCAGGTTTTGAAGAGGTGGAATTGGCATGCTTGGGCAACGACCTGTTGAAAAATAATCAACGCCAACATGTCTGACAACACCCACATCGCACTGGCTTTGCACGACCGCCACGGCACTTACTGGCCGTATGTGGCGGTGACGGTGACATCGGTGTGCCAGCACACCAGCGTGCCGATGGTGGTGCACCTGCTGCACGATGAGACCCTGAATCACGAAGCCAAACATGTCCTGGGGCAAATCGTGTTGCGCTTCGGGCATCGTCTGGCGCTGCATGCCGTATCAATCACCCAATTCCTGAGCGGACTGGACTTCCGGCATTTGAGCGTAGCCAAGTTCTGCATTACTCAGGAAAGGTCAAACCCCTTTCGGGAAAATTCAGTCCCGCTGACGTTTGCTTTTGGGGCTACACCCAACACATTCCTGACATCAGCCGCTTTGTGGGTCGACCCATGTCTTTTCTGCAAAGAATCCACACCGGCCAAAGCCACGCGCACATCATCCCCAGCGAAGAACGCCTAAGCCCAAGCCCATGAACACATCCACCGCGCTCAACTGCGTCATTCGCGTCCCGGCCAAAGACAGCTACAGCACATCGGGCCCCACACTCATGGGCCGGCAGTCGGCCAACGAGGGCTTTCTGACCTCTTGGTTTAGGCACAGTGGACACGCCGAGTTCTGGTGCATGGCCCGGTTTCGCGACGAGGCGCAGGTATTTGCCCGAATTGGCGAGCAAGTTCATCAGGGGCGCCAGGCCAAACCGGTGTACCGATGGATTGCTCAGCAGCAGATCCACCGCATACGCAGCGTTGGGACACTTTATGCACCGGGCCCTCAAGTGGCCGACCTGGCCTGGATGCGCCGACGTGATGCGCTAGCGAGCGCCACCGATTTCAGCATCGTGGGCATGACCCACACCAGCTGCGAACTGTCCATTCAAGATGGCCTGGCCAACATGCTCACCGCCCCGGTTTACCCCTGGGATGCACAAATCTGCCCCAGCGTCTCTGTGCAAACCATGGTGCAGCGTCTGCTGGATGACGAAGCCGCCTGGTTGCGCGAACACCTGGGCGCTACCCGCGTGCAAAGCCCCCCACTGCCCGTGCTGCCGCTGGGAGTTGACTGCGCTGCATTGGATCTGCCTGCGGCTGACAAGGCCCAACACCGAGCACGTTGGCGTCAGCAATGGGCGCTGAGCGACCGGGATGTTTGCGTGCTGTACATGGGCCGTCTTGACCTGCGCACCAAAGCCAATTTGTTGCCCATGCTGGACGCCTTGCAATTGGCCGCGCAGCAACTGCAGGCTGAAAACGGCCCCCGACTGCACTTGGTGCTGGCGGGCTGGTTTGCCAGCGAATGGGACGAAAACCAACTGCGCGCCGCCGTCGCCCAAGTCTGCCCGGATGTGCGTGTGGTGTTTGAAGACGGCCGAACACCCGAAGCCAGACAAGGCGTGTGGCACGCCGCTGACCTGTTCACCAGCTTGGTCGACAACATCCAGGAAACCTTTGGCCTGACCCCTATTGAAGCCATGGCCGCTGGTTTGCCCGTGGTGGTGAGTGACTATGACGGCTACCGGGAATCGGTGCGCGATGGCGTTGACGGCATGCGCATCCGCACCTGGCAGCCGGCCGCTGGTGAAGGCATCGATCTGATGGATGGACACGCCGATTTGGCGATCGACTACCGCGACTACGTCAGCCGGGCCAGCGCGTTCATTGGCCTGGACATCGCGCAGGCCGCCATGGCCTATGCCCAACTCGCCCGTGATCCGGCTTTGCGCCAGCGCATGGGCCAAGCCGGCCAGCAACACGCCCGGCGAGATTACGATTGGGTACAACTCATTCAGCGTTACACAGCGCTTTTTACGGAACTGGCCCGCGTACGCCAGCAAGCGCAGAAGGTGAGCCATTGGCATCACCATGGTCAACACCACAACTCACAGTGGGGCCATCGCCACCCGCGCCGCAGCGATCCCTTTCATTCGTTCTCGCACTACCCGACCCACACCCTGTCAGGCACACTGACCTTGCTGCCCGGTCCCTTGCTGCCCACCGATCCCAAGGCCCGCGAGAAAGCCCTCGCGCAGCTGCTGGAGCGGCCTGTCTATGCCGGGATCAAAAAAGAACTGGACAAAGCGCAGCTGCAACAATTGCTCCACCAAGTGGCCCAAGCGCCCCAGGGTCTGGCATGGTCCAGCTGGAGCACCTCCGACAAAGAAACCCCACCAGTGCTTCGGCATCTCGGTTGGCTCATCAAAACGGGTTTGGTGCGTGTGGCATAAGCCACAAAGTGTCCGATTTCTCAAGAATGCTCAGGAATCACAAAGCCTCTTGGCGACCTTCAATCAATGCCAGATAGGCGGGCAAGGCGCGAGTTTTGAAGTCGTAACGGTCCACCACCGTTTGGCGTGCAGCCTCGCGCAAGTGGGCGAAGCGCTGAGGCTCAGCCAGCACATCGCACACCATCCGGCCCAATTGCTGCGAATCAAAAAAATCCACCAGCAGCCCGTTCTTACCATGCTCAATGACCTCGCGCACCGGCGCTGTGTCGGAACCAATCACCAAAGCGCCCAAACTCATTGCTTCCAGCATGGACCAACTCAACACGAACGGCACCGTCAAGTAAACGTGCGCAGCCGACACACGCAACAGCGACAGCAACACTTTGTAGGGCACGCGGTTGACAAAATGCACCCGGGATAAATCCAGCTGATCGCGCAACTCGTTGAGGTAAATGTTTTTGTAACTCTCACCGCTGCTGTGCTGGCTGCCATAACTCACGCCATCGCCACCCACAATCACCACGCGCGCATTCGGTCGCTCGGCCAAAATGCGCGGCAAAGCGCGCATGAACTGGTGGTAACCACGCATCGGCTCCAGGTTGCGGTTGACGAAGGTCACCACTTCGTCGCCCGCCTTCAGCCTCAGCCCATCCCGTGAAAGGCTAATCCAAGCGCTGGTATCGGGTACCAGTTGATCGGTTTCGATGCCATCGTGGATCACGCGCAAGCGCTCACGCAAAGCGGGCACAAAACAGCTGGCTTGCCATTGGGTGGGCGTAACACCCACATCGCAACTGAGCAGACTCGATGCCAAGTGCATGTTGCGCGTTTGCAGCCGCTCGGCCAATCGTGGAGGGGCCGGAAACTCGGGGTCAAAGCCCACATCACCGCCTTCGGCCTGGTAATACAGCTCGCACAACCCGAGCAAACGCGCCCCGGGTGCAGCTTGCCGCAGATACAGCATTTCACCCCAACCGGTGTGCCCCAGCACCACATCAGGCACCCAGCCTGAAGTCTGCATGCTGCGCACGACACTCGCCACAGCTTCGCCGCGCAGCACGGCGGTCTCGGTATTGCCGAGCCAGGGGTGCGTGTCTTTGCCGTTGCTGCGCGCAGGTTTGTACGGCGTGTTGGCCACCCCGGCCAAAACCGTTTCCTGGCGCATGGAGATGGCACGCACGTCGTGACCCAGCGCGATCAGCTCGGGCACCAAGCCCCGAAACTGGCCTGGAAAATTTTGGTGGACGAGCAAAATTTTCAAGTCATCGCTCCCAACGTTGGGCTGGGCTGTGCATCGGTGTGCACCCCACCCACCTTGGCGAGCCACGTCGCATTGCGCAGCGCCAGCGGCAAAATCCAGCCCTGCGATCGCGCCCAGGCCTGCAGTTCGGGCGCCTCGGTCATGCCCTCGGGCAAGGCACGCCAGGCTTGCGTCAAAGCTTCCACATTTGACAGCCTGTTGCCAGCAAACTGCCACATAGCCAAATCGCGCATGCGGCCCAAAGCGTTCTCGTCCACTTCGGCTGCGCGCCAAAGTCGGTGGTGGCCCTGCAGCAGGGCACTGGGGTAATGGTCAAAAAGCTGCAAATGGTTCATGAAGGCAGGGTCGCGCTGCGGCTTTGCTGCAGCAGCATCGGCCGCCAAATGGGCCAGGCGTTCGGTCTGCTCAGCCCACAAGCTTTGGTATTGGCGCATCACGACAGCCCAGTCATAAACCTGCACAGCACGCTCTCGGCCTGCCGCGCCCATGCGCTGGCGCAAAGCGTCGTCTTGCACCAAGCGTGCCAATGCCTGAGCGCAGGCCTGCACATCCACGGACACCTGCAAATGCGCATGGGCAATGTAATGGTCGTAGTTGAGTCGGCCGTCTTCATAGGCCTCGCTGCTGGCCTGGGCTGCAGCCGGCACCCCGATTTGCAGGGTGGGAATCAGGAAGCCATCCACCCCGTCGCGCAGCGTTTCGCGGTAACCGTCCCAATCCGACGCAATAACTGGCAGGCCACTGGCCATGGCTTCGAGCGGTGTCAGACCAAAAGTCTCCTGGATGTTGTCGGACAAGGACATGAATACATCTGAGCTGGCATAGGCCAGACGCGTCACGCCGGCTTCTCGGCCATCCATGCGCGTCACCTGAACCCCTGCCAATTGGGCCGCTTCATCAAAACTCTGGCATGTGGCGTCATTGGAAAACCAGCCGCACTCCAACACACGCAAGCGTCGGCCAGTCAGGGCCGCTGCTCGCACCACCGCCAAATACATGGGCAAAGGATTGGCCTTGGCATGCAGGCTCAGCCGACCCACAAACAACACGGCCACTTCGTCGGGCTGCAGGCCCCAACGCGCCCGCCCCTGCGCACGCGTGGCCTCTTCGGGTGTGAAATCTTGTGTAGGAATGCCCAAGGGAATCACGGGCGTCATGGGGCCCTCAGGCTTGACCTCAACGCCCAATCGTCGTCCCAGCCACTCTGCTTGCGCCTGCCACACCTGGTGCACCGCCTTGTGCACGCTCTGCGAGGTGCAGATCAACGCGTCAGCGACTGTGAACGGCCCTTGCACGTAGTCGGCGATTTGCGCCAGCACGCCAGACGAACTGATGGTGTGTGTCACCCCGCTGAAGGCCAGGCCCGCTGGCCCTTGGCGGTGGCGCTGCCACCCCATCCGTGTATTGAAAGGTGCCGGGTAATGCATGACCCCTTGGGGCCAAGTGGAGGGCTCTTGCACCCGCCGATGTTCAATGCCCCGCACCCACCCCGTGTCACGCGCCTCGATTTCGAGCACAGCTTGTTGCGAGCCACCACCATGCACCAGCACCAAACTGCGGTCGTCATCACGGTAAGCGGCAGCCAAGCCACGCATGAACCCCCTGCCCGCTGACTGTCGCCCCATCAATTTGGCGGTTTGTGTTTGCACGGCATCGGGCGACAAAAAGACAGAGGGAAGTACTGGTTTCATGTTTTTTCCTAGTGAGAATTATCCATGAGGCCTTGCAAGGTCTTGAACAACTTTTTGTGCTCTTGTCTGCGCATTTGTTTTGCCTTGCGCGCTCAAAAAAACCAGGTGGCCCACTGAGGCCCAGATCCTATCCTCGCGGGTGGTGCTGCGCATGCAGCGTCTTAAGCCGCTCACGCGCCACATGGGTGTAGATGGTGGTGGTGGAGATGTCGGCATGGCCAAGTAGCATCTGCACGGCGCGCAAATCGGCCCCATGGTTGAGCAAATGCGTGGCGAAAGCGTGGCGCAGGGTGTGCGGTGACAGGGGCGCGGTGATGCCCGCGTCGATGGCGTAGCGCTTGACCAAGCTCCAGAACATGACGCGAGACATCGCTGTGCCGGGTGTGCTGCCGCTGGTGGTGACGAACAGGTCTTGGGTTTGTCGCTGGCCCAACATGGCCGGTCTGGCCTGGCCCATGTAGCGCTGCAACCATTCACGCGCCTCTTCGCCAAAAGGCACCAAACGCTCTTTGCTGCCCTTGCCCATGATGCGCAGCACACCCTCATTGAGCGAGACATGCAGGGTTTTGAGGCTCACCAACTCGCTGACACGCAGGCCACTGGCGTACATCAGCTCCAGCATGGCTCGGTCACGCAGGCCAAGATGTGTGGCCACATCGGGTGCAGACAACAACGCATCGACTTGCGCCTCGCCCAGCGTTTTGGGCACACGCAGCGCCTGTTTGGCGGCCAGCATGCGCAAGGTGGGGTCGGATTGCACAAGGCGTTCGCGCAGCGCCCACCTGAAAAAACGCTTGAACACGGTGAGCCTGCGGTTGGCCGATGTGGCCTTGGTCTGGCCATGGCGCTCGGCAAAGTAAGCCTGCAGGTGGTGTTCTTGGGTCGCCTCCAGCGCCAGCCTGTGCGTCAAAAACAACCAGGTGGCGTAGAGGGACAAATCGAGACGGTAAGCCGCCAAGGTGTTGGCGGCCAGTCCGTCCTCCAGCCAGAGGGCCTCGGCAAATCGGTCGATGGCGCTCTGGCTGGCCTCGTGCATGGACTAAAAATCAGTCCAGCTTGAGTTTTTGCTGGTCCACCACCTTTTTGTAGACCTCGAACTCGGCCTTGATCTGGGCCGTGAACTCTTCAGGCGTGTTGGCCACCACCAAAGAACCGGTGTCATTGATGCGCTTGGTCACGCCCGGCTCTTGCAGGGCTTTTTTCACACCCGCGCTGATTTTGTCGACCACCTCTTTGGGCAGGTTTTTCGGGCCCAGGATGCCGTAATAGGCCATGCGGTTGACAGGCTCAAGACCAACATCCTTGAAGGTGGGCACATTGGGCAGCTGTGACAAGCGCTGGGGTGCGGCCACCACGATGGGCACCAAACGGCCGGACTGGATGAATGGCAGCGCCGAAGGCAGGTTGTCAAAAATGATCGGCACCTGGCCGGCCACGGTGTCGTTCAGGGCCGGGCCTGCACCGCGGTAAGGAATGTGGGTGATGAACACGCCCGCCAGGCTCTTCCACAGCTCGGTCTGAAGGTGGCCAATGCCGCCCGTGCCCGAGGATGCGTAGGAATATTTACCGGGGTTCTTCTTCAACTCGGCCACAAAGCCGGCGTAATCCTTGGCCGGAAAACTGGGGTGTACCGCGATCACATTGGGTGTGGCCGCAATGTTGATGATGGGCGTGAAGTCGGTCAGCACGTTGTACGGAATCTTGGGGTTGATGGCCGGGTTGGCGGCCGTGGTCGACACGGTGGCCATGCCCAGGTTGTAGCCATCGGGCGCAGCTCGCACGGTTTCGGTCGCGCCCACCACACCGCCGCCACCGGCCTTGTTCTCAACGATCACGCTTTGGCCCAGGGCTTTGCCCAGAGGCTCGGCAATCACGCGGGCCACGATGTCGGTCGTGCCACCGGGGGCAAACGGCACCTGCAGACGAATGGTTTTGCTGGGGTAAGCCTGGGCCCATACCGAACCGCTGGCCAACACGGTGGCAGCCAAACTGGCTGCAGAAACCAAACTACGACGCTTCATTTGATAAAACTCCATAAAAGATCTCACATGATAGGCAAAAAATGGGGTCTGGCGTGAGGGGGGAAACCCACAAAGCCCTGAAACCGCGCAAGAAGGCGTTAGAGGTGACAGCCGCTCGTCAAGGACACACCCGCACTGGGTTATCCTAGCCCCGTGAATTTTGCCCAACTCCTATTTCCTGATTTTTCCCTGATCCTGTGCGGCTATCTGATTTGCCGCTTCACGGCCCTGAACCGCCCGGTCTGGCAACAGGTGGAGAGCCTGGTGTTTTTCTTCTTGTTCCCGGTGCTGTTGTTTCACTCCATCGTGAAAAGCCCACTGGACCTGGCGGCTGCCTCCAGCCTGATTGGAGCGGGCCTGAGCCTGGCGCTGGGGGCCATTGCTCTGACCTATAGCCTGCCCTACTGGCCTGTGCTGGGCCGCTATCTGGACCGGCGTGACCACGCTGCGGCGGCGCAGGTTGGCTTTCGCTTCAACTCCTTCATAGGACTGGCGCTGGCCGAACGCTTGGCCGGGCCCGAAGGCTTGCTGATGATTGCGGTTCTGATTGGTTTTTGCGTGCCCCTGTTCAATATTGCTGCGGTCTGGCCTATGGCCCGACAAGCCCAGACTGGCTTTTTGCGAGAACTGGTACGCAACCCCCTCATCATCGCCACCGTTTCAGGCTTGGCTGCCAACTTGCTGGGCTTTCGCATGCCCGATGTGCTGGAGCCCAGCGTCAGCCGCATTGGTGCAGCCTCTTTGGCGCTGGGTTTGATGGCGGCCGGCGCAGGCATGCAACTGGGCAGATTGCGCCAAGGCAAACTGCTGAGCACCGCTGTGCTGCTGATCAAACACATGTTGATGCCCCTGATGGCGATGGGTCTGTCGCTGCTTTTTGGCCTGAACCCCAACCAAACCACCATGCTGCTGGCTTTTTCAGCCTTGCCCACCGCCTCCACTTGCTATGTCCTGGCCGCCCGCATGGGCTACAACGGACCTTATGTGGCGGGCCTGGTCACACTGTCCACCTTGGCCGGCATGTTGAGCTTGCCTTTTGCATTGGGTGTGCTGCGCGGCTGAACAAAATTGGCACCACCAGCCAAGGCTCGGTTTTGTAGGACGGCGCCTTCAGGTCCGACTTCTTGGCGCAAGGCGGGCTGCATTTTGGGCCTGGGACCATGCCACTTGCTCTTGAACCACCGGATCTGGGTGACCTGTGTGCACAGCCAAAGCCTGCAGCAAAACCTGACGTTCACTTTCAGACAAGGCCGACGAGGCCAGCGCATTGCCCGCCGCCAGCGCCAAATTGCGCAACCAGCGGGCGTGCCCGATGCGGCGGATGGCACTGCCTTCGGTGCGGCGCAAAAATTCGGCTTCATTCCAAGACATCAACTCAGCGATGCTGCCCGCGCCCAAGCCTTCGCGCGCTTGCCAGTCGGGCAAGGGGCTGACTTGTGCGAACTTGTTCCACGGACAGGCCAGTTGGCAATCGTCGCAGCCATAAATGCGGTTGCCGATCAGCGGACGCAAGGCCTCGTCGATCGGCCCGGCGTGCTCGATCGTCAAATAAGAAATGCAGCGCCGCGCATCGAGCTTGTAGGGGCCGACGATGGCCTGCGTGGGACACAGGTCCATACAGGCGGTGCACTGGCCACAATGCCCCGACACGGCGGGCGTTTCGGGCAAAGCAAAGTCCACAAACAACTCGCCCAGAAAAAACATCGACCCGGCCTCGCGTGAGAGGACCAAGGTGTGTTTGCCACGCCAACCCAAGCCACTGCGGGTGGCCAGCTCGGCCTCCAGCACTGGCGCCGAGTCGGTGAACACGCGGTGGCCAAAGGGGCCAATCGCCAGGGCGATGCGGTCCTGCAGTTTTTGCAGGCGGCTGCGCAAGACCTTGTGGTAGTCACGCCCCCGGGCATAGAGCGACACCACCGCCTCTCCTGGTTGCAGGCTGCGGGCGGTTTCGTGGGCCAGCCAGTCGGGCGGCGTGTCCTGCGGCAAGTAGTCCATGCGGGCGGTGATCACGCTGACTGTGCCCGGCACCAGCTCGGCCGGGCGGGCGCGCTTCATGCCATGGCTTGCCATGTAGCCCATGCTGCCGTGAAATCCTGCGGCCAACCAAGCCTGTAATCCGGGCTCTGCCGAGGACAAATCGATACCGCTCACGCCGATTTGGGACAATCCCGACTCAAGCGCCCAGATCTGGATCTGGGGCCACAGTTCAAGAAGGTCGATTTGAGTACGTTGAGCAGTCACCCGCCGATTGTAGAAAGCCCCGCCGTCCCGGCGCATTGGGAGGGTTTGTGGCTGCACGAGGTCGACACCCAAGCCTTTGGTGAGCTGCTGGCGCAAGGCCTGCAAAGCTGGCCCGGCGGACGCGATGCGCGCATCGAGTTGCGCGGCAACCTGGGCGCGGGCAAGACCACCCTGGTGCGCCACCTGCTGCGCGCCGCCGGGGTCACGGGGCGCATCAAAAGCCCGACTTATGCCGTGGTGGAGCCGCACCAAGTGGTCAACCCTGCGGGCACAAACGATGCCGTCTGGCCCATCTGGCATTTTGACTTTTACCGTTTCAACGACCCCCAAGAATGGGAAGACGCCGGCTTTCGCGACATCTTTGCCGGGCCGGGCCTCAAACTCATGGAGTGGCCCGACAAAGTGGCCGGGCAACTGCCCCCGCCCGATTGGGTGATCGCGCTCGACGCCATCGACGAAAACCAGCGCCAGGTGCGCATCAGCACAGGCACAGAGCGCGGGCGCATGTGGCTTCAAGCCTGGATGCAAGGCGCAGCCCATGCGAAGTGACCGCCGTTGCCTGATCAAGGCGGGTTTTCTGGTGCTGAGCCTGGGCGCTGCACAGATCGCTCGGGGCGCCAACATGCTGGCGGTGCGCATTTGGCCTGCGGCCGATTACAGCCGAGTCACGCTCGAATCGGATGCGCCCATCCAAAGCACCCAGACGTTCATCGCCTCACCACCGCGCCTGGCGGTAGACATCCAAGGCATGCAACTGAACGCCGCATTGCGCGAGCTGGTGGGGAAGGTTCAAGCGTCTGACCCGAACATTGCCGGCATCCGCGTGGGCCAATTCAGCGCCAACGTGGTGCGCCTGGTGATCGACCTCAAGCACCCCATTGCACCGCAGGTCTTTAGCCTGCAACCCGTGGCCCCTTACGCACACCGCTTGGTGCTCGACCTCTACCCCAGCCAGGCCATTGACCCTCTGGAGCAACTGATCCAGGAGCGCACCGCGGCCAAAATCCCGTCTGCCGTGGACAACCTGCCCGGAGCCTCGGCCGCAGTGAATGACCCCTTGGGCGATCTGATCGCCCGGCAAACCCAGCCCGGCGCAAGTGCCTTGCCTTTGCCCGCGCCAACGACCCGCCGACCCGACCTGTCCCGCAGCGAAGGCCCCTTCATGGACAACCCGAGCCGCCCGGGCAAAACACCCGAGCCACCACGCACCGACCGGCTGATCGTGGTCACGTTGGACCCGGGCCATGGCGGCGAGGACCCGGGTGCCATTGGCCCAGGCGGCACGCGCGAAAAAGACGTGGTCCTCAAAATCGCCAAAATGTTGAGCGAGCGCATCAACGCCAGCAGCGTGGGCGGCAGCCCCATGCGGGCGTTCCTGACGCGAGATGCTGACTTTTTTGTGCCCCTGCATGTGCGCGTGCAAAAAGCCCGGCGCGTGCAATCTGACTTGTTTGTCAGCATCCACGCCGATGCCTTCTACACCCCACGTCCGCAAGGCGCCAGCGTGTTCGCGCTCAGCCAGGGCGGGGCCACGAGCGCTGCGGCGCGCTGGATGGCGCAAAAAGAAAACAAGGCCGACGACATCGGCGGCGTGAACTTGGGCGGGCAAGATGCTCAGGTGCAACACGCCTTGCTCGACATGAGCACCGCAGCGCAAATCAAGGACAGCTTGTCTTTGGGCAACAGCTTGCTGCGCGAGATCGGCAGCGTGGGCAAGTTGCACAAACCCCGTGTCGAGCAAGCCGGTTTTGCGGTGCTAAAAGCCCCCGACATCCCCAGCGTGCTGGTCGAGACCGCCTTCATCAGCAACCCGGAAGAAGAAGAAAAACTGCGCAGCGAGGCGTACCAGAAGCAACTGACTGACGCCCTGCTGCGCGGCATCCTGCAGTATTTTTCGCGCAACCCACCGCTGGCGCGCAATCGTTCCATTTGACGGTCGCTGGGCTCACCCACCCAGACCGCCTCAACGTGCCGTTGTGAAAGTATTTAAAGGTGAATCGGCTGATTCACCGTCAATCTTTAGCCCACCCTACTGCCCATACATCAGCCCCCTGCCTCATTGGCGAGCAGCCAAGCCCTGAGCCGCTCGACACCTTGCGCCAACCGCGCCAGATCTTTGGACGCGAAGCACCAGCGCAGCCAACCGGCCGCTTCTGGCGCAAAGGCCTCGCCCGGGGCCAAGCCCAGTCCGGCCTCGGCCACCAGACGTTTGGCCGTCTGCACCGAATCGGGGTGCCCGTCGAGCTTGAAAAACGCGTACATGCCGCCCTTGGCCGGGGCCACTTGCACGCCCGGCACGGCTTGCAACAGCGGCACCAGTGTGTCGCGGCAGGCTTTGAGGTGAGCCACCACACCCGGCGTGATGTCGGCGGTGTTTTGCAAAGCCACCACACCCGCCTTTTGGGTGAACACCGAAGCACAGGAGGTGTTGAATTCGATCAGTTTGCCCATGTGCGGCGTCATGGCGGCGGGCATGACCAGCCAGCCCAAACGCCAGCCGGTCATCAAAAAGCTCTTGGAAAAGCTGTGCACCACGACCAGGCGGTCATCCGGCTCGGCCACGTCCAGAAAAGACGGTGCGCAGCCGTTGGCGGTGTCGGTTTCGTAATACAGGCGCTCATACACCTCGTCGGCCAGCACCCAGGTGCCGGTGTTGCGGCAGTGCGCCAAAATGTCAGCCTGTTCGGCGCGGCTGAGCGTCCAGCCTGTCGGGTTGTTGGGCGAATTGACGATCAACACACGCGTCGTGGGCGTGACGGCGGTTTTGAGCGCCGCCATGTCGAGCTGCCACTGGCCGTTCACGGGACTCAGCGACACGCACTTCAAATTCGCGCCCATCACCAGCGCCTGCGCCGTCAGGTTGGGCCACACGGGTGTCACGGCGACCACTTCGTCACCGGCATCGATAAGGGCTTGCGCCGCCAGCATCAAGGCGTTCACGCCGCCCGAGGTGATGGCCAAACGGTCCACTCCAACGGGGCCATGCAGGGCCGACATGTAATCAGCCACCGCCTCGCGCAACTCCGGCAGGCCCAGGTTGTGCGAATAAAAGGTCTCGCCCTTTTGCAGCGAATCGATGGCGGCTTGGCGCACGATGTCGGGCGTGACCTCGTCAGATTCACCAAACCAAAAGGCCAGTACATCGGGACGGCCCATGCCCGCGTTGGCAACTTCACGGATGCGAGACTCTTCCAGGTCCATGACGGCCTGGCGCATGAAAGGGGCGGTGTTTTTGTTCATGCCGCCATCCTAATGGCTACCCGTCAAGGAATGTGTCGCCACTTGCGCAAAAGCTGCGCTTGCCTATGATGAGAACCACAACAAAAGACAGGGAGATCGCCATGAACACACGGCATTTATCGTCAACACTTGCGAGCCTCGGATGTGGACTTTGCTTGCTGGCCATGCCCCCTGCCAGCGCCGCAGCAGACAGCTTCACGGCCGTCACCTCTGCAGAAAAAACGGCAAAACCCCAAAAACCCAAAGCAGCCAAACCACCTAAGCCACCTAAACCGGCCCCGTCCGGCTCGGGCGAAAGTAAAGCCGAACGCGACAAACGCCTGCTGCGCGAATGCCGGGGCAAGGCCAATGCGGGCGCGTGCGAAGGCTTTGCCAGTTGAGGACTTCGGGGGCAGCTCTTCAGCTCTTCAGCTCTTCAGCGCTGTGCCCGAGTGATCAAAACCACCATTGGCTCAAACCGCTGGCGCGCACGCTGGGGCGGTTAATGGCTGCTTCGAGCAAACCGGCTTCGGCCTCGACCAAAGTGAACTGCTCGCGTGCCCGCGTGAGCCCGGTGTAGACCAGCTCGCGGCTGAGCACCTCGGCGCCACCTGGCGGCAGCACCAAAGCGGTGTGCTCGAACTCCGAGCCCTGGCTTTTGTGCACCGTCATGACAAACGCGGTGTCGACCTGCGCCAAGCGCATGACGCTCACCGAACGCAAGGCTTCACCGTCCAAAAACCAGACCTTGGGCTTGCCTTCGGTACCCGGCAACACCACGCCCACGTCGCCGTTGAAAACGCCCAACTGCGCATCGTTGCGCGTGACCATGACGGGCCGCCCCTCGTACCACTCGCCTTTGACTTGCAGCAGGCCCGCATCGGCCAGGGCTTTTTGCACCGCCACATTCAGCGCTTGCGTGCCCCAGTCGCCTTGGTGTACCGCGCACAAAATGCGAAACCGTTCGAAGGCCTGGAGCACGTTGCCCACCCATTGGGCGTGGCTTTCGCTTGACACCTCAGCGCCCCGCCTTGCCGGGCCGTTTTGCAAAAGCCGCAGGTAATCGGCATACGAAGGCTTTCCCGCTGCGCCAAGCGCCAAGGCGCACACGGCTTGGGGGCTGCTCGGCTGGAGCGCCAGCACCGGCGAGGTCACAGCGTTGCCTGGGCCAGCCAAGCAGGCGCGGGCAGCCGTCGCGTCGCCCAAATTCACGGCCAGCGCCAATTGGCCAATGGCCCCTTTGAAGCGGCGGCTTTGGCGCAGCATCACAGTTTGCTGGGCCAGCACGGGGGCCGGGTCAGGAAGCACAAATTCGGCAGCCAATGTCTGCCCGGCTGCGTGCTGCACAAACTGCACCGTGGCCGCGCTGTAGCGGCCCGCTGCCGCGTCTTGGCACAAGTCGCCAAGCACAGCCCCGGCTTCAACCGAGGCCAGCTGGTCTTTGTCGCCCAACAGCACCAAGCGCGCCGTGGGCGGCAAGGCCAACAGCAGCGCGTCCATCATTTCCAAGTGCACCATCGAAGCCTCGTCCACGATCAGCACATCCACATCGAGCGGGTTGGCGGCGTGGTGGCGAAAAGCCCGGGTGTCGGGCCGCGCGCCCAGCAACGCGTGCAGCGTGCGCGCCGGGCCCATGCGGGCGATCAGCGCGCTCAGGTCCAAGCCCGCATCAGCGGGCACGGGCAAGCGGGTCAGGGCATCGTCGATCGACTGCTTCAGGCGCGCCGCCGCCTTGCCCGTGGGCGCTGCCAGCGCCACGCGCAACGGGCTGCCATCGGGGTGCAGCGCCAACAGCAGCGCCAGCAAACGGGCGGCGGTGTAGGTCTTGCCGGTGCCGGGCCCACCCGTGATGACCGACAGCCGCGCGCGCAGCGCCACGGCGCAGGCCACTTTCTGCCAGTCGGTGAGGTTGTGCGCTTGGGGGGTGGGTTCTTCGGGGTTTGGCACAAAGAAGCGGTCCAGCCATTCACGTGCCGCCGCTTCGGGCACGGCCAGTAACTCGCTGGCACGCTGCAACAGGTTCTGGCCCACGCGCTGCTCATAGCCCGCATAGCGGCGCAAGTACAAGATCGGCGCATCGGCCGATCCGCCCAGCACCAGCGGTTGGCCTTGGTCGGGGGCATCGACCCCACGCCAACACGGGCCTGACACAGTGCCCTGCAAAGCTGTTTGCCAATCGACCAGCGTGGCGGGCAGGTGCGTCCACAAGGCCTTCAGGCCCTGCGCACCGTCCACCGCCGCCGCAGGCCAGGCCAGCAAGGCCACGGGCGGCTGACACAGATCGGCCAAAGGCAGACAGGTGTGGCCTCGACCTTCCATGTGCGCCAACATGGCCGCAGCCACCAGCAAAGGTGCAGGCGCCCCGGCATCGAGCCGCAGCACTTGCGCGGCGAAAGCGCTGTCGATGTGGCGCAGCAGGCCTTGGCCGGTCCACAGATTCAGCCATTGCAGGGTTTGGAGAGCGTTCAAGCCCTGGGCGGGCAGGTCCTTGAGCCAATCCATTTGCGCGGTGGGCACATTCGTGAGGCGTGATGAATTTTTCAAACCCATGCCACCACCTCGCTGTTCAACATGGCATCCAGGCCATCGAGCAATGCCAGTGGCGCGGGCAAGGTGCAGCAGCCCCCCGCAGGCCCGTCGATGCCGCGCAAAAACAAATACACCGCACCGCCCAGCTGCTGCGCCGGGTCGTAGGCAGTTCCTAAACGGGCGCGCAACAAGCGGTGCAGCGCCAGCATGTAGAGCGCAGCCTGCACCTCATAGCGGTGCTGGGCCATGGACGCATCCAGGGCCTGTGCGGTGTACGCCGCGTCATCGGCCCCCAAGTAATTCGATTTGTAGTCGAGTACCCAATAGCGACCTTCGTGCTCGAACACCAGATCGGCAAAGCCCATCAGCATGCCGTGCAGTTGCGCATCGGGCAGCTGCGGACGGCTCACACCGGGCAACAGGTACTGCTGGCACAGGGCATCGACCTGGCGTGCATGCAGACGCTCGGCGGGCAACCAAAATTCCATCTCGGGCAGCAGGTCACCCAGAGCGTTCAGCGGCGCGTTCGGACCGCGCAAAGGTTGGGCCACCACTCGGCTGAGCCACTGCAGCACGAGGTCGGCCTGGGCTGCATAGCCTGCGTTCTCGCAGCGGTGTTTCAGGCGCTCGGCCTTGGACGCATCGAGCGCAAAGCCATCGGCCGCCAACCATTCGAGTTGGTCGTGCAAAAAGTTGCCTGCCGTGGGGCCTTTGGCAAAGCCGTGCCACGGGGCCGAAGCACCGGGGCTGGCCACCGAGGCCATGGGCATGGCCGCATCCTCAGGCGGTTCGTCGTCGGCGGGGCGCGGCGGATTCAGGTGCAAGACCAAGGGCGTCAGGGTCTGCGAGGACAGGTCACGCGTCAGGCGCGAAAAACTCGCGATGGTCCACGACTTGTCGATGCGGGCGGTGCAGTTCAGCGCCTCGCGCAGTGCGGTGGTTTGCGCAGGTTTTTGCCACAGTGTCAGCGGCACATCGGCGGGGGCGACTTGCATGTGCACCGACAAGGCCTGGCCTTGCGCATCCGTCTGCAGGGCTTGCAACTTGTTCAGCCAATCGGCGGCCTCACATTCTTGACCGCTGCTCAGCAAATGCCCGGCGGCGCAGGTGTGGTTCACGCAGGTTTTGCCGTTGCCGCGTTTGACTGCGCTCCAGCCCACCCACAGGGCATGGCAAGCCCGCGTGAGCGCCACGTACCACAGGCGCAGGTCTTCTCGCAGGCGGTCGTGGTCAGCGAGCTTGGAGTCTTCCTTGTCGAAGTCCAGCGTCCAGTGGCGCTCGCCCTCGCCATCGTCCAATTGGAGCACTGCGGCTTTGTCGGCCGTGACCACGCGGTGGCTGTGCGCAAAAGGCAGGCACACGACCGGGTACTCCAAGCCCTTGCTGGCGTGGATGGTGATGACCTTGACCAGGTCTTCATCGCTTTCGAGCCGCACGGTTTGCTCTTCGCCACCGCTGGTGTTGCCCGACTGCGCTTCGTCCATTTGCTGGGCCAGCCAGCGGATCAGGGCCTGCTCGCCATCGATCTGGCTGCTGGCCGCTTGCAGCAATTCAGCCAAATGCAGCACATTGGTCAGACGCCGCTCGCCGTCGCTCTGGCCGCGCCAGCGCCCGGCCAACTTCAGCACATGCAGCGACTGGCGCAGCATGGCCAGCACGCCTTGGCTTTGCCAAGTTTGGTGCAGCTCGCGCATTTGCTCGGCGCGGGTGTCCAGCAATTCGTCTTGCGTGGCCAGGTCGTACAGCTCGGCCAACGACAGGCCTACCGTGCGCGTGCCCAGCGCAGCACGCACCCGGCGCATGTCTTGCGGCTCGGCCACGCCGCGCAGCCACAGGCACAGGTCTTGCGCTTCGTCGCTGGCAAACACCGAGTCGCGGTCTGACAAATACACCGAGGCCACGCCACGCACCCGCAGCGCGTCGCGCACGGCGGCGGCCTCTTTGCCGGTGCGCACCAGCACGGCAATGTCTTTGGGCTGCAAGGGTTTGTCGCCGTTTTGTGCATCGGCAAAACGCGCTTGTGGGTCGCTCAGCCAGGCCACGATTTGCTCGGCGCACAGGGACGACAAATGCGTCTGCGCATCGCGTGTGCTGCGCAAAGTGGCGTCGTGCACCACGGTCATGGCTTGTACATCGCCTGCGCTGGTTTTGAAGATTTCATCGCGGCCCTTCGCGCTCACGGGCTGGAAGGGCAATGGATCTTGATCATCTTGATCGCCTTGGCGGTAGCCAAAAGCGTCTTTCGAAATCTCAAACCAGCGGTTGACCACCGCCACCACCGCTTTCGTGGAGCGGAAGTTCGTGCCCAGCACATGGTGACGGCCTGCGGTGGCGCGGCGCGCAGCCAAGTAGCTGTGAATGTCCGCGCCCCGAAAACCGTAGATCGATTGTTTGGGGTCGCCGATCAACAACAGCGCGATCTCAGGCAGGTTCTCGGCCGTGCGGTAGATGCGGTCAAAGATGCGGAACTGCAGCGGCGAGGTGTCCTGAAACTCGTCGATCATCGCCACCGGGAACTGCTCGCGCAGGCGCTGCGCCAAGCGCTCGCCCGCCTCCGGGTCGGCCAGCGCGACATCGAGGCGCTGCAGCATGTCGGCAAAACCAAACAAACCGCTGTGCCGCTTGAGCTCGGCCATGCGCTGCAGCACATGGGTGCGGGCGTGCAGGCGGGCGACTTGGGTGGGATCGGGCAAGGTCAACAAAGCGGCTTGCAGATCGGAATAGGCTTGAGACTCTGGCGGCCAATCCACGGGCGCTTCGCCGGGCTTTCGGCATTCGAGCAGGCCTTGGGGCGTGAAGCGCGCCCAGCCGGCTTTCATGGCTTTTTCAAGGCGCTTGCCATCTTCTGGCCCTTGCGCCCAGTCTTTGAGCAGGGCCAACCACTCGGCGCTTTTTTTGTACGTCAGCTTGCGTCCATCCCAGCTGGATTTGTGATGCTCCAGCTGCGCCTCGATCCAACCCAACAAATTGTCGGCCTTCACGTCCCAGCCCAGTTTGAGGGCCTGCAGTTGCGCGTCGCGCTCGGCCTGCGCCGCACCCAACACCTGCGCCAGCGTGCCGGGTTCGGCATCGTCCAGCGGCACAGCCATCAGGGCGCGCATGTCTTGTTCAAGCGCGGGCACATCGCGCCAAACGTCCAGCACCTGCGTCACCAAGGCCGTGCCCATGGGGTAGAGCTGCTGACGCCAGTAGTCCTGCACAGCTTCGAGTCGCAGCGCGGCTTCGTCGCCCACCAGGTTTTCTTCAAACAAGCTGCCGCTGTCAAACGCGTGTTCGCGCAGCATGCGCTGGCACCAGGCGTCGATGGTGTAAACGGCCGCGTCGTCCATGGCCTGCGCGGCCAGCGCCAAGCGGTGCGCGGCTTGCTCGCGCAGCTCGCCTTCGGGGTACTCGTCTTTCAGTTGCTGCAGGAAGGCGTCGTCGGTTGTGGCCATGCCCCGGAACACCTGCGCCGCCTCGGTCAAGCGGGCTCGGATGCGATCCGACAGCTCGCGGGTGGCGGCGCGGGTGAAGGTCATCACCAACACGTCTTGCGGCAGCATGGGGCGCACAGGTGTGGTGCCCTCTTGGCCGTGGCCCAGCACCAGGCGCACATACAGCGCGGCAATGGTCCAGGTCTTGCCCGTGCCTGCGCTCGCCTCGATCAGGTGGCTGCCGCGCAGGGGAAAGGTGTGCGCATTGAGGGCGTGGGGGGCGTGGGGGGTGGGAGTGTGGGTGGTGCTCATGCCAGCTCTCCCTCTTCGCTGTCGTGCAACGCATCGGGTAAGGCCTCGATCTCGGCTTGCTCGGCCCAGGCCTTCAAGGGCGCGTAAACGGTTTGGACCAAGCGCTCGAAAGCGCCCGTCTCCAGCAAGTCCTCCACCGTGGCATAGGTGCGGGCCAGTGCCGGGTCTTTGTCTTTTTCTGCGCGCTTGAAGTCACTGCCCTCGTAAGCATCGGCCAGCGCGTTGGGGTTGTCCGGGTCTTTGAGCCACTGCAGCGCCACACCGGGCGGCAGCGGCAGCGGCCAACACATGCCCTCAGCCCAAACGGCCAACAGCACGGTCAACTGGGCGCGGGCGGCCTCTGGCTCTGGCTCGGCCATGCGCAGCACGGCGTTGCGGCCCACCACCACACACCGCAAGGGCTGGTCCATGGCGGCAGCGGCCAGAGAGAGCAGCCAAATGTCGATCAGCTTGTCCGGATGGGCCTGTGGTGTTTTGGTTTTCAGGTTGGCCAGGTCGCTGGCGCGCAGGTGCAAGGACATTTGACCTCCCTCGCCCACACCCACATCGCCCAGCGCGTCTTGCAAGGCCACTTGGGGGTGGCCCAGGTCCACCAACAGCCGCTCGGCCGCTTCGGGATAAACCTGCCGCTCGCGCAACGCTGCGCCCAACATAGCCTGCAGGCGGGCCTTGAGATGTTCTGCGGCGAGCTTGCCCACGCCCGCCAGCGGCAAGGCCCCGGCTTGACACAGGCGCTGCACCACCTGCTGCACATGCGCGGACAAGGTGTCGGCGCTCAACTCGGTGGGCACATGCTGCAGCTCGTGGTCGATCAACTGGTACAGGTCCAGGCCCGCCAGCCCAAACAGCTCTTCGTCATGCAATTCGCTGCGTTCGTCCTCCAGATGCACCTGCAATCGCTCGCGGAAAAACGCGCCCACCGGCTTGCGCAGAAAACGGGTGAGTTGGGTGAGCGTGATGACGGGCACGCCCTGCGCGGATTCGAGCGGGGGCAGCAAGTCGACCGATGATCCGGTAAGAGCGGTCTCTGACCGCGATGGCTTTTCGGCAAGGGCTTCGCGGTCGGACACCACGCCTGCGGGGGAAGTGCTCTGCGCCGCACGCCACTCTTTGGCATAGGTCTGCAAACCACTGTCCTCTTCAAAATAAGTGCGGCTGAAGGCTTGCAGCGGGTGCTCCGTGGTCAGGCGCCCGGCCGTGCCCTTGCCCCACAGCAGGTCGATCTCGTCACGCAGTTGCGAGACCAGCACCGAAGGCGGTTGTTCGCTGTTGTCGCGCACGCTGCGGCCGCTCCAGCTGACATAAAGCACTTGGCGCGCCGAAAGCAGGGCTTCGAGCATGAGCTGGCGGTCGTCATCGCGGCGCGAACGGTCGCCGGGGCGGCTCATGCCGGGCAGGCCCATCAGGTCAAAGTCGGCACGCGGGCTGCGGCGCGGGTAGTCGCCGTCGTTCATGCCCAGCAGGCACACCGCCTTGAATGGGATCGCCCGCATGGGCATGAGCGTGCAAAAGGTCACGCCCCCAGCCCGAAAGCGTTGTTCCAGCCGGGGCGTTTTGAGCGCCTCGAGCCAGGCTGATCGCACCACCGCCAGCGGCACGGCCTCTGCAAAACCAGCCTCGACGCAGGCGCGCACCCAATCGGTCAGCGCCTGGTCGAGCGCCGCGATCGCGTTGCGGTCGTTGTCGTCTCGCGGCTTGAACATCGCGGCCAGCAAGGCTCGGCCTCGCTCAGCCCATTGCGCGGGCTTGGCCTCTTGCGTGCAGGTTTGCCACCAGTCGATCAAGGCCTGCAGCAGGTGCGCCAAAGACCCGGCCAGCTCAGCGTCCAGCCCGCCCACTTCGGGGTAAGGCGTGGCACCGGGCGCATCGACATTCACAGGGTCTGCCCCGCAGGCATAACCCATGAGCATGCGCTGAACGCCAAACAACGCCGAGTTGTCGTCGCCGCACATGCCCAGCCCCAGGCCTGCGCGATGCTCGGCCGACAGGCCCCAGCGGATGCCCGATCCGGCCATCCAGCGCAGCAGCGTGGGCAGGCCGTCTTCGTTCAAACCAAAGCGGGCGGCCAGCGCTGGCACTTCGAGCAGCTCGACCAGTTCGCTCATGCGGCTGCGCTGCTGCGGCAAGGCCAGCAACCACTCCACCGCATGAATCAGCCCACTTGTGGCCTGCGCGCCCAAGTCGGCAATGTCGTAAGGGATGAAGCGCGCATCGGCGCGCTTGTACTGGCCAAACACGGCACGGATCGCCGGGGCCATGGTTTCGATGTCGGGCACCATGACCACCACGTCGCGAGGTGACACAGGTTGATCGCCCGGCGGGGTATGGAACCACTGCAGCAGTTGGTCGTGCAATACCTCCAGTTCGCGCACCGGGCTGTGGGCGATTTTGAAAACGACCGATTCATCGCCTGTTACCAATAGCTCAGGCGCCGTACCACCGCTGGACGGCTCCAGGTCGCGGATGCGCCGCTGCAACTGCGCCAGCAAGCGCGTGCCGTCTTCGCCAGGCACATCGTCAAAAAAGTCCAGGCGCGGCCACTGCGTGAGTTGCTGGGCCGCTTGCAGGTCGTCAAAGGCGTCGAGCTGGCGGATGAAGTCGCGCCCCTGGCGGCCCCAAGCGGCCAACAGCGTGGGCGCATGCAAGTGCATCTGCGCCAGCGGCAAACTGGCCAAGGCCTCGCCCCGGTAAGCGTGGCGACGCCGCTCGGCTTGCAGCCATTCGCGCCCGTCGATGATATCGCCCCAGTGGTACTGGCACGGGTTGGGCACGGCCAGCATCACCTGACTGTGCGTGGCCAGCGCCGCCAGCATCTCCAGCAGTTGTCCCGGCATGTGGCTCATGCCAAACACCGACACCCGCCGCGCCACGGCGCTGGCCAGCGGCAAGCTCGACTGCAGGTGCGCCAGCGCCCGCGCATGCAGCGCTGGGCGGGTGGCTTGGCGCTGGGCATCATCGAGTGTGGCCAGCACGCGCCGCCACAACTCGGCCTGCCAAAGTTGGTCTTCGGCCAGCGTGTCCGAACCTGCGGCCTTGCGCAGTACATCACGTCCGGCGGCCCAGTCCTGCAGCCAGTCAGGGCGGTAAATCTGGTACTGGTCAAACAAATCCGCCAAGCGGCTCGCCAGTTGCAGCAGGCGGTCCGGCTCATCGCCCCGCAAAAAACCCGCCACGGGCTTGAAGGCGGGGTCACCCAAGCAGCTCGGCAACAAAGCCATCAGCCGCCAGGTCATGGGCAGTTTGTCCAGCGGCGAGTCGGGCGGCACATTGTGCGCGCCCAGCACCTGCCGGTAAGTGCGCCACAAAAAGCGCGAAGGCAACTCCACCCGCGTGGCCGCGCACACGCCAGCCTGGCGCGCCAGCTCGATCTTGATCCACTCGGCCATGCCGTTGCTTTGCACCAGCACCACTTCACTCTCGAGCGGGTGCAACGGGTGCGCACGCAACCAACCCGTCAGGGTGTCGGCCAGCCGCTCGGAGCGGTGGCTGTGCAAGGCTATGAAACCGGGGGAAATGGTGGAGACAGACATGCGGTGAACAAGTGCAGACATGGAAGCGAAGAGACAAGAATAGCCGCAATCGTGCCCGCCACCAGGCTCATGACATGAACCCTGCATTGCCCAATTTTTAAGCACCAGCTGCCACGCCAATCAGGATGCGGCTTGGCGCAGTTGTGCAAGGACTTATCCACACCTTTGGGCACGGGGTTTGGGGGGAAATCACACCTTGGGTAAACTTCACCTCAGCAAGCCATGCCACAGAGGTATACCAAAGTAGTGGCATCAAGTGGCACCTGCTGTAGCCCCAGCACTTGGTGCACAAAGAGCTGAGCCGCTTAAGGGAATACGCTGAAGAGAAAAACCTGCAGCCAGAACATACTTTGGTCATCGATACAAAAGGAACCCCCATGACCGTCTCTTGGATCAAACGCGCGGTGTGCCTCACGGGCGCGCTACTGGCCATCGGCATGCCCCTGTGCGCTTGGGCCCAAGCATGGCCCAGTAAACAGCCCATCAAACTGGTGGCCGTGTTCCCGCCTGGTGGATCGGTGGACCAAGTGGCGCGCATTTTGTCTGGCCCCTTGTCTCAGCAACTGGGCCAAAGCGTGGTGGTCGAAAACAAAGGCGGCGCATCGGGCGTGATCGGCACGGCGGGCGTGCTCAGCGCCCCCGCCGATGGCTATACCTTTGCGGTGGTGTTCGACACGCATGGCGTCAACCAAAGCCTGATGCCCAACATGCCGTACGACAGCAAAAGGGACTTGACCCCTCTGATTCTGGTGGGTACTTCGGCCATGATGCTGACCACGCACGCCAACACCGAATACAAAACCTTTGCCGATGTGGTGGCCGCAGCCAAGGCCAAAAAGAACGTCTCTTATGGCTCCATTGGCAATGGCAGTCTGGCGCATTTGGCCATGTCTTTGTTGGGCAAAAGCGGCGGCATGGAATTCAACCATGTCCCTTTCAAGGGCGGTGGCCCCTTGATGAACGACGCCATCGCAGGGCACATCCCCCTGTCGATGGCCACCGTATTTTTGAACAAACCGCACATCGACAGCAAGCGCTTGAGGCCTCTGGCGGTGACATCGGCCAAACGTGTCGCCGATTTTCCTGATGTCCCGACCATTGCCGAAGCAGGCTTTGCAGGCTTCGAAGCCCCCGCTTGGTGGGCGCTGTTGGCCTCATCCAAAACGCCCCCGGACATCATCAAACGCATGAACGAAGAGCTGAACAAGGCGCTGGCCAACCCGGACGTCTCCAAGCGCTTGGTGGCTCAGGGCATTGAAATTTCAGGCGGCAGTGTTGAAAAAGCCAAGACCTTCATCGACGGCCAGATCGACACCTGGGCCAAAGTGGTGCGCGACAACGGCATCAAACCCGACTAAGTTCAAGCCGCCGCATCCGGCGGCGATGCGTCGACCACCAAATCCGCGTTCAGTGCGCGGACCCGGTGGTCCACGTAGTAGCCGCCAAACTCGGTGTACCTGAGCAACAAGCGTTGGCAGCGGTTGCAAGAAAAAACATCGCTTCGGTTGCAGGGGAAAAATTGTGGTGCAAAGGGCGCAAGCGGGCTGTCGTATCGGGTGCTTTGAGGGTGGAACTCTTCAAAGGTGGGCTCGCTGCCTGCAGCATTTCCCTCTTCAGAGAGTGCTGCACGCAAGCTGCCCACAGCCGTCATTAGTGGGCCGGGCCAACGGTCTTCCGTCATGCTTTCCCAGCCGGCACAAGGCCCCAAAGCGCATTGGCATTTTTGGGGTGAAGCCGCTTTGGCCAAAGCTTTCAAGCCTGGGGCGTCGAGGCGCGGTGGTGGTTTCATGGCCATGGAGTTCCAAGGGTTGTCGGCACGGATCGCGATCGCTGCCGCAGGGGTGAGAGAAAAGTTTTAGCGATCAGAATTTATCAGTTTTACGGCCCTTCGGACCACCCGTTCGAACAGGTCGATGGTGACAGGCTCAACAGCTTGGGCACCCTGTTTGGCGTTGAGTGTCGGGCCCAAATTGGCACTCAGGTACAAAGCACATATACTCCCACATATACTTTTTTATACCGGAGTTGAACATGGCACAAATCACGCTGTATTTGGACGACGCTACGCAAGCCCTGGTCGATGAAGCCGCCAAAGCCAATGGGGTTTCCAAGAGCCGATGGGTGGCGGACATCATCCGCACTTATGCGGCGCACGATTGGCCGCAAGATTGCTTGGCGCTGGCGGGCCGTTTTGCAGACTTCCCCTTGAAGGAAGATGCGCCCGGCATCCAGCCTGCCGATGTGCCTCGCCTGATTTATTGATGCCCGGCCATGTTGATCCTTGACAGCAACACCATCAGCTATTACTTCAGAGGCGACCCGCAGGTGGTGCCTCGCTTGCAAGCGGTGAGGCCAGGCACGCTTGGCGTTTCGGCCGTTGTGGCGTACGAGTTACGCTACGGACTCATGCGCTTACCCAAAGAAGCGGCCGAACCTCGCTTGGTCGCCTTGGCACAATTTCTTCGACCCATGCAAATGCTGCCCTTTGATGATGAATGTGCCTTGCAGGCCGCCAAAATTCGCATCGCTTTGGAAGCGGCAGGTACACCCATCGGCCCACACGACACCTTGATAGCGGCCACAGTCATGCGCCATCAGGCCACACTCATCACGCGCAATGTGCGCGAGTTTTCTCGGGTACCGGGCCTGCGATGGATCAACTGGCACGACGACAGGCCAGCCCTTAACCCCTGACCGAACAAAAAGGCCCAACGCCAGTTCGTCCCACACCCCAGGTCAACTGTCGGTTTGTCATGCACATGACTGGTTTGAACCCCACCTCAATTTAAAGTCCAGTCATGATGCACTTTTACGAACCCCATCTGGGCCACGGCCTCAAGCACGACCCGTTCAACTCGATCGTGGGTCCCCGCCCCATTGGTTGGGTGTCCAGCCGCAGCGCCAGCGGGGTGCTCAATCTGGCGCCCTACAGTTTTTTCAACGCCTTCAACTACGTGCCCCCGCTGATCGGGTTTTCCAGTGTCGGGCGCAAGGACTCGTTCAACAACATCGAAGCCACGGGTGAGTTTGTCTGGAACCTGGTCACGCGTGACTTGGCCGAGGTGATGAACCAGACCTGCGAGGCGGTGGCGCCCGAGGTGAGCGAGTTTGAATTGGCGGGCTTGAGCCCAGAGCCCTCACGCATCGTGAGCGTGCCGCGTGTGGCCGAAAGCCCAGTGAGCTTTGAATGCCGCTGCACACAAATCCTGCAACTCGAAAATCTGGACGGCAAAAAGATCGAGACCTGGATGGTGTTTGGCCAGGTGGTGGGCGTCCACATCGACCAGCGGCTGCTGAACAACGGGGTCTACGACACGGCCAATGCGGGGCACATCTTGCGCGGGGGAGGCCCAGCCGACTACTTCAGCATCGGACCGGAACAACTCTTCAAGATGTACCGCCCCGAAAGCGGTGCCCGCGACCTGCCCAAGTGAGCTTGCCCAAGTGACTTGACCCAAGTGACACGGGCCTTGGGTTTTCCCTAGCCCAAGCGGGGCACGGTGGGCCGCATGATTTGGGCTGACCCGTTCAACCCACGCCCTTCATGACCACAGTAACCTCACCAGCCCCTGCCCAGCCCCCCATCTGCAGCACCATGATGCAGGTGCCGCTGTCGCTGAACCACTTGCTCGAACGCGCAGGCACTTTGTTTGCCAGCAACGAGATCGTCTCGCGCCTGCCCGACAAGTCGCTGCGCCGGCACAGCTACGGCGCGTTTTACCAACGCACCCGTCAACTGGCGCAAGCCCTGCAAAACCTGGGGCTGCAAAAAGGCGAACGCGTGGCCACGTTGTGCTGGAACCACCACGCGCACCTGGAGTGTTATTTCGGCATTCCGGCCGCAGGTGGCGTGATGCACACCCTCAACCTGCGCCTGTCGCCCGAAGAGATCGCCTGGATCGCGGGCGACGCACAAGACAAAGTACTGATCATCGACGACGTGTTGCTGCCGCTGTACCAGCAGTTTGCGCACCTGTACCACTTCGAACACGTGATCGTGTTTCCCTTCTCCGGTGCAGCCGTGCCCGTTCCCTTCACCGACTATGAACAGCTGCTGGCCAGCACAGACGCCCAGGGCTTTCAATACGCCCCGCATGCCGAAGACGATGCGGTGTCGATGTGCTACACCTCGGGCACCACGGGTCGACCCAAGGGCGTGGTGTACTCGCACCGCTCCACCATCTTGCACACCCTGGTGGGCTGTTTGGGCGACTTTTGGGCCCTCAAAGGCAGCGACGTCGTCTTGCCCGTCACCCCCATGTTCCACGCCAACAGCTGGGGCATCCCCTACGGCGCCGTGATGATGGGCGTCAAGCTTGTGTTCCCCGGGCCGCACCTGCACCCGGAGGATTTGTTGGACCTGATGACGGCCGAACCGCCCACGCTGTCGCTGGGCGTGCCCACCATCTGGATGGGCCTGATCCAGGCTTTTGAGGCCGCGCAAACCACCCAGCCGGGCCGTTGGAAGCTGCCCGCCGGTATGCGCTCTTTGGTGGGGGGCGCGGCCGTGCCGGAGGCGCTGATCCGCGCCTTTGACCGGCACGACATTTGGCTTTTGCAAGGCTGGGGCATGACCGAAACCTCGCCTTTGTGCACCGTGTCTTACCCCAAGTCGGAGCTCAAGAACGCGTCAATGGACGAGCGCTACCGACGCGCCGCCATGGCGGGCGTGCCTGTGCCACTGACCGAGCTGCGCATACGGGGCGAAGACGGGCAAGACGCCCCCTGGGATGGCCAGCATGTTGGCGAAATCCAGGTTCGTGGCCCCTTCATCACTGGCAGCTACCACCAGGTGCCCGTGAACGAGGAAAAATTCAGCGCCGACGGCTGGCTGCGCACGGGCGATGTGGCCAGCGTGGACGCCATGGGCTTTGTGCGCATCACCGACCGCACCAAAGACCTGATCAAGTCCGGCGGCGAATGGATCAGCTCGGTCGATCTTGAAAACGCCCTGATGGCCCACCCCGACGTGGCCGAAGCGGCGGTGATCGCCATCCCTGACCCCAAGTGGAGCGAGCGGCCGCTGGCTTGCATCGTGCTCAAACCTGGCAAAGCGCCCCGGCCCGAAGACTTTGCCGCGCACCTGCTTCAACACGGCTTTGCCAAGTGGCAGGCGCCCGACCGCTATGAGTTTATCGACGCCGTGCCCCGCACCTCCACGGGCAAGTTTTACAAGCTCAAATTGCGCGAGCGCTTTCCGGCCTGACGAAGTTGAATGGTCAGCGCAGCCCCTGCTGCTGTCACCCCGGGCGGAGGCCCGGGGCCAATCCCTCTGTCTGTCACCCCGGGCGAAGACCCGGGGTCCATCCGCTTTCGCCGACATTTGATAACGTCAAAGCGCTGGATCATTAGGCTTTCCGTGCATGGGGTTAAGAGGCAAGGCACAAAATAGATTTGCGCTGCTGTAGCGCCAATTTTTCTAGGGGATGGGCATGCATCACCGGTTCTTGACCGTTTTATGCGCAGTCTTGTTGTTTTGCACGCTGGCTTGGGCGCAGCCTGTCAGCCCGCTTGAAGCCAAGCCAGGCGAAACCATCACCTTGCCGCCAGAGCCTCTTCAGAGGGTCATGCAATCTGTGGTGACGGTGCAAAGCCGCAGCGATGCGCAGGCCAACACCAGTCGCACTCTGGGCCAGCGCCGCGAAGGCACGGGCGTGGTGATTGGCCCCGACCTGGTGCTGACCATTGGCTACCTGCTGCTGGAGGCCGAAAGCGTGGACCTGATCGACCACCAGGGCCGTCGCATTCCAGGACAAGTGCGGGCAGTGGACAACCTCAGTGGCCTGGGGCTGATCCGCACTTTGATTCCCTTGCGCCTGGATGCCGTGCCACTGGGCGACTCGGACAGCCTGCCCACACCCGGTAAGCTCTGGACGCTGGGTCAAAGCGAGAGCGCCCCCACCGAGCTGGAGTTGGTCTCCAGAAAGGTCTTCGCAGGCAGTTGGGAATACCTTTTGGAAGCCCCCCTGATGACGCTGCCCGCGGTGAACAACTGGAGTGGCGCGGGCTTGTTCGACGACCAAGGCCGATTGGTCGGCATCGGCTCCTTGTTGGTGCAAGACGTGTTTGGCGACCAAGTCCCGTTGCCGGGCAATTTGTTTGTGCCGGTGAACCTGCTCAAAGACCCTCTGCCTGACTTGGTGCGCAGCGGCAAACGCACTGGCCCGGCCACGCCCTGGCTGGGCATCACCAGCCAGCGCCTGCCCAGCGGAGGCTTGGCCGTATTGCGTGTATCGCCCGACAGCCCGGCCGCGCTGGCGGGCATTGCCGTGGGCGACACCTTGCTGGCCCTGCAAGGCCAAATGCTGCAGGACCTGCCTGACTTTTACCGCCGCCTGCGGGCCTTGGGGCCAGCGGGCAGCCGCTTGACCCTCACGGTGCGCAAGGAGGGCCAAAGCCGTGAGGTAGAGTTTCTAAGCACCGATCGTGCAACGGCACTCAAACGGCCCAGCGGGATTTGACATCGCCCACAGGGGTGGGCTCCTGGTATGGATTGACCTGTCAATAGGTGCCGGTTGTTTTTCAGCTTTCTCTCTCTGTTTCTTTTGTCTTCTCGGTCAGTGACTGTGGATCAGGGACTACGAGGCTGATTGGGCGAC
>NZ_NESJ01000012.1 GCF_003063645.1 Limnohabitans sp. 2KL-51
CGATTTACGATCCACGCTTCCTTCCCACGTTCGGTCACCCTCACGCAGTTGCGTTTCACTTTGCTCACTGTGACCAGCTCGCAGCGGGACTTGCACCCGCAGGTGTGCGCCCATGCTGGGCGCACAAAGAAAAACGCGCCCAAAGGCGCGTTTTTACTGGGTTTCTGGCGGAGCAGGCGGGATTCGAACCCGCGGTGGGCTATTAACCCACACACGCTTTCCAGGCGTGCGACTTAAACCACTCATCCACCGCTCCGAAGCCTGCCATTGTAACAGTGGAAAAACACCTTTCCGCAGGCCCCTTGCAATTCTTGTGCAGGGGGTTAAGCCATGGAGTCGCAGCGGGTTTTTTGCCAATTTGTGATCTGTGTCGCTCAGCATGGCCTTTTTGTCCTTAAACTTCGCCACTGTTTCAAATCCCTTTGACCTTTCTTTGGCGCACAGCCCCATCAGCCCATGAAATTTCGTTTCCCCATCGTCATCATTGACGAAGATTACCGTTCTGAAAACACTTCGGGCTTGGGTATCCGTGCTTTGGCTGACGCCATCGTGGTCGAAGGTCTTGAGGTCTTGGGGGTCACCAGTTACGGCGACTTATCCCAGTTTGCGCAGCAGCAAAGTCGAGCCAGTGCCTTCATTTTGTCCATCGACGATGAAGAATTTTCTCCTGGGCCAGACTTGGACCCAGCCGTCATCAACTTGCGGGCTTTCATTGATGAAGTGCGTCGCAAGAATGCCGACGTGCCCATCTACATCTATGGCGAGACCAAGACTTCTCGCCATCTGCCCAACGACATCTTGCGTGAACTGCACGGCTTCATTCACATGTTTGAAGACACGCCCGAGTTTGTAGCGCGCCACATCATTCGTGAAGCCAAAAGCTATCTCGAAGGTGTGCAGCCGCCATTCTTCAAGGCACTGCTCGACTATGCCGAAGACGGCTCTTATTCATGGCACTGTCCCGGTCACTCCGGTGGCGTGGCTTTCCTCAAAAGCCCCGTAGGCCAGATGTACCACCAGTTTTATGGCGAGAACATGCTGCGCGCCGACGTGTGCAATGCGGTGGAAGAATTGGGCCAATTGCTTGACCACAACGGTGCCATTGGCGAGAGCGAGCGCAATGCAGCGCGCATTTTTAACGCTGACCACTGCTTTTTTGTGACCAACGGCACCAGCACCTCCAACAAGATTGTTTGGCACCATACGGTGGCCCCCGGCGATGTGGTGGTGGTGGACCGCAATTGCCACAAATCCATATTGCATTCGATCATCATGACCGGGGCCATTCCGGTGTTCATGAAGCCCACGCGCAACCATTTCGGGATCATCGGCCCGATTCCCAAGAGCGAGTTCGAGCCCTCGGCCATCATGGCCAAGATCAAGGCCAACCCTTTGCTCAAGGGCGTGGACCCGAAAAAGGTCAAGCCCCGTGTGATGACGCTCACGCAATCCACCTACGACGGCGTGCTCTACAACACCGAAACCATCAAGAGCATGCTGGATGGCTACGTCGAGAATTTGCACTTTGACGAAGCTTGGTTGCCCCACGCGGCCTTTCACCCGTTTTATGGTCCTTACCATGCGATGGGCAAAAAGCGGGCCCGCCCGAAAGAGTCCGTGGTCTATGCCACGCAATCCATCCACAAGTTGCTCGCGGGCATCAGCCAAGCCAGCCATGTGTTGGTGCAAGATGCGCAAAACACCAAGCTGGACAGGCACTTGTTCAACGAGGCGTACCTGATGCACACCTCGACCAGTCCGCAGTACAGCATCATTGCCAGCTGCGATGTGGCCGCCGCCATGATGGAGCCACCCGGCGGCACTGCGCTGGTGGAAGAAAGCATTGCTGAAGCCCTCGATTTCCGCCGCGCTATGCGCAAGATCGACGCCGAGTACGGCAAAGACTGGTGGTTCAAGGTCTGGGGCCCGGAAAAATATGCCGACGAAGGCATTGGCCGTGCCGACGACTGGATCTTGCACAACGATCCACGCAAGAAATCAAGCAAGTGGCACGGCTTTGGCAACCAACTGGCCGACGGCTTCAACATGTTGGATCCGATCAAGTCAACCATCGTGACACCAGGTTTGGATTTGGACGGTAAGTTTGACAAGACAGGCATTCCGGCGTCCATCGTCAGCAAGTTCTTGACCGAACATGGCGTGGTGGTGGAGAAGACGGGCCTGTACAGCTTCTTCATCATGTTCACCATCGGCATCACCAAGGGCCGCTGGAATTCGCTGCTCACGGCTTTGCAGCAGTTCAAGGACGAATACGCCAAGAACCAACCGATGTGGAAAATCATGCCGGAGTTCTGCCAAAAGCACCCGCGCTATGAGCGCATGGGCTTGCGCGATTTGTGCCAGCATGTGCACGAGATGTACGCCAAGTACGACATCGCCATTTTGACGACCGACATGTATTTGTCGGATCTGGCCCCGGCCATGCGCCCTTCAGATGCCTATGCCCACATTGCCCAGCGCAAGACAGAACGGGTGGAAATAGACCACTTGGAAGGCCGTGTCACTGTCGGTCTGGTCACGCCTTACCCACCGGGCATTCCGCTCTTGATCCCTGGCGAGGTCTTCAACAAGAAGATCGTGGATTACCTCAAGTTCGCCCGCGAGTTCAACGAGAAGTGCCCGGGTTTCGAGACTGACATCCATGGTTTGGTCGAGATCAAAGACGACGATGGCAAGAAACGGTACTTTGCGGATTGCGTGAAGGCTTGAGAACCGTGTGTGGCAGGTGAGTTGGGGTCCTGTGCGGGGGCTCAGAGGCGCTTCGCTTTGCCACATCGCCCCCGCACAGGGCCCCAACTCACCTGCGGGGGTGAATAGAAAAAAGCGGCTTTCGCCGCTTTTTTCTATTCCAGGAGATGTTTGTTCAATCCCACTTTTTATGGCCAGTGGCCAAGCGCTGGTGGTTGAACCAGTCCTTGCACTCGAGCAGTCCTGCCACGTTCACCTAGCCCATGGCAACACGAACATTCACTCAGCCCGAGAGGATGTGGGTGCTGAACCGGGCGATTTGGCGAGCGAAGCGAGTTATGAGCCCGGGCAGCGCCCGCATCCTCTCGAGCGGTCTTAAAAAAGACACGTACCCAAGGAGCGAACAACCCAATCAAGCCGCAGCCGCTGGCTCTGCAATACCGCCGACCACTTGGCTGAAGCCACCGTCTACATAGGTGATCTCGGCCGTCACGCCCGCTGCCAAGTCGCTCAACATGAACGCCGCCACATTGCCCACGTCCTCAATTGTCACATTGCGGCGAATCGGCGAGGCCTCGGCCACCACCGACAAAATCTTGCCAAAACCCTTGATGCCGCTTGCCGCCAAGGTCTTGATGGGACCAGCCGAAATGCCGTTGGCGCGCAGGCCACGTTTTTGGCTGCCCAACGATTCGGCCAGATAACGCACCGACGCCTCCAGGCTGGCTTTGGCCAGGCCCATGGTGTTGTAGTTGGGCACGGTGCGGATCGCGCCCAGGTACGTCAGGGTCAACACAGCCGACTTGTCATTCAAATAGGGCAGGGCCGCTTTGGCCATGGCCGGAAAACTGTAAGCGCTGATGTCATGGGCGATCTTGAAGCCCTCGCGCGACAAGCCGTCCAGAAAGTCGCCAGCAATGGCTTCACGCGGGGCGTAGCCGATGGCGTGCACAAAACCGTCGAACTTGGGCCAAGTGACCGTCAAGTCGGTGAACAGCTTCTCAATCTGCTCGTCGCTGCCCACGTCGCAATCAAAAATCAGCTTGGAGTCGAAATCGGCCGCGAACTCGGTGATGCGGTCCTTGAAGCGCTCACCCACATAACTGAACGCCAGCTCGGCGCCTTGCGCGTGGCAGGCCTTGGCAATGCCGTAAGCGATCGATCGGTTCGACAGCACGCCAGTGATCAGCAACTTTTTGCCTGACAAAAAACCTGTTTTTATCGTCATCTCTTCAACTCCTGGAAAATGTGTGCAGAATTGTCGCATGCGAAGACCTTTGGCTCGATCTTGGACAAACTGGTTGCTGGCCTTGGGGCTCAGCCTGTCCGGTCATGCCTTCGCCGCCCACGCCTATGCCCAATTTGGCGACATCCGCTACCCTGCAAGCTTTACCCATTTCTCGTACGCCAATCCGGCTGCACCCAAAGGGGGCGAGATTGTGCTGGTGCCGCCGACCCGCCAGTCCAACTTCGACAAGTACAACCCCTTCACATTAAAGGGCAGCGCACCGCCCTCCATGTTGGGCATGATGTTTGACACCCTGTTGGTGGGCAACATGGACGAGTCGACCACGGCTTATGGCTTGTTGGCTTCGGATGTCTCGGTGGCCAAAGACCGAATGTCGGTCACTTTCCAGATCCACCCGCAAGCCCGATTTCAAAATGGCGACCCCGTGCTGGCGTCCGATGTTCGCCATTCCTTTGAGCGCCTGACCAGCAAGCAGGCAGCACCCCAATACCGCACGTATTTTGGTGAGGTCAAGGGCGCGACCGTTTTGGCCGAGCGCAGTATCCGGTTCGATTTTGTGCGCCCCAACAGCGAGTTGCCTTTGATCGTGGGCAGCTTGCCCGTGTTCAGTGCCAAGTGGGGTTTACAAGGCGAGGGGCCTAAGGCAACTCACAAACCGCTGGACCAGATGGTCGTGGACATTCCGATTGCGTCGGGGCCATACCGCCTCGGACCGGTGCAGTTTGGCAAGGACGTCACCTACGTGCGTGATCCGCAATACTGGGCCAAAGACCTGAACGTGCGCAAGGGGCAGTTCAATTTCGACCGCATCACCTACAAGATTTACAAAGACAGCACCGCGCAACTCGAAGCTTTCAAAGCGGGCGAGTTCGATTACATGCAATCCTTCATTGCCCGTGAATGGGCCAGAGCTTTCACTGGGCGGGCGTTTGAGCGTGGTGAGCTGATTAAGGCCGAATTGCCTCATGGCAACGCGGGTGACTTTCAGGGTTTTTTGTTCAACACGCGCCGAGACAAGTTCCAGGACGTGCGCGTGCGCCAAGCCATCGCGCTGGCCATGGATTTTGAATGGCTGAACCGCCAACTGTTCTACAACGCTTACAGTCGAGTGCGCGGTTATTTTGTGGCCAGCGATTTTGAAGCCAAGGGCCGACCTGGCCCTGACGAGTTGGCTTTGCTCTTGCCTTTGCGTGCCAAGCTACCCGCCGCTGTGTTTGAGCAAGACGTGCCGCAACCACCCCAGACCGCGCTGGACCCGACTTCGGGCCACACCTTGCGCGACCATTTGCGCCAGGCCCGTGATTTGCTCAAGGACGCTGGATGGACTTACCGCGATGGCGCATTGCGCAACGCCAAAGGTCAATCCCTGAGCATCGAATTTTTGGACAGTTCGGGCTCCATGGGGCGCGTGGTCACACCCTTTGCCAAGAACCTTGAAAAACTGGGCATCCAAGTTCAGTACAAGGTGATCGATTTTGCGCTGCTCCAAAAGCGCATGGACGTGTTCGACTTTGACATCATCAGCAACCGCACCGTGGGCAGCGAAGCGCCCGGCACCGAGTTGCTCGAGCGGTACGGCAGCCGATCGGCCGACGTGGAGGGCTCGGGCAATGTGATCGGCCTGAAAGACCCGGCTGTGGATGCGCTGCTGGACAAGGTGGTGAGTGCCACGTCTCGGCCGGAACTGGTAACCAGCCTGCGCGCGTTGGACCGGGTGCTGCGCCATGGCCATTATGTGGTGCCCCACTGGTATGGCGCCGTGCACCGGGTGTCCTGGCGGGCCAAGGCGTTTGCCAGACCCGCCGACTTGCCGCGTTTTTACCAGCCGGAGAAACTGGTCACCACTGTGTGGTGGTCACCCCATGCTTCGGCCGCACCTGCGGCCCAAATTACACAACCTGCCCCCAAGGCCCCCTGACCCATGTTGGCCTACATTTTCAAACGCTTGCTGCTGATGGTCCCGACTTTGTTCGGAGTGTTGTTGTTGACGTTTGCGGTGATCCAGTTTGTGCCGGGTGGGCCCGTTGAGCAAATGGTGTCCCAGCTGCAAGGTCGGGACACAGGCGGGGAGGGCGCGGCGGCTGCAGGCAGCGGTTACCGGGGCAGGCAGGGCGTGGATGCGGCCCGCATTGCCGAAATCAAAACACTCTACGGTTTTGACAAGCCACCGACTGAGCGTTTCTGGATGATGCTCAAGCAGTTTGCGCAGTTCGATCTGGGCAAAAGCTTTTTCTACCCCAAAGACGTCTGGAGCCTGATCAAGGAAAAGTTGCCCGTGTCCATCAGCTTGGGCTTGTGGACGTTTTTTCTGAGCTATCTGGTGTCGGTGCCTTTGGGCATCGCCAAGGCGGTGCGGGCGGGCACGCGCTTTGACACGCTCACCAGTTTGTTGGTGCTGGTGGGCTATGCCATCCCAGGATTTGTTTTGGGCGTAGCCCTGTTGGTGATCTTTGGTGGTCAGTTGCAATGGTTTCCGCTGCGCGGCTTAACTTCGTCCAACTGGGAGCAGCTGAGCTGGGGGGCCAAAGTGGTCGATTATTTGTGGCACATCGCCTTGCCGGTCACAGCCAGCGTGCTGGGCTCGTTTGCCGTCATCACCATGCTGACCAAGAACGCATTTTTGGAAGAAATCCGCAAACAGTATGTGTTGACAGCCCGCGCCAAGGGCCTGAGTGAAAACCGTGTGCTGTACCGCCATGTGATGCGCAATGCGTTGATCCCGCTGGTCACGGGCTTCCCGGCGGCTTTCATCGGCGCGTTTTTCACCGGATCTTTGTTGATCGAAACCCTGTTCTCGCTCGATGGTTTGGGCTTGCTGAGCTACGAGGCGGTGATTCGGCGGGACTACCCGGTGGTGTTGGGCACTTTGTATTTGTTTACCCTAATTGGCTTGGTGACCAAGCTGATCAGTGACCTGTGTTACCTGTGGGTGGACCCGCGTGTGAAGTTTGACAAATGACCCCAGCGAACACCACTGCCTTGCCGCATCAGACCTCACCCTCGGCGCGTGCGTGGCAGCGTTTCAGGCGCAACCGCCTCGGTTTTAGCAGCCTGATCATTTTTGTGACGCTGTTCATTCTGAGCTTGGGGGCCGAGTTCTTGTCCAACGACAAACCCTTGGTCGTGCGGTTTGAGGGTCAGTGGTATTTCCCGGTCGTTCAGACCTTGCCTGAAAAGGTGTTTGGGGGTGATTTCGAGACCCCGGCGGATTATCTGGACCCGTTCATCTTGCAACAATTGAGCGGGGGCAGCAACTGGGCTTTGCAAGCACCCAACCCTTACCACCACAGCACGCTCGACTACTTTGCCCCATTGCCCAACCCAGCGCCGCCAACGACCCGTAACTGGCTTGGTACCGATGACCGGGGGCGTGATGTGCTGGCGCGCTTGCTCTACGGCTTTAGGGTCTCGGTGCTGTTTGCTTTGGCACTCACCTTGTTTGGCATGGTGCTGGGCGTGTTGACAGGGGCGGTACAAGGCTTTTTTGTAGGCAAGACCGATCTGGTGTTCCAGCGCTTCATCGAAGTCTGGAGTGCCATGCCTGAGCTCTATTTACTGATCATCTTCTCGGCCGTGTTCGAGCCCAGTGTAGGGCTGTTGCTGCTCCTGCTCAGCCTGTTTGGCTGGATGGGTTTGTCCGACTACGTGCGGGCCGAGTTTTTGCGCAACCGCCAACTGGACTACGTCAAATCAGCCCGGGCGCTGGGGCTGGGGAATTGGCAAATCATGTGGCGACATGTGCTGCCCAACAGCATGACCCCGGTGGTGACCTTCTTGCCTTTTCGCATGAGCGGGGCCATTTTGGCTTTGACCTCGCTCGATTTTCTGGGCCTGGGCGTGCCACCGGGCACGCCGTCTTTGGGTGAATTGCTGGCCCAGGGCAAAAACAACATCGACGCCTGGTGGATATCGATGTCCACCTTTGTGGTGCTGGTGGTGACCTTGCTGCTGCTCACTTTCATGGGCGATGCCTTGCGCGATGCGCTCGATCCACGAAAGGTGGATGCATGAGCACGCCCCAAGCTTTGTTGGAACTCAAAGACCTGCGCATCGCTTTTGGTGGCCAGGCTGTGGTGCATGGCGTGAATCTGAGCATCCAGGCGGGTGAGCGCGTGGCCTTGGTGGGGGAGTCGGGCTCGGGCAAGTCGGTCTCGGCGCTGTCGGTGCTGCGTTTGCTGGAATCGGCACAGCTTTCGGGCCAGGTGCTGTGGCAAGGCCGGGACCTGCTGCAGCAAACGCCTGCTGAAATGCAACGCATCCGTGGCGACGAGATCGCCATGATTTTTCAGGAACCCATGACGGCGCTCAACCCCTTGATGACGGTGGGCGCGCAGATCTCGGAAGTGCTGCAGCTCAAAAAGGTCTTGTCCCGGCGCGACGCCGATGCACGGGCCGTGCATTTGTTGTCCGAAACCGGGATCGATGACCCCGAACGTCGGTTTGGAGCCTACCCGCACCAGTTGTCGGGCGGCCAACGCCAACGCGCCATGATGGCGATGGCCCTCGCGTCCGAGCCCAAGCTTCTTCTGGCCGACGAACCCACCACCGCGCTGGATGCCAGTTTGCGATTGCAAATGCTGCAGCTGTTGGCCGATTTGCAGCAAAAAACCGGCATGGCCGTTCTGCTGATCACGCACGATCTGGCCTTGGTGCGCCACTTTGCCCATCGGGTGGCGGTGATGGAAAAAGGCCATCTGGTGGAGCAAGGGACTTTGCAAGCGGTCTTTGAGCAGCCACAGCATCCTTACACGCAAAGATTGCTCTCAAGTCGCCCTAATCGTGAGGGTCTGGTGGACGAGGCCTCCTTGCAGACGTCACCTATCTTGCAAGCACGTCAACTGCAGGTGCGCTATCCGAAGGCGGTGCCCGGTTTCAAAGCCTGGTTTCAAAAGCACCATTTCATTGCCGTGCACGGCGCGGATTTTTCGCTGTCGCCCGGCAGCACCTTGGGCGTGATGGGCGAGTCGGGTTCGGGCAAGTCGAGCCTCGCGCAGGCGGTGCTGGGTTTAATCCCTTTTTCGGGTGAGTTGTCTTTTGCCGGGCAAACTTAGCAAGGCAGCCCGGCTCGGGACAAGGCCTTGCGCAGGCAGGTGCAGGTGGTGTTTCAGGACCCCTATGGCAGCCTGTCGCCGCGCATGACGGTGGGTGAAATCGTCTCCGAGGGCCTGCGGCTGCACCAGCCGCACTGGACACCAGATGAAACCGAGCAACGCGTTCGCGCGGCTTTGGCCGAGGTGGGCTTGGTGGGCGAAGGGTTTGCCGATGTGCTCAACCGCTACCCGCATGCTTTTTCGGGTGGGCAGCGCCAACGCATCGCCTTGGCCAGAGCCTTGGTGGTCGAGCCCGCGCTGTTGGTGCTGGACGAGCCCACCAGCGCGCTCGACGTGACGGTCCAAAAACAGATCCTTGAATTGCTTAAAACGCTACAAAAAAAACGAGGCATGGCGTATTTGCTCATTACCCACGACGTGGATGTGCTTCGGGCCATGGCCCACCAGGTCATGGTGCTCAAGTCAGGGCAGGTGGTAGAGCAGGGTTTGGCCGAGCAGGTGCTGAGTGATCCACACCACCCCTACACCCGCAGCTTGGTGCAGGCCTTTCCCGAGACAATTTGACCGGCATGCCGTTCGCAGATGCATCGTTTTCCTAGAAAAATCACACACTTAGAGCGGTTTTTCGGCTAGAATACCGGCTTCACGACCAAACGGGCGGGTTTTCACCGCCCGTTTTTTTTGGTTGTTTCTTTTTTAACGTTGACATTCAGAAGCTCTGTGGCATTGCAGCAAATTGTTCAAGAAACCGTAACCGGCCTGGGCTACGACCTGGTTGAGATTGACCGCACAGCGGGCGGTTTGTTGCGCATCACCATCGACTGGCCCTGGCAGCCAGGTTCGGAGCTGTTCATCAACGTGGAAGATTGCGAAAAAGTCAATCGTCAGTTGCAATTCGCCCTTGAAGTGGACGGCGTCGCTTACAACCGTCTTGAAGTGTCCTCTCCCGGCATCGACCGTCCTTTGAGCCGTGAACAGGACTTTGTGCGGTTTGTAGGCGAGTTGATTGACATCACGCTCAAAGCGCCTATGGGTGAGAGCGCTGTGGGATTGGTTAACCCGACTCGCAAAAAATTTCGCGGCACGCTCGAGCGTGACGCCACCGGTCAAGGCTGGCAAATCGTCTGGAGCGATGCGCCTGTGGTCAAGCCCGGTCAAAAGGTCAGTAAAAAGCGGATTCCTTTGCCTGCGCATGCATTGGGGTTCACGCTGGATGAGTTGCGCGATGCGCGCCTCGCGCCCGTGGTGGACTTCAAAGGGCGAAAGCCCAAGCTGGAAGCCTGACGGCAGCCCCATTTTTGAGCAAACTTTCGGGTCCCACACATGGGCCCTGTGAAATAGGAGAGTCAAGTCATGAATCGCGAAATGTTGATGTTGGTCGAAGCCATCTCACGTGAAAAGAACGTTGAGCGCGATGTGGTATTTGGTGCCGTTGAAGCCGCTTTGGCACAAGCCACCAAAAAGCTTTATCAAGGCGAAGTGGACATCCGTGTTGCGGTAGATCGCGACAACGGCAACTACGAGAGTTTTCGCCGTTGGCACGTGGTGCCCGATGAGGCTGGTTTGCAGTTGCCCGAGCAGGAAATCCTCTTGTTTGAAGCCAAAGAGCAAATACCGGACATTGAAGTCGACGAGTACATCGAAGAGTCGATTGAGTCGGTACCGATCGGACGCATAGGTGCCATGGCCGCCAAGCAGGTCATTCTGCAAAAAATTCGGGATGCCGAGCGCGAAATGCTGCTCAACGACTTTATGTCGCGGGGCGAGAAAATCTTTGTCGGCACCGTCAAGCGCATGGACAAGGGCGACATCATCTGTGAATCCGGACGCATTGAGGGCCGCTTGAGACGAAGCGAGATGATCCCCAAAGAAAACCTGCGCAGTGGTGACCGCGTTCGCGCCATGATCATGGAAGTCGACCTGACTCTGCGCGGTGCCCCCATTTTGCTGTCGCGTTCTGCCCCCGAGTTCATGATCGAGTTGTTCCGCCAGGAAGTGCCCGAAATCGAACAAGGCCTGCTGGAAATCAAAACCTGCGCCCGTGACCCCGGCTCACGCGCCAAAATCGCTGTTTTGTCACATGACAAGCGCGTAGACCCGATCGGCACCTGCGTGGGTGTGCGCGGCACTCGTGTCAACGCCGTCACCAACGAGTTGGCCGGCGAGCGAGTCGACATTGTTTTGTGGAGCGAAGACCCCGCCCAGTTCGTGATCGGCGCTTTGGCCCCAGCGAATGTTCAATCCATCGTGGTGGACGAAGAAAAGCACGCCATGGACGTGGTGGTGGACGAAGAAAACCTGGCTATTGCCATTGGCCGTGGCGGACAAAACGTACGCTTGGCTTCTGACCTGACCGGTTGGAAGATCAACATCATGGACGCAGCCGAATCTGCACAAAAGCAAGCCGAAGAAACCACCGGCATTCGCCAGTTGTTCATGGAAAAGCTCGATGTGGACCAGGAAATCGCCGATATCCTGATCGGCGAAGGTTTCACCAGCCTCGAAGAGGTAGCTTATGTGCCCATCCAGGAAATGCTGGAAATCGAAAGCTTCGACGAGGACACCATCAACGAGCTGCGCACCCGCGCCAAAGACGCATTGCTGACCCTTGAAATTGCGCGTGAAGAGAGCGTCGAAGACGTTTCTCAAGACCTGCGCGACCTGCCAGGCTTGACCCCTGAGCTGATTTCCAAGCTGGTTGAGGCGGGTGTTCAAACCCGTGACGACCTGGCTGATCTGGCCACTGACGAGCTGACCGACATCACCGGTCAAAGCGTTGAAGAGGCCACCGCCCTGATCATGAAAGCCCGCGAACATTGGTTCGCAGGCCAGGCCTGAAGTCTGATGGAGGCTTGAACAAAATTATGTCCAGTACAACTGTTGCCGAGTTCGCCAATGAACTCAAAAAATCTGCCGATGTCTTGCTCGATCAATTGAGATCTGCCGGTGTGACCAAAGCCTCTGAAGGCGATGCGTTGACCGATGCCGACAAGCAAAAACTGCTCAGCTACTTGCAAGCGAGCCACGGTACCGTGTCCGTCGACCGCAAGAAGATCACCCTGGTCAAAAAATCGACCAGTGAGATCAAGCAAGCCGATGCCTCGGGCAAAGCCCGTACCATCCAGGTCGAAGTGCGCAAAAAACGCACGCTGATCAAACGCGATGACGAGCCTGTAGCCTCCGAAGAGGACATCGTGGAGCCACAACTGGACCATGCCGATTTGGCTCGCCTTGAAGAACAAGCTCGGCGCCAGGCAGAGCTGATTCTTCGACAGGAGGAAGAGTTGGCGGAAAAGCGCAGGCTACGCGAGGCCCAGGAAGCTGCGCAACGCGCCGATTTGGCTGCTCAGGAAGCACAAGCTGTGGCCCAGTCTCCGTCTGCTACCGTGCCCCTTTCTGACGGGCTTGCTGCGGCCAAGCCGCTTCCGAGTCGCGAAGAGCGCGAGCAATTGGCGCGGGCCGAAGCGGCCAGCATCAATGCAGCTTCTCAGGCCAAGCCTGCTGCACCAGCAGTATTTGAGCCTATCGAATCTGCCGCTGATATCAAGGCTGCTGCAGCCGAACAAGCGGCTCAAATGGCAACCGCCAAAGCCGAAGCCGCGAAGTCAGCGCGTGACGCCTTGGTACAAAAAGCCGCTGCAGAGTCCAAAGCCAAGGCCGATGAAGACACGGCGCGTGCACTGGATCTGGATTCGCGCCGCCGTAAGGCATTGGCTGAAGCCGAGGCCATTCGTTCCATGATGAACGCTCCCAAGAAAGTGCTGGTCGCCAAAAAGGAAGAGCCCAAAGCCGAGCCCAAAGCAGCAGTAAAGGGGACTTTGCACAAGCCAGCAGGAACACCTGCACCCGGTGCGCGTGCAGCGGCTGCGCAAGCTGCATCGCCTGCGGCACCTGGCGCCAACAAGGAAGTCAAGTCGGCGAAGCTGTCTTCCAGCTGGGCGGGCGATCCGGCCAAGAAGAAGGCCATCCCCACGCGTGGTGACACCAGTGGCGGTGTGGGACGCAACAACTGGCGTACTGGCCCACGAGGACGTCGCGGCAACGAACGCGACCGTGATGACGGTCAAAGCCAGCAGGCAACAGCCGAGGTGCGCGTGCTTGAAGTGCACGTCCCTGAAACCATCACCGTGTCAGAGTTGGCCCACAAAATGGCCATCAAGGCGTCTGAGGTCATCAAGCACCTCATGAAGCTGGGCCAGATGGCGACCATGAATCAGCCGTTGGACCAAGACACCGCCATGATCGTGGTGGAAGAGATGGGACACAAAGCCGTCGTCGCGGCGCTGGACGACCCAGAAGCCTTTACCGATGACGAAGTGTTGGACCAGCACGCCGAATTGTTGTCACGTGCCCCTGTGGTGACTGTGATGGGTCACGTTGACCACGGCAAAACGTCATTGCTTGACTACATCCGCCGAGCCAAGGTGGCCTCGGGTGAAGCCGGTGGCATTACCCAGCACATTGGCGCTTATCACGTCGAAACGGCCCGTGGCATGATTTCTTTCCTGGACACTCCCGGTCACGAGGCGTTTACCGCCATGCGTGCCCGTGGTGCGCAGGCCACAGACATCGTCATCCTGGTGGTGGCTGGTGACGACGGCGTGATGCCCCAGACCAAAGAAGCCATCAAGCATGCCAAGGCAGCAGGTGTACCCATCGTGGTGGCCATCAACAAAATGGACAAGCCCGACTCGAATATCGAACGCGTGCGTGCAGAACTGATTTCAGAAGAAGTTGTTCCCGAAGAGTTTGGTGGCGAATCACCTTTTGTCTCCGTATCGGCCAAGACCGGCATGGGCATCGACGCGCTTTTAGAGCAAATCCTTCTTCAAGCTGAAATTCTGGAACTCAGGGCACCTGTGAAAGCCGCGGCCAAGGGCTTGGTGATCGAAGCTCGCCTTGACAAGGGACGTGGTCCAGTGGCGACCATCTTGGTGCAGTCCGGTACTTTGAACACAGGTGACGTCGTGTTGGCGGGTCAGACCTTTGGCCGCGTGCGCGCCATGCTGGACGAAAATGGCGTGGCTATCAAAACGGCAGGTCCATCGATTCCGGTCGAAATTCAAGGCTTGACCGAAGTGCCGCAAGCCGGTGACGAGTTCATGGTCATGGGCGACGAGCGACGTGCCCGGGAAATTGCCACTTACCGCGCTGGCAAATTCCGCAACACCAAGCTGGCCAAGCAGCAAGCCGCCAAGCTAGAAAACATGTTCACCGACATATCGGCAGGCGAAGTCAAAATGCTGCCCATCATCATCAAGGCCGATGTGCAGGGTTCGCAAGAAGCCTTGGGCGCTTCCTTGCTCAAGTTGTCCAACGAAGAAGTCAAAGTCCAGTTGGTTTACTCCGGCGTGGGTGGCATCAGCGAGTCGGACATCAACCTGGCGATCGCCTCTAAGGCCCTCGTGATCGGTTTCAACGTGCGTGCCGATGCCGGCGCGCGCAAGTTGGCCGAAGGCAATGGCGTTGACCTGCATTACTACAACATCATTTATGACGCTGTGGATGAGCTCAAGGCCGCTATGTCGGGCATGTTGGCACCCGAACAGCGCGAAGAGATCATGGGCATGGCCGAAATTCGGACCGTATTCGTGGCTTCCAAGATTGGTACGGTTGCAGGTTGTATGGTCACTTCGGGTCAAGTCACCCGCAGCGCCAAGTTCCGTTTGTTGCGCGACAACGTGGTCATCTACACGGGTGAACTCGATTCGCTCAAGCGCCTCAAAGACGACGTGCGCGAAGTCAAGGAAGGCTTCGAGTGCGGTATCAAGCTCAAGAATTACAACGACATCAAAGAAGGCGATTACCTTGAATTCTTCGACGTCAAGGAAATTGCGAGAACGCTGTAAATGGTGCGTAGAAAGCAATCCTCTGTGCCCAATCGCGGTTTTCGCGTGGCCGACCAGATCCAGCGTGATCTGGCCGAGTTGATTGCGCGCGAGTTGAAAGACCCGCGTGTGGGCATGATCACGATCAATGCGATCGAGGTCACGCCCGACTACGCCCACGCCAAGGTTTACTTCAGTGTTTTAACGGGCAATCCCGAAGAAGCCACCGAGGGTTTGAACGCAGCGGCTGGCTTTCTGCGCAATGGTTTGTTCAAGCGTTTGCATATCCACACCGTGCCGACATTGCACTTTTTGTTTGACCGCACAACAGAACGTGCATCCGACATGAATGCCTTGATCGCCAAGGCCGTGTCATCACGAGCCCAAGAGGACTAAGCATGAACGCGCCACGCACCAGGGTGCAGCGGCGCCCTGTGCACGGGGTGTTGCTGCTCGACAAACCGCTGGGACTTTCCAGCAACCAGGCTTTGCAAAAAGCCAAGTGGTTACTGCGGGCTGAAAAGGCGGGGCATACCGGCACCTTGGACCCCTTGGCGACAGGAGTTTTGCCTTTGTGCTTCGGCGCTGCAACCAAATTCAGTCAACAGCATTTGGATGCAGACAAGACCTATGAGACGACTGTGCGCTTGGGCTTGAAGACGAGCACGGCGGATGCCGAAGGCGATGTGATCGCGGTGCGCGAAGTGTCATGTACGGCTGGTATGGTGGTAGAGATTTTGGACCGTTTCATGGGCCCGATCAGTCAGGTGCCCCCAATGCACAGTGCCTTGAAAAAGGACGGCAAGGCCTTGTACGAATATGCCCGAGAGGGCGAAACCGTTGAACGCGAAGCGCGCAACGTGGTGATTTATGACCTGGATCTGCTGGATATGAAACTGGAAGGCGATGCGCCTTTTTTGCGGTTGCGTGTGCGCTGCAGCAAAGGCACCTACATCCGGACGCTGGGCGAAGACATCGCCGAGGCGCTGGGTTGTGGTGGTCACTTGAGCGCATTGCGACGGGTGGTCACGGGTCCTTTTGACGCGTCACAGTGCGTGACGTTGCAGGATCTGGAAGCGATGGACGAAGCCAAGCGCATGGGCGCTTTGTTGCCAGTGGCTGTTTTGTTGCCAGGTTACACCGAGGTGAACCTGGACAGCGACAGCACAAGCCGTTTTTTGAACGGGGTGCGCAGACACGGCCCTTGGGTTGATTGTGATCAAGTCGCGGTGTACGGAGAACATCCTCGCGCCTTGCTGGGAACAGCAATGGTGCATGGCGGCGAATTGGTTCCGGGTCGATTGTTGAGCCCGATCGAAATACAACAGATTTTAGAAAGTTCACCTGCATTTGAGCCGTTGCTGGCCGAGCAGGTTTAAAGGAAGAGAAAGCATGACCAAGCAAATTCGCAACATCGCCATCATCGCCCACGTTGACCACGGTAAAACCACCATGGTGGACCAACTGCTGCGTCAATCAGGCACCTTCGCCGACCATGAAAAAATCGTCGACACCGTCATGGACAACAACGCCATCGAACGTGAGCGCGGCATCACCATTCTGGCCAAAAACTGTGCCGTGAGCTGGGAAGGTACCCACATCAACATCGTGGACACCCCTGGACACGCGGACTTCGGCGGCGAAGTCGAGCGCGCCTTGTCCATGGTCGACGGCGTGGTGCTGTTGATTGACGCGCAAGAAGGCCCCATGCCACAAACCCGCTTCGTGACCAAGAAAGCTTTGGCTTTGGGTTTAAAACCTATCGTCGTGGTGAACAAAGTCGACAAACCCGGTGCCAATCCTGACAAAGTGGTGAACGCTGCTTTTGACTTGTTCGACAAACTCGGTGCCAACGACGAGCAACTTGACTTTCCGGTGGTGTATGCCTCCGGCATCAACGGTTGGACATCGATGGTAGAGGGCGCACCCGGTGAGCAGTGGGGCCCTGACATGTCGGCCCTTTTTAACACCGTGCTCAACCACGTCAAACCCAATATGGGTGATCCGGCAGCCCCCCTGCAATTGCAAATTTCCGCGCTCGATTTTTCGACCTTCGTGGGCCGTATCGGCGTGGGCCGCATCAGCCAAGGCACCATCAAGCCCAACATGGACGTGGTGGTCATGGAGGGGGAAGACGGCTCGACCATCAAAGGCCGTGTCAACCAGGTGCTGACCTTCAAGGGCCTGGACCGCGTGCAAGTGACCGAAGCAGGTCCTGGCGACATCGTGCTGATCAATGGCATTGCCGACCTGAACATCGGCGTCACGGTGACCGACCCGATTAACCCAGCACCATTGCCCATGCTGAAAGTGGACGAGCCCACGCTGACCATGAACTTCTGCGTGAACACCTCGCCGTTGGCCGGTCGTGAAGGCAAGTACGTGACCAGCCGCCAGATCTGGGATCGCCTACAAAAAGAGCTGCAACACAACGTGGCCCTTCGCGTCAGCGAAACCGACGAAGAAGGCATCTTTGAGGTGATGGGACGAGGTGAATTGCACCTGACCATCCTGCTGGAAAACATGCGTCGCGAAGGCTACGAATTGGCCGTGTCCAAGCCCCGCGTTTTGTTCCGCGATGTCAATGGCGAGCGTCATGAGCCCATCGAGCTGGTGACCGCCGACATAGAAGAAACCCACCAGGGCGGCGTGATGCAAGCCTTGGGTGAGCGCAAAGGCGAGCTGGTGAACATGGACCCCGATGGCCGCGGCCGCGTCCGTTTGGAATACCGCATTCCAGCACGCGGACTGATTGGTTTCACCAACGAATTCCTGAACTTGACGCGTGGTTCCGGCCTGATTTCCAACATCTTTGACGGCTATGAAACCCACAAGGGTGACATCGGTGGCCGCAAGAACGGTGTTCTGATCTCCATGGACGACGGTGAAATCTTTACCTACGCCTTGGGCAAACTCGACGACCGTGGCCGCATGTTCGTCAAGGCCAACGATCCGGTTTACGAAGGCATGATTGTGGGTATCCACAGCCGTGACAATGATCTGGTGGTCAATGCCACGCGTACCAAGCAGCTGACCAACTTCCGCGTGTCCGGCAAAGAAGACGCAATCAAGATCACGCCTCCGATTGACCTGACCTTGGAATACGGCGTTGAATTCATTGAGGATGACGAGTTGGTCGAAATCACGCCAAAAAGCGTTCGTCTGCGCAAGCGTTTCTTGAAAGAAAGCGACCGCAAGCGCAACAAGTGATCGGACCCAGGCCATGCACATGACACACAGCTTGGCCGTTTGGACCATGGTGGGCTGCACCGCCCTGTGGTCCATGGCCGGGGTGGTGACGCGGCACTTGGAAGAAGCCCGGAGCTTTGAAGTCACCTTCTGGCGCAGCTTTTTCACCGTCGTGTCCCTGTTGATCATTCTGCCTTTGTGGCAGGGCAGGGGAGTATGGTCTCGCTTGCCATGGCGCAACCGGTACTTTTGGCTGTCTGGCGTGTGTTGGAGCGTCATGTTCACCGCCTTCATGGTGGCGCTGACGCTCACGGCGGTGGCCAATGTGTTGATCACCATGGCCGTGGGACCTTTGTTCACCGCCTTGTTCACCCGCGTGTTTTTGCGGCACCAGTTACCTTTGCGCACCTGGATCGCCATTGTGGTGGCCGGGATCGGAATTGGCTGGATGTATGGCACCCAGTTGAGCCTGGGCGACCCGAATTTTCTGGTGGGCTCCCTGGTGGCCTTGTGTGTGCCCATCGCAGGCGCCGTGCAGTGGACCTTGGCGCAAAAGAGCCAAAGCGATGGCCACAGTCTGGACTTGGTGCCCTCGGTTTTGTTGGGGGCCGTCTTCTCCACTTTGCTTACCATGCCTTTGGCCATGCCCTTTCAGGCATCGGCCCACGATATTGGCTTGCTTGCCATTTTGGGCTTGTTCCAATTGGCCATTCCCTGTGTGTTGTCGGTGATTTGCGTGCGGGTGCTCAAAGCCCCGGAGGCGTCACTGTTGTGTCTGCTGGAAATCGTGTTTGGCATCGCCTTGGCTTGGTGGGGCGCTAACGAAGCCCCGCAAATGAGCGTATTGTTAGGCGGTTCCCTGGTCTTGGGGGCTTTGCTCATGAACCAATGGTTAGGCTGGAGAGGCAACAATGACTGAAGTCATCGCACAGATCGAAGGCAGCATCGGCTGCATCACCCTTAACCGCCCCAAGGCTCTGAACGCCCTGTCACTCGACATGGTGCGGGCCTTGACTCGGGCCTTGCTCGATTGGCAAGCCAACCCGCAAGTTATTGCGGTGGCGGTGCGCGGTACGGGAAAAGAAGGGCCGTTTGGCGCCTTCTGTGCAGGGGGTGACATCCGATTTTTTCACCAAGCAGCGCATGCAGGCAACGCGTCATTGGGTGATTTTTTCACTGAAGAGTACCGCCTGAACCACCTGATCCACACCTACAGCAAACCCTACATCGCCTTCATGGACGGCATCGTCATGGGTGGCGGCATGGGCATCAGCCAAGGCGCGAGCGTGCGCGTGGTGACCGAGCGCACCAAGATGGCCATGCCCGAAACCCACATTGGATTGTTTCCGGATGTGGGCGGGGGCTATTTTCTGAGCCGCTGCCCGGGGCGATTGGGCGAGTACCTGGGCTTAACGGGACAGATGCTCAACGGCCCCCAAGCGGTCGCGGCCAAACTGGCCGATATCTCGCTGGCCAGCGGGATGCTGGAGCCCATCTGGCAGACCTTGATCAGCAGCCCCTTTGAGAACGCCGAATCGGTGGAGCGGTGGGTGATGGCCCAAGCGGGCGCGATGACACCCGAAAAGCTGACGCCACAACCCCAAATCGATGAGGTTTTTGGTCTCCCCACCTTGGCAGAAATGTTGCTCAAGCTGGAAGCGGCTACCGATGAGTGGAGTCAGAAAACCGCACATGTTTTGCGTCACCGCTCACCTTTGATGCTGCATGTGGTGCTGGAACAAATACGACGCGCGCGTCAACTGAGCCTGGCTGATGATCTGCGCATGGAACGCGACATGGTGCACCACTGCTTCCACTTGCGTTCTGTAGACGACAGCGACTCCGTTGAAGGCATCCGCGCCTTGGCTGTGGACAAAGACCACAAGCCGAATTGGAAGCCTGCACGGGCGGAAGATGTGGATTTATCGGAAGCCGCTCGTTTCTTTGCGAGCCCCTGGCCTTCAGATCATCACCCGCTGCGCGATTTGACCTGACCCTGTAGGTCGGTTGCTTAGTCCACGACATGGTTGACAGGCAGTCAGCGCGGTGTCGGAGCCGAAGCTGCGACCTACAAATATACGGTGAGCTACTGCCGTTCAGCGGTGACGGCTCTTCATGGCGCGTTCGACTTCGCGCTTGCCTTCGCGGTCCTTGATGGTGTCGCGTTTGTCGTGTTCGGCCTTGCCCTTGGCCAGCGCAATGTCACATTTGACCTTGCCTGCTTTCCAGTGCAAATTGATAGGGACAAGGGTGTAGCCCTTTTGCTCGATCTTGCTGATCAGCCGCTTGATCTCTTCTTTGTTCAGCAGCAGTTTGCGCGTGCGCGCCGCTTCAGGATTGATGTGGGTCGAAGCCGTTTTGAGCGGGTTGATGAGGCAGCCGATGATGAACAACTCCCCGTTGCGGATGACCACATAACCATCGGTGAGCTGCACCTTGCCTTCGCGAATGGCCTTGACTTCCCAGCCTTCCAGTACCATGCCCGCCTCGTAGCGCTCTTCAATAAAATAATCGAACGACGCTTTTTTGTTCTCGGCTATCTTGGCAAATACAGGGGCAGAAGGGGACTTTTTGGTGGTGGCCATGGTGAGCAAATGAGGACGGGCTGGCCGTTCACAAGGGCGTGCAAAATAACTGCAAGCTCAGAGAAGAAATGAAAAACTACAATCGCAACATTGTATGAAGAATATCCACAAGTCCGTTCTCATCTGGTATTCGCCAGAGGAAATGTTTCGCTTGGTCACCGACGTGGACCATTACCCTGAGTTTTTGCCCTGGTGCGACAAAGCCCGCGTGCTCGAAAAAGACGCCCATGGCATGGTGGCCGAAGTGGGTATCAGCTTGGGCGGCATCCAGCAAACCTTCACCACCCGCAATGAGCACGAGGAAGGCCGATCGGTCGGCATGAGTTTGGTGCAAGGCCCGTTTTCCAACCTGAGCGGTATGTGGCGCTTCACCCCTGTTGGCGATGGCTCGCAACGCGCATGCAAGGTCGAGTTGGATTTGCAGTACGGCTTTTCCAGCAAAACATTGTCCGCACTGGTGGGGCCGGTGTTTGACAAGATCGCCGCCAGCTTGGTCGATGCCTTTGTCAAACGCGCCGAAGCGGTTTATGGCTGAGCGAATGATTGAAGTCACGCTGTGCTGGAGTCTTGGGCCGCGACATGTGCAGGAGTTGAGATTGAAAGTGCCAGAGGGCAGCACGGTGGAGTCTGCGCTGGATCTTGGCATTGCCCAGTGGCTTGAAGTCAGCCCAGCAGCCGATCCCGTGTCCCTGTCATCGCTCAAGTTTCAACAGCCGGGCATCTGGGGGCGCAAAGTGCTCTGGACGCAACTTGTGATTGCGGATGACCGCATTGAGCTGTACCGCCCGCTCAAAGTCGACCCCAAAGTCGCACGGCGTCAGCGCTTCAAGCGCCAGGGCAAGGGGCGCACTGGGCTGTTTGCCAAGCGCAAGAGCGGTTCGGCCGCAGGGTACTGAAAGTCGCCATGCAAGCCCTTTTGAACGTGGTCTCGCAGATCACTCTGAGCGAGGACGTCCAGCGTGTTTTTCATGGACGAGGCGGTCTGTACCCCGGCTCTGAACAATGGTCGCTGGACTGGTTCGCACCCGTCTGGGTCTTGACCAGCTTCAAACCAGTGAACGATGCAGAGCTGGCCCAGTTCCACATCGCTCTGGAAGCCCGCTGGCAAGCCGTAGCCCCGGGCGTTCCACTCAATTGGGTGTTTCAGAGCCGGGTCCCGGGTGAAGCCGAAACGCGCCTGATGGCGGGCAGTGTTCCCGAGCCTCATGTGGTGACCGAGCAGGGCGCTCGATACATCGTGCATCTGATGCGCGGGCAAAACCACGGTTTGTTTCTCGACATGGCCGTCGGGCGCGAGTGGCTGAAAAATCATGCCTTACATGAAAATATTCTTAACCTCTTTGCCTACACCTGTGCGTTCTCGGTGGTGGCCTTGCAAGGCGGGGCCGCGCAAGTTGTGAACCTGGACATGAGCCAGGCCGCACTGGCCGTGGGGCAGCAAAACCACCGCCTGAACGACTTGCCTGCCAAAGCGCGCTTTCTGGGCCATGACATCTTCAAGACCTGGGGCAAGATCAGCAAGATGGGGCCTTATGGCGTGATCGTGATCGATCCGCCCAGTTACCAAAAAGGCAGCTTCATCGCTACCAAGGACTACATCAAGCTGATCCGGCGATTGCCCGATTTGCTGGAGCCACAAGGCCATGTGCTGTTGTGCCTGAACGCGCCCGAGCTGGACTCGCAGTTTTTGCACAGTCAGGTGGCTGAGGCTGCTCCAAGTCTGAAGTTTGTCGAGCGTTTGGCCAACCCCGTGGCATTTGCCGATATCGATCCGGAAAAGTCGCTCAAGGTGCTTCATTATCAAAAGCTTGAATAATTTTTCTATTCAAACGTCTTAAACGATCGTACAAAATCCCAGCACAGTTCACCACGTTCACGTTTTCTCGGGACTCCTATGGCCTCATTTCCATCTGTTTTGCGCTCCCTTTTACCTTGTACGTGCTGCCTGTTTTTAGGGTTGTGCCTTCCTGTTTGGAGCCAAAATCAGGTGCCCAAAGACACGGAACTCCTGAGGCTGGCAGAACTTGAAACGCCACATGTACTGGCCAGTCTGAAAGAGCTTACAAGCCACGACTCTGGGACAGGACAAGCACAAGGCATGCTCAAAGTGGTGGAATGGATCGAGCAATTCGGACAGCAATTAGGGGCTCAAACAGAACGAATCACACCTTTCGCCAACGTGGTCGGGCCTAACGTGGCCTTGGTTTTCAAAGGTCAAGGCAAGCGTAATTTCCTCTTGATCGCGCACATGGATACGGTTTATCCACCCGGCACGGCTTCGGCCAAGCCGTTCCGTATTGAAGGTTCACGAGCCATTGCCCCTGGCATAGCGGACGACAAAGGGGGAATAGCCGTTTTTCTGCATGCGATGAAACTTCTCAAACAACGTGATTTCAAGGATTTCGGACAAATCACATTGCTTTTTACCAGCGACGAGGAGCGTGGATCATTGGGCTCGCGAGATCTGATCCGCCGACGTGCGCAAGAGCATGATGTCGTGCTCAGTGGCGAGCCCACTGGTGTGGAAGAAATGATTGTTTTGGGCACTTCTGGCGTGGCCGGACTCTCGGTACGGATGGCGTCCTCTGGTCTGGGTGTGAGTCAGGACTCTCGTCCCCTCGAGGAACTGGCCGACATGATGCTTCGCACCCGCGAGGTGTCCGCGCAGGTTCCAGAGACGCGCATGAATTGGACCCTTGTCAAAGCCGAAGATGCCCGGCGCCTTGATCGCATGCCCTCGCCCAATATGACGGCGACTTTTCGTGTTCAGGGCAAAGCTTCTCATGCGGGCGTCAATCCACACTTGGGTATCAATGCATTGACTGAAGCAGCTGACCTCATTCAACGTGTGGGGGCAAAGATTGCCCCCATTCCTGGTTTGACATGGCATTGGCGTTCTTGGCAGGGTGGCATTGTGACCAACATCATTCCGAATGAGTCAACATTGGTGTTGGAGTTGTCTATTGGCGCTCAGGCTGATCGGGCAGAGATTCTGAAAACCATTGCCAGTGCGGCTGAAAAAACTTGGCTTGCCGGCGCAAAAGTTCAAGTTGACTTCAAAGAAGCGCCTTTTCAAAGTTCGGACAGCTCGCCCACTGTTTTTGCCTCTGCGGACATGAGGGTGCCTGACGCACAGGCTTATGAGAGGCTGGCGCTGCGTGTACGCGAGCTCTTGAATGCCAAAAAATTCATAACAGCCCATGTCAACATTCAGTCTGGGCTTGGCTTTCCCGCCTACAACGCATCCGCTGAGGGTCGACAACTGGCTGAGTTGGCACGGACGATCTATGCTGATCTGGGTGGGCGCTTGAGTTTGTTGCCTCGAACATACGGCGGTACCGATGCGGCATGGGCATCTCTGTCCGGCAAGCCGGTCATTGAATCTTTGGGTCTGCCCGGAGGAAATTACCACTCATCCGATGAGGAATTTGTGTTGATTGACCGAATTCCAAAGAGACTGGCGTTGGTTGCGGAACTGATTCGAACCATTTCACGCCGTTGACCCTGTCATCAGCACGCAATCGAGCGCATGAAATCCCTATATCGGCACGGGTACAATCCATTTTTTGGAGCCTTAGCTTATGCGCTTACTCGGTAAAGCCCTGACTTTTGACGACGTTCTCCTCGTTCCTGCCTACTCCCAAGTCCTGCCCAAGGACACTTCTCTTGCGACGCAATTCACCCGCAACATCCGCCTGAACCTGCCCTTGGTGTCCGCCGCCATGGATACGGTGACCGAAGCGCGCCTGGCCATTGCCATCGCCCAAGAAGGCGGCATAGGCATCGTGCACAAAAACCTCACTGCGCAAGAGCAAGCCGCCCAGGTGGCCAAGGTCAAACGCTATGAGTCGGGCGTGCTGCGCGACCCGGTTGTGATCACCCCAGACACCACCGTGCGCCAGGTCATGGCCTTGAGCGAAGAGCTGGGCGTATCAGGTTTCCCGGTTTGTGATGGGCGCCAGGTGGTCGGTATCGTCACGGGACGCGACTTGCGCTTTGAAACCCGCTACGACCAAAAGGTCAGCGAGATCATGACGCCGCGCGAGCGCCTGATCACTGTGCCCGAAGGCACCACGCCCGAGCAAGCCAAGCACCTGCTCAACAAACACAAATTGGAGCGCTTGCTGGTCATCAACGATGCCTTTGAACTCAAAGGGCTGATCACCGTCAAGGACATCACCAAACAGCTGAACTTCCCTAACGCGGCGCGCGATGGCGCAGGCAAGCTGCGCGTGGGCGCGGCCGTGGGTGTGGGTGAGGGCACCGAAGAGCGCGTGGAAGCACTGGCCCGTGCGGGTGTGGACGCCATCGTGGTCGACACGGCGCACGGCCACAGCAAAGGCGTGATCGACCGCGTGCGCTGGGTCAAGCAAAACTACCCGCACATCGAAGTGATTGGCGGCAACATCGCCACCGGCGCTGCGGCTTTGGCCCTGGTCGAAGCCGGTGCCGACGCGGTAAAAGTGGGCATTGGCCCGGGGTCGATTTGCACCACCCGCATCGTGGCAGGCGTGGGCGTGCCGCAAATCATGGCGGTGGACTCTGTGGCCACAGCGCTCCAAGGCACAGGCGTGCCGCTGATCGCAGACGGCGGTATCCGCTACAGCGGCGACATCGCCAAGGCGATTGCTGCAGGCGCGGGCACGGTGATGATGGGTGGCATGTTCGCGGGCACCGAAGAAGCGCCTGGCGAAATCGTGCTTTTCCAAGGCCGCAGTTACAAGAGCTACCGAGGCATGGGCTCGATTGGGGCCATGCAGCAGGGCAGCGCTGACCGCTACTTTCAAGAGTCGAGCACCGGCAACCCCAACGCCGACAAACTGGTGCCCGAAGGCATCGAAGGCCGCGTGCCCTACAAAGGCTCGGTCGTGTCCATCATTTACCAAATGGCGGGCGGCTTGCGCGCTAGCATGGGGTATTGCGGCTGCGCCACCATTGAGGCCATGCACAACGACTCTCAGTTTGTGGAGATCACGGCTGCGGGCATTCGTGAAAGCCATGTCCACGACGTGCAGATCACTAAAGAAGCCCCTAATTACCGGGCCGAATAAAACCTTTAACTGACCTCCAAGGCGTCTGCACCCCAGACGCCTTTTCATTTCTCAAAGAACGACGCCTGCCATGCAGCACTCCAAAATCCTGATCCTTGACTTCGGCTCGCAAGTCACCCAGCTCATCGCCCGCCGCGTGCGCGAAGCGCATGTGTTTTGCGAAGTGCATCCTTGTGATGTGAGCAGCGACTGGGTGCGTGAATACGCCAAAGACGGCAACCTGAAGGGCGTGATCCTCTCAGGCAGCCACGCCAGCGTGTACGAGGTGGACGACAAAGCGCCCGATGCGGTGTTTGAGTTGGGCGTGCCGGTCTTGGGCATTTGCTACGGCATGCAGACCATGGCCCAGCAGCTGGGTGGCAAGGTCGAGGCGGGCACCACACGCGAGTTTGGCTACGCCGAAGTCCGTGCCCACGGCCACACCGAATTGCTCAAAGGCATTGAAGACTTCGCCACACCCGAAGGCCACGGCATGCTCAAGGTCTGGATGAGCCACGGCGACAAGGTCACGGCCATGCCTGCCGGCTTCAAGGTCATGGCCTCGACCCCTGCTTGCCCGATTGCGGGCATGGCCGACGAGGCCCGCCGCTTTTACGCGGTGCAGTTCCACCCCGAAGTCACGCACACCGTGCAGGGCCAGGCGCTGCTCAACCGCTTTGTGCTCGACATCTGCCAGGCCCGCCCTGACTGGATCATGGGCGACTACATCGAAGAAGCCGTCGAAAAAATCCGCGAGCAAGTGGGCGACGAAGAAGTCATCCTCGGCTTGTCGGGCGGTGTGGATTCCTCCGTTGCCGCCGCACTGATCCACCGCGCCATTGGCGACAAACTCACCTGCGTGTTTGTGGACCACGGCCTGTTGCGCCTGAACGAGGGCGACATGGTCATGGAGATGTTCGTTGGCAAACTGCACGCCAAAGTCATCCGTGTCGATGCCAGCGATTTGTTCCTAGGCAAGTTGGCGGGCGTGAGCGAGCCCGAAGCCAAGCGCAAGATCATCGGTGGCTTGTTTGTGGACGTGTTCAAAGAGCAGGCTGCGAAATTGAAAGCCGGCGACGGTGGCCACAAGGGGGCGACCTTTTTGGCTCAAGGCACGATTTACCCCGACGTCATTGAAAGCGGCGGTGCCAAGAGCAAGAAAGCCGTCACCATCAAGAGCCACCACAACGTGGGCGGTTTGCCCGAACAACTGGGCCTCAAACTGCTGGAGCCCCTGCGCGAACTGTTCAAAGACGAAGTTCGCGAACTCGGCGTGGCACTGGGCTTGCCCCGCGAGATGGTCTACCGTCACCCCTTCCCAGGCCCAGGCTTGGGCGTGCGCATTTTGGGCGAAGTCAAAAAAGAATACGCCGACCTGCTGCGCCGCGCGGACGCGATTTTCATCGAAGAGCTGCGCAACTTCACCGACGAATCGGGCAAAACTTGGTACGACCTGACCAGCCAAGCCTTCACCGTTTTCTTGCCAGTCAAGAGCGTGGGCGTGATGGGCGACGGCCGCACCTACGACTATGTGGTGGCACTGCGTGCCGTTCAAACCAGCGACTTCATGACGGCTGATTGGGCCGAGTTGCCTTATGCGCTGCTCAAAAAAGTCTCTGGCCGCATCATCAACGAAGTGCGCGGCATCAACCGGGTGACTTACGACGTGAGCTCTAAACCACCGGCCACCATCGAGTGGGAATGACAGAAAAGGCACCTTCGGGTGCTTTTCTTTTGGTACAGTCTTTGCATGTATCTCCCCCAACAATTCAATCATCCCCAGCACGCTGCAGCCATCATGCGCGAGCACCCATTTGCCAGTCTGGTGTCCACCGACGGTGATGGTTTTCCGTTTGTCACGCATTTGCCGCTCAAGCTGATCGAAGAGGGTGGCCAGTCTGTGGCACTTTTGGGTCACTGTGCCCGCGCCAATCCGCATGCCGGGTTCTTGCAAGCACGGCCGCAGGCGCTGGTGACCTTCATGGGGCCGCAGGCCTACATGTCTCCAGCCGTTTACCCCGATTTGCTGCGCGTGCCGACCTGGACTTATCTGGCGGTGCATGCCCGGGTTGAGGCTCGCATGCTGGACGGCAACGATGCCAAAGACGCCATGCTTAAGCAAATGATTGCCGACCACGAACCGGCTTATGCCGCGCAGTGGCGGGGGCTGCCGGAGAGTTACGCCCACGGCATGCTGAATGGCATCGTGGCTTTTGAGTTGAAGATTTTGGACCTGAAAACTAAGGTCAAGATCAACCAGCACCGCCCCGAGTCGCACGCGGCCATGCACGCCGCCTATACCCAGGGGGGCGAACAAGAGCAAGCCATCGCGCAATGGATGCAGCGGTTGGGTATGGTGTCTTGAGCGTGGACACGCCAAGCCAAGACGCCCACTGGATGGGCCTGGCGCTGGAGCAGGCCCGATTGGCCGCCGAATCGAGTGAGGTGCCGGTGGGTGCGGTGGTCGTCAAGAATGGTCAAGTCATCGCCACGGGCCGCAACGCCCCGATTGGCAGCCACGACCCGACGGCTCATGCAGAGGTGGTGGCGTTGCGAGAAGCGGCCCGCGTGTTGGGGAATTACCGGCTCGATGGCTGCACGCTCTATGTGACGCTGGAGCCCTGCGCCATGTGCAGCGGCGCCATGCTGCACGCCCGGGTGGACCGCGTGGTGTTTGGTGCGGCAGATCCGCGCACCGGGGTGGCGGGCTCGGTGCTCAACCTGTTTGATCACGCTCAGCTGAACCACCAAACCCAGGTGACAGGCGGCGTGCAAGCCGATGAATGTAGCCAGTTGCTCAAAGACTTTTTCAGGCCTAAAAGAATGAACCCACACCCCCTCAGAGAAGACGCCTTGCGCACACCCGATGAGGCGCTTGTCGATTTGCCCGACTACCCTTGGCAACCAAACTATGTGAGCGACCTGCCCAGCATTGCAGGTTTGCGCATGCATTACCTGGATGAGGGCGATTCGAACGCCCCATTGACTTGGCTGTGCCTGCACGGCAACCCGGCTTGGAGTTACCTGTACCGCAAGATGATCCCGATCTGGCTGGCCGCAGGCCACCGCGTGGTGGCTCCTGATCTGATCGGATTTGGCAAGAGCGACAAGCCCAAGAAGGAGTCTTTTCACAACTTTGAAACCCATCGCCAGTCTTTGATCGATTTGATCGAACGCCTTGACCTGCAGCGCGTGGTCCTGGTGGTGCAGGACTGGGGCGGCATTTTGGGACTGACTTTGCCCATGGCTGCGCCCGAGCGTTTCAAGGGCCTGCTGGCCATGAACACCACCTTGGCCACCGGCGAGGTCCCCTTGAGTGCAGGCTTTTTGGCCTGGCGCGATTGGTGCCAAAACCAGCCGCTGTTCGATGTGGGCAAGCTGTTTGCGCGGGGTAACCGCAATATGACGGCACAAGAGACGGCGGCCTACAACGCACCGTTTCCAGACAAAGGTTTTCGCTCCGCGCTTCAAGCTTTTCCGCCCATGGTGCCGGAGTTTGCCGATTCACACGGTGCGGCCATTTCGCGGCAGGCGCGTGATTTTTGGCGCGACGAATGGCAAGGCCAGAGCTTCATGGCCATCGGCCAGCAAGACCCGGTGCTGGGCGAGCCAGTGATGCGACATTTGCAAAGCCAGATCAATGGCTGCCCCGAACCCATGCTGCTGCCCGATGCAGGGCATTTTGTGCAAGAGCAGGGCAGGGCGATTGCCGAGGCGGCTGTGCGACACTTCAGACCTTGATGCATGCAACGGTCTTTGTCCCTGTAGGAGCCCACCCCTGTGGGCGATTTTGGGTACACACCCACAGCATGCCATCGCCCACGGGGAGGGTTCCCACAACAAAGGCCGGGATTTTGCCTATCAGCTGTCTGTATGCCCAACATAACCACAGCGTCGCATCAGCCCTATTCAACTCAAAATCATGGCCCACATTTACATTTTTTCTCCTTCAAGTGCAGTACGCGACAAAGCCGCTTTTCGCCGTGGCGTGAAGCGCCTGAAAGCCCAAGGGCATGAGGTCGAAGTGGACGAAGCTGCATTGGCCAGCCACATGCGTTTTGCAGGGGACGACGCGACCCGCATCGCAGCCATCACCCGCGCTGCAGCTAGCGGGGCCGATGTGGCGCTCATCTCGCGCGGAGGCTATGGCCTCACGCGCATCCTGCCCGCCTTGCCCTACAAACAGATCGCCAAAGCCATCGATGGCGGCACGCAGTTTGTAGGTTTGAGTGATTTCACCGCTTTCAACCAAGCCGTGTATGCCAAGACCGGCCGCATCAGCTGGCAAGGCCCAGCATTGGGCGCGGATTTTGGCCCAAACGAAGAACCCGACGACATCATGCAAGCCTGCTTTGACGACCTGCTGCTCGAGCAAGGGGAGGGAACAGGCTGGCAATTGCCCAAGGCTGAAGCAGAGCGGCGCGTGCTGGTCAAAGACGCGCAGCTTTGGGGCGGCAACCTCACGGTGTTGTCCTCTCTGCTGGGCACGCCGTACTTCCCGCAAGTCAAGGGTGGCGTGCTCTTTCTTGAGGATGTGGGCGAGCACCCTTACCGCATCGAACGCATGCTCACGCAGCTGCTGCACGCGAGTGTATTGGCCCAGCAGAAGGCGGTTTTGATCGGGCAATTCACCAACTTCAAGCTGGTGCCCACGCACGACAAAGGCTTCAAGCTGGCCACCGTGGTCGAGTGGTTGCGCAGCCAGATCAAGGCTTCGGTGCTCACCGGCTTGCCCTTTGGCCATGTCGCAACCAAGGTGCTGCTGCCCGTTGGCGCCAAGGTGGACCTTGTCACCGAAGGGCGTGACGCGCTGATGGTTTGGGGCCACATTTGATACAGCATCAAAGCCTGAACAGGCGAGACCAGAGGCGTGCGCAACGCCCACCCGGAGACACACATGAAATGGATCGCTCGACTTTTCTTATTTCTGCTTTGCGCCGTGTTGGCGGCAGGCGGTGTGTCGGCGGTGCACTTGATGCGCAGCTTGCCCCAACTCGACGGACAACTTAAGCTGGTGGGGTTGAGTGCCCCGGCCACCATCAGCCGCGATGATGCGGATGTCACACGCATCGAAGGCGCTACCGCCCTGGACACCTGGCGTGCGATGGGCTTTGTGCACGCGCAAGAACGCGGCTGGCAACTCGAATTCAACCGCCGCCTGATGCGTGGCGAGTTGTCTGAAATTTTGGGTGTGGCCACTTTGGACACCGACAAACTCATGCGCACGCTGGGCATCATTGGCATGGCCCAAAAACAGTTGAAGGGTTTATCACCCGCAACGCAAGCGGCCCTGCAGGCTTACAGCGAGGGCATTCAGAACGCTTGGGCTAGCGGTGCTGTGCGGCCATCGCCTGAATTCAAACTGCTCGGCACCTTGGCTGGTGGCCCCAAAGGCCAGGCTTGGTCGCCCGAAGACAGCCTGGGCTGGGCGCTGATGATGGCGCTTGATCTGGGCGGCAACTGGGGGCAAGAATTCGCCCGTTTGTCGTCCTCGCAGGTCTTGAATAACGATCAACTGTGGCAACTCCTACCGCCTTACCCGGGTGAAAAACCCGCCACCGCAGTGGACCTGCCGGCCTTGTATGCCGAGCTGGGTGTGTACGCCCCCAAGGACAAAATCGCTTCGACCAGCGAGCCTGCTCCCAAAGCCTTGGCCCAATGGTCAGCCGACTGGGTGCGTGATGTCGGTATTCTTGAAGGCAAGGGCAGCAACAACTGGGTAGTGCCCGGCAGTCGCACCTTCAGCGGCAAACCCTTGCTGGCCAATGACCCGCATCTGGCTTTGAGTTCACCGGCCATCTGGTATTTCGCGCACCTCAAAGCGCCTGCGGGCGTATTGCCCGGTGGACAAAAACACCCCGCGCTGGATGTGATCGGGGCCACCTTGCCCGGTTTGCCTTTTGTGGTGCTGGGTCGCACCCAAGGTGTGGCTTGGGGTTTCACCAACACAGGCCCGGACGTTCAGGACCTTTACCTAGAACAACTGGACGCGTCCAAACCGGGACAATACCGCACTCCCACTGGCTGGGCCGCATTTGAAGAGCGCGCCGAAACCATCCGAGTCAAAGGGCAGGGCGATGTGACCCTCCAAGTGCGCAACTCACGGCATGGGCCAGTCATCAGCGATGTGCAACCGCAATACGGCAAGCTCATCAACGTCCAGCGCTACGCCGTTAGTTTGCGCTGGTCAGCCTTGACCGAGGACAACAAAACCGTTGAATCGGGCATGTTGACCAACTGGGCGCAAACCGTGCCTGAACTTCAAAAGGCATTCAACGACAACCATGCGCCCATGCAAAGCGTGGTTATGGCCGATACGCTTGGCGAAGTGGCGTTTCAGGCCGTGGGCAAACTGCCCATGCGTTCGCCAAAAAATGACATCCGGGGTGTCGCGCCGGCCCCCGGCTGGTTGGCCCAATACGATTGGACCGGCTGGTTACCCGCGAACCAAAACCCCGCTTTGAACCGCGACACCATTGAAGCGAAAGGCTGGCACGCTACCGCCAACCAGAACATCTTGCCGCCAAGTTACGCACATTTTGTAGGCGGCGACTGGACCACGCCCGAGCGCTTTGATCGCATTGAGCAGTTGTTGGCTGCTCGCCCCAAGCACAGTCGTGAAAGCCTGCAAGCCATTCAAAATGATGTCACATCGTTGGGTGCCAAAGCGTTACTGCCAGTGGTGATGACGGCCAATCCGCAACACTCGCTGGGTAATCAGGCCCTGAAAATGCTCGGCACTTTTGATGGCCAAATGACAGCGGACAGCGCCGCTGCTCTGGTCTTCAACGTATGGGCCGATGAATTGACGCGTGGTTTGCTGGTGCCGCATTTGGGTGCCGATCGGTTCAAAGCCCTGTACGGAAAACGCCATTTTCGCGCTGCGGTTGAAGGCATCCTGAAACGCTCTGACGCTTTTTGGTGTGGTGCTGCTGGTTGCCCAGCGCAAGTGTCTGCGGCGCTCGACCGTGCCTTGACCCGCATTGCCGCCCAACAAGGCAAGGACATGCGCACCTGGCGCTGGGGTGCTTGGCACCCGGCCATCAGCAGCCACAAGCCTTTTGGGAAAGTGCCTTTGCTCAACACCCTGTTTGATGTGCGCACCGAAAGTGCTGGGGACTTGTTCACCGTGAACGTTGGTCAGTACTGGGCAAACGACCTCAAGGAACCCTTTGCCAACCGCCATGCGGCTTCCATGCGCGCGGTGTATGACTTGTCCGATCCTGAGCGATCTGTCTTCATTTACCAAACTGGACAATCAGGTCACATTTTTGATAACCGAAGCCGCTCGATGGCCAGTGATTGGGCTGCGGGCCATTACCGCCCGCTGCAACAAAAAAGCACGTCTGTTCACAGTTTGGTGCTGACACCCTGAACCCATCATCTTCAATGATCTGATCGCACAGTGATCATGTGGGTCTCGATGTCGATCAGATTTCCCCATGGTCATTTTAGCGATGTGTAGGGTGTTGCTGGATCATGATCACTTTACATAATATACATCGTATGCAACTAAAGACGTGATGATCTTGCCAAATGCAACCGATGGGATCGGTCACACAAGTAAAGTTGACGCTACTTTCCAAGTAAAGTTATAGCTACTCACATATTCCAAGTAAAGTTGACGCTATCAAGGACTGGTGATTTGGCAAGACCAAAACGTTGATGTGCTAACTTCTATCCGATTACGCTTCGTACGGCTTTGTTCTTTGCTGCAGATTTGAGTTTTTTGGGTTGCATGTCGTTGATGCGTGCAAGATAACCTGATGCGCGCTCTGATAGCTGCGTGTTTTGCATCCTCAGCTCGTGCAGTTGCTTGGTCAAATTTCCTGCCACTTCCAGAGCCTCACTTTGATGTCGTATCTGCTTCTTTTTTTCAATCTCCACCTCTGCCTGTAATTTTTTTACTTGTTGGCGCTCGCGATCAATCTCCGCCATCAGTCTTCGTTCTGAAGACACAAACTGTGCCTGAAGCGCTTGGATTTCAGCGCTGTGAGACCGCAGTTGCGCATCGTGACGGCGACGCTCCTCATTGCCTTCGGCAACTTGCTGTTGAAGCGCCAGACGCGATGATGTGAGTTCCTCATCCTTCTTGTTCACAAGCATTTGAAGCTTATGCGCTTGACCTTGTGTTTCGGCATGCTTCAGTTCAAGCGCATCAAGGGCTTGCTTTAATTCTGATGCCTTCTGCGTGAACGCTCCACGCTCAGCTTCAATTTCAGCAAGCACCGTCGTCATTTGCTGTTCTTGCTGACTTGCTTTGTTCGCTAAATCTGCTTTTGATGCTTCAAAAGTACTGTGAGCCTCCTGCAAAGCGCTTTTCCAGAGGGTTTTCATGGCTACTTGCACAGTAGCTGGCAATTCGCTTGTTTTATCGGATTCACCCGTTGGTCCTCTCAAACGCTCTCCCAATGAAGAAAACCAGACCTCCAGCATCGGGCCCACGGTGTTGGGCGATCCACGGCCCAATTTCATGCGAACACGTTCGATGGTCGGTTTGAGTTGCTCACTGAGCAATTCGTCGGCTGCGCCGTTGACATCGGCTTGCTGAACACCTCTTGGACTTTTAACTTGCATCGCCCTGCTCCTTGCTGTAAATTTACCAACGATAAGAGATATTTATCGTGATTTAAAGGATAAAAAGATAAATAATCTTACATGCTATGTAAGATTTCTTCAAAGAAATAAGCCGCCCATGAACTTGCGCCTGCCCACGCTCAAAAATACACCCGCCCTGGAGCCAGAGGCTCTGAGCGAAGTCACCCAACGCGCCGTCGAAGATCTGCTGCGCGAAGGTGAATCAAAAAACACCCTCATCAGCTACCGCAGCGCCTTGCGCTACTGGGCCGCATGGTTTGGTGCACGCTACGGCCGACAAATACAGCTGCCCGTGCCCACCGCCTGTGTGCTCCAGTTTGTCGTCGACCACGCGGATCGAACCACCGACAAAGGCCTGGCGCACGAGCTGCCCATCGAGATCGATCAAGCCCTGGTGAAATCCGGCTTCAAAGGCAAACTCGGCGCACTCGCACACAACACCCTGATTCACCGAATTGCGGTCCTGTCCAAAGCCCACCAAATTGGCGAGTTCAAAAACCCTTGCCACGACCCCAAAGTGCGCGAGCTTCTCTCCCGCACCCGCAAGGCCTACGCCAAGCGGGGTGCCCTCCCCCGCAAAAAAGACGCCCTCACCAAAGAGCCTCTTCAAGCCATCTTGCAAACGTGCGATGACTCAGTCATCGGCATCCGCGATAGAGCACTGATCTTGTTCGCCTGGTCCAGTGGCGGGCGCAGGAGATCCGAGGTGGCCAGCGCAGACATGCAGTTTTTAAAACGCACCGGCCCCGATGCCTATCTCTACAACTTGGCGTTCTCCAAAACGAACCAAGCCGGCGCAGAACGCGCTGAAAACCACAAACCCATTTTCGGGCTCGCAGCGCAAGCCCTCTCGGCATGGCTCACCGTCAGCCACATCACCAGCGGGGCGATTTTCCGAAGAGTGCGCAAAGGCGGTCACATCGGTGAAGCGCTCTCCCCTGCCGCTGTCAAAGATATCGTTAAAAAGCGATGCTTGTTGGCAGGCATTGACGGCAACTATGCCGCCCACTCCCTGCGCTCAGGGTTCGTGACAGAGGCAGGCTTGCAAAACGTTCCCCTCGCTCAGACCATGGCCATGACGGGGCACCACAGCGTCTCCACCGTGTTGGGTTATTTCCGCATCACACAAGAGGCTGAGGTGACAGACCTTATGAGAGATGCGCGCCCCAACACTTGAAGCTCAACTGGGGTGCGTATTCCAGAACCTATTGACCATCCGCTCCAATCCCTCGTGACCATCAATTCCAGTCAAAGCTGACCACTCAGTCCAGCAAGTTGACCAAAGAAAAAAGTATGTCGATTTGACCAGATAGTAGTCAGACTGACATGGTCAATCTGACTACTCAGACTATCAGCTGGATTGCATTTTTTTGCGAGCCATTGTTTTTCGCATGGACTCCCCTTTCAGAGATAACCGATGCGATTGATGCACCACGCGATCCAATATCGCATCAGCCAACGTGGGATCAGGAAAGAACCCATGCCATTGGTCAGTTGGGTATTGCGTTGTAATGAGCAATGATCCTGTGCGCATTCGCCGATCAATCACATCAAGCAAGAACTGCGACGCATGTTGATTCATCTCACCCAAACCCAGATCGTCAAGTATCAACATACTTGGTTTGCTCAATGACAGCTTCAGAGCGGGCAATGAGCCATCAAGCAATGACTCTGTGATTGCCCCATAAAGATCACTGGCGCGATAGAACAGGACTGGCATTTTTAGCCTGCACGCCTGCTGGCCAAATGCACACGCAAGCCACGTCTTACCAACACCCGTAGCGCCTTGGATGATCAGATTTTGCTGACGCCTTATCCAATCACAGCTTGCCAAAGATGCCAACTGTGCCTTGTCTAGTCCACGGTTTACCTTGTATTCCACATCCTCAAATGAAGCCAATTCAGGCATCCCTGCGCCTCGGATCAAACGCTTCAACTTTCGGCCCTCTCGCTCGGATGCCTCGTGATCAACAAGCATTGCAAAGCGATCATCAAAACTGACATCATGCAATTTGGGTTGCTGAAGCTGCATGTCGTAAGCATCAGCCATTGGAACGAGCTTGAGCTCTCGAAGGCGAGCGATGGTTTGTTGCGTGCTGCTCATGCTGATTCTCCAAAATAACTAGGACCACGCAATTCACCAATGATTTTGACTTTGGGTGCTTGAGTGATAGAAAAACGTTTGTCTGCATCCTCTTTGAGGATGGATGTGATGCTGCGAAGTGAGGTGATATTCAATGGCATCGCGTAGGCGCAGACCTCTTCAAATCGGGCCTCACCGTAGTCCCTTGCGAGATCACGCATTCGTCGTGCAGCTTTGACGCCGTTTGTGATGTCGCTTCGGTTTTCAAGTTGATGCCGAATCATCAACTCCACATTGCCGCCGACGTTCATCGCCCATGCCAACAATGCCCGAGGTTCGGCATCAAGCACTCGGCTGTGTATGACGGGCCGATGCTCTGGTATCGTTCTGGCATTTCCTTGTATCTCAATCAAAGGGTGAAGGGCAACCCTTCGACCTCGGTGGAAAATTTCAATCACAGTGGCTGTAAACCTGAGGTCCACGCTTTCTCGTGCAAGCGTGTGAGGCACTGAATAGAAGCGTCTTTGATGTTCGACGTGATAGTCATCCTGTACCCTGACGCTATATCGCCAATCACTCAATTCAAATGCCGTTCCAGGCAATGGCTTGAGGCTCGCTTTTTCTGTTTCCAAAAAGCGATCCAATCGACAGCCAGGGAGCCGTTTAAATGGATGGCGATTCATTTCTTCGGCCTTGATCCGGAGTTCTGCATTCAACTCGGCAAGGCTTAAGAAAATGCGATCACGAAGTGAAAACAAAGCCCATCGTTGAGCGATTTGCACTCCCACTTCAGCCTTGGCTTTGTGTTTGGGTTTTCGTGCCCCCGTTGGTAAAGGTGCCGTGTCGTAATGGCTCAGGCAATCTCTGTAGGCGGGGTTGATCACCGTTCGATCCCGTTCACGCCGCCAAACGGCCGCTTTAAGGTTGTCGCTGACGACCCACTCTGGCACACCACCCAGAGCCTCGAAACAATTAGCGTGACATTTCAGCCAGTCTTTGGTGGTCTGACTCGCCGTAGCTTCGATGTACGTGTAGTTTGAGTACCCAAGCACAGCCACAAAGATTTGAGCAAAGGTCGATGGGCCACCGTTTTGATCTCGGATTTCAACGGTCCGGCCCGCAAAATCCACAAACAGCTTTTCAACTGGTCGGTGCGTGCGTCGCATCACCACATGTTGATTTTTTGTCCAAGCTCTATAGAGCATGGCAAATTGTGAGTAGCCCACCCCGTCGGGGGTGGTCTCGCGCCACTCTCGCCAAAGACGCTCCAGAGTTGCGTCGGGTCGCCGCATTTCGGCATGAATCAATTCACAATCTGGATGCGTCTTGAGTTGCGCAATAGATCGATCTTGGGTTCCAAGTGCTGCCCGCCAGGCATCATCATCTAACGGCGAAAGCTCTTGCCAACTCAAGCCAGAGGCATCCACTTGCTGTCGAAATTTTCGGATCGTGTCGTGGTGCGTCCCTGTTGTTCTTGAAATTGCTCGGTGAGCCAACGTCGGGTCATAAAAGTGCTGGCGTGCAATGTCACGCTGCAAATGAACGGGTAGCCTCATGGGCTGCTCCTTTGGTCAAACGAGTGCAGGAGGCATGCACTCGGGGTGAGTTAACCCACTCCCGCCCACTTGACATGAGGGGATGCTCGACCGATACTCCAACCCACAAGGTACTACTTGATTCGGCTTCGGTCGGACGCTAGGCCCGAGGTGTCCGCCTCGGGCTTTTGCGTTTCTGGGTGGCTAGATTTAGCGTCGTTCTGGTTTTTTCCTCCTCGTTTTATTCAGTGCTAGACGTGATCCGTGCCTGCGCAAGCCAGTGGGCGACATCTCTGGTGAGTGCATAAAAACCTCGTCGATGTGGCAACGTGAACAGCGTTACGGCGACTTGACCACGGTATCTGGCTTGTCTTAGCCCCGCCACACTGGCGTGTCCCAGAGCGTTGGCCAACCGCAGGCCTCCCAGCAGTGGGCCATGGGTTTGCTCCATTTCTGTTTTCAATTTTTCAGCCAAGGTGCCTGGCTCGCATGAACTCGTGGTCATTTGTTCGGGTCTCTCTACGGTTGTCACGCAGTGTTTCCGAAAGTTAGCAATTGTGGAACCCGAACGGATAATCGGAGTTTCTGTACACCATGACCATGCCCACCTTTTTGCAACCGCCAAAGCCGGGTCGCCCCAAGCGAAATCCGATTGATGTCTTGCGCACGAAGGTCTGGTTTTATGCCGTCAAAGCCAGGTCGGGTTTGCCAAGTGCCTACGCCATTGAGTTGGCAATAGAGCCGTCCATCGTTAAACACAAAGAGGCAGGGGTGGTACGCCCGCGTAAATGGGATGGCTATCAAACGGGTTTGCGTGTCCCGCGAAGAATGGTCGGCAAGCCATATTCAGTTGATATTGCCGATCAAAACTATCCCGGTACTGCGTCCTACTTTGATTCGCCTATTTGGGCTGTGTTGCGTGGGGATCAGCTCAATCAGAGATGGATTGACGATCAGCTGAAAGCATTAGCCCCTGCTATCACGGATCTCCTGATGGTTTCAGCACCTCCAATGCTTCAGGCCATCCCGCAACCAGATCGTTTCCAGAAATTTGATGAAAAAACGGCCTATCGGTTGGCAGAAATCGGAACATTTGAAGCGTTGGTTGCGCTCATCTTGCTCGTCAAAAAATCAGAATTGATTTCCTCTCAAGAGTTACGAGAGTTGGCGCTTAACGCTTACCACCATTGCCAGTCTTGGGTGAAGGTGTTGCCAGAGATTGCGCCTATCGCACTCGATCTATTCCATGAAATTGATCTCAAGTGCAAACACTGGATCTACCCATCCCCTGAATGGCGAATGGAAGTGGTCATCTTCTCCCGTGAGATCAATCGATGACCCCTTGGTCGCACATCAAATCAAACCGACATCTGAAACTTGGGCATCTGGTCAATGGTTTTTCTCTGGACCGACCTTGGTCAACCTGGTTTTCAACCAGCGAGGCCCCCATTACCGCCGTCTTTCTTCAAGGGCCGTTGCTCCCACCCCAGCCAAAAGCAGTCTGACCATAGTCGGCTCGTTTCAAGAGCTTGACAGGCCCAGCCCGGTCAACCCACGTCTCCCAGATTGGTTTGCCGCGTTGTGCCTCAGCCATTCTTAAACGTGTTTCTGCGTGTGTGGGTTCCAAAATTAGTGTCAGTGGACAGTCAATGAGATCAATGGCTTTAACACTAACTCTTCCATGGGTTGGACGGTAGCCCCCCCCCCGCATTTAATGTCAAATTCCTATTTCGCAACACAAATTTTGTCAGTCAGCTTCCGACCCATTGCAGCCGGTCACATCTTTTAAGACGTTGACTTGTTTGTAGCGGTTGCTGCCGGTCGTGTCCCGCAGTCATTTGTGGGCTTTCTGCCAGTAGCGGTCGGTCGATCTTTAACCATCAGGCTCGGCAGCCGGTCAGTTCGGTCATAGGCCAATGACCGCTACCACACATCCTATCCAGTGCTGACGGATAGGATCCATTGATGCATGGGCCAATTTGCACAACAGGCTATGACGCCCAATGAACAGGGAGCCCTGCACATTTTCGATGCAGCGACGTTTTCTTACTGAACTAGCTGGATGTCAGTGACGATCATCTTGCCACCTTCATTGATCACCATAAACTTAATTTTTTCGCCTGGCTTGATGCTGGTCAATAAACTCTTATCTTTAGCAGTAAATACCATTGTCATTCCCGGCATATCCATATGTTTGATTTCGCCGTGTTTGATCGTGACCTTGCCAGTTTCGAGATCAATTTTCTTGACCTCTCCGTCGGTTAAAGACGGCGTCATTTGAGACATGTTCATCTTGCTGTGATCCATGACAGCTTGGGAAAAACTGCTTAAGGGAAGAGCCGCACCAATGGTCAATAGTGCAATTGCAATTTTCGTTTGAATATTTTTCATATTTTCCTCATGAGTAAGAGTTAAAAACTTTTGATGATCCGTCTTTTTGGATTAGCAAGACTTGATACGCGTCACGCCTTGCGCCGTAGACAGGACCGTCCATTCCAGGAGATCCGATAGGCATCCCCGGAACGGCAAGACCTAACGCTTGTGGTTTTTCTTTGAGTAAACGTTGAATGTCTTCGGCTGGCACATGCCCCTCAATCACATATCCACCGACCAGAGCTGTATGACATGAAGCGAACTTTTGAGGCATACCCAGTCGAGCCCGCGCTGCGTTATTACCTTGATCGTTTACTTTCAAAGAAAAATTATTCTTTTCTAAATGAATAATCCAGTCTTTGCAACAGCCACAGTTAGGGTCTTTCCAGACTTGTATAGCTATAGCGTTTGGGCTGGCTGCAATAGCAATTGAGGACGAGCACATTGAAGCTATTCCCAACAATAGCAACCGCCTCGTTGAATTTTTTGAACTGTTTTTGTCAGTCATTTCAGCAGCCCTATCCTGTAATGAAATTACTTCTTGCCAACCTTGATCGCGCCCTTCATCCCAGCTTCGTAGTGGCCTGGCATCAAGCAGGCAAAATTTACGGTTCCAGTCTTCGTGAATTGCCAAACAATTTCGCCTTGCTGTCCTGGAGATAGTGTCACTTTGCCAGGTTCGTCATGTTCCATATCTGGGAATTTTTTCATCTGCTCCAGATGCTCGAGCAATTCCTTCTGGGTGCCCAGACTCAATTCGTGCTTGACCTTTCCTTGATTCTTGACAACAAAGCGGACCGTCTCTCCTTGCTTGACCTGAATAGATGAGGGTGTGTAACGCATGTTATCCGTCATATCGACATTGATGGTCTGCGTTACCTTGGAGGCAACACCTGGTTTGCCAATTGCGGTTTCCTCGTCAGCATGGCCATGCCCACCGGCGTGCTTTCCAGCCGCAAAAGCCGACGCTGACAGGGTCAGAGCAACCAAAACAAAGATTTGGCGAGAAGTGATGTGCTTGGGTTTCATTCGTTAACTCCGGAAAAAAAATTCAGTGATTGCTATGTGATGAGGGCTTGCGCACCTTGACTTCGGTCGTCTTGGCGGGCATCTGGGCGCGAGGCATGGACTGCCCACCCTCCGCCTTGAAGCGCGCTGGTTCAGTCAACGGCCCGGTGTACTCATGGGCTACCGTGCCTTCGGGATGCTTGTACCAACCCGGGTCCTTGTAGTCCCCCGGCTTTTGATTACGGCGGACCTTCAGAACGCTGAACATGCCACCCATTTCGACCGATCCGAAGGGGCCTTGGCCAGTCATCATCGCAGCGGTGTTGTCAGGGATGGGCATTTCCATCTCAGTCATGTCGGCCATACCACGCTCACCCATGACCATGTAGTCTGGAATCAGGTTATTGATCTTCTTGGCGATGCCACGGTGATCCACACCAATCAATGTCGGAACGTTATGGCCCATGGCGTTCATGGTGTGATGGCTTTTGTGACAGTGGAAGGCCCAGTCCCCTTCCTCATCTGCCAGAAACTCGATCTGTCGCATCTGACCGACGGCCACATCGGTCGTCACTTCATGCCAGCGGGTGCTCTTGGGTGTCGGGCCACCGTCCGTACCAGTGACGAGGAACTCATGGCCGTGCAAATGTATGGGGTGATTCGTCATCGTCAGATTGCCAATGCGAATACGCACCTTGTCGTTCAGGCGAACATTGAGGCTGTCAATGCCTGGAAATATCCGGCTATTCCAGCTCCACAGGTTGAAGTCCAGCATTGTCATGATCTTGGGGGTGTAGCTGCCCGGATCGATGTCATAGGCGTTGAGTAGGAAGCAGAAGTCTCGCTGGACCTCATCAATCAGATCATTCTTGACCTTAGGATGGGTCACCCAAAAGCCCATCATGCCCATGGCCATCTGTGTCATCTCATCAGCATGCGGGTGGTACATGAAGGTGCCAGGCCGGCGCGCGACGAACTCGTAAACAAACGTCTTGCCGGAGGGAATAGCCGGCTGGTTCAGTCCGGCCACACCGTCCATGCCGTTGGGCAGGCGCTGCCCGTGCCAGTGAATGGAGGTATGCTCTGGCAGCTTGTTGGTCACGAAGATCCGTACGCGATCGCCCTCGACCACTTCAATCGTGGGCCCCGGGCTCTGGCCGTTGTAGCCCCAGAGATGGGCTTTAAAGCCAGGGGCCATTTCCCGCACTACTGGTTCGGCGACCAGGTGAAATTCCTTGACGCCTTGATTCATGCGCCATGGCAAAGTCCATCCATTCAGCGTCACCACCGGGTTGTAGGCGCGTCCGCTGTTGGGGACAAGCGGCGCCATGGTGTTAGGGCTGGTCTGTATTACAGGCTCAGGCAGAGCGGCCATCGCCACGCGGCTGACCGCGCTGGCGGCCACGGCACCACCAGCAATCCCGGCGTACTTAAAAAAGTCTCTTCTGGAAGTCATCGTTGTATCTTTCATTCAATGAGGCGCAGCGCCACCGGCTGGCGCACTGGGCATGGCTGCCAGCGGAGTGTTCATCGGTCGCCCGACCAGTGAGGCTTGTAGCGCGGCATCCGCTAGCCAAAACTGCTGCTCGGCTCCGATCGCAGCCATGACCGTAGAGACCTGATCACGTGAGTCCGCCAGCAACTCGAAGATGCCGATGATCATTCCGTTGTAGCGCAGTTGGTTCTCTTCTGAGATCACCTTACGAAGCGGTATCACCTCGTCCCGGTTGTGCCGTGCAATGTCATAAGCCGTGCGATAGGATGAGTAGCTTTCTCGCAAGCTTGAACCCGCCGAGCGGACGGTCGCCTCAAGCTGATTGGCTGCGGCCAAGGTGCGTGCGTTCATGGCATCGCGCTGCATGCCCCCCCAATCAAAGATGGGCAGGCGTACCGCGATTTCATACCCTCGCGCTACGCTGCGCTCACCCGCCACGCTGTTCGTGCTGGTGTTGCGCATGGCCCTCAGTTCAATGTCGGTGATGCTGGTGACCATGTTCAAACCCTGGGCTCTGGCGGAAGCATCCAGTGTGCTTTGGGCAAGACGGATGTCGAGGCGGTTACGCGTAGCAAACGTCGCAACGCCCTGCGGATCGAGCGCCTGTTTGGGTAGTTCAGGCAAGCGGTCCGGCAGTTTGAGCATCTGGGCCTGTTGGGCATCCAGACCGAGTACGCGTACGAACTCTTCGCGGGCAGCAGTTACTTGGTGAGTTGCTGTTGCCAATCGGGTCCCTGCGTCCGCATAGAAGGCCTGCTCACGAGCCCGTGTGAGGCGATTGAAGTTGCCTATGGCCTGCATCCTGCGAGCCAGTTCGGCACTCGCTGCAGCGCTTTCATACACCTGCTTGGCATACTGAAGCGTCTGTTGGGCAGCCACGGCGCGGACCCATGCCTGGCGCACGCGGGTGACCTGGTCGACCACATCACTCGACAGTCGCAGATGGGCCACTTCGATGCGACGGTTGGCGATTCCCTGGCGACTAGGGAGGGTCAGAATATCGAGCAGACCAAAGGAAAGCGCACGGTTTAACTCCAGCGCATCACCGGCCACCATGCGTTCCAGGGAGAAGACCGGGTTTGCAATCGTGCCCACTTGTGCCGCATCTGCGGACTCCGCCCAACCTTGAGCCAGCAACGCCTGGAGCGATGGGCTGTTGACGAGCGCCAGCTGGACCGCCTCGCGCTGACCCAGAATGTTTTGAAGCAGCTTCTGGGCCGCCTGCGCACGCTGTTCGCGCTCATCGGCAGTCCGCGCGAGAGAAATCTGCCCTTCGGCAAAACTCTTGGCCTCCTCGTTCACCCGGGCAACGTTTTGTTCGAGGCTAACAGTGGCGCAACCGGCAAGCGTGGCCAAGGCGATCGCGGATAGCGCCAGTTTCCCTAGCGAGGTGCTTGGGATGCGCTTCATGGCTTGACTCCCCCATGATGACCAGATTGCGTATCAGGCACGTCAGAGGCGTCCTTCAGGGCCTCACCTGTCGCGACCTCCTTGGCATAGCTGCGCCAGCCTCCAATACGACCTACCAAGTCGTTGGCTTTGACCCATGACTGAATGGCCTGGTCGTTATAGGGGCGGAAGTCACTAAGTGCAGACTTGTACTCAACTTCCACCACCGAAAGATTTTTCACGGGCTCGCTGGTGGCTTGGGCCGCGGCTACACCAGCTAACATGGCACAACTCAGGGCGAGACATGTCTGTGCGAATAATAGTGAACGTCTGACGAGCATGGTTTCCTCAATGTGATCGGTAACATAGATAGGGGGAATTATTAAAATACCAAGTCGTCAGCACGATGTCGAAAAGATTACATATTTGTCATCTTGCCATCGCAACAAATGGAAGTCGTCATACTCAGGTCTGCCAAAGAGGGTCAGTTGCCAATGAAAATTTTGATTGTGGAAGATGAGCCTAAGACCGGGGCATATCTGCGCCAGGGACTGATCGAGGCCGGTTTCGTTGTGGACTTGGCCAGAAATGGGCCCGACGGCCTTCACCTAGCTCTTGGCGGTAACTACGATCTCGCGATCCTGGATGTGATGATGCCGGGCATGAACGGTTGGGAGGTCCTGCAGGCGATACGTCATGAAGGCCTACAAGTGCCAGCCATGTTTCTCACCGCCCGCGATCAGGTGGAAGATCGCGTGAAGGGGCTTGAATTAGGCGCCGACGATTACCTCGTCAAGCCGTTTTCCTTTGCCGAGCTCTTGGCCCGAGTTCGCACCATTGTGCGCCGCGGTCGTAGTGGCACCGAATCCACGATCTTGCAGGTGGCAGACCTCCAACTTGATCTGCTACGCCGCCGCGTCACCCGAGACGGCAAGCGCCTTAATCTCACCGCCAAGGAGTTTGGATTGCTAGAACTGCTGATGCGTAGGCAGGGAGAAGTCCTGCCCAGGTCGCTGATCGCCTCTCAGGTTTGGGACATGAACTTCGACAGCGACACTAACGTCATCGAGGTGGCCATGAGGCGTCTGCGCGTCAAGATCGATGATGATCACCAGTTCAAGCTGATCCAAACTGTACGCGGCATGGGCTACGTGCTCGAAGCGCCGGAGGGTCGCTAGATGTTTCGCAGGCTGTCACTGACATCCCGCCTCACCATCTTTTTTATAGCGCTGGCCAGTTCGGTCATCCTGGGCTTGGCGCTTCTTTTCATGGTAGAGGCTGATAGGCACTTCGTCGACCTCGATAGCGCCGCCTTGGATGATAAAAAGCACCTGATCGAGGGCATTCTGGCCAGTTCTCGATCCCATGAAGAAGCTCGCAGTCGCCTGAACGAAGCATTGAGCCATCACCACAGCCTTTACGCTCTGGTCAAAGGACCGCAGGGTGAAAAGTTGTACCAGACCAACGGATACAGCGGCCCGACTACGCAAGCATCATTCATCACGAATGACGACGGCCACGGGCTTCAGTCTTGGAGGAGTGGCGGTCGCGAGTTCCATGAGATGAGCTTTACTGCTGGCATGGTTCAGGGAATGGCCGGGCCGCTCCAAATATCACTCGCCGTCGATACGCAGCACCACCAAGAATTCATGAGGGAGCTCCGGCGCAGCATTGCGATCTATGCTGTGCTGGCCATTCTTCTAAGCGGATTCTTGGCTTGGTTCGCGGCTCATCAAGGCATGTCTCCGCTGCGCGCAATGAAACGTCGCGCCGCTGCAGTGACAGGCCAACAGTTGCAAGAGCGCATGCCCGAGGATGCCGTCCCGATTGAAATGGCAGATTTGGCAAGGGAACTCAATGAGATGTTGGGTCGCCTGCAGAACGACTTCAAACAGCTTGCTGATTTTGCGGCGGATTTGGCACATGAACTTCGCACACCCATCAGCAATCTCCTCACCCAAACACAGGTGACGCTGTCCACCCAACGCGACCTTAAGACATACCAAGATACGCTGGCGTCCAACGCAGAGGAATTGCAGCGTTTGGCTCGGGTGGTATCAGACATGCTATTCCTCGCCAAGACAGAGCGGGGGGTAGACCTGCCCCATAAGGAGTCCTTCTCGGCAGCACAAGGAGCTCGCGAACTCGTTGAATTTTATGAAGCCGTTGCGGACGAAAAACGCATCTTGATGAGCGTGGAAGGTGATGGGCGAATCTATGGCGATCGTTTGATGTTCAGACGTGCCTTGAGCAACCTCCTATCCAATGCGCTCAGGCATGCACCAGTCGGCGGTGTCGTGGGCGTCAGAATCGAAAGTTCGTCGCGTGGAATTGAAGTCACTGTCAAAAACACGGGCAAGGAGATTCCATTGGATGTCCAGCAGAGAGTCTTCGAGCGCTTCTATCGCGCAGACTCAGCACGCAGGCACCCAGCTTCTGACGGGGCAGGCTTGGGGCTGTCGATTACCAAAGCCATCGTCGAGGCCCATGGCGGGGCGATCTCGGTTACTTCAGACCAGGAGTGGACTCGATTCAGGCTTGTTTTTCCAGGGCTTCAAGCAAGGATGAGGCAAGCGACTGAACTACTTAGTCGGCCCTGAATAACGCCTTTTGCGTGAACAAGAGAGGGCCGGATCGCGCTGTACCGATTCATAACAACCGCCGCAGCGGGCGCAAACAAATGAGACTGCCCAATGAGCAATCAAGGCGACCGGGGAAACTGCTGCGGCCGTGGGACGTGGCGGCCACACCGCTGGAACTGGCGCTGGCCAGGGGCCACCGGTGGTTGGCAATGCTGGAGTACGGCAAGTTGAAAAACCTGACTGAAAATGTAGCGCTGGAGGGAGTCGACAACAGCTACGTCAGCCGGATGGTGAATTTGACTACGCTGGCACCGGACATCGTCGAGGCGATTTTGGAGGATACGCTGCCGGATCACCTGACGCTGTTTGATCTTGCGGTGGACCCGCCTGCGCTGTGGGAGGAGCAGCGGTTACGGATTTGGTGAGACGGGACTGTAAAAGATAGTGATGGCGACTGACTCCATGACAGCGGGGTGTCTGTACAGCCAGCACCAGACCGCCCGATCATGTTCGCATAAGCACGGATCGCATACGCGGCATGTCGAGTGACCGGTATTTCAATTACAACGGTCCTCGTAGCTCCTCCCGCTTAAATGACCGGTAGTAATCGCCGCAACTATGACGTCCACTTACCGCGAGTGACTACAACCAGCCTAAATCACAGATTGATACAACAACAGCATCGTCCGCTTTTGGCCGATAGCTGTCGATGGTTACAACGATTGGACTAGTTGGTCACGTTGCTGGGTTGATTGGTCAACATCACTGGAATACGCAACTGGGGTATGAACTAGTATGGAAAATCAGGCACAGGAGATCAAATGAAGACCATCACGCTCTATTTCGCAACCGCAATCGCTGAAATCGTGGGGTGCTACCTGCCCTGGCTCTGGCTCAAGCAAAACGGATCTCCATGGTTGCTGATACCCGCCGGAGTCAGTCTGGCGGCCTTCGCGTGGCTACTGACACTGCACGAAGCTGCCACCGGACGCGTCTACGCTGCTTACGGGGGTGTCTACATCTTTGCAGCTATTCTTTGGCTATGGGCCGTCGACGGCATCCGACCATCGAATTGGGATGTCGCGGGTGTTGCCGTGGCCCTGCTGGGTATGAGCATCATTGCCTTTCAACCGCGCTAGGAACAGATCCTCAATTTGGAGAATGCTTTGAAAAAAGCGCCTTGCTTGCGGATCTCGGAACAGTGTTTACGGGCGCTCAAAGGGACTCGTACCCCTTTGACGCAAATCAGTGCGCCCCATGCACATGGCGCGCGCCTCGCTTGCCCACCGGCCCCACTTCCTTAGAGGCCTGAGCAATTCCGGAAAGCACACCGCACTCACTGACAGAGCCGTTTCCGGCACAACCGGTTCGCAACTCAACAAGTTGCCTTTGCAAGACCTTCAGCTCTCTGATTCGAACCGCCACATGCTTGATGTGCTCATCAACCAAGGCGTTGATGTCAGAACAGTCCTGTGGGGGGGAATCTTTCATGCGCAACAGCGCTCGAATCTCATTCAGGGCCATGTCCAAGCTTCGGCAGTACCGAATGAACGAAAGTCGTTCAACGTGCTCCGGTCCATAGACGCGGTAGTTGCCTTCTGTTCGCCCCGGCTGTGGCAACAAGGCCTCACGCTCGTAGTAGCGAATCGTCTCCACCTGTGTATCGGTGGCCTTGGCGAGCTCTCCAATCCTCATGGTGTCCTCCATCAGCGGTTGACCATATTTTAGGCGCTTGACTCTAAAGTGGCTACAGGGTTTCTAATCGCTGTAACGAGGAAGAAATCATGAGTACAAGTACATCTTGCGAAGGCGCAAAGCCACAGGTCCGCCCGACTGAGAGCGGATGTTCAGCCGCTTCCTGCGTACCCTTGGTGCAATCTGAGCAGGACGTGGCGCATATGAACACAGACCAGTCACAGAAAAGGTTCCGTATCTCCAACATGGACTGCGCCTCAGAGGAGTCCGAGATCCGGCGCGCTGTGGATAGCATCCCGGGAATCGAAGCCCTGCGATTCGATCTTGGGGCACGCCTACTGACCATTTCCGCGAGCCAAGCTGCACTGCCAGACGCACTGCAGGCGATTCGAAAAGCGGGCTTTAAGCCTGAACCCATCGACGAAGACGCCAACACCCCTTCGGTTACGCCTACTGCGCCTGCGACGTTTTTGGACATATGGGGAAAACTTCTGGCTGCGCTCGGCTTGGCATTGGCAGCAGAGGCGATCGCGTACGCCTTCCCTGCGACGACCTGGATCAAAGCCCTGGGCATGGGCATCGCTTTGGGTGCCATCTTCCTTTCAGGATTCGGCGTCTACGGAAAGGGGCTGACTGCGCTGCGGCAAGGACGATTGAACATCAACGCCCTCATGGCAGTAGCCGTCACAGGTGCCTTCCTGATCGGCCAGTGGCCTGAGGCCGCCATGGTGATGGCGCTCTATGCCATTGCAGAGGCCATCGAAGCGCGGGCGGTCGATCGCGCTCGAGGTGCCATCAAAAGCCTTCTTGCCTTATCACCAGAGCAAGCCGAGGTACGCCAGGAGGACGGCGGCTGGCTTCGGATTGGCGTCAAGTCTGTTGCATTGAACTCGGTGGTACGTATCTCTCCGGGTGAGCGTGTTCCGCTTGATGGCAACGTGCTGGCGGGTCAGAGCGCGGTCGATCAATCGCCTTTGACAGGCGAGAGCCTGCCCGTGGACAAAGGACCTGGTGATGAGGTGTTTGCCGGAACCATCAACCAGGCCTCTGCTCTGGAAGTCCGGGTCACATCGCCCGCCTCAGACAGCACGCTCAGCCGGATCATCAAAGCCGTCGAGGAAGCGCAAGCCTCTCGCGCACCGACGCAGCGTTTTGTTGACCAGTTCGCCGCCGTCTACACACCTGCGGTCTTTGCCCTTGCGCTGCTGGTTGCCGTCCTGATGCCCTGGGTGGCCGGGATCACGTGGCTCGAAGCGGTCTACAAGGCTTTGGTCCTGCTTGTGATTGCATGCCCTTGCGCCTTGGTCATCTCCACACCCGTCACGGTGGTGAGTGGTCTGGCCGTAGGGGCACGGCGGGGTATTTTGATCAAGGGAGGCGTTTACCTTGAGGAAGCCCGAAAGATCAAAGCCGTCGCTTTGGACAAAACCGGCACCATCACCGAAGGGAAGCCCAAATTAGTGGCGTTCGAGCCCATCGCGCCCGACGAGCCTGAGCAACGGGTAGAACTGCTCGCAAAGAGCCTGGCTGCGCGTTCAGACCACCCGGTCTCGAAAGCGATTGCTCAAGGCCTAGCGGTAAAAGCCCAGGAAGTCGAAGTATTTGAAGCGGTCGCAGGTCGTGGCGTCCAGGGGGTGATCGATGGCCACCCCTACATCCTGGCCAATCACCGCTGGATCGAAGAGCGCGGCCAGTGTTCTGCGCCATTGGAAGCACGCCTGGCGGTCCATGAGGAGGCGGGGCGAACTGTGACCATTTTGGCCAATCGGGACCGGGTGATCGCGCTCTTCGCTGTAGCGGACACGATCAAACCGTCATCGATCGAGGCCATTTCCGAGATGAAGGCGCTGGGGGTCGTTCCCATCATGTTGACAGGTGATAACGCCGCAACGGCGCGCACCGTCGGACACTTGGCAGGCATTTCAGAAATCCGAGGCAACCTGCTGCCTGAGGACAAGCTCAAGGCGATTGAAGAGTTCCAAGGAAGATACGGTGTGACGGCCATGACCGGTGACGGCATCAATGATGCCCCGGCACTTGCAAAGGCGAACATTGGCTTTGCGATGGGCGCTGCGGGCACTCACACAGCCATGGAAGCGGCTGACGTCGTCGTCATGAACGACGACCTGCGCCGATTGCCCGAGACGATTCGCCTATCCAAACGGACCCATGTCATTTTGTGGCAGAACATCACCCTCGCTCTGGGTATCAAGGCAGTATTCTTGCTGATGGCCATCTTTGATGACGCCTCTATGTGGATGGCGGTCTTTGCCGACATGGGCGCAAGCTTGTTGGTGGTTTTCAACGGGCTTCGGCTTCTCAAGGCAGTCAAGTGATGGCTCCTTGGCAGCTGTAAACCTCTTCCATTTCCTCAGGATTACTGAGGCCAACGCCTCGTCCCGTGATCAAGCAAGCCTGAAGCGACTATACTATCAACTTATGAAAAAGTTCTTGGCAATTTTCTTGCTGGTTCTGTTGCCCTTGCAATACAGCTGGGCAGCAATGGCAAGCTATTGCGAGCACGAAACCAGTGTAACTGCCAAGCACCCTGGTCACCACACCCATGACCATGCGTCAATTGACCAGCAAGAGTCCAGCAAAAATCCCCCTCAATCGGCGGGCATGGACCATGACTGTGCCACTTGCCATATGGGTTGTGCCGCTGCCCTGGTCAGCGATCTGAGCAAGACCACATTAGCAGCCTCTGACGATCACCCACTTCACCTTCAGGTCATTGCTTCTCATATGGCAAGTGAACGTCCTGAACGGCCTCAATGGCCCGTGCTTGCCTGATCGGCGAGCCTCGGGTTTCTTTACCTTTCCCTCTTTTCGAATCCCCTGTGTGCGGATGCACATGACGCTTTGCGCGTTGTGCGTCATCGCCTAGCGACGTGTTGTCGCTGCTCGCTGATCTCCTTGGATGTTTTCACCATTGGAGATGAGCTATGAGTTTGTACAAAAAAAGACCGACACCGATTCGAATCGCGCTGTTGGTCATGACCCTGAGTGGCTTGGTGCTGACGGCCCAAGCACAAGGCACATCCGCCGCCGCGTTGAGTGGCTCGGTGTCCTTGAAAGATGTTTTCGAAACGGCGTGGCAAAGGCAACCCGAGGCGCACGCGCTTCAATCGCGTCGCGATGCCGCCCTGGCCCAGGCCAAAGCCGCGTCGATGCTGTCCCCCGAGCCGCCCTCGCTGGAGATAAGTCAGCGATCAGACCGGATGACAGGCAACAGCGGTGCGCGGGAAGCTGAGGTGGGTATCGCCGTTCCAATTTGGCTACCCGGACAACGCACAGCCAGTGCCGATCTGGCGCAAGCTGAAATCTCGTTGGTTGAGCGCAAGCTGCTCGCCTCACAACTTCGGCTCGCTTCTTCCGTCAGGGATGCTTGGTGGGGCTGGTTGCGAGCTCGCGTAGATGCTGAACTGGCGAGCGAACAACTGGCCAATGCACAACGCCTCGCCGCTGATGTTGCCAAACGGACCAACGCGGGTGATCTGGCAAAGTCCGACCAGCATCAAGCCGAAGGCGCTGTCGCTGCGGCCCAAGCGCATGCCGCCCAAGCTCAAGCTGCATCTGCCGCAGCCTTGGCACAAGTGATGGCGCTAACAGGCAGGACGGCACCGGCAGACTTGAAAGTCAACGCGGCGGTGGAGCCAACGCCAGATTCGACCCCACATACGGGTGCGTCAGTGGGGCATCCCTTGTTGGCTGAACTGGAGGATCGCATCACGATGGCCGAGCGGACGGCTCAGCTGATCAGCGCCCAGAGGCGATCCAACCCGGAACTCACGGTGGCCACCACGCGCGGCCGTGGGGCATTTGGAGAACGCTATGGCCAGACTGTGCTGATTGGCATTCGCGTGCCCTTGGGTGCAGGCCCTAGGCATGACGCCCGTCTTGCGACTGCACAAGCCGAAGCGATAGAAGTGCAGTCACAACTGGTCCTCGAGCAGGCGCGCATTCAAGCCGACAAACAAGGCGCTGCTGCTCGTCTGGAGGCCGCACGCACTCAACTTGATGCTGCGCAGCGACGAGCCCAGCTGGCCAACGAGTCCCGCAGCTTTTTTGACAAGTCGTTCAGGCTGGGCGAGTCGGATCTGCCCACCCGCTTGCGCATTGAAGCAGAGGCTGCAGAGGCCGCGAGACAAGCCGCTCGAAGCCGAATTGACCTAGCCTCCGCCATTTCGGCATTGCGGCAGTCCTTGGGCCTGCTGCCTCAGTGATGCTGACACCCCTCAAAAATTCAAGGAACACTATGAAGATCATTCATTCAACAGTCGCCACCTTTATGGCGCTGATATTCACATTACTCAGTCCTATGGCCATTGCCGGTGCGGGTCACGATCACACGGAAGCTGCGCCAAAAACCCAGGGAACAGCACTGCCGCGTTTCGTCGCGTTTTCAGAGGATCTGGAAATGGTCGGCATTGTCAATGGCAAGCAGCTGACGATTTACCTGGACCGTTTTACAGACAACAGTCCGGTCAATGACGCCCTAATTGACATCGATATTCAAGGCGGCAAATACAAAGCCGAAAAACATGGCGTAGGTGAATACGAAGTCATCCTCAAGGACACGCTCAAACCTGGCGTCATTGCCATCACCGCAACCATTCAGGCCGGTGAACTGAACGACCTGCTGACTGGCGAACTCGATTTGCACGAGGACGAAGATGAACCTGTCAGTGGTTCTTCTTGGAAAGGCATCGCCCTGTGGATCGGCGGGGGGTTATTGGCCCTGATGGCATTAGGCGCGATCGTTCGCTTTCGTCAACAAGCTCGTACGGCCTAAGGAGCCTCAGCATGAAAACAATCAACACTTCAAAAAAACGCCACTGGATGGCACTGGCCACTGCTTTGACCCTTACAGGTGCTGCGCTGCCTACGTACGCGGGCGAAGGCCATGACCACGGCGCTGCGCCTGCGACGGCCAATGCCAATGGTCCACAGCGCATGGCCGATGGCAGCGTGTTTCTGCCCAAACCAGCCCAACGCCAACTGAATGTGCGCACGATGGTGGTGGAAACCGCTGAGCTGCCACGCGCCTTTGAACTCAATGGTCAGGTACTGATGGACCCCAACGCTGGGGGCAAAGTCCAGCCCATCAACGCCGGACGCATAGAACCCGGCCCTAATGGCCTGCCCAACGCAGGGCAAACCGTCAAGAAGGGTCAGGTATTGGCCTACGTGGTCCCTGCGGTCGCCCCCCTAGAGCGGGCCAGCCAGTTGACTCAATTGGCCGAATTTCGCGCTGCCAAAGCGCTTGCTGAAAAGCGTTTGGCACGTTTGCGCGAGTTATCAGATACCGTGCCGCGCAAGGAAGTGGAAGCCGCAGAGAGTGATGTGCTCAGCCTCACCGACCGCATGTCGGCCATTGGTGGCGGCCTCAGCAGCAAAGAAGCACTGGTCGCGCCCGTTTCTGGCGTGATTGCCTCGGCGCATGTCGTAGCAGGCCAAGTGGTGGACACGCGGGAATTGATTTTTGAAATTGTCGACCCGAAGCGGCTGCGTATCGAAGCCTTGGCTTTTGATAGCTCAGTGGCCAACAACATCGGCGGTGCCACATTGGCTGTCGGCGACCAGCGCACACCACTGGTTTTCATGGGTGCAGCGCGCAGTTTGCGAGAGCAAGCTCTGCCGCTGAACTTCCAAGTGCAAAGCCCGGAACTATTAGGCCTGGCCGTTGGACAGCCCGTCAAAGTCTATGTGCAGTCCAAGCAAAAGACACAGGGTATTGCGGTCCCCCAGTCGGCACTGATGAAAAACGCTGCCAATCAGAACGTGGTGTGGGTCAAGTCTGCAGCTGAGCAGTTTGAACCACGCACAGTGACGTTCGAGCCCCTGGATGGAGCGCGTGTCACGGTGATCTCGGGCTTAAAGTCTGGCGATCGTGTGGCGACCCAAGGTGCCACGCTCATCAACCAAGTCCGTTAAAGGGGTCACGATATGTTCAAGTGGCTTCTCGAAAATAGCCTGACCAACCGGCTTCTGGTGTTGATAGCGGGTGCCGTGTTGATGGCTTACGGGGCATTCACATTGTCTCGAACGCCAGTCGATGTCTTTCCCGACCTCAACAAACCTACTGTGACGATCATGACCGAGGCGGGTGGCATGGCGCCCGAAGAGGTCGAGCAACTGATTACCTTTCCTCTGGAGACGGCCATGAATGGCTTGCCTGGGGTCGAATCGGTTCGTTCTACTTCCTCTGCTGGCCTGTCCTTTTTGTATGTCACCTTCAACTGGGACACAGAGATTTTTCGGGCACGCCAACTGGTGTCTGAACGTCTCTCGTCCATGGAAGAAGGTTTGGCTGCCGGGGTGATACCCCGCATGGGACCGATCAGCTCCATCATGGGTGAGATCATGCAGATCGCTATTCCTGTCGATCCGCAGAAAATCTCCCCTATGGCGGTGCGTGAGTACGCCGACTGGGTGCTCCGGCCGCGACTCTTGTCCATACCGGGTGTCGCACAGATCATTCCCATTGGCGGCGAAGTGCGTCAGTTTCAGGTGCAGCCCAACACAGCGCGCCTGTCGGACTTGGGTATCTCCTTGGACCAGTTGGAGTCGGCGTTGCGCGGGTTTTCGGCCAACACCTCGGGGGGGTTTCTGGAACTCAACGGGCGCGAGTACCTGATTCGAAATCTTGGTCGCACTTCACGCCTGGAGGACTTGCGCAATCTGGCCATCACCGCCAAGAACGGTCAGCCCATCTTGTTGCGCCAGATCGCTGAGGTCACTTTTGCCGCAGCCATCAAACGTGGGGATGCAGGCTTTGAGGGCAAGCCCGCCGTGATTCTGGGCGTTCAAAAGCAACCCACCGCTGACACGACCCGTTTGACACAGTCGATTGAAGAAGCGATTACGGATCTCAAGGCATCCCTTCCTGAGGGGATGGAGGCACCCCGTGTGACCTTCCGCCAGGCCAGCTTCATTGAGGCGTCGATCTCGACGCTGCAAGGCAAGTTGATCGGTGCGTCGCTGTTTGTGGCCGCGATCCTTTTCTTCTTCTTGGGCACAGTTCGACCCACCATCATTGCGCTCACCGCCATCCCAGTGTCCATCTTCATCACGGCACTGGTGTTCAAGTATTTTGGCTTGTCGATCAACACCATGACGCTTGGAGGACTGGCGATTGCCATTGGCGGACTGGTGGACGATGCCGTGGTGGATGTGGAAAACATCTTGCGGCGCATGAAAGAAGACCGTGCCAAGGACCCCAGTCAGCGCCTGTCGCTGCTCGCGCTCGTGGCCAAGGCGTCCATGGAAGTCCGCTCGGCGATCCTCTATGCGACGGTGATCATCGTGCTGGTCTTCCTGCCGCTTTTTGCTTTGCCGGGCCTGGAAGGCAAGTTGTTTGTGCCGCTGGGCATTGCCTTCATCATCTCGACACTGGCCTCTTTGTTGGTGTCGGTAACGATGACGCCGGTGCTGAGCTACTACCTCTTGCCGGGCATGAAAAACCTGGACCATGGCGACACCAAAGTGCTGGCATGGCTCAAGCAAGGCTACAAAGGCAGTTTGCAAAAAGTGCTGGACAAGCCACGCGTGGCGATAACCAGTGCATGTGTGGCGGTGGTGTTGGCTGCGGCGGCTGTTCCGTTTTTTCCGACCACCTTCTTGCCTCCTTTTAATGAAGGCACCTTGCTGGTGGGCATACGGCTGAACCCGGGCGTGACCTTGACCGAGTCCTCTGACCTGGCGCGCCAGGCCGAAGTGCTGGTCAAGCAGGTGCCCGAAGTGCTGCATGTGGGCAGGCGCAGCGGACGTGCTGAACTGGATGAGCATGCCGAAGGTGTTCATGTCAGCGAATTGGACGTGGGCATCAAACCCTCAGGCGAGTTGACGCGCTCAATGGATGAGGTCCGTGCCGACATCCGTGCACGCTTGGTCAACCTGCCTGCTTCGATTGAGGTGGGGCAACCCATCTCACACCGCATCGACCACATGCTGTCTGGGGTGCGCTCCCAAATCGCCATCAAGATTTTTGGCGAAGACCTGGACGTGCTGCGCGGGCAAGCCGATGCGCTGCGCTCACGGCTGTCAGGTATCGAGGGCATAGCTGACCTGCAAATCGAAAAACAAGTTCTTGCACCCCAGATCAAGGTACGGTTGGACTATGCGGCAGCGGCGCAATACGGCCTGTCTGGCGCGCAAGTGCTTGCCACACTGCAGACCCTGGTGGAAGGTGAACGTGTCACGCAAATCATGGAGGGAGGTCGCCGCTTTGCGTTGGTTGTGCGTTTACCAGAATCCGCACGATCGCTGGAAGGCTTGGGCCAGGTGTTGATCGAAACACCCTCGGGCAGAATTCCGCTGTCCAAAATCGCAACGATTGAAGACGCCGATGGTCCCAACCAAATCAGTCGGGACAACGGCAAGCGGCGTATCGTGATTTCTGCCAACGCTTCGGGCCGCCCATTGTCAGAAGTTGTGGCCGACATACGCAAAGTGACGGCGGATTCTCGATTGCCAGAGGGCTACTTCATCACCCTTGGAGGACAGTTTCAGGCGCAAGAAGAAGCCTCGCGCCTGATCTCTTTGCTCTCGGTGGTCTCTGTGGTGTTGATGTTTGTGGTGCTTTACAGCCGCTACAAGTCCGCCGTTTTGTCGGCCTTGATCATGGTGAACATTCCCTTGGCGCTCGTGGGTGCCGTGTTGGGTCTTTGGCTGTCAGGTCAGCCCTTGTCGGTGGCCGCCTTGGTCGGGTTCATCACGTTGGCTGGCATTTCGGTGCGCAACGGCATTTTGAAAGTCAGCCATTACATCAACCTCATGCGCTTTGAGGGAGAGTCCTTCACCAAGCCCATGATCTTGCGCGGTTCGATGGAACGATTGAGCCCTGTGTTGATGACGGCCTTGGTGACTGCCTTCGCATTGGCACCCTTGCTCTTCGAGGCCGAACGCCCCGGCACCGAAATTTTGCACCCGGTCGCCGTGGTGATTTTCTCGGGCTTGATCAGCTCGACGCTGCTCGACACCTTTCTGACGCCTGCCATGTTTTGGCTCTTTGGCCGCAAACCTGCCGAGGCGCTTTTGCAAGACAAAGATGCTGAAGCATTCTGACCATTCATTCGTTTCTTCAACCTCAACCAAAACCTCAAAAGGACATCTCATGAAATTCCATACGCTCTTGATCACATCGTCGCTTTTCCTCAGCGGACTCGCATGGGCAGGGCCACACGATGCGGATCACAAACCCATGCAAGGTGGTGTTTTGACCACCGTCAAGGATGTTGACTACGAACTGGTCGCCAAACCTGATGTGCTGCAGTTGTTCGTGCGTGACCATGGCAAACCCGTTGACGTGAGTAAAACGACGGCAAAAGTCACACTGCTTTCTGGCGCTGACAAGCAAGAAGTTGAGTTGAAACCAACAGGCGACAAGCTTGAAGCCAAAGGTAGCTTCAAGGTAGCTCCTGGGACAAAGGTTGTTGCTCAATTCAGTTCAGCTGGGAAAACCACTTCTGCACGTTTTGTTCTGAAATGAGGCGTTTACAACTTACTTGTTTTTGCCACAAATTGTGGATCAATTTTGGGAAATTATTATGAAAACTTGGATTACCAAAACAATCGTCGTCTCAGCTTGCGTACTTGGCATCGCAGGCTGCGCTTCACCGGTTGATCGAATCGCTGAGAAGCCGTATTGCCATACGGATCGAGGAAGAAATGGTTACTGCACCAAAGATCCTGCACCCAGCATTGCCAAGGATGATGAAGCAAAGTCGTTTGCCTCAGTGCCTGAAGCTCTGACGGTTTACGTCGTGCGTTATTGGGGCGACGGACATCATCCGTTGGACATTTCTGTGGATGGTGGCGCAGCGATGGAGACTGTTCCAAACTCCATGATTCGCCTGCGATTAAAAGAGGGGACTCATCAAATCACCTTCAATGTTGGAGGCAAGACCTTTGATCGAACAATTTCAGGTACGAAGGGAGAAGTTCGGTTACTAGGGATTACGGGTACCGATTGGATCTGGGGCAACTCTTCACATTGGTGGACAGATGACTCAGTTGATCAACTTAAACGGCGCGCACTGCGTTCCCGTTTGATCAAAGACATCACTTTCCTTTGATGTTCTGGGGCCCCCGCCATGACTGTTTGTCATTGGCGGTGGGAGTGGCAGTGACGTTCATGGCGCAAACACTCAACACGCTTGGTTTCACAAACGCCTGCAATCAGCCTGAAGCTCAGGTTGATGCAATATCCTTATCGTCCGCTTATGGCCTCTACCTCACCCTCAAGGCAATGATAGATGACCGGGTCTGAATTGGCCATATTTCAACGAAATCATTTCGCTATGAGACCAACCCGTTCAACCGAAAGGCTTCGATACGACGATCTGATGCGCAAAATCCATGCCGATCAATTTCACGTTCACATAAATATTTATATTGATCAAAACTCCTACATACCGGACTCGAAATAGCCTTCAAAGGGTGAGCAAAATTATGCTCATCGTTGGAGAGCGAGAGGTTGTTCATCTTGCAAAATTGAGCAAATTGCAGGCGCATAAAACCGAACAGGTCGGATGTTCGGACTGAAAAGACTTGAATTTTGTAGTCAACCAACCGTAGGTAAAAGTACCCTCCTGAGTAGACCAGGATTGATTTAATTCGTCGTCTGGGAGCGATGGACACATGGTGGATTTTCCAACCATCACAGAGTTCAACACTTGGCGCTGTGTGCCAACCATCACGCTCGGACCAAGTCAAACAAAGACCTGACCCACACTTTTCTTTCATCGCTTGGGCAAGGTTGTCATGATCCAAAACTCTTTGTGATTTGCTTCGTCCGATTTTTCGTGTCAATGCCAATGGCTCATCCACATAGCTTGTGAACTCCAGACTTCGTGCAGTAGGCCGGGTCACTGTGATCTGGAAAAGGTTCAATTGACGAATGTCATCGGTTGACCAAGTGCATCGTCCCTGTCCGATCTTGTATTCAACAAATAGCTCTGCTTCTTTCCAAACTGCCAGGCAGTAAAGGCCAAAGACGTGACTTTGGACCCATGATGAATATTCGGTTTTTGATGCTCTCTGAAGGTACTGCTCAAATCCAACGGACGCCTCGCCCAAGAACTCTGAAAATTTGCATCTGTACCACCCTACTTCTGGGGGGAATTTCTTACGTTCATCCCAGCGCCTTATGTCCACCGTCGGCTCAACGGTTCTGGCCCAAATCAGCTCTATGAATGCCAGACGGGCTTGCCGGTTGGATCGCAGCAGTGCCGCAATCGCCTCTGGCGTTATGCACTTTCTGAATTGCCACACCCAATAATCAGATCGCGGAACCACGTGCCGACGCAAATACCGCGCTACAGATTTGTAGACATCTGTTGGTACAAAACTCATTCTCCAAAAATCAGTGTGACCACCCTGCTCGAATCCCAGCCGAGGTTTATTTGGTAGCTCTCGAAATTCAATACTCTTAGTTCTGTAGGCGTAACGGTAATTAGGTGTTTCATATTTGATCAATGCATTCGGATATGCGATAGCTTGGATTTCACACAATTCTTTGAGTCGAATGAGCCATTCTTCCTCGTGCAAAGCATCAAATTTTCTGTTCATGTACGAGGCCACATAAATGGCGCTCAACGACGTCAACCAATCGGCAAGAGGCTTGAGTTTTTCGGTGTTGATCAAACGATGATCGTTTCCGTTCAAGCGCGCTGGATCGAAATACTTCAGGCTTGAACATTGGCAAGTATTTGGATAAGCAAGAGACATGGCATCAACACGCTCTCCATCGTTCTTCATGCACGAACATTCGACGTGCAGAGGCTCCTCGTGGATCGGGCACTGAGTAAGCAATTTCAGTGAAAAGAGCCTGGTGTGATATCCCAACTCCAAGCACTTTGGGCAGTAGCCGTTTTGGGGTGTGAACAAGAATTGCCAGCAGTATGGAATGAATCGATGATCACAAAATGAAAACAATTGAACTGGCTCACCCATCAGTCGAGCCAAAACCCGAAGATCAACATTTTGAACCGAACGGCTTTGACTCTGCGCACGTTTCGCCCTGGGTGAAAAATCTTCACTCAGTGGAAAGTCAGAAATTCTGAGTTTGTTCAAGTGGGCCAGTTTTCTTAAGGTCAGCCAAAGTGACGTGTAAGGCAACAGCGTGCCTGGCTTCCATGTCAGAGTTGTCATGCGCTTACCCCTTTGGTGTTCGTCCCCTTGGTGCCCCCGCTGAAATAATCGCCATCAGGGCACCATGGCCAGAATGCTCGACGATTTCACTGATGGATTTTTTTGACAACACATCAGACACCGCTCGTCCAGACGCCAGCAAAAGGAGAATCCGTCTGCACACCACAGAGATGGTTTTCATTGGAATTTCATGCGGCCCGTCATAGCGATGCGGCAATTGGTTAATGAACTCTTCCCAAAGTGGTGCCGCATAACTGGCAATGCGAAATCCATTGCTCCAAAGCTCAGGGACGATGCTGGCAGTAAAAGAAATGCCCGATCCAACAGGCCATTCAGAGCCTTCGTCATACCCGGACATCACGTACCCCAATTGCGCCTCATCGCAAATGCCATGAAACCTGGCAGCGGTAAGCAAGAACCTCGCAGCGACATGTGCACCGCCAGCCATGGCGAGATTGATCGGGTCATCCCGAAATTGAACAGAAGCGATGGAAATCACACACAACCGAATCCTCTTTTTCTCCAGCATGCTGTGCAGCTCGACAAGCCACAACCACTCGCGCATCGTCATGCCTTGTGCTTCGTCAATCACAAGTACAACAAAACGTCCGCCCGCCTGTGCTGACAATTGTTCAAAACGGTCCACGAGCATTCCCAAGCGTTCCGTTGGGCTACGTGTTGATCTGGCCAACCGATGCTTGGCTGCTTCCAGCAAATTTGCATAGAACCGCCCGGATGCGCTGGCACCGCCCGATTCGGTATGACTCCAGATCACCATCGGTATGAATCCTCCATACCTGGCAGCGAGCAAGCCTTCTAGCCAGTTATCAACAGCGCTGGATTTACCCAGTCGAGAGGCCCCATAAATGGTGGCACCATCAAATTGATCGTCTAGCCACCGTCCGATGGTGCTCACCATTTTTTCAATGGCGGGGGTGAACAACGAGTAATCTCTCGTGACCAGGGGATGGTCTTTGGGGATGTGCTCTGGAACGAGCTGAAAGTCTGAGTTTTCCATCACCAGGTCTTTGCCATGCGCATCTTGGGAAGTGGAGCGCTCTGGCTTGCAGATTTGGGTTTCGGCTCAGGTGGCGGTGAGGTGCCCTTCGTTTTCTTGGATACTCCGGAGACCTTGGTCAGCTCTTCGGGCATGGCCTGACGGTTGATTTCACCCATGACGTCTGGCACCGAAAAGTTCGGCTCTTTCATTTCATCCAGCGCTTGAGTGCTTGTCATCATGATTCGTCGCGCCTGCAGATAGGCCGGATGAACAGGTAGCTTTTTATTGGCATGTATCTCAGCGTATTCAATTAACGCCTGGACGGGATCCCTATTGCCGGTCAGAAATAACAATCGCTTTGTCGCAAGTGCCCGAATGGCTTGCCGCATGTAAAGGGTGTGGGGTGATCGGTGCCACGGCGGTTGAACATGGACGGTTCCGTAGATCAGACCATTTGAATCGGAGACTGTGGCCCAGCGTGCGTCTGTTTCGTCATCCAGTTGAAGCCATAGTTTTTTACCGAGAAGATCCGGACGTTGAACCAGCCACTCGGAGGTGTATTTGGCGTTCTCAAAGTTGAAATACGGTCTTTTGCCCGTGTATTCACCGCCAAGCAATGTGCAGACCTTTCTGCTTCCCGCCATTCTTTTAACGAGCTCTGGGTCAGCGTGACGAATGCGATTTTTTGTTTTGGAAGACAAGAAGTCCATTTGAGCTAGAGGACTGCGATAGCCCAGACCTGTATGTGGCGTGGCGTTGTAGTTCGCGATGGTGACATCCAGCAACTCCTCAGCATAGTCAAGTTGGAACTGGACCTCCGCAGCAATTTTTTCTGGATCTCGTCCTTTCTTATCTTCGTGACTGCTGCCTGTGCTCGGAGAGAGTCGGTGCATGGTGCCAGAGGCCAAAACCCTGAAAAACGACTCAATGAATGGCCGATCATCTTTGCTGCGCCTTGAACTGTAAGACGTAGGGTCTTGGGGTTTGATGACCTTGGCGCCAACAATATGCAGCAATGGCTCCTCGACTCTGGGGCAAACGTTGGCCAATGCGCCATCAACGCTGAACTCATTCCAGCAAGCTGACAAATAGACTTCAGAGTGTGCGGATGGCAAGGCCGCGCCTTCTGCGTACCCATCCTCACAAAACGTCAAGGTTCTTGGGGCCCACTTGGATAAAGCATTTTTGATGGTGATCAGAACGTCGAGCGCACTGCATTCGCGTCGCAAGCTGATGTGATACCCCAGAACTGCACGGGATCTGACGTCAATGATCACGATGATCCAGATGCGGCGGATTTTTCTGGGTTCATAACCGCCGTGAGGAGACGGCACCATGACCACCATTCGGCAGTCCAATTTGTGGGCATCACACTCGACCCGATCAAACAGCTTGAAATCAGGTCGTCGGGTTCCATCGGAGGCTTTGGCTTTTGCAATTGCGTCAGGCCCCCCCATTTTTGACATGGCTAAAAAAGGATGCTCTGCCAAAACCTTCTTGATGTACAGACGAACTGACTCATAGCCGAGCGACTCTGAATTGAATGGCCAGGCTTTCTGATCTTCCAAGCCAGCTTTTCTTAGCTCGTCAATGAACCATCGAAAGATCGTTTGAACATTGATCTTAGGGTGTGCAAGAGAATCGGCGTTATTGAGGATTCGTTTGTGAAAACGATCTTTCAAATCTTTGAACTGTGGACGTTCAAGTAGCCACTTCAACGCGCCGGTTGCTCCAGCCCCATTTTCGTGAACAACAGGTGCAGTTTGACGCTCGTAAGCGGTCACACGGAAATGTGGAAGTGCTCCTCGCCAACCAAAAATATCCCCATCTGAGTGCCTTTGAAGGCATCGGTTTGTGATGATTCGGTAGATATTGGATCGTTTTTCACCCGTTTTCTTCTGCAAAACTGCATCGGTAGCGCCCTTGAGATACAGCTCAATGGCTTTTTTTCGGGCTAAAAATTTAGTTTTGCGAGCAGCTGACAAGCTGTTCTCATCCACCATAGGCCAGCTGCTAAGGTCAATGCTCTGGCTCGATAGCTCAGAATTCGGCGTTGAGCGATATCCAATTCGTCCCGATAAAGCCATAGAACCTCCTAGTTAAAGGTCTATTCAAGACTCATTAAAAAGGAAGAATCACTTAACGTCAACTTTACTTGGAATTCGTAGCATCAACTTTACTTGGAAAGAGACACCCTCCAGAGGGAAGATCCAGCTGTTAGTAGCATCAAATTTACTTGTGTGAACGGGGATCACTTGGAATTACTTGGGTATGGATGGGTTGGCCCCGGCGGGTTTTTGCTGATCCGAGTTGGGTGTTGCCTGGTTTCGACGAGCCGCCAGACGTGCCAATCCGGTTTCAATGAGTTCTTTGGAATTTTGTCGTTGGCCGCGTACAGCAAAATCCAAAGCACTCAGACCCAGTTGGTTTTTATGGTCCAAATCAGCACCTGCCTGAATCAGCACCTTGACGGCTTCGGGGCTGCCGTACATTGCGGCCATCATCAGTGGCGTGGTGCCGTTGGGTGACTCAGCGTCAATGTAGGCGCTTTGCTCCAGCAGGTACTCGACGATTTTCACGTGGCCAGCAGACGCTGCGTAATGCAAAGGTGTCCAGCCAGGTTTATTCACATCGGCATCATGTTCAACCAGTTTTTGTACCAAGCTGAAATGGCCTTTTAGGGCAGCCAACATCAACACACTTTCGTCTTTCTCGTTGCGCAGTTCGGTTTTGATTTTTGGCCAACTTGCCAGTAACTCGGCCACCTTCAAGGTTGGTTCTCGCACCGCCAGCATCAGGGCTGGAACGCCCTCTGGGTTGACCGTGTTGGGATCAAAGCCACGTTGAAGCAAGGCTTGCACGGTACGAACATTATCAAACTGGACCGCTTTAAAAAAGTCCTCGTAAGCTCCGGCTTGTGCAAGAGATGAAAAACAGAAAAGTCCAATAATCACATAGACTTTTTTAAAAATTTTAATGTAACACATGAATATTAATTGGTCGTTTTAGCAAACAATTTCAGGAAATTTAGGGTCGTCAACTCACCAATCGCCTCGGAACTGCACCCACGCAATTCACCCAACAGTTTGGCCACAAAGGGAACATAAGAGGGGTTATTGAGCTTGCCGCGGTAAGGCACAGGCGCTAAATAAGGGCTATCGGTCTCAATCAACAAGCGGTCATCGGGTACAAATTTAGCCACTTCGCGCAATTCGGCCGCCGTCTTGAAAGTCAGGATGCCCGACAAGGAGATGTAAAAACCCAAATCCAAGGCCGCTCGGGCGACCTCTTGGCTTTCGGTGAAGCAATGAAAAACCCCGCCCGCGCACCCTGCTCCGCCTGTTTCACCCTCTTCTTTCAAGATGGCGATGGTGTCGTCTGATGCCTGACGGGTGTGGATCACCAGCGGCAAACCCGTCTGCCGTGCTGCGCGGATGTGGGTGCGAAAACGCTCGCGCTGCCATTCCATGTCTGCAACGGTACGCCCGCCTTTGCGCTCGTCCATTTGGTAATAGTCCAGGCCCGTCTCGCCAATGGCCACCACTTTGGGGCGCGCTGCGCCGTCCAGCAAATCCTGCAAATTAGGCTCGCGCACGCCTTCATTGTCGGGGTGCACCCCCACCGTGGCCCACATGTTGTCATTGGCCATGGCCAGGTTGTGAACCTCGTCGAACTTTTCCATCGTGGTGCAAATGACCATGGCGCGGGTCACTTGGGCGGCCACCATGGCCTGCTGGATGCTGTCCAACTGGCTCATCAGCTCAGGAAAATTCAAATGGCAATGGGAATCGGTGTACATGGCTCAGCCCTTGGAGAGCAGGGTTTGTTGGGCATCAGCGGTCAGAGCTTCGAGCATTAGACCGGCATTGAAAGGGTGCTCGGCCGTGCGCGACGACTGCATCAGGCGTTTGAACCAATCGGTCAGCACAGCTACTGAGGCGTGGCTTGGAGGCAGTTGAGAGGCATCGAAAAAACGCGGCGCAGCGCCTGAATGGCGCAGCACCAGGTCGTGGCAAAGTTTTTGCAAAGCGTCGATGGCTTGCGCGGGACTCATATTAGCCAAATGACGGGCATCACCCCCACGCATGGCCTTGGGCAAAGCGGCCCACCAGTCGGGCGACAAACCGCTTTCGGCTTGGCGCAGCACATCGGTGGGACGACCACCTGCGCTGCGCAGCAAAGACTGCGCCACAGGGGCGGTCACGCCTTGCCCGCTTAACCAAGTCAAAGCTTCATCGGCCTCTGGCCACTTCATGGTGTGGGCCAGACATCGGCTGCGGATGGTGGGCAGCAGCATGTGCGCCGCCTCGGCGGCCAGCACAAAGCGAACATCACCAGGCGGTTCTTCAAGGGTTTTGAGCAAGGTGTTGGCCGTGATGGTATTCATGCGTTCGGCCGGAAACACCAACACCGCTTTGCCGCGTCCCCGTGCATCGGTACGCTGTGAAAACTCCACCGCGTCCCTCATCGCATCTACCCTGATTTCTTTGCTGGGCTTGCGGGTTTTCTTATCAATCTCGTCTTGGGCTTTTTCAGACAAAGGCCAACCCAGCTCGATCATCACCGTCTCGGGCATAAGCACGGCCAAGTCGGCGTGGGTGCGCACGGCCACGGCATGGCAGCTCGGACAGTTGCCACAAGCGCCCTGCACAGTCGGTTTTTCGCAAAGCCAGGCCGACACCAGGGCCAGCGCCAATTCGTATTGGCCCAAACCAGAAGGGCCTTGCAGCAACCAAGCGTGACCCCGCTGGGCCAGCAAATCGTTGGCCTGCCTTGCAATCCACGGGGCGTTCAAAACGGTGTTCATGCGGTAGTCCGCTTCATCCAGTCGCTCAACACGCGGCCCACATCAGCACCCACAGCGTCCAAGCTTTGGGCGGCATCAATGCGCGCAAAACGGCCAGGCATTTCGGACTGGCGCTTGGCATAGCCAGCTCGCACGGCGGCAAAAAAGTCGGCGGGCTGAGACTCGAATTTGTCCGGCACGCGGGCCGAGGCCAGGCGCTGTGCAGCAATATGAGGGTCCAGATCAAACCAAATGGTCAGCTCGGGTTGACGCAAAGCGCCATCAGGCAAGACCTGCACCATGCGTTCCAGTTGGACCAGCACCTGCCAGTCAAAACCACGCCCACCGCCCTGATAGGCAAAAGTGGCGTCGGTGAAGCGGTCGCACAACACCACATCGCCTCGGGCGAGGGCAGGCTCAATGACTTGTCCCAAATGTTCGCGGCGGGCCGCGAACATCAACAGCGCTTCGGTCAGTGCGTCCATGGGCTCGTGCAGCACCAGTTCGCGCAGCTTTTCTGACAGGGGTGTGCCGCCCGGCTCGCGTGAAAGCACGACCGCCCTGCCCGCTTCGCGGAACAACTGGGCCACGCGATCAATGTGCGTGGACTTGCCCGCACCGTCGATGCCTTCAAAACTGATGAACAAACCGCGTGTCATGGTGTGTGAAATTGGGAAAAACCCGATTGTCGCAGGCTCACGTATGGCATCAATCTTTGCCCTATTTGAGGCCGCGCTGGTAACGGTTGACCGCCCGGTTGTGCTCGTCCAGCGTGGCGCTGAAGTGGCTACTGCCGTCGCCTTTGGCCACAAAGTACAGTGCCTGCGTCTTAGCAGGTTGCACCGCCGCCAACAAAGCCGCCTTGCCCGGCATGGCAATGGGTGTGGGTGGCAAGCCGCCACGGGTGTAGGTATTCCAGGGGTTGTCGGTCTGCAAATGAATGCGGCGCAAGTTGCCGTCAAAGGCCTCGCCCAAGCCATAAATCACCGTCGGGTCGGTCTGCAAACGCATGCCAATGCGCATGCGATTGTTGAAAACGCCAGAGATCAGCGGGCGGTCCGACCCTTGGCCAGTTTCCTTTTCCACAATGCTCGCCAATATCAAGGCATCTTCGGGCGACTTGAGCGACACACCGGGCAAGCGGGCTTGCCAGGCGACTTGCAGGTGCTTGTCCATGGAATTGAGCGCGCGTTGCAGAACGGCCAAGTCACTGGAGCCCTTGGCATACGAATAGGTGTCCGGATAAAAGCGCCCTTCCGGGGCCACGCCTGGGCGGCCAAACTGCGCCATTAAGGCCGCGTCGTCCAATGCCCGGCTGTCGGGCTTGAGGTTTTCGGCTTTGGCCAAGGCCTGGCGCACTTGCCGCCAGTTCCAGCCTTCCACAATCGTCACCGTGCGCAGGCTTTCTTCGCCCCGCACCAACATGCGCAGCAAACGCTCGGGCGATGTGCCGGGGGCAATTTCATAATTGCCGGCCCGCATTTGGCGCGATTGGCCGGACAGCCGAAACCACGCATAGAGCAATGTGGGCGAAGCCTCCACACCGGCATCAACCACGGCCTGCGAAATGGCTTTGGCCGATGTGCCCGACTCGATCGACAAATCGACTGGGTTTGCCGCCGGCGCACGCAATGGCATGGGGCGTTTCACCCAAAAATAGGCGGCAGCCGCCAGCGTCAAGGCCAGCACCACCAAACCCACCAAGCCCTTGAACAACCCTTTGATCACCCGCAACCCTAGAAAAATGTCCGCACAGAGTCGATTGACTCTGGCGGCTGATCATAATTGAGGCCTTCCAGCCTTTGCTCGGTGGCCCCATTCGGCCCCCATTGAATTTTGTTGGCCTTGCCAGCTGGGTTCACCTCACACTTATCGCCATGACCACCTCAAGCACCGCCCCTATCGACCACTTCGCAGCCAAGTTGCAAGGCGTTGCCGCCCTCCCCCACTTGGGCGTGATTCAGGCCCAAGGCGAAGACGCGGCTAACTTTTTGCACAACCAACTGAGCAACGACGTGCTGCTCTTGCGCGTGGGCCAATCGCGCTTGGCGGCTTTTTGTTCGGCCAAGGGCAGGATGCAGGCCAGCTTTGTCGTCATCAAAACCGCGCCCGACACCGTGTTGCTGGTCACGAGCCTCGATTTGTTGGCCCAAACGCTGAAGCGCCTGTCCATGTTTGTGCTGCGGGCCAAAGTCAAAATGACCGACGCCAGCAGCCAGTGGCAGCTGCGCGGACTGCTTGGCGACAGCACTCCGGCTGTGATGGGCTCAGCGGCGCCTTGGCAGACAATTGCTCAAGATGCTCTGCATACGGTGGCGCTTTACCCCGCCGTCCTGGGCGAGTCCAAAATCCCCCGCGCTTTGTGGCTCGCCCCTTCTGGCCTTGCGCTGCCTGCAGGCGCCGAAGTGCCAAGCGAAGTCTGGCAGTGGGCCGAAGTCATGAGCGGCGTGACCCTGGTCACTCAGCCCGTGTTCGAGGCCTTCGTGCCGCAAATGCTCAATTACGAATCCGTGGACGGCGTGAACTTCAAAAAAGGCTGCTACCCCGGCCAGGAAGTCGTGGCCCGCAGCCAGTTTCGCGGCACCTTGAAGCGCCGCACGGCTCGCGTGCACAGCCCCGTTGCTTTGCAAGCCGGGCAAGACATCTTTACGCCTGCCGACCCCGAACAGCCCTGCGCCACTGTGGTGCTGAGCGCGGCGCGCCCCGATGCCCAGGGCTTTGATGCGCTGGTCAGCGGCACACTGGAAAGCATGCAGGCTGGTTGGCGCGCAGACAGCGCCCAAGGCCAACCGCTGGAGTTGCTGTCGCTGCCTTATGCGCTGTTGGAAGACATTTAATTGCTGTTGAAATCCATCGCGCACAGGGGTGGGCTCTCACAAAGACAAAAACCCCCCGGATGGCTTACAAAAACATGGGCAATTTAAACTTCACCGGGCTGGATCAAGAACATCAGCCTTTGATTTGATCGACGATCTGCTGCAAAGCGGCGGGATCGTCCATGGTGGTCAGGTCGCCGGGGTCACGGCCTTCAGCCACGGCCTGAATGGCGCGGCGCAACAATTTGCCGCTGCGCGTTTTGGGCAAGGCCGTGACAAAAAACACGCGCGAGGGGCGCGCCACCGCGCCCAGTTGCGAGTCCACCACCTTCATGACTTCGCCTTCGAGCTTCAGTCGCGCCCCAGCATCTCCCAGACCCGAAGTGTCTTTGACGATGGCAAACGCCATGGCCACCTGACCTTTGAGTTGATCGGCCACCCCCACCACCGCCACTTCGGCGATGTTGGGGTGGCTGGAAATGCTTTCTTCGATTTCGCGGGTGCCCAGGCGGTGACCGGCCACGTTGATCACGTCGTCGGTACGGCCCAGGATAAAGAAGTAACCGTCATCGTCGCGCACAGCCCAGTCGAAGGTGTTGTAGAGCAGCTTTCCCGGCACCGTCTTCCAGTAGGTCTTGACGAAGCGCTCGTCGTCACCCCAGATGGTTTGCAGGTTGCCCGGCGGCAGCGGGCCTTCGATGGTCAAAACGCCCTTTTGGTTGGCACCGGTCAGATCTTCACCCGTCTGGTCGTCCACCAACTTGACGTTGTAGCCATAAATGGCTTTGCCGGGAGATCCGAATTTGCTGGGTGCTTTTTCCACGCCATTGCAAATGCTCAAGATGGGCCAACCGGTCTCGGTCTGCCAGTAGTTGTCGATGATGGCCTTGCCGTTCAGACCTTCAGAAATCCACTTGGCCGTGGGTTCGTCCAGCGGCTCACCAGCCAGGAACAGCGCTTGCAGGCTGGACAAATCGTATTTCGTGAGCAGCGCAGGGTCTTGCTTTTTCAGCACGCGGATCGCCGTGGGGGCGCTGAACATGACGTTGACCTTGTACTTCTCGACCAGGCTCCACCAGATGCCGCCGTCGGGGCGGATGGGCAGGCCTTCATAAAGGATGGTGGCCATGCCGCCGATCAGCGGACCGTAAATGATGTAACTGTGGCCCACCACCCAGCCGATGTCGCTGGTGCAAAAGAATGTGCCGCCCGGCTTGCCTTCAAAGACATTGGGCATGCTCGCCGCCAAGGCCACGGTGTAGCCCCCGGTGTCGCGCTGCACGCCTTTGGGTTTGCCGGTTGTGCCCGAGGTGTAGAGCGTGTAGCTGGGGTGGGTGGATTCGACCCACTCGCAAGGCACCACCGCATTCATGTGCTTGGCGCGTTCGGTGGCGTAGTCCACATCGCGGCCGGCCACGGGGGTGAAAGCGGCCAGATGGCGGTCCACCATGACCACCTTGGCGGGTTTGTGGGCCGACAGCGCAATCGCTTCGTCGAGCAGGGGCTTGTAGGCCACGACCTTGCCACTGCGCGAGCCAGCATCGGCGCTGATGATGACTTTGGGCGACGCGTCTTCGATGCGGGTGGCCAGTGAGTGCGACGCGAAACCGCCAAACACCACCGAATGGATGGCCCCCAGACGCACGCAAGCGAGCATGGCGAACGCCGCTTCGGCGATCATGGGCATGTAGATCAACACGCGGTCGCCCTTGACCACACCCAAATTTTGAAGGATGGCAGACATGCGCTGCACTTCGGCGTGCAGGTCACGGTAGGTGTAGGTTTTTTCGGTGTCGGTTTCGGTCGACACAAAGATCAGCGCAGGCTGGTCGGCGCGCTCGGCCAAGTGGCGGTCCACCGCGTTGTGGCACAGGTTGGTTTGGCCGCCAACGAACCATTTGGCAAACGGCGGATTGCTGTAATCGCAAATTTGCTGGGGCGGGACTTTCCAGTCCACCAGTTGGGCCTGCTCGGCCCAGAAAGCGTCGCGGTCGTTGATCGAGCGCTGGTGAAATTCTGCAAAATTGCCCATAAATATCTCCTGAAAATCCACCAAGTTGAAATCGAGGAAGGGGGAGATGTCCTTGCACCACCCAGCGCTTCTGAATTCATAATTATGGCCAAGGGACTTGCAATAAGCTGACTCAGCCCATGAACAAAATCATCATCGACGATGTTTGACCAGCGCTCCTCCAGTTCGAACCGGTCACTTGAACAAACTTTGCAGCAGCTTGAAATCGGGGTGCTCGGCCGTGCGAAGCCACTCAAACGCCACCATTTCAGCGGTCACCAACTCAGCCCCTGCACCGGCGAGGCGGTCGTAGGCCGCATCGCGGTTGCGCTCTGTGCGCGAGCTACAAGCATCGGTCACCACCCACACATCAAACTCGTCTTCCAACAAATCCAACGCAGTTTGCATCAAGCAAATGTGCGCCTCGCAGCCAGCCAACACGATGGTCTTGCGCGGCTCTGCGCCGGGCTGGGGTTTTTGCAGGTGGCGGGGCAAGCTGCGGGCATTGCCCTTGGGGGCTTGAGGCGCCTCGGGCTGCAGCCATTCGCCCAAACCCTCTTCAACAGCGCTGAACTGCATCTTGGCCAGCACCTGGCGGCAGCGGCTGCGCAATTCGGGAGGCATCTCGCCCAAACGAGACGGGTTTTGTTCAGTGCCCCAGGTTGGGATATCCAGCGCTTGGGCCAAAGAGGACAGGCGTGTGGCGTTGGCCCAGACGGCATCGGCGTCCAACATGGCGGGTTTCAAGCGGGCCTGGAAATCCACCAGCACCAATTGGCTTTCATCTGCATCGATCAACATGTTCAGTCCTTGGAGTGTCTGGGTCAGCATTGTGGCACCAGCCCGGCACCAGCAAACCTTCAGTGGGGGTCCAGACTGAAACATGCAGTCTGACGCCAGACACCCACATTCATTAAGCCAAAAATATCCGTTATGCTGCAAGATTATGCGATGGCTCATTTTTTTATCTTTGACAACAGCACTGAACCTGCCTGTTTGGTCTTCCCCAACGGAGGAGACGACCGCTGCGGGCATGCCTGAGCGCGGCTTGGTCTCGCAGATCAGCACCCAGCTGAGCGCGGTCAAGGGCAAGGCCAGCGACCAAGCGGCAGGCATGGTGGAACAAGCCATGGGTTTGCTGGGCGTGCCCTATCGGCGTGGTGGCAACAGCGAAAGCACCGGGTTTGATTGCAGTGGCTTTGTGCGCCACCTTTACGAACAATCGGTCGGCCAAATTCTGCCGCGCCGCGCCGTGGACCAAGCCCGGGCCACCGAGGTCATTGACCGTGAAGAGCTCAAGCCAGGCGATCTGGTATTTTTCAACACGATGAGACGGGCTTTCAGCCACGTGGGCGTTTATGTGGGCGATGGCAAATTCATCCATGCACCGCGTGCGGGCAAAGCGGTCAACGTCGATGACATGCGCAACGCTTATTGGCAAAAACGGTTCAACGGTGCACGTCGCGTGCCCGTGAACAGCGACAATCCAAAAAATGAAAACTCAAATTGATCACCTCGTGGTGATGGCGTCTTCCCTGGACCAAGGTGTGCAATGGTGCGAAGAGACCTTGGGCATCGTCCCAGTCCCAGGCGGCGAGCATGAAAAATACGGCACCCACAACTGCCTTTTCAAAATCGCCTCCCCTCAATTTCCCTTGGCCTACTTCGAAATCATCGCCATCAATCCGGCGGCCGTGATCCCCAAGCGCGCCCAAGTGCCCCGCTGGTTCGACATGGACGACGCCGCTTTGCAAAAAGCAGTCGCGCAAGGGCCCCGGCTCATCCACTTTGTCAGCAGCACCGAAGACGTCAAGGCCGCCCGCCATGTGCTGCGCACCCAGGGCGTCGAGCGCGGTCAGGTGGTGCACGCCAGCCGCAAATCGCGCAAAGGCACGCTCAACTGGCAAATCACCGTGCGCGAGGACGGCGAGCGACTGTTCAACGGATGCTTGCCCACCCTCATTCAGTGGGGCAAGCCCGAGGCCACCGATCCGCTGCGCCTGCACCCGCGCAACAGCTTGCCGCGCTCGGGGGTGACGTTGCAAAGCCTGACGGTGAGCCACCCCAGTGGCGCCAAACTCCAAGCAGCTTTCGATGCCATAGGCCTGACAGACATCGCCATCGAAACCGGGCCAGCCAACCTGGTGGCCAACTTGCAAACCCCCAAAGGCCTGGTGCAGCTGCAAAGCTTGGGGATTTAGGTCTCTTTGGGCAAAGCCAACAGCAGCGCCATGCCCACCAGCATCACGGCGGCCGTCAGCCACAAAGCGCCTTTGAAACTGCCTGTGGCCTGCGCCATGGCCCCGGCCACGACGGGCGCGATCATTTGCGCTGCGCCGTAGCTGAGCGTCAAACGGGCCATGGCCTTGCCCGGGTTTTGGGGCGCACGCCGACCCACCGAAGCCAAAGTCAAGCTCACAATGCCAATGAAAGTCGCCCCATAACCCACAGCACCGATGAGCGCTGCCGCCAGTGAACCCGACAAAGCCGGCAACACGATGGACACCGTCTGCAAACCAAACGCCAACAGCAAGGCCGGGATGTCGCCCACCCTTCGGGCCACACGGTCCCACAAAAACACGGCCGGCATGGCCGCTAGGCCTACCAGGGCCCAGGCCAAAGCGCCCTGCCCAGCCAAAGCCGGTTCACGCTCGACAATGGCCACGGTGAAGGTGGCGCTGATGACAAAGCCCCAGCCCGCCGCAAAATAGCTCAGCGCCATGGTCGCCATCCAGCGACGCGAGACCTGCGGCTGCGCTTGGGCGACCGCTGCTGAGGTGGGCACGGGCGGCACCGGCGGGCGCCACAACCAGGCCGGTACAAAAAACACCAACCCCAACGCAGCAAAAGCCAACCACTGGTCCGACCAGAGCGTCCAGATGCCCGACAAAACCCATGCGCCCAAAGCCGACACCACAATGCCCAGCCCCAGGCCGATGAACAACACCCCCAACTCTGGCCTGCGGCCCTGGCGCATCAGCCAACCCAGCACAAGGCCCGATCCGAGCAACATGCCGGTGGCCCCGCACAAACCGCCTAAAAAGCGCCACAGCCCCCAGGCCGGCAACCAACTCGACAGCGCCATCGCCCCCGTGGTGAGCAGGGCCATCCACAGGCCTGCACTGTAAAAACGGTGACGCCAACGCACATCGTCCATCCAGGCCGTGACCAAGGCGCCGACGATGTAACCCGCGTAATTGACTGCGGCCAAGCCCCCAGCGGCCGCATCGTTCAAACCGGTTTGCGCTTGCAAGGTGGGCAGCAAGGGCGTGTAAGCAAAGCGGGCCAGGCCGATGGTCAGCACCAGGCCACAAATGCCCCCGACCATGACTTGCCAAGGTTGAAGCGAACGGGAAGTAGGAGTGTCTTGCATAGCAGCGCCAAGTATCCATGCATTTGTGCCGGCCTTGGGCGCAAGACGCGCAAGCGCTGACGCTTGGGTAACAGATCACCGCGTCCCGAACATGACAGCCAGCCCCCTGTGACAAAGGGTTTTCACCATCCCTGGCCCGCCCTGCAGACCCCTAAAGTGAAATGCTCAAAAGGAGTTGTTCATGCCTACACGTTCTGCCGCCCCCACTGCCTCTGCCCTGTTCGCGTCCGGGTCTGCCCGACGCATCGCCAACCCCCTTCGCCGCAGCCTAAGCGGTCTGTTACTGGGGCTGGGGGCTTTGAGTGCAGTCGGGGCTTCGGCGCAAGCTTTTCCCACCAAGCCTTTGCGCCTGGTGGTGACCTTTCCCTCGGGCGGTGCGCCCGACATCCTGGCCCGCCTTTTCAGCGAAAAAGCGCAACTCGGCTTTCCGGTGGTGGTGGACAACAAGCCCGGCGCGGGTGGCAACATTGGCGCTGACAATGTGGCCAAGTCTCCGGGCGACGGCCACACCATCGTCATGGGCACGGTGGGCACGCACTCCATCAACGGCGCGCTCTACGAAAAAATGCCCTACGACATGGTCAAGGATTTCAGCCCCATCTCGCTGATCGCCTCGGCCCCCAACTTGCTTGTGGTCAACAACGCCCTGCCCGTCAAAAACGTGCCCGAGCTGATCGCCTACATGAAGGCCAACCCCAACAAGCTCTCGTTTGGCTCGCCCGGCATCGGCACCTCGGTGCATGTCTCGGGCGAACTCTTCAAGTCGCTTACCGGCACCACCATGGAGCATGTGCCCTACAAAGGGCGTCAATTCGCCATCCCCGACCTGATCGGCGGCAGCATCCAGGTCATGTTCGACAACATGCCCTCGGCCCTGCCCATGGCCAAGGAGGGCAAGATCCGGGCTTTGGCACAAACCACCGCCACCCGTTCACCAGCTGCGCCAGATGTGCCCACCGTGGCCGAATCGGTGCCCGGCTTTGAGGCCACAACCTGGTTTGCCATGTTTGCCCCGGCCAACGTGCCTCGCCCCGTGATCGACAAGCTCAACGCCGAAGTGCTTCGCGTGTTCAAACTGCCCGACGTGCAAGAGCGCCTGAAGACCCTGGGCCTCGACCCGGTGCTGTCCAGCCCAGCCGAGCTGGCGCGCTACCAGGCCACCGAGATCACCAAATGGGCCAAGGTGGTGAAGGACTCGGGCGCTAAGGCGCAGTGATGCTGCAACCGAGGGGGAGTGCGCTCAGGCCACGATGCCCTGCTCGCGCAACGCCTGGATTTGCGTGGCGGTGAGCCCCATGCCCGAGAGCACCGCGTCGCTGTCCTGACCGATGCCGGGCGCGTTGCGCCGGTGACCGCCCGGCGTGCGCGAGAGCTTGGGCACGATGCCGGGCACCATCAAATCGCTGCCGTCGTCCAAGTGAACCGTTTGCAGCATGCCGCGGGCCTTGTAGTGCGGGTCTTGGGCGATGTCGGCCACGGTATATATACGCCCAGCCGGCACGCTGGCGCGGTCCAGCGCGGCCAGCACCTCGTCCACCGTGTGTTGCGCGGCCCAGTGGCCAATCACCCCATCGATTTCGGCCACTCGGGCCACGCGGCCAGTGTTGTCCTTCAAGGCCGGGTCATGCGCCAGGTCGTCCCGGCCAATTTCGGCCATCAACCTCTTGAAAATGCTGTCGCCATTGCCCGCAATCAGGGCGTAGCCGCCGTCCTTGCACAAGTAGGCGTTGCTTGGGGCAATGCCCGGCAATGCACTGCCCGCAGGCCCCCTCACGGCGCCAAAAGCACTGTATTCGGGCAGCAGGCTTTCCATACAGTTGAACATGGCCTCGTACAAAGCCACGTCGATCACCTGCCCCCGACCCGAAGCCTGCCGCTCGTGCAAAGCCAGCAAAATGCCAATCACGCCGTGCAAAGCTGCCAGCGTGTCGCCCAGGCTGATGCCCACTCGCACCGGCACCCTGCCCGGCTCGGCCGTCAGGTGGCGGATGCCGCCCATGGCCTCGCCCACCACGCCAAAGCCGGGGCGGTCGCGGTAAGGGCCAGTCTGGCCGTAGCCGCTCACGCGCAGCATGATCAGGCGGGGATTGAGCGCCAGCAAATCATCTGGACCTAAACCCCATTTTTCCATGGCGCCAGGCCGGAAATTTTCAATCACCACATCGCTTTCAGCCGCCAGCTGGCGCACGATGTCCTGCGCAGCAGCCTGCTTGAGGTCCAGCGCCAGAGACTGTTTGTTGCGCGACTGCACCTGCCACCAGACCGAGGTGCCGTCTTTCATCAAGCGCCATTGCCGCAGGGGGTCGCCCGCGCCGGGCGGCTCGATCTTGACGACATCGGCCCCGAAATCGGCCAGAGTTTTGGCGGCAAAAGGGCCGGCGATCAGCTGGCCCAATTCCAGGACCTTGAGCCCGGCCAGGGGGCCGGTGCTGGGTAAAAAAGCTTTGGATTGATTCATGGCCTCAAGTGTAGGCAATCGGACACCCCACACCGTGGGTGTCATCACACGGGATCAATCCCGGTAAATCGCGATCTGCGGCGGCCCCTCACCTTGCACCACGCCCCGGTACATGCCTTCGGTGTTGAAGGCCAACTGGTAGTGGCCATGCCGGTCCAGCGCAATCACCCCGCCGCGCCCGCCTGTGGCATCGAGTTTTTCGTGCAAGGTGGCTTGAGTGGCTTCAGCCAAGCTCAAGCCGCCATAGGCCATGCGGGCCGCAATGTCGTGTGCCACCACCCCGCGCATGAAAAACTCGCCCGCTCCAGTGGCCGAGACTGCCGCCGTGGCATCGCAAGCATAGGTGCCTGCGCCAATCAGGGGCGAATCGCCTACGCGGCCAAACATTTTGTTGGTCATGCCACCGGTGGAGGTGGCTGCGGCCAGATGGCCTTGCGCATCCAGCGCCACAGCCCCCACAGTGCCGAACTTGCGGTCAATGGGCTCGGGCGCAGGCTGACCCTGTGAACGATGCCCATCGTGGTCCAGCATCACCTGGTTTTGGGCCAAAGCGGTTTGCAACTGTTGCCAGCGGTGCGCGGTGTGAAAGTACTCGGGCCCCTCGAGGGCCAAGCCCTGCGCGCGGGCAAAGGCTTCCGCCCCTTGACCCATCAGGAACACATGCCCGCTGCGCTGCATGACAGCCTGCGCCGCCAACACAGGATTGCGCACCGACACCACGCCGGCTACGGCACCGGCCTGGCCCGTGGCGCCGTCCATGACGGCGGCGTCCATTTCGTTGCGGCCCTCGTGGGTAAAAACCGAGCCTTTGCCTGCATTGAACAAGGGGCAGTCTTCCAGCACGCAAACCGCTGCCACCACCGCATCGAGGGCGGTACCGCCTTGCAGCAGCAAGGTCTGCCCGGCCCGCAAAGCCTGGTCCAAGATTTCACGGTATTCGCACTCTTGCGTGGGGCTGAGGTCAGCACGCCTCAAGGTGCCTGCACCGCCATGTACCAACAAGGTCACTGGGGCCTGCGCAATCACCTGCATTTGCGTCACCTCAATCGTTCAGGTGGCAAGCGGCCTGGTGCTGCGTGCCCACGGCTTTGAGCTCGGGCTCTTCCACCTTGCAGCGCTCAGTGGCCTTGGGGCAACGGGGGTGAAAGTGACAGCCGCTGGGGCGGTTCACCGGGTTAGGCACATCGCCGGTGAGCACGATGCGCTGCTTTTTGGCTTTGGGGTCCGGAATGGGCACGGCCGACAGCAGGGCCTCGGTGTAGGGGTGCTTGGGGCGGGTGTACAAATCGCGCGAGGGCGCGATCTCGACCACGCGGCCCAGGTACATCACGGCCACCCGGTTGCTGATGTGCTCGACCACCGACAAATCGTGCGCGATGAACAAATAGGTCAGGCCCATTTTGGCCTGCAGGTCTTCGAGCAGGTTGATGACCTGCGCCTGAATCGACACATCAAGGGCCGACACCGGTTCGTCACACACGATCAATTTGGGCGACACGGCCAAAGCACGGGCAATGCCGATGCGCTGGCGCTGGCCGCCCGAAAACTCGTGCGGAAAGCGCCGCATGTGGTCGGCGTTCAAGCCCACGGTTTCCAGCAAATCGACCACGCGGGCCTGGTATTCAGTGGGCGACTTGGTGAGCTTGTGGATGGTCAGCGCTTCACCAATGATGGCTTCGACCGTCATGCGCGGGTTGAGCGAGGCGAACGGGTCCTGAAAAATGATCTGCATGTCACGCCGCACTTCGCGCAGCGCTTGAGGGTTCATGGCGGTGACGTCCTGGCCATCGAATCGCACCTCGCCATTGCTGGGCTCGATCAGGCGCAAGATGCAACGGCCCGTGGTGGACTTGCCGCAACCGGACTCGCCCACCATGCCCAGGGTTTCCCCGGCAGCAATGCTGAAGCTGACGCCGTCCACGGCATGCACTCGGTCAACTTCACGGCTGAGCAGCCCCCCCTTGATCGGGAAGTATTTGGTCAAGCCCTTGACCTGCAAAAGTTCGGGCGCTTGGTCGGGCGCTTGGCTGATCGCATCGGATGCGTGCGCAGCGTGGGGCAAAGAAGCGGTGTCTGATGTCATATCGCGAAGTGGCAAGCCACCCGGTGACCCGATGCCAGTTCACGCAGCTCGGGCATCTCGGATGCGCAACGGGCGTTGGCGTGCGGACACCGGGGCGCAAAGCGGCAACCGGGGGGAGGAAGGATCAACTTGGGCACAGAACCGGGAATAGCGTGCAAGCGCTGCTTATGGGCACTGTCTAGATCCAGGCGCGGGATGGAGCGGATCAGACCTTGGGTATAGGGGTGCGCAGGCGAGGCAAACAAGTCCTCCACCGAGGCCTCTTCAACCACCCGGCCTGCGTACATGACCACCACCCGCTGACAGGTTTCGGCCACCACACCCATGGCGTGCGTGATCAACAAAATGGACATGCCCATCTGCGACTTGAGCCGGTCCATCAGGTCCAGAATTTGCGCCTGAATGGTCACGTCCAGAGCGGTGGTGGGCTCATCGGCAATCAGCAGCTTGGGCTTGCAAGACAGGGCCATAGCGATCATCACGCGCTGGCGCATGCCCCCTGAAAACTGGTGCGGGTAATCGTCCACCCGCTGCTCGGGTTTAGGAATGTTCACCAAACCCAGCATCTCGATGGCACGGTTTTTGGCCTGCTTGGCACTGAGGCCTTCGTGCAATCGCAAGGATTCAGCAATTTGCTCACCCACCGTCAAGACAGGGTTGAGCGAGGTCATGGGCTCCTGGAACACCATGGCGATCTCACGGGCGCGGATCTTTTGCATCGCCGCCGAGTCGGCCTGCACCAGATCCTGCCCTTCGAACCAGATCTGGCCGTGGGCAATGCGGCCCGGCGGCATGGCCAGCAGCTTCATGATGGTCATGGCCGTGACGCTTTTGCCACAACCGGACTCACCCACCACGCCCAGCGTCTCGCTGCGGTCAATGTGGAAACTCACCCCATCGACCGCATGCAAGATACCGTCGTCGGTGTCAAAGTGCACCTGCAGATCCTGGACTTTCAACAACGCTTGGCTCATCCGTCAACCTCTTTAAAGCACACGGCGCGGGTCGTAGGCATCGCGCAGACCGTCACCGATGTAGTTGATGGTCAACACCGTGATGAAAATCAACAAGCCAGGAAACAAGGCCCAGTGCGGCGCAATGTCCATGTGGTCCTTGGCGTCAAACAAAATGCGGCCCCAGGTGGGTATGTCGGGCGGAAACCCCAGGCCCAAAAAGGACAAGGTCGACTCGGCAATGATGGCCGCCGCTACGTCGATGGTGGCCGCCACGATCACCGGCCCCATGGCGTTGGGCAAGATGTGCACCGTGACTTGCCGCCAGGGGCTGGCCCCCAAGGCCCGTGCCGCTTCCACGAATTCCTTTTCGCGCAGCGACAAAAATTGGGCACGCACCAGGCGGGCCACCGGCATCCAGCGCAAGCCGCCAATCACCGCCACCACCAAGATGAATACCCCCATCTCGGCACCCACCCATTTTTTGAGGGTGTCATTGAACAGGTAAAAAATCAGCAGCAACAAGGGTAACTGGGGCAAAGACAAGAACAAGTCGGTCAGCCACATCAAAAACACATCAACAGGCCCCTTGGACATGCCCGCCACCGCGCCCACCACCACCCCCACGGTGATTGCAATGACCATAGCCGCCAGGCCTACTGCCAGCGAAATGCGTCCGCCGTACAGCATGCGGGCCAGCAGGTCTTGCCCCAAATCGTCGGTGCCCAAGGGGTGCGCCCAAGAGGGCCCTTGCATGCGGGCGGTGAAATCAATCTCATTGATGGGCACACGCCAAATCCAGGGCCCGAGCAGTACGGCCAAAATAATGAAGCCCAAAATGAAAGCGCACACCACAGCCAGCCGGTGACGTTTGAAACGTCGCCAGGCCTCGCGGCCTGGCGACACCGGCGCTCGGGGGGTTGGGGCCTTCTCAGGCAAAGGAGATACGGGGGTCAAGCCAGCCATACAAAATATCTGCAATGAGGTTGCACGCAATCACCAGCGCGGAGAAAACAAAGGTCACCGCCATCACCACAGGCGTGTCATTGGCCAACATGGAACTGATGATCAAGGAGCCAATACCGGGCACCCGAAAAATCTGCTCAGTCACGATGGCCCCACCAAAAATGGCGGGCATCTGCAGGGCCACCAAAGTGACCACCGGGATCATCGCGTTGCGCAGCACATGCTTGGTGATGACCACTTTTTCGGACAAGCCTTTGGAGCGCGCCGTGGTCACATAGTCCAGCCGAATCACATCGAGCACAGCCGATCGCACATAACGCGTCCAGGCACCCGCCTGAAACAAGCCCAACACGGCAACCGGCATGATCATTTGCTTGAAATGCTCCCAGAGAAACCGCCAGCCTGTTTCAGGAATATCGGCCCGGTAGACAAATGGCAACCAGTCCAAATGGATGCTGAAAAACAAAATCAGCAAAATGCCCGTGAAGAATGTGGGCAGTGAAAACCCGATGAAGGCCAAGGTGCTGGCGATCTGGTCAAACAAGGAGTAAGGCCGAGTCGCGGCATAAACACCCACCGGAATGGCAATGCACAAGGCCAACAATTGCGACGAGCCAATCACCAGCAAGGTGACCGGGATGCGGTCCATGATCAGCGTATCAACATTGATGCGGCTGATGAAGGAGTAACCCCAATCCCCTTGAACCATGGCCACAAGCCAGTTCCAGTAACGGACCATCAGGGGGTCGTCCAAGCCGAATTTCTCACGCAAGGACAAGGCCACCTCAGGTGGGATATTCGGATTGGAGACCAGTTCCGAAAATGGATCACCCGGAGCCATGGCCAGCACTGTGAACAGCAACAAGCTGATGCCCAACAAACTGGGCACGGCGATCATGAGTCGCCGCAAGACATAGTGAAACATGAATCAGACGTTTCGGAACCAGTCTTTGAGCATCCACAGGTCGTTGTCCCAGCCGCTCAAAGGCGCGACCAGGTTGTTCACGGCGCCAGCAGTGCGTGGGCGATACACAACGGGAATGATGGCCACATCATTGACCGGCATGTCGTTCATTTTGATGAACAAGGCGGCACGCTTGACCGGATCCATTTCCGACTGCGATTCCAAGTAGGCTTTGTCGTATTCCGGATTGCTGTAACGCGTGGAATTGCGACCCAGCCACTTGTTGGCCTTGGTGGCAAACTGATCGGTCAGGTACTGGTTCATGAACACCTCAGGGTCGGGCTGAGGCATGGTGGTGGTGAACATCTGAATGTCGCAAAAGAACTTGGTGTACGTGTCTGGGTTGGCCGGGTCGGACGAAAAGTACACCGAGGCCGGCACCGATTTCAATTCCAAATCAATGCCTGCCCGTTGCGCTGCTTGCTTGATGATTTGCTGGGTTTTTTGGCGTGGGCCATTGATGGACGTTTGAAACACGAACTTGAGTTTTTTGCCGCCTTTTTCGCGAATGCCATCCGCACCTTTTTTCCATCCTGCTGTCTCCAGCACCTGAATGGCTTTGTCGATGTTGAACTCGAATTTGGTGTTTTTGGAAGCGAAACGCTGGGGGTTATTCAGAAAGTTGGCCGTGGCAATGCCCGTGCGTCCATAAATGAATTTTTGAATACCCGCACGGTCAACCAGCAAGTTCAGGGCCTGGCGCACAGCCAATTCTGAAAGAATGGGGTGTTTGGATTTTGGGTGGGCACGCTCACCGTCGATTTCAGTCCAGGGATCGGCCATGTTCAATTGAATGAACTCGATGTTGCCGCCTGGGGTGATGGATGTTTTGCCCTTGCCCCCTTGCTCCAGGCGAAGCAGCAACTCGTCTTCGACTTGCAAGTTCCAGGCGTAGTCGTACTCACCTGTTTGCAAAACAGCACGCGCCGCCGACACGGCATCCCCGCCGCCCTTCATCTCGATGCTGTCAAAGTAGGGGCGGTTGGCTTCATGGTAGCTCGTGTTGATCACACCGCGCAGCATGTCGCCCGGCTTGAAATCCAGAAATTTGTAGGGGCCTGTGCCCACGGGCTTGAGGTTGGCGGGTGCGTCGCGCGAGGTGGCACCTTTGAATGCGCCAAACACATGCTTGGGAATGATCATGCCTGCGGCACTGCAAAACGGGTCCGCCCAAAATGGCGAAGCCCTCTGGTACTCCACCTTGACCGTGTGGCTGTCGACCTTGGTCACTTTGATGTCTTTGTAGGTGCCAGCGGTGTAAGCGGCTGTGGCCGGATCCAAAGCGTACTCGTAGGTGAACACCACATCGTCGGCTGTGAAGGGCTTGCCATCGTGCCACTGCACATTTTTCTTCAACTTCCAGGTGATGGTTTTACCGTCCTTGGAGACCCCACCGTTGGCAGACGACGGCACTTCAGCCGCCAAAATGGGAATCATGTTGCCATCGCTGTCCCAAGCGCCCAAGGGCTCATAAAAGATGCGCGAGCCTTCTTGGTCCTTGGTGCCGCTGGCAAAGTGGGGTTGCAGCAATGTGGGGCCTTGCCACCAGAGCAACTTCAAGGGGCCGCCACCGCCGCGTTTGGTGGGCTTGTAGGCAGAGGCCGTTTGGGCCTGCGCCAGACCAGAGGTCAACAGCATTTGAGCAGCCATGGGCACGGTCAAGCCATAGCCGATCATGTTGCGAATGAAGTCCTTTCGACTGATGGCGTTTTCCCGGACCTGTTCAATCAATCCGCGCACTGCTTTTTCATCCATGTTCGTCTCCTGATTTAAAAATTGAATAAAGCCTCAAGGCTTGCTCTACACGTTACCCCTAAATATCTTGAACAGCATTAGGGTTATGCTTTAGATTCATACAAAACTATCCATCAGGAGACACCATGGCCCTTAAGAAAAGTTCCATCGCCTTGCCCAGCATGACGCCCGGCAGCCAGCGCAGTATTTCAGTTTTGCGCTTTGGCAAAGCCGGTGCACGGCCCAAGGTCTACATGCAAGCGGCCATCCATGCCAACGAAATGCCCGGCACCATGGCCATGCACCACCTCATGCCGCTGCTGACCGAGGCCGACAAGAAAGGTTTGATTCAGGGCGAAATTATTTTGGTTCCCACGGTCAACCCGATCGGTCAGGCCCAGTTGGTGGGCAACTCGCACGCGGGTCGCTACAACTTGCTGAGCTACGAAAACTTTAACCGCAACTGGATCGACCTGAGCGATGCCGTGGCAGAACGTGTGGGCAAGAAGCTGGGGGCGGATGCTGAGGCCAACGTGCGCTCTATCCGCAAAGCAGCGCAAGACAGCCTGAAAGCTTTGAAGCCCCTGAACGAACTGGGAACCTTGCGCGTTGAGGTGCAAAAACTCAGCTGCGATGCCGACTTTGTGCTGGACCTGCATTGCGATATTTACGCCGCCTTGCACCTGTTTGGCGCTAAAAACGATGTAGCCACAGGCACCCTGTCGACGCTTGCGGCCGACCTGGGCGTTGAAGCCACGATGTACAACGACCCCTATCCCAAGGCCCTGACGTTTTCAGGCGTGAACAGCGTGTTGTGGGCGCGACTGGCCGAGCAGTTCCCTCAGGCCAACATCCCACAAGCTTGCATGTCAGTGACGGTGGAGATGCGCAGCCAGCATGATGTGAGCGACGCATTGGGCCAGTCCGATGCGCAGAACCTGTACCGCTGGCTGGTGCGCCAGGGTGTGGTGGGCGGCAAGGCGGCACCGCTGAAAAAATTGAAAGCCACGCCCGCACCCATGAGCGGCATGGACGTGGGCTACAGCACCTGCACCGGCTTTTTGGTGTTCCACGTCAAGCCCGGTGCCAAGGTCAAAAAAGGCCAAGCCATTTGCGATGTGATCGATCCAGCCAACCCCCACGGCGCCAAAGGCCGAACCACCTTCAAGAGCCAGACCGATGGGGTGATTTTTTCCAGGCGTCTGGACGGTTATCTGTCCTGGCCTGGCCAGGTGATGTACCGCATTTGCGGCCCCAAGCCCCTGCCCCACCGCATCGGTGCCACGGGCTTGGACGACTAATCACCCAACTGCCTTTGTAGGAGCCCACCCCGTGGGCGATGGCTTGCCTTGGCGGTGTGCGTTCAATCGCCCACAGGGTGGGCTCCTACAAAACATCAGCGGGTTCGTTCAAAAAACGCTCCACCAAGCGCGTCCAATACGCCGCGCCCACCGACAAGTTGGCGTCGTTGAAATCGTATTTGGCGTTGTGCAGCATGACGCTGTCCAGGCCGTTGCCCAAACGTAGAAAACTGCCAGGCTTGTGCTGCAGGTAATAAGCAAAATCTTCACTGCCCGTGACTGGCCCGAAGGGAAACACCACCTGCTCAGGGCCGACCAATTCTTCGGCCACTTGGCGTGCGAAATCGGTTTCGGCCTCGCTGTTGATGACCACCGGGTAACCGCGCTCGTACTCGATCTCGACCTCGCCGCCATACGAGCTGACCTGGTCGCGCACTAAATGCGTGATGCGCTCTTGCAAGCGGTTGCGCACCTCGGGGCTGAACGAGCGGATGCTCAAACCCATGGTGGCGAACTCGGGGATCACGTTGGACGCTTGGCCCGCGTGCACCGAACCAATGGTCACCACCGCCGTCTGTGTGGGGTCGATGTTGCGCGAGACCACGGTTTGCAAAGCCATGATCAAACTGCCCGCGATCATCACCGGGTCCACTGCCTGGTGGGGCCTGGCCGCATGGCCGCCACGTCCAATGACCTTGATGCGGCAGTTGTCCGAGGCCGACATGAAAGCGCCCTTGCCAAACATGAAAGTGCCCTGCGCTGCACCGGGATGGTTGTGCATGCCAAAAATTGCGTCACAGGGAAAGCGCTCGAACAAACCATCGGCAATCATTTGCTGTGCGCCGCTGTTCTTGCCGGCCTCTTCGGCCGGTTGAAACACCAGGTGCACCGTGCCCTGAAACTGCCGCGTTTTGGCCAGTTGCTGCGCGGCCCCCATCAGCATGGCCGTGTGGCCATCGTGACCGCAGGCGTGCATGGTGCCTGCATGGGTACTGGCATAGGGCCTGCCGGTTTCTTCATGAATAGGCAAAGCGTCCATGTCGGCGCGCAAGGCAATGCCGCGGCCTTCGCCGTTGCTCAGCGAGGCCACCAAACCGTGCCCGCCCACATGGCGCGTGACGAGGTAGCCCCAGCCCTCCAGGCGGTCCCCCACCCATTGCGCGGTGGATTTTTCCTGAAACGACAGCTCAGGAAACTTGTGCAGGTGCTGGCGCGCTTCGCGCAGCGAGGGCTCGGCATCGAGCAGGTCCGAGATTTGGCAAAAACAGGTGTAACGAGCGTTCATTGCAGACTTTCAACGTGACAGCGCAGGCACAGTGCCCGAGCCCAGATCCCAATACAAACCGGTCATGACCGTCAAGGCCTCGCGCAGCAACTCGGCAGGCAAATGCTCATTGGGCGCATGCTGCGAACAGCCGGGGTAAGAGTGTGGCACCCAAATGGTTTTCAGGCCCAGCACGTCGGTGAAGATGTCATTGGGCAAAGAGCCGCCCAGGTTGGGCAGCACCGCCGGTTTTTTGCCCGTGCTGCGGGCCAGCGAATCCACCGCCCAGCGCACCCAATCGTCGTCCGGGTCGATGCGCGTGGCCTTGAACAACTCGTCGCGTGCCGGCTTGATCTGCACAAACCCAAAACCGTGCCGGTCCAAGTGCCTGCGCAAAGCGGACAAGATGTCGTTCGGGTCAATGCCCACCACAAAGCGCAACTGCCCGCAGGCCCAGGCCCGAGCCGGAATGGCATTGACCGGCGTGTCGGGGTTACCGGTTTTGAAGGCCAGCACCTCAAACGAAGACCAGCCAAACACACGCTCAGCGGGGCTCAAGCCCGGCTGACCCCAGCCCGGCTCGATCTCAGGTCCATCGGCACCGCCATTCACTTCGCAATCGGCCAGCACGCGGCGCACCGATTCGGGCAAAGAAGCCGGTTTCCACTCGGGCACCAAAATTTCACCTGTGGCCGACACCAGGCTGGCCAGCGCATGCGCCATCTGAATGCCGGGGTTGGAGATCAGGCCGCCCCAGTTGCCCGAATGGTGAGCGCCCGCGCGCGCTTCGATCGTCAACTCAAAATTGATGCAGCCGCGTGAGCCCAAGAAAATCGTGGGCCGCTCTGCACGCAGCCGCGGTCCGTCAGACGCGATCAGCAGATCGGCTTGCATCAAGTTGCGGTTCTCGGCACACACATCGCGCAAGCCCGGCGAGCCGGTTTCCTCACCCATCTCGATCAGGTATTTGGCGTTGAAGCCCAAGCGCCCCCGCTCGGCCAGGACGCAGGCCATGGCCTGCAGGTTCACACTGTGCTGGCCTTTATTGTCGGCAATGCCCCGCCCATACCAGCGCCCGGCCTGCTCGGTCAGTGTCCAGGGCGATAAGCCACTTTTCCATTCTTTGTCCAAGCCCCGAATCACATCGCCGTGGCCGTAACCCAGTGCGGTGGGCAAAGCGGGGTCTTCGATGCGTTCGGCCCACAAAAACGGCGCTTTGGCCTTGGGGTGATGCAACAAACGGCAGGCAAAGCCCATGGCTTCAAAGGCCGGTTGCATCTCTTGCGTCAGATAAGCCTTTAGCTGCTCGGCCCGTTCGGGGTTCTGGCTTTCAGTGGGGGCGGCCACGCGCCGCGCCAGGGTTTGCTGGAAATGGCCCTCGTCAAAATGGCGCTGGGCTCGGTCAATGGCGGCTTGTCGGCTCATGGGGTCTTTCCAAAGCCACGAAAAGTCGTGGCAGGTGAAGTCAAACCACCAAGGTGCCAGCACAGCGCCTGCAAGTCAAGCACCCAGGTGCTGGCCTGGCCCCCAGGTGACAGCCGGTTGTGATTTCAGCGCCTGCCGCTGCCCGGTTTGGCAAAGTCGGCATAGACCCAGGCCTGGGCCGTTTGGCGGTTGAGCTTGAACCCGGCATCGACTTTGATTTCAGCCAATTCATCGCCGCCTTCGTCCTGCGCGCTCAGTAAGGCATAGGGGTTGTCCTCGTCGGGCACGATGCGCAGCAGCACCGTGACGCGGCTGTCCTGACCATTGACGGTCACGCTCTGATTCAGTTGCGCATGCAACTGCTGCTCGCTGCGGCGTACAAACTCGCTGGCGGTTTTGACCAAGGTGATGAAGGCGTTGCCATCCAGAGGCTTGGGGTTCTTTTTGTCTCGGCCCATGGTCCAGGGGCCGACCAGCGCCGGCTCGGACGCACCGGCTTTGAACATCGCCACGGCCCAGCCGTCGTCGTCTTCATTTTTGATGACTTGGGCGGTCCATTGCTCGTCTTGCCAAAGACGGGGTTCTTGCAGCAGCGGCGTGTCGGGTGTGTCGTCGGTCATGGTTTGTTGGCGAAATGGGGGAAGGCGATCATGCCTCATGAAGTCATGCTCATCCGGCATGGGATGAATTTTTGTAGGAGCCCACCCCGTGGGCGATGGGCGTGGCACACGCCCTGAAAACCATCGCCCACGGGGTGGACTCCAACAAGGAAAATTCAAGGCTGCAAATGCAAAGCCAAGACCAGCACCTGGCTTGCGCCTTGCTCGCGCAACAGTGCCGCTGCCACGGTGGCGGCCCAGCGGGTGCGCACTGTGCTGGCGACCAGCAGCACAGGCCCTGCGGGCAAATCTGCACCAGAAGCCAAAGAAATGGCCGACTCCAGATGCGACACAACAGGGGTTGAGGCGGTGTTGTCAGGCGCAGACTCGCCGCGCCAGCTGAACACATCGTGCAGCGGCAAGCGCCCCTTGCGCGCAATGTGCTCGGCCAGCACGCGGTTGGCCGTCATGTCGGGCGCGGGCAGCGGCACCACGCACACCGGGCGCGCAGGCCAGGTCTTGGCCCAGCGTCCCAGCGTGGCCAAGGCCCCGGCCAGTAAATCGGGCGGCATATCACCGGGGGCCAAGCGCAAAGCCTGAAGCTCGGCCACCCAGCCCGGATCGTCGGCAAAGGCCACAGCGCGGCCCAAATCAAAACCGCGAATCGCCCCCTTACGCCCCACCCCACTTGGCCAGCGCTTGCGCGGCTCGATGTCCACGTCCATGCCGCGCAAGAAGTTGCGGGCCGCGATCAGCTTCTCTTGTGAAGGCGCGAGGCCCGGAAAAGGCAAATGCCCCGTGCACACCGAGCAACGCCCGCATGGCGCAGGCGACGGGTCGTCCAGCGCAGTCTGCAAATAGGCCATCAGGCAGCCCGCACCCTGCGCGTACTGGCGCATGATGCCCGCCTCTTGCTGGCGCACCTGGGCCAGCGCGGTCCACTTGGCGGTGTCGTGCTCATAGGGCACGCCCGTGGCGCGCCAGGCCGAGCCATCCTTGTCCACCACGCCCTCCACCGCCAAAATTTTGAGCAACGCCTCCAAACGCCCCCGGCGCACGCCCGTGTCGGCTTCGATCTCGATCAGGCTACGCTCGTCACCCCCCAGACTTTGCAACACCTTGGCCGCTGTTTGCGGGTCAGGAATCGACGCGGTGGCGAAGTATTCCCAAATGCGCTCATCGGCGTCCGACGGCAGCAACACCCCTTCGGCATGCGCCACCGCACGGCCCGCCCGCCCCACTTGCTGGTAATAGGCCACCGGGGTGGACGGTGAGCCCACATGAACACAAAACCCCAGGTCCGGCTTGTCGTACCCCATACCCAGCGCCGAGGTAGCCACCACCGCCTTGACCTGGTTGTGGCGTAAACGGTCTTCCACTTTCAGGCGCATGTCGGCGTCGGTCTGGCCCGAATAAGCATCGACCCCATGGCCGCAGCTGCGCAAAAAAGCAGTCAGCCGCTCGGCTTCGGACACCGTCAGCACATAAACAATGCCCGAGCCGGGCAATTGCTCCAGCGCATCGGCAATCCAGGCGTAGCGCTGCAAGGGCGACAAACCGGGCACCACCGACAGCGTGAGCGAGGTGCGGGCCAGCGTGCCGCGAAAAGTCACCGTGTTCGCACCCAACTGTTTGCCAATGTCGAGCGTCACTCGCTCGTTGGCCGTGGCCGTGGTGGCCAGCACGCTGGCGGTGGGCGTGGACAGCAGCGCACGCGCCAGCCGCTGGTAATCAGGCCTGAAATCAAAACCCCAATCGCTGATGCAATGCGCCTCGTCGATCACGATCAGGCCGACCCGGGCCAGCAAAGCGCCCAGCCGCGCCGCAAAGCGCGGGTTGCCCAAGCGTTCGGGCGAGACCAGCAGCACGTCGATGGCGTCCGCGTCCAGCTGCTGGAACACCTCGTCCCAGTCATCGATGTTGGTGGAGTTGACCGTGGCTGCTTTGAGGCCTGCACGCTCAGCCGCGCTCACCTGGTCGCGCATCAGCGCCAGTAAGGGCGAGACCACCAGCGTCGGGCCAGCACCCGTGCTGCGGATGGCGTGGGTGGCCGCCCAGTACACCGCCGACTTGCCCCATCCCGTGGCCTGCACCACCAACACGCGCGAGGCCGGTTGCAGCACGGCATGCACCGCGTCCACCTGGTCGACACGGGGCACAGCGCTCGGCCCGGCCAAGCGGGCCAGGATGGTGTGCATGTGACGTTCTGCAAATTCGCTCTGAACCCTGTCGGTGGTGGTCATTTGAAAGCTCCCCTGACGCCTTTAGCGGCGTTTGTATTGGAGGGCTATTTTGGGGCCAAAACCCCGGTTGCGGCTACCCCATCACGCCTTGCGCAGATGTGCATCCAGTCCCCGACGCGGTGCCGGGCCAATCGAAGGCCCATAGCCCAGACGCGTCCACATCTGCACCGTGTGCCTACGGTCCGTTGCGCCCAGCAAATCGTGCACGGCCTTGTAATGCGGAGCTTGTTCGGGGTATTCCTGCAGGGCCTGCGACAAGGGGTGCATGGACAAGCCCTGCGCCGTGGCGGCCAGTTGGGCCCGCACATAGGCACGTCCGGTTTACAGCTGTGTAATGCGACCGCTTTCTCTGCTCAGCGGATGATCTGGGTCAAAGAAATACCGAGATGGCGATGCCTTCTTAAAACACCCAATATCGCCATCACTGCGGCCAATAAGATCATCGCCCACTCAGATAGAGTTGGGATGGCCTCAGCGGTACTTGCCACCACTGCCGGCCCACCCGGATCAACAATCGTGCTGTTGGCCGTCCGGTCGTGGTCGCCCTCCCCGCCATCGGTCAGCGTCAGCGTCACACTCTTGCGGTCGTTGGAGAAGCTGACCCTGTTGGCTGCCAGCGGGTACCACCCATCGGTGGTGGGGCTGCTCTGAGTGCGGCCGTACTTCATGTACACCGCCCCTGCAGGGATCGCCTCCGTGTAATGGATGGTCACAGTGGCATCGCTGCCTAAAGCGCCAGAGGTCAGGGTAAAAGATGCCAAGCCTTGGGGGAACGTGTAATTGGCAGGCGGCGGCGTTGCGGGCGAGTTGTTGGCACCTCGCGCAGGCGTAAAGTTGACACTGCTCGTGTTCAGAGCCCAGTTGTTATTGCTGTTGGAGGGCACAGACACCATGCCCGTGTTGTTGCCACCTGTCGACGTCCAGTTGGCTGCGCAAGAAGCATTCGAACTACCACCCGAGCCGTTGCAACTCCAAGTGTACTGGCCGTTGGCCGAGGCAACAACCGAGGCCGTACCTGCGGTACACAGGTTTGCAGAAGGTACGAACGCAAAAATTTGTCCACTGGCGCTGCCGCATGTGCCCGCGGCCGACGGCAAAACGGGCGCTACCGAGTTTGTCGCTCCGGATGCCGAGCTTGCGCCTGCACTGTTGCTGGCCGTGACCGTGAAGGTGTAAGCCGTCCCGTTGGTCAGCCCCGTCACAATGATCGGGCTGGAGGTGCCAGTCGCGGTGACGCCCCCCGGGCTGGATGTCACTGTATAGCTGGTAATTGGAGAGCCCCCGTTGGAGGTTGGAGGTAAGAAACTGACGGTCACCTGCCCATTGCCGGCCGTGGTGGTCGTGACGGTGGGCGTCCCTGGAAGAATGGCGTTGACTGTGAACGTCTGGGTCACGGTAGGCGCGGCCTGGTAAGACAGGTCTCCAGCCTGATTGGCATTGATGGTGCAAGTGCCTGCACTTATCAATGTGAGCGCACCACCGCTGGTGATCGTACAAACGCCGGTCGTTGAAGATGTGAACGACACCGCCAACGACGAGGTGGAAGTCGCGGTCAAGGTAGGTGTGGTGCCAAAGTTTTGTGCGCCGGGATTTGCAAAGGTCATTGTTTGCGATGCCTTAGGCGTCACTGTGTTTGACGCTGTCGATCCCGCGCTGGTGCCTGCGCTGTTGGTCGCAGTCACCGTGAAGGTGTAAGCCGTGCCATTGGTCAGGCCCGTCACAGTGATCGGGCTGGCGGTTCCGGTACCGGTCAGCCCCCCGGGGCTCGATGTGACCGTATAGCCTGTTATGACTGCACCTCCGTTGAAAGCCGGCGCCGAGAAAGCAACCGAAGCCTGAGCATTGCCTGCGGTTGCTGCACCGATGGTCGGCGTACCGGGTACCACCGTATTGACGCTGAAGGAACGGGTAACGGTCGAAGCCACCAAATAACTCGCATCACCAGCCTGATCGACGTTGATGGTGCAGGTGCCTGTGGTCACAAATGTGAGCGATCCACCGCTGGTAATCGTACACACGCCGGTCGTTGAAGATGTGAACGACACCGCCAAGGACGAGGTGGAAGTCGCGGTCAAAGTGGGTGTGGTCCCAAAGTTTTGTGCGCCAGGATTTGCAAACGTAATGGTTTGCGACGGCTTGGGCGCTACCGAGTTTGTCGCTCCGGATGCCGAGCTTGCGCCTGCACTGTTGCTGGCCGTGACCGTGAAGGTGTAAGCCGTCCCGTTGGTCAGCCCCGTCACAATGATCGGGCTGGAGGTGCCAGTCGCGGTGACGCCCCCCGGGCTGGATGTCACTGTATAGCTAGTAATTGGAGAACCCCCGTTGGAGGTTGGAGGTAAGAAACTGACGGTCACCTGCCCATTGCCGGCCGTGGTGGTCGTGACGGTGGGCGTCCCTGGAAGAATGGCGTTGACTGTGAACGTCTGGGTCACGGTAGGCGCGGCCTGGTAAGACAGGTCTCCAGCCTGATTGGCATTGATGGTGCAAGTGCCTGCACTTATCAATGTGAGCGCACCAGCGCTGGTGATCGTACAAACACCCATCGTTGAAGATGTGAACGTCACAGCCAAGGACGAGGTGGAAGTCGCGCTCAAGGTGGGCGTAGTGCCAAAGTTTTGTGCACCAGGGTTTGAGAACGTGATGGTCTGCGATTGCGTGTTGACACCCGTCATCACGCGGTTGCCTGTTCCAGTGTCCGCGACAGCGACAAACAGGCCGTTGCCATAGGTCACGCTACGCCAAGCATTGGTAGGAGTGGTGTCAATAGTCCAGGTAATCCCGTCCGGACTGGTCATGCCTGTTCCTGAATTTGAAACAGCGACAAACAAGCCGTTGCCGTAAATCACGCTTTTCCAACTGTTGTCGGCTGCTGAGGAACGAGGGATCCAAGTGATCCCATCAGGGCTGGTCATCACGCGGTTGCCTGCTCCTGAATCAGAAACTGCTACAAATAGGCCGTTGCCGTAAGTCACGCTTCGCCATAGATTGTCAGCTGCAGAGGTGCGAGGAGTCCAGGTAATCCCATCAGGGCTGGTCATCACGCGCTGGCCAATGGACCCGACAAAAATAACCGCAACAAAAAGGCCGTTGCCGTAGATGACGCCACCAAAAGCCTGCGTCGGGGCTTGAAGAGTCCAGTTGACCCCGTCCGGGCTGGTCATCACACGGCGGCCCGCTCCGCTGTAAGCAACCGCGACAAACAAACCATTACCGTAAGTAACGCCCCCCCAATTAATGTTGGATGCCGCGGCTCTACCGGTCCAGGTGATGCCGTCAGGGCTGGTCATCACGAAGTTGCCCGATCCTGTCTCTGCAACAGCGACAAACAGGCCGTTGCCGTAGGTCACACTACTCCAAGTGTTGTCTGCTGCAGAGGTGCGAGGGGTCCAAGTGATGCCGTCCGGGCTGGTCATCACGCGGTTGCCGGTTCCTGAATTTGAAACAGCGACAAACAGGCCGTTTCCGTAAGTCACGCTTTTCCATGTGTTGTCTGCTGCAGAGGTGCGTGGGGTCCAAGTGAGCGCGTGAGCAGCCGTCGTACACACAACCATGGTCAGCAGGACCATGAACATCCTGCGACAGGCCTTCGGCCAGTCACCCAGAAACAATAGCTTTTTCATGGCCTTTTGCCATGAAAAAAACCCACCACCCTCTGATTTTTGAAGTTCATGATCGGCATGCAAGAAGTGAATGACCTGACAGATGTTTCAAGTCATTCCATCAGGTTCAAGCCCCGAACCTTTCTGAACCTTTCGCAGAAATTACAGGTGAAAAAAAGCCCGCTTCTTTTATTCGGAGCGGGCTTTGTGGCTTTCAGCGCTTAAGGATCAAGGGCGTCGACTGCGCAGTCGGGAGAAGCCAAACATGGCCATAAGCGACGCCATGAAGATCATCGCCCATTCGCTGAGGGTAGGGATGGCTTCTGCAGCGGGAGCTGAGACACAAGCGACCATCACGTTTGTCACATTCCCAGAAGCGGTACCCGCACCGTTGGTCACTGTGCAGGTCTGATTCGTAGGCTGCGTTCCAACCGTCACCGTGTAAGCGCTAGCGGAAATGATGGCGGTGGAGAAGGTGAAGGCGCCGTTGGCGTTGACGGTGAGGTCGTCACCCGCATTGTTCTTCAGCACGACACTCTGGCCAGTACCCAATCCAGAGACAGCGCCACCCACGGTGTAAGAAGGAGGACTCCAAGTGACTGTTGCACCACTCGCCCGCGAGAAGCCAGTCTGGGTGTTGTTTCCCACAGAACCGGTGCACGTGTTTAACCCACCAGAAGTTGAAACGATAAGGCATTTGTCGTTGTTGTATGACGAACCATCGGAAGAGACAAAAAATGAAACCCGGTCATTGATCGTGCCATTAGCACCAGAAAGCCATCTAGAAAGAAAAATGTCTGTGGATGTGATGTTTCCAAGGCCATTGGTGGTGACTTTGAAGTGATGTATTCGACTGCCGGCGTCGGTATTGCTGTAAGTGTTGATGCCATCCGAAAAGGAATAGGCGGTTGGCGTAATGATGGCGTTGTTGAGGCTGGTACCAAGAGGAGAAGATACGGTAAATGATCCTCCCTGGGTCATAGATGTCGTGAAGTTAGCACAGGGTTGGCCTGCCGGACAGCTGCTGAAGTTGAGGAAACTGCTGTAGCTTCCAGAGGAGTTTACCAAGTAGGTGGTGCTCTGTGCCAGCGCAATGCCATGCGATGCCGCTGTCAATACCAACGCTGCGAAAATTTTCTTCAAGTTCATGATCGACCTTTAGGGGAGTTGTCAAATTTGTCAATTCATTATTTCAAGTTCAAGCCCTGTACCTTTCTGAACCTTTCACAGAAATCACAGTTGAAAAAAAGCCCGCTTCTTTTATTCGGAGCGGGCTTTGTAGAGTTCAGCACGTGAGAATCAAGGGCGTCGACTGCGCAGTCGGGAGAAGCCAAACAGGGCCATAAGCGACGCCATGTAGATCATCGCCCATTCGCTGAGGGTGGGGATGGCTTCTGCAGCAGCCTGCGGGATGACGGTACCGGAAGCTGATGACAGAGCGCTGTTTCCGGCACTGTTCGTCGCGACCACAGCGCAGGTGTAGCTCTTGGCGTTGGTCAAACCTGAAACTGTGAGCGGAGACGACGCGCCCGTGGCGGTACTTGTTGCACCCCCATCGCTGGAAGTACAGGTGGCGGTGTAACCCGTGATCGCTGAGCCGCCGGTGGAGGTTGGCGCTGTGAAGCTCACCGTGGCCTGCCCATTGCCCGCTGTGGCGCTGCCAATCGTCGGTGCACCCGGAGCAGATGCCGGCGTCACCGAGTTCGACGCTGCTGATGCCGCACCGGTACCTGCGCTGTTTGTGGCAGTAACCGTGAAGGTATACGCCGTGCCGTTGGTCAATCCTGTCACCGTGATGGGGCTGGATGTGCCCGTGCCGGTTAACCCGCCGGGCGAGCAGGTGACGGTGTAACCCGTGATCGCTGCGCCGCCGTTGGAGGTTGGCGCCGTGAAGCTCACAGTGGCCTGCCCATTGCCTGCTATGGCGCTGCCAATCGTCGGCGCAGCCGGAGCAGATGCCGGGGTGATGGTGTTGGAAGCTGCGGATGCCGAGCTGGTGCCTGCACTGTTGGTCGCTGTCACCGAACAACTGTAAGCGGTGCCGTTGGTCAGCCCGGTCACCGTGATCGGGCTCGAAGTGCCCGTTGCAGTAACGCCGCCGGGCGAGCAGGTGACGGTGTAACCCGTGATCGCTGCGCCGCCGTTGGAGGTTGGCGCCGTGAAGCTCACAGTGGCCTGCCCATTGCCCGATGTGGCGCTGCCAATCGTCGGTGCACCCGGAGCAGATGCCGGCGTCACCGAGTTCGACGCTGCTGATGCCGCACCGGTACCTGCGCTGTTTGTGGCAGTAACCGTGAAGGTATACGCCGTGCCGTTGGTCAATCCTGTCACCGTGATGGGGCTGGATGTGCCCGTGCCGGTTAACCCGCCGGGGTTGGAGGTAACCGTGTAGCCCGTGATCGCTGCGCCGCCATTGGATGTTGGCGCCGTGAAGCTCACCGTGGCTTGCCCGTTGCCCGATGTGGCGCTGCCAATCGTCGGTGCACCCGGGGCCGTGGTCGGTGCTGTGCCAATGATCAGCGTGTAGGAGTCTGCAGTCGCACCGGTTCCCCAGGTCCAGGTGTAGGTTCCGTTGGTGAGGCCCAAGCCTGACAGCGTCCGTCCTGTCCAGGTTGCACCAGAGGAAATCGGGGCGTTCGATACATAATCACTAGGTAAAAGCACGGTTGGCCTGCTCCAGCTATTTAAGTTGGTGCCTATGACACCAACTGCAGAGCCCGAAGAGGTGGATACAACAGTACTGGCCCCGGCTCCAAAAGAAAGCGCAGTCGCGCTAACCTGAAACTGTTGAATGAAACCGCTACTCGCCGTACCGGTAGATAGCAAAGCCCTGTTCCCTGTAACTTCACTAGTCATTAAAAAGAGTGCATTAGTAGGCGCTGCCCCAGCAAGATTGAACGACCCGCTGCCGCTGGCGACCACATCGGAACCGCTCTGGTACACATACATCACAAAGGCCGCCTGGGCCATTTTGGGCAAAGCCAGTGATGCCAGCATCAATGCCAATATTGCGAAAATTTTCTTGAAGTTCATGATCGACCTGCAAAATTGAGTTGTCAGATTTGTCGATTCATTCCATCAGGTTCAAGCCCCGAACCTTTCTGAATCTTTCGCAGGTCTCAGGCCATGACGATGGCCTCACACACCAGCTGATACCCCTTGTTGCGTACGACCTTGATGGCCGGAGCAGCCACCCCTGCTTCAGACAACTTTTTGCGAAGTCTTGTCATATGCACTTCGAGATTGGATTTGCCCTGGGCCGAAAAATTCTTGTTGACCACGTCCAGCAGCCGGGTGTGCGCCAGCATCTGGCCTGGGGCCTCCAGCAGGGCCTTGAGGATCAGCGCTTCTTGCTTGGTGAGTTCGACCTGCACATCGCCTCGCAACAACACCAAGCGCACAGGGTCAAAATGAATGGATCCAGCAGACGGCTGCATCCAACGCCGCGAGAAACTTTGAATGGCAGCCGCCAGAAGCTCGGGCGTGGTCGGTTTGGACAAGTACACATCCGCCCCGGACATGTAGCCCTTGACCTGATCTGCCTCGCTCGTCCTGGCGGTCATCATGATGATGTAAAGACCAGGTTGTGAGCGCTTGAGGCGCTGAGCAATGCTGATGCCGTTTTCGCCCGGCAGTTGCAGGTCCAGGACCAGCAGGTCAAATTTATCCTGCAGCAGCAATGTGTCCATTTCATCAGCGTGGGCTGCCCCCGCAACACGATAGCCTTGGCTTTCCAAATGCTCCACCATGACTTCGCGCAGCGCCTGGTGATCTTCAACAATGAGGATTTTCATAGCGGCAAGGTGATGCTGAAGATCACCGTTTCGTCTTCATGGGCAAAGTCCACTTGCCCTCCCAACAACTGCGTCAGCGCCCGCACGATGTACAAACCCAGGCCAGAGCCCGTAGTGGTCTGGGCCAAATCGCTTCTGTAGTACTTTTCGAAAACCCTTGCTTTGTCAGGTGCGCCTGCATGGCCAACCCTGTTCATCAGCTTCAGCAACATCTGCGGCGAAGAAGCAGGTGCCATGACCTGTAAAACCACCGGGTCACCGGGTGGTGAATATTTGAGCGCATTTTCAAGCAGGTTATTGAGAATAATTCTGAACAAGGCACCGTCGGTGAAAATCGTCATGTCCGGTATGCCCGATACCTGCACACGCTCTTTGTTGTCCAGACGATCCACGCACTCCTGGACCAAGGCAACCAAGCTGTGCTTTTTTTTCTCGAATGACCACCCACGCTCCAGCTTGTCGGCTTGCTGACATCGCTCGATGACCGAGTTCATGTCGTCCACCGCCTGCTCTATGCGCACCGCTGGTTGGCTCCTGCCCAGCGCATTGCGCGCCGCAAACCGGATGAGCGCCAGAGACGTTTTCAGTTCGTGGGTGAGCATGGCCATGAACTGCGCTTGTTTTTCACGTTGCTGCTTTTCCTGCTCGGCACGCCCAGCGTGCATGGCCAGCTCGGCCAATCGTTGTTGCTCCTGGTTTCTAGCCCGAAACCTCACAATCATCAGCATGAAGATGCTCGAAATGATGGCGTGGAGCATGACCACGTAGATGCTGAATTTGGTTCCGGTTACCGCACCCAAGGAAGGCATTGAATGCAAAAAACCCGTGACAAAATTGGCCGACTGAATACCGATCAGAGCACGGCGGCTGATGACCGGCTTGTCAATCGCACGCCAAGGGATGCCCCAAATCGCGATCAAGACCAGCAGTGGTGACAACACGGCAATGGCCATCATGTTGATATTCAGCGCAAGCGCTCTGTGCCCCACCGCAAACATTAAACCAGCCAGCACAATGAACAGCAGGCAAAGCCACAGCAGCAGGTTCGCCCAAGCACGGATTTTGTACTCCTTAAAAAAGAGCGCATAAAACAATCCCACCGAAAATGTGGTGGCAAAAACGCAGTAGCTGAACAGGGCGTCAACGACCTCGGGTGACAACATCCCGGGTGTCAGCAAGCGGACATAACCTAGAAACAACGACGCATGCAGCAGGGCCAGCAACTGCTTCAAAAAGAACACCCCATTGATGACTTCCCGGCTGGCCACGAAATACCCAAGACTCATCAGTAAAAAAATACCCAAAACACCCAACAGCATGGCACTGAAGATGTATTCCACCACGCTCGATTCGTACAACAGCTCATGGGGGATCGCCTCGATGTCCATGAGGTTGGTACTGACTGTTTTCAGTCGCAACCAGTAATAGGGACTTTCGATGCGGTGGTCCACGATGAAGTTGTGACCCAGCGCCTTGATGCCGTTGTTGGCCAACGGATACCTGTCTCCCACAAGGCGCCAGGGCTCTGGACGGCCCTCGGAATACAGGCCAATTTCATCCAGGTAAGTCGGAATGATCTTGATGGCTATCTTGCCGCCTTGGAAGGTGTCGTCCACCTTGATGCGAACCCAGAATGCGGAGTCTGAGTACCCCTGATTCAATAAATTGTGCAGGGGCACAAAATCTTGCTCCCGAACCTGCTCAAAATTCAAGGAAGCCGTCCGGTCTTCGTAAAAAGCCCGCTCCACGATCAAGTCGGCCATAGCTTGTCCTTGCAAGATGCAAAAAATAGCCATCAAGCACAAGCGCCGTATATTCAAAGTGAAGACCTCCGGTTGCCCGCACCGCAGTGCGCAAACAATGAGTTGGACTTTATCTTTTTTGTGAACCTTTCCGAACCTTTCCGGACCTTTCAACCTTCAGCTCAAGCCCAAACCATCCAGACAAACCGCTTGAAGGTAATGTCTTGCCAAGTCGATAGCGCAAATGAACGGCAGTCCAGCTGCCCAGAAGTCTTGACCGGTGTGACACCCAAATGTTGAACCGGACGGTCCGACCTACACAGACAAATGTGCTTCCAGTCCCCGACGCGGTGCCGGGCCAATCGAAGGCCCATAGCCCAGACGCGTCCACATCTGCACCGTGTGCCTACGGTCCGCTGCGCCCAGCAAATCGTGCACGGCCTTGTAATGCGGAGCTTGTTCGGGGTATTCCTGCAGGGCCTGCGACAAGGGGTGCATGGACAAGCCCTGCGCCGTGGCGGCCAGTTGGGCCCGCACATAGGCACGTCCGGTTTGCAGCTGGGTGGTGCGGTCGTTGTGCTCGGTGCTCAACCAAAAATACGCCGGTGTGCTGGCAATGGCGGCATTGAAGCGCTCCAGCTGGCCTTTGATCTCTGAGCTGTCGGGTGCTGAAGCCTTGGTGCGGTCAAACAAACCCAGAGCGTTCAGGGCACGCACCATGGGTGAGTTGAGCGAAATGCCGTCGCGGTGCTGTGCAATTTCTTTCGGGCCAATGCGCAGCACATGGTAGGACTCCAGCAGCGTGCGCGATGTGACCAACTCGGTGCGCCAGGCGTCCATGGCGATTTGCGCGTGGCGGGCCATGGCCGACTCCTCGCCCCGGGTGACCAAGCCCAAAGTCACCGGCAAACCTTTGACACTCTCGCGTATCGCCTGCAAGGCAGCGGCATCGGGCGTGCGGGTCTCGTAAACGCCCTTGTGGGTGTGGCGCTTGAACACCTGCGCAAAAAGCGGGTCGGGCTGCACCTGCGCATCGCGCACCAGGCGAATGCGGGCGGTGGGCCGTGTGTCTGGGGCGGTGGCTCTGAACTCGCCTTCGGGGAATGGCGTGACCTCGGTGCGGTAGCCCCGCTGGCGAGCGGCTAGGTCCAGCACCTCGATGAAAGTGCCTTGACTGATCACCAACTGACGCGAGAGCGGATCGGTCTCGGGCAGCAAACGCGTCATGTCCATGCGCAAAACAATGGTGTCGGGCGTGTCCAAGTCCACCAACCACGACTGAAGGTTGTGGGCATGGGGTGCCAGCAAAGCGTGCGACAAAACCCAACGGCGGATGTCCAGGCTGTCGGCTGGAGGGTTCCACGCCGCAATCGCTTCGGGCGGCATGCTGCTGTCGCAGCCAGTCAAGGTGGATGCGGTGGCGGCGGCAATAAATCCGCCGCCAGCAATGCGCAAGATTTGTCTTCTGTTCATGGTGATTCTCCTTAGGGATGAATGAGGTGAAGACGATTGTCTGGAGACAGTTGCTATTGCACAATTGCATAAATTCGATCACCAGCCATTCACTTATGAATAAGTCAAACTTCAACTGGGCCTTGATCCAGTCCTTTTTGGCGGCCATGGAACACGGCAGCCTGATGGGCGCAGCCCGAGCCACAGGCGTTAGCCAACCCACGCTGGGGCGTCATATTGCAGAACTGGAAAGTCAGCTGAATCTGCTGCTGTTTGAGCGCACCGGGCGCGGCCTGCAAGCCACAAGCCATGCGGTGGCGCTGGCCGAATCAGCGCGGGCCATGTACGCGGGCGCTGCCGATTTTTCCAGGCTGGCCTTGGGAGCCGGGCAATCGGTGCAAGGCAGTGTGCGCTTGTCGGCCAGCCAGACTATGGCTTTTCATCTGCTGCCGCCTATCCTAGCGCGCATGCGCCAGGCGCTGCCGCAGGTGTCGGTCGAATTGGTGGTGAGCAACTCGGTCAGCAACTTGCTGCTGCGCGAGGCCGACATCGCCCTGCGCATGGTGCGGCCCGAGCAAAGCAGTCTGGTGGCCCAGCAAATTGGCCAAGTGAGGGTACGTGCCTTCGCCAGCAGGGACTACTTGCAACGCCGGGGCACACCGGAATTGCCCGAAGATTTGGTACAGCACGACCTGATCGCAGGCGATACCAACACCGAAATCCAGCAAGGCTTTGAAGCCATGGGCTACCCGGCCAACGCACTGCGCTTCGGGCTGCGCACAGACGACATGAACGTGCAATGGGCCGCCGTGCGGGCCGGACTGGGCATCTGCTTCACGGGCGAATACCCGTTAGAAAGTGACCCCACCATCGCCGCTGTGTTGCCCATGATTGCCTTGCCAGTGCTGCCAGTTTGGCTCACGGTGCACCGCGAACTGCGCACCAGCGCCCGAATCCGGGCGGTGTATGACTTTTTGGCTGGCGAGGTGGGGCAGGCATTGCAATTCGAAGCCGTCCCATCCAACGTGGCCTAACAACTGCCCGACAATCACCCTTTTGGAACTTTCAGTCAGCAGCGGCTTCTTTTATGGCGATTCAATGGTTTCCCGGACACATGCACCTCACGCGCAAGGCGATTGGGGAGCGCATCAAAGACATTGACGTCGTCATTGAGATGCTGGACGCCCGCCTGCCGGGGTCGAGTGCCAACCCGATGCTGGCCGATCTTATCGAAGGCAAACCCGCACTCAAAATCTTGAGCAAGCAAGACCTGGCCGACCCGGTACAAACCGCTGCATGGCTGGCGCACTACAACGCCCTGCCCGGCGTGAGCGCTTTGGGCATGGACACCAGCGTGGTGTCCCCCGCCAAGGCCTTGATCGATGCCAGCCGCCAGTTGGCCCCCAACCGGGGCGGCATGGTCAAACCCATGCGGGTGCTGATTTGCGGCATTCCCAACGTGGGCAAATCGACGCTGATCAACACCCTCAAAGGCAAGCGCGCCGCCAAAACCGGCGACGAAGCGGGCGTGACCAAACTGGAGCAGCGCATCACCCTGGCCGACGACTTTTATCTGTATGACACGCCCGGCGTGCTGTGGCCACGCATCATCGTCGAGCAAAGCGGCTACAACCTGGCGGCCAGCGGCGCGATTGGCGTGAATGCGTTTGACGAAGAGGTGGTGGCGCTGGAGTTGCTCCATTATTTGATCCCGCGCTACCCGCAGGCCATCACCGAGCGCTACAAGGTGCAAGACGTGGCCAGCCACACCGACGAAACCTTGCTCGAAGCGATCGCACGCCAGCGCGGCGCGATCCAGAGTGGCGGTCGCGTCAACACCACCAAGGCCGCCGAAATCGTGATCCATGATTTTCGGTCAGCGGCTTTGGGCCGCCTGACACTGGAAACGCCGGAAGAATTTGCCATCTGGCTGGCCGAAGGCAAAAAGGCCGATGCCGAGCGGGCGCAGCGCAAAAAACCTGCACGGCCCCCCAAAGACCCAAAACGCCGATGAGTCTGGCGAGACGTTTTTTTAAACCTCTGACCAGACGCTCAGGCCGCGGCCATCTTGCTCATTTGTGCTGCACGTTGGACAGCGCGGATGATGCGTTCGTGCGCCCCGCAGCGGCACAGGTTTTTGTCCAAAGCCTGACAAATCTGCGCCCGGGTCGGCTCGGGGGTCTGCTGCAACAAGGCGCTGGCACTGACCAAAATGCCGCTCAGGCAATAGCCGCACTGGCCCGCGTTTTCTTCTATGAAGGCTTGTTGCAAAGCATGGGGTTGTGCCGTGCCCAAGCCCTCGAGCGTGGTCACGGCATGGCCTTTCACCGCCCACAGTGGCAAATTGCAGGACGTTTGGGGCCGTCCGTCCACCAGCACCATGCAAGCGCCGCACTCGCCTTCACCGCAACCCAATTTGGGGCCCGACAAGCCCAACTCGTTGCGCAAGAAGCTGAGCAAAGGGGTTTTGTCGGGCGCTGTCAGGGCGATGCTCTTGGCGTTGATGGTGATCATGGTCTGTCTCGGGTTTTATCAAGGCACTTCAGCAAAACCCAGCGCTTGGCGCCGGGCTTGCTGACTGGGTGAGCAGAGGTAACGTGCCAGATCGCAGGCCACCGTCCAGGCCGTTTGGGCCTCAGGGTCATGGTTGTCTGAATGGGGTCGCACAGCAGCCACGGCGTATTCGGTGAACAAACCATGCGGGGCCGGAAAAGGCCCCAGATAGTGGGCGTGAGACGCCGCTTGAACCTCGGTGGACTGGGCGCAGGCCATCACACGCTGACTGGCATGGGCAGACAAGGCCGCCACTGCTTGCGCGCCGCCAGCATAGGACTGCACGGCGGGCATGTCCGATGCAGGAATAGCCAGTTGGTCGAGCACACGCTGCAAATGCCGCCCACCCGAGGACTGCTGCAGATCCGGCACCAGCAACACGTCCAGAGACATCAGGGTCTGGCGCAAGGCTTGGACGGAGGCAACATCGTAGAACTGGCCATCGCCTGCCAAGCTCACCCAGCCGGTCTCGGCTTGGCCCAAAGACCCCAACGCGTCGATACGATCGAGCCAGCGGGTTTGCAACGTGCGAATGGCATCGGGGGTGAGCACGCACAGGTGGGAGTCTTGCCCCTCCTCCAGTCGGCGGTTCACCTCGTCCAGCGTGCTTTGCAAAGCCGCATAGCGTGTGCGGTACTGCGCCATTTGCGCCCACTGCGGCATGGCCAGGCATTGCTCCAGCCAGACGCGTCCAGCGCCAGCACTGCAAATGTCCACCAGGGTCGAGGTCAGTGCGGTCATGTCAATGGGGCGCGTTCAGCGCCTGAAGGATGTGGTCTTGCGACAAGGGCAAGTGCCGAACACGCACACCCAGGGCATCGAACAAGGCATTGCCGAGGGCGGCCGCCACGGGGGCTTGCACCGACTCGCCCGCCCCCAGCGACGGTTGCTCCGGCTGGTCCAGCACATGGATGGTCAATTCGGGCACCTCACTGAAACGCAAGATCGGGTAATCGGCCCAGCTTTGGGTCGTGATGCGCGTGCGGTCAAACTGAACCGCCTCTTTCAGGGCCCAGCTCATGCCTTGCAAGGCACCGCCTTCGGTTTGGTTGATCACACCGTCCAGGTCCACCACACGGCCCACATCGACGGCCACATCGAGCTGCAACACACGCAGCGTTTCGCCGGCCTGCACGCGTGCCAAAACCGCGCACCAAGCCGAGGTGTTTTTGTAGCGGGCCCAGGCCACGCCATGGCCCTCACCCTCGGCTTTGGGCTGACGCCACCAAGTGCTGCGATCGACCACGGCATTCAAAACGGCCAGACTTCTGGGGTCCTCCATGTGCAGTTTGCGAAACTGCAAAGGGTCTTGTCCGCTGGCATGGGCCAGCTCGTCCATGAAAGACTCGATGGCAAACACATTGGCAAATGCCCCCAGGGCCCGCATGGCCGAGGTTCGAATCGGCATGACCGTCAGCCGGTGGTTCACCACATGGGTGTTGTCAAACGAATAACCTGGAATCGCATTGCGGTCCGAACCTCCCCCTGCGGCCAGCGGCGGATTGATGGCAATAGGCGCGGGCTGCCCCTGTGCGCGCTGCGAAGCCCCCAGCAAGGTGGGGATCAACGCGCGACCGGGCCGGGAGCTGTAGCCATTGGCCCACAGTTCGTGGTGCCAGTGGCTGATGCGCCCCTGCGCGTTCAGACGGGCCCTGAGCGAGACCAGGTGGGCGCTGCCCAGTGGCGCTTGCGACAGTTCGTCAGCACGAGACCACACGACTCGAACAGGATCACCGGGCTGGGCCATGGCCAACAGGGCCGCATCAAATGCCACATCGTCGGCACCGTTGTGGCCATAGCAACCGGCACCCTCCACATGCCGCATCACGATCGCCTGTTTGTCCAGCCCCAAGGCCTTGGTCAGGTCATCGCGCAGATTCTGGATGCCTTGGCTGTGGGTCCAGACCTGCAAGGTCTGGCCGTCCCATTGGGCCAGTGCGCAGCAAAGACCAATGGAGGCGTGGGCAATAAAAGGCTTGAGGTATTCGCGCGACAAGCTCACCCCGTCTTCGTCAGCGTCAAGGACTTCCCCTTTTTGAAGGGGGTAAGTGGTTTCATGCGGGGCATTGCGCAAAAAGTCGGCCAAGGCATGCATGTCGGGCAAATTGGCCGACTCGCGCCAAGCCACTTGCGCTTGCAGCTGAGCCAGTGCGGCGTCCGCCTCGCGCTCAGAGGCGGCCACGATGCCAATAAAGCGCCCATCCACCACCAAGTCAATGGCAGACAGGGACATGGCATCCAGCACATCGGCCGGCACGGGTTGATCGGGATCAGCCAATTGGGCCGTCAGCGATGGCGCGCGCAGGACCCGCCCATGGCGCATGCCTGGCATGCGCACATCGTGGATGAACCGGGGCTGCCCCATGATCTTTTCGGACAGGTCAATGCGACGGACTTTGCCGTGGCCGTGCAGCTTGAGCGCATCCACAGGCTTGGGCTGGGCCAAACCCTCGTATTCCCGATGCAGATTGATGTCCTTGAGCCAATCCCAATAATCGCCCAGCTCGCGCCCTTGGGAGTCGGTGAAGCGCCCTTGCTCGACGCGCAAGGCATCGGCGGGCAACCCATGGTGACGGGCCGCTTGCTGAAGGGCCAGAAAACGCACTTCGGCACAAGCGTGGCGAATGGCCGATCCGGAGTCCTGAACTGAAATGCTGCTGCTGGTCATGCCCTCGTCAGGCCCTTCCAGGGTGCTGGCACTGACGATGTGCACTTGGTCCAAATCCACATCCAGTTCATCGGCCGCAATGATGGACAAGGCCGTCAAAATGCCCTGCCCCAACTCCACCTTGCCCGTGAACACACGCACCCGACCGGGCTGAGAGAAATCCAGCCATTGCGCCAATTGGCGGTTGGTGTGCAAATTGCCGGGCAAGACCGCTCGACCGTCATTGCGGTCGAACGTAAACCCTCGCGGCGCTGCTGCCGTCATTGAATGCGTCCGATGCGCTGAATGGTGACGGATGTGCGGGCCAGATCGGCCTTCCAGAAAGTCTCCAGCTCGCTGCCGTCCAGGTAGGCAATTTCCCCGGCGGAGCTTTTACCGACCGTCTCCACGAATTGGTTGTCCTGAGATGCCGCACGCAAGGCCCGGCGCAAAGTGGCCAGAACATCGGCGGGTGTGCCCACGGGCGCAAACAGACCTGTCCATGGGACAAAATCAATCGGCACGCCCAATTCCGAAAGGGTCGGCACATCCGGTGCTTGCGCCCAGCGCTTGGCGCCGTACATGGCCAAATAACGCAGTCGACCGCTTTGAACGTGCGGCAAGGCAAGCGTGCGAACGGGGATGTTGAAATCGACCTGCCCCCCCATCAAAGCCGTCAACATGGGTGCCCCGCCCGCGTAAGGAATGTGACGCGCCTCGGTTTGCGTGGCCGCCAGCAGCATCTCGGCGGGGAAATGGCTGATGCCGTAGTTGCCGCTGGACGAATACGTCATGCCTTTGGGATTGGCTTTTAAGGCCGCCGCAAAGTCTTGGTAGGTTTTGTAAGGGCTGTCCGCACGCACCACCAAGCTGACCACATCCACAGTGACCCGGGCCACGGGCACGAATTGGTCCAGCGTGAAGGGTGCCTTTTGGCCATTGAGCACCGCTTGCTCTGGAACGCTGGCCACACTCGACAAGGTGTACATCAGGGTGTAACCGTCTGCAGTGGCATTGGCGACCGCAGCCGCACCAATGGCGCCCGAAGCCCCTGGACGGTTCACGATCGTCACCGGCTGGCCCAAAGCTTTGTCCAGCGAAGGCTTGAGCGCACGGGCCGACAAATCAGCGATGCCGCCTGCCGGGAATGGCACGATCAAAGTGACCGGCTTTTGGGGATAAGTCCCCTGCGCCCAAGTTGCCGCTGACCACCCGAGGGCCAACAACACAGAAAGTCTTTTGAAAAAATTCATCAACATGGCTTGTGTCCTTATAAAAACAAATCCTAAAAAATTTCAGCATTTGCACCCACGTGAATTATTTGACAAGGCCCATCCAGCGCGTGTCACCTTGGTTTTGCCATGACCAACACAGCACAACCACTATGATGGGCTTCCCCTCAAAAGCACCATGTCCACCCAGCACCCCACCCCAGACAAAGACGCCATTGCCCTGCTCCCGCCTTTTGAGCGACTGGGTCTTGACCGCATCACACTCGTCACCACCGGCCAGCAGGCGAGAAGTGCATGGGATGCCCTCATGCAATCGTCTGCCTGGGGGTTTGACACCGAGTCCAAACCCACTTTCAAGGTGGGCGAGCAGTCAAACGGGCCGCACATCCTGCAGTTGTCCACCTCCGAGCGGGCTTGGGTGTTTCAGTTGCATGACCCGGAATGCAGCACGGTTGCGGCGCAACTGTTGGCCTGCAGCGGCATTGTCAAAGCCGGTTTTGGTCTGGGCGATGACCGCAAGCGCATCGTGCACAAATTGGGCATCGAGCCCCAAGGCATCCTGGAGCTCAACAGCATCTTTCGAGAACGCGGTTACCGCAAGGACATGGGCGTCAAGGGCGCGGTGGCGGTGCTGTTCAACCAGCGCTTCATCAAGTCCAAGAAAGCCGCCACCAGCAATTGGGCCAACCCCCATCTCAGTGAAGCGCAACTGTTGTACGCGGCCAACGATGCCTACGCCGCCATCCGGGTCTGGCAAGCGCTGGAGCTTTGAGGCGCAAGCTATAGATCCCCTGACGGGGATGCCGAACCAGAAGAAAACCCGCATTCTCCGTAGGTCGGGCCTTTAGGGTCCGACATGCATTCTTTTAGCGAAGCGACATGTGCCATCGGCAGCGGTGCTTCACCGCCATGTCGGACCTGAAGGTGCCGACCTACAAAGACCGACAACCATCTTCTCGCGAATCAACAGGTATCAATTGGCCATCACCACAAACTGACCAAACCGCCGCCTTGCAAACGCCAGGCAGCGCTGGCCATGGCGCGGGCTTCGGCTTCGTCGTGGGTGACCAGCAAGGCGCGCATGCCGTGCTCGGCAATGTGGCGGGCAAATTCTTCGCGCAGACTCACGCGCAGCTCGGCGTCCAGCGCAGAAAAGGGCTCGTCCAGCAGCAGAGCCCGAGGCTGTGTGATCAGCGCCCGGCCCAGGGCCACGCGCTGCTGCTCGCCGCCCGACAGCGTGTCCACCCGTTCGGCCCCCCGCCCTCCCAGCCCAAAGCGCTGCAGCAGCGCCTGAGCCTTCTCTCGCGCAGCGGCGCGGCCCATGCCTTGCTCCACCAGGCCAAAGGCCACGTTGTCCTGCAGGTTAAGGTGCGGGAACAGCGCAAAATCCTGAAACATCAGGGCCAGGCGGCGTTTTTCAGGTGGCCATTCGCTGATGTCTTGGCCATCTAGCCAGACGCTGCCCGACTCCGGTATCACCAGACCCGCGATGATTTTGAGCAGCGTGCTTTTGCCGCTGCCAGAAGGCCCCAACAAAGCCACGGTTTGTCCGCGTGCCACTTGCAGGTTCACATCCTGCAGCAAAGGCTGGGGCTGACCGTTCAGGCCGGTCCAATCGTGGTGGATGTGTCGCAGTTCAAGCATGGTTCAAATCAGGTGTGCAGGCCTTCAGGCCGCAGGGGTGGGAGAAGAGGACGCAGCGGCTCGGCCTTCGATCAACACAAAAACCAGCAGCGCCAAAACCATCAAGCTGGCGGACAGCACCAGCGCCGCATCGAGATTGCCCGCGCCGGGGCGACCCAGGCGCTGGTAGATCAAGGTGCTCAAGGTCAGCCACTCGGGACGCGACAACAGCAACGAGACCGCAAACTCCCCCAGCATGGTGGCCGCGGCAAAGGCCATGCCCCGGCGCAAGGCCAAAGCCACCATGGGCAACGTGACGCGCCAAAACACCCGCAGCGGCCTTGCCCCCAAAGTGGCAGCGGCTTGGGCATAGTGCTCGGGCATGGCATCAAGGGCCGCCGTCAGCGCTTTGGCCACAAACGGATAAGCCAGCAAAGCATAGGCCGCCACCAAAAGCGGCAAACTGGCCAACCATTGCGGGTACATCAGCAACAAACCAAAGGCCAGCGCCACGGGCGAAACCACCAAGGGCGCATATGCACTGGCCCGCCAGGCCAGGCCCCAGCGCGGCCAAGGCCTCAAGGCATGCCCTGCCAGTGCATGCAGCAAACCCAAAGCCGTGGCCAGCACCAGCGCCATGCCGGTGAACTGCAGCGTGTTGCGCAAAGCCAGCCCAGTCTCAGGGTCGGCCCACACCGCCGCACCCTGCCCCCACACCGCCGCGTGCAAGCCCTGCCCCAACAGCGCCAACAAGGGCGCGCCGCACAGCAGGACCCAAGTACCCAATGCCAGCCCCCAAAGCGTCCAAATCCACTTGTCCGCCCCCCGCAAAGGACGGCGCGCCACCGGGGTGATGCGCGCCGGATGGGCCAAGCGGCGCTCCACCCAGGCGTAAGCCCAGGCCACGCCCCCAGTCAGCGCCAGCATGGCCACGGCCAAGGCCGCCGCTGGCCCCAGCGCCAACTCGTGCGCGATCAGGGTGTAAATCTCCACCTCCACCGTGGCGAAGTGCTGCCCGCCCAACACCAGAGCCAGGCCAAAGCCGGTGAAGCAATACAAGAACACCAGGCACACCGCCGAGGCCAACCAAGGGGCCACCACCGGCCATTCAACCCGCCAAAACGCCCGCCATGGCGTGGCCCCCAAAGTGCGTGCCAGCGCCACCTGCTGTGCGCTGACCTGCGCCAAGCCGTCGCTGCCTGCGCGCACCACCAGACCCAGGTTAAAAAACAAATTGCCCAGCAGCAGCAACCAGGGGCCGTCTTGCAAAGACACCCCCACTCGCGCCAAAGGCTCACCCAGCCAACCGCGAGGCCCCCAAAGCGACAACACGCCCAGCGCCGCGACCAAGGTGGGCACCACAAAAGGCAGCAGCAAAGCGCGCTGCCACCACAGCCGTCCGACAAAATCCAGGCGCGCCAGCACCCAGGCCATGGGCAAACCCAACAGCAAACAAGCCACGCAGGTGGCCAAAGCCTGCACCAGCGTCCAGCCCACGCGCCACTGCAGGTGCGCATCGCGCCACCAGGGGCCGGTGTCGGCCAGCGCCAAGCCTGGCACCGGTTCACCCCAGAAGCCTTCCAAGAGCAAGCGCGCGACCGGCATCGCCAAGAACACCAAGGCAAACAGCATCGGCAGAGCCGCCAGCCACAGGGCTTTGTACCTTGGACGCAGAGCTTGGCGCTTTGGAGGATTCAGCACCATGAACTTGGCCCCGTCACTTGAGCACCACCTGCGTCCAGCGCTGCTGCCAGCGGGCGGCCTGTGTGCTCAGGGTTTGCAGCGGCAATCGCTCAAATTGGGTGGGCGCCTGGGCGTGTTGCATCACCGCGTCAAGCGGCACACCGGGCTGCACCGGGTACATCCACATGCTGGTTGGCAGCGCCTGCTGCACCGGCACAGAACGCAAAAACTCGATGAACTTCACGCCTGCCGTGCGTGCGGCTGGCGCAGCGCCCTTGAGCAAGGCCGCCCCTTCTACCTGACGGAACACACCGCCCGGCAAAAACAAATTGGCCGTGGGCGATGCGCCCAGTTTGTCCTTGCCATAGAACACCTCGGCGGCAGGGCTGGTGGCATAACTGACCACCATGGGCCGGCTGCCGCCGTTGTGGCTGAACTCGGTGTAATACGCCTCGCTCCAGCCCTTGACCACCTTGACGCCGTTGGCGCGCATCTGGGCCCACCAGTCCCAAGCCGCTGCTTCGCCCAAGCCTGCCACCGTGGCCAGCAAAAACGCCTGGCCGGGGCTAGAGGTCGCCGGGTTGGGCACCACCAACAAATCGCGGTAAGCCGGCAGGGCCAGCGCCTGCAGGTTTTGGGGCAGGGCCAGACCTTTTTTCTGGAACCAGGCTTTGTCGATGTTCAAGCTCACAAAGCCTTGGGTCACCGGCACCACGCCACCCACCACGCCGCTGTCGGCGGTGGGCGCTGGCAGGTCTTTTTGAGGGGCAGGTCCCTCGGCCATGCCCGCCAGAGCTTTGCTTTGCGCGGCCACGCCGGGGTAGGTGTCGAGGATGCCACTGGCCAGAGCGCGGGGCAGCAAGGTGTTGTCGATGCCAAACACCACATCGGCCACGGGCGCGGCGCGGCTCAAGATCAACTTGTTGAGCATCTCGCCCGCATCGCCCCCTTTGATGAGCTGCAACTTCACGCCCGCATCTTTTTCAAACTGCGCCAGCAAGGGTTTGGGCAGGTCAAACGAGCTGTGCGTCATGACACGCAACAAGGTTGGCGTTGGGCTTGGAGACTGGTTTGGGGGTGGGTTTTGTGCCAGCGCCTGCCCTGCCGCAGCCCAGCCCATGGCGCTGCTCAGCACCCATGCCAGCCCGGTACCGGTCACCAACAACCGCCTTTGCATCGCCAACCGCCTTTCGCTCAAAAAGCCGCGAGGGGCATGACAGCAAAGCCGGTCAACGCACAAGGTCGCTGGGGTGGCATTGGCATCACGCTCCCTACGCTGGCACAACCCAGATCAGGTGAGAGGGGTATGTCTCAGCCCAGGCTGCTCATGCGGCCAGGCACCCCCGGTGAAGTCGTCGATTGTAGCGAGGGGGTACGAAGTGAGCCGCCCAAGTGACAGGCCCACAGGCGGCAGGTGCCTAGAGTGCAGAACAGTTCAACCTTCGAAAGACCGCCCATGTCAGCCGCCACCGCTACCGCAAAAGCAACAGCCTCAACGCCTGCCCAAGACGACCCGGTGTGGCAAGCCAAGGTGCACCTGGCCGCCGCCTTGCGTTTGGCCGTGCTGCACGACTTTGACGAAGGCATCGACAACCACTTCACTGTGGTCGTACCGGGCCGTGAAGACCAATACCTGATCTCGCCCTTTGGTGTGCACTGGTCTGAGGCCCGTGCCAGCACCATGATGGTCTTCAACGAAGCGGGCGAAACCCTGGAGGGCACAGGCCTGGTGGAGCTGTCGGCGCAATCGATCCACGCCCCGGTGCACCGCCTCACGGGGGCCAAAGTGGTGCTGCACACCCACCAGCCCTGGGCGTTGGCTTTGAACATGCTCAAAGCCAACCGCTTGCTGCCCGCCACCCAAACCGCTGCCTTCTTTGACGGCACCATCGCCTACGACGACCATTACACCGGGCTGGCGGCAGACCTGTCTGAAGGGGAGCGCTTATCGCAGCTCATGAGCGGTGGCAAAACCGTGCTCTTCATGAAAAACCATGGTGTGATGACCATTGGCGACACCGTGGCGCAAGCCTACCGGCGCTTGTACAAGCTCGAAAAAGCCTGCCGCACCCAAGTGCTGGCCATGGGCACCGGCCAGCCCCTGAACGTGCTCACCGAATCCGTGATCCGGCGCATCAAAACCCCCAGCACCCAAGACCGTCACCCCCGCAGCGAACGTGAGCGTCTGTTTTTTGAAGCCATGATGCGGGTGATTGACCGGGTGAATCCGGGCTATGCCGATTGAATCTGTAGGCGGCTTGGAACGCCCAAGCGGGCCCATCAACCGCTCACCAGTGTGCGGGCGCGCTCACGCCACAAGGTGTACAAACCCGCGCCGACCACAAACAACGCGCCCCACCAAACATGCGCCCCTGGCCACTCGCGCCAAAACACCCAGCCAAACAAGGCCGCAAACAGCAGCTCGCCGTAATGAAAAGGCGCCACCACGCCCACTGGCGCCAGACGCAAGGCCCGAAAGGTGCAACGCTGACCCAGCAACGCCAAGACAGCCATCAAAGAGATGATCGGCCACATGCCCGGGGCCACCTCCAAAGGCACAAAGAACAAGCCCACCGCACCGGCCAGGCCCATGGTCAGGTTCTGCCAGACCAACATCGACAGGTCGCTCTCGGTGGGTGAAAGCCAGCGCACACAGGTCATCGAAGCGGCATAAAAAAATGCCGCCATCAAAGCCAGTCCAGCCCCCAGACCCAGCTCGCCGTCAATCGCCTGCGGACCAACGATCAGGCTCACACCCACAAAACCTGCCAACAACGCGCCCCAACGGTGTACCCCTACACGCTCTTTGAGCAAGGGCACTGACAGCAGCGTCATGAACAGCGGCGCGGCAAAACTGATGGCGATCACCGTGGCCAGCGGCAACAAGCGCAGGCTCTCAAAAAACGACAACATTGAACACACGGCGAACAATCCGCGCACCCCATGAGCCCACGGACGGCGCGTGCGCAAGGCCGACCAGCCCCCGTTGCTCAGCACCCACGGCGCCAGTAAAACCAGCACCATCGCCGAACGCGCCGCAATCAATACCGGAATCGACAATTGCGACACCGCATGCTTGGACAAGGCATCCATCACCGACAACAAGAACACCCCCGCCACCATCCAGGCAATGCCTTTCAGCGGGTGGTCGGCCCGCACGGGAGCAGCAGATGAGGGATTCATGGGCGCAATCGAATGTAAGGCTGTCAAAGTATGACAAAACCGCGCCACCTTTCAGGTATGAGCTCGGAACTTGGTGCAATTTACAGCGTCTGCCACGCAGGGGCAGTCACCTGTATTGCCCAGCAGCCCAGTGGGTGCCTGAAATCCAGCAAGGCACCCCCCCTAAAATAAACACTTGTCCCCAACTCCTTGTTCGGGTCTGACCTCAACCGAATTTCCTCCCATGTCAGCATCCACGGCGCGCAGCGCCCAACAGGCCCCCACCCCCGATGTGCTGAACTTTGCCCAGCGCCAATGGCGCGTGCGCAGGCCAAGGCCGTTCGTGTTGGTCATTGAGGGTGAAGTCGGACACGAAGGCACCGAACCCAAAGACTACCTGCACGAGCAGCTGCTCTTGCCCGAATGGCGTGAAGCCTTTTACCAACTGGTCGACACAACGGGCTTGGTGGTCTGCCTGAATGTGCACACCGAACACCCGACCTACCGCGAAGTGCGCGGGCGCTCCAGCAAGGGGCGCCTCAGCCAAGGCGAGTACTACCACCACGACGGCTGCTCTGGTCCTGTGAAGCCGCGCTTTGTTGAAATCCGCTGCCCCATCCAGCCGCAAACACGCGGCGTGGCCACTGCGGTGGCACCGCACCGCGATGTGGTCCAGGCCATGGTGCAAGTGCTGCCCGCCGAATTGGCCGACACACCCGCGTTGGCGGGTCAGGACATGCGCCTGGACACCATCGGCCAGATGGACGATGCCGCGCTTGACCAGCTGCAAGGCCTCATCACCCGAACCGTGCGCAAAAAGCTCAACGCCGAAGGTGCTCGCGCCTACTTTCGACAAGTGGATGCAGCCGCCCATGCCTACTTCGAACCGTGGGCCTTAGGCGAAAGCCGCTTTATCGCCAACGCCAACAGCGGCGTGACCCTGCAGCACCGCCGAGCCTACCAGTCAACACACACTGGCGGCGTGGCCAATGGGCACTTGGTCAAGCGCTGGACGAATGAAGAACTGCTGCTGCCCGGCCAGGTGGCGGGCCAAGCCTTGATGGCTGCACTGTGCAGTGAAGAAGGTGATGAGCCTGATGGGGAGCGAGCCGACGGGTGTTTCCTTGGGGCGCATTGAACCGATCATGTCAAATGGGTAAACACTGGCCCAGAGCCGCCCCGACCCTGTATTGATGATCTGGCCCTATTCGGCCTCGTAGGGGATCGCTTCATCAATTGTTTCCCAGATGAACGCTGCTGAGGGCTTGAGGCTTTCTTCGAGGATGTGCCCGACCAGTCCAGCCGAACGGCTCACAACCGCCACCCCACGCATCACCTTTTGTGGAATGCCAATTTCTCCCAAAAGTGCGGCCGATGCTCCAGTCGCATTGATGGTGAGGTGCCTGCCATACACCGCATCAACTTGCCCAGACAAGACCTTGAGCGCTTCGATATAGCGCCCCGATATAAATTCGCCATTCGCCACAGCCAGCATACGTGGTGTGCGCGGATCGTCAGGCTTGTGGTGCGGATGGCCAAAGCCATGCACTGCCTTGCCGGCTTCCTTATGCCGAATGACAATCGCATGAGCACGCGCTTCTAAGCCTTCAGGCGCAGTCATCATTTCTTCCAAGAGCCCTGCACATCCTTCCATGGTCCCAATGAAGGTTGTGCCCACTCCCAGCAGTCCTGCAGCAACAGCAGCTTGAAGTGCATCTGGCGCGGAGTGATAGATCAGACGCGTTGCGATAACGCTAGGCGTGATGCCGTGCTCCATCAGCGTAACGAGTACCGCATCAAGGATGCGGACATGAGCTGCAGGCGGTCGTTTGCCCGTGAGTTGCAAGAGAAACATCTCTGTGAAGCTCACCTTTCCGATGAGATCTTCAACTAAATCTTGTCCGCGGACAATGATGGAATTGGCATCTGACGTCGCAATGGAGGTTGTGGGTTGAAGTTTGGTTCTCATGATGCGTTCCTGATCATTTAACGCGCAATGGTAATCCCAGCGCGTTCGCGATCCCAAAGGGCCGACAAGTCGGACTCTGCCTCTCGGCGCAGCTTGTACTTTTCAATCTTCTGGCTAAGCGTCATGGGCATTTCCTCGGCAACCTGCACATAGCGAGGAACCATAAAGTAAGCCAGGTTGTGACTGCAATACTTGATGAGTGACTCGAAACTGAAGTTTGCGCTTTCGCCAGGCTTCAATGTGATGGTCACTGCCACTTCGTCTTCGCTCGTTTCCGCGTGGACCGGATAGACAGCGACATCTGAGACGGCCGGATAAGTGCGTATCACCTCTTCCACTTCAAAGGCTGAGATGTTCTCGCCTCGCCGACGGATTGCGTCCTTGATGCGGTCGGTGTACCAGATGTACCCATCGGCATCAATGCTTCCACGGTCGCCGGTATGGAACCACAGGTTGCGGCGGCTTGCAGCAGTCGCCTCAGGCTGCTTGTAGTACCCGAGTGAGGCGCCCCAAGGGTTGTTGTTACGCATGACGATCTCTCCGGGTTCACCCGGTGCCATGTCAAAGTCGTTCTCGTCCACAACGCGAAGGTCAATGCCTGCCCGCGGCAGCCCGCATGAGCCAAGTTTGTCTCGTCGGCTTTTTGTGTTGTAGGCAGCGCCCAGGCAATAGTCGGTCAGGCCGAATGCGCTCATGATGGTCATGCCGAAACGTTCCTCAAAGCCCTTAGCAAATCCCGGTACGGGTGCGAGATGACAGCGCCGGACCTGATGGTCAAGATCAGACGGGGAAGGTGCCTGTTTCCAAAGGAAATTGGTGACAGCGCCAACGCCGTTGAAGACAGTGGCACCACTACTGCGAATGTGTTCCCAGAATTTGCTCACCGAAAAGCGATGCGTCAGCGCAATGGACGAGCCAGCCATGAGTGAGCCCATAGTGCTGCCCAAAAGTGCATTGCCGTGGAACAGCGGTAAGAATACATATGCAATATCGTGCGGCGTGTACTCGTGGTGGAATGCCACGTCGCTACCCCAGTAAATGAAGTGCGCGTGCGTATAAATGATGGCCTTGGATGGTCCGGTCGTTCCGGACGTAAAGAGCAGCATGGCCAGATCGTTAAAGGCAGGGGCATCATCCGGTAGCAGAGCGGGCGCATCCAGCAGACCTTCAAATTCGTGCATCACATGTTCACCCACCGAATCAATGAGTGAGGGTGTTTGCTTGGGTTCCCCCCGATCGGGGCGCACCACGAAGACATGATGCACCCGGGGCAACATGTCGCTCGCCTCCAGGAAGCGCGACAAAAGCGCCTCTTCGACAATAAGCGCCGTGCAATCTGCATGGTTCAAGAAGTACGCCAATAACTGCCCTTTCGCGGCGGCATTCAGTGGCACCGACACAAAGCCGCAGCGCGCGGGCCCAAGGATGGCCAGGAGTTGTTCAGGGCAGTTCTCCATCAGCACGCCAACGTGACTCCCGACCTTCACGCCGGCAGCGGCAAGTCCTGAGCCGACGCGCAGTGTCAATTCGTCCAGTTGGCGGTAGCTCATTGTTGTGCCCGTGGGCAGCCAATTCAGAAACGTCTTGTCGCCCCACTGTTGTCCGCGGTCTCGTAAAACTCGGTCTATGGTCGACGTGCGTGCGTCGTAGCCGGGCAACTTATTCATTCTTTGCGCCACTGACTCGAATCAGGTCTTGCCATTTCTTTCGTTCTGAAGGTACGGCCGCACCCCAAGCCTGTACGTCTGCGTAATCGCTCTCGAAGCCCTGAGACTTGGCCATATCGGCAAATTGAGGGGTGCGGATCGCTGCGCCTAATGCGTCGGAGAACTTGCGTATCACCTCGTCAGACGTAGTCGCAGGCACGAACACGGCATTGAATGAAAAGAACGCGTAGCCAGGCACACCCGATTCGGCCACTGTAGGGAGTTCGGGAAGCGACTGCGAGCGGCGCGGTCCGGTCACGGCAATTGCACGGATACGCCCCGAGGCAAGTTGCGCCTTTGCAGTCGCTAGCGCCGAAAATGAGAAGCTGACCTGACCGCTCAGCGTATCTGTCAAAGCGGCAGCTTGCGTCTTGTAGGGTACATGAAGAAACTGTGCGCCACTCGCATGCTGAAAAGCTGCGGCAGAGAGATGTTGGGCGCTGCCGCTTCCAGCTGAGGCATAACTCACCTTGCCCGGATTCTTCTTGGCGGCATCAATAATGTCTGACACTGACTTGAAGGGCGAATCGGCGGGCACGACCAGGACCAGCATCACGCTAGCGAGCCGCGCTACGGGCTTGAAGTCCTTTTGGTCAAAAGGCACCTTACCCATCAGAACTTCGTTGGTGAAGTGACCTGGACCGGTGAAGAGCCATGTATAGCCATCGCCAGACGAGCGTGCCACTTGCTCTGTGCCGATCACACCATTTGCGCCAGCCTTGTGCTCAACCACGATCGGCTGCTTCCACTGAGGTCCCATAACGCCCGCGAGGTAGCGCGTTATGGCGTCGAGGTTTGTGCCTGGACCGTAGGGTTGCAGGAAAGTCACTGGACGACTCGGCCACTCTTGCGCCTGAGCGAGTTGCAGCAAGGAAGCCGCTAGGGCAATAGCTGCAAAGAGGATTCTCGTCATGCTTGTCTCCTGGTGATAAAAGGTTGAAAATATGAAATCGTTTTTACATCGAAATTAAGTCTAGTCATATCAAGTTAAAGGGGCAATCCTGTGGAACGTTTTCATACTCGTAAACCATGAGTGGTCGAATCTCAGTGCGCGATGTTGCTGCTGCCGCCGGTGTTTCGATCGGCAGTGTTTCGCGAGTGCTCAACGACAGCGGTTATTCGAGCCAGGACCTGCGCAAGCGTGTTTTAAGTGCTGTTGATGCGCTTGGTTACGAACCTGATTTCACAGCGCGACATCTGCGCACGGGTCGAAGCAAGGCGATTGGCTATATGCTCCCCAACTTTGCGAATCCGGTGCCTGCCGCCCATTTGAGCGAGGTGGAGCGCCTGACCCGCGAAGCCGGCTACTCGCTGCTTGTTGGAACGTCCGACAAACCGGTACGAGACCGCGAGCTCGTCGCCTTCTATGAAAATCGAAGGCTTGAAGGAATCATTGCTTCTCCCAGCTTCGAGTATCCAGACCCAAAGGACTGTCCATTCAGTCAGACACCTCTTCCAGTGGTTGTCGTGGAGAGAGATCTGGGTGCTGCTTTCGACTGTGTGCTCATGAACCACGCCGCAGGCACGAGGCAAGCGATGGATTACCTGCTGACGCTTGGTCACAGGCGTATCGCTCTCTTCGTATCGGGCGCCAACCTCGCGCCGGGACGCGAAAAGTTGCGTGGCTATCGCGCGGCTCTGGACGATGCAGGATTGGCATACGACCCCGGCCTTGTTTTCATGCCAGATTCATGGCTCGAATCGTCGCGGGACACCATGACCCGTATGCTTGAGTTGGCGTTACCTCCGACAGCTCTGATTGCGCTGGGGACGCAGATGTTGTCGGGAGCGCTGCACGTGGTGCGCAACAAGGGGATGGATGTACCGCACGACTTCTCGATTATTGGCATCGGCACCGTGGAGACGTTGGATCTCATCTATCCGCCAGCTACAGCGCTGTTTTACGACTATCACCGCAGCGCAGAGGTCGCCGTGCAGCTCATGCTCAACAGAATTATGGATCCATCTTGGCGTGAGCCGAGACGCGTTATTCTGGAATGGAACCTCGTCATCGGCGGTTCGTGCGCACCAAGATGCCCCTAAGACATTTGATCAGTAGCGTTGAAGCAGATTGACTGCGGCTGATGTCGAGAGACCAACCGATCCATGAAAATCAGGCCCGCCACAAGTTGCCGAGGGGCTGACTTGCGCCTGGGAGCACGTCGCTCATCGCACCCGTGCTCAACTGGAATTGCCTTTGCACAATGGGCATGATGAGGGCGCGTATGTCTCGCGTTGGCCGCAAGTCCCTACCGTCCAGCAATTGAGAGCGTCCCAGCCCCGGCCAATCGGTGAGAACTTGGCCGCCGGCAACTTGACCACCCGCGACAAACGCCACGCCTGCTGTGCCGTGGTCAGTGCCTTGGCTGCCGTTCATGGAAGCGGAACGGCCAAATTCAGTCATCACCAAGACCGAGGTCGTAGCCCAATGCACCGAGAGCGATTCACGCAAAACCGCCAGCGCTTCGTCCAATGCAGGCAGCATTCGGCCAAGGCGCGCTGTTTGTTGGCTGTGTGTATCCCATCCACCCACTTCGAGCCAAGCGACGCGCGGGCCACGAGGTGCTGACAAGAAGGCCCCCGCTTGTTTGGCCAAAACGGTTAAGCCTGCACCCGTTGAAGGTTCTGCACCCATCGACTTGTCTTGCTGCGCCATGGCTTGGGCCAAGGCGCTGGCCAAAGGGACATCGTCGGCGTACATGGCTGCGATGCGGTCGAGTGTGTCTTGCGATTTGTTGGGCCTGCGGCTTGGCGTCCAGGTGTTGGCGCGGTCAGCGCCGCGCAGGGCCAAGGGCATGGCGGGCGTCATGGCCACCGCAGAATGCTGCGTGGCTTGCAGAGCACGCGCCAGCCAACCGGTGCTCAAAACAAAGGGCCGCTCGCCGCCACTTTCGAGTTGCTGTTGGGCATCGAAGTGCGACCGCTCACGGTAAGGGCTGGCCACGGCATGCACAACAGCCAATTCTTTGTTCTGATACCAGCGGTGCAAATGGGCCAAGCCGGGGTGCATGCCAAAGGTGCTGTCCAACGGCAGCGCCGTGGGTGTTTCTGCACCGCCGCGCAAAGCCGCCCATGCAGGGTCACCCAATGCAGGCACGGCAGACAAGCCGTCCAAAGCGCCCCTGAGCAGCACCACCACCAAGCGCTGCTCCGACGGCGTGTTCTCAGCTTGGGCAGCCAAAGCAAGTCGCGCAGGCAACAGGCCCGTTGCTGCGAGTCCAGCCCCAAAGGCCAGTTGTTGCAGATGCGCACGGCGCGAAAATGATGGACTGGTCATGGTCTTATCTCCGCATCAGTTCTGGGCTGGCCAATGCAAACGCCAGCGCTTGTGCGCCACTTTCGGCACGGGCGATAGTTTGCGCGGTGCTGGTGGTCAAGTGGGGGCCGAAAGCTTGTTGCATCAGGTCTCTCGCATCGATGTCTTTGCCGTACAACTCGCCATAACGCTCAGCCCACTGAATCCGTTTGATGACCGCATCTGGCGAGAGCCAATCCGCGCTCAGGTCGGGCCAGCCCTGGGGTGAAGGCGCACGCGCCATGGCTTGTCCCATGGTTTGCACCCAATACGCTGAATTTTCGACGTTGATGACTTTCTTTTGCATCAGGCGGTGGGCCGAGATCAAGCACTCTTCGGGACGCTTGAATTTGGGAGGCAGATCTTCTTGCCATGCCAAATCATGGCTGAACAAGGCCACCACCACGGCTTTGAGATCCCCATCGGTGCGGCGAAATTCCGCAGCAACGGCTTGAACCAGCGCTGCTGGCGGCGCATCGGTGACAAAGTGACGACACAGCTTACTGGCCATGAAGTCAGCGCATGCAGGGTGCCTGGCCAAGTCGGTGAGAAGCAGATCCAGCGCTTGAGGGCCTTCGGGGTAGGTGTTGCCCAAGATGGTTTTTTTGCCGGGTTGGTGCAGGTTGTCCATGAACCGTGCCACACCAGCGGTGTTGGGACCCACGGTCCAGCCGGTTAACAATTTGGCGGTTTGGGTCACATCGTCTTGGGAATAACCCGACTTCACCCCCAAGGTGTGCAGCTCGAGCAGTTCGCGGGCCAGGTTTTCGTTCAGACCCCTGTCGCGCCGGCGCCCTGCCATGGATTGCGGGCCGATCGATTGCGCGTTGTCCAAGTACAGCAGCATGGCGGGATGCACGATGGCAGCGCGCAACAGCGCTTTGTAAGAGCCCCAAGCGTGCGGGCGAATGGCTTCGTATTCATGCGGCCAGACCAAGGCCAAGGTGGTCCCTTTGGTCGCGGCCACACAAAAATGATTGGCCCAAAACTGCACCCAGCGTTCTGCCACAGGCGTCGTGGTTTGCGTCATGTGTTGCCAGCGTTTGCCAAGCCCGTGCAGATTGGTTTGGCGAAGCACCTGCCGCGCTGGGGTCATGGGACCCAAGGGGTCTTGAGATGGGTTGGTGCTGGGAGGTGTGCTTGGGTTGAGCGCTGCTTGCACAACATCACGCGAGATTTGCCAAGCTTTCGCACTGTCAACCAGACCTTCTGTGTCAAATGCGGCAGGGCGCTCAAACTGCGCCAGAACCCAAGACCTGGGATCATTGGCAAGGGTCTGCAGATGGGGCTGCGAATAACCGAATCGATGGGATGCCAGATGGGCGGCTTGCATGCGCAGTGTTCCTCTTCAAGCGGGTTTGAGCATTTCGCTAATTTACACCCTTAATTTGTACACATTGTGAAACCTGGGCTTTCATGGCTTGGCAAGCCACGGCCCCTTTCAGCCAAATCGGTGGCAAGGCCGCGTTAGGGCATGCGGCCTGTCATGAAAAGTTCATGGACCCCTGTCAAAGTGGTCTGTGAATCTTTTCATCAACGCTACTGGAGCCGCGCATGTCGCAAACCCCTTCCCGCCGTGAATTCATGATCAAAGTGGCCAGCGTCTCGGCCGCCGTGACTGCGGGTGCCGCCCTTTCCGCTTGTGGTGGATCATCGGACGCCCAACCTGATTTCCTTTACGGTGTGGCCAGCGGCGACCCCTTGGCGGACCGCGTGATCCTTTGGACCCACGCCAAGTTCCCTGGCTCTGACAATACGGTGACTTTGCGTTACCAAGTGGCCGCCGATGCGGCCTTCACACAAATCGTTTCCCAGGGCGATGTTGAAGCCAAATCCGACACAGGTTTTACGGCCAAGGCCGATGCCACTGGCCTGATGGCGGGCACCAGCTATTTCTTCCGTTTTGTCAACAGCACGGCCACTTCCCCTGTGGGTCGCACCCGCACCCTGCCCACCACCGCCACCAGCCTGAAATTGGCCGTGATGAGCTGCAGCAATTACCCTGCCGGCTATTTCAACGTTTATTCCGAAGTCGCCAAAAGCGATGCCGAATACGCTTTGCATTTGGGCGACTACATCTACGAATACCCCTCCACAGGTTATGCCTCCAGCACAGCAGCCACCTTGGGCCGTGTTTCTGCACCGGTCAATGAAATTTTGAGTCTGGCCGATTACCGCACCCGTCACGCCCAATACAAGAGCGATCCGGACAGCAAAAACCTTCACGCCCTCAAGCCCATGATCGCAGTTTGGGACGACCATGAAATCGCCAACGACGCCTTCAAAGACGGCGCTGAAAACCACACGCCCGCCACAGAAGGCGCCTGGGCCGCACGCCGCGCAGCCGCCCTGCAGGCTTACCACGAGTGGATGCCGATTCGCACAGGTGCTGACAAGGCCAAGATTTACCGCAGCTTTGACTTTGGCAAATTGGTCAGCCTGCACATGCTGGATACCCGTTTGGTCGGCCGCGATGAACAGATTGACATCGTTGACCTGGCTGGGCTCAAGGGTGCCGCAGCGCAGGGCAAGGCATACAGCTCATTCACCGCCCCCACCCGACAAATGATGGGCAAAGACCAAATGGATTGGCTGACCACTCAAATGGCCAGCAGCACAGCCACTTGGCAAGTGCTGGGGCAACAAGTGCTGATGGCCCGCATGGAGTTTCCTGTCTCGGTGCTGGCCGCATTGAACAGCACCGACACCTCCACAGCGGCCCAAGCTGCGGGCAACAAAGCGGTGACCGATTACATCGTGGCCAAGAACACGCCTGCTGCCGTTCGCACTGAAGCTCAAAAAGGGTTGATGGACACCACCAAGAATCCTAAACTGGGCTACAACCTGGACGCTTGGGATGGCTACCCCGTGGCACGCGAGACCTTGCTGCTGACCGCTTTGCAACTGAAAAAGCGCTTGGTGGTGTTGGCGGGTGACACGCACAACGCTTGGCACAACCACCTGACCCTGATGGGCCTGACCAACCCCGCCTTGGCGGGAACCAAAGTGGGTGAAGAATTTGGCACCAGCTCGGTGAGCTCGCCAGGTCTGGAGGAATACTTGGTCACGCTCAAACCGGCTGAAATCAAAGCCATTTTTGAAGGCGTGATCGACGATCTGAAGTGGGTGGATGCATCCCAGCGCGGCTACCTGAAAATGACTTTCACGGCCACCGAAGCCAAGGGCGAATGGTTTTTTGTGAACACCATCACCAACCGCACTTACACCAGCGCCTTGGGCAAAGCGGTCACCATGGCCGCCGCTTGATTCTCGATCGCTGATGTTCTCTGTTGGCCTCAGGTCCTTGCCTGAGGCCGGCAAGTGTGAAGAGTCGCTGGTCATTTAAAAAACCAAAACAAAACACGAACCTTTGCCAGTTCGGGCTTAGCTCTAGCTCAAGCGGCTGCGCTCACCGCTTACTCGGCGGCACGTCCGTGCAGCTGCCTTGCGCCACTTCTTCTGCCATGCCAATGCGCTCGCCCACCTTGGGTAGCAGGTGAATGGTTTTGCCGTTGTCCACCACGTCTGCGCCCCTCTCAATCGACAGCGCAATCTTGCCAATCATGTCGCCCGCTTGCGTGCCCAACCAGGCCATTTCGGGGTCGGTGTAAGCGACGCCGGTCCTGCTCCTGCTCCTGCTCCTGCTCCTGCTCCTGCTCCTGCTCCTGCTCCAGCTCCAGCTCCAGCTCCAGCTCCAGCTCCAGCTCCAGCTCCGGCCCCAGCACCGGCACCTGCACCGGCACCTGCACCATCTCCCATGCCGAGCACGCCAGCCGCGGCGAACACGGCGGTGCCCAGCAATGCTGAGCAGCGTCTGAAGCAGGCCAGGGAGTTGTTGGATAAAAAGCTGATCAATGAGCAGCAATACAACGAGTTTGTGGCCAGGATCATGAACGAAATGTGAGCCAGGAAGCTTGAATTTTCACGGGCATGGTTGAATTTTCAAGTGCCTGGTGACCCAACGATGACAGTGGCGCCATTCAAGTTCCCCCAGCCTACATTTGATGTCTCGCAGGCGAAGGTGTCATTGTGTTGTTGATGCCCGCCTACCGGGATGTGTTCGTCTGCGGTGTAGCCTTACAGCGGTTGGCTGTTTTGGCGTATTCGCGGTTTAAACAGGAACTTCACCTAAAACGGTGCAACGACGAATCACCCGACTTTGGGTGTGTGGGTCGTAAGGGGTGGCTTTGTGAAGCAAGCAACGATTGTCCCAAACAATGAGTTGGTGTATTTGCCACTCATGTTCATAAGACAAGTCAGCATGGATGGACATTCGATTGAGTTCTTCAATCAGAGCACGACCTTCTTCGTAAGGCATACCCACAACGTATTCCGCATGGTCCCCTAAATACAAACATTTTCGACCCGTTTCTGTATGGGTACGAACAATAGGTTGATCAACTGGGGGCACAGCTCTGCGCTGGTCTTCAGTCATAGGATCTTCGCCATGCCTGCGCGTGCGTGAAAAATCAAGGTTATGCACTGCGCGCAAATTGGCAATGCGTTTTTTCCATTCAGGACTCAACCGTTCATAGGCACCATACATGTCGCAAAAGTGGGTTTGCCCACCTTGCCCGGGTATCGGCATCACCTCGCCATAAATCACAGTGGCATGCCCAGTGACGCGTTGCCAAGATCCATCGGTATGCCATTGCAAGGTGCCTTTGTCGGGATGCTTGCCATTAGGCTTGCCCTCGGCGTTCAGATTGGAGAGCCGAAACAGCTCAGGAAATCCGTCGGCATGGTATTGGTTCATCACATGGACCTGAACTTCCCCAAAGCATTGGGCTAACTTTACTTGCTGTGCAGGTGGAACGTCTTGGGGCGGAAACAAAAGAACTTGGTATTGCAAAAACGCACGGTGAATGCCGGCAAGGACTTCGGGCGTCATTTCATCTGACAGATTGACTCCGCTGATCTCCGCTCCTAAATGGGGAGTGAGTGGTCGAACGCTAAAAGGCCAGTCCGTTTTTGTAGATACGAATTGAGTATGGCCCATGGATTTCTCCGATATTGAGTGAAGATAGATACAGCCAGCGCCATCGAAGCCTTCAAACATCCGCCAGATAACGGTAACAGCAACTTTGACAGATTCGAGAAGAGATCGAAAAATAGTAACACAAATGCAATAGTCAAAAGGCTGTCCAAGTGCAGAGTATTTTTCGATGATTGAGCCGCCCAGTAAAGCACAAAACACGTACCGTTGACAGTTCGGGCTTTGTCTGAATATCTTGGAGACTGGCCTACTTTTTGGTCGGAGGAAAATCCTTGCAAGATCTGTACGCCAACGCCGCCGCCATGCCAATGCTCTCGCCCAGCTTGGGTTGCAGGTGAATGGTTTTGCCGATATCCACGACGTCTGCGCCATTTTCAATCGCCAGCGCAATCTCGTCAAATATGTCGCCCGCGTGCGTGCCCACCCAAGCCTCTTCGGGGTCGGTGTAAGCGACGCCGGGTATGACGCGTGCGTTAATTGCCGCGGCTGCCAACTCTTTGGTGCAGTGCAATTCGCCCACAATCACTTCAGCGCCTTTGTGTGCTTCGTGCACCGCCTTGCGTGCCAACATGGGCTGGCCCACGAAGTCGCTAATGGCAAAGATGCGAGGCACTTTGGTGCGAATCTGAATGTCGACGTTGATTAAGCTGCGGACGGTCATGGCCTCGCAGCGATAAAAGTACTTTTTAAGGTACACTTAAAAGATGTTGTCGAGCAAAAAAATTCCTGCAATCTTTTACCGGTCTGGCTCAGGCAACGAGCCAGTGCGCGAATGGCTGAAGACTTTGGAAAAACAGATCGCTTGACCGTTGGTGAAGACATTGCCTATGTCCAATAAAAATGGCCTATAGGCAAACCACGGATCGATCATTTGCGGGGGCCGATCTGGGAAGTGCGCAGCAAGATCGGCAACCGCATCGCACGCGTGCTTTTTGCTGTGTAAGAGTCCGAAATAATTTTGCTGCATGCCTTTGTCAAGAGGACCCAGCAAACCAACCTCGCCGATATTGAACTGGTGACCAACCGCTTGAAGGAGTGGATCAATGGCCAAAGCAACTAAAGTCAATTCCCACAGGGGTAGCAGTTTTGATGACTTCCTCAAAGAGGACGGCATCTATGAAGAGGTGCAGGCCCGTGCGCTTAAACGAGCATTAGCCGAGCAACTGGACGACGCCATGCAAAGCGGCAAACTCAGCAAAGTGAATATGGCACAACGCATGGCCACCAGCCGCTCCCAATTGGACCGCGTGCTGGACCCGAGCAACCTGTCCATTCAGCTCGACACACTGATCAAAGCAGCAAGCGCAGTGGGTAGGACTGTCGAAATTCGGCTCAAGCGCGAGACCAAACGAACGCGAGTCACCACGACATAGTGAAAGCCAAAGCCCGTTGTGCTTCAGCAAGTGCTGAAGTTTGCTGCTTTGGGCATGCCCGCCGTCCTGAACAAGTACCATAGAAGCTGAGTTGATCCATGTCCCTAGACTACGCCACCCTTGACGCCCTGCGCAGCCACCACCCGGCGTGGCGGCTGTTGCGCTCGGACCATGCGCCGCTGGTGGCCAGCTTTTTGCACCGGGTGTTCGTGGTGCCCAATGTGCGGTTGATGGCGGCGGCGGATTTGGCCGAGGCGCTGGAAGATGCCTTGTATGCCTTGCGCCTGAACTTGGGTGAAACCGCTTTCCCGAAGTCGGCGCTGGAGTATTTGAACGATTGGGCTGCGCACGACAAGGGCTGGCTGCGCAAGTTTTACCGCTCGGGCACAGACGAGGCCCAGTTCGATTTGACGCCCGCCACCGAAAAGGCCATTGCCTGGCTGGCGCAGCTGAGCGAGCGGCATTTCGTGGGCACAGAGTCGCGCTTGCTCACGCTGTTTGACCTGCTCAAACAAATGAGCGAGGGCAGCGAAGCCGACCCGGCCAAGCGCATCGCCGAGCTGCAGAAAAAGCGCGCTGAAATCGACGCCGAAATCGCCCGGGTGCAGTCGGGCGATGTGCCGCTGCTGGACGACACCGCGCTGAAGGACCGCTTTCAGCAATTCACGCAAGGTGCGCGGGAGTTGCTGACCGACTTTCGCGAGGTTGAGCACAATTTTCGCCAGTTGGACCGGCGTGTGCGCGAGCGCATCGCGCTGTGGGAGGGCAGCAAGGGCGCACTGCTCGAAGACATCATGGGCGAGCGCGATGCGATAGCCGATTCCGACCAGGGCAAGAGCTTTCGCGCCTTCTGGGATTTTTTGCTGTCCAGCCGCAGGCAAGAGGAGTTGACCGCGCTGCTCGATCGCGTGCTGGCACTGCCCGCTGTGGCCCACCTGAACCCTGACGCCCGCACCCGCCGCGTTCACTACGACTGGATGGAAGCGGGCGAACATACCCAGCGCACCGTCGCCGCCTTGTCCCAGCAATTGCGCCGTTTTCTCGATGACCAGGCCTGGCTGGAAAACCGCCGCATCATGGACATCTTGCACGGCATCGAAAGCAAGGCGCTGGCGCTGCGCGACGCGCCTGCACCCAGCAACGTGATGGAAATGGCGCAGGCCAGCGCAGACATTGCACTGCCCATGGAGCGCCCCCTGTTCACCCCAAGCGTTCAACCGGTGATTGCCGACTTGGTGTTGCAGGCGGGCGATGAAGACATCGACCCCGCTAAGCTGTTTGACCAAGTTTTTGTCGACGCGGCACGGCTGACCCGCCATATCCGCCACGCCCTGCAAGACCGCGCCCAGATCACCCTGGCCGAGCTGGTGGCCAGCCAGCCCCTGCAACAGGGCTTGGCCGAATTGGTGGCCTATCTGCAGCTGGGCAGTGCCAGCTTCAGCACCGTGGTGGACGAGGACAGGCCCGAGCCCATCCACTGGCAAACGCTGGCCACCGATGGCCAAACCATCACCCGCAGCGCCCGCCTGCCCCGCGTGATCTTCATGCGCTGAACCAGAACGCAAGAACACAAGAACAAAAAACCGAGGCCCCCAGTATGGAAGAAGAATTTTTGACCACCCCACCGACCCATCCGCAGCCGCATTCGCATTCGCTTTCACACCCCGTGGTGGCGCCCACCGCTGATTTGTCGGTATTGCTGATCAACCTGCTCAAAAGCGTGCTCTACCGCGATGCCGACGAACGCCAGTGGGCCGCCCTGCTGAACCTGCAAGCGCGGGTGCGTGATTACGTGGCGGTGCTGAACCTTGAGTTGGTGCTGGACGAGGCCGAGGGCTATGCCTTCTTGAAGAGTCGCCCCGAAGCGGCCGACGACGAAGCCGCGCCCCGCCTGCCCCGTTTGGTGGCACGCCGACCGCTGTCCTTCGCCGTGAGTTTGTTGCTGGCTTTGCTGCGCAAAAAACTCGCCGAGTTTGACGCAGGCGGCGGCCAAGACGCCCACGCGGGGCGGCTGGTGCTCTCGCGAGACGACGTGGTGGAGCTGGTGCGCGTGTTCCTGCCCGACGGCACGAACGAAACCAAGCTCATCGACCAGATCGAGACCACCATCAACAAGGTGGCCGAACTGGCGTTTTTGCACAAACTCAAACCCGCCGGTGGGGCTGCCGCCGGGCAGGCCAGTTACGAGGTGCGGCGCATTCTCAAGGCCTTTGTGGACGCCCAATGGCTGGCCGAATTCGATGCGCGCCTGGCCAGCTACCAGTCTGAGCTGGCCGGCGTGAGCGACAACAAGGAAGGGGCCCACCATGCTTGAGCCGCAATCCATGGGCTTGGACTTTTTGGACGATGACACCTTGACAGGCTTTCGGCTGACCCGGCTGGAGGTGTTCAACTGGGGCACCTTCGACAGCCGGGTGTGGACGCTGCAACTCGACGGCAAGAACGGCCTGCTCACGGGCGACATTGGCTCGGGCAAGTCCACCCTGGTCGATGCCATCACCACCTTGCTGGTGCCTGCCAACCGCATCGCCTACAACAAGGCCGCAGGTGCGGACAGCAAGGAACGCACGCTGCGCTCCTACGTGCTGGGGCACTACAAATCCGAACGCAACGAGGTCACCGGTGCAGCCAAGCCGGTGAGTCTGCGCGACCCCAACAGCTACTCGGTGATCTTGGGTGTGTTCCACAACGCAGGCTACGACCAGACGGTCACACTGGCCCAGGTGTTCTGGATGAAAGAAGCCCAAGGGCAACCCGCGCGCTTCTTTTTGGGGGCCGAGCGTGCGCTCTCGATTGCGGCGGACTTTGCCCATTTCGGCTCCGACATGGCGCAACTGCGCAAGCGGCTGCGCGGGCTGGGCGCGGAACTGCACGACAGCTTTCCGCCGTATGCGGCCTGGTTTCGCAGGCGCTTTGGCATTGAAAACGACCAGGCGCTGGAGCTGTTTCACCAAACTGTGTCGATGAAATCGGTCGGCAACCTGACGGACTTCGTGCGCAGCCACATGCTGGAGCCCTTCGAGGTGGGCCCGCGCCTGCAAGCCTTGATCGGCCATTTTGACGACCTCAACCGCGCCCACCAGGCCATCCTGAAAATCAAAGCCCAAGTGGAATTGCTCACGCCTTTGATCGCCGACTGCAGCCGCCACAGCAGCTTGGCCGCCGAGGTCGACCGCTTGCGTGCATGCCGCGACCGCCTGCGCCCCTACTTTGCGGGCCTCAAACTGGAACTGCTCGACAAACGGCTGCTCTCCCTGGCGCAAGAGTGGGCGCGCGTGGATGCACTGGTGCATAAACTGGTGGCCACGCACGAGGCACAAGGCCAGAAAGTGGATGAACTCAAGCAAGCGATCAACGACAACGGCGGCGACCGGTTGGAGCGCCTTGCCGCCGAGATTCGCCAAAAAGAGCAGTTGCGCGACACCCGCCAAACCAAGGCCCGCCGCTATGGTGAACTGGCTGCGGTGCTGGGCGAGCCCCTGGCCAGCGATGACGCCAGCTTTGCCACACAGCGCGGCCAATACCAAAGCTGGCGCGAAGAAGCACGCCAACGCGATGCCGACCTGCAAAACACCCTGACCGAACACAGCGTGACCTTGCGCCAAGGCAAGCAAGAGCACACGCAGCAAAGCCTGGAAATCGACAGCCTCAAGCGCAGGCGCAGCAACATCGACGACCAGCAAATCCAAATCCGCGCCGCCATCTGCGCGGCACTGGGCCTGAACGTGGACGACATGCCGTTTGCTGGCGAATTGATTCAGGTGCGCGACGAAGCCCGCGACTGGGAAGGCGCAGCAGAACGCTTGTTGCGCGGCTTTGGCCTGGCACTTTTGGTGCCCGATGCGCATTACAAAGCCGTGGCCGAATGGGTAGACAACGCCCACCTGCGGGGCCGCTTGGTGTACTTCCATGTGCGCGCACGCAAAACCACGGAACTGCCTGCCCTGCACCGCGACTCCTTGGTGCGCAAACTCGCCATCAAGCCCGACTCGCCCCACTACGATTGGCTGGAACGCGAACTCAGCGTCCGGTTTGACGTGGCCTGCTGCGCCACGCAAGAGCAGTTTCGCCGCGAGACCCGCGCCGTCACCCCAGCGGGCCAAATCAAAGACCCCAGTGGCCGGCATGAAAAAGACGACCGCCACCGCATTGAGGACCGCAGCCGCTACGTGCTGGGCTGGAGCAACAGCGCCAAAATTGCGGCCTTGGAGGCCAAGCGCCAGCAACTTGAAACGCGGCTCGCTGAAGTGGGCGGCCAAATTGCGGCCATCCAAACCGAACAAGCTGAACTCGACAGCCGTCTCGATGCGCTCACCCGGCTTGAAGAATTCACCGCCTTCGACGAGCTCGATTGGGCCAGCCTTGCCACTGAAATTGCCCACCTGGTGGACGAGCGCCGTCGGCTGGAGACGGCCTCAGACGTGCTCCAACAACTCAACGACAAGCTGCGCAGCGTGCAGGCGCAACTCAAGACAACCGGGGAAGAACTGCAAGGCACGCGCGACAAACGCGCCAAGGTGGAGCAGCGGCGCGCTGACGCACAAGCGCTGCACCAGCAAACCGCTGCGCTGCTGCACGCGGTGGCCATCGACGCGGCCTTGACCGCCAAGCTCGAAGCCATGCGCACCGAAGCCTTGGGGGAGCAAGCTCTCACCGTGGAGTCCTGCGACAACCGCGAGCAAGACCTGCGCGCTTGGCTGCAAGCACGCATTGACGCCGAAGACAGCAAGCTGCGGCGGCTGGCCGAGAAAATCATCAAAGCCATGGCCTCCTTCAAAGAGACCTTCAAGCTGGAAACCGCCGAGATGGATGCCAGCCTGGCAGGGGCCTTTGAATATGAAAACCTGCTCACGCAGCTCAACCGCGACGACCTGCCGCGCTTTATGTCGCGCTTCAAGGAGCTGCTCAACGTCAACACCATCAACGAAATCGCCAACTTCAACGCCCAACTGGCCCGTGAGCGCGAAACTATCAAAGAGCGCATTGCCCACATCAACCAATCGCTGGGCGAGATCGACTACAACCCAGGGCGCTTCATTCTGCTGGAATCGCAGGGCAGCCCCGACGCCGAGATCCGCGACTTCCAGCAAGAACTGCGCGCCTGCACCGAGGGCGCGGTCACCGGGTCGGACGATGCGCAGTATTCCGAGGCCAAGTTCTTGCAGGTCAAAGCCATCATCGACCGCTTCAGGGGGCGCGAAGGCTTGTCTGAACAAGATCGCCGCTGGACAGCCAAAGTCACCGACGTGCGCAACTGGTTCCTTTTTGCCGCCAGCGAGCGCTGGCGCGAGGACAACACCGAGCACGAGCATTACTCCGACTCCGGTGGCAAATCGGGCGGACAAAAGGAGAAGCTGGCCTACACCATTTTGGCGGCCAGTCTGGCCTACCAATTCGGTCTGGAATGGGGTGCGGTGCGCTCGCGCTCTTTCCGGTTTGTGGTCATTGATGAGGCCTTCGGGCGCGGCTCGGACGAGTCTGCCCAATACGGCCTCAAGCTGTTTCGCCAGCTCAACCTGCAACTGCTGATCGTCACGCCGCTGCAAAAAATCCACATCATCGAACCCTATGTCGCCAGCGTCGGCTTCGTCCACAACGAGGGTGGGCGGGCCTCGAAGCTGCGCAATTTGTCCATCGAAGAATACCGGGCGCAAAAGGCCTTGGCACCCGCCACCTTGGCACCGCCAGCCCCCAACGCCCCTCCCACCCCTTCCGCCCCTAAAGCACAGGAGCCTGCGCGGTGAGCTGGACTGGCCCAAAAGAATTAAAAGCCCAGCTGGCGCGGCTTTGGGAGCGCGGCGAACTGCTGCGCGACGCGGTCACCGGCCATGTGCGTTTTCCGTTGCGCCTGGCCATCAAACCGCCCACGTCAGCAGACATCACAGACCGCTTCAACGACGTGCGCACATGGGTGGCTGAACTGGCTGGCGAATGGGCACCGCAGGGCGCCGTGCGCGTGGAGTGGCAAACGCGCAACCACCGCGTCCAAGGCGCGCAAAGCTTACCGACCTGTGTCTGGGTGCAAACGCTGGAAGCGGCCTTGGTCTGGTTGGGCAAACGCAAAGACTGGGAGCGCTTTTCAGCGCAAGTGGCCGACACGCGGCAAAGCCACCCCGCCTTGCTGCCTTGGGTTACAAAGCAGCCCCTCCAAGCGCTGGCCCTGCACGCCGAATGGCCCCGCTTGCTGGCTGTGGTGGCCTGGCTGGTCGCGCATCCACGCCCGGGCATTTACCTGCGCCAGATGGACGTGCCCGGCGTTCACAGCAAATTCATCGAAGCCCATCGCGGCGTGCTGACCGAGTTGCTCGATCTGGCGCTGCCACTGGACGCGGTCAATCCCCACAAAACCGGCGTCAGCCAGTTTCCTGCCCGTTATGGATTTTTGCAAAAGCCAACGCGCATACGCCTGCGTGTGCTGGACCCCGCCATGGCGCTGGTGCCTGGCGTGCAATGCCCCGACGTGACGCTGGACGCCGACAGCTTCAGCCGCCTGGCGATCGGCGTGCAGCGTGTCTTCATCACCGAAAACGAAACCAACTTTCTGGCCTTTCCGCCTGTGCGACATGCCCTGGTGATTTTTGGCGCAGGCTACGGCTGGGATGCACTGGCCCGCAGCCATTGGCTCCAGCACTGCCCCATCCACTACTGGGGCGACATCGACACCCACGGCTTTGCCATTTTGGACCAGCTGCGCAGCCACTTTGACCACGTGATCTCATTCTTGATGGACCGCGCCACACTCGACGCCCACACAGCCATTTGGGGCCATGAAGACAAGCCCCTGCGCGTGGATTTGCACCGTCTCACGCCCGAGGAGCGCGCCCTGTACGACGACCTGCGCGACAACCGCATTCGCGTGGGGCTGCGCTTGGAGCAAGAGCACATCGGGTTCCACTGGTTGACGCAGCGCTTGGAGCAGATTGGGCACCAGGATGGCGCGACACCATCCCATTCAAGCCTCGTGTGATGAGCGCCTACCGTGCGGGCAAGCAGACCTGACAACCTGATCCATGGACTCCCAAAGCCTTCTCAGCAAACCCCGAATTGTTGCAATTGCCTCGCCATGATGGTGTAATTGCACCATGAAAACACCACCCCTCGCAGCCAACACCACAAGTCGCAGCGCTGCTCTCTCGACCCTTTGGGCCATGCTGGATGCGCCTGAACAAGACGATTCGCCACAAGCGAGCACACGCGTCATGGTGGGCGAGCGTCTGGCCAGCCTTTCCAGCGCAGGGGCCTGCAAGCTGCTTAAGCGCGGCATTTCCAGTCAAGCCATTGGGCCGCTTAGCGACTACCTTGGGCTGGGCAAAGGGGTGATTGCAGAGTACCTGGATCTGGACCGCAGCACCGCCAACCGCAAAGCTGCCAAAGGGCAACTGCTGCCCATCCATTCGGCTGAAAGCGTGTTGCGTTTGCTGGAACTTGGGCAAATGGCCACCGACACCTTTGAGACAGAAGACGAAGCCTCGGCTTGGTTGCGCCGCCCCCACCCCATGCTGGAGGGTGACAGCCCGCTAGAGTTGGCCAAAACCAGTTACGGCGCGCAGCGTGTGAAAGACATCCTGATTGCGATCCGTTACGGCGGTGTGGTTTGACCACCGTCTGGCGGATTGGGTTTTGCGACAACCCCGCACCGCCCTCCTCTGCCATGCTTGCCACGCTGGGTTTCGGATCAACCCTGGGCAACGGCCGCTGGCATGCCAAAGGCGCACACCAAGTGGTCTATGCGGCATCTACCCGTGCCTTGTGTCAACTGGAAAAGCGCGTCCACTGCAACGGGGCCAACCCCAAAAACCAAGCCTTGATGCAATTGGAACTGCCCAGTGACTGCTTGCTGATGGCAGCTTCTGACTGGGGATTGCCTGCCGACTGGCAAAGCAACGAAGCCGCCACACAATCCCTGGGCTTGTCCTGGCTGGCGTGCGCATCCAGCCTCGGCTTGTGGGTGCCCTCTTTCATAGAACCATCGGAATTGAATTTGCTGCTCAATCCTGCGCACCCAGACTACCGCAGGCTATTGCTCAAAATTGAGCGCCAGCCTTTCCGGTTTGACCCTCGGCTTTTTTGACTGTGCAGCGAAAAAGTCGAAGAAGGTGAATAAGGTGAAGAAGTGGATGGGGAGCGGGCTTAAGGGTGTTACCTCGGGGCGCATTGAAACAAGCCGTTAAGGCTTAAGCGCTGGCTGCTCCCAACCCGGCACATTCACGACATAGCGCGTGGCCTTGCCCAAACCCTCGATGCGCAACAAGCCGTGCGCTGCCAAATCGGCCAAATCGCGTGTGGCTGTGGCTTTCGAGATGCCAGTGATCCTGGCGTACTTATCGGTGCGCATGCCGCCCAAAAATCCGCCGCCCGAGCCCACATGCCCGGCTTCGAGCAAACGCTCCAGCACCTTGCTTTGGCGCGGGTTGATGTGGCACTGCGCTGCGCGCAATCGAAAATGCGCTTTGTCTGTCGCATCGCGCACCACAGCCTGACTGGCAATACAAGCACGGGTGAAAGCCTGCACAAACCATTGCACCCATGCTGTGACATCAATCCCTTGGGTATCCAGCGAAACACCTCGCAAGCGCTGCGCGTTGTTAAGCGCATCGTAATAAGCAGAGCGCGTTTGATGCATTTGATGCGCCAAGCCGAACACCCGCACCAGCGTGGGATTGGCCTCTGGGTCTTGCGCGTGCATGTCTTGCGCCAAAGCCATGTCTGCCAAAGCACGCCCTATGCGGCCATTGCCATCTTCAAAAGGGTGGATGGACTCAAACCACAAATGCACCAAGGCTGCGCGTGCAATACCGTTCAGCGTGGCATCCGCATTGGCGAACCAAGCCAAAAAACGATCCATCTCGGCCCCCACCCTTGCAGAGGGTGGTGCCTCGTAATGCACCACCTCACGCCCAAAAGGCCCGCTGACAATTTGCATGGCATCGGCATGGTCACGCAAGCGGCCCACAGCAATACGGACAATGCCCGACGTGCCTCCGGGAAACAACGCCGACTGCCAGCGACACAGCCTGTCCACATCCAGCGCTGCACTGTGGTTGGCCAAGGCGTCTTGCATCACCTGCACCAAACCTTCAACAGATCGGTCTGCGCCCGGCGCATCGGCCAGCGCAAGCCGGTGCGCCACCGATGACCGCAAAGACTCTAGATTGAGCTGCTGCCCCTCAATCGCGGCTGTCGCCAGCGCCTCTTGCACCCACAACTCACGCTGCACCTCATTGGCTTGCTCCAGCCCAATGGCACCCAGCAACCCCAACAACCGCCCTTGCTCTAAGCGGGCATGGTCCAGCGCAGGGGCAAGTGCCGTCGCGTCCAATGTGAGCTGCGGCCAGGCGCGGTGCTGCCAGATGTAGCGTGGCTGTATGGACGGGCTTTGGGTGGGCATGATGCGTACTTTGGTAGATACGCCTCAAATTATGAGACGTATTTAAAAAAATGCAACTCAAAACATGTCTCAGACAGAGACAAGTACTGCAGAACGATAAAGGAAAGGAACTGAACAAAGCCGCCAACCCTTTCAGGTTGGCGGCTTTGTTGTTTGCAGCGCGAAACGTTTATTTCTTGCTAGGCGGCAAGTCCGTGCAGCTGCCATGCGCCATCTCCGCCGCCATGCCAATGCTCTCGCCCAGCTTGGGTTGCAGGTGAATGGTTTTGCCATTGTCCACCGCGTCTGCTCCCATCTCAATCGCCAGCGCAATCTCGCCAATCATGTCGCCCGCGTGCGTGCCCACCCTAGCCACTTCGGGGTCGGTGTAGACCACCGATGTGAACAATTGGGCGTCGAGGGCCGACACAGTGCGTTCTTTGTCGCCTTGCAATTTGCCCGTATCTCGAACGTGACCTTGATGCCTTCAGGCATAGCGCGTGAACCAAAATTTGGGTCTTGAGCATGATGTTGTCGAAGCGCTTGGCGTTCATCTTTTGCCAGACCTTGACCAAGTCGTGGTCCGCGCCTTGCTTTGGTCCGTTCATCATTTCCACCACATCCAAGCTTGCGCCAACTTGCTCAACGACTCGCCCCTGGTCATGCTGCCGATCACGGTTTTGGATGAAACAGATTCAAGAGTTGTTCCTAAAAGTCAATTCCTGCTGACGTTTCATCAGGTGTGCGCATCAACGATGTCTTGCTCCAACTCCTTAAGCGGTGGCTCCAACCCCCTCGTCTCAATCGGGTTTGAGGTTGCGTTTTTTCACCACCTCGGACCAGCGCGCGCTTTCCGCCGTGATCCGTGCTGCGATCTGCTGCGGCGTGCCGGTTCCTGCCTCCATGCCCTGCGCCGCGAAGCGCTCGCGGGTGTCGGCGCGAGCGAGCGTGCGACCAATCTCGGCATGCAGCTTGTCCACCACCTCGCGCGACGTGGCCGCTGGCGCCATCAGCGCGTACCACGAGACCGCCTCGAAGCCAGCCAATCCCTGCTCCGCGATCGTGGGCACCTGGGGCAGTGCGGCGGATTTTTTCAGACTGGCCACTCCGATGGCGCGCAGCTTGCCAGATTGGATATGAGGGATGGCCGCAGATGTGGCGGCGAACATCATCGTCACCTGCCCGCCCAGCAGGTCATTCATCGCCGGCCCGATCCCTTTATAGGGCACGTGCACCAGCTTGACGTTGGACTCCAGTGAGAGCAGCTCGCCCGCCAGATGCGCCTGGCTGCCGGCACCGGGCGACGCAAAACTCAGACCCTCGGGCTTCTGACGCGCCAGCGCCAGCAGTTCGCGCAAGTTGGTAGCGGTCACGCCGGCATGCACCACCAGCACGTTTTCTACCGTCGCCAGCATCGACACCGGGGTGAGTTCCTTGGCCGCATATGGCAGATTCGGAAACAGCGCGGGGTTGACCACGACGTTCCCCACCGGCACCAGCCCCAGGGTATAGCCATCGGGAGCGGCCTTGGCGACCAGGTCCACCCCGATGTTCCCGGCAGCGCCCACCTTGTTCTCGACCACGCCGGGCTGCCCCAGGCTGTCGGTGATGATCTGGGCCGCCAAGCGCCCGAGTTGGTCGGCAGGGCCACCGGGGGCAAAAGGCACGATCACGCGCACCGGTTTGGTCGGCCAGGACTGGGCGGAGACGGCACCTGCGCTGAGCGCGAGTGCCACACCGGCAAAAAGAACGGGAAGCAAGCGTTTCATCAAAGTTCCTCCAAAGTATCAGGGGTCAGGGCCGCCATCTCGCGCAGCGAGCTGTAATCGGCGGGATCGGGTTGCGCAAAGCCTGCGAGCAGGATGCGGGCCCGCACAGGCTCGAGCTCGCTCGCCTGAATCGCGGCGTGCAGCGACTGGCGCAGGGCATGCAGCTGGTCGGCCGTCAGCGGCGCGCTCGCCACCAGCGGTGGGATCGGCAGCATCGGTGTCGTGGCAATCGTACGCACCTGCGCTGCAAAGTCCGGCTCGTCGTAACGCAGCAGGTCGTGGTAGTAGCTGTCCAGCGGGCCCACGTCGATCTCGCCGCGGGCCAGCGCATCGATCACGCCGCGTGCATGGATCAAGGGCCCGACCGATTGCCGATACAGGCGTCGCCGCTGCGGCGTGCGAAAAGTCTCCAGTAAGCGGTCAAAGGCCACGCCCCCCGACAGCGAATCAGCCAAGGTGTAGCCCGCTACCGCGCCGAAGGTATCAGCCAGGGTCTCAAAAGGAGAATCGCTGCGCACCACGATGTCGGTGCAATACAGCGCCCGGCCACCATAGCGTGAGGGCATAGGGATAGGCGCCACCACGATCTGCGCGCGTGGCACGCGCCGCGAAAACGGGAGGCCGCACATCATCACCAGGCCCATGTCGTCCCGTGCCCACAGCGCGTTCAGGGGCTGCGGCGCGTCGTAGTCAATCACGTCCCAATCTAGGCCCGCATCGCGCACCACCCACGCCAGCAGCGTCTTCCATGCCGCCCGCGTGCGCGGCGTGGCCGAATACATGCGTGCGTTGACAACCGGCGTCGGCATTGGAATTGGCATCTCCAGATCGGGATTCAACGAAACCGCAGCCGCTGGCCAATGTTCATCGCTTGCGCCTTGCGCAGCATCGCGGCACCCAAGGCGATGTCCGACAAGGACAAGCCGCGGTGCCAGAACAGATTGGTCTCGCTGTCGCTCTCGCGCCCCGGCTTGAGCCCCGCCACGATCTGCCCGAGCTCGGCGTGCAACGTCTGCTCGCTGAACTTGCCGCTGTCCACGTGGGCGCGCAGCGCGCCAAACGGGCCGGCCTTGGCCTGACCCCAGTCGTCCATCACCATCTTGTCCATGATGTCGGTCAGCGACAGTTCCACGGCGCTCATGGTGCCGTATGGAATCACACAGGCCCCCGGCTTGATCCATTCTGTCTTGAGCATCGGCTCGGGCTTGTCCAAGCGCGAGGCCTCAACCACGATGTCGGCGCCGCGCACGCACGACTCCCAATCCTCGGTGGCCTGCACCGGCTTGCCCAGGTCCTGCGAGAGCCGCTCTGCAAATGCGTTGCGGCTTTCGGGGCGACGCGAGTGCACACGGATCTCGTCAAAATTGAAAATCGAATCGAGCAACTTGACGTTCCAGTACGACGTCCCACGCGCTCCGATGTGCCCCAGCACCTTTGACACCTTGCGCGCCAGATACCGCGCGCCGATTGCCGTCACCGCGCCCGTGCGCATGTCGGTCAGGTCCGAAGCATCAATCACCGCAAGCGGCGCGCCAGTCTTGGGATCCATCAGATTGAGCAACGCCAGCTCCGAGGGCAGGCCCACCTGGTAATTGCGATAGAAATCACCCACCACCTTAACGCCCGCCATACCCAACGGACGGATATAGCCTCGCAGCACATTGAAGTGGCCCGGCCACTCCTTCTCTGGCACAAGGTGCATGCGTGGCTCGATGGTCGCCTGCCCCAGACCCTGGGCACGAAGCCCATCTTCCACCGCCCCGAGGATCTCCGCGTCCGTCATCGCCAGCGCCTGCACGTCGGGGTGGTTCAAATAGTGAATCCAGATTTCCTGGTTCGGGTGGGTGTTCTCGTTGGTCTCGTTCGTCGCAATTGACATGTAACCCCTGTTTGTTTTTTGGATGCGGGAAGGGCATCTCCGGTTGTGAATAAATGATACAGGTGAATACGGCATAGGGGGGCCGCGATCATCGCAGCCACCCCTGCGACACCTCCTGGCATGCGGGTCCGCACTGGGCGGTTCGAGAGCTTGAGGCCACAGCATCACACTCAGGCTAATGGATGGACATCTGAAAAAGAATTGCGCAGGTCGCTTCTCGGGCGTATATTGTTGACAATCGATCATCAGCATTCACCCATGAGCGCCCATCTCTCCACAGATGCCCCCTCCAATGTCGCTGTTTTCCAGGCGAACTGCTTGCCCAAGCACACCTTTCGACAGCACATCGCCGAAAGCTTGCGCTCGGCGATCCTTGGCGGGCAATTGGCGCCGGGTTCGCCATTGGTGGAGACCACACTGGCATCGCAGTTCAATGTGAGCCGAGGGCCACTTCGCGAGGCCATGCGCCAACTCATTGAAGAAGGGTTGCTCGTGACCGTTCCTTACACCGGAACCCACGTCATCTCGCTTTCGGTGGACGACGTCCGTGAGATCTACTCCATGCGTGTCACGCTTGAACGCTTCGCATTCGAGCACGCATGGGAAAAGCGCAACGCGGCCTTTCGCCATGAACTTCAACGACGCAACGATGTGCTGACTGAGCACATTGATGCAGGCGACGACGACGGCAGCATCCTGGCGGAGCTGGACTTCCATGGGCTGATCTATGAGACCAGTGGGCACAGGTTGCTGCAACAGACCTGGCGAAGCCTGCGTGGCAGGTTGCAGCTTTACTGGGCCGCGCATCACAGGGCCAACGCCATGCGAGGGCCCAAACGGGATTCTCACGACAGCTATATGCGGTACGCGCTGGGCGAAGACCTGCCCGCCATGCTGGCCGAGATCGCTGACCACATGAAACGTGGCGCGACCCAAACCGAAAAGTTTCTTTCTCCAATCCCAACGAACGCTGAAGCCACCCTTACCCCACGCAACCCGCCCTTGAAGGAGCATTGACATGACGATGAACCGCCGCCACACACTCACTGGCCTTGCCGCCACCGGACTGGGCCTGATGCTGGCACCCCACGCATTGGCCCAGGGCAACAGCTCGCTCGCCGCGATCAAGCAGCGACGTGTATTGCGCGTGGGCGTTACGCAGGCGCCGCCCTGGTATTCCAAGGACCCTCGCACCGGCGAATGGAGCAGTGGACTGGGTGTCTCCATGGGCAAGTCAATGGCTAACGCGCTTGGCGTGAAATTCGAAGCGGTTGAAGTGACCTGGGGTACCGCCATCGCTGCCCTGCAAAGCAACAAGATCGACATCATGTACATGATGGACGCGACGCCAGAGCGTGCCCAGGCGGTGGACTTCCCCAAAGCACCCTTGCTCTTTTATTCCCTGGCCGTGCTCGCTCGAGACGACCTGAACGTCAGTACGTGGGAAGACCTGAACCAAGCCAGCGTGCGCATTGCTGTCCCACAGGCGAGCAGCATGGACCGATTCCTGAGCGAGAACGTGGCCAAGGCCAACATCCAACGATTTCCCGGCAACCCCGAAGCCATTGCCGCCTTCCAAGCGGGTCGTGCAGATGCGGTCTGCCTGTTTCACCCACCCTTGCTGGCAGCACGCCAACGCTTGGGACGCGGCAAGATCATCGTGCCCACGCCGGCGCAGTCTCAACCTTCCAGTGCGGCCGTGCGCCGCGAAGACAACAAGGACTTCCTGGCTTTTGTGGATGACGCACTCTTGACCCACTATAAGAGTGGCCAAACGCAGAAGTGGTACGAAGAGTTCCTCGTGGGCTTTGGCCTAGACCCGAAGGCTTCACCTCCCGTGATGAAAGAGATGCTCTGAGACGCCACGCCTACCAACGCCTCAGTCAAACACGTCACACCGTCTGAACCGGGGCTTGCATGTACGAATGGGACTTTTCGCCCGTATTCATGAACGCGGATATGCTGCTTCGCGGGCTGCTCAACACACTCAAAGTCACGGGCAGCGCCCTGGCCTTTGGGATTCCCCTGGGGCTGGCCCTAGCGCTGCTGCGGCTCTCGCCGCGGCGGCTGCTCGCCTGGCCTGCAGGCTTTGTGATCGAGTTCTTTCGAACCACGCCGCCGCTCGTACAACTCTTCTGGTTTTTCTTCGCGCTGCCCATCCTCATCCAGGTCGAGATGACGCCCTATATGGCAGCTACATTGACGTTCTCCATCCAGTCTGCCGCCTTCTTTGCCGAGGTGTTTCGAGGTGGCATCGTCTCCATTGAACGTGGGCAATGGGAAGGGGCACGCGCCATCGGCATGTCCGATGCGCAGGCGATGCGCCGAATCATCCTGCCGCAGGCGGTCAAGCGGATGATTCCGGCTTTCATGGAGCGCGCGATCGAGCTGATGAAGACCACCACGTTGGTGGCCACGGTGTCGTATACAGACTTGCTGTTCCAGGCCAACGAACTGGCTCAAAAGACGTTCCGACCCCTGGAGGTCTTCACGGTAACCGCGCTGATCTACTTCGTATTCATCTTCTGCTTCAGCCTGCTCGCCCACAGACTTGAACGCCGCCTGGCCGTCAGTGGCGAAACCACCGTTCATTGAGGCGCGCCATGGACTACCCCTGGAACTTTGCCTCCGTATTTGCCAACAGCGACGCTTTGCTCGTGGGCGCAATCGGCACACTTCGCATCTTCCTCATCTGCCTAATCAGCGGATTGAGTCTGGGGCTATTTGTTGGCTTGGCGAGGTACTCGACTCGACGGGCTTTGTACATACCGGCCAGTGCATTTGTTGAGTTCTTTCGAAATACACCGGTTCTGGTGCAGATCCTCTGGTTCTACTTTGCCCTGCCCATGCTCGTGCCGTTCGAGATCTCGCCTCTGATGGCGGCTTCGCTGGGCATTTCATTGAATTCAGCCGCGTTCTCCGCCGAGATCTATCGAGGGGGTATTCAGTCCATTGACAAGGGTCAGTGGGAAGGAGCGCGAGCCTTGGGGATGACCACAGCGCAGGCCATGCGCCGGATTGTTTTGCCACAGGCGCTCAAGCGCATGCTCCCCGCCATGACCAACCGCGGCATTGAAATCTTCAAGATGTCCACACTCGCCTCCGCCGTGTCTTATGCCGAGATGCTGCAGCAAGGCAAGCTGATCGCATCATTGGATTACAACCCCATCGAGGTCTATACGGTCATCGCCCTGGCCTTCTTCGTCTTCCTATTTCCGCTGGTGCAGGCCACCTATGCGCTGGAGCGCAAGCTTCGGCGCTCCGACTGATCTCAGAACCGTACGAACCATGACCTCAACCCCCAACGAACCCCTTCTGCGCATCCGCGACCTGCGCAAACAGTTCGGGCACAACGAAGTGCTCAAGGGCATCGACTTGGACGTTTTTACGGGCGACCGCATCGCAGTTCTCGGCGCTTCGGGTTCGGGCAAAAGCACGCTGTTGCGATGCATCAACTTCATGGAAACGCCCAGCTCTGGCACGATCGAGATTGCTGGACAGGTCATCGGCACGGCTTTGCCGGAACGACCCGGCAAACAAGAACGCCGCTACACCGAGTCCGAACTGACCCGTGTGCGCCAGCGCGCCGGCATGGTGTTTCAGCAGTTCAATCTGTTTCCGCACATGAGCGCGCTGGACAACGTCGCTGAGGGCCTGCGAACCGTGCAAAAAATGTCGCGCGAAGATGCCATCCTCAAGGCGCGAGCGCAACTCGATCGGGTAGGCCTGTCAGACAAGGCGAGCGAATACCCCTCGCGCCTCTCTGGCGGCCAGAAACAGCGCGTGGCCATTGCGCGTGCGTTGGCCATGGAGCCCGAGCTGCTTCTATTCGATGAACCCACTTCTTCCCTGGATCCCGAGTTGGTCGGCGAAGTGCTCCGGGTGATACGTGCACTGGCGCAAGAGGGCCGCACCATGCTTTTGGTCACCCATGAAATCGGTTTTGCCTACCACTTCGCCAACCGCGTCCTCTTCATTGCGGACGGCCAGATCTACGAGTCGGGTACGCCAGATGAAGTCCTCAAGAACCCGCGCAAAAAGCGAACCCAGGATTTTCTGGCGCGGCATAACGAATTCAACTTCTGAGTCATAGGAAGAAACAAAAAATGAACGCGACCAGTGAAAGCGCCCAAGGCTACTTGCCCGACCCTCGAAACGAGGATGTGCTTGTCTACGTCAATGGGGAGTTCTTCCGTAGGCAAGAGGCCCGAGTATCAGTTTTCGACAGCGGCTTTGTGTTGGGAGACGGAATCTGGGAAGGGCTGCGTCTAGTCAAAGGAAAGCTCATCAGCCTGGAAGCTCACCTGGACCGGCTGTTCGAAGGTGCCTCCTCCATCGCGCTCAACATCGGCCTGACCCGCGAGCAAATTGCTGCGGCCATGTATGCCACATTGGAGCGCAATCAGATGACCGACGGCGCGCACTTGCGGCTGATGATCACGCGAGGTGTCAAGAAGACGCCGAACCAGGATCCGCGGTTTGTGATTGGCGGTGCGACGGTGGTGATCGTGGCTGAGTTCAAGACTCCTAAGCCGGAGGCACGGGCGAAGGGCTTGTCGCTTCTCACGTCGACATTTCGGACCAGCAGTCCCGATGTGTTTGACCTCAGGCTCAACTCACACAGCCGCCTCAACCTCATTCAGGCTTTGATTCAGGCCATCAACGCGGGAGCCGACGAAGCGCTGATGCTGGATCCCCGCGGCTTTGTGGCAAGTTGCAACTCGACAAATTTCTTCATCGTGCGCAAAGGTGAGTTGTGGACATCGACCAGCGCCTACAGCTTCAAGGGCATCACACAACAAAAGGTGCTGGATGTGTGGCGTGCCGATGGGCGAATCGCCAAGGAGTGTGACTTCACCCTTGCGCAGGTCTACTCGGCCGATGAGGCATTTGTCACCGGTACGCTCGGCGGCGTCACGCCGATTGTGCGCATCGATGGGCGCGCCATTGGAGATGGCAAGCCCGGGCTCCTGACAAAAGCCGCAAGCGACTTGTACCTGACTGCGGTCACAGCCTCATGAGCAGGTTGTTTGAGTGACTGTTTGGTGTCCCATGTGAACCAGTGCGGCGAGTTCGGTTGCTGCACGCCAAATTAGCGGTAGCGTTACGTGCGCGGTGGTGGCACAAGGGCCGTGAGCGTGATCTTGTCAACCTTATGTCCGCCTTACTGCCGCGCTTGTCAAAAATCGGCTCGCCTTGCTGATGGCACAGAGGTAGGCCAACTCGCTGGCCGACTTGCGCAGCCGCTCACTCGCAAACGCAGGCCAAGCGCAGTTGACCTTTAAACAGGTCAACTTTTTAGCGGGTGGCAAATCCGTGCAGCTGCCATGAGCCTCCTCCACCGCTATGCAGATGCTCCCAGCGTGGTCTGGGAGTGGATGGTTTTTCCGATATCCACGGCGTCTGCGCCGTTCTCAATCGCCAGAACGATCTCGCCCATCATGTCGTATTCAAAAAACGAGTCATTTGCACGGGACAAAGCCGATTTAAAAATGGCGGGTTGTCAAGCGGATCTATTGCTCGTTTCAGAGGCGACCTCCAAGCCCAAGGTGCAAACCAAGGAGCGGCTCTCGCCCGGCGCCAGGCTGAGCAGCTTTTGTGCAGTCGCTGTGTAAAGCAAAGCGCCAGGCAATGCGTTGATCGGCTCCACGCAAACATGGCTGAACCCCAATGGGGTGTGAATCAGCAAATGAGATGCATGTTGGCTGCGAAGCGCCAATTGCCAGTCCCGGTTCAATGGCAGCTTGATTTGGCCGGAGTAATTCTCATAGGCAACGGTGCCTGCTTGCTCTAAAGGCAAGGGAAAGGTTTGCATCGGACCTTGGGGCATTCCAGCTTCAGCACGGCCTAAACCGTCCAATCCAATCACGTGTTGTCGTTGTGCGTGAACGCGCCATGCCTCAGTTGTTTTGGGTGTTGCCGCTGCGTAGGGCAAAAAAGGGTGCCAACCCAAGCTCAAGGGCATGGCCTCTGCAGAGGTGTTGCAGACGGAAACTTGAACAGTCAATTCCCCCTCACTGAGCTGGTACACCAAGCGGGCCTCAAATGACCACGGCCATTCGGCATCTGCGCCAACGTGCCCCATGTGCAGTTCTGCGCTGCTGCTGGTGGTCTGCATCAGTTGCCAAGGTCGGCGATGTCCAAAGCCGTGCAATCCCTGCTGGGTCGGTGAAGCGTTGTCGAGTGTGATGTCTTTGCCAAGCCACATGAACTGCGCTGGCGCCAGTCGGTTGGTGAAGGGCAACATCACAAAAGCGCCCGCTTTGGGCCAGTCATGCGGGTGAAAGGGCTCTTCGCTGCGCCAAGGCACGATGCAATCGATAGGCGGTTGACCGTCTGTGTAAGTCAAGGAAAGCAGGCGCCCTCCAGCGGACGGCGAAATTTCTGCAACGTAATGACCCGCCTGAATGCGAACCGTGGGGCAAACGGCCAAAGGCGGCATGCGCAAATGGCTCAATCTGCTTTGGCGCCAGAGAATTCGACAGCCTCTTTCCATTTGACGAACTGACTGTCCATGAACTGCCTGAACTCTGGGACCGTGGTGGGCCGAGGCTCAACATCCATAGCCGCCATGCCTTGACGCACGGCTGGATCGGCCAATGCGGCCATGACATCTTGGTTGATCTTGTTGATGAGTTCAGCGGGTGTTCCAGCGGGGGCGTGCAAGCCGCACCAGCCGGAGGCGTCAAAGTCCAAAATCCCTAACTCTTGCAGGGTTGGGATGTTGGGCAACAAAGCTGAGCGGGTCTTTCCTGTGGTGACCAGTGGAAAGACCCTGCCCGAGTTCAGATGGGGGCTGGCATCGCCCATGCCTGCCAACATGACTTTGACGTGACCCGCCAGCAAGTCGTTCATGGCGGGTGCGCCGCCCTTGTAAGGAATGTGGTTAAGGTTCAATTTGAGCTTGCTTTTCAACAGCTCCACACCCAAATGTTGCGCGGTGCCGCTGCCCGCTGAGGCATAAGCCAGCGGATCTTTGGGGTTTTTGGCCACGGCAATGAAGTCATTCAATGATCTGGCTGGAAAGGATTCGTGCACCAACAGCACGCTGGCAAAGCTGGAAATCTGTGCAACGGGTACAAAGTCCTTTTTGGTGTCAAAAGGCAAGGTTTTGAACAGGCTGGGATTGATGCCAAATGGCCCGGCAGACACCAGCAAGGTGTAGCCGTCAGGGTTGGCTTTGGCCACATAAGCTGAGGCAATATTGCCTGAAGCGCCAACCCTGTTTTCAACCACCACGCCGTTCTTCCACTTGAGTTGCAACTGCTTGGCCAGCAAACGTACGGTTTTATCTGTGGCACCACCTGCTGGGGTGGCCACAACCAAAGTGATCGGTTTGTTGGGGAAGTCGGTTTGCGACCAAGCCCCGAAAATTGGGCTCATCAAAATTAAAAACGCCGTCAGGAATTTCATCGTTCAGTCCTTTTCAAGTTGAGTAAAGAGGTCACGCGGCCAGCGCAAGCCGCTCGAAATATTCAGCCGGTGCATGTTGAATTTTCATTTGTTCTATCGCCAATTGGTGCATCCGCGCTTGGATGAGGGGGTCCGTCAACGGTGTTTTTTGCAAAGGATCTGTTTGCAAATCAAACACCGCAGAGACGGTGTCTTTCAAGGTGCCAGGCCCTTGGTGGTTGTAGAAAGGCGATTTGGGCGTCGCAGGGATTTTCATCACCGGAGCGGCCCTCGAAAAGGGCATTGAAGGCACCAGTTGCGCTTGCTGCAACTCGTCAATGCTGAAAAACTCTTTCATGTGCATGGGCATCAAGGTGTACTGATTCAAATTGCCCCCATGCACATCGGGCGGATAAATGAAGCTGGTGTATCGCCCGTCGGTCACATTCACAGCGCTGCCAAAAACCCCGTAAATACAGGCTTCACGGTTGCTCAACTGCGCGTCAGCCAAGGCGGGTAGCAAAGAATGGGCTGACACCTCGGGTGGTAACGGTGCACCATAAATGTCCATCAGCGTGGGCATGATGTCCATGGTTTGGGTGAGCAATTGCCTTCGGGTGCCAGCTTGCGCCACATGCTTGGGGTGATGAATGAACAACGGAATATGCGCCACTTCGTCGTAGCAAGGCATGATGTTTTTCGCCCACCAATCGTGCTCACCCAACAAAAATCCGTGATCAGTGGTGACGATCAAGGCCGTGTCTTTCCACAAATCATGGGCATCAAAATGGTCCAATAAACGCCCCAACTCGTGGTCACACAGCGCGATGATGGCGGCGTAGTTGGCGCGCAACTCTTCGCATTCATCAAAGGTCTCGGTCACGCGCGCATAAGGCGGCCAGTCCAGTGTGGGACCCTTGTAATTTGTGGAAAAAGCTTGCCGAAACTCTTTGGGTGCGTGGAAAGGCTCATGCGGATCAAACGTTTCCAGGTGCAACAACCATTGGTCTGCGCTTTGGTTGGTGTTGAGAAAATCCAAGCCGGAATCAAAGCACCTGACCGATGGGAAGTCCGGGTATTCCTTGATGTGTTCGCGGTTGATCATGTTGCGCGACAACTTGTTGCGCCGCTGCTCTGAATACTGAACAGGGTGATACATCTCTTTGAAGCGTTTCCATGGCGGATCCACCATCGCTTTCCAAGGGTCACCTTCTTGACCACGAATGAAGTCGTAGGTGTCGTACCGGTTGTGGTACGTGGCACCGCCATCTCCCCAGTAATGGAAGTGGTCTGAAATCAAATGGCTGTAGACATTGTGTTTGTGCAGCAACGCTGCAAAAGAATGGTCAAACGGCTCCAGCGGCCCCCACCCCCGGTGTAAAAAGTTCAGTCGACCCGTGTGCAAGTCACGCCGCGCGGGCATGCATGGCAAGCTGCCCACGTAATGGTTGTCAAACACCACAGAACGGCCGGCCAAGCGTTGGAAATTGGGTGTGGCGATGTCTTTGCCGCCATAGCAACTCAAGGCTTTGCGATTGAGCGAGTCAAACAAAACGAAAACAGTTTTCATGGGCAATGGGTCTCAGGGGCAACTTGTGGTCCATGCTAATCAACTTCAATCCATGCTACAAATCGATTTTTATGAAGAATTATTCGATTTAAATGAATTACTTTAACCCCCGGCATTTACAAGCCTTTGTCAGCGCCATCGAAACCGGCTCCATGGTCAAAGCGGCCCGTGAGTTGCACATGGGTCAACCGGCATTCAGTCAGGCCATTGCTAACTTAGAAACCATCGCTGGCGTCAAACTCATGACGCGCACCACCCGCTCCCTCCAACTGACACCCGCGGGTGTCGTGTTTTTCAGGGATGCACAGCGGGTGCTGGAAATGAACAAACGCTTGCTGCACAACACACGACAGTGGGCAAATGGCCAGCACGGCAGTGTGAGCGTGCTCAGCATCCCCTCTGTCGCGCATCTGCTGCTTCCAATGGTGGTGAAATCGTATGGCGACTTGCATCCAGAGGTCGAGATTCAAGTGCATGACCATGCCGACCCCCAACTGCGCTTATTGATGCAATCGGGTGAAGGCGATTTCGCTATTTTTTCGAATGCTCAAAAAGGCGACAGCTTCAAGAACTTGCCCATACTGAAAGACCGTTTGCGGTGGGTCGGTTGCAGCTCAGCCCCGTTGGCACAACAACCACAAATTCACTTAAAAGATTTGCAGCGTCAACAGTTCATCGTGATGCGTCGTGGAGCTATCAGAGACATGGTCAACCCCCTGCTCGACAAGATTCAAAGTCCTGTGCCGCTGATCGAAGTCGATCAGCAATCCACCTTGGTGGGCATGATCGCAGCAGGTTTGGGGATGACGTTTTTACCCAGCTTGAGTTGTCAGTCCTCGACCCATACCCAAACCACACACAGGGCATTGGATTTTGGCGATTTTCATCGCGCCATTCAAATCTCACGCTCTACTGCGCGCGATCTGATGCCATGTGCCCGCGCATTTTTGCGCCTGTTCATTGCACAGTTACAAGCAGGTCATTTTCAACTTCAGGAGGGTGTGGAGTTGTTGACCTTGAGAGAACCTGAAGTTGAAGAATTTCTGACATGATTGGCCCGCTCGTAATCGGCAAAAAGCCCGGACAGTTTTTCGTCCTGACCTTTGGTGTTCCAGTCACTGAAAGCGCTTACTTCTTGCTAGGCGGCAAGTCCGTGCAACTGCCGTGCGCCACCTCCGCCGCCGTGCCAATGCTTTCGCCCAGTGTGGGGTGCGGATTGATCGTCTTGCTGATGTCCACAGCGTCTGCGCCCCTCTGAATCGCCAGCGCAATCTCGCCCATCATGTCGCCCGCGTGCGTGCCCACCATGCCAACGCCGAGGATCTTGCAGGCAAGGCGCGTGCTGACACGGTCTTGTTCTTGACCAGCGTGCTTGGACGGAATTTAAATTACTCAATACATTGAGCAAATCAAAATGACCATCGAACGCGAAGCACTTGCACCTCTGGTTGCCCGACTCAAAGAGCCGCGTCTGTTTCTACAGGTGGTCGCTGGCCCACACCAAGTGGGAAAAACCACACTGGTGCGCCAGGCACTGGAGCGCTTGCAACGGGACACTCAAGACAAGCCAAGCACCATCCTCAAAGCCCAGCACAGTGCCAGTGCCGATGGCCCCGGTCTGCAAGGCCAAGTCAGGCTGGGTACCCAATGGCAAGTGGACCGAAGAAGTCAAACGCCTGTGTGACGAAGACACCGCCGCGGGTCGCGATGTACGTGTGGTCATCCTCGGCTCTGCGCCGTTGCTTATCGCGCGGGGCTTGAGCGAAAGCATGGCCGGGCGTTTTGAGATCACCCGCCTGGGCCACTGGCGCTTCGCCGAAATGCGCGACGCCTTTAGCTTTAGCCTGGAGCAGTTCATCTTTTATGGCGGCTACCCCGGCGCAGCCCCCTTGGTGCACGATGAAAACCGATGGACCTCCTACGTAAGCGACGCTTTGATCAGCCTGGGGGCTCGGGTGAATCGTCAAACAGCAGTTTGGTCAAGGCATCAAAGCGGCCGTTGGCGATGGCGCGGCCTGAGACGGCCCAAGGGAACATGCCCTTTTTCAGCTTAATGCCTTGCGCTTTGGCCCGGGTCTAGGTCAAGCCCCAATACGTACCCCATCTGCCATTTGTAATGAAGACATGTGAAATGTACCGAATCAGCGGGGAAAAGTTGATTGCGCTTTTTAACCAGGAGCCAGGCTTTGGTTTTTTCATCGTGTTAAAGCCCTGTCTCAACACCTGATTAACGACGCTCGACCCGTTTCAACGCAGGATCAATAGGTTGGTTTTTCAGGGTTGAAAACGAGCGAGTGATTGGAAGCCGCCGGCATTTCATCTGTGTGCGGCTTGAAACTTGAATGGCTCAAGCTGTCTTTAGCACTCAGGCCGTTCGCTTCAAGGCCAGCATGGTGAAGTCGTCGTCCAGCACCTCGGTCCCTGTGAATTCGGCGACCTGGCGGCGCACGCCGTCAATTACAGCTTGCAAGGGCAGATCGGCGGCCTGACCCAGCAGGTGTCGGCAGCGCACTTCCGAAAACTCCTCGTCCTCAGTGTTCTGCGCTTCGGTGACACCGTCGGTATAGCAGCACAGGACGTCGTTGATGCCCAGCGCCCGTGTCATGCGCAGAAATCTGGCGCCTGGGAACGCACCGATCAATGGACCTTTTGGTATTGGCAGGTCCTCGACCTGCCCGCCAGACAGCAGGATGGGTGGGCAATGCCCCCCATTTGAATAGTCCAGTTGCCAGGTCTCGATGTCGAGGAAACCACAGAACATCGTGAGGAACAGATTGGTGTCGTTGTTGACGCACAAGCGTTCGTTCAATTCCTTGAGCAGCACGTCAGGCTCATTGCAGTTCGTCGCCAATATGCGCAGCAGTCCGACGGCTCGCGCCATGAAGAGGGCCGACGCGATGCCGTGACCCGACACATCACCGATGCAAAAAAATAGCTGATGCTCGCGCACGAAGAAGGCATCAAACAGGTCTCCACCGACGTGCGATGCAGGCTCCATAAAACCGCAAACCTCAACGTCCTGGCGGCCTGCAAACATCGGGCCCTGGGCTGGCAGCATGCTGCTCTGAAGTTGACGTGCCAGCGAGAGTTCCTTGCGTAAATGCTTGAGCTCGATTTGTTCTGCCTGCGCCTTAAGCGCCTGTGCGGTGGTGCGGCGCACGCGCTCGCTGAGCAAGCCCATGAAGCTCGCTGCCACGCCGGGCAGTGTCATCAGTTGGTTCCAGAAGATGTCCTGAGGGATCTTCAGTACGCGCGCCGCCGTCTGGGCCAGCACCGACCCGGACGTCGGCTTGCCGTCAATGGCCGACAGTTCGCCCACGCACTCGCCCACGGCGATGGAAATTGTCGCCTCGGCACTCATTTTTGCGTCCAGATGGACGACCATGGAGCCGGACAGGGGAATGTAAACGTTATGGTTGATTTCACCGGCCTTGAACAGGACGGTGCCCGCTGGCAATTGCAATACTTCACAACCACCTATCGCCGCGAGGATCAGACTCGCATCGGTCCTGTGAAACAGCGCAATGCCCGCGAGATCGCTTGCCAAGGTGGCGACAGTCCTCGTGTCCATCAATTGTTCGGGCTCCAGCGCACGGTGAAGCACAAGTGGTTTCGCCCAGCGCTACGGCGATAGCTCAATCGATCGGAAAAACTGCGCAGCATGACCAGGCCCAATCCACCGGGCTCGGCCTCCGCCAAGCTCGATGGTCGGGTTCTTTCCACGGCGCTGGAGGCGTCAAAGGCGCTGCCGGCGTCAGATATCGTCACGCTTGCCTCACAGACTTGGTCTTCACAGGCTGTGTCCAGGCAGATTTGAATGGGCTCTGGTTCGTGCTTGCCGTGGCTGGTAATGTTGGCCAGCGCTTCGTTCAGACAGAGGTCCAGTCGCTGGATCTCTGATTCGGGTACACCCGCCACGGCACCCGACTCGGAGAGCCACCGCGAAGCCTGCCGAAAATGCTGCTCGCTGCCCGCGATGGTCAATTCGGCAACCGGATGGCGCGTGCTGCTCGGCATCGCGACACTCAGGCCAATGCGGCCTGATCTGCCTCAGCGGCATTGGCAAACATGGGGATCAGCGCATCGATACCGGTGACCTCCAGTGTCTTGGCCACGAGAACGTTATCGCCGACGAGCAGCACCACGCGTCCGCCACGCTGCTGCTGCGCCTTGGCATTCGTGATCAGTTCACGAATGCCAATGGACGCCAGGAAGCTCACCGCAGTCAGATCCACCACCACGCGCCGCGCAACCGCAGAAGCCAGATTGGTGAACTTGATGGAGATGGACTCCGTGCCGGCAATGTCGAGTCGACCCGACAGTTTGATCCGGCGCAAGCCGTCGTTGAGGTCTTCAAATTCAATGGACATATGGCTTCGATCTGTAGAAAAGTATGCCGGCCGGATGGCAACCACCGGTCAGTTTAAGCACTGTCAATGAAAGTTTTGTGACAAACTCAAACACTTGATGGTAGTGCGACGATTTCCTCATCAAATGGCGTGGTGTTCTTGGCTTGGAAGCGGTGTTTCTTCCCGAAAATTCCAAGAACGGATAGGGATTTCAACCGCATGAGGCCAAGTATCGCACGCTGGAATCCATATGCGCAGGTTCTGAATCGACCCCGCCTCGGCCTGCGCCGCGGGTGGTTGTGTCGGGGCTGCGGCTGCTGTTTGGCGCAGCGTTATACCAGCTCTGCACCCTCTTTGCGTAGCGTAGCCTATCCAAGGCAAGGGTGGATAGGCACAATACCGCAGCAGGCGCTCCAGGGCGGCACGGTCGAGCACTGGCCCGTCACGCTGCATGAAGTAACGCAGTCATGATCGGCAAGGTGCGCCGCCGTCTCAGCCACTGATCTCGCGACCAATATTGCCGAGCCGCAGACAGCAAAAAGCCCGAACCGTTGTCAGTTCGGGCTCTCTGTTCTGGTTGCAGGTGGGTTTACTTCCGCGCAGGCGGCACGTCGGTACAACTCCCATGCGCCACCTCCGCCGCCATGCCGATGCTTTCGCCCAGCGTGGGGTGTGGGTGAATGGTTTTGCCAATGTCCACAGCGTCTGCGCCCATCTCGATGGCCAGAGCGATTTCGCCAATCATGTCGCCCGCGTGCGTGCCCACCATGCCGCCGCCCAAGATCTTGCCGTGGCCGTGGGCTTCGGGGCTGTCGTCAAACAGCAGTTTGGTCACGCCTTCGTCGCGGCCATTGGCAATGGCGCGGCCTGATGCTGTCCAAGGGAACAAGCCCTTTTTCACCTTGATACCTTGCGCTTTGGCCTGGTCTTCGGTCAGGCCCACCCAGGCCACTTCGGGGTCGGTGTAGGCCACGCTGGGGATGACGCGTGCGTTGAACGCCGAGGACCTGAGTTGTTGGGCCTACTCTTCGTTGCCTTGCATCAGTTCGCCCGCAATCACTTCAGCCGCCACGTGGGCTTCGTGCACCGCTTTGTGCGCCAACATGGGCTGGCCCACGATGTCGCCAATGGCGAAGATGTGCGGCACGTTGGTGCGCATTTGAATGTCGACGTTGATGAAGCCACGCTCGGTCACCGCCAGTGGATAGGAAATTCAACCGCACGAGCTTAAATATAGCACCACCTGGGGGTCACCACGCCACTGAGCCAGGTCGTTTCGAGCCATCTATGAGGGCCCGCAAGCCGAGACTGTCCGACATGCCTCCCTTATCAGCATTGCCAGCCGCAGCCCTGCCCCGCAGCGTTGGCCAAACCGCTGTTGCCTTCCCTCACCAACTGACGCGCTGATCGGCCTCGAAGTCCGGTGCCACTAGGGCCACATCGTCCCAATCTGACGCGACGTCGACACCCTCGCCTATCTGCGCCTCGCACCCGTCCCACAGCGGCGGCCCGCGTGCGGGTGTGATGCGCGGCGGCTCTGTCTCCACCCCGATGTGTTCCAAGATGTGCCGGATGTCGGCGCTGTGCGTGATGAAGGCGATGATGCGCATCTGACCGCCACAGATCGGGCATACCAGAGGGAACACCTCGTAGATGCGGGCCATCAGCACCGCCCACAGATAGTGCGCCGAGCGCTTGGGTGGCACCGGCTGGGTCGGCTCGGCCTGGGTTGGGCGTGGGTTGCCTGCCCCAAGTGCGCCCTCGCCTGCATCCGTGCTGGCTGGCTCGGCCTGCACCTGTGCCAGTTGCGTAGGTTGCGCCGCTGCGCTCTGCGCCATCTCCGTGACAGCAGCCCTGTGCGGCGAATGGGGTGCCAGCACGCCAAAGTAGCGGTGGCGGTGGGTGCGCGGGGGAGGAATGAGCGCGGCAATGCGCTCGATCAACTCCAGTGGCGTGAGGTGCAGTTCTTCGCCTGTTTTACCTTTTGCACTGCGCTTGTCTCGCTGGCCGCTGCCCGGCTCACTGTGCTGTTTGGCGCAGCGGTAGAGCCTGAACTCGCTGGCGCTGACCGAAGCCTGCGCGGCGCGCAGCGTGCTCGTCGAGCCCGGCGACATCTTCTTCAGGAAATCATCGGTGGCAACGCAGTGCTACCTGCGCCTGGGCTACGCCGCCATACCCGGCAACCTGATCGATGCCGGCGTCCAGGAGCTGGCACGGGCGTACACAGCGCTGAGGGCCCACTAGCGGGTGGCATGCTTGCACGTCAGACCTTTGACCTCATGCGCGCGCCCCCAGCGCTGACCGGTCGTCTGGAAGTGAAGTTCTGGTCGCTGTTATTGGCAATGAAACCCCATTAACAATGCGATAGGAGGAGCAATGAGTGCGGACAAACTTACCTTGCGACAACCAGGCCACCGCTGGTGTAACTGGAAAAATAGCTAGCACAGGCCTCTGAAAACGCGCGAATAGCTCGGCGTGATGGGCCTGGGATGGTCCCCAAACAAAGCGTCAGGCCAGACGCCTCGCCGGAAATCGGTAGGCAGACCAAGTCATCGCCTGCGTAGCTTCGTTGAATGTGGGGGCGCATGTTCAAGACTGCACAGCCCAAACCGCATCCGACCAAAGATCGAACCATCTCGGTAGACGTTGCAGTCGCAACCACATTCAACGTTTGGCCCGCTCGTTCCAGCAGCTCGCGGTAATAGGTTGTGACAACCGGACGGTTCAGAATGACAAGGGGCTCTGCTGCGACCTCGAGTAATGTCACGCTTTCTCGTTGCGCAAAGGGATGTGTGGCAGCGCAAAGGCAATAGATTGGTGCATGGATCAGGCGGGTCACCTCGATTTGAGGCACCGGATCGTCGGCGACAAACAGAATGACGTCATAGGCTCCTTGAAGCAAACCGGCCTGGGTCTCGGGGTTGCCACACTCGTCAAGTGCCACTTTCAGGGTTGGGTTGGCAGATATCAGCGGTTCAAGGACTTGCGGCAAAAAAGCGGGGGCGATGGGGGCATAGTAGCCAATCCTCAGCAGTCCACTGAGCCCGGAGCGCAGCTCAACACTTCTGGCGACCATTGCCTCATAGCGCTCCAAAAGGTCTTCGATCCTTTGCAGAACATCGCGTCCGGCTGTAGTGGGCGAAATGCCCTTTGACCGTGCGCGCGTCACCAAGGTCAAACCAAAGGCGGCTTCCGCCTGGTCCAACGCGACCCCTACGGCAGAAGCTGCAACATGCAACTCTTCCGCAGCCGCCGTAATGCTGCCTAGGCGCATGGCAGCGCGCACATAGCGCATGGCGCGAAGCGACAGGTCCATCGCGAATCCTCGGAAATTTAGAGGTTTATGATCTCATAATACTGCTTTTCTATGTTTGTCACCCATGTCAAGATAAAAAATCAACCAATAGAAGACATGATGATCACCGATTCCGAAGACCACCAACCCTCGTTGCCAGGCTGGAACTACACCACAAAGGTGCCCTTGGCGGTATCGCCATTGTTTCAGTGGCCTCTGCAACCCATTGCGATCTTGCGCTGGATTTGGGGCAGTTGGTTTTTCATCTCTGAACGGCTGATCATCGTCGGCATCGCCTTTGCGACCCTCATCTGGACCCAGCCCTCGCTGGAGGTCGCGAAGCACCTTGAGCTAGGCTGGGTCGCGCAGATCTGGCTGCGCAACATCCTGCTGCTGACGGTGGTTGCGGGCGGTCTGCACGTCTATTTCTATCGCTGGAACGCTCAGGGCAAGCACCTGAAGTTTGATCCCCGGCCCCTGATGGTGAAAGGCAAGCAGTTCACCCTGGGCGGACAGATTCGCGACAACGTTTTCTGGTCCTTGGCAAGCGGTGTAACGGTATGGACCTGCTATGAGGTTTTGATGTTCTGGGCGATGGCAAATGGCTGGGCGCCGGTGCTGACATGGAACGAAAACCCGGTTTGGTTTGTATTACTGTTCCTGCTCGTGCCGCTGTGGGAAAGTTTCTATTTCTACTGGATACATCGCGCCCTACACTGGCCACCACTCTACAAACGCGTGCATTCACTGCATCACAGAAATATCAACGTCGGTCCCTGGTCTGGCAATTCTATGCATCCGGTCGAGCATATTATTTACTACGGCTCGGCGCTGATTCACTTCATCGTGCCCGCCAACCCGATCCATATCCTCTATCACCTGCAATACTACGTGCTGACAGCCGCAACGACCCATACCGGATTTGAGGGGCTGGTGGTGAAAGGCCGCAGGCGACTGAAGCTTGGGACGTTTCACCACCAGATGCACCACCGTTACTTTGAATGTAACTATGGCGGACTGGAAGTTCCGTGGGACAAGCTTTTCGGGTCATTCCACGACGGCACGATCGAGTCGAGCGAGCGAATTAAAGAAAGTCGCAAACGGATGATCATGGAGTCGTAACGATGGCAGCGCTAACGGTTCGCGACCTACGCGCGTTGAAGGGAGTTCGCCAGATCTGCTTTGTGCAGATCACATCCGAGGAGCAGGCGTTGGCTGCCGCGCAAGCCGGGATGGACATGATAGGGACGGCGTTTCGTCCGGAAAACCGACACCTTCCCAAGGCCGTTCCTGAAACCCACTTTCAATTCGGCCTCCAATGGGGCGACCATGCTTGCTCTACCGAGGCGCTTCGCGCGGCAATGCAAGCAATGCAATATGGCACACAGTCGATCTACTGTGCCATGAGCCCACAAGTTGTCGAAGTGCTGGCGCGAGAGGGTGTGCCTGTTATCGCTCACGTTGGCCTGGTTCCACCTAAGGCTACCTGGACGGGTGGCTTTCGTGCCGTGGGCAAGACAAAAGAACAAGCGCTAATGCTTTGGCAAGAGGTCCGCGATTTCGAGAGCGCCGGTGCTTTCGCCGTCGAGATGGAAGTCATCCCAGCAAACCTGGCGGCTTATATAACCCGACGCTCAAGCCTGCTTACCATTTCGCTTGGATCAGGCGCTGGTTGTGATGTGCAATATTTGTTTTCGGCAGATATTTTGGGTGAAAATCGTGGCCACTTTCCTCGACACGCAAAAGCCTATCGGGATTTTGCAGGCGAGCGCGACAGGCTGCAGTCCGAACGCGTTGCGGCCTATCGTGAATACATCGCTGACATTCAAAAAGGGGCATTCCCTGAGACCCGCCACTTGGTTGCGATGAAGGATGATGAATTTGATGAATTTAAGGCAGCGTTAGAAAAGCTCGCTTGAAAAACTCGACGCAGCCTGAGCAGGCCAATCCCTGCAGACCGGTGGTGAGATTGGCTGTGAGTTACATGAACCAGCATGGCTCCACCAGAAGTTGGTTGGTCAGGAAGAAGGGTTGCGGCGGCACCGGTGAGGCCCCTGACCCTCCCGCCTTGCGGGACAGCCCGCAGATGCTTCAATTCCCCGCATGTCCTTCGCCCCAACCCGCCTGCACCGCCGCACCCTGCTGCTGAGCGCAGCCGCCGCCGTGGCCGCGCCCCACGTGGTGCGGGCTGCCGGCAACGCCACGCCCTTGCCCCCCATGACCGAAGGGCCGTTCTATCCGCAACCAGCCTGGCGTGCACGCGGGCCGTTTGCGGGTGACTGGGACACCGACCTGACCCGCGTGACGCGCGGCGGGCGTGAGCGCGTGGCCGAAGGCGAGCCGCTGGGCCTGGAACTGCAAGTGCGCGACACGCGCGGCCGCGCGCTGGACGGCGCCGTGGTGGAGATCTGGCAATGCGACAACTGGGGCCGCTACCGGCACCCGCGCGACGGCGCCCAGCCGGCCGAGGTGGACGAAGGCTTCCAGGGCTACGGCGAAGCGCGCGCCGGCGCCCAGGGCACGGTGGCTTTCCGCACCATCCGCCCCGCTCCGTATGCCGGCCGCACCCCGCACATCCACCTGAAAGTTCGCCATGCGAGCTTCGGCGAGATCACCTGTGGTGGATAGGAAATTCAACCGCACGAGCTTAAATATAGCACCACCTGGGGGTCACCACGCCACTGAGCCAGGTCGTTTCGAGCCATCTATGAGGGCCCGCAAGCCGAGACTGTCCGACATGCCTCCCTTATCAGCATTGCCAGCCGCAGCCCTGCCCCGCAGCGTTGGCCAAACCGCTGTTGCCTTCCCTCACCAACTGACGCGCTGATCGGCCTCGAAGTCCGGTGCCACTAGGGCCACATCGTCCCAATCTGACGCGACGTCGACACCCTCGCCTATCTGCGCCTCGCACCCGTCCCACAGCGGCGGCCCGCGTGCGGGTGTGATGCGCGGCGGCTCTGTCTCCACCCCGATGTGTTCCAAGATGTGCCGGATGTCGGCGCTGTGCGTGATGAAGGCGATGATGCGCATCTGACCGCCACAGATCGGGCATACCAGAGGGAACACCTCGTAGATGCGGGCCATCAGCACCGCCCACAGATAGTGCGCCGAGCGCTTGGGTGGCACCGGCTGGGTCGGCTCGGCCTGGGTTGGGCGTGGGTTGCCTGCCCCAAGTGCGCCCTCGCCTGCATCCGTGCTGGCTGGCTCGGCCTGCACCTGTGCCAGTTGCGTAGGTTGCGCCGCTGCGCTCTGCGCCATCTCCGTGACAGCAGCCCTGTGCGGCGAATGGGGTGCCAGCACGCCAAAGTAGCGGTGGCGGTGGGTGCGCGGGGGAGGAATGAGCGCGGCAATGCGCTCGATCAACTCCAGTGGCGTGAGGTGCAGTTCTTCGCCTGTTTTACCTTTTGCACTGCGCTTGTCTCGCTGGCCGCTGCCCGGCTCACTGTGCTGTTTGGCGCAGCGGTAGACCAACTCGCCGCCCGCTTTGCGCAGCCGCTCCATCGCAAACGGCGGGCGCGCGCAGTACCTCAGCAGCCGCTCCAGGCCCGCGCGGTCGTGCGCTGCTATGCAAACGCTGGTGTCTACCGAGAAACCGCTGTGGCGGTAGGCCAGCATTTATTTAGCCTCGAAATCCTCCAGCAGTCCCCTTGCGACGAAGGCGCGCAGGATGCGTTTGCGCAAGGTGGCCTGCACCTGGGCCACGGCATCCGCATCCACCCCCGTGGCCGGGTGGAAGATGACGCCCGGCGCACAGGCTTGGGCACGGGCTTGAGCGTCAACACCGCCCTCGCCCGCCACTTCCTCAAACACGCCATCGACCACGCAAACGTGAAAGTGCACATGCTCGTTCAGGCTGGAGCCGAAGCGGTGAATGAAGGCGACTGCGCCGATGTGCAGCGCAACCTTGACCACGCTCGCCGCACCAGGACAGTTGACAAATAGGCTTTGCGCAATGACCCGCAGGAAGATACTTAGCACCATGCCCAGCACCGCGCTGTCGCGCTGCATTAAATACCGCAACCGCTTGGGCACTGACAACACCCACTGGCGCACCGGCAGGCGCGGGAAGACGTGGTCGGTAAGGTGTGCCGCCGTTTCGGCCATGCGCCGCGTGTTGCACGAAGGGCAGAAACCCCTGCCTTTGCAGGAGAAGGCTACCAGGAAGTCATGCCCACTGTCACCACAGCGTGCGCGGGCAAAGCCATGCGCGAAGATGCCGCATTCCAGATACTTCTCGAACGCTTGGCGCACATATGGCTTGGGGCTGTGGTGGTCGCCCTGCCCGTCAAACTGACCCGCGCTGGCCAGATCAAGCCAGGTCTCGTGGTGCTCGGCCACCGTTTGGTAGAACAGCGTGCGTTCGGGGTGGCGCGGGTTGTAGAGCTTGGGTTTGGATGTGGTCGGCATGAATACTGTGCAAATACACAGTATTCTGCGGCGATTGTTTGGGCGCGCAAAGCACAAAGCCCAAACCGTTGCCGGTTCGGGCTTTGTTTGGGGTGCTTGCTGGCCGGCTTACTTCTTCGCTGGCGGCACGTCGGTACAACTCCCATGCGCCACCTCCGCCGCCATGCCGATGCTTTCGCCCAGCGTGGGGTGTGGGTGGATGGTTTTGCCGATGTCCACGGCGTCTGCGCCCATCTCGATGGCCAGAGCGATCTCGCCAATCATGTCGCCTGCATGTGTGCCGACCATGCCACCGCCCAAGATCTTGCCGTGGCCGTGGGCTTCGGGGCTGTCGTCAAACAGCAGTTTGGTCACGCCTTCGTCGCGGCCATTGGCAATGGCACGGCCTGATGCTGTCCAAGGGAACAAGCCCTTTTTCACCTTGATGCCTTGGGCTTTGGCCTGGTCTTCGGTCAGGCCCACCCAGGCCACTTCGGGGTCGGTGTAGGCGACGCTTGGGATGACGCGTGCGTTGAACGCCGCCGCAGCAAGTTCTTTGTTACCTTGTAGTTCGCCCGCAATGACTTCGGCCGCCACGTGGGCTTCGTGCACCGCCTTGTGCGCCAACATGGGCTGGCCCACGATGTCGCCAATCGCAAAGATGTGCGGCACGTTGGTGCGCATCTGGATGTCGACGTTGATGAAGCCGCGCTCCGTCACTGCCACGCCAGCTTTGTCAGCGGCGAGTTTTTTGCCGTTGGGCGTGCGGCCCACGGCTTGCAGCACCAGGTCGTACACCTGCGGTGCGGGGGCGGTGCCACCGGGCTCGGCGCTCTCGAACGTGACTTCAATGCCTTCGGGCAAGGCGCGTGCCGACACGGTCTTGGTCTTGAGCATGATGTTGTCAAAGCGCTTGGCGTTCATCTTTTGCCAGATCTTGACCAGGTCGCGGTCGGCGCCTTGCATCAGGCCGTCCATCATTTCCACCACATCGAGGCGTGCGCCCAGCGTGCTGTAAACCGTGCCCATTTCCAAACCGATGATGCCGCCGCCCAAAATCAACATGCGCTTGGGCACTTCTTTGAGTTCCAAAGCACCGGTGCTGTCGACCACGCGTGGATCGTTCGGCATGAAAGGCAAACGCACGGCTTGCGAACCTGCAGCGATGATGGCCTTCTTAAAGACAATCACTTTTTTGCTGCCGTTTTGTTCTTGTGCAGTGCCGGTGGTCTCCGACACTTCGAGGTGATTCGCACCCAAGAATTGGCCCAAGCCGCGCACGGTAGTCACCTTGCGCATCTTGGCCATGGCAGCCAGGCCGCCAGTGAGTTTGCCAATGACTTTTTCTTTGTGACCGCGCAGCTTGTCGATGTTGACCACCGGTTTGCCAAAGTCAACACCGAGGTCGGCCATGTGGCTGACTTCGTCCATGACGGCCGCGACGTGCAGCAGCGCTTTGGAGGGGATGCAACCCACGTTCAAACACACGCCACCCAAAGTGGCGTAGCGCTCAACGATGACCACGTTCAAGCCGAGGTCAGCAGCACGGAACGCAGCCGAGTAACCGCCAGGGCCACCACCCAAGACGAGCACATCGCACTCGATGTCGGCAGAGCCGCCGAAGCCCGAAACCACGGGGGCTGCAACGGTTGGGGCTGCAGCTGGGGCTTGTGGGCTGGATTGCCGCGCTTCGCTCGCAATGACGGGTGCGGGGGCAGCAGCCGGGGCCGCAGCAGCGCCCTCGCCTTCCAGCACCAACACCACCGAGCCTTGTTTGACCTTGTCGCCAATCTTGACCTTGAGTTCCTTGACCACGCCGCCGTGGCTGCAAGGAATTTCCATGGAGGCTTTGTCGCTCTCCACGGTGATCAGACTTTGGTCAGATTTGACGGTGTCGCCCACCTTGACCATCAACTCGATCACGGTGACTTCGTCGAAGTCGCCAATGTCGGGGACTTGAATATCTATGAGTGCCATGTTCTTCTCAAGAGGTTGGGGGCCGAGCAAAGCTGCGCTTGGGTCCGCCCCCAAGGATTAGAGTAATACCCGACGGAAGTCGCTGAGGATTTGACCCAGGAACGCGTTGAAGCGTGCCGCTGCGGCGCCATCGATGACGCGGTGGTCCCACGTCAAAGACAAAGGCAGCATCAGGCGGGGTACAAATTGCTTGCCGTCCCAGACGGGTTCCATGGTGCTCTTGCACACGCCCAAAATGGCTACTTCGGGCGCGTTGATGATGGGCGTGAAGTACTTGCCACCAATACCGCCGAGGCTGGAGATGGTGAAGGTCGCGCCGGTCATTTCTGCGGGGCCAAGTTTGCCTTCTCGCGCCTTCTTGGCCAATTCGCCCATTTCTTGGCTGATTTGCAGCACGCCTTTTTTGTCGCAATCGCGGATCACGGGAACCATCAAACCGTTGGGTGTGTCGGCTGCAAAGCCGATGTGCCAGTAGTTTTTGTAGACGATGGCATCGCCGTCGAGCGAGCTGTTGAACTCGGGGTATTTCTTGAGCGCGGCCACGCAGGCCTTGATCAGGAAAGCCAGCATGGTGACCTTAACGCTTGCGTTAATTCCAGATTTCGCCGCCTTTTCGTTCTCTAGGTTGGTAGAGACGCGGAAAGCTTCGAGGTCGGTGATGTCGGCATCGTCGTGGTTGGTGACGGCCGGAATCATGATGGCGTTGCGGAGCAGATTGGCACCGCTGATCTTCTTGATGCGGCCCATTTCCTTGCGCTCAATAGGGCCGAACTTGGCAAAGTCGACCTTGGGCCAGGGAATCAGGCCCAAAGCTGCGCCGCCACCGCCAGAAGCCGCTGGGGCTTTGGCCGCTTGCGCCTTGGTTTGGGCAGCACCCGACATGACGGCCTGGGTGAAGGCTTGCACATCGGCCTCGGTGATCCGGCCTTTGAGGCCAGAGCCTTTGACTTCTGCGAGAGGCACACCCAGCTCGCGGGCGAACTTGCGCACCGATGGCGACGCGTGTGGCAAACCCGCGGTGCTTCCACCCGGGGCGTGGGCAGGCGCTGCCACGGCAGCGGCGGCTGATGCCACAGGGGCTGGCGAGGCAGCGGGTGCCGCAGCCACAGCCGCTGCTGGTGCAGCAGCAACCGCTGCCGCCACAGGCGCAGCAACCGCCACGGTGCCTTCCAGAATGGCCAACAGGTCACCGATGTTGACCGTATCACCCACTTTGACTTTGAGCTCTTTGAGCACGCCAGCGTGTGAGGACGGGATTTCCATCGAGGCCTTGTCGGACTCTACGGTGATCAGCGATTGCTCGGCCTTGATGGTGTCGCCAGGCTTGACCATGACTTCGATGACAGCCACGTCTTTGAAGTCGCCAATGTTGGGCACATGCACTTGCACAGGTCCTGATGCAGCAGGCGCTGCGGCAACCACGGGTGCAGCCAAAGGCGCAGGGGATGCAGCGGCGACAGGCGCGGCAGCTGGTGCCGCTGCAGCGCCAGCAGCTTCCACCACCAGCACAACCGAGCCTTGTTTGACCTTGTCACCCAGCGCCACGCGCATTTCTTTGACGACGCCAGCCGTGCTCGACGGGATTTCCATCGAGGCCTTGTCCGACTCCACCGTGATCAGCGATTGCTCGGCCTTCACGGTGTCACCCACTTTGACCATCAACTCAATGACCGTCACTTCATCGAAATCCCCGATGTCCGGGACTTGAACTTCTACCAATGCCATGTTCGTCTCCAGTTTTTATGCGTACAAGGGGTTGATCTTGTCGGTTTTAATGCCGTACTTTTTGATCGCCTCAGCCACTTGGCTGACGGGCACTGCGCCGTCTTCGCTCAACGCTTTGAGGGCGGCAACCACGATGTAGTGGCGGTTGACCTCGAAGTGCTCGCGCAACTTGCTTCGGAAATCAGAGCGGCCAAAGCCGTCGGTGCCCAGCACTTTGTAGGTGCGGTCTTTCGGAATGAAAGGACGGATCTGCTCGGCATAGGCCTTCATGTAGTCGGTAGAAGCAACCACGGGGCCGCTGTGAGCTGCCAGCTGTTGGCCAACGTAAGAAACACGAGGTGTTTCCATCGGGTGCAGCATGTTGTGACGCTCAGCGTCTTGGCCGTCGCGGGTCAGTTCGTTGAAGCTTGGGCAGCTCCACACGTCGGCCTGGATGCCCCAGTCGGTCGCCAGCAAGGTTTGGGCGGCAATCGATTCGCGCAGGATGGTGCCCGAACCCAGCAATTGCACGCGTTTTTCGCCCGCGCCGGAGGTGCCACTTGAAGCCACACCGGGCTTGCACAAATACATGCCCTTGATGATTTGCTCTTCGGTGCCGGGTGTGAGGCCAGGCATGGCGTAGTTTTCGTTCAGCAGGGTGATGTAATAAAACACGTTGTCTTGCTTCTCGACCATGCGCTTCAAGCCATGGTGCAGGATGACGCCGACTTCGTGTGCAAAGGTGGGGTCATACGACACGCAGTTGGGGATGGTGTTGGCCATGATGTGGCTGTGACCGTCTTCGTGCTGCAAGCCTTCACCGTTCAAAGTGGTGCGGCCCGATGTGCCGCCCAGCAAGAAGCCACGCGCCTGCATGTCGCCCGCCGCCCAGGCCAAATCGCCAATGCGCTGGAAGCCGAACATCGAGTAATACACGTAGAACGGCACCATGATGCGGTTGCTGGTGGAGTAGCTGGTGGCCGCAGCAATCCAGCTCGACATGCCGCCGGCTTCGTTGATGCCTTCTTGCAAGATTTGACCGGCCTTGTCTTCCTTGTAGTACATAACCTGGTCTTTGTCGACCGGGGTGTACTGCTGGCCTGCGGGGTTGTAAATACCGATCTGGCGGAACAGGCCCTCCATACCGAAGGTGCGGGCCTCGTCCACCAAAATAGGCACCACGCGCGGGCCTAGGGCCTGGTCGCGCAGCAGTTGCGTCAAGAAGCGCACATACGCTTGGGTCGTGGAGATTTCACGGCCTGCGGCAGTGGGCTCCATGACGGACTTGAATGTATCGAGTGACGGGACTGTGAAACTCTCATCGCTGTGGGTGCGGCGATGGGGCAAGTAGCCGCCCAGGGCCTTGCGGCGCTCGTGCAGATACTTCATTTCCGGGGTGTCGTCCGCAGGCTTGTAAAACGGAATCTTGGACAACTCGCTGTCAGGCACCGGGATGTTGAAACGGTCACGGAAGGCTTTGATGTCCTCGTCCGACAGCTTCTTGGTCTGGTGCACGTTGTTCTTGCCCTCGCCGGCTTTGCCCATGCCAAAACCTTTGACGGTCTTGATCAACAGCACGGTCGGCTGGCCTGTGTGATTCACAGCTTTGTGGAAAGCGGCATAGACCTTTTTGGAGTCATGTCCGCCGCGGCGAAGATCAAAGATTTCTTCGTCAGACATCTTGGAGACCATTTCCAGGGTGCGTGGATCGCGACCAAAGAAATGTTTGCGCACATAGGCGCCGTCATTGGCTTTCATGGCCTGGTAGTCGCCGTCCAGCGTGTCCATCATGATTTTCTTGAGCGCACCCTCTTTGTCGCGGGCCAGCAAAGGGTCCCAACCCGAGCCCCACAGCAGCTTGATGACATTCCAGCCCGAGCCTCGGAACTCGCCTTCAAGCTCTTGCACGATCTTGCCGTTGCCTCGCACCGGGCCGTCCAAGCGCTGCAAATTGCAGTTGACCACGAAGACCAGGTTGTCGAGGTTCTCACGGGCAGCCAAACCGATGGCGCCCAAAGATTCGACCTCGTCCATTTCGCCGTCGCCGCAGAACACCCAGACCTTGCGGTTTTCGGTGTTGGCAATGCCACGGGCGTGCAGGTACTTCAAAAAGCGCGCTTGGTAAATCGCCATCAAAGGTCCCAAGCCCATGGACACCGTGGGGAACTGCCAAAACTCGGGCATCAGCTTGGGGTGCGGGTAGCTGGACAAACCCTTGCCGTCGACCTCTTGGCGGAAGTTGAGCAACTGCTCTTCGGTCAAGCGGCCTTCAAGGTAGGCGCGGGCATAGACGCCAGGCGATACGTGGCCTTGGATGTAGAGGCAATCACCACCGTGTTCTTTGCCAGGCTCGGCGCTCTCAGCGTGCCAGAAATGGTTGAAACCCGCACCAAACAAACTGGCCAAAGAGGCAAACGAGCCAATGTGGCCACCCAAATCACCGCCGTCTTCGGGATTGTGGCGGTTGGCCTTGACGACCATGGCCATGGCGTTCCAGCGCATGTAGGCGCGCAGGCGCTCTTCGATTTCAAGGTTGCCGGGCGAGCGCTCCTCTTCTTGCGGCTCAATGGTATTGACGTAGCCCGTGGTGGCCGAAAACGGCAAATCGATGCTGTGCTGGCGGGCTTCTTCCAGCAACTCCTCTAGCAAAAAGTGCGCGCGCGCGGGACCCGCTTTTTCAATCACGGCGGACAGGGCGTCCATCCATTCACGCGTCTCCTGGGCGTCCTGGTCACGGCCCGATTGTTCTGGTGTTGCCGCTGTCATGTTTGTCTCCTGAAATGGGTGTCTAGGTTAAATAATGCCTGAATTTTCCCACGATTCCGAAATAATTTCAAATAGTGCATACATGTTTTGCATTATGAAATTATTGTAGGAGACCACCCCGTGGGCGATGGGCGTGGCACACGCCCTGCAAACCATCGCCCACAGGGTGGGCTCCCACAGAAACAACATCAGCACATGAATGACAAACACAAAAGCTGCGCAGACATTTCAGCATCTCCGGGCCAGCTCTTTAGCCTTGTCCTCTAAACTCAAGCCATGGAATTGAACAAAGCAGCTTCGGTCGTGACCAAAGTCGGGCCATGGGCCTGGTGGCTGTCGTGGTGGCGCAGACAGTCGCCGAATCGGCAGGACCGTTTCGCCAACTTGGCCCCCGTGGCTGCGGTGGTGCTTTTTTTGGCAGCCATTGCCAGCGCGTTTTGGTATTTGAGGGTCGAAGAAATTGCGCGGGAACAAGAAGCCATCAAACGCGACGTGGAATACGCCCAACAGCGCCTGCGCCTGCGCTTGCTGGAGAGGCAAGAGCAAGTCATGCGCCTCGCGCGGGATGTGTCCAACAAGGAAATCCGCACCGATCAATTTTTGTTGCGCGCCGAGGCCCTGGTGCAGCAATACCCAGAATTTTTGTCATTGACCTGGATTGATGACCGCCGCCGCATCGTGGCCAACCAAAGCATTTCCAGCATCTCACCCAGTCAGCAACTGCGCGCGGGTACGGTGCTGAAAATTGGGGAAACCGAAAGCCATTTCAGTCTGGCTCGCGACCTGATGCAGCCCATTTATGGTCAGCTCGATGCCGAGGCCGACCGCGACACCCAAATGTCGGTGCTGCAGCTGCACACCCCCCTGACCAGCGACCAAGGGCGATTCAGCGGGGTGATCCTGGCCGAATACAGCATGGAAGGTCTGCTGCGCTACGGCATACCAACAGAGGTGCTGGCCAAGTACGCAGTGGCCCTGCAGGACGGCAGCAGCCGTTTATTGGCCGGTCAGGTCATTCCCGAACGCATAGCCATGTGGTGGTTGCTGCCGGGCAGCGACAGGCGCAACAACGATTACGAGGTCCCTGTCTCCCCAGTGGGTAACGACTTGGTCCTTCGAGCGCAGGCTTGGCGCACCTCTCAAGGCTTGGTGGGCAGCGGTCTATTTTGGCTGGTCAACGTGCTCAGCGGGATGACCGCTTGGATGCTGATCGGCAATTGGCGTCACACCCGCAGACGACTGCAGGCGCAAAAAGCCCTGGTGGCCGAGACCAATTTCCGCCGCGCCATGGAGAACTCCATGCTCACAGGCATGCGCGCCTTGGACTTGCGGGGCCGCATCACCTACGTCAACCCCGCCTTTTGCCAGATGACGGGCTGGAACGAGGCCGATTTGGTCGGTGCTGTGGCGCCCTTTCCTTATTGGCCCGACCAAGACCGCGAGTTGCTCATGAAGCGGCTGGAAGAAGAAATCAGTGGCCAGCACTCGGCAGGTGGTTTTCAAGTGCGCGTCAAACGCAAAAACGGCCAGTTGTTTGATTCACGCATGTACGTTTCACCCCTGATCGATGCCACGGGCAAACAAACCGGCTGGATGACTTCGATGACCGACATCACCGAGCCCAACCGGATTCGCGAGCAACTGGCCAGCTCGCACGAGCGCTTCACCATCGTGCTCGAAGCCCTCGACGCATCGGTCTCGGTGGCCCCGCTGGGCAGCCAAGAATTGCTCTTTGCCAACAAACTCTACCGGCTTTGGTTTGGACAGAACACCGAAGGCCATTTGCGCCTGGTTCAGGAGGCGGGTGCCTACAGCGGCGAGCAAGCATCCGAAGATGTCGATGACTTGGCGGGATTGCCCACCGAAAGCCTGACGGTTGCCTCCCCAGGCAACGCAGAGATATTTTTGCCCGATCTGGGCAAGTGGCTGGAAGTGCGCTCGCGCTACATCAACTGGGCCGACGGTCGTCTGGCGCAAATGGTGATCGCCAGCGACATCACGCCGCGCCGCCAGGCCGAAGAGTTGGCCGAGCAACAAGCTGAACGCGCCCAGAACGCCAGCCGTCTGATCACCATGGGCGAGATGGCGTCCAGCGTGGCGCACGAGCTGAACCAGCCGCTGACGGCGATCAGCAATTACTGCAGCGGCATGATTTCACGCATCAAAACACAGCAAGTCAATGAAGAAGACCTGTTGGCGGCCCTGGACAAAACGGCCCGTCAGGCCCAGCGTGCGGGGCAAATCATTTTGCGCATCCGCAGTTTTGTAAAACGCAGCGAGCCCAACCGCACGCTGTCCGACGTTTCGGCCATGGTCAACGAATCGCTGGAGCTGGCCGAAATCGAGATGCGCCGGCGCAACGTGCGCCTGACCCACCATGTGGCCGCCCGCCTGCCCCAGCTGATGGTGGACCCGATCTTGATTGAGCAGGTGCTGATTAACCTCATGAAGAACGCGGCCGAATCCATCGACAGCGCCCAGCGCCCCTCAGGGCAGCGCCAGGTCGAATTGCGCATCGTGCCCAAACAACTTGGCCAGCAATCGGTGGTCGAGTTCTCGGTAAGTGACACCGGGCAGGGCTTGCCCGTCGAAGACACCGAGCGGGTCTACGAGGCGTTTTTCTCGACCAAAGTGGAGGGCATGGGCATTGGCCTGAATTTATGCCGAAGCATCATCGAATCTCACCAGGGCAGGATCACTTCAGAGAACCTCTACAATTCGGCCGAAGTGACAGGATGTCGATTTTCCTTCTGGATACCGGTAGAAACCGACTGATCACACAACAAACCACTGGGGTAAACGAATGAGTTTGATACCGAAAAAAGGCACGGTTTATGTTGTCGATGACGACGAAGCAGTGCGTGATTCCTTGCAGTGGTTGCTCGAAGGCAAGGATTACCGGGTGCGTTGTTTTGACAGTGCCGAGTCTTTTATCAGCCGATACGACCCGCGTGAAGTGGCCTGCCTCATCGCCGACATCCGCATGGGTGGCATGACCGGACTGGAATTGCAAGACCGTCTGATCGAGCGCAAATCCCCATTGCCCATCGTGTTCATCACTGGCCATGGCGACGTGCCCATGGCGGTAACGACCATGAAAAAAGGCGCAATGGACTTCATCCAGAAACCTTTCAAGGAACAAGAATTGCTGGGCCTGGTCGAGCGCATGCTGGACGAAGCCCGCGAGGCGTTTGCAGGCTTCCAACAAGCCGCCAGCCGCGATGCCCTGCTGTCCAAACTGACAGGTCGCGAAGCCCAGGTGCTCGAACGGATCGTCGCAGGCCGATTGAACAAGCAGATCGCCGACGATCTGGGCATCAGCATCAAGACGGTTGAAGCGCACCGCGCCAACATCATGGAAAAGCTCAATGCCAACACCGTGGCCGATTTGCTCAAGATCGCGCTGGGGCAAAACGCACCCAAGGCCTGATCCATCCACACCCGACTGAAACGCCCGCACCCGCCGGGCGTTTTGCATTTTTCCTCTGACCCTTTGATACCTCACACATGACCGCCCAATTGATTGACGGCAACCAGCTCTCCAAACAACTGCGCACCGAAGTCACCGCCCGTGCCCAAGCCCTCAAAGTCAAGGGCGTGACGCCAGGTCTGGCCGTGGTGCTGGTGGGTGACAACCCGGCCAGCCAGGTTTATGTGCGCAACAAGGTCAAGGCCTGCGAAGACAGCGGCCTGCACTCGGTGCTGGAGAAGTACGAAGCAACCCTGACCGAAGCCGACCTGCTGGCCCGCGTCGAAGCGCTCAACAATGACCCCAGCATCCACGGCATCCTGGTGCAACTGCCTTTGCCCGCACACATCGACGCACAAAAGGTGATCGAAGCCATCAGCCCCGCCAAAGACGTGGACGGCTTTCACATCGCGAGCGCCGGGGCCTTGATGACCGGCATGCCTGGTTTTTGGCCTTGCACACCCTATGGCTGCATGAAGATGCTCGACAGCATTGCCTACGACCTGCGCGGCAAACACGCTGTGGTCATTGGCCGCAGCAACATTGTGGGTAAACCCATGGCGCTGATGCTTTTGCAAAAGAACGCCACAGTGACGATTTGCCACAGCGCCACCCCCGACCTGAAGGCCATGACACTGCAAGCCGACGTGATCGTGGCCGCCGTGGGCAAGCGCAATGTGCTCACAGCCGACATGGTCAAGCCTGGCGCGGTGGTGCTGGACGTGGGCATGAACCGCAACGCCGAAGGCAAGCTCTGCGGCGACGTGGACTTTGAAGGCGTGAAACAAGTCGCCAGCCACATCACCCCGGTGCCCGGCGGCGTCGGCCCCATGACCATCACCATGCTGCTGGTCAACACCCTTGAAGCAGCCGAACGCGCCTCCAAGTGAGCTGTCATGCAAGGCTTGAATACCTCTCTGTCATCCCGGGCATTTTTTCTGTCATCCAAGGCATTTTTTCTGTCATCCCGGTCTTGACCCGGGAACCATCTCCCCCTCATCCTTGACCGACCACCCTAGGACCCCCCATGACCAACCCCTTGCTCAACGCCACCGGCCTGCCCCTTTTTGACCGCATCGCCCCCGAGCATGTGGCTCCGGCCCTGGACGAACTGCTGGCCGTCGCAGAAAAAGCCCTGGACACCGTCACCGCCGCCGACTTTCCGTCCGACTGGAAAGCCATTGCCCAGACCCTGGACGTGAGCACAGAGCGGCTGGGCATGGCCTGGGGTGCGGTCAGTCACCTCAACAGCGTGGCCGACACCCCCGAATTGCGCGCCGCCTACAACGCCGCCCTGCCCCGCGTGACCGAGTTCTGGACGCGCCTGGGCAGCGACGAGCGCCTGTACGCCAAATACAAAGACATTGACGCCGCCAGCCTCAATACCGAGCAAACGCAAGCCCGCAAAAATGCCCTGCGCGGTTTTGTCTTGGGCGGTGCCGAACTGCAAGGTGCGGCCAAAGAACGCTACGCCGCCATCCAGGAACGGCTGGCCGAGATCACGCAAAAGTTCAGCGAAAACACGCTGGACGCGACCGACAAATTTGCGCTTTACGTGAGCGCAGAGCAACTCCAAGGCGTGCCCGCCGACGTGGTGCAGGCCACCCGCGACGCCGCCCAAAAAGAAGGCCAAGAAGGCCACCGCCTGTCGCTCAAAATGCCGGTGTATCTGCCCGTGATGCAGTTCGCCGACAGCGGCGCACTGCGCGAGCAACTCTACAAAGCCCACGTCACCCGCGCCTCGGATCAAGCTCCCGAAGCCACCCAACATTTCGACAACACCCCCTTGATGAAAGAAATCCTGGCCCTGCGACAGGAAGAAGCCCTCCTGCTGGGTTTTGACAACTACGCCCAGGTGTCGGTCGTGCCCAAGATGGCCGAGTCACCCGAAAAAGTCATCAGTTTCTTGCGTGACTTAGCAGCCAAAGCCCGCCCCTTTGCCGAAAAAGACCTGGCCGACCTGCGCGAATTTGCAGCCAACACCCTGGGCATCACTGGCCCGCTGAACGCCTGGGACGTGCCTTACCTGAGCGAAAAACTGAAGGAAGCGCGCTACAGTTTCAGCGAGCAAGAGGTCAAGCAATACTTCACCGCCCCCAAAGTGCTGGCCGGGCTGTTCAAGATCATTGAAACCCTGTTCGAAGTGAACATCCGCGCCGACCAAGCCCCGGTCTGGCACCCCGCCGTGGGCTTTTACCGCATCGAACGCGAAGGCCAACTGGTGGGCCAGTTCTACCTTGACCCCCCAGCCCGCGCCGGCAAGCGCGGCGGCGCCTGGATGGACGACGTGCGTGGCCGCTGGCAGCGCCCCGATACGGGCATTCTGCAAACGCCCGTGGCGCACCTGGTGTGCAACTTCGCCGAAGGCGTGAACGGCCAGCCCGCTTTGCTGACGCACGACGACGTGATCACCCTCTTCCACGAATTCGGCCACGGACTGCACCACATGCTGACGCAAGTGAACGAGCGCGATGTCTCGGGCATCAGCGGTGTGGAATGGGATGCGGTTGAGCTGCCCAGCCAATTCATGGAAAACTTCTGCTGGGAATGGTCGGTGCTGCGCCACATGACGGCACATGTGGAAACCAGCGAGCCCCTGCCGCGTGCGCTGTTTGACAAGATGCTGGCCGCCAAAAACTTTCAAAGCGGCTTGCAAACCCTGCGTCAGATCGAGTTTTCTCTGTTCGACATGCTGGTTCACTCTGAGCACGACCCGGTGCAAGACTTCATGCCCCTTCTCAGCCAAGTGCGTGACGAAGTGGCTGTGATGCGCCCGCCCGCCTTCAACCGCATGGCCCACACCTTCAGCCACATCTTTGCAGGCGGATACGCCGCCGGTTATTACAGCTACAAGTGGGCCGAAGTGCTGAGCGCCGACGCTTACGCCGCCTTTGAAGAAACCGCCGCAGCCGACGGCACGCCCAGCGTGGAAACCGGACGTCTGTACCGCCAAGCCATTCTGGAAGCGGGCGGTAGCCGCCCGGCGCTGGAATCGTTCAAAGCCTTCCGGGGCCGCGAGCCCAGCTTAGACGCCTTGCTGCGGCATCAGGGCATGGTCGCCGGGTGATGGCCAGTAACTCAGCGTGATGCAGAGCTTGGAGTCTGGCTTCGTGACAAACGCGAGGCTCAGTGCTTCAAAAGACCTTAAAACTGTTGCGGAATTATGATGATCTGATCAATAAACTGCTAAAATTTCTGTTAATTTCTATAAAAATAATAATTAAAAAAGATCTAACGCCTCGATGCTACCGAGATGGTCTCACACGCACACAGATTCATGGCCTTATCAAATGTTTTTTAAACTGCGTGTACTCTGACTAAAAAATGTTGATGAGATCGCTACGTTTGGTATCACAGCCCCTCCGCCCTGCGATCACACCCTTCGAAAACAAAAAATTATTTGAAAATTACCATGACCTTTTTAAGTACATCAGTAGTGTCCGGTTAAACCGGGTTAATTTGTAGAGAAAGCCAATACTGGCGTGGCCTAGCGGTCAATTTTATTTGGTGCCGATTTGAAACTCGTTTTCCCATTCCTGTGTAATTTCCAAGGCTCA
>NZ_NESJ01000013.1 GCF_003063645.1 Limnohabitans sp. 2KL-51
CGATGATGTAAGGCACGCCCACCTGGCGGGCCAACAAGATGTGCTCGCGGGTCTGAGGCATAGGGCCGTCAGCAGCGGAACACACCAAAATAGCGCCGTCCATCTGGGCAGCACCCGTGATCATGTTCTTCACATAGTCAGCGTGGCCAGGGCAGTCCACGTGCGCATAGTGACGGTTAGCCGTCTCGTACTCAACGTGGGCGGTGTTGATCGTGATACCACGGGCTTTTTCTTCGGGCGCCGCGTCGATCTGGTCGTAAGCTTTGGCAGCACCGCCGAACTTGGCAGCCAACACGGTCGTGATGGCCGCTGTCAGCGTGGTTTTGCCGTGGTCAACGTGACCGATGGTGCCCACGTTAACGTGGGGCTTGGTCCGTTCAAATTTTTCTTTAGCCATTTTTCAAATCCTTAAAAAGAGCAATGCCCGTGTGTTGGTTTAATGTTTGCATCAGGTTGCTGAATCACTCCGCACGGGCACAGAGTGGCACTTGATCGCAGACAGTTTCTGTAGTTTCAGATCTGACTATCGCTTGCTTTTCGCTGGCTTTTAGTCAGAGGTGCCCGAGCAAATTCGCTGGGGCGAATTTGGTCCGGCACGCTTATCATTATTTAGCCCTTGAAGCCACAATGGCTTCGGCCACATTGCGAGGGGCTTCAGCGTAGTGCTTGAATTCCATCGTGTAAGTGGCGCGGCCTTGCGACATGGAGCGCAGAGTGGTCGAATAACCGAACATTTCAGACAAGGGCACCTCGGCCTTGATGGCCTTGCCACCACCGACCATGTCGTCCATGCCTTGAACCATACCGCGGCGTGAGGACAAGTCGCCCATCACGTTACCGGCGTAATCTTCTGGGGTCTCGACTTCCACAGCCATCATGGGCTCGAGAATCACGGGCTGGGCTTTGCGGCAGCCTTCTTTGAAACCAAAGATGGCGGCCATCTTGAAGGCCATTTCGTTCGAGTCCACATCATGGTATGAGCCGAAGTGCAGGGTGACCTTGACGTCCACAACGGGGTAGCCCGCCAACACGCCTTGACCCAGAGCTTCGATCACGCCTTTTTCCACCGCAGGGATGTATTCACGAGGAACCACACCGCCTTTGATGGCGTCCACGAATTCGAATCCCTTGCCAGGTTCCTGAGGCTCAACCTTGAGCACCACGTGACCGTATTGACCCTTACCACCAGACTGACGCACGAATTTGCCTTCGGCTTCTTCGACGGTTTTGCGGATGGTTTCGCGGTAAGCCACTTGAGGCTTGCCCACGTTGGCTTCCACACCGAATTCACGCTTCATGCGGTCAACGATGATTTCCAGGTGCAATTCGCCCTGGCCACCAATGATGGTCTGGCCGGATTCTTCGTCGGTCTGCACGCGGAAAGAAGGATCTTCTGCGGCCAAACGGGCCAGGGCCATGCCCATTTTTTCTTGGTCGGCCTTGGTCTTGGGTTCCACAGCTTGGCGAATCACGGAATCCGGGAACACCATGCGCTCCAAGGTGATCACGGCGTTGGGATCGCACAAGGTTTCACCGGTGGTCACGTCTTTCAAACCCACGCAAGCGGCGATGTCACCGGCACGAATTTCGTCGACTTCTTCACGGTTGTTGGCGTGCATCTGAACGATTCGGCCAATGCGTTCTTTTTTGCCACGCACAGCGTTGTAGACGGTGTCACCCTTTTTCAGAACGCCCGAATAAACACGCACAAAGGTCAACTGACCCACAAACGGATCGGTCATCAATTTGAAGGCCAAAGCCGCAAATTTTTCGTTGTCGTCCGCTTTGCGGGTGATTTCTTTTTCGTCTTCGTCAAAGCCTTTAATGGCTTTCACGTCCAAAGGCGAAGGCATCAGTTCGAGCACCGCATCCAGCATGCGCTGAACGCCTTTATTCTTAAACGCCGTACCGCACAACATGGGCTGGATTTCGCTGTTGATGGTGCGAGTGCGCAGGCCGTGTGTGATTTCCTCTTCTGTCAAGTCACCTTCTTCAAGGTACTTGTTCATCAACTCTTCAGAGGCTTCAGCTGCCGCTTCGACCATCTTCTCGCGCCACTCTTTGGCCAACTCGAGCAAGTCGGCTGGAATTTCTTCGAAATTGAACTTCATGCCCTGGGAAGCTTCGTCCCAGATGATGGCCTTCATCTTGCGCAGGTCCACCACACCGGTGAAGTTTTCTTCTGCGCCGATTGGGATCACGATCGGCACGGGGTTGGCCTTCAGGCGCAACTTCATTTGCTCGACGACTTTGAAGAAGTTGGCGCCGGTACGGTCCATCTTGTTCACAAAGGCCAAGCGTGGCACTTTGTACTTGTTGGCCTGACGCCACACGGTTTCAGACTGGGGCTGAACGCCGCCCACAGCGCAGTACACCATGCAAGCGCCGTCCAGAACACGCATGGAACGCTCAACTTCAATCGTGAAGTCCACGTGGCCGGGGGTGTCGATGATGTTGATACGGTGGTCTTCGAAAGAGCCGTCCATGCCCTTCCAGAAACAGGTGGTTGCCGCAGAGGTGATCGTGATGCCGCGCTCTTGCTCTTGCTCCATCCAGTCCATGGTGGCAGCGCCGTCGTGCACCTCACCAATTTTGTGGTTCACGCCAGTGTAAAAAAGAATACGCTCTGTCGTCGTGGTCTTGCCAGCGTCAATGTGCGCTGAAATACCGATGTTGCGATAGCGCTCGATGGGGGTGATGCGAGCCATATATTTCTCCGATGATGATGTACTAAAGCCCGCCACCCCTTTTGGGGCCAGCGGGCTGGCTTCTGACAGTGTGGGACTTCTTTATGAAGCCCCTGTGAATCAGAAGCGGAAGTGTGAGAACGCCTTGTTGGCTTCGGCCATGCGGTGAACTTCGTCACGCTTTTTCATGGCACCACCACGGCCTTCGTTGGCCTCGAGCAATTCATTGGCCAAACGCAGGGCCATCGACTTCTCACCGCGCTTGCGAGCGGCTTCTTTGATCCAGCGCATCGACAGGGCCAAGCGACGAACAGGGCGAACTTCAACAGGCACCTGGTAGTTCGCACCGCCCACGCGGCGGGATTTCACCTCCACCATGGGCTTGACGTTGTTGATGGCGATGGAGAACAACTCGACAGGGTCTTTGCCTGTTTTCTTTTCCATGTTTTCGAGGGCACCGTAAATGATGCGCTCGGCCACAGCTTTTTTGCCGCCTTCCATGATCACGTTCATGAACTTGGACAACTCGACATTGCCGAACTTGGGATCCGGCAGGATTTCACGTTTAGGGACTTCGCGACGACGTGGCATATTTCACCTCATATTGCTTCAGTTGGTATCTTTTCAGACACCGCGAGCGCTATTAAAAACACTCACTTACTCGACCCACCTGGACAATTCCGGGCTTCGGGTCACTTCGCTGGATCACCGCGCCACGCGGGAAACAGCTCCGAGAAAATTCAACCCAAAAGGGTTTACTTGGCTTTTGGCTTCTTCGCGCCGTACTTGGAGCGAGACTGCTTGCGGTCTTTCACGCCTTGCAAGTCGAGCGAACCGCGCACGATGTGGTAACGCACACCTGGCAAGTCTTTGACACGACCACCGCGCACCAGAACCACCGAGTGTTCCTGCAGGTTGTGGCCTTCACCGCCGATGTACGAAATGACTTCGAAACCGTTGGTCAAGCGAACTTTGGCCACTTTACGCAGCGCCGAGTTAGGCTTTTTTGGCGTCGTGGTGTACACGCGGGTGCACACGCCACGACGTTGTGGAGAGTTTTGCATCGCAGGGCTTTTGGACTTGATCGTTTCGACCTCGCGCCCCTGACGCACCAATTGATTGATGGTTGGCATTGTTTGTAACGTCCCTAAACGTTGAATTTTGACAAAAGAAACTTCCCCGCCCCAAAAGCGGAAAAGCCCGCCAGTATAACCGCATGGTGAATGAGTGGCAAGTTATCCACAATTTAACGGAACTTCGGCGGGCGCTGGCGGTTCCAGCAGGTCATTTGATCCAAAGCCTCACAGCGTCCCATGCCCGCCCGAGAACGCCGGCTTGTTCGACCGGCTCCAGCACCTGCAAAGGCACCTCAAACAATGCTTTTTCACCCTGCAATAGCTTCAAGCTACCCAGCGCCTGTCCTTTGGCATAAGGCGCGACCAAGGGGTCCGGGCGTACCACCTGGGTTTTGAGTTGCGCTGCGCTGCCTGCTGGGATGGCCACCACCAAGGGGCGCACCGAGCCAAGCTTGAGCATCGGCTGTTTACCTTTCCAAACCGGTAGCGTGACCACCGCCTGGTTGGCGTCAAAGAGCTTCACCGCATCAAAGGCTGCATAACCCCAGTTGAGCAGCTTCTGACTCTCATTGGCACGGGCATTTTCACTTTCGGCCCCCAGCACCACGCTCAGCAAGCGCCGCGTGCCCACATTAGGTAACTGGCGCTTGGCTGATGCCACCAAGCAATAACCAGCAGCCTGGGTGTGGCCGGTTTTGAGGCCATCCACGCTGGCATCCCGAAACAACAACAAATTGCGGTTGGTGTCATTGGCCGCCGGAGTGCCTTCGTAACGGTACTTTTTGATGGCGTAATAAGGCACATAGTCTGGAAAATCACGCATCAACCGCGTGGCCAGCAAAGCCAAGTCACGGGCGGTGGTGGTGTGACCAGGGGCTGTGAGGCCTTCGGGGTTTTTGTAAAGCGTTCTGTGCATGCCCAAAAAGACCGCCTGGTCGTTCATCAATTGCACAAAGCGCTCGACGCTGCCAGCCACCCCCTCGGCCAATGCCACCGTCGCGTCGTTGCCCGACTGGACAATCATGCCTTTGAGCAAGTCCTCTACGGGCACCTTCATCTTGGGGTCAATAAACATGCGCGACCCAGCCATCTTCCAGGCCCGCTCGGACACTGGCAAGGCCTGTTTGATGTCGATCTTGCGATTTTTCAAAGCGTCAAAGACCAAATAGGCCGTCATCAGCTTGGTCAGCGAAGCGGGCTCCACTGCCATATCGGGGTCTTTGGCCGCCAAAACTTGATTAGCGGTCACGTCCATCAGCAAATAGGCTTTGACCGCCATTTCGGGCGCTTCAGGCATTTGGGCCTGGACGCACCAAGAAGCAGCGGCCAGCCAAGCACCGATCCAAAATTTCAAAAATGCGTTCATGCGCTCGTTTGTTATTCAGAAAGTTGGCAAACCAGGAAGGCCCGAGCCGAGCGGCACAAACGGCCTATCGATCAAAAAGGGGTTGAACACAAGACCCAGCCATCAGGACCTCAAATGGCGCACCACCAAGGATTTGAGAAGGGGTAATTGTCCGTGAAAGAAGTGTTCACATCCGGGAATCACCGTGATGGGCAGGGATTGTGGTCGGGCCCAGTCCATCACGCTGGCCAATGGCACTGTGTCGTCTAGCTCGCCATGCAACACCAAGCAGCGCTCGTGCAAATCGAGGGCCACCGGGGCCAACTCAAAACGCGACGCTGCCGTGCCCACCAGCACCAGTTGTTGTGGCGGCCGTCGATCGCCCAAGGCTTGCACCACATGGCTGGTGACAAAAGCACCAAAAGAAAAACCGGCCAACGCCAGCGGCCCCTCGGGTGCCACCTGTGCGATGACCTGGAACATGTCTGCAGCTTCACCTCGGCCTTCGTCGTAGGTGCCCTCGCTCGCGCCCACGCCCCTGAAATTGAAGCGCACCGCTCGCCAGCCGCTTTGCACAAAAGCACGCGCCAAGGTCTGCACCACTTTGTTTTGCATGGTGCCGCCAAACAAGGGATGGGGGTGGGCAATCACGGCCGTGCCCTGCACCGCGCCTTCAGCAGGCTCGTCCAGCAAGGCTTCGATGTGCCCTGCCTGGCCTTGCAGACTGAGCGTTCGGGTCGTGGCGTTCATCAACGCCCCAGGTGCTCGGGGGTCACCAAACGCTGGACCACCTGGCCATTTTTCAAATGCGACTCGACGATCTCGTCGATGTCAGTTGTGTCCACGTAGCTGTACCAAACGCCTTCCGGGTAAACCACGGCCACCGGCCCGCCCGCGCAGCGGTCCAGGCAACCGGCCTTGTTGACCCGAACTTCGCCAGGACCTGCCAGGCCGAGAGCTTTCACACGGGACTTGCAGTGGTCAAAAGCGGCTTGGGCGTTTTGTTGTGCACAACAGGCCTCGTTGTTTTTGCGCTCGTTCAGGCAAAAAAAGATGTGGCGCTTGAAATAGGGGCTGGGGGTTTCGGTGCTCATCCAGCAATTTTAGGCCCCACCAACGGGCAAGGGGTTCACCCGGCTCAGGAAAGGCCGGGCGAGGACAGTCGGCGCACCAGATACACCAGCAAGGCATAGGGCCACAGCCAACCCACCCACTGAATCAGGCCATGAAAACGGATGAAGCGCCCCTGCTCCCAAGTCTGCAGGGTCAAGGAAAAATACACATCGGCCGATGCGCTGTTGAGCAAGCTCAACTGCAGCACCAAAGCCGCCAAAGCCAGCACCCAGCATAAGCGGGGCGGACACAGCGACAGCACCACCGCCCCCACCAATGCCCACACCAAGCCCATGAACACCTCAGGGCTGATCCATCCCCAAGCGTGCACGGGGCCATATGTCAAAGCGGCCGACAAGGCGCTGGCCAACAAGCCCATCGCCAGGCACGCCCCGGCTACCACCCAGCGCTGCGGCCTGCGGCGCACCACGCCATACGCCAGCAAACAAGGCAGCAGCAAACCGACGGCCACACACAAGGTCTCGGTCAAGGGCAACAAAGGCTGGAGTTCTGCCACGCGCACAGGCCACCAATCCAGCCAGGGTGTGTCCTGCAACCATTCGATCCAAGTGGTCTCCACCCGCTCAAACACATGCCCTAGACCAAACGGGACTGGGGCCGGAAACAGCAAGGCCAAGGGCCACAGGGCCAGCAAGGCCAGTGCACCACTGGCTTCGGCTTCAAACCAACGGTCCCTGAAACGACTCCAGCGCTCGAGCAGCCCCGCCCAAGCCAGACCCCGGGCCACCAAGGCACCTGCCCAAGCGCCCCCCACATTCAGCACCCAATCGAGGTTGGAAGGCACCCGCACCGGCAAGAACATCTGCAACGACTCCATCACCAGCGACAAGGCGGCGGCCACCAAGGCCGCCATGGTGACGGCAGGCCATTGTCGGCGGCTGCGGTGCACGGCCAGCGCCAGCAAAAAGCCCAAGGGGGCATAGCCCAGCACATTGGAAAAAACGTCAAACCCAGTCCAGTAGCGTGGCCAGGGTGCGGTCAGGAATGCCCAAGACACCAGACCCTGAAAGCGCCAATTGTCGAAGGGGTACAGGCTGGCGTAGCCGATCAGGACCGCATACAGCCAGAACAAAGGCCAGGCGGTTGTTTTGCGCCAGGTGGGCTTGCGCATAAGCCTGACTGGTCAGCCTTTAAAAAGGCTTGACCACCACCAAAATAACCGCCAGCAGCAGCAGCAGCACCGGCGCTTCGTTGAACCAGCGGAACCAGACATGGCTGCGCTGCATCTGGCCGTTTTCAAACTGACGCAAGAGCACACCGCAACTGTGGTGGTAACCCAACAAAGCCAGCACGATCAGCAGCTTGGCATGCATCCAGCCTTGGCCCGAGCCCAGACCGATGCCGTAATAAAACCACAGCCACAAACCCAGCGCCAAGGCCGGAACAGCCAAGATGGTCATAAAGCGGTAGAGCTTTCGTGCCATCAGCAGCAGGCGATCGCGCTCGGCGGCCGAGTCGGCTGGCACCATGGCCAGGTTGACGTAAATGCGTGGCAAATAAAACAGGCCGGCAAACCAGCTGGCGATGAAAACGATGTGAAGGGCTTTGATCCAGAGCATGCTTTAAGTGTAGCCAGTGATGCCCGAGCTAGGGCCTATTTACTGGGCAAAAAAAACCCCCGGCCAGGGGCCGAGGGTGGGAAGCCTTTTTGCTGTCACACATCAAGGCGCCCGCTCAGGGAGGAAAAGCGGGAGGCAGCAAGCTACCCAATCAGGAATTTATCAAATAACAAAGCCAATAACAAGCATGTGTTTTGCTTTTATGTTGTTTTTATCATTTGATGCTGTCCATGCATTTCACCAGGAGCGCACTGCCACCTGAGCGACTGCGCGCACCCAGCTACTTTTGGCATCCACGGGGACTTCAGGCACAATTTTCAACATGAACCCAGTCGCCTCCTTCCCTTCCAACCGCCCACGCCGCTTGCGCCGTGACGAATTCACCCGCAATCTGGTGCGTGAGCACCGGGTCACAGCGCACGACCTGATCTACCCGGTCTTTGTGCTGGACGGGCAAAACCAGCGCCACCAAGTGGGCTCTATGCCCGGCGTGGAGCGCCTGAGTCTGGACCTTTTGTTGCCTGTGGCCGAAGACTGCGTCAAGCTGGGTATCCCGGTCATGGCGCTGTTCCCGGTGATCGACGCCAGCCTGAAAGACCCCACAGGCAGCGAAGCCATGAACCCCAATGGCTTGGTGCCGCGCGTGGTGCGTGAGCTGAAAAAGCGCTTTCCCGAACTGGGCGTGATGACCGATGTGGCGCTCGACCCCTTCACCAGCCACGGCCAGGACGGCCTGCTGGATGAGACCGGCTACATCCTGAACGACGAAACCACGGCCGTGCTGGTGCAGCAAGCCTTGACCCAAGCCGAAGCGGGCGTGGACATGGTGGCACCCAGCGACATGATGGACGGGCGCATTGGCGCGATCCGCCAGGCGCTCGAAGCACGCGGCCTGATCCACACCCGCATCATGGCCTACAGCGCCAAGTACGCCAGCGCCTTCTACGGCCCCTTCCGCGACGCGGTCGGCTCGGCGGGCAACCTGGGCAAAAGCAATAAAAAGGTCTACCAGATGGACCCCGGCAACACCGACGAAGCCCTGCGCGAAGTCGCCATGGACCTGGCCGAAGGCGCTGACATGGTCATGGTCAAGCCCGGAATGCCTTATCTGGACATCGTGCGCCGCGTCAAAGACGAATTCAAGGTGCCCACCTTTGCCTACCAGGTCTCGGGCGAATACGCCATGCTCAAGGCCGCTGCGCAAAACGGCTGGCTGGACCATGACCTGGTCATGATGGAAAGCCTGCTGGCCTTCAAACGTGCCGGAGCCGATGGCGTGCTGACTTACTTTGCCCGCGACGCTGCTCGCTGGATCGCCGCCCATTGAAAGACGCCCACAGCCTTGCGGGCGTACCCGGCTTGCGAGTGTTCAGCATCACCGGCAACCAGGTGCAGGCTTGGCCTGAGCACAGCGCCGAAACCCTGCAGCCCCAGGCCTTGCCCGAAAAAGGCTTTCTCTGGCTGGCTTTTTCCCGCTCGCATTTCGAGCGCCATTTGCCCGCCATCCAAGCCAGTCTGCAGCAACTGACGGGACAAAGTCTGGTGGACCTGCATGTCGCGGACTTGCTCAACGGCCAACTGCCCTCACGCTACGACTTCACCTCGCACTACGACCTGTTGGTGTTTCGCCGATTGGCGCAACATACGGGCGCTACCCCTCGTCACAGCGAAACCAAGGCCGCACACGTCCAGGTCAAACGGCCAGGCCCACCCATCTTGCAGCGCATCGACACCAGCCCAGTGGGTTTTGCGGTGTTTGAGCGAGTGCTGTTGAGCGTGCACCCCGACGACTGCGTCGTGCGCGAAGCCTACGCCAGCCGCCTTTTGAACGCGACGGGCGACAAACCCCCGACCAACGACCCACGATCTGCGGGTGCACGGGGCATTCCTTTGAGCCCAGCCGACATGATGCTGCGCATCGTCAGCCAAATGGTGGACGCCTACCTCGACTTGCGCCGAGAACTGAGCCGCCAGCTCGACCATTGGCAGGCCGAACTGATCCACCCGGGTGCGCGCTTTCGACGTTGGGACGCCTTGCTGCAAGCCCGACTGGCCTTGCACCAGCTTGAAGACCTTTGCGACGACCAGCACACGGCCATGCTCAACTGGAACGAAACCCTGGACGACTGGGTGGTGAGCGATGACCAGACCGCGCTTCGCGAGCACGAGTTGCTAAAAGTACGCTGCCGGGACGTTCTGGAACACATCGACCGGGTGGTTCACCACGTACGCCGCTTAGAACACAACACAGAAACCGCCGTACAAATGCACTTCAACGCCCAAGGCAACCGCACCAACGACATCATGCGCACCTTGACGGCGCTAACCGCGATCTTCTTGCCGCTGAACCTGATCGCGGCGGTGTTCGGCATGAACTTCGAATTCATGCCCTGGCTGCACAAGGCCAGCGCCTTTTGGTGGACGCTGGGCGGCATGGCAGCCGTTGCCACCACCTTGGCCCTGGTGTTTTGGCGCAAGCGCTACCTGGCCCGCACGGGTGAATGAGCCCACCTGTATCACCCTCGACTTGATCGGGGGTCCATGACTGCGGCTGCCATGGTGACCCGCATGCGCGGTTATGGCCAACCTAACTCACCCGCTCAGCCCAAATGCTGCTTGAAAAACGCCAGCGTGCGCTCCCGTGCCAGTTGGGCCGAAGGTGCATGCCAAGAACCGCGCTGGTCGCAATTGAAGCCGTGGTGGGCCGTGTAGGTGAACACCTGCACTTGCGGATGTGCATTTTTGAAAGCCTCGACCGAATCCAGCGGGATCCATTTGTCTTCTTCCGCAAAATGCGCCATGACCGGCACCTGAGGCTGGCGGGCGATTTCGGCAGTGGTGGTGACGCCGCCTCCGTAATAAGGCGCTGCAGCACTCAAACCCGTCAAGGTGCAGGCCGCACGCCAAGTCAGCAAACCGCCCCAGCAATACCCCACGATGGCGACCTTGCCGCCTGAGGCCTGCCCGGCATGGTCAATGGCCGCCTGAATGTCCTGCATCACGCCGGGCGCGGGCAAGGCCTCCACAGCCGTTTTGTAGCCAAAGCCCTCACCCATGTCGGCATCGGCGTACCCCAGCTCCACCCCCGGCTTGACGCGGTGGAAGGCGGCCGGGGCCACAGCCAGGTAACCCTCTGCCGCATAGCCATCGGCCACTTGGCGGATGTGGCTGTTCACGCCAAAAATTTCCTGAATCACCACCACCGCCCCCTTGGGTGTGCCAACAGGCCTGGCCTCGTAGGCGGGCACCCGTGTGCCATCTGCGCTTTGAAGTTCAATCATCGTTCCCATGTGTTTTCCTTTCGGGTAGAGGTCAGTTCAACGGGCCAGCGCACGTTCGACAAACTCAAGGCGATCCTGGCCCCAAAAAATCTCGCCATCAACCACATAGCTGGGGGCACCAAACACCCCTGCATCAATGGCCGACTGGGTGTAGCGTTCATAACGCTCTTGCACCGCCTGGCTGCGCGACTGTGCCATCAAGCTTACCGGCAAATTCTGCTCTTGCAGCAATTGGACCAGCACCTTGTCGTCGGCCATGTTGCGCTCTTGCGCCCAGCAAGCCGCCAAAATCGCACCCGCAATTTGCATGGCCGCCAATGGGCCATGGGCCAGATCGGTGGCAATGGTCAGACGGGCCGAGTCGTCGCCACCCACCGGAAAATACTTGGGTTTGAGGTTCAAGGGCACATTCAAGTGCTGGCTAAAGCGCTGCAACTCCATCAAGCGATAAGCCTGGCGCTGGGGCGCACGCTGGCCTAAGGGCAAGCCGCCCGAAATCGGAAACACCTTGCCCCCCAGATCGATGGGCATGACACGCAGCGTGGCCCCCGTGCGCTGCACGATGTCAGCCAAGCGCTGGTGGCCCAAATAGGCCCAGGGGCTTTGCGGTGCGAGGTAATAGTCCACTGTGCGACCCATGCTGTCTCCTTGTGTGTTGTGTAATCTTTGTATCGAACAAGGGTTTTAACCGTTCTCAACATTTTTTGCAGGAGATATGCCGTGAACAAAGTCTTGTTGGTGACCGGCGGTAGCCGAGGGATCGGCGCGGCAACCGCCCTTTTGGCGGCAAAAAATGGCTGGTCGGTGGCAGTGAACTACACCGCCAACTCGCTGGCCGCCGACGAAGTGGTTCGGCAAATACGCGCATCGGGCGGGCAAGCCATGTCGGTGCAGGCCGACGTGGCCGAAGAAGCGCAGGTGCTGCGCATGTTCGAGCACATCGACGCCAAATTGGGCCGCCTGACCGGGCTGGTCAACAACGCCGGCGTGGTCGACGTCAAGGCCCGCGTAGACGAAATGAGCGTGGCCCGTTGGAAACGGATGTTCGACATCAACGTGATCGGCAGCCTGATCTGCGCCCGCGAAGCTGTGCGCCGCATGAGCACCCTTCACGGCGGAGAAGGCGGCAGCATCGTCAATGTGTCCAGCGCCGCCTCTCGCTTGGGCGCGCCTGGCCAATACGTGGACTACGCCGCTGCCAAGGGCGCGATCGATGCCTTCACCCTTGGCCTGGCCAAAGAGGTGGCCGCTGAGGGCGTCCGGGTCAACGCGGTGCGCCCGGGTCTGATCGACACCGAGATCCACGCCTCTGGCGGCCTGCCCAACCGGGTAAAAGACCTGCAGCATCTGGTGCCCGCTGGGCGCGGTGGCAGCGCCGAAGAAGTGGCCGAGGGCATTGTCTGGCTGCTGTCGGACGCGGCCAGCTACACCACCATGAGCTTTCTGGACATTTCGGGAGGCCGTTGATGGCCGAAATCAAATACTTTTGGGAAGACATGGCGGTGGGCGAGGTGCGCGACTTGGGCAGCCTCACGCCAACCCGAGAAGAAGTCATCGCTTTTGCCACCCAGTTCGACCCACAACCCTTTCACCTGGACGATGAAGCGGCCAAAGCCTCGGTCTTTGGGGCCTTGTCGGCCAGCGGCTGGCACACCTGCGCCATGGCCATGCGGCTGATGGTGACCAACTTCCTGCAAGAGACCTCCAGCCTGGGCTCACCCGGCATTGAAGGCCTAAAATGGCTCAAACCGGTGTACCCGAACGACACCCTGCGTCTGCAAAGCACGGTGCTTGAGACCAAACCCATGAGCAAACGCCCCGATGTGGGCATGACGCGCAACCTGTGGGAAATGTTCAACCAGCATGGCGACAAGGTGCTGCACATGGAAGGTTGGAGCATGTTCAGAAGGCGCACACCGGCAGCCTGAGGCAGCGCACAATCGGGCGATGGACTTCAAACCACTCATCACCCTGCTGGCCATCGTCAACCCTCTGGCGATCGTTCCGTTTTTCATCCACTACACCCAAGGGTTTAGCGCTGCCCAGCGAAAAAAAACCATTTGGGTGTCGTCTTTTTCTGCTTTCGTGGTGATCACAGCCAGCGCCTTGCTGGGCCTGCAAATTCTGGAATTTTTCGGCATCTCGCTGGCCAGCTTTCAGGTGGGCGGGGGCATGCTGCTGCTCACATCGGCTTTGTCGATGCTGAATGCTCAGCCCGCAGAAGCCCGCGCCAATGCCGAAGAAGTGCACGACGCAGAAGCCAAAGCGGCTGTGGGTGCCAGCATCGCCGTGGTGCCACTGACCATTCCGCTGCTCACAGGTCCTGCCACTATGTCCACAGTGGTGATCTATGCGGAAAAAGCCAAGAACTTCGCACAACTCGGCACCCTGGTCGGCTACGGCGTGGTCATTGCGTTGGCCACTGCCTTGTGCTTTTCACTGGCCACCCCGATTGCCCGCATCTTAGGCAAAACCGGCATCAACGTGATGACCCGGCTGATGGGTTTGATTCTGGCCGCGCTGGCTGTGGAAGTGATGGCAGATGGGCTGCACAAGCTATTTCCAGTGCTGGCCGGTCGCTGAACTGCGCCTTGACTGTGAGGGTCAGACGCCGAAACCGCTCTCCAAACTTGACCTCAAATGCGCTACCAGCGCCGTCACCGCCCGGGGAACATGCGGTGCATACGGGCGGATGGCGTAAATGGTTTCGGCAAATGCCCCCACGGGTTTCCAGCCAGGCAGCACCCGTACCAAGTGCCCCTTGCGCAGTTCGGCCTGGGCACTGAAATCGGGCAACAGAGCAATGCCTGCGCCCGAGAGTGCGGCTTCGCGCAGGGCCTCGCTGTTGTTAGCAGCGAAATTGCCCGACACGGGCACCGTGACCCGTTCGACCGCTTTTGCATCGAGGACCTCAAAGGTCCAGACCGGGGTGTCTTGCGAGCGGGGGTAGTGCAAGCAGTTGTGGGTTTGCAGGTCGCCTGGAACTTGCGGTACGCCATGTTTGTTTAAATAAGTTGGAGTAGCCACCAGCACCGATTCGGTCGCGCACAGCGCCCAAGCCACATGGGTGTCGGGCGGGCGGGCGGTGTGGCGAATGGCCAGGTCGTAGCCTTCGGTGGCCAAAGCGCTCAGGCGGTCTGACAGGTCCAGCTCGATGCGCACGTCCGGAAAGTCTTGCAAGAAAGCTGCAAACAGCGGCACCAGCTGCTGCCTTGCAAACGCCACTGGGGCCGTCACCCGCAACAAGCCACCGGGCTGCTCGGCCAAGTCGCGAACCTGGGCAAAGCTCTGCTCGATCTGTTCAAAGGATGCTCGGGTTTCATCCACCAGCCTTTGGCCCGCCTCGGTCAGGCGCAGGCTGCGGGTGGTGCGCTGCACCAACGTGACTTTGGCAGCTCGCTCCAGCTCGGCAATGCGCTGGCTCATCGCGGCCTTGCTCACGCCCAGCCGGGCAGCGGCGGCCGTGTAACTGCCCTGCTGGGCCAACACGCTGAGCCAGTGCAGATGGGTCCAGAGGGTGTTGATTTTTTGGTCTTCCATACATTCATTGTTCACTATTTTGAACAATCAATTCAGGTTTACGGTCTTGTGGCGGGTTAAGGGGGTGCCTACACTGGGCTTTGTTTCGGCGCTTTTTATTGGCAAGAGCTGCATACAAGGCGCTGAATTCTTGTAGGAGCCCACCCCTGTGGGCGATCAAAGGGTCACCACATGATCGGAGAATCGCCCACGGGGTGGGCTCCTGCAACAGACAAACCGACGATCAATCGGCGCAAGCCAAACGGAGACAACCATGAGCATCACGAACATCGGTCATTACATTGGCGGCCAAGCCGCCGCAGGCACGTCAAGCCGCAGCCAGCCGGTCACCAACCCCGCCACCGGTGCCGTGACCGGCAGTGTGGCCCTGGCCAACAGCGCTGAGGTCGCCAAGGCTGTGGCTGCTGCCCAAGCGGCGTTTCCCGCTTGGGCCGACACGCCACCCCTGCGCCGCGCCCGCGTGATGTTCAAGTTCCTCGAACTGCTGAACACCCACAAAGACGAGCTGGCCCACATGATCACCGCCGAGCACGGCAAGGTGTTCACCGACGCGCAAGGCGAAGTGAGCCGAGGCATCGACATCGTGGAATTTGCCACCGGCATCCCGCAGCTGCTCAAGGGCGACTTCACTGACCAAGTCTCCACAGGCATTGATAACTGGACGCTGCGCCAGCCGCTGGGCGTGGTGGCGGGCATCACACCCTTCAACTTCCCCGTCATGGTGCCCATGTGGATGTTCCCGGTCGCCATTGCGGCTGGCAACACCTTCATCCTCAAACCCAGCCCAACCGATCCCAGCGCGTCGCTGTTCATGGCCGCGCTGCTCAAAAAAGCCGGTCTCCCTGACGGCGTGTTCAACGTGGTGCAAGGCGACAAGGAAGCCGTGGACGCGTTGCTCGAACACCCCGATGTGAAAGCCATCAGCTTTGTGGGCTCCACCCCGATCGCCAACTACATCTACGAAACCGGTGCCCACCACGGCAAACGAGTGCAGGCCTTGGGCGGTGCGAAAAACCATTTGGTCGTCATGCCCGACGCCGACATCGACCAGACCGTGGACGCGCTGATTGGTGCAGGCTACGGCTCGGCGGGCGAGCGCTGCATGGCGATCTCGGTCGCGGTACTGGTGGGCGATGTGGCCGACAAGATCTTGCCCAAGCTGATCGAGCGCACCAAGGCGCTGCAAGTGCTCAACGGTGAAAACCTGGCTGCCGAGATGGGCCCCATCGTGACAGACGCCGCACGTCAACGCATCAAGGGCTACATCGATGCAGGCGTCGCCGAAGGCGCCAAGCTGCTGATCGACGGTCGCGAGTTTGACGGCGCGAAGGCCGGTGCCGGTTGCGAGCAAGGATTCTGGCTCGGCGGCACGCTGTTCGACAACGTGACCACCGACATGAAGATCTACAAAGAAGAAATCTTTGGCCCGGTCTTGAGCTGCGTGCGCGTGCCCGACTTTGGAACGGCGGTGCAGATCATCAACGACCACGAGTTCGGCAACGGCGTGAGCTGCTTCACCCGCGACGGCAACGTGGCTCGAGAATTCGCGCGCCGCATTCAGGTGGGCATGGTCGGCATCAACGTGCCGATCCCGGTGCCCATGGCCTGGCACGGCTTTGGCGGCTGGAAGCGCTCGCTGTTTGGCGACATGCACTCTTATGGCGAAGAAGGTGTGCGCTTTTACACCAAGCAAAAGTCCATCATGCAGCGCTGGCCCGAGAGCATTGGCAAGGGTGCCGAGTTTGTGATGCCGACGGCCAAATAAGCACGCATGAAAATTGGCCACCCCGGGCCTTTGACCCCGGGGCCTGCTTCATGCGTTTAGGCATGGCTTTGAAACCATTAGCCAAATTGAAAAATAGTTTTAAAGGCCGCTATTATTTACAAATATGTACAAATAAAATTTATCAAAATTAATTTTGAGTTCTTTCAATTGGTAAAATTTTTGACGGTTCTTAACCCTCTTAACTTTCAAAACCCATGAAAAAACTCATTCTTGCATCTTCTTTGGCACTTTTGGCCATTTCCGCTCAAGCTCAAACTGCTGGCTACTACGGTGGTGTTGAGATGTTCAACAACCGCTTCACTGACCACACTTCAACCACTGGCGGTGGTATTTTTGCTGGCTACCGTCTGGGCAATGGCTTGGCTTTTGAAGTCAACGGCAACCGCATTGGCACTTTAAATATCGGCACAGACAAACTCAGCGTCAGCCAAATGAGCGTTTCGGCTCTGTATTCCCTTCCCGTGTCCAACACAGTCAGCGTGTTCGGCCGTTTGGGCTACGGCAACATGCGCGTTTCACAAGCCAACAGTTTCTCCAACCGCGGTTTCAAACTGGACGACGGCATGATTTACGGTGGCGGTATCAGCTACCAAGTCAACAAGCAAGTGGCCATTCGTGGCGAGTTCCGCAAGCCTGAATCAGATATCCGCGGTTTTGGCGTGGGTGTGAGCTACAACTTCTGATTCCGAACGGTTTTAAACACCGTTTCAAAAGCCACCGACAGGTGGCTTTTGTTTTTGGGGTCATGGATCAGGGCCACTTGCCCAAACCACAGGCATTGGCGCACAAGCATGACCCGGGACCTGATCACGGAAAAAATAGGTTCGCTGAATCTTGGAGGACGCAACGCACTGGCCCATCCAACGCCTCGGGCAACCCCAAAGTACGCACATTTGTCAGAAAGGGGTCGGTTTGGGTCAGGGATTTCCCCTGAATGGGGAAATCCCTTAGCAAAACGGAGGGCTTGCGGGCTTACATTTCATCCACTCGATGCAAAGCAGTACTTGCATCCCGAGGGCCGAGGAGACACTGAAGCCTAAGAACTCCAACATTGAACAGCATCCAACGAGGTGTGTTTTTTCAAAGCGTCGCGCAAGCGGCGCTTTTTTTTGTCCCTCTGGCCTCCAGCCGGTGACATCCACAACACGGGCACACTGCCACAATCGCGCCCATGGAATTACTGATTGTTTCGCTGGCCTCCTTGCTGGCAGGGATGATGGACGCGATCGTGGGCGGTGGTGGCCTGATCCTGATCCCCGCCTTGTTTGCCACCTTTCCGGGGGCAGCTCCGGCCACTTTGTTTGGCACCAACAAAAGCGCCGCGATCTGGGGCACGGCTTTTGCCACCTTGCAGTACAGCCGCAAGGTGGTCATGCCCTGGCGCGCCTTGCTGCCCGCTGCCGGCGCGGGTCTGTTGGGCTCCTTGATCGGGGCATGGGTGGTCACACAGGTCGACCCCGCACTGTTTCGCAAAGCCTTGCCCGTCATGATGGCCGCTCTGCTGATGTACACCCTGGCCAAAAAAGACATGGGACGCACCCACGCGCCCCGCTATGCAGGTGCAAAGCAGGCCTGGGTTGGGGCCGCTATCGGCTTGACGATCGGCTTCTACGACGGGTTTTTCGGACCCGGCACGGGCAGTTTTTTGGTGTTTGCCTATGTCCGCTTGATGGGCTATGACTTCTTGAACGCTACGGCCTCGGCCAAACTGATCAATGTGGCCACCAATTTTTCAGCGCTGGTGCTATTTGCCATTCAAGGGCATGTGTGGTGGCACTTGGCTTTGGCCATGGCGGTGTCCAACATCATTGGCAGCCTGATCGGCACCCGGCTGGCGATGAAACACGGCTCGGGTTTTGTGCGCCAGGTGTTCATTGTGGTGGTGCTGGCCCTGATCTGCAAAACCGCTTACGACACCTGGTTACGCTAGGCTTTCACCGCAAACGCCACTTGATCTGCCCCGCGTACTGCGCCAGCGCCACGCCCAATAAGGTCACACCGGCCCCGGCGATCTTGATCCAGCTGTAATGCTCGCCCGACAAAGCCCAAGCAAACAAGCCCGCCATGGGGGGCATCAAATACATCAAAGGGGCCGTGCGGGCCACGCCGCGCACCGTGTTGATCCAGCCCCAAGCCAACCAGCCAATGAAGGCTGAGACCAATATGGACCAAAATAAACCCACCCAAGCCCAAAAGTCGAGCACCGACCAATTGGCGGCCATGCCGGCGGGCACCGACAAAAGCATCACGGGCAAACCGCCCAGTAAGGTGGCATAACCCATGGTCAAGACCGGCCCATGTTTTTCCATCACGGGTTTGACGGCCACGGTGTAATAAGAAAAGAAAGCGGCGGCGACCAACAAAACCAAATCGCCCCCGCCTGCCCGCCAATTGCCGCCCAGCAACTTGTCGGACAGGAACATCAACACCCCGCCAAAAGCCAGGGCCACACCGGACATTTGCGCTGCGGTCAGGCGCTCAAGCCCCTGGTACCGCAGGATCAACAAAGTCAAAATCGGTCCACACGCCAAGATCACCGAACTGGAAAACGCCGTGGACCAGTGGATGCCGTAAGTGACCAAGCCCACATGCACAGAGTGGCCAAGGAAGCCCAGCCAGGCCATCTGCATCCAGTCCTTGCGGGGCAAAGGGGGCAGCCAATGGCCAAAACGCCAACGCATCAGCAACAGCGCACACGTGGGCATGATGAGGTAACGCGCCCACAAAAATCCACCCGGTGTGATCAGGTCAAACAGGTACTTTTGCAGGGTAAAGTTGCCTCCCCAGATGACCACCAGCACAAGCGCCACAAGCAGGGCACGTCGGTCGTGACGGTGTAAGTGAGTCGGGTCGGGCATGCAAGGATTGTGGTGCCAGCTGGCAGCATCCCGTGTCTCGCTCGCATCAAGAAGGCCACAGGGTCACCGCGCAGCGCCTTTGGGCTGGGTCATGGCCTGAACCCAGACAGAAAACGCCTGGCCAACAAGTTGTGCTGGCCAGGCACTGACATCACTTCTTGCGCGCAGCGACGGCGGCTTCGGCCTCTTTCACCAGGGCAGGGCCCACGGTGTTTTTCCACTTCTCGTACACCGGGCGTGTGATTTTGACGAAGGCATCGCGCTCATCGGCGGAGAGCGATGTCACCGTCACGCCCATGGCGGCGATGTCCTTGAGCACGGGCTTGTCGGCTTCTACCAGGCCTTTGCGGGCAATGGCGATTTCAGCTTTGCCCGCGTCCACAGCGGCCTGACGCACAATGGCCTGGTCAGCGGGTGTCCACGATGCCCAGATGTCCTTGTTGACCACAAAGATCAGCGGGTCGGCCACATAGCCCCAGGTGGTCACGAATTTCTGGCCCACGGTGTGCATTTTCAGCACGGTGAACAAAAAGAGCGGGTTTTCCTGACCATCCACCGCGCCGCTGGACAGCGCAGGCTGCGCATCGGCCCAGCTCATTTGAGTGGGGTTGGCCCCCATGGCGCTGAACATGTCCGAGTAAATGGGCGAGCCCACCACACGGATTTTCATGCCCTTCAGATCGGCCGGCGACTTGATGGGGCGCTTGGAGTTGGTGAGTTCACGGAAACCGTTTTCACCCCAAGCCAAGGGCACCACACCCGACTTGTCTAGGGTCTGGAAAATCTTCTGGCCCACGCTGCCTTGCGTCAACGCGTCGATGGCGGCGTAGTCGGGCATCAGGAAGGGCAGCGAGAACAGGTTCAGTTCCTTGACCTGAGGTGACCAGTTGATGGTCGAGCCCACGGCCATGTCGATCACGCCCTGGCGCAGTGCGCTGAATTCGCGGGTCTGATCGCCCTGGATCAGTGAAACACCGGGGTAGAGCTTGATGTTGATGCGACCTTGGGTGCGCTCTTTGACCGTGTCGGCCCACATCTTGCCGGCTTGGCCCCAAGGTGTGGGCGGGCCCAACACCAGGGACATGCGGTACTCGGCCTTGTAATCGGCGGCCACGGCCGGGGCGGTAAAAGCACCCAAACCAGCAGCTACAGCCAGCAGGCTGAGCAAATGACGACGAAGTTTCATGGTTGTCTCCTTGTTGAAAAAATGAACATCAATAACCCAAATAACGCGGCAGCCACAGGGCCAGTTCAGGCCAAGCAATCACCGCCAGCATGACCAAGAACATGGAAAACAGCATCCAGCCGACCCAGCGCACGGTTTCTTCCATGCGCACCCCGGCAATGCGGCAGGACACCATCAGGTTCACAGCCAGCGGCGGCGTGAACTGGCCCAGCGCCACTTTGAGCGTGAGGATCACGCCAAACCAGACCGGGTCCCATTTGTAGTACTGCACGATGGGCCACAGGAGCGGCACAAAGATCAAGAAGATCGACACGCCGTCAAGGAACATGCCGACGGTGATGAGCATGAGAATGAGCAGCGCCAGCACACCGTATTCGCCCAGGCCCGAGTTGACGATGGCGTTCGTGACCGGATCGATCACCCCCAGCGTGGACAGCGAAAAGGCAAAAATACCCGCCAGTGACACCACCAGCAAGATCACAGCCGACAGCTCGCCCGACTCGCGCAAGATGACAAACAGATCGCGCACCTTGATCGTGCGGTAAATCACCATGCCCACAAACAGGCCATAGAACACCGCCACCACCGCCGCCTCGGTTGGCGTGAACCAACCAGCACGCATGCCGCCCAAAATCAAGACCGGCGCGGCCAAGCCCCAAATGGCTTCAACAAAGCTTTTCCACAACTCAGGGCGCGGCAAACTGGCCTCCAGCGCACCCATCTTGTGCTTGCGGGCCATCCACACCGTGGGCACGATCAAGGCCAAGCCCGCCAAAATACCCGGAATCATGCCCGCCGCAAAGAGCGCGGGCACCGAGGCGCCAGGCACCAACACCGAATACACAATGAAGGCCACCGAAGGCGGAATCAAAATGTCCGTGGCCGCTGCCGCGCCGACCACACTGGCCGAAAACGAAGCGGGGTAACCGGCCCGCGACATGGCCGCGATCATGACCGCACCCACCGCCGCTGCGTTGGCAGGACCTGAGCCCGAAATACCGCCCAAAAACATGGCCACCACAATCGCCACCAACGGCAGCATGCCGGGGCCACGGCCCACGATGGCCACAGCAAAATTGACCAAACGCAACGCCACACCTGAGCGGTCAAAAATGGAGCCCACCAGCACAAACATGGGAATGGCCAGCAGCGGGTACTTACCCAGACCAGCATAAAAGTTTTGCGGCACGGCCAGCAGGCCAAACCACTGCGCATCAGAGTTGGCCAGGGCAATGCAAGCGGCACCGGCCAAACCCAAAGCCGCGCCAATCGGCACGCCCATGAGCATCATGACCACAAAGGCCACAAACAGGAGAGTCGGGATCATGGCTGACGCCCCCGGCGGATGAACAAGCCCAGAGCACGCCCGGCAATGGCCACCGACAAGACCGGCAGCCAGATGGTGTACCACCACTGCGGCACGCCAATGCCCGGTGAGGTTTCACCGAAACGGAAGTCGTCCCAGACCACGCGCACGCTGAGCACCGCGATCAGGGTAAACAGCACAAACACCATCAAAGCACCAAAGCGGGCCAGCGCCCGCTGGCGTTTTTCTGAGCCGCTGTCGGCAAAATATTCGATGCGGATTTGACGGTTGCGGGCCACCGAGGCCGAACCCGCCACCAGCGCCAGCACGATCATCAAGAACACCGAAAACTCTTCCGTCCAGGCAAAGGACTGGTCGGTGAAATAGCGCACCAGCACATTGGCAAAGGTGATGAGCGAGAGCAGCCCCATCACGATCACCGTGAGCCAGTCTTCTATTTTCAGAGGAACGGCGGTTTCTTCATCGGAATCAGCAGCAGCCACTTCGGCGGGGGCCTGCTCGTGCAAATGGGTCATAGGTCTCAAGTCAAATTAAAATTCACTTTACCATGGGGTTCTTGACCACAAGCCGCTCGAACAGGCCCCAAAGCGCCTCTTGAGCACAGGGATTACCCCATAGAAGCCCGCTGAATGCAGGTGCAGGCTGATCACAAACAAGGAGCAACACCCTCACCGGGTGACGGGCTTCAGGCAGTCCTGAGCTGCGGCAACGATCTGCTCGGCCGACACGCGGGCCACCGCTTCGAGCACGGGGGCGTATCCCACTGGGATGCGCGGTGCGCCCAAGCGCTTGACACGCACGCCCAGGGTTTCGGCCACGGTGGCGGCGATTTCGGCCCCAAAGCCTGCGGCCTGAATGGCTTCGTGCACCACCAGCAGGTGCCCTGTTTTGGTGGCAGATTTGAGCACCGTTTCCTTGTCCCAGGGCCACAGGGTGCGCAAATCGATCAGCTCGACCTCAATACCCAGAGCTGCCAGTTGATCACACGCCGTTTGGCACACCTGCACCTGGCGGCTCCAGCTGACCATCGTCAGGTGGCCTCCTGGGCGAAGCACAGCAGCTTTGCCCAAGGGCACTTGCACGTTTTCGTCTACCGGCCCTTCGAGACCCCAGAGGGTCTTGTGTTCCATGTAGACCACCGGGTCGCCGCACTGCATGGCCGCGCGCAGCAAGGAATAGTTGTCCTGCACCGAGCCCGGACACACGACCACCAAGCCAGGCATGTGGGCAAACCAGGCCTCTAGTGACTGCGAATGCTGCGCCGCCGAGGCATCCCAGATGCCAATGGGCATACGGGCCACCAAGGGCACGCGGCCCTGGCCGCCAAACATGTAACGGTTTTTGGCGGCCTGGTTGATGATTTCGTCCATGCCGCACAGGGCAAAGTCGACCACGCGCATCTCCACCACCGGGCGCATGCCCGCCAGCGCCATGCCCACGCCGCCGCCCATGATGGCCGCTTCGCTGATCGGTGTGTCGATGATGCGGTGCGTGCCAAAGGTCTGTTGCAGGCCTTTGTACTGGCCAAAGATGCCGCCCCGCCCCACGTCTTCGCCCATGACCACCACGCGCTCGTCGACTTCCATTTCGCGCTGCACGGCCAGCACGGCGGCCTGGCTGTAGCTCATCGTGTTCAAAACCATTGACCTTCTCCTGTGGTCTGAATGTCGGTGTAGGCTGCTGTCACATTGGGCCAGGGCGCCTGGTCAGCTGCCTGCATGGCGGACTGCACTTCGGACTGGGCTTGCTTGTCCATCTGGTCGCACGCGGCATCGGTGCTACCGAGCGCCAGCAGAGCGCGGCGGGCGTTCTGGATGGGGTCGTTTTTCAAGGCTTCTTCGACTTCGCGGGGGTCGCGGTAAGCGGCCAGGTCCACCGACACATGGCCTTTGACGCGGTAAGTGAGCGCATGCAACAGTCGCGGCCCATGACCCGAGCGAATGGTCTGCACCAGCTCGGCGGCTTTTTCGTGAACAGCCCACACATCGTTGCCATCGACCAGGTGCGCTGCAATGCCCAGGCTTTCGCTGCGCGCCGAAGCACCGGGGCCAGCGATCATGGGGCCGCTGGCGGTGGTGGCACTCCAGCGGTTGTCTTCACACACAAAAAGCACCGGCAGCTGGTGCACCTGTGCCCAGTTGAGCGCTTCTAAAAACGGTCCCCGGTTGGTGGCACCGTCACCAAAAAAACACACGGTGATGTCGCTGCGCTTCTGCAATTTCTGGGCGTGTGCAGCGCCCACGGCAATGGGCAGGCCCGCCGCCACCACGCCATTGGCCCCCAGCATGCCGACCGAAAAATCGGCAATGTGCATGGAGCCGCCCTTGCCCCCGTTAAAACCTGTGGCTTTGCCGTACAGCTCGCACATCATACGGCTCAGGTCCGCTCCCTTGGCCAGGGTGTGGCCATGGCCACGGTGGGTGGAGGTCAGGTAATCGCTGGGGGTGAGGTGGGCGCACACGCCGGCGGCCACACCTTCCTGCCCGGTGGACAGGTGCAAGGGGCCGCGCACTTTGGCGCTGCCGTCGGCGGTTTTGTTGTAGGCGCTGACGCCTCCCTGGCTCAGGATTTCTGCGGCATTTTCAAACGCCCTGATGCGGGCCATGCACAGGTATAAAGCGGCTAATGCGTCTTTTTGAGCGATGGAGGGCAATCGATGTCTCCTGAGTTGAGATCGCCCCGGAAAACAACTTTCTCAAGGCCATGACACTCTAGTGGCATTTGACTTAAAGACCTGCGCGCAGGTGACAGCGGCCCTTGAGCTTTTGAACGAGGTCTCAGACCACCACCACGGGCACACGCGCAGCCAGCGCGCACATGAGCTCGTAGCCCACGGTGCCTGCCGCTTGCGCCACTTCATCAATGCTGAGCACCGCACCTTGGGTCGACTGCCCCCAAAGCGTGACGGTGCTGCCCACATCTGCATCGGGAAATGAACTCAGGTCCACCGTCAACATGTCCATGCTCACCCGACCCACCGTGCGGCCCCGAGCGCCGTCCACCAGCACGGGCGTGCCTGTGGGGCAGCTGCGCGGGTAACCGTCGGCATACCCGCAGGCCACCACACCCATTCGCATGGGGCGGTCTGCCACAAAGCTGGAGCCATAACCCACGCTCTCCCCCGGCTGCAAGTGCTGCACCGCGATGATTTGAGCATGCAAGCTCATGGCGGGCTGCAAGCCCCAATGGGCAGCGCTTTGCTCGGGAAAGTCAGGCGAGCTGCCATAAACCGCGATGCCGGGGCGAATCCAGTCGGCTTTGACGGCCGCATCCTGCGCGTGGCGCAAGGTGGCGGCGCTGTTGCTGACAGTGCGCTCTCCGGGCAAGTCGCGTGTAGCTTCTTCAAACCGGGCCATCTGCTCGTCAATGCCTTTGGGGCCGTCGGCGTCGCTGAAATGGGTCATGAGCGAAATCTCGTCGACCTGCGGCAAGGCGTTCAACCGTGTCCAGGCCGAACGAAAGCGCTGTGGCGCAAAGCCCAGCCGGTTCATGCCCGAGTTCATCTTGAGGAAAACACGGTGCGGCTCGTGCGTCTTGTGCAACGCCAGCATGTCAATTTGCTCGTCACAATGCACCGTGTGCCACAGGTGCAGGCGCGAGCAAAGCTCCAGGTCTCGTGCCTCAAATGCGCCTTCGAGCAGCAAGATCGGGCCACGCCAGCCCAAAGCACGCACGCGTTCGGCCTCGCCCAAGTCCAGCAGGGCAAAACCGTCAGCACCGCGCAAGCCTTCAAACACCCGCTCAATGCCGTGCCCGTAAGCATTGGCCTTGACCACCGCCCACACCTGAGCATCGGGCGCAGCTTGGCGCGTCAAAGCCAGGTTGTGGCGCAAGGCAGCGGTGTGGAGGGTGGCTTGAATGGGGCGGGGCATGGTCATTGCATGAAAAAGGCCGATGGAGTATGCCAGCTTCATCGGCCCTTGGAAGCCCAGCGCCCAAGCGAGCTCTGGGCTGTTGCAGGTCAGCGCGCCTTCAAAAAGTCGCCCACTTCCAGCAACACCAGTTCGTTGTCGTCGGCCTTGTTGGGGTCGCGGCTGCTGGAGAACGGCAGGTTGTTGTCGTTGCCCACCACAATGTGCGTGGCGTCAACAACGTCCACGTTTTCAATGGTGAAAAATGGGAAGCTTAAAACGCCATTGACCAGCGGCTTGCGGGCCAGCTTGTTGGGGTCTTGCATGTTCATCAAATCGATGTAGCCGATCTTGCGCAGCGGGCCGCCCACATTGGCTTCTGTCAGCTCGACCTTGTACACGCGCTTGAACTTTGGCAGGTCGTGGAAGCAATCGGCGCGCTTGACGCCCTCGGGGCACGCCTTGTCGGGTGTACCTTCGCCATTGTCACGCTCAATGATCAGGCCCGTGGTCTCGTCGATCATGTTGAAGTCACCAATGGCGTGGTGGTTGGCTTCCATCACATACTTCCAATGGCGGCCGGTCCATTTTTCGGCTTTGACATCAAACTCCAGCACGCGCAAGTACTGCTTGCCGTCCATCATCTCTGGGGCTTTGGTGGCTTCGTCCCACAAAGCGCCTTCCAGCAAGGCATAGAGCTTACTGCCATCTTTGGAGGCGGCCATGCCTTCATAGCCCCTGGAGCGGCGTGACTGGAAACGCACCAACTGGTCTGGCGAGCCGGGCGTGGTGACGGCAGGGTGGTCGGGCGAACGCACGACTTTGCCTTCGACTTGTGTCTCGAACACCGCTTGCACTTTGCCCTTCATGTCGGCCTTGACCAGGAAAGGACCAAATTCGTCGCCAATCCAGATGGCGCCACCCGCGAACTGAAAGCTCTCGGTGTCAAAGTCCGAGCCAGTCAGGTAACGCTGCTTGGTGCCTTCGTGGACGATGCGAAACGGCACTTTTTTGTCTGGGTCGTGCAAAAACACTGTGTTCAATCGTTTGAATTCGCCCGTTTTGAAATCCACTTTGTAATGGTTCAGGTGCAGCATGAAATCGGGCGAATTGGCTTTGGAACCCGCGCCGTTGTCGGTCAATATCCAGAAGCTGCCGTCGGCCATGCGCTTGATGCCCGAATGGCCCTGAACAGGCTGACCCTTGAAGGGCAAAAACACGCCGGTGGGGCGACCCGCCGACTGGCCTTCGACACTGCCGATTTTCTCGACGCGCTGACCAGTGGTGAATTTGCCGCTGACCTGCAAATCAAACGGGGCGTCTTTGGGCGCGGGGATCAAGGTCATGGCTGGCAGCACGGCGTGGCCTGCCAAGGTGGCGGGGAAAGCGTTTTGCGCTTGGACTTGCAAGGCCCCTGTGGCGCAAACCACCATCCAGGCCGCAGCAATGGCGCTCAAACGGTAAGGCAATGGGAATTTCATGGTGGTCTCAGCAGAAGTTAAGGATTTTTGAACTTAATCAACCGCCATGAAACGGTCATGAACCTTCCATGACAAGGGCAAGACGGGCAGTGCCTGTTGCACCCCTTTCCCCAAGCCAAAAGGGGCTTGTAAATGATTTACACTGATCCGTAGCCTTTTAACCCCGCGCAATTTGCCTGAGCTGTTCAGGCACTGGCTGAATCTTGTCATCCATGGAAGTTTTTGAGTTCTTGATGCCCATCTTCACCGAATACGGCTATTTGGCCGTGTTCGTGATGCTGTTGATCTGCGGCTTTGGTGTCCCCGTTCCAGAAGATGTGACCCTGGTCACGGGCGGTGTCATCGCGGGTCTGGGCCACGCAGATGTGCACACCATGTTTGCCGTGGGCATGGCAGGGGTCATGATTGGTGATGGCCTGATGTTCACGCTGGGGCGCCTGTATGGTGAGCGCATTTCCAAATTGCCCGGTTTTCGCAAAATCCTGACACCCGAGCGCTTCGCCAGCGCACAAGATGCCTTTTACAAATACGGCAAATGGGTCATGTTCGTGGCCCGTTTTCTCCCTGGTCTGCGTACCCCAGTGTTCTTTTCTGCGGGCATGAGCCAACGGGTGAGTTTCGGCACCTGGTTTTTGATGGACGGCTTTGCCGCCCTGATCAGCGTGCCGATCTGGGTGTACCTGGGTTACTTTGGCGCGCAAAACTGGGACTGGATGTTTGGCGTGTTGCGCCAATTCCAGCATGGCATTTTTGCCCTGTTGGGTATCGGCATCGTCTGGTTGGGTTGGCGTTGGTGGCGCAAGCGCCAGGCCACGCTGGCCTCCAAAGCCTCTGGCGACGTCTCTTAAGCTGCCCACGCATGGGCTTCACCTCCCCCAAAAGCCTGGCGGTCGCCGGGCTCCTGTTCAACGCTTTTGTCTGGGGCGTATGCTGGTGGCCCTTCAAACAACTCGAGGCCCAGGGTCTGCACCCACTGTGGGCCACAGCGATCGTCTACGCCTTCGTCTTTGTGTCCATCGCCTTGTGGTTGTGGCGCAGCGGGCAACTGCTGAGCTGGCGCGGCCACCCCGGGCTGTGGCTCATGCTGCTGACCTCGGGCCTGACCAATGTGGGCTTCAACTGGGCCGTCACGGTGGGCGACGTGGTTCGCGTAGTGCTGCTGTTTTATTTGATGCCCGCCTGGTCGGTGCTGGTGGCCTGGTGGCTGCTGGGTGACAAGCCCACCCCCATGGCATTGCTGCGCTTGTTGCTGGCGCTGGCAGGTTTGTTCATTGTGCTCAAAACCCCCGAGACCCCCTGGCCCGTGCCCGAAAGTTTGGCCGACGTGCTGGCCCTGATCGGTGGCCTGACCTTTGCCATCACCAACGCTCTTCTTCTCAAGCTCAAGGACACCCCCAGCTCATCGCGCACCCTGGCCATGTTTGGTGGCGGCGCAGTCATGGCCACGCTGGCGGCCATCGCGGGCTTGGCCACAGGGGTGGTGGCCATCGGTGCGCCCCCCGCCTGGAGCTGGCTGCCCATGGTGGCGCTTCTGGGCATCTCGTTTTTGTTTGGCAACCTGGCACTGCAATACGGCGCAGCGCTCCTGGCCGCCCACACCACGGCGCTGGTCATGCTTTCCGAAGTTCTGTTTGCCAGCGTGTCCTCTGTTTTGTTGGGTGCTGCACAATGGGAAAGCCGCACGCTATGGGGTGGTTCGCTGATTTTGCTGGCGGCACTGCTGTCGGTGATGGACACTTCACAAAAAGACTGAAACACACCAACGGAGCCCATCCATGAGCCTTTATGACTTTGAAGCCCAAAGCATCGACAACCAAACCGTGCCCCTTTCGCGCTACAAAGGCCAGGTGATGTTGATCATCAACACCGCCAGCGCTTGCGGGTTCACGCCGCAGTTCACAGGGCTGGAAAAGCTGCACAAAACCTACGGCGATCAAGGCCTGGCCATACTGGGATTTCCGTGCAACCAATTCGCCAGCCAGGACCCGGGCGACGACGCACAAATCGCCAACTTCTGCCAAAAGAACTACGGCGTGAGCTTCCAGATGATGAGCAAGATCAAGGTCAACGGCTCTGATGCCCACCCACTGTACCAATGGCTCACGGCCGAAGCCCCCGGCATTCTGGGCAGCAAGGGCATCAAGTGGAACTTCACCAAGTTTTTGGTGGGGCGCGACGGTCGCGTGATCAAGCGCTACGCGCCGCAGGACTCGCCAGAGAAGATCGCCAAGGACATTGAGGCGGCGCTGGCGGGTTGACGGTAACTTGGCGGTTTTTGGTGGTAATTGAATGGTAAATGGATGTTGTTTTGATATCTATCCACTTCGCCACCCATCGGCGTAGGGGCCCTACAAACTTGCCCTTGGGCTCTGTGCCACAGGCATCAGGTCCATTCAGGGCCGCCTGATCAAAACTACCAATTCAGCACCGTCAACCACAGCAACACTGCTGCACCGCCCCAAACCAAGACCCGAGTGCGCAGGCGCAGCACTTCCACAGCGCTGACCAAGCGCGCGTTTTGCTCGGCCAACTCGGCCAGGGTTTCGGTCAGTTCGCGCTGGGTCTGGGCTTGGCTGTCGATTTGGCCTTGTGCGGCGATCAAGGCGTTTTTGATTTCACCCAAGCTTGGCACCGCACTGAGCGGGGTGATCGCAGCCGGGGTACCTCCTTGGCCGTTGGGCTGCGAAGGCTGACGGTCCAGCAACTTGCGTGCGGCTTTGAGCACCGTGGGTGCGTGTTCGATCACATCACCCCAGGGAATCACTTTGAGGGCCATCAACCAAGGTATCGCCATCGTCTTGTCCTTTGTGTGCGCTTAGCAAGCGCGGTCTGCCTTACAGAGCCAAATACTAACTCTGTTGGCATTTTGGCGTGGTCGGGCGCGGGCCTTGCCGGATGGGGGAAAGGACTTAGGAGATCTCACATCAGTAAGGTTCCCCATCAATTGATCCTTGAAATACCAATAAAAGACGTTCAAACTTCAAGGGAAAATGAATCACTATGGGCAATGAGCACATCTTGGCTTATCTCTTGGCGTGCATCTTCTCCATGGATACTGGCCAGTCCAGCCTTTGAAACGTCAACCAGGGAAATACATGCTCCAACTGCGCCCTAATTGCGAATGCTGCAACCGCGACCTGCCGCCTGCTGCAGTGGATGCCCGCATCTGCTCGTTTGAATGCACCTTTTGCGCCGATTGCACGGACACGCGCTTAAAGGGCATCTGCCCCAATTGCGGCGGTGACTTGGTGCGCCGCCCGATCAGGCCTGCGGGCAAGTTATTGAACAGCCCCGCATCGACCGAACGGGTGTTCAAGCAGCAAGGCTGTCCTCCATTGGGCTCATCACTTTGATATTTCACGCGCCTGTTCAAGCGGTCCACAGGCATCCACCTGGTGAATGATCAGTAGCAACTGCGCAAGACGAAAACGCAAAAGTGAATGACAAGCAACCCGGCATCAAATCAGCGCTTGCCTTTCGCTATTGGCTTTGGACCAATGCAGAATCTCGTAACTTTGTCGCAGTCCCGCCAGATAAAAAGGATCCATCTGAAGCAGGGCTTCGAGCTGTTGCTTAGAGTCAGCTTGCGCGATCCATAAACCGCCTTTGGGCGTTTCTGAAGGTTCATGTCGCAACGATCCACCCACAGGAATCACATCGCTGTGCCGCTCAAGCCAATCTAAGTGCGCCTGCAAGTGGGCGACCCGCAGGTGCCCATGGTCTGGCTTGTCGGTGAAAAGAACAACAAACAACATGTGGGGACTTCCTGCATGAGTTCAGCCTGGGCCGCCATCTATGACTGGATGGCCTCATCCAGCAACTCCACCCAATGCCGCACTGGCAGGCCGCTGCCGCTTTGCAGGTGGGTGATACAGCCGATGTTGGCGCTGAGCACGCCTTGGGGCTCCAGCGCATTCAAGTGGCCCAGTTTGCGGTCGCGCAGTTGCTTGGACAAATCCGGGTTGAGCACGCTGTAGGTGCCCGCCGAGCCGCAGCAAAGGTGAGACTCATTGGCCGTGACCTTGATCTGGAAGCCCAGGTCGGTCAGGTGCTTTTCCACACCGCCTTTGAGTTGCTGGCCGTGTTGTAGTGTGCAGGGCGGGTGGTAGGCCTGCAGGCCTGCGGCTTGCAGAGCCTCAGGTTTCAGCTTGTCCTTGAGCATAGGCACCAGTTCGGGTAGCAGCTCGCTCAAGTCTTTCGTCAACGCGCCGATGCGGGCGGCTTTGTCGGCGTACTGCGGGTCGTCTTTGAGTACATGGCCGTAGTCTTTGACCATGACTCCGCAGCCCGAGGCGTTCATCACGATGGCTTCGACGTCGCCGCTCTCCACCAGCGGCCACCAGGCGTCGATGTTGGCGCGCATGTGGTCTTTGCCGCCATCGTGGTCGTTCAGGTGGAACTTGAGCGCGCCGCAGCAACCGGCCTTGGGTGCGGTCACGGTTTGGATGCCTGCAGCATCGAGCACACGGGCGGTGGCGGTGTTGATGTTGGGGCTCATGCTCGGCTGAACGCAACCGGCCAGCATCAGCACCTTGCGGGCGTGCGTTTGCGTGGGCCAAGTACCGGCGTCTTGCGGCACAGGCACTTTGGTTTTCAGGCTGTCGGGCAGCAGTCCGCGCACCATTTGGCCCATCTTCATGGCGGGCGCAAACAGTGGGGATGGCAGGCCTTCTTTGAGCGCCCAGCGCAGCATCTTTTCGCCCATAGGGCGCTCGACTTTGGCGTCCACCAGCTTGCGGCCGATGTCGACCAAATGGCCGTACTGCACGCCGCTCGGGCAAGTGCTTTCGCAGTTGCGGCAGGTGAGGCACCGGTCCAGGTGCATCTGGGTTTTGCGGGTGGGCGTTTCGCCTTCGAGCACCTGCTTAATCAAATAGATGCGGCCACGCGGGCCGTCGAGTTCGTCGCCCAACAGTTGGTAGGTGGGGCAAGTGGCGGTGCAAAAGCCGCAGTGCACGCACTTGCGCAAAATGGCTTCGGCCGCCAGGCCATCGGGGGTGTTTTGGTATTCGGGGGCGAGTTGGGTTTGCATGACGATTCGCCTCAGAGGGGGTGCATGCGACCGGTGGCGAAGACGCCTTTCAGGTCGAACTGTTTTTGTAACTGCTGTTGAATGCGGTTTTGCACAAAGTCCAGCGGGGTGTTCACGCCGGAAATTTTGTCCAGCTCGGGATGCGTGGCGCTGGCACGGAACAGCGTGGCATGGCCGCCCACCGATTGCGCCAACTCGCGCAATGGTACGGCCGCCGTGGCCGGCGCCCATAGCCAACGCTGCGCACCTTGCCATTCGATGTAGGTGGCGTAGGGCAAATCCAGAACCGGTGCGGTTTGCGGCACCGACAGGCGCCACAGGCAGGCATCGTGGGAAGGTGAATCGAAAAACTGCAGTGTTTGCTCACCGCTGGCACGCCAGTCTTGCGCGGCTTCGGCATGGGCCATCTGCTGCACTTGCGCGCCCAGCGCCGTCGCATCGGCGCTCATCTTGGCAATGGCAGATTGCACCGCCGCCACCGCGCCGCGCAAACGTACAAACAAATAATCGGCCTCGGGTTGGGCGGTGGTGTCGCGCACCCAGGTGCTGGCGTTCAGGGGCAGGGGCTGGCCGCCCCAGCGGTGCAACAAATCCAGCGCCGGGCCTTGTGCCAAACCCGCGATCATCAGGGTTGCTTCGGCGGGGGCCACGGGCAAGACCTTGAGGCTGACTTCGGTGATCAGGCCCAGCGTGCCCCAGCTGCCGGCCATGAGGCGGCTCACGTCGTAACCGGCCACGTTTTTCATGACCTGGCCACCAAAGGTCAGGTGCTCGCCCAGGCCATTTATGAAACGCGCACCCAACACGTAGTCGCGTACAGCGCCCGCAGTGGCGCGGGCCGGACCGCTTAGACCGGCAGCGACCATACCGCCAACGGTGGCACCTACACCAAAATGCGGCGGCTCAAACGCAAGGTATTGGCCTTTCTCATCCAACACGGCTTCCAGCTCCGCCAATGGCGTGCCGCACCGTGCCGTGACCACCAACTCACTGGGCTCGTAACTCACGATGCCCTGGTAGCCCCGGGTGTCCAGCACCTCGCCCGTGAGGCTTTGGCCCCAAAAGTCTTTAGTGCCGCCTCCGCGCAAACGCAAAGTGCGGCCATCCGCAGCGGCATGGCGCACTGCGTCGATGAGTGAATTGAGTTGAGCTTCCATGAGCGAAGATGGTAACGCCCGGCCTTAAGTGACGGTGTGAATTTTTTGAACGATCAGGTTGTGGGAATTTGCGCGTATCAAAGCACGACCAGGTGCTCCGTGGTGGCGCCGCGAACAGCACTGATCGGAATTCGTTGATCCAGCGTCACCAGTCTTCCTTGGTTCTTGACGGCCAAGGCCAAGAGATACAGATCCGTCAATTGCCTCGCGCTGTGAATGTGCCCATGTTGAAACTGCAGGGGATCCAAGAGGCTGATCTCATCGAACCAAAATGCGTGATGATCTGTGCGCGTTGAGTTTTGCAACATGCCGACCAGCATGGGCATGGGTTGCGGGCTGCTGTAACCGGGTTGGCCCATGATGCGAAGGCACCCATTTTGGGTCAATGCACAGGTGGCCCAACCCTGTTGAATGTTCTTTTCAAACCATTGAGCGGCACAAACATGGTGAACATGATCACGGTCATGCAAGGCAATCAGCACATTGACGTCAAACAGCGCGCGCATCAAACACCCTCGGCGTCGCGCAAGCGTTCGATCAACTCATTGCTGATGACCACGCCCCTTGAAGGCAAGGGCTGAATGCCATATTGGGCCAAACGCTCTGAGACATGGGGCACGGTTTGATCTGCTTGCGGCTGATAGTTGCCCACTGCAAATGCTTTTCTCGCCAAATCACTCATGACTTGCCCGATTGATTTTTTCTCTCTTTGCGCAATTTCTTTGGCAGCAAAAAGAACATCGTCTGCAATGTCTAAAGTAGTACGCATTGTGTTTCCCTATGTTTTGATGTTTGATGCTAGCACATCAAACATCCAGCTGGCTTGATCCCCCTATTTCAATGGAACATGTCTTCGCCTAGGGCTTCAAACCGCAACAAACTCATTCACCGGCAACCCCGCCACTTCCACCTGCGTCGCAAACACACACCCCGCCCCCGGGTACTGCGCCAGCTCTTGCGCGCTGCGGCCCTGGCGGGAGGTGGTGATGAACAGGGTTTTCAGGTCCACCCCGCCGAAGCAGAGCATGGTCGGACAATGCACCGGCGTAACCAATTCGGCCAATAACTCGCCTTTGGGCGACAGGCGCAGCAGGCGTTGGCCTTCGTATTGGGCAGACCAATAGCAACCATCGCTGTCCACGGCGGCACCGTCGGGGCGGCCGCCATACTCTGGCGTATTGGGCATCTCGCTGCCCCAAACCCAGCCAGCGGGCTTGGGCGTCATGGTGTGGAACACGCGCCCAGCGCTCAGTTGGCCGGTGGTCGAATCCACATCAAACGCCCGCACCTGGTGCGCGGCGGTATCGGCCCAATAGGCGGTGCGGCCGTCGGGTGACCAAGCCAGGCCGTTGGCCGTCACCACGCCATGGTTCGCACCGTCCTTCTCGCCGCCCATCATGGCGTGCAGCCCTTGGCCGTCCAGCATGTAAAGCGCACCCAGTGCCTGGTCCTTGGGCTCGTACAGGCTGCCTGCCCAAAATCGGCCTTGCGCATCACACTTGCCGTCGTTGAAACGCAAGCGCGCGGTGTCGTAAGGCGCTGGGGCCAAGGACTGCAAATAGCCCTGCCAGTCACGTGCCACATAAATGCCATCGCGCAGGGCCATGATCAGGCCACCACCTTGCACAGGCGCGATGCAGCCCGGCTCTTGTGCCAAGGGCCAATACTCAACCGGCCCTTGGGCCTGCAGGCCCTGCACCGCCACACGTGCGATGCGCCGCCCGGGAATGTCCACCCAATACAAGCGCTGCTCTTGCGGGTGCCAAAACGGCGATTCGCCCAAACCATCGGGTTCGATGGTCAGGACGGTCCAGGAAGGGGTCAACAAGGTGGCTGTGTGCATGAAAACCATTGTGCCCGAGGCCCTGTCGTCCAACGGCGCGCCCGCAGGCACGTACCCCGATCAAAGTTCAGGACAAACTGGCCAACACCCTACCCCAAAGAAACAGCCCGCAGGGCCGAAGCACTGCGGGCTGATGAGGGGGTGGCTTGCGCCACCGCTTGCAATGAAACCTGTCGTAAAAGGCTTTTAGCCGTGGTAAGCCGACTCTCCATGGGAGGAGATGTCCAGACCTTCTCGCTCTTCATCTTCAGTGACGCGCAGACCAATGGTCAGGTCCACAATCTTGAAGGCGACCACCGAGACCACGCCCGACCAGACGATGGTCAACAGCACAGCCTTGGCCTGTGTCCAGACTTGCGCAGCGATGGAGTAAGCATCGGGGGCAATCATGGCCACCGTGACCCAGTCACCCACAGCGCTGGGGCCACCCAAAGCAGGCGAGTTGAACACACCGGTCAACAAGGCGCCAACGATACCGCCCACACCGTGCACACCGAACACATCCAGGGAATCGTCAGCACCCAGCATCTTCTTGAGGCCATTGACACCCCACAGGCAAGCAAAACCTGCCACGACGCCGATCACCAGACCGCCTCCGATGCCCACGTTACCCGCAGCAGGCGTGATGGCCACCAAACCGGCGACAGCACCCGAAGCGGCACCCAGCATGGAGGCTTTGCCGCGCATCATGGCTTCACCCACACACCAGGCCAGCACCGCACCGGCTGTGGCCACCAGCGTGTTGATGAAGGCCAGCGCTGCAAAACCGTTGGCTTCCAGGGCCGAACCAGCGTTGAAGCCGAACCAACCCACCCACAGCAAGGACGCACCCACCATGGTCAAGGTCAGGCTGTGCGGGGCCATAGCTTCACGGCCATATCCCACGCGTTTGCCAATCATGAAGGCACCGACCAAACCAGCCACAGCGGCATTGATGTGCACCACGGTGCCGCCTGCAAAGTCCAGCGCACCCCACTGCCAGATCAAACCGGCTTTGCTGGTCATCTCATCGGCCACTTCTTTGGCGGAGTAGGCGTCAGGGCCCATCCAGAACCAGACCATGTGTGCAATAGGCAGGTAACTGAAAGTGAACCACAACGCCATGAAGGTCAACACGGCAGAGAACTTGATGCGCTCTGCAAAGGCGCCCACGATCAGTGCGCAAGTGATGCCAGCAAACGTGGCTTGGAAGGCAGCGAACGAGATCTCGGGAATGACCACACCCTTGCTGAAGGTGGCGGCATTGGCAAAGGTGCCTGCTGCGTTGTCCCAGATGCCTTTCATAAACAGGCGGTCAAAACCACCGATGAAGGCATTGCCCTCGGTGAACGCCAAGCTGTAACCGTAGATGAACCACAACACGGTGATCATCGAGAAGGTGACCACCACTTGCATCAGCACCGACAGCATGTTTTTGCTGCGCACCAAGCCACCGTAAAACAAGGCCAAGCCAGGAATAACCATCATGATCACCAGGATGGTGGACACCATCATCCAGGCGGTGTCGCCTTTGTTGGGCACCAACACGGGCGCTGCTTCGGCGGCGGCCGGAGCAGCCGTGGCTGCTGCTGCGGGTACTGCAACGGGTGCAGCGGCATCGGCCGGTTTGGCTTCAGCAGCCGGTGCCGTCACGGCAGCAGGGGCAGCGGTTTGTGCAGTGGCCACAGAAGCCGTGCCGAACACACCCAAACCCAGACTCAGGCCCAAGGCCAAGGTAACGAGAAAATTTTTCATTTTCGACTCTCTTTCTTATTCGTCAAAGGGCTTCGCCGCCGGTTTCACCGGTACGAATGCGAATCACCTGTTCGAGGTCGTACACAAAGATCTTGCCGTCGCCGATCTTGCCGGTGCGGGCACCGGATTCGATGGCTTCAATCACGCGCTCGACGAGTTCGTCCGAGACAGCGGCTTCGATCTTCACTTTGGGCAAAAAGTCGACCACGTATTCCGCGCCGCGGTACAGCTCGGTGTGGCCCTTTTGACGACCAAAGCCTTTGACTTCGGTCACGGTGATGCCCTGCACGCCGATGCCCGAAAGTGCTTCACGCACCTCATCCAGCTTGAAGGGTTTAATGATGGCGGTCACCAGTTTCATGATGGCTCCTTGTTGAATTGAGTGGCAATCAGAAGGCGTATTTCAGGCCCACAACCACGCCGGTTTTGCCTGTGAATTTACCCGCGGGTGTGTAGTACGCCGCTTTGTCTGCATCGGTGCCCACCAAAGCGGCTGTCGCTGACAGACCGTTACCCAGGTCTTTGCCCAAGGTGAGCGAGTAATCGGTGTACGAGAAAGCGCCATTGTTTTTGACGGACTGGTAACCCACATGCGGCACCAGGCTGAACCCGTTGCCCATGTCAAAGGTGCCGCTCAGGTCCAGGTAATAGCTGTTTTTGCTGTCGGTGAATCCGAACAAGTTGGACACCGCATGCGAGTACTTCAAAGTGGCGGGTCCCATGGTGACTGCGCCATAGACTTCACTCGTATTGGCACTCACGGCCAGCTTATTGCTGGGGTACTCATAACGCAAGAAACCCACGTCGTAGGCCACATCGCCCACAGCGCCCTTGTAGCCACCGTACAGATCGACTTCAACCGAAGCATCGCCACCCACGTCCTTGATCCACTTGATGCCGGAAGCCCAGGCTCCGACATAAAAACCGCTCTTGTCCGCGTAGTCAAAGCCGCCTTGCATGGCAGGCTTGAGGCGCGACTGGGAAATGCCACGGTAACGGTAGTCGCTGACGGCGCCCACATTGAAAGACAGACTGCTTTCGGGCGCTGCCGCCTGTGCTTGTGCCAAACCACTCACGGAACCCAAAGCCAAGGCGATGAGTGAAGGAACGAAGATTTTTTTCATGAGGAACTCCAATGAAGTGAAAAGGGTTGTCCATCTATGCAGGGAGCGTGCCAACCCTATTTCATGGCCTTCTACAAGGGCATTTACCAGTGCTTTTTAACTCTGTACATGGTTGAATAGCATTCAAACAACTTACGTGCATCACGTCTGGCTGCACGAGTACACACCATGCACCAGCATGGGGCAGGGAGGGGATATGAGTCTCAGTTTGGTGCACAGCCGCGCTTTGGTTGGCTTGCAGGCGCCCGCCGTCACCGTTGAGGTGCACCTGGCGAATGGTCTGCCCAGCTTCACGCTGGTGGGCCTGGCGGATGTCGAAGTCAAAGAAGCCCGCGAACGGGTGCGCTCGGCCCTGCAAAACAGCGGGCTGGACTTTCCGCACAACCAACGCATCACCGTCAACCTGGCCCCGGCCGACTTGCCCAAAGACTCCGGGCGTCTGGATTTGCCCATCGCGCTGGGCATCTTGGCGGCCAGTGGACAGATTGACGCGAGCAAACTGGCGGGCTACGAATTTGCAGGGGAGTTGTCGCTGTCGGGTGAGCTGCGTCCGGTGCGCGGCGCACTGGCCATGAGCTTGGTGCTGCGCCGGCAGCAGGTTCGCACGCGGCTGGTCTTGCCCCCGGGCAGCGCCGAAGAAGCGGCGCTGGTGCCAGATGCTGAAGTGTTCAGGGCTCGCCACCTGCTCGATGTGGTGCAACAGTTTTTGCCGCCATCCAATGAGCCGCCACCCGAGCCCAGCGACGGCTGGTCGCGCATGGCCGCCACCACGCCCAGCGCCCCTCCACGCTATGCCGACCTGGCCGATGTGAAAGGCCAAGCAGGCATCAAACGGGTGCTGGAAATCGCCGCTGCAGGAGGCCATTCGCTGCTCATGATCGGCCCGCCGGGTTCAGGCAAGTCCATGCTGGCGCAGCGCTTTGCGGGTTTGCTGCCGCCCATGGCCATCGAAGACGCCTTGGAATCGGCCGCCATCGCCGGCCTGGCAGGGCGTTTTGACCTGACACGCTGGGCACAACGCCCCACGGGCCAGCCCCATCACTCCGCCAGCGCGGTGGCCTTGGTGGGCGGCGGCTCGCCACCGCGCCCAGGTGAAATTTCACTGGCGCACCACGGTGTGCTGTTTCTGGACGAGCTGCCCGAATTTCCGCGTGCAGCGCTGGAGGCCCTGCGCGAACCTCTGGAGACGGGCACCATCACCATCGCGCGGGCCGCTCGGCGAGCCGAGTTTCCGGCGCGCTTTCAGTTGATCGCCGCCATGAACCCCTGCCCTTGCGGCTATTTGGGCAGCGCCTCCCGCGCCTGCCGCTGCTCACCCGACCAGGTCAGCCGCTACCAGGGCAAGCTCAGCGGCCCGCTGCTGGACCGCATCGACTTGCACATCGAAGTGCCCAGCCTGCCTGCGCACGACTTGCTGAGCGCCCCACCCGGAGAAAGCACCGCTACGATTGCGGCGCGCAGCCTGGCCGCCCGCGAACTCGCCCTGGCACGGCAAGGCTGCACCAACGCCGACCTGCAAGGCCAGGCCATCGACAATCAATCGCGCCTGGAAGACAACGCCACTGCCTTGCTGCAAAAAGCCGCCGTCAAACTCGGCTGGAGCGGCCGCAGCGTGCACCGCAGCCTCAAAGTCGCCCGCACCATCGCCGACCTGGCGGGCAGCGACACGATTGCCGCCGCCCATGTGGCAGAGGCGGTGCAGTACCGGCGGGTGCTCAAAGAACAGTGAGCCTTACGTGCCTCTACAAGCGCTTACAACTTCAGCGTCCTGCTGCGCCGCGCAGTCAACGCACAGCGGCACCAGCCGTTATAGAGGCACCTACACCCACAAGGTCCTTCCATGAACAAAGTCTTGCGCCCACTGATTTTGGGAGTTTTGATCGCCAGCGTGAGCAGCTTGGCCCTGGCCGAAGGACGCCACGGCCCCCGCCACCCAGGCAACAGCCACGGCAACTACGGCAACCATGGAAAACATGGCAGTCACCGAGCCGCAGAGTGGCTTGGGGCTTTGGTGGTTTTGGGCCTGGCCGGTGCGGCCATCAATGCCGCAGCCAGCCAACCCGAACCTGCAGCGCCCTCCGTTAGCTACGTTTCACCGCCCATCAGCTACGCAGCACCCCCGCCTGCACCGGTCAACGCCAGTTATTTTTGCGCTTCGGCCAGACAGTTCTACCCTTACACCGCCTACTGTCCTGAAGGCTGGCAACTGGTGTTGCCTGCGCGGTAATGGCTTGCCCATTACACCAAAGACAAGCCGCCGTCCATCATCAAGGTGTGCCCGGTGACCAGGCCCGAAGCCGATGAGGCCAAAAACATGATCGCGTGCACGATGTCTTCTTCGGTGCCGGTGCGCTTGAGCGGGATGCTTTGCGTCTTGGTGCGCACGTAATCCGGGTTGGCAAACAAATCCTTCGTCATGCCCGAGGGAATGGCGGTGGGCGCCAGCGCATTCACCCGCACCAGCGGCGCCCACTCGACGGCCATCACCTTGGTCATGTGCGAGACGGCCGCTTTTTGAATGCCGTAAGGCGTGCCCTTGCCCGAGACCACCACCCCATTGACACTGCCAATGTTCACAATCGCGCCACCCCGGCTGCGCATGGGTTCGCCAAAAACCTGGCAGCTGCGGTAAACACCGTTCAGGTTCACATCGGTCAGCGTCATCCAGGTTTCTTCGTCACAACCGGCAAAGTCCGAGCGGATTTGCAAGCCATGCGCATTGACCAGCACATCCAGGCCTTCGGTAAGCGCCACCTCGGCCTGCACCGCTTGCAGCGAAGCCCGGTCGCGCACATCGGCTACGCGGTGCGTAATTTGTGGGTGCTGCTCACCGCCTTCAGCGGGTGACTGGTCCACACTCCAGACTTGCGCACCCAAAGACGCAAAGCCCCGGCAGATCGCTGCCCCCAGCGTGCCGCGCCCGCCCGTCACCAGCACGTGGGCCCCCACCAAATCACGGTAGGGGAAGGCGTAATCGCCACTTGGCGCAAAGTTGCCCAAAGCCACCATGGCTCAGTCCACCGTGGCGCCGGAGATCTTCACACCCTCGGCCCACATCTCAATCTGGCGCGTCACAAACTGGCGAAACTCGTCAGGCTTGTTGCCCACCACGGTGCTGCCCAAATCGTTCATCTTCTGCGCCACATCGGCTTGCTTGAGCGCGTCTGCCAAGTCCAGCGCCAGCTTGTCCACCACCGATTTGGGCGTGCCCTTGGGGGCAAAAAAACCAGCCCAAGGCGCTGCATTGAAATTGGCAAAGCCTTGCTCGGCCACCGTTTTGTAATCAGGCGCACCGGGCGCACGCTGGGGCGTGGTGATGGCGATCATCTTGAGCTTGCCCGCCTTCAAATGCTGTTGCACCGCCGGCAAACCCGTGACGCCCACCATCAACGTGCCGCCCAGCAAGTCGGTGATCATGGGGGTGCTGCCCTTGTATGGGATGTGGGTCAGTTGCACATTGGACCTGGCTTTCAGGATTTCCATGCCCAGGTGCGAGGCCGTGCCATTGCCGTCCGAGCCATAGGAAAATTTTCCAGGTTCTTTCTTGAGCAAGGCGATCAGCTCGGGCAGGGTGTTGGCGGGCACCTGTGGGTTGACCACAATCGCGTTCGGGTAGATGGTGGCCTGCGTCAAGGGCTCGAAATCGTTCAGCGGGTGGTAAGGCATCTTCTTGTACAAGGAGATGTTGATCGAATGCGATCCGGTCACGCCCAGCACAATGTTGTAGCCGTCTGGAGCCGATTTGGCCACCAGGTCCGAGCCCACGTTGCCGCCCGCACCCGCCTTGTTGTCAATGACCACAGGCTGCCCCCACTTGGTGCTGAGTTTTTCAGCCACCACACGGGCCGTGATGTCGGTCGCGCCACCGGGCGGGAAAGGCACCACGATGCGCACCGGCTTGTTGGGAAAGTCGGTGGTCTGCGCCGCCAAGGGTCCAGCCAGCCAGGCTGTAGCCAGCACAGCGGTCATGGCAAGGGTTTTCTTCAACATGGGGTTTTCTCCTGGGGTGAATTCCAAAACGGAAAAGGGTGGGCCTCCAACGGGGCGTGCAGCAATTGCGCGGCCCAGTCAGCGGCTTGCGCGGCTGGCAAACTGCCCTCGCAGTAACTCAAAAATTTGTCCATCAACGCCTCTTCGGTGAAAGGCATTTGTGCATCACCGGGCACGGCCGTCACTTCGTGCTCGTGCCGACTGCCGTCTTGGCAGGCGATCAACAGCCGTGCGCCGCGCAGGCCCTGCTGCGTCCAGGGCGCGTCCACTTGCACCTGCACCTTGGCTTCCAGCGCACGCAACGCAGGGTCTTGAAACTGCGGTTCGCGGTAAATCCAGGGGTCCAGTCGGCCCCAGCGCAACATGGCGGCCAGACCAAAACTCAGCGAGAACTGAGCTTGCAAAGGCGTTTGGGGTGCCCGGTTGCCACAGTAAATGGTGGCTTCTTCATAGATCTGCAACACCACGCTGTCCACTGTGTCCAGATCGATCACGTCCCGCAGCGCATGGGCTGCCAGAGCGCCGTAATGCACATGTCGCACCGCCGCATAGGGCTTGAAATACGCCTTCAACAATTGAAAGTCCGGCGCATGGTCAAAAGCCACGGGCGGTTTGCCCAGACCAACGCTTGCGTATTCGGCCACCGAACCGGCAGGGGCAGTGATGCCGCTGGCCACCGCCAGCGCGGCACTTTGCCCCAGTTGCGCCGCATGGCCCAAATAGGTGTTGCGTGCGGTATCGCCTGATCGCACAGGCCAATACAAACTCATGGGCAACTGGCAAGCGGCCATGTTCACGGCCTGGACGATTTGGTCGGGCGTCAGGCCCAGCGCATGGGCCACCGCAGCGGCAGCGCCCAAGGCAGGCCAGTTGCCGTCCACATGCATGCCCGGGTTGATGCGCAAACTGGCCCCCATGCGGGCACCGATTTCGTAGCCCACCACCCATGATTTCAGAAACTGCCCATAGGTCAACCGCGACGCTATGGGCCACAGCGCCGCCAAGGCCGCCACACCCGGACGGCCATGGGCACCGGCATGGCCCTCACAGGCCTCGTCCCAGCATGCGGCCATGGCCAGCACCAACGCGGCATGGCCCACAGACAGGCCGGGTCCATCGGGCGTCAGGCGAAAGTTGCCCGGATCGGCCGCCGCAGCGCGCTGCGCCAATTCGGCCACGGGCCCCGCGCGCAACCCCGCCGTGATGCAACCCAGGGTGTCGAGCACCAGCCAACGGGCGTGGGTGTGCAACGCCGGGTGTGCGTCCAGATCGACGGCTTGTAAACGCTGCAAAACCGAGAGCAATTGAGCATCCATATCTTGTCCACTTTGCGCTTACTCTAAAGCGTATTGCGCCCGCCAAACCGCACCGATGCGACAGCTTTTCTGACCCGATGCACGCAAGTTGAAGCGTGGTGCTTGACCGTGTCACGATAATGAGCCCATGCGGTATTCACCTCGCCTTTCGTTGAGAACTTTAGATTTGGGCCCTTTCAGCTTCTGGCTGTCGTTGCCCCAGCTCATCACATGGGGCAGTGTTTTCTATACCTTCTCACTGCTGATGACGCCCCTGGAAGCCGAGCTGGGCATGAGCCGGGCCGAGTCGTCGCTGGCTTTCAGTTTGGCGCTGCTGGCCGAAGGTTTGATGGCCTATGGGGTGGGGCGCTGGATCGACGAGGGGCGCGAGCGCTGGGTCATGACGCTGGGCTCCTTGTGGATTGGCGTGGGCCTGGTGGGCCACAGTTTCGTCACCACGGTGGCGGGGTTTTATGCCGCCTGGATCTGGCTGGGCCTGGGCACAGCGGCCACTTTTTACACCCCCGCCTTTGCCGTGGTCACTCGGCGTTTTCCGCAGGATTTTCGGCGCGCCATCATCACGCTCACGTTTTTGGGCGGGCTGGCCAGCACGGTGTTCATTCCGTTGTTTGCTTGGTGGATGGATCTGTGGGGTTGGCGCCAGGCCCTGTGGGGACTGGCGGCACTGCAGTTTTTGATTTGTGCGCCCTTGCATGCCTGGTTACTCCAAGACGCGCCACTCAAAGTGCTCGAGACCACTTCGCACGACAAAGTGCAACCGGCTTCGGTGCGCGAACACCTGCGCCACGCGCCGTTTTGGCTGTTGGCGCTGTTCATGGTGCTGATGATGTCGGTCACCTCGGCGTTGCCCGCGCACATGATCGCCTTGCTGCAAGAGTCGGGCTTGTCCCCGGCCTGGGTGATTGCCATCCCGGCGGCCATCGGGGTGATCCAGGTGTTGGGGCGGTTGGTGCTGTTTGTGTTTGAGCGTTACTGGGACGTGCACGCCGCCAACCGCTGGATTCCCACGCTGATTCCGGCGGGCGTGCTGACTTTGCTGATTGGCGGTCTCAGCCCTCTCGCCTCGCTGGTGTTTGTGCTGCTTTATGGCCTGGGCAATGGCATGAACACCATCGTCAAGGGCACGGCCATGGCGCAGTACGTCAGCCGCCAGCATGTCGGGCAACTCAACGGCTTGCTGGGACTTCCGATTGCGCTGGCCCGCGCCGCTGCCCCCTTGACCTTGGGCCTGCTGTGGTCGCCACAACACGGCTACACCCTGGCGCTGTGGTGGCTGTTATTGGCCAGTTTGCTCGGCACGGCCGCGCTGTGGTCAGCGCAAAGCTATGCCCGTGCTGCGCAGCACTGAACCGTGCATCCGGATGGTCTTATATCTACACAGGCATATATAACCAACTAAAAAATCGTTCCCATGTCTGAAGGGGTTGCCCACAATCTGGCCATCTTTTGCTCTTCTCCTTTTGGAAACGTCCCCATGAAACACCTCTCTGCTTTGATCCTGGCCTTAACGGCCGCCAGCTTCAGCGTCAGCGCCCTGGCGACTCAACCTCTTCTCACTCCTGCCGAGCTGCAAGCCAAGTTGTCCGATGCCAACGTGCGCGTGATCGACATCCGCGACCCCAAGTCGTATGCCACCAACCACATCCCCGGCGCACTGAATGCACCCTATGGCACCTGGCGCGGCCCGGCCAACAACCCTGGCGAACTGCCCGGCCTGCCCAAGCTGACCACCCTGGTGCAAAGCCTGGGCCTCACGCCCAGCACCCACGCGGTGATTGTGTCCAGCGGCGCGGACGCCACCGACTTTGGTGCCTCGGCTCGGGTTTACTGGACCCTCAAAGTACTTGGCTTCCAAGATCTGTCGGTGCTCAACGGCGGCGTCAAGGGCTGGAGCACGGCGGGCCTGCCACAAAACAACGCGGCCGTGAAAGTCGCGGCCAGCAGCTTCCAGCCGCAAATCGACAAGAGCTTGGTGGCCACCAAAGAAGAGCTGGTAGCCCGCGTGAAGTCGGGCGATGCCACCTTGATCGACGCCCGCCCGGCTGAATTCTTCAAAGGCGACACCCGCCATGTGGCCGCCAGCGTGCCCGGCACCTTGCAAGGTGCAGTGAACGTGGAGCACGACAAATGGTTTGCCCCTGGCACCTCCACCTTTGTGAGCACCGACCAGGCCCAAAAAGTGGCAGCGTCCAGTCCCATCGATCCGGCCAAAGAGACCGTGTCGTTTTGCAACACCGGCCACTGGGCGGCGACCAACTGGTTTGCCATGTCCGAAGTGCTGGGCCAGAAAAACGTGAAGCTCTATGCGGGCTCCATGGTTGAGTGGTCCAAAGACCCCAACGGGCTGCCCATGGCCAACGTGCCCAGCCGCCCCAAGCAGCTGCTGATCGACGCCAAGTTCTGGGCGGAAAAAACTTTCAAATAAATTCAAGTCATGAAACGCCTTCCTTTGGCGGCCTTGCTGGCCGCCTTTTTCATCTTTTTGGCACTGACCGTGTCCATCCGCCAAGCCGTGCTGATGGGTGTGGGCGTGGGCATGGGGGCAGCACTGGCCGGTGCGCGATTTGGTTTCACCACCGGCTGGCGACAGCTCATAGAGCAGCGCAACCCACAAGGCGTGACCGGGCAGGTGCTGCTGCTGGCACTGGCCAGCTTGGCGGCGTTGCCGCTGCTGGGGCAATTTTCTGAACTGCACGCCGCCCTCGGGCCACCGAGCGTGAGCCTGCTGGTGGGCGCCTTTGTGTTCGGGCTGACCATGCAGATTGCCGACGGCTGCGGCTCGGGCAGCTTGTACAAGGCGGGCCTGGGCGTGCCGCTGAACATGGGCATCTTGCCGCTTTTCGCCTTGGGCAGCTTCCTCGGTTCGGTGCACCTGGACAGCTGGTTGTCACTGGGCCAAACGGCCCCGGTCAGCTTCTCCGCCAGCCTGGGCATGGGCGGCGCTTTGGCCCTGACACTGGCCCTGCTGGCCGCCATTTTGGTGGCCGTGCGCCTGTGGGTCGGCGCGGGCCAAAGCTGGTTCGACAAACGCTGGGTCTGGGGAGCGGTGGCGCTGGCCGTGTTGGCGACATTGAACTTGTTGCTGGCCGGGCAGCCTTGGGGCGTGGTCTATGGCTTTGGCCTGTGGGCCGCCAAGGTGTCGGTGGCGCTGGGCGCGTTTGACCCTGCGACCAACGCCTTTTGGGGCCAAGCGGGCAACGCACAGCGCCTGACCCAAACCGTTTTCATGGACGTGACCACCATCACCAACATCGGTATTCTGGGCGGTGCGCTGTGGGCCTCGGCCAAGTCCCCGGCCGCTAGCAAGCCCCTGACCACGCAGCAATGGATGATTGGCTTGGTGGCCGGTTTCATCATGGGCTACAGCTCGCGTCTGGCCTTTGGCTGCAACATCGGCGCCATGCTCAGCGGCATTTCCACCGGCAGCCTGCACGGCTGGCTGTGGGTGCCTTTGGCCTTTGCGGGCACGCTCATTGGCGTGCGCGTGCGCCGCCATTACCAGTTCTGATGGAGGCCACATGAACACGACGCACAAACTGCAAGCGGTTTTCTGGCTGACCCTGGCCGCTTTTCTAGCCTGGGACTTTCAGGCCTCCGACCCGGTAGACCTGCGCAATGAACCACCCCTGATCGCTGCAGGCTCGGGCCAGGCCAGCAGCGGGGGGCATTGCTCGATGGCGAAGTGAGGCTGAAAACCAAACCCCGGCCCTGCGAATCGGTCACACAGGCTTGACCGATCGGTGCTGGATGGCTATTCTTCCTTACCGCATCGTAAGGAAAAATCATGCTCAGCACCTTGACCAGCAAAGCGCAAATCACGCTGCCCAAAGATGTTCGGCAGATGCTTCAACTCGAGCCCGGCGACAAAGTGGCCTTTGTGCCGCAGGCCAATGGCCAAATTGTGGTGAGCAAAGCTTCCAAGGCCTCCTTTGCCAGCTTGCGCGGCTTGCTGCCAGCGCCTTTTCAAGCGCACACGGTCGAAGAAATGAACCAGGCCATCGAAGCGCAGGCCAGCAGCAAGCCTTTACTTGCGCGCAAAACCCGCAAGCCTTGAGATGCTGGCGGTTGACACCAACGTCCTCGTTCGCCTGATCACCAACGACGAGCCCAAGCAAGCGCTGCGCGCTCAGCTTGCACTGGACGCCGAGCTGAATCTGGGCCGGGAATGCATGGTCGGGCACATTGTGGTGTGCGAAGTGATGTGGGTTTTGAAGGGGCTCTACGGGTATTCATTGGTGCAATGCCAAGCGACTTTGACGGCCCTGCTGGCTTTTCCAGGACTGCGCTTCGAGGCCATGCCGGTCTTGTTATCCGCTGCCAAAGCATGGCAAAACCAGGGTGGAAATTTCGCAGATCACCTGATCGGCGCGCAAATGCAGTCATTGGGGTGCGAGGCTGTGCTGACCTTCGATAAGCGGGCCAGCAAAGCGGGCACACACCGGGCTGTGTAGGTCAGCCGCTGGGGCCTACGGCTTCTGGGCATTTTGTGGTCATGCGTCCAGAATCTATCGATCCGGCCCTGTGAAGTCTTTAACAACATTCAAGGGATGGGGTTTTTGTTGGAGCCCACCTCTGTGGGCGATGGCTTGCCTTGGTGATGAGGATGCAATCGCCCACGGGGTGGGCTCCCACAAAGAAAAAATACGCATGGCCGACACAACTATGGGCCATTCAAACATCTTCGGGCTGGATCAATAGTCTTTCACCTGCCGCAAATGCAATCGCGCAGCGGATTTGACGGCTTCGGTCAGGCGCTGGGCTGACGGGGCCTCGCGGGCCCAGTGCTGCCAGTACAGGGCCACATCTATAGCAGGCAGGCATTTAAGCGGTTTTTGCGTCCCACGGCCTTGGTGCTTAACGCCACCCAAGAGGTCAACGCAAACGCCGAAGCAAAAACACCGCGCGTGCAGGCCGCTCCCATCAAGGCGCTGGAAAACACCCTGGGCCAGCGCCTGCTGGTGCGGGGCAAGCAGGTGCGGGCCACTCCGGCTGGGCAAAGCTTGCTGGCCCATGTCAAACAGGTGCGCATGCTTGCAGGGTTTGCGTGGGGTCAGTGTGCAAGGCAGAACTTTGCGCCAGGTGTTGCTCGGGCACCATGCCCCAGCCCAGGCCCAGTTCAACGCGTCAGCCAGCGCCGCGCCGCAAAGCTCAGCGCATCCACGCAGGCCACCATGAGCAGCATGGCCGCCAAAATGGTGGCCGTCTTGTTCATGTGGAACAGGCCCATGTGAAAGGACAGCAGCTGCCCCAAACCACCTGCTCCCACCACGCCCAGCACAGCGGCAGCGCGGATGTTGTTTTCCCATCGGTACAGGGTGTAGCTCATGAGCTGCGGCAAGACCTGGGGCAAGGTGGCATAAAAGAACACGCGCAGCGAGCCCACGCCTTGGGTGCGCAGGGCGTCGCCGGGGCCGGTAGGGATGTTCTCCATGGCCTCGGCGAATAGCCTACCCAGCACACCGCTGGTGTGCAGCGCCAGCGCCAGCGTGCCCGCCATGGGCCCCAAGCCCGCTGAGATCAAAAGCAAAGCGGCCCAAACCAGTTCAGGAATGGCGCGCAGGGCATTGAGCAACCAGCGCGTGGGGCTACGCAACCAAGCCGAATCTTGGGCAGACATGCGGCTGGCGGGCACGGCCAGCGCCAAGCCCAGCACCGCCGCAATGACCGTGCCCAGCGCCGACATGGCCAGGGTTTCCCAAGCGGCCCAGACCACTTTGTTCACAAACACGGGCGACAGATCGGGCGGAAAAAATTCCGCCACAAAGCGGCCCATGCTGCGCGCAGCTTCCATGGACGCAAAAGCTGCCCAATCGAGCTCCAGCGACACAAAGCTGGCCACCACCAACACCAGCAGGGCGGCAGTGAACCAGCAGGCGCGGCAGCGGGCGTTAAAGAGGGGTGGTGGCAGTTTCCAGGGCGGGTTGGCCGCTTCGGTGGAAAAGGCTTGGGCTACAGAGACGGTGTCCGGTGTCGTGGTGGGCTTCATGCCAAAGCCTTTCGCAGCCAAGCACTCACGCGATCGGCCAAGGCCACCAAGGCAATGAACACCAGCAACAAAGTGGCCACTTCGCCGCCGTTGAACATCTTCATCGAGTTGTCCAGCTGCTGGCCCAACCCCCCCGCGCCCACAAAGCCCAAGACCACCGAGGAGCGGATCGCGCATTCCCAGCGGTACACGGTGTACGACGCGAGCTCCGCTGCGTGGCTGGGCAGCAGCGCATAAACAAACGCCTGCAAACGGCCACTGCCGTTGCGCATCAGGGTTTGGGTGGCGTGGCTTTCGCCGCTTTCCAAAATTTCGGCGTACACCTTGCCCAGCATGCCACCGTAGGTCAGCGCGATGGCCAGCACACCCGCGGTGGGCCCCAGGCCCACCACACGCACAAACACCAATGCCCAGATCAATTCAGGAATGCTTCGCAAAACAATCAAAGTGGCCCGTACACACCAGCGCAGCACGGCTGGCCAGCGGTCCATGCGGCCGGACAAGGCTGACAACGACAAAACCCGCGTGGCCAGCAAGCTCAGTGGCACGGCCAGCACCAGCGCCAACGTGACACCTGCAGTCGCCATGGCCACGGTGCGCCAGGTTTCGCGCACCACCATTTCCAAAAACTCAGGGTTGTGCACCAGCGGCCAAAAGCTGCGCAAAAAGTTGGCGGTGACTTTGCGGTTCTCGGGCTCCCAGAGCACCCACAAACGAAATTCGGTGGCCACACACAGCGGCCACAAAAGGACCAGAGCCAAGCCCAGCCAAAACACACGCCCGGCAAAAGCAGGGTCGCGCGCGGTTGCTTGCGTGTGCGGTCGAACAGGCGGCAACCCGGAAGGACGGTCTGCAGACGAATGGGGGGCAGCAACAGACATGTGCAGGACGAGTGGCGTGTAGGACCTGACCGCGTCAGCGGCAGTGCATCACCACAGGCGCGGGCGCTTCGGGTGTGGCCGCTTGCAGCGCCACGGGCAGCGCCTCGCTGCGCAACTCGTGTTCGTATTGATCGTACAAATGCGCCAGACGCTCGGGGCTGACTTGTGCGGCAGGCAAATCAAAAACCAGCTGTCCGTCGCGCAGACCGATGATGCGGGGAAAGTGCGCCAGCGCCATGTCCACCTGGTGCAGCGTGGCCACCAGCGTGACCTGCCTTTCACGCGCCAGGTTCACCAAAGCGGCCATGGCCATGCGGGCGCGCATCGGGTCGAGCGCCGACAAGGGCTCGTCGATCAACCACAGGCTGGCCGGGGCCAGCAAAGCGCGAGACAGGCCCACGCGCTGGCGTTCACCGCCTGACAAGCGGTCGACGCGTTCAAACAATTTATCGCCCAAGTCAAAGTGCACCAGCGCTGCGTAAGCTGAAGGAATGTCGGTGGGGTAAAACAGCGAGCGCAAACTGGCCCACAAACCCATGGCGGGCAAACGCCCCGCCAGCACCGACGTCACCACGCGTTGGCGCGGCGGCAGCGGCGGCACCTGCGGGGCCAGAAACAACTGGCCGCGCAAACGGCGCAAGGCCCGTGCGGGCAAGGTCCAGGGGTTCACACCGCCCAACTGCAGCTGGCCTTGAGTGGGCGGCTGTGCGCATGCCAGCACCTGCAGCAAGGTCGTCTTGCCCGCACCCGATGGGCCAATGATGGCCACCTGCTCGCCAACGGCCAGCTGCAAGTTCAATGCACGCAAGGCAGCCGGTGCACCCGGCAGCGCTGCCGGATGCCTGGCTTCTAGGGCTTGAAGGTCGATGTTCAAACCTGTGTGCTCCGTCGCTTCAAAGCAGGCCCAGATTTCGTGCGGCAGCCTCTAATTCCTTGTAGTTCTCAGGCTTGGTTTCAATGTAGCGCGTTGCGCGGTTCAAACGCAAAATTTCAGCGTGTTCGGGATTGGCCGGGTTCAGGGCCAGCAAAGCCGCTTTGATCTTTTCTTGCAACGCAGCCGGCATGTCGGCATGCACTGACCAGTTGTAATTGAAGTAGGTTGGCGTGGTAAAGAAAACGTTCACGTACTTTGTATCGACCTTGTTTTCCGTCACGAACTTTTTCCAAACGGTGATGTCGAGCGCGGCGGCATCGACCTTGCCACTGACTACCGAGGCGATGGTCGCATCGTGCGCGCCGCTGTAGGCGATGCGTTTGAAGTCTTTTTCAGGATTGATCCCCGCTTGCACCAGCACGCCCCTGGGCATCGCATGTCCAGAAGTGCTGCTGGCAGAACCAAAAGAGATTTGCTTGCCCTTCATGTCGTTCAGCGTCTTGATCCCTGAATCGGTTTTGGCGATGAACACCGACTGGAATTTGGTGTCTTCTTCGCGCTGCGCCAAGGGCACGACTTTGTCACCCGAGCGGAGTTTGGCCTGAACGTAGGTGAAGCCGCCAAACCAGACCAAATCAACCTTTTTGTTAACCATCGACTCCACGGCAGCTGGGTAATCGGTCACAGGCGTGAACACCACTTTCATGCCGAGCTGTTTTTCCAGGTAACTGGCCAAGGGCGTGAATTTGCGCACCTGCTCAGTGGCCGCTTCTTCGGGGATGGTGGTCACGCGCAGCGTGGTTTGGGCACTGGCGTGGGTCATGGCGGACATGGCCAGCAAACCCATGCAAGCAGTGGACAGGAATTTAGTGAGGAGGGCGTGGAACATAGTGACTTTAAAAAAACAAAAAGAGATTACACCCTGAAATCCTTGCACCCCGTGCTGCTGGGGCCAAACCTGCACCGTCCTGCCGCTTGAACACTGGCTTAACATCCTTACATGAGCACACCCCAATTCATCCAGCTGTACCAGCACAACGCAGCCGCCGTGGCGCAAGAACTCTTGCAGGGCCTGAGCGCCCCACAAGCATTCACTTCGCCCAAATACCTGTACGACGCCTTGGGCTCGCGTCTGTTTGAGGCCATCACCCAGCTGCCCGAGTACGACCTGACCCGCACCGAGGCCAATTTGATGCAGTTGCACAGCGCCAGCATGGCTGCTGAACTGCCACTCGGCGCGTGCTGGATCGACCTGGGCGCAGGCAATTGCGAAAAAGCCGGGCGTTTGCTCGGCCCCATGGGCGCAGGCCGCTATGTGGCAGTAGACATTTCGGTGGACTTTGTGCGCCAGGCCCTGGATGTGCTGCAACGCCAGCACCCCGGCTTGCCCATGGCGGGTCTGGGCGTGGACTTTTCGGGGGGCCTGCCCCTGCCAACTGAACTGGCGCTTGACCCGGCGCAGCCGCGTGTGCTGTTTTACCCAGGTTCGAGCATCGGCAACTTCACGCCCGAACAGGCGCTGGATTTCCTGCGCAATTTGCACAGCGCCTGCGGGACAGCGCCGGGCAGCGGTTTGCTGATTGGCGTGGACTTGCTCAAAGACCCGGCCGAACTGGAAGCGGCCTATGACGACGCGTTGGGCGTGACCGCCGCCTTCGACCTGAATTTGTTGCTGCACATCAACCGCTTGGTGGGCAGCAACTTTGCCGTGCGCGACTGGCGGCACCTGTCACGCTTCAATGCGGCGCAATCGCGCGTGGAGATGCACCTGCAGGCGCGCCACGCGCTGACGGTGCAGTGGCCCGGTGGCCAACGCCAGTTTGCAGCGGGAGAAACCATCCACACCGAAAACGCCTGCAAATGGACCGTGAAAAACTTTGAGTCACTGCTGCTTTCAGCAGGCTTTGAATCGACCCGCGTCTGGACCGATCCAAAAGAGCGTTTTGCGGTTTTTTGGGCACTAGCCTGAGCTTGTCGCCCATTTGATTGGGTCACTGAACAAGCCTGCCCATAATGAATCCAGACCAGCGCTCATGCTGGGTTCATATTCAATAAATAGGAGACTTGCATGTTGAACGATCTGAAAGACAAAGTGGTTCTGATCACCGGCTCGAGCACGGGCATCGGCGCAGCCGCCGCCGTGGCCTTTGGCAAGTTGGGCGCCCGCGTGGCCGTGCATTACAACAGCAGCCAAGGGCCTGCCGAAGAAGTCCTGGGCCGCGTCAAGGCCACGGGCGCGCAGGCCATCTTGCTCAAAGGCGATGTGCTCGAATCGGCACAATGCCAACGGCTCGTGGACGAAACCGTCAAGGCTTTTGGCCGCATCGACATTCTGATCAACAACGCTGGCGCTTTGGTGCAACGGGTCCCCATTGAAGAGATCACCGATGAGCTGTTTGACAACGTGGTGTATCTGAACGTGCGCTCGGCCATGATGTGCACGGCCGCCGCGGTAGCGGCCATGCGCCAGCAAGGCCAAGGCGGTGTGGTGATTAACGTGACCTCTGTGGCTGCGCGTCACGGAGGCGGCGCAGGCGCCTCGCTGTATGCAGGCTCCAAGGGATTTGTGTCCACCATGACACGGGGGCTGGCCAAGGAACTGGTCAAGGACAACATCCGCGTCAATGCCGTGGCGCCAGGCGTCATCACCACCCCATTTCACGAACGTTTTTCAACCCCGCAAATGCTCGAAGGATTCAGGGCCACGATTCCCATGAACCGATTGGGAACAGCAGAAGAATGTGCGGGTGCTTTTGTGTACCTGGCCTCAGAACAGATGTCGGGCTACGTGACCGGCCAGATCATCGAGGTCAACGGCGGGCAGTACATGCCCTGATGCAATGCCCTGATGCTCAATGCCCTTGAGGGTTGAGCACGGTCACGCGCCATAAGGTGCGTGGCCGGGTCAGGTCGATCAAGGGTGCGCTGTGCAACAGCAAAGCGTTGTCCCAGACGATGACATCGCCATTTTCGTAATTGTTGGTGTAGCAGTATTTGTCCTGCGTGGCATGTGCTGCCAGTTCACGCAACAAGTCCAGGGCCTCGTCATCGGGCATGCCCTCAATCCCAAAAGAGCTGCCGCTCACCGCGTACAGCGCAAGCTGCCCGGTGAAAGGGTGTGGCCTGACCAGCGGGTGACGCACCCAATTGACCCTTTGGGCTTGCTCGGCATTGAGCACAGACGCGACGCTTCGGGATTGTTTGTCCAGGTTGTCGCGGTTGCCATAGTGGTGCTTGACCACCAAGCCTTTGATTTTTTCTTTCATGCCCGAGGGCAAGTCGGCATAGGCCTTGGCCTGGTTGGCAAAGGTGGTGCCGTTGGGCGCGGGCGGCACGTCTTGGGCATGCAAGATGGTGCAGCGCGCCACATCGTCCAGATAAGAATAATCGGTGTGGAAATACGTGCCCGCATCCACCAGCCCCGTGGGCTTGCCGTCCTTGAACACGTTTGAAAGGATCAGGATGTTGGCATCTTGCGGGTGGTGAAAAGTGTCAATGACATGGGGCGAAGGTCTGCCCCATTGTTTGGCAAATGTCACCATCTCGGCTGGCGTCAACGACTGGTTTTTCAGCACGATGAAGCCGTGCCGATGCAAGGCGTCCGCCAACCACTGACTTTGATGGGCGTCCAGGGGTGCGGACACATCCAGCCCGTCGATGCGGGCGCCCAACACATCACTCAACGGCGTCAACAAAGTCATGGCATCGGCTTATGTCAGTTGATCATTTCGGGAGAAAAAATTCGAGGTAGAAACAAAGCAATTTCAGGAAAGACGATAACCGCAAACAATACCACCAGCATGGGCACCACCATGATCATGGTGTCCTTCAAGGCATACCTGAGCGGCACCTTGGCCACCGCACAACAAATCATGAGGCACATGCCATACGGTGGCGTGACCAAGCCAAAGGCCAAAGACAAAATGCCAATGATGGCAAAGTGCACAGGGTGCATGTCCACCGATTGGGCCAAAGGTTGTAAGGTGGTGCCCACGATGATGATGGCGGGAATCGCATCAAGAAAACAACCCACAATCAGGAAGGCTGCCGCAATGAAAATGCCGACGCCAATCACGTCCATGCCCCAAGCTTGGACATTGGTCAGCAAGGCTTTGGGAATTTGGTAGTAGGCCAACAGCCAGCCAAAAACCGAGGCTGTGCCCACACAGAACAATGCCACGGCCGACAATTTTCCCGTGTCCAACACGGCAGCCATGAACTGCTTGAAACCCATTTCGCGGTAAAACAGCAGGGACAGCACTGCGGCATACAACACCGCCGCTGCTGCCGACTCGGTCGCCGTGAACCAGCCCATCAAAATACCCCCCACGATGATCACCGGGGTGAGCAAGGCTGGAATGGCGACAAGCGTTGATTTGACAATTTCAGTGAAGTTGGCGCGCGGGTAGACCGGGTAATTGCGCTTGACCGAATAGGCGTGCACGGTGGCCATTTGGGCCAAGCACAGTAGCACACCCGGCACAATGCCCGCCAAATACATCGCACCAATCGAGGTGGAGATCACGCCCCCCCAAACCACCATGAGAATGGACGGAGGAATGATCACCGCCAGCACAGACGAAACCGCTGTGACAGCGATCGAAAACGACAAGTCATAGCCTTCCTTGACCTGTGCCTCAATGAACAATTTGCCTTGCCCGGCCGCATCGGCGCTGGCCGAACCCGAGATGCCTGCAAAAAACACCGACAACAGCACATTGATCTGTGCCAAGCCGCCTGGGAAATGGCCCACCAGCGCCCTGGACAATCGCATCATGCGCACGGTGATGCCTCCGCCGTTCATCAAATTGGCCGTCAAAAGGAAGAACGGCACCGCCAACAAAATGAAGGAGTTGTAGGTTTTGAAAGTCTCATTGAACAAGACCATCGGTGACAGACGAGGCTCCAGCAGCAGGACGGGCAAAGAAGCCAGGCCCAATGCAAAGGCCACCGGAACCCTGATCGCCAAAAGAAAAAAGAAACCTCCGAAGAGGACAATGGCGGCTATTCCTGGCGAAAACAATGCTGAGGTCAAACGACTGACTCCTGGTTCACGCTTTCATCGCCCACAGACTTGCTGAACATGTGATGCAACAAAAAGACGATCCACAAGAAGCCGGAAATCGGCCAGGCAATGAAGATCCACCACATCGGCATATCGGCCAACTCGGATGTCTGGTTCCAGCCAAATTTGGTGAACTCAATGCCCCAGTAGAAAATCACGCCGGAAAAAATAAGCATGAAAAACTGACAAAAGAACAGCAAGATGCGATCGGCCTTGGCTGACAATTTAGGCAAAAAATCCACATCAAAGTGCATTTTTTCTCGCACGCCCAAGGTGGCGCCCAACATGATGAGCCAAACAAAGAAAAACCGGCTCATTTCCTCGGTCCACATGTACCTGGGAATAAGATCGGTGTATCTGGAAAAAATTTGCAGGCTCACCGGCACCAACAACAGCAACACCACGAAAATCAATAGAAACGACAGAAAACTGTCGATCAAGTGCAGCAATTTATTCATGGGCAAATTCTGGGGAGCACGGTCAAACACGAGGCAGCAGCCGCATGGCCGCCGCCGGGGATGCACTTCACTTCATTGAGTTGATCTTGGCGTAGATGGCGTCAGCACCCACCTCTTTGGCGTAAGCGGCCATGACCGGGTCCACCAGCTTTTGCATTTCAGCGCGCTGTGCGAAAGGCACCTGCTTGAGCTTGCCTTCCTTGGCGTACTTGTCAAGCTTGGCCTGGTCTTCAGACGACTCGATCTGACGACCAAAAGCACCCGCCTCCTTGCCGGCCTTCACGATCGCTGCTTGCAGGTCTGCGGGCAGTTTTTTCAGCGTCTTGACTGAAAAGCACAGGGGACGAATGGTGATGGCATGGCGTGTCATCAGGATGTTGGGGGCCACTTCAAAAAACTTCATGGCTTCCACACCGGCGGCTTCGTTTTCACCCGCATTGATCACGCCGTTTTGAATGGCGTTATACACCTCGTTGTATGCGATGACCGTGGGGGTCATGCCCACAGCACCAAAGGTGCGGCTCCAGATGGGTGCACCTTGCACGCGCACCTTGAGGTTTTTCAAGTCGGCCAAATTACCGGCTGATTTGTTCGAGAAGATGTTGCGCACACCACCGCCGGCATAACCGATCAATTTGACTTCGGCTTTTTGCTCCACTTCGTCTGCAATCGGCTTGAGGATGTCTTGGTCCAACACCTTGTTCCAGTGGTTCAGGTCACTGAACAAAAACGGCGCATCAATGAAGGGCGCTGCTTTGGAGAAGGTGGACATGTGGGCTGGCGACACAATCGCAAAGTCCACCGCCTTGCCTTGGTTCATGTAGGCAAAGTAATCTTTTTCCAAACCCAGTTCGCTGTTTTTGTGCAGAACAAAGTTAACAGGTTTGCCATAGTATTTTTTCACCAGTTCTTCGAACTTGACCATGGTTTTGGTGAAGGCATGGTCGTCGCCAAACTGTGAGGCACCGTGCAATGTGATGGCCGCTTGTTGCGCGTGCGCGCTCAAGGCCATGATCGAAGAGAGCACCACGCCCAGCAAAGGTTTCAAAACTTTCATCTCTTTGTCTCCTGTATTGATCGGAACAACAACTTCAATGTGCTGCTTTTTTAACTTTAGGCCAAAGCAACTTCAACAGTCTTGGGGTAAACCATAGGTCATCTGCCCAACTGTCTCCAACGTGTCCTCGAGCGCTGGTCCCGGCCCTACCGGAAGTGATAACTTGAACCCCACCTCGCGCAAGAGCATGGTGGCCCTTAAGTGCGCCAGCCGGGATCAACTTGGGGTTGGTATTTTTTGATTCATCATACGAAAGAGACTCATGAAACACATCGGTTTTATAGGGGCCTCAGGCCTGATGGGCCACGGCATAGCCAAAAATTTGTTGGCCAAAGGTTTTCAGGTATCCCTGACCGCACATTCGCGGCTCGAGCCTTTGCAGGATTTGTTGGCCGCAGGGGCCAAACTGGTAGAGCGCCATGCCGATCTGACGGCCTGTGATGCGGTCATCATTTGCGTGACCGGCTCGCCGCAGGTCGAGGCCGCTTTGGAAGGCCCCATCGGCTTATTGAGCCAAGCCCGAGCGGGCTTGATTGTCATCGACGCGTCCACCAGCGAGCCCGATTCAACCCGCCGCCTGGCGGCACGCTGCCAGGCCGTGGGCATGACCCTGGTCGATGCCCCGTTGGCGCGCACCCCCGTGGAGGCCGAGGCCGGCAAACTCAACACCATGGTCGGCGCATCGCCCGAAGTCTTTGCCCGTCTGGAGCCGGTGTTCAAGGCCTATTGCGAAAATATTTTCCACGTCGGTGAGATGGGCTCAGCCCATGTCATTAAGCTGCTGAACAACTTTCTCGGGCAGGCCATCACCACGGCTGCAGCCGAAGCCTTTGCGGTAGGTGCCAAGGCCGGGATCGATTTAGGCCAACTGGTGCGCGTGGTGTCGGCCGGCGCGGTCAACTCAGGTTTGTTTCAGGCCATGGCCAAAACACTGGAGGGTGATTACACCGGCCTGAAGTTCGAGCTGAACAACGCATCCAAGGACTTGCGTTACTACGTGCACCTGACCGAAAGTGTCAAAGCGCCCTCATTGGTCGGCACCAGCGTGCACCAAAGTCTGGTGACGGCCTGCGCTTTGGGTTATGGACAGGAAATGGTGCCTTCACTGGTCAAAGCCCAAGCGCAAATCAACCAAGTCAAAATCGGCTCGGGTCGTTGATGAGCGCACGCCTGGGCATGGCCCTGGTGGGCCTGGGTGCAGCCACCCAGCCCCACCTGCGCAGCCTGCAAGACCTGAGCGAGCGCATTGACCTGCGCTATGCCGTCACGCGCCAACCTCACCCTGATCGCATCCGGCCCTACACCGGCACGGTGCGCTTGGTCAGCAGCTTGGACGAGGCCCTGGCAGACCCACAGGTTCAGGCGGTGATGGTGGCCACGCCACCGTCCACCCACTTGGATATCTGCCAACGCTGCTTTGCCGCAGGCAAACATGTTTTGCTCGAAAAACCGCTGGAACTCAATCTTGAGAGGTCACAGCAACTGGCCGCGCTGGCCCGTCAAAGCGGACTGCATTTAGGGGTGGTGCTGCAGCACCGGTTCCGTCCCGCATCGGTGGCCCTTCAGGCGGTGCTGGACACAGGACGCCTGGGTGAAATCCAGGCCGCATCGGTGCGTGTGCCCTGGTGGCGTTCTCAAGCTTATTACAACGAACTGGGCCGGGGCACGTTGGCACGCGACGGCGGCGGTGTGTTGCTGACCCAGGCCATCCACACCCTGAACCTGTTTCAGGCGCTGGTGGGGGTGAAATCGGTCACGGCCTCGGTGGTGCGGCAAACCCGTTTGCACCAGATGGAAACCGAAGACCACGTCAGCGCACTGTTGGTTTTGGGCAATGGTGCACCCGGTGACCTGATGGCCACCACCGCCATGTATCCGGGCTTCCCGGAAACAATCGAGGTGATTGGCACTTTGGGCAGCGCAAGGCTTAGCGGCGCCGATCTGCAGGTGAACTTTTTGCAGGGTGAACCCTTGACCGTGCGCAGCGAGGGGGGCACCGGCAGCGGCGCCAACATCATGGATTTTTCACACGAACCGCACCGCGAGTTGTTGACCGATTTCATCGACGCGATCGAACAAAACCGAGCACCTCGGGTCACCGCCGATGATGCGCTGAAAACCCATCTGCTGATTGACGAACTGCTGCGCAAGGGACAGATGTCCAACGCCTGAAACCTCAAAGCTTGACCGAACGAAACCCCGCAAAAATATCGCGCCGCTCGGACGCAAAGAAGTTTCGGTAGCGCACATCCACAACATGCGCCGAGGTGGCGGCGCAAGCCCCGCGCAGCACTCGGTGGTGGTGCCACGAGGGTTCTGAATAATCGCGGTAGGGGTGTGCCGCAAAGCCGGGGTAAGGCACAAAGTCGCTGCCGGTCCATTCCCACACCTGGCCCCACGAAAAGCCTGGGTGCTGAGCGGCGCACTCCCACTCGGCTTCGGTGGGCAGACGCCTGCCTGCCCATTCGCACCAGGCCTGGGCATCGGCTGCGTTGACATGCACCACAGGGGCGTTCAGGTCGATTGCCCCCCACTGGCCCAGGCGCCGCACTTGCCAATCGCCTTGCACGCATCGCACATGTGGCGTGAGGGCATGGCCCATGGCCTGCAAAAAGGGCAGGTACTGCGACCAGGTCACGGCCATCGCATCGATCTCAAAAGCGGCCAGCGTCACCGGATGGGCCTGGTATTCGTTGTCAAAGGCAAAACCAGGCCCGCTGTGGCCCAAGGTCCAAACTTGGGCGGGGATGTGCAAAGCGCTTGTTGAAACAGCCACCGTGTCAGCGTGGGCGTGCCCCACGCACAAGGCTTCGGGCAAATCCAGGCCCAGGTCTTGCGCCATGTAAACCCAAGCTTCGTTGTGCATGGCCTCGTGCTGCACCACCAAGCGCCAAAAGTAAAGCGCCTCGTCCGTGGACTCGGGCGCGGCCCGCAAATGGGCCAGGCTGTGCGCCAGCACCTCGGCCAGATAGCGCAGGGTGTGCTGCAAGTCGGGCAGCGGCAGCGACCAGCGGCTGTCGTGCGCCACCTCGCTGGAGTTGTAGAGCGCATCAGCACGGGGCATGAGCGAAGGCCCAAAGCCATCGCCCAAGGAGGCACTGCGGGTGCCTTCGTAGCGTTGTCGGTTGCGCACCGTCCACCATTCCTGAAACCAGGCGATGTGACCCCACTCCCACAGGGGCGGGTTCATGCCGGGCCGGGGTGGCACGGCCAGATCGGGCAGCGCCGCTTGCCAAGCCTGGATCAAACCCAGCGTGCGCTGGCGCGTGTCGCTCAGGGCTTGTGCCAAGGTCTCGGCGTTGGCCGTGCGCCAGGGGTTGGTCACGGGTCCATTCAAGCGGTGGGGATTCGTCTGCCTGGGGGGGGCTTTGGTACTGCTGCTCATGTATAAACTGCCCATGCAAAAACTTCGTGTGGTCATTGTCAGCCCTGCCCTGGCCGACGCCAACAACGGGAACTGGCAAACGGCGCGCCGTTGGCAGCACCTGCTTCGGCCTCATTTTGCCCGCATCGTACGGCAATGGCCCGACGCTGAGGCCTTGACCTCGCCGGATGATGTGATGCTGGCCCTGCACGCGCGCCGCTCAGCCGACTCGGTGCAAGCCTGGCACACCACGCACGGCCAGCGCGGCTTGGGCGTGGTACTCACCGGCACCGACCTTTACCGCGACATCGGCCATGACCCCCTGGCCCAACAGTCTTTGATGCTGGCCCATTCGCTGGTGGTGCTGCAAGAATTGGGGGTCAAGGCCTTGCCACCCGTACACCACGCCAAGGCGAGGGTCATCTTTCAGTCCACCGGTACGCGCCAGACTTTGCCCAAAACCACGCGCCACTTGCGCTTGGTGATGGTGGGCCATTTGCGCGAAGAAAAAGACCCGCTGACCCTGATGGCTGCTGCGCGCCTTTTGCACCCAGACGCGGGCGTGTTCATCGACCACATTGGCGCACCGCTGGATGCCGTGCTGGGCCAAGCCGCAGAGGCCACGCAGGCGCAGTGCCCACATTACCGTTGGCTCGGGGCTGTGCCCCATGCCCAAACCCTGCAGCGCATCCAGCGCGCCCACCTGCTGGTGCACTGCAGCCGCATGGAAGGCGGCGCACATGTGCTGATGGAGGCGATTTGCAGCGGCACCCCCGTGCTGGCCTCGCGCATCGACGGCAATGTGGGCCTGATGGGCGAAAATTACGCTGGCCTGTTTGAGCCGGGCAACGCCAAAGCTTTGGTCGATTTGCTGCTGGCGTGCCAATCACCACAAACCGGTCAATCTCTGGTGGCACACTTGCAGCATCAGTGCGCTTTGCGCGCGCCCTTGTTTGAACCGCAGGCCGAACGCGCCGCCTTGCACCGCTGGGTGCAAGACCTCTGGACCCTTTGAATGCAATCTTCCAATCAACCCGTGCTGCGCGATCTGGTGCTGGTAGGCGGCGGCCACAGCCATGTGGGCGTGCTGCGCATGTTCGCCATGAAGCCCGAACCGGGCGTGCGCATCACCTTGATCTGCACCGACATTGACACGCCTTACTCGGGCATGTTGCCCGGCTACATTTCGGGCCACTACAGCTTTGACGAGGTGCACATCGACCTGGGTCGCCTCTGCGCGTTTGCCGGTGCACGCCTGGTCCAGGATGCCGTGATCAGCATCGACCGCAAGAGCCAAAGAGTCATTTGCAAAAACCGCCCGCCCGTGCCGTACGACCTGTTGTCGATCAACATCGGCTCGACCCCGCAAATGCGGCAGGTCGATGGCGCACAGGCGCTGGCCGTGCCCGTCAAGCCCATTGCGCAGTTCAACCAGCGTTGGTTGGCCCTGATGGACAAGGCCCGTCAATGGCCCGCACACCGAGGCCCCATGACGATTGCCGTGGTCGGCGCAGGCGCGGGTGGTATCGAACTGGTGTTGTCCATGCAATACCGCTTGCGCAACGAATTCAGGGCCCTGGTGCGCAATCCAGAAGACCTGCAATTTGTACTGCTGGGTTCAGGCGAACACATTTTGCCTACACACAACCCGGGCGTGCGCGCGCACTTTTCTAAGGTTCTGCAAGAACGCAACGTCGCCGTGCACACCCATGCCGAGGTGGTGCAGGTCTCGCCCGGCTGTCTGCACACGCGCGACGGCCGCACCTTCGATGCCGACGAAACGATGTGGGTCACCCAGGCCGGTGGCCCCGAATGGCTGCAAAGCACCGGACTGGCTTTGGACAAAAACGGCTTCATCCTGGTGCACCCCCAACTGCAATCCCTGAATGACCCGCTGGTGTTTGCCGCAGGTGACATCGCTTCGTTTGTGGAGCGCCCATTAGAGAAAGCCGGCGTGTTTGCCGTGCGCATGGCCAAGCCCTTGGCCGAGAATTTGCGCCGCAGCCTGCGTGGCCAAAAGCTGCTGGCCTACGATCCGCAACGCCAATGGTTAGCGCTCATTTCCACCGGAAACCGCTTCGCCGTGGCCTCTCGTGGGTCGCTGGGTTTTGCCGGGGCTTGGGTCTGGCGCTGGAAGGACCGCATTGACCGAGAGTTCATGCGCCGCTTTACCGAGTTTCCTGCCATGCCGGGAGCCGGCGGCCCCGCCCAACCCGGTGCCAACGTCCGCGAAGCCGTGCAAGCCATGGGCCAACTGCTCAAAGACATCCAGGCCCAAGGCAAGGCACCCAGCACGCGCCTGACACTGACGAGTGAAGAATCACTGCAAGCCATCTCGGCCATCGCCATGCGCTGTGGGGGATGCGGTGCCAAAGTAGGCGCCAGTGTGTTGTCACGCGCCTTGGGGCAATTGCAACCGGTCGACCGCCCCGATGTGTTGATCGGCCTGCACTCGCCCGACGACGCGGCTGTGGTGCGCGTTCCGCCGGGCATGGCCGTGGTGCAAACCGTCGACTTTTTCCGGGCCTTCATCGACGACCCCTATTTGTTCGGCAAGGTGGCGGCCAACCACGCGCTGGGTGATATTTTTGCCATGGGCGCCGAGCCGCAAACCGCCACCGCTGTGGTCACCGTGCCGCCCGGGCTGGAGCGCAAAGTCGAAGACTTGCTGACCCAAATGATGAGCGGCGCCATTGAAGTGCTGAACGCCGCAGGCTGCGCCTTGGTGGGTGGGCACACGGGCGAGGGCGCGGAGCTGGCCTTGGGCTTTGCCATCAACGGCCTGATCGACGAAAACATGAACAGCGTGATGCGCAAGGGCGGCATGCAGCCCGGCGATGTGCTGCTGCTGACGAAGCCAATGGGGACCGGCACCCTGTTCGCTGCCCACGCGAGATATGCAGCCAAGGGGCGCTGGATCGCTGCGGCATTGCAGTCGATGGTGCTGTCCAACCAGACAGGCGCTAAAATTTTGCACCATTACGGGGCCACCGCGTGCACCGACCTGACGGGCTTTGGCCTGCTGGGCCACCTGGTCGAGATGACACGTCCATCGGGTGTAGACGCCGAATTGACCATGAGCACACTGCCCCTGCTGGACGGTGCGGTGGACTGCGTCCAGGCGGGCATTGTCAGTTCGTTGCAGCCTGCCAATGTGCGCCTGCGCCGCGCCCTGCGAAACGCCGATGAGTTCATCAACGACCCGCGCTACCCCTTGCTGTTTGACCCGCAAACCGCAGGCGGCCTGCTGGCCAGCGTGCCCGCAGCGCTAGCGGTGGCTTGTGTGCAAGCGCTCAAGGCGGCAGGCTACCCGCACACCGCCATCATCGGCCGCATCACCGCGCAAGGTGAGGCCATCGAACCGGTTCTGCTGAAAACCTGAGCTGCTCCAACGACATGACCACCGAACACATCACCCACCCCATCACCCTCAACGCCGACCGGACCCAGCGCTGCATCGTGCACAGCCCCTCGCTCGATTGGGTGGACTCACCCGCCTCGGGCGTATCGCGCCGCATGCTCGAGCGCGACGGTGGCGAAGTGGCCCGCGCCACTTCCATCGTGCGTTATGCGTCCGGCTCGGCGTTTGCCAGCCACACGCACGGCGGGGGCGAGGAAATCTTGGTGCTCGAAGGCACGCTGCGCGACGAACACGGGGCCTACGGCCCCGGCACCTACATCAAGAACCCGGTGGGCAGCGCGCACGCACCGTCCTCGCCAGAGGGCTGCACCTTGTTTGTGAAGCTGCGCCATATGGACGCGCGCGACAACGAACGCGTGGTCATCGACACGCGCCGCAGTGAATGGCGTCAGGGCATGGTGGAAGGCCTGAAGGTCTTGCCCCTGAACACCTTCGAGACACAAAACACCGCGCTGGTGCGCTGGGCACCTCAAACGTTTTTCAACCCGCACCGGCATTGGGGCGGCGAGGAGATCTTTGTGGTCGAAGGTGTTTTTTCCGACGAACACGGCGACTACCCCGCAGGCAGCTGGCTGCGCAGCCCGCACATGAGCCAACACCAACCCTTCAGCCGCGAGGGTTGCTTGATCCTGGTGAAAACAGGGCATCTGGCATGACGCACCCCAGCATCCGAGTGGTGGTGTTCGATGCCTACGGCACCTTGTTCGATGTGTATTCGATAGGCGCTTTGGCCGAAGAGTTTTACCCGGGCCAGGGCGCAGCGCTGTCGGTGCTGTGGCGGGACAAGCAAATCGAGTACACACGGTTGATCTCGCTGAGCGACCCCAACCCCGAAGGCAGTCGCCATTACCAGTCTTTTTGGGACGTCACGCGCGCTTCGCTGCGCTACGCGCTGGCGCGTTTGGGCCTGGCGCACACCCACGCGAATGAAGACGCGCTGCTGGCCCAATACGCCCAGCTTTCACCCTTCCCAGAAAACCTGGGCGTGCTGCAAGGCTTGCGCCAGCGCGGCGTTGCCACGGCCATTTTGTCGAACGGCAGCCCCGAGATGCTGCAGTCGGCCGTGCACAGTGCGGGCATGAGCGGGCTGCTCGATGCCGTGTTGTCGGTGGACCGCGTGCGCCAGTTCAAGACCACGCCCACCAGCTACCAAATCGTGACTGACCACTTTGGGTTTGCCACGGCGGCTGTGCTGTTTGTCTCGAGCAACGCCTGGGACGCGCTGGGCGCCACCTGGTTTGGCTTCACCACACTGTGGGTCAACCGCCAAGGTCTGCCTGCCGAAGCCATTGGACCGGCACCGCATCACACCGGGCGCGACTTGACGGCAGTGCTCCAAGTCTTGGGGTGAAACGGCAGCACGGGATGGCACATGTCACCTGGCTCATGTCACCTAGCTCATGTCACCTGGAACTTGTCAGCCCACTGAACGGCTCGCGTTTTTAAAACAGACCTTCACTTTTCATTCCATTTTTCGCTCAAACCATGAACACTCCCTCTGCAGCCTCTTTGGTCGATCAACTCGCTCCCGGCGGCGTTTTGCGCGTGGCGATCAACCTGGGCAACCCCGTGCTCGCCGGGCTCGACGCCGCAGGCGAGCCCTCGGGCATTTCGGCCGATCTGTCGCGCAAACTGGCGGCCCAACTGGGCTTGGGCATTGAATGGCGGGTGTTCAAGAAAGCCGACGACTCGGTGCAGTGCGTGCGCGCCGACGCCGCCGACATCGGCTTTTTTGCCATTGACCCAGTGCGCGGCGAAGGTCTGTATTTTTCACCGCCCTATGTGCAAATCGAAGGGGCTTACATGGTGCGCAACGACTCGCCACTGCAAAGCAACAGCGAAGTCGACCAAGCCAACCACCGCGTGACAGTCGGTGCAGGCAGCGCTTACGATTTGTTTTTGACCCGCCACCTGAAACACGCCCCCATCGTGCGTGCGCCCAGCTCGCCCGCCGTGGTCGATGTGTTCATGGCCCAGCAGCTCGAAGTGGCCGCAGGCGTGAAGCAACAACTGCAAGCCGATGCCCAGCGCTTGGGCGGCGTGCGCCTGCTGCCCGGCCGTTTCATGGTCATCCACCAGGCCATGGGCATGCCCGCGCAGCGCAGCGAACCAGCGCGGCAATTTTTGAACAGCTTTGTGGAAGACGCCAAGCAATCGGGTTGGGTTGCGCAGGCCTTTGTGCGGCACCAGATCCAGGGCGCGGCGGTGGCGCCGCCGGGCTATCGCGCACACGACTGAGGGCCGCCAGGTCCGGTGATAAATTGGGGTTTGATCTTTCAACCCACCCCAAGAAGAAACAGACCGATGACCTCCTCCAAAACCGACCGCCTGCCCGAAATCCCGCGTGAACAAATGACCGAAGCACAACGTGCGGCGGTGGACGAACTCGTCAGCGGGCCCAGAGGCAAACTCTCTGGCCCCTTTGTGCCTTTGATGCGCAGCCCCGAGCTGATGCGCCGCTTGCAAAAAGTGGGGGAATACCTGCGCTACGACAACACCGTGGGTTTGCACAACTCGGAATTTGCCGTGCTGGTGGTGGCGCGCCATTGGTCTCAGCCAGTTGAATGGCACATCCACAAGCCCATCGCCATGAAAGCCGGTGTGAGCGAAGAGACTTGTGACGCGATTGCCGAAGGCCGCCGCCCGCCGAACATGACGGCCGAAGAAGCCGTGGTGTACGACTTTTTGCAAGAGCTGCTGCACAACCAGTCGGTGAGCGACGTGACCTGGGCAGCTGCACAAAAGATGTTTGGCGACCAGGGCGTCATCGACATGACGGCGCACTGCGGTTACTACAGCTTGCTGGCCATGGTCATGAACACCACGCGCCGCGAACTGCCGGACAACGCCGCACCGGGCATTGCACCGTTTCCCCACTGAAGGCCTGAACGAAGCTTCGGAGCACGCTCAACCAACGGCGTTGAGCGTTTGCCCCCCTGCTTGCACCGGGTGCGCATGCACCAGCACCACCGCCATCACACAGGTTTCAGTGCCCCGGTTGATCCAGTTGTGCACCGTGCCGCGCTGCACCATGACGTCGCCAGCCTTCAGGTGGACTTCCTCGCCGGACTCGAGCTCCATGTCGATCTCGCCAGACATGACCACGATGTAGTCTACTGAGTCGGTGCGGTGCACGCGCTGCTGGACACCTGGATGGAAGTCGAGGATGCGGAACACGGTGCCATTTTCAATCACCGAAAATTTGCCCTCGCGTCTGCCTGCGTCCACATGACCGTTGTTGTTGGCGGGATTGGTGTCGGTGGTCCAGACATTGCACACAAAGCCATTGGGGCGGCCTTGGCGGTAATGGCTGCAGACTTCATCGATTTCAACGATGGCTTTGCCTTGGTCATCGTGACCGGTGACAACGCGGCGAATGGACGGATTGATCGGGGTGGACATTCAATAAGCTCCTAGGAAATCGGTTCAGTCACCATCATGGCCCACGCGGCGCATGAAATCAGCCATGGCTGTCGCCAGGGTTTCTTCGTGCGGGCCCCAAGCAGAAAAAGGCAATGCGGGCACGTCCTCGTCTGCCACCGGCAACTCAAACAGTTCGCAGCCGGGGATCAGGGCCGCCGCTTCGCGGCCATGTCGAGACACATGGGTGTTGTCATTGCCGGGCACCACCCAGGTGGGCACACGAATGGCCTGCAGGGCCTGGGTCGTCATGCCCAGCACCGGTTCACGCGGGCCTTGTAAAAAAACCGCGAGCCAGTGGCGCATGACAGCGATGTATTGCCGCGGGTCCATGGCCATCAGGCGATCCTGGTTGCTGGGGTCGGCTGCGATGAGTTCTTGGTAAAAGGGCGTGGCACAAACCGCAGCCATGCCGCCTTGCTCGGCCGCACGGATGAACTGGCCGTAATAGTTGTCGGGCAAGCGGCCCGCCGTGAAAGCGCCGCCCGTGATGCGCAGCAGCAGCAAGCCAAGCACCACGTCGGGGTGCCGCAAGCTGGTCAGCAAGGCCAGTCGCGCCCCTGAAGAACCACCCCCAAAAAACGCGGGCACCGCGTTCAGGTGCTGCATGAGCTGCACCCAATCGTCGGCCCAGATCTCTTCTTCACCGCGATCGCCTTCGATCAACACCTGCGAAGCCCCGGAGTTGCGCCGGTCGTGCAGCACCACCCGAAAACCCCGGGCCGCGATGAGGCGCGCCAGCGGCAAAAATTCGGCACCGCTGCGCCGACCACCTGACACCAGCGCCAACCAGGGGCCTTGGTCACCCAAAATCTCGTAATGCAGGCGCACGCCTTCGGTGTTGACAAAGTCCACGGCTCAATCCAGCAACACGGGCAAGCGCCAGCCGATGGCCGATGCCACCGCATGGGCCACCTGCAGCACATGGCCCTCGGCGTGCATCGCAGCACCGATTTGCAAAGCCATGGGCAAGCCTTGGGTAGACAGGCCCATGGGGCAAGTCAAAGCGGGATGACCGGTCAGGCTGAACAGTCGGTTGCAGGCGCTGCGCTGCCCAGTGGGATTGGCCATCAGGGCTTGCAGGGTTTCGGGCAAGGCTTCGCGACCTGGCCACATCAGCACATCCACCTGCTCAGCCAGCAAAGCGCTGACCTGCTGTTGCCACACATCGGCCTGCACGCGGGCCGCTTGGTAGCTGTTCAAACTCAGCTGCGCTGCACCCGCCAGTTTTTGGCGCAAGCCTTGCCCCAGCTGTTCCGGGTGGTCGCGCCAAATGTGCTGCAGTTGTTGAAACGCTTCATAGGCAATCAAGGTGTTGGCCGCCTGCACCACATCGGGCTGCGGTGGCCAATCCACCGCATCCACCGTCACCACTTTGGCGCCTTCAGCCTGCAGTGTTTGCAAGGTTTCTTCGAAGCAGGCCTGGATTTGCGGGTCGTGCGTGGCTTGGCCGTTCTCAGCGTTGCGCCACAGCCCCGAAGGCACGCCAATGCGCAACCCCCGAAGAACCGAACGCTGCACATCGGCAGCGCATGCATTAGCCACATCGGTGCCATGCCAAGCGTCCCAGATCAGGGCCTGGTCCAGCGCGGTGCGGGTCAAAAATCCGGCGACATCCAGGCTGGGGGCCAAGGCGATCACGCCCGACATGGGGTAAGCATGGCGCGTGGGTTTGAGACCCACCACACCACAGGCCGCAGCCGGGTGGCGGATCGAGCCGCCGGTGTCGGTGCCGGTGGCCGCCAGGCACAAACCTGCTGCCACTGCCGCACCTGAGCCGCTGCTGGAACTGCCGGGCATATGGGCCAGATGCCAGGGGTTGCGCGCAGGCGGAAACAAGTCATCTTTTGTGGGCGAGCCAAAGGCAAATTCATGGCAAGCCGTTTTGCCCAAACTGATCACACCCAAGCGCTCTAAACCCGTCACCAGCGTCGCGCTGACCGAAGGCACCCAGTCGTGCAAATGCCGTGAATGCGCGGTGGTGCGCACGCCCTGCGTCAGGTACACATCCTTGTGCGCCATCGGGATGCCATGCAAAGGCCCCCGGTATTGGCCTTGCGCAATCTCGCGGGTGGCCTGGTGCGCCGCTTGCAAGGCGGCATCCAGCGTGGGCGTGACAAAGGCGTTCACTTGCCCATCGAGTCGCTCGATCCGGTCGATGCAGACCTGCACCAGCTGCACTGGTGTGATGGTCTTTTGCCGAATCAGGGCACTGGCTTGCGCCAAAGACAGCGCATGAAGCGGCGTGTCAGCATGCGCCTCAGCAGATGGGTTCAAGGGCGTCTGACGGCTCATGCCTCAAGGCGCTGGCATCGGGTTGGCTTGCTGAAACCATTGGCTAATTTCAGAGCCGTTCCAGAACACCACGCCAGGCTGGCTGGCCAAAAACTCAAGCATCATTTCAAAGTACTCGATCCGGTGGGCAGCACCCGAAATGTAAGGATGCACGCCAAACGCCATGATGCGGGCGCTGTGCGCCGACTCGGCATACAGCCGCTTGAACGCATCTTTGGTGCGCAGCAGCATCGCGTCCGAACGCTCGTGCGAGGTGAGCATGATGTTGATGTCGTTGAGCTCGATGGTGTAGGGCACCGAGACCAGCGGTCCATGTTTGGTGAGCACATACTGCGGCTGGTCATCGAGCACCCAGTCGCCAAACCAGGACATGCCCAGCTCCTTGATCAGATCGGGGGTCTCCAGCGTCTGGCTGCGGCCCGGACCTAACCAGCCTTGTGGGCGCTGGCCGGTAAAGCGGGTCAGCACATCCAGCGTCTGCTCCATCATGGCCCGCTCGTCCGGGATCTTCTGGATCGGGATTTGCTCATAGCAATGCGCCATGAATTCCCAACCCGCATCGAGCGCGGCTTGCGTCACGCGCGGACGTGTTTCGCAGACTTTGGCATTGATGGACAGGGTCGGTCGGATACCTGCATTTTTGAAAGCGTCCATGAGGCGCCACACACCCACCCGCATGCCGTATTCATGCCAAGTCCAGTTGGGCACATCGGGCACCGGGGCTTGCCCACCGGGTGGCGGCGACACCATGCGCGGCATGGGTCGCGAGATGTCCCACTCTTCGATGTTGACCACCGGCCAGACCACCAACCGCACACCTTCGGGCAAGCGCAGTGGCGGCCGGTCGACGAGGGCCGAAAAGGGCAGGCGGTCCTCAGGGCGCAGCACCCCGTTGTTCAACTCAAAACTCATCAGTTCACTCCACCAGGAATCGAAGCGGCAATTTGTCGCAATTTGGCGGTTTCGGTGCGGATTTCTTGCACCATTTGCTCAGGCGTGCTGCCCACCAGGCTCATGCCCATGCCGTTGAGTTTGCGCTGCACGTCCGGATCGGCCAATGCGGTTTTGACCGAAGCGTTCAAACGCGCCTGGATGTCGGCAGGCAGGCCTTTGGGGGCAAACAGGCCCACCCAATAGGTCAGGTCGTAACCGGTCAAACCGCCTTCGCTGAGCGTGGGCACATCCGGGTAACGCGGGTCGCGCACCGAGCTGGTGGTGCCCAGCAGACGGACTTTGCCCGCATCAATTTGCGGTTTGGCAGCGCCATCAAAAATGACTTGGCAAACCCCTGCCAACACATCCTGCATGCCGGGGCCAGAGCCTTTGTAGGGCACATGTACCATATCCACCTTGCCCATGGCATTGAACAGCTCGCCCGCAAAATGCAGACCACTGCCCATGCCCGAGGTGGCGTAGTTGATCTTGCCTTTGTTTTTGGGGTCGCGGGCATAAGCCAGGAATTCGGGCAAGGTTTTGGCGGGCACCGTTGGGTTGACCACCATCAGCAAACCGTATTTGCCCACCAGAGAAATCGGCGTGAAGTCGCTGACCGGGTCATAAGACAAAGACTTTTCCACCACCGCCATGTAGGTCTTGGTGCCGTTGGTGGTCATCAGCAACTGGTAACCATCGGGGGCCATTTTGGTGACGGCTTCGCTGCCGATGCGGCCGCCACCACCGGCACGGTTTTCAATCACGATGTTTTGCCCCAGGTTGCGGGACATGGCCTCGGCAATGATGCGGCTGGCCTGGTCCGAGAAACCGCCTGCGGCATACGGCACGATGGCCTTGATGGGTCGCTGTGGGTAGGTTTGAGCCTGAACAGAAGTCAAGCTGGCGCTGGCCAACAGGCCGCAGCCCAGCCAAGCCAGGAGTTTGCGTTTGGATGCCGTCATTGGAATAACCCCTTTCGGTTGTCTCGTGGTTAGATGTTTCGGGGTTTTCGCTGCCCCGTGCTGCACAACAAAAATAAGTATGCGTGCCGGTTTTTGGCTTGGCAATCGGGAGATCCCGCTTTGACACACGCAACAGGAGTTGTCGCTCCAATATTCCGAATCGTGGAATACTTTGTCTTTTTGACCCACCGACGACACCCTGGCGCTCAGCTGTAGAGCCCTTTCAAGCCATGAACCCTTCCCCGAAAAACGAAGGCGCGCAAAGCATCGCGCGCGCCGCCTTGCTGCTGCGAACCTTGTCGACTTTCGGCTCGCAGGGCGCGGCACTCATGCAAATCAGCACCCTAACCCAATTGCCCAAGGCCACCGTGCACCGCATCCTGTCGGCCATGCTCGATGAGCACCTGGTTGAGCGCCCCTGGGGCACACGCCGCTACCGGCTCGGCCCGGAGGTTTATGCCTTGGGCATGTCGGTGCTGGACGTGCACGACATCAAAAGCATTGCCCAGCCATCCTTTGAACGTTTGGCCCAGGCCACAGGTGAAACGGTGTACTTGGGGATACGCTGTGGCTACGATGCCGTGTGCTTGGACAAGCGTCAGGGCCACCTGCCGCAAAACGCCGAAATCCTGCAGGTGCACAACCGCTGGCCCATGGGCATTGGCTCTTTCAGTCTGGCGATCCTGTCATTTTTGCCCGACAACGAGATCGCTGACATCCTGGCCTTCCACCGCCTGCGCAGCGGCCAAGACAAGGCCTTCAGCAAAATGGCCAGCGGCATTCAGAAGACACGCAAAAACGGCTACGCCCTGACCAAAACGCGTTCCGGACGGGGCATATCGGGCATTGCCGTGCCCGTTTTTGACCGGCGTCGCTACCCGATTGCCTCCTTGTGCGCCGTGTCCACGCTCGATCGCATGACGGGCAGCTACCTCAGCGATCTGGCGGCCACCTTGGCCCACGAGGCTGACATCATGTCGGCGCAATACGAGCTGGCCCGCATGAACCCGACCCAAGCCGAAACCTGGCGCACGGCCATCAAGGACCCGCAAAGCCCGCGCATCGCATTCTGAATACGAGCGGCTTCACCCTTGCACATGACGCAGCAGGCGCATCCAAGGCACAGGTCTGTAATTCCACCAGCTGGAATTTTGAGCTTGGTCAATTCACGCGGCCCTCCTAGAATCTCGCCACGATAACCAACGCTGGAGACTGTGTATGCAAAAGCTTGTCCGATTTCTCAAATGGAGTGTGCTGGCACCCTTGGCTTTGTGCCTGGGCGTGGTCCAAGCTCAGGGCTTTCCCAACAAGCCGATCAAGATCGTGGTGCCCTTCGGACCAGGTGGTTCGGGCGACATCACCGCACGCGCCTTTGGCCAATACCTGGAAGCGCAGTTCAAACAAGGCGTGGTGATCGAGAACCGGGCTGGTGCCAACGGCATCCTGGGCACCGAGGCGGTCAAGAACGCGCCCGCAGATGGCTACACCTTGCTGCTGACCACCAACACCACGCTGGCCGCCAACCTGAGCCTTTACAAAAAAGTGCCCTATGACCCCCTGAAAGACTTTGAGCACCTGGGGCAGTTCGGCACAGCCGCCTCGGTGGCGATGGTCAGCAAGGACTCGGGGATCCGCACACCCGCCGACCTGACGGCCTATGCCAAAGCCAACCCGGGCAAGGTGTTTTTTGGCCACTACAACTCGGCCTCGCAAATGACCGCCGAAATGTTCAAGGTCAAGACCGGCGCACCCATGACCGGCATTCCTTACAAAAGCATCGGCTCGGCCCTGCAAGACTTTTACGGCGGCCAGTTGCAGGTGCTGTTTCTGGAATACCTGCCTGCGATGGCCCACATCGACAACCCCAAAGCCACCGCCATTGGTGTGACGGGGGCCACCCGTTTCAAGCCCTGGCCCAACGTGCCCGCCATTGGCGAGACCTATGCGGGCTATGAACTGGGCTTCTTTCTGGGTCTGGCCGCACCGGCTGGCACCCCGCCCGACGTGGTGCGCAGACTGGATGGGGCCATCAGCTCCGCACTGAAAGATGAGGCCTTTTTGGCGCGTTTAGCGCAATTGGGCTTGGAGCCCTCCAAGGTATCCAAGGCCGAATATCCTCGCTTCATTCAAAGTGAAATCACCCGCTGGGCACAGGTCATCAAAGACGCTGGCATCAAGCCTGAGTGAATCTGCATTTTTCAAAAATCAACGACAGGACCCGCCATGCGCCTAGGCTACTTCACCATGCCCCTGCATCCCTTCGAGCGGGACACCACAGAGACCTTGCACGAGGACCGGCAGACCATCATCCTGGCCGACAAGCTGGGGTTTTACGACGCGTTTGTGGGCGAGCACCTCACTGACAAAGCCGAAAACGTGACCAACAGCCTGTTATTCCTGGCCACCTTGATCCCGGAAACCAAGACCATCAAACTGGGCAGCGGCACCTCCAACTTGTCGCACTCGCACCCCACACTGCTGGCCTCACAGGCGGCCATGTTTGACCACTTGGCCAAGGGCCGTTTCATCTTTGGTATCAGCCCTGGGGCCTTGGCATCCGACGCCGAAGCCTTGGGCATCCTCGACCAAGACCGCAACAAAATGTTCGCCGAGGCCATCGATGTGATCCTGGCCATTTGGGAGCGCGAGCCGCCTTACAACATCGACTTTCCGGACAACCGCTTCAAGGTCAGCACCCAGGTCACCTCTGTCCCCGCGATCGGTCGGGGCTACTTGATGAAGCCTTTCCAAAGTCCCCTGCCAGAAATTGTCGGCACGGTGGTGGCGCCCCACTCCAAAGGCGTGATCGCCATGGGCAAGCGCAACTTTCACCCCATGTCGGCCAACTTTTTGATGGACCATTGGCTGGCCAGCCATTGGGACAATTACTGCGAAGGCAAAACCTCCGTCAATGAAGTGGCCAACCCGGCCGACTGGCGCGTGGCTCGCACCATTTTCGTGAGCGACGATGCCGCAACAGCCAACCGATATGGCCGCGCGGACGCCAACAGCCCTTACCGTTATTACTACCGCCAAATGCTGACCAAGATGATGATGTCCAAGCGCCACGTCATCTTCAAAAAACACGCGGACGAAGACGACAGCCATGTCACGCTGGACCGCCTGCTCGACGAGTTGGTGATCACCGGCACCGTGAACGAAGTGACCGACAAGATTCTGGCTTTGCGTGAGAAGGCTGGCCCCTTTGGCGAAATCGTTTACGCCGGCATGGACCTGGTCGACCCCCAGTTGGGACGCCGCTCGATGGAGCTGATGGCCAACGAAGTCATGCCCCGTGTCAACCAGGCGCTGGGCTTGGGCTCGGCCATCAACGTGGACGCGCCCTTGGAAACGGCTGCGGCATGACCCCTCAAGCCTTCAAGCAGTTGATGCGCTTGCACCCGGCGGCAGTGAATATCATCGCCACCGGCAAAACGCCGTACCGCACGGGCATGACGGTTTCGGCCTTCATGTCTTTGGGCGTGGAGCCGCCCACGGTGGTCTGCGCCATCAACCGCAACGCCTTCAGCTACGCGCACATGGCCGACAACCAGGTGTTCAGTGTGAACACGCTGGCGGTCGAACACATCGCGCTGGCCAAATTGTTTGCCGGTCAAGCCCAGGTGTTTGGCGATGAACGCTTTGACGAGCAGCAATGGGGCTCATTTGATTCGGGTTCACCTTGCTTGCGCGATGCGGTCATAAGCCTGGAGTGTCGTTTGATTCGGCAGGTGCAGGAAAGCACGCACTGCCTCATGGTGGGTGAAGTCATTTCCGGCCATTACAACGACGCCGCCTTGCCCTTGCTGTACCGCGATGGCCAATGGGTCACCACCAGCGACGACCTGCTGATGACGCCTGTTGAACCTTGAACTACAAGCCTTGAATACGCCGCACGCCGGGTTCAGGCCGCCTTGAGCGGCAGTCCAATCAGCGCCGACAATTCCTCGAGCCCCAAGCCCTCGACCTTGTCAATGACCACCAGGCCTTGTGGCGTGCACGCCAGCGTAGCCAAGTCGGTGTAGACCCTTTTGACACAGCCAATGCCCGTCAGCGGATAGCTGCAAGCCTGCACCAGTTTGCTTTGGCCCTGTTTGGTCAGCAGGTCCATCATCACCCAGGTTTGTTTGGCCCCAATGGCCAGGTCCATGGCCCCACCGACCGCCGGAATGGCTTCGGGCTCACCCGTGTGCCAGTTGGCCAGATCGCCCGTGGCGCTGACCTGAAAAGCCCCCAACACGCAGATGTCCAGGTGCCCGCCGCGCATCATGGCAAAGCTGTCAGCGTGGTGAAAATACGCGCCACCCGGCAACAACGTCACCGGCTGTTTGCCCGCGTTGATCAGGTCGTAATCTTCCAGCCCCTTGGCCGGTGCCGGGCCCATGCCCAAGATGCCGTTTTCGCTGTGCAACAGCACCTCGCGGTCGGCGGGAATGTGGTTGGCCACCAAGGTGGGTTGGCCAATGCCCAGGTTCACGGTGGCCCCTTCGGGAATGTCTTGCGCCACGCGGGCGGCCAACTCGTCTTTGCTGCGTCGGGTGTAGCTCATGCTTTGATGCCTCCGGCCTGTGTGGCCACACGGTCGATCTTGACCACCGCTTGCACAAAAATGCCAGGCGTGACCACGGTCTCGGGGTCCAGCTCGCCCAAAGCCACTTGCTCGTGCACCGTGGCCACGGTTTTGCGTGCCGCCATGGCCATGATGGGCCCAAAATTGCGCGCCGCTTTGCGGTAAGTGAGGTTGCCCCAGCGGTCGCCGCGCTCGGCCTTGATCAAAGCCAGGTCGGCGTGGATGGGCGTTTCATACACGTACATGCGGCCGTCGATCTCTCGGGTTTCCTTGAGCGAGCCATCGGCGTGTTTGGCCAGCTCGGTGCCGTACCCTGTGGGCGTGAAAAACCCGCCAATGCCCGCGCCAGCCGCCCGAATGCGCTCGGCCAAATTGCCCTGGGGCACCAGCTCCAGCTCGATCTGGCCCGAACGGTACAAACCATCGAATACATAAGAGTCAGTTTGCCGGGGGAAACTGCAAATGACCTTGCGCACCCGACCCGCCTTGAGCAAAGCCGCCAGGCCTTGCTCGGCGTTACCCGCATTGTTGTTGACCAGCGTCAGGTCACGCGCGCCTTGCGCCAGCAGGCCCTCAATGAGCTCGTCAGGAATGCCTGCCGTGCCAAAACCGCCAATCATGACGGTGGCCCCATCGGCGGTGTCGGCCAGGGCTTCTCTGACCGAGGAAACAAACTTGTTGATCATGTTTGAAGTGCACCAGATTGAATCGCAAAGCACAGTTTGCAGACTTAGATTTTCACAGCACAAAGTCCAGCACAGAGGCACGTGGGTGACTAGCTCAAAGACCCCGCATACCCTGGGGGTTGTCACCTGAATGGCAGTCACAGACGAGTTGATGTCTCAGGATGGGGCATTTTGTGAAAGGACATTGCCATGTTGCCCCACGCCATTCGCACTTCAAACGCCCCTCGGACACGCCGCCTTTTGCTGGGCCATGCCCTGTTGGGCGCGTGCTTGTTGACCGGTCTTGGCAGCGCACAAGCCCAGGCCACCTATCCTCAAAAGCCCATCCTGATGGTGGTACCACAAGCGGCTGGTGGCACCAACGACATTGTCGGTCGCCTGGTCAGCCAAAAGCTTTCCGAAGTGCTCGGCTCCCCTGTGGCAGTAGAAAACCGGCCTGGCGCGGGTGGCAACATTGGCACCCAGTTTGCCGCCAAGGCCCCCAAGGACGGTTACACCCTGCTCATGACCATCAGCAGCAGCCAGGCCATCAACCCGGCCCTGTACAAGAATCCAGGCTTTGATCCTGTGAAGGATTTCAAACCTGTGGCCTTGATCGGTGCCGTGCCCAATGTGCTGCTGGCCCATCCAAGCTTCAGCGGCAAAACGGTGCAGGACCTGATCGCTACCGCCAAAACCAAACCCGGTCAGCTGCAATATGCCTCGGCGGGCAACGGCACGCTGAACCACCTGCTGGGCGAAATGCTCAACAGCATGGCGGGTATTCAGTTGCAGCATGTGCCCTACAAGGGTGTTGCCCCCGCCATGAACGATGTGCTGGGCGGTCAATTGCCTTTCGTGTTTGCCAGCCTGCCCGCATCGCTGAGCCACATCAAGGCCGGCAAGCTCAAAGCCCTGGCGGTGAGCAGCCCGCGCCGCTCTCCGGCCCTGCCTGATGTGCCCGCTCTGGCAGAGTCGGTGCCCGGTTATGCCGGCACCTTGTGGATCGGTCTGTTCAGCCCGGCAGGCGTGCCAGCAGAAGTCTCTGCCAAACTGAACGACGCCATGGGCAAAACGCTCGCAGCCAAGGACCTGCGTGACAAACTCGAACAGCAAGGCGTGGAGTTGGCGGCCCCCACTTCATCAGAACAGTTTGCCGCTTTGCTCAACGAAGACATTGTTCGCTGGGCACAAATTGTCAAATCATCGGGTGCGGCCATTGATTGATCGCCACGCCTGGCGTCCTGCATTCAATTATTCTGACGACTCCCACCAAGTAGGAGACAACATAAAACACCGCATTGAATTGGCATTGACCCGGTGACTGTGACTTTACTTTTACAGCGTCTTTGTCAGTACTGCTTGTAAGGCAAGAACTTGCCCGACAGCACCACATTCACGCGGTCACCCTTGGGGTCGGGTTGGCGCACGATGTCCATGCTGAAGTCAATGGCGCTCATGATGCCGTCGCCAAACTCTTCGTGGATCAGTTCCTTGATGGTGGTGCCATAGACGCTGACGATTTCGTACCAGCGGTAGATCAGCGGGTCGGTGGGGACCTGGCTGGGCAGCGAGCCTTTGTAGGGCACGACTTGCAGCCATTTGATCTCTTCGGCGGTCAGGCCAAAGATCTTGCCGATGATCTTGGCCTGCTTGGCATCAAAGGTCATTTGGCCCAAGCAACCGGCGGTGACCCATTCTTTGGACAGACCGACTTTGTCGGCCACGTCGCTCCACTTTATGCCCTTGGACACTTTGGCTGTGATGATTTTTTCGGTGATGTCTAAACGGTTCATGAATGACCTCTTGAGGGGGGTTGGTAAAAAATAGGGGGAAAACAATTCAATGGGCTTTGGCGCGGGACACCAAAAAGTCGACGATGTGGTTGCGCATGTCGTAGTAGCCGCTCAGGTGGTGCAGCTGGGCTCGGGTGCGCTCACGCGGCAGCGGGTTGACCACCACTTCGGCCAAGCCGCCGGGCACATAGCTGCCGCCCGACTCGTTGCCGTTGCTCATGAGCAGGATGCGGTCGGACAGCAAAATCGCTTCGTCCACGTCATGCGTGATCATGAAGACCGTTTGCTGCGTCTGGCGCACGATGGTCATCAGCTCGTCCTGGATGGTGCCGCGTGTGAGGGCATCGAGCGCGCCAAAAGGCTCGTCCAGCAGCAGCATCTTGGGCTGGATGGCAAAGGCTCGGGCAATGCCCACGCGCTGCTTCATGCCGCCTGACAGCTGGCTGGGTTTTTTGTCGATGGCGTGCAGCAAGCCCACCATGCCCACATGCTTTTCCACATGCAGATTGACCTGCGGTGCTTTCCAGTCGGGCCACTTGGACCGCACGGCAAACGCGATGTTTTGCCGCACCGTGAGCCAAGGCATGAGCGCATGGCTTTGGAACACAACCCCGCGCTCGAGGCTCGGACCGGCGATCTCGCGCCCATCCATGAAGGCATGGCCCGTGGTGGCGGTGTCCAAGCCCGCGAGCACGTTCAAGATGGTGGTCTTGCCGCAGCCTGAATGGCCGATGATGCAGACGAACTCGCCTTTGTCGATGTTGAAGGACACGTCCGAAAACACTGGCTTGTCGCTTTGGTAGGCCTTGCCCAGTTTTTCGATTTTGAGGAAAGCGTTCATGGCTTTGGCCTTGGGTTGGGGTGCATGGATGTGGGATGGCAAAGGTGCGATCAGCTCACGTTCAGTGGTTTCACTCCACATAGGTCACCGCCTTTTGCACTTGGGCAAATGCCAAGTCCAGCAACATGCCCACCACGCCAATCACCAGCACCGCAAAGATCACATTGACCAACGACAGGTTGTTCCACTCGTTCCAGACGAAGTAACCAATGCCCGTGCCGCCCACCAACATTTCGGCGGCCACGATCACCAACCAGGCGATGCCCATGCTGATGCGCATGCCGGTCACGATGGTGGGCGCCGCGGCGGGCAAGATGACCAAAAAGGCTTTGCGCAGCGGTTGCACTTCCAGCGTGCTGGCCACATTGAGCCATTCGCGCTTGACCGCAGCCACACCAAAAGCGGTGTTGATCAGCATGGGCCAGACCGAGCAGATGAAAATCACGAAGATGCCGCTAACTTCCGAATCTTTCAGGGTGTAGAGCGCCAAGGGCATCCAAGCCAGCGGGCTGATGGGCTTGAGCACCTGGATGAAGGGGTCAAACGCTTTGCGCATGAGGGGCGACATGCCAATCATGAAACCCACCGGCAAAGCCACCAACACGGCCAGGAAAAAGCCCAACGCCACGCGCCCCAGTGAATGCGCCAGCTGGATGCCGATGCCTTTGTCGTTGGGGCCTTTGTCATAGAACGGATTGGCCAGATGACCCAGCATGGCTTTGCCCACTTCCAGGGGTGGCGGAAAGCCGGTGGTTTTGACCGCCCCCGGGTCCTTGCCCATCATCTTTTGGTATTCGATGTCTTCCGCCGTCATGCCCGCCTTGGCAGCGCCGGCCACCGACGGCGCGGTGGCTGAGAGCTGCCAGGCCCCCAGAAAAACCATGAACATGAGCAGCGAGACCATGGCCGCGCGCAAATTGAGATGCGTGGTTTTCATGTGCCTTAGCCCATCTTGTTGATCGCAAAGCTCTTGATGTACTCCTCGGGCTTGGCCGGATCAAACTCTTTGCCCATGATCTTGTACTTGGGGTAAGGCGAGGTGGCCGCAAAGCTGTGGCCCAGCTCTTTCATGTGCTTTCGCGCATCCGTGATGAGGAACACTTTCTCAGCGATTTGCTTGTAATTCACATCGCCCTTCACATAGCCCCAGCGTTTCATTTGCGTGAGCATCCACACCGCCATGCTCTGCCATGGCATGGGGTCAAAGTCGGCACGGTCGGGCACGTTTTGCACCTTACCCAGGCCGTCGGCAAATTTACCGGTGAGCACTTGGGCAATCACCGCTTCGGGTTGGTTCAGGTACTGCGCGGGTGAAATCACCTTGGCAATCAGTTCTCGGTTTTCGGGCTTGCGGGCCATGGCGGCGGCCGTGAGCACCGCGCGATAGAGCGCGGCGAAGGTGTTGGGGTTCTTTTGGATGAATTCGGTGCTGGTGCCAAAGGCGCAGCAGGGGTGGCCATTCCAAAGGTCTTTGGTCAGCATGTGGATAAAGCCGATTTCGTCAAACACGGCACGTTGGTTGAAAGGATCAGGTCCAAGGAACCCATCGATGTTGCCCGAGCGCAAGTTGGCCACCATCTCTGGCGGCGGCACCACGCGGATTTGCACATCGGTGTCGGGGTTGATGCCGTTTTCGGCCAAGTAGTAACGCAGCAGGAAGTTGTGCATCGAGTAATCGAAGGGCACCGCAAACTTGAAGCCCTTCCAGTTCTTCGGGTCGCGGTTGTTCTTGTGCTTGACCGCCAGCGTGATGGCTTGGCCATTCACGTTCTGGATGGTGGCCACGTTCATGGGTGTAGCATTGGCGCCCAAGCCCATGCTGATGGCCAAGGGCATGGGCGACAAGAAGTGCGTGGCGTCGTATTCCTTGTTGATCATCTTGTCGCGGATCAAGGCCCAACCGGCGGTCTTGGTCACTTCGACATTCAAGCCCTGCTTTTGATAAAAGCCCAGTGGATCGGCCATGATGAGCGGCGTGGCGCAGGTGATCGGGATGAAACCGATCTTGAGGTTGGTTTTTTCCAAAGGGCCTTTGGACTGCGCCAGGGCCTGCAAGCTGGCCACAGGCAACACGCTGGCAATGGCTGCCATGGCGGTCTTTTTGCCCACAGCGCGCAAAAATAGGCGGCGCTCTTCATCATGTGGAAACAGCGACTTGACCAAAGTGGCTTCAATGAATTCCTGGCTGTAGGCCTCGAACTCGGCGGTCTCGGAGCGGGCTCGCAGCTGCACCGCTGCCGCATCGGCGGCCACTTCGGCGTGGTGGTCGGCAGGCGAATGGTCACGCCCGCAGCTGCACTTGAGCATCAGGGGACGGTCGGCGTTGTACGGGTCGAAAAATTCGGACATGGCAGCCTCGCTTTGTTGAAGATGCTCAGGTCTATGCAAGCTGTGGGCCAGAAAACGCCTAGGCCTGGCCAAATGGCGATTTCGTGGTCCGCTTGTCGACGTCTTGTAGGGTTGGCACTACAACAGCACCCCACCGCCTTGAGCATTCCCGTTCAGCGCACGCCGCCGCCGGGGTCGGCGCCGTGGCTTTGCGCATACAAAGCCAGCTCCACGTCGTTCTTGGTGCCGGTCTTTTCAAGAATGCGTGCACGGTAAGTGCTCACGGTGTTGGGGGCCAAGCTCAGCTGTGCACCAATTTCGCTCACCGTGTGGCCTTGGGTCAACAAAAGATAGACCTGGTGCTCGCGGTGCGACAGCATGTCGATCCCTGTTTTGGTGCGACCCTGGCTGACCATACTGGCCAAGGCCTCGGCGGTGGCGGGCGTGACGTGCATGCCGCCTGCGGCCACGCGGCGCAGCGCGGCCATCAGTTCATCCGGGTCGGTGCTTTTGTTCAGGTAACCCGATGCGCCCAGCTGAATGCAGCGCACCGCGTATTGTTTTTCGGGGTAGGTGCTGAGCATGAGCACGGGCAGGCCCGGCCAGTCACGCCGTAGCGCTTGCAGCACATTCAGCCCGTCCATGCCCGGCAAGGCGATGTCGAGCAAGACCACATCGATGCCCAGCTGGCCCTGCAGCTTGTGCACCTCGTCCAGCACGCCGGGACCGGTGTCGGCCTCGGCCACGACCTGCAAGGCGGGGTCGTCGGCCAGCACCATCTTCAGGCCTTCACGCACGATCTTGTGGTCGTCACCCAGCAGCACACGCACGGCGGCGTTCATGGGGCCACCTCTTGGGCAGTCAAGGGCATGGACAGGCGCATGCGCGTGCCCCGACCTGGCGCGCTGTCGATGTCGATCACGCCGCCAAAGTGGCGAGCCCGCTCGCGCATGCCCATGATGCCGTAGGCCTGCGCCGACTCAAAGGCCTGCGACAAGGCGCCGCAACCATCGTCTTCCACCGACAGATGCAGCCAGCCCTCGCGCTCCACGATGTCCACATCCACCGTGTGCGCCCGGGCGTGGCGGCCCACGTTGCTGAGCATCTCCTGAAAGATGCGAAACACCGCCATGGCCATGGGTTCAGGCAACTCCCGCTGCTCATTGACTTCCATGCACCACTTCAGTTGCTGTTCTGCAGACTGAACAAACTCCTGGGCCTGCCACTCCAAAGCTCCCCAAAGGCCCTGGTGGTCCAGGATACTGGGACGCAGGTCGGTGATGATGCGGCCCACATTGACCACCGCGTTCTCGATCAAACGGCTCATGTTCTGACACTTGGCCCGCATCTTCTCGCGCATGCTTTGCGCCTCTTGGGCTGCGCGTTGTTCCTGCTCGGACAAGCGCTTGTCCAGCCAACCCACATCCATCTTCAGGGCCACCAGCAAGCTGCCCAACTCGTCGTGCACCTCACGGGCGATGCGGGTGCGCTCTTCTTCACGCACCGCCTCGGACCAGGCGGCCAGTTCGCGCAATTGTTGCAAGGCGGTTTCCAGCGCCTGCGTGCGTTCGGCCACCCGCAGCTCCAACTCGTTCTTGGCCTGGTGCAAAGCATGTTCGGCCAGCTTGCGTTCGGTGATGTCCACAAAGGTGACCACCGCACCGCGCACCTGACCTTGGTCAAAAACCGGGTAACTCGAATACTCCACCGGAAAGCTGTTGCCTTCTGCCCGCCAAAACACTTCGCTGTCGATGCGGCAGGGCTCACCGCGCCGAAAAGCGTTGTAAATCGGGCAGTCGTCCAAGGGGTAATGCGAGCCATCGGCATGGGCGTGATGCGTCAGCACATGCATGTTTTGGCCCAGCACCTGCTCGGGTTGCAGGCCGATCATGCGGGCCCCGGCAGGGTTGATGAAGACGCACAGCCCGTCCAAATCAACACCGAAAACCCCCTCACCGGTAGAGGCCAACATCAAACCTAAGGGGTCGCGCCAAGCGTCGGTGACGCCCATGACACCGCCAATTACTGGCTGCGAAGGAGGTCGTTCAAGGTTCATGCACATGACTAGCAAGCCGTGTGCCATGCGTGCGGACGGTTGACCTTGAGCCCCATGGGCTTTGTCGCCTGGGGCACCACCCCGTTAAGGTACTGGACGCGACAATGGGAGCTGTGACACGATGTTTTGACTGCTGATTGGATGGCCATGACCCCGGTACCCACTGCGCTGTTGCAAGGCGCTTCGAACTTTCGCGATGTCGGCGGCTACCGCAATGCCGCAGGCCGCTGCGTGCGGCGCGGCCAAGTGTTTCGCTCCGACCATTTGGCGGGCTTGACACCAGAAGATTTGGTGCGCTTGGCGTCCTTGGGCATCGGGCACAGTTTGGACTTTCGCGGCGCAGCCGAATCCACTGCCACGCCTTATGCGATTCCCGGCGTGCAACGCTTGGCGCTGACCATCGAGCCCACCGTCATCGCCCGCATGCAAGCCTTGGTGGCGCAAGGCATCGTGCCCACCACCGAAGAGACCGTGGCGCTGATGGAAGAGACCTACCGTGATTTTGTGAACCACAACGCAATCACCTTTGGCCGTTTTTTAAAGCACTTGCTGGAGCAGCCCACACCGCAGGTGTTTCATTGCACCGCAGGCAAGGACCGCACGGGTTTTGCCGCGGCGCTGCTGTTGTCAGCACTGGGCGTGGACCGCGCAACCATCGAACACGACTATTTGCTGACAAACCAGCTGTACAAACGAGATAACCGCCTTGAGGGATCAGGGCACCCCCATGTGATGAAGGTGCTGTGGCAAGTGCAGCCCGAGTTCTTACATGCGGCTTTTGAGGCCGTGGATCAGCAGCATGGCGGCATCCAGGCCTATTTAAACGGGGCGATTGGACTCAGCCCACAAGAACTGGCCGAGCTCCAGCAGATGCTTCTGGAAGACTGATCAGGCCGCTTCTTTGTAAAAGAACCCGCCATGCACGTTGCGCGGTGCCAAAGGTGCAACGGCTTTGCCAATGGCACCAATGTGCTCGGGCGTGGTGCCGCAGCAGCCACCCACAATGTTGACCAGGCCTTCGGCGGCAAACTCGTGCAGCAAACGGCTGGTGACTTCGGGCGTTTCGTCAAAACCGGTGTCGCTCATGGGGTTGGGCAAACCGGCATTGGGGTAACAGCTGATGAAGGTATCGCCCGCGACCTTATTCAACTCTTGAATGTAGGGGCGCATCAGCGTCGCGCCCAAGGCGCAGTTCAGGCCAATGGCCAAGGGCTGCGCGTGGCGCACGCTGTGCCAAAACGCGGTCACGGTCTGGCCGCTCAAGATGCGGCCCGAAGCGTCGGTCACGGTGCCGCTGATGATGAGGGGCAGGCGCTGGCCGCTGGCTTCAAAAAATTCCTCGATGGCAAACAGCGCGGCCTTGGCGTTGAGCGTGTCAAAAATCGTTTCGACCAGCAGCACGTCCGAGCCACCTTCCACCAAGGCTTCGACCTGTTCGTAATAGGCAGCGCGCAACTCTTCAAAAGTAACGTTGCGGGCACCGGCGTCGTTCACGTCAGGGCTGATGCTGGCGGTCTTGGGCGTGGGGCCCAGAGCGCCGACCACAAATCGCGGCTTGTCGGGGGTGGAGAACTTGTCGCAGGCGGCGCGGGCCAATTTGGCGGACTGCAGGTTCATCTCGCGGGCGAGGTGTTGCATGTCGTAGTCGGCTTGGGCCACGGTGGTCGCGCCAAAGGTGTTGGTCTCGATCAGGTCGGCCCCGGCGGCAAGATAGCCTTCGTGGATGTCGCGGATCACATCGGGGCGGGTCAGGCTCAGCAGCTCGTTGTTGCCCTTGACGTCTTTGGGGAAGTCCTTGAAACGCTCGCCCCGGTAGTCGGCCTCAGACAGTTTGAAGCGCTGGATCATGGTGCCCATGGCCCCGTCCAGGATGGCGATGCGGTTTTTGAGGATGTCGGGCAGCGCCTGAGCGCGGGTGTAAATCAGGGGTTTCATGCCTCTATTGTAAAAACCTCTGAACGCCCTCCATTTTCAGACTGGTAATGCCTGCGCCTCTGGCGAGGTTTGTACCTCTTGGGTGGTGGCGCGCCGCAATTCACGGCGTTCACTCAAATCAAAGTAACGACCGCGGTGCACGGTGGCGGTGTTGTCCCACATCACCAAGTCACCCACTTGCCATTGGTGGGAATAGACAAAGTCCCGCTGTGTGGCGTGCTCCAGCAAGTCCATGACCAACAAACGACTTTCAGCCAAGACCATGCCCTGGATTTCACGGATGTGCGCACCGACAAACAGGATTTTTCGCCCTGTGCGTGGATCGGTTTGCACCAAGGGCCACAACACGGGCGGAAACATGGCGATTTGTTCCGGCGTGTACTGCGTATCGCCCAATACGAAGCGCGAATGCAGGGCCGAATGCACCGCGTTCAATCCGGCCACCTGAGCTTTTCGCCAGTCCGGCAGGGCGTCATAGGCCAGGCGCAAATCGGCAAACTCGGTCTCCCCCCCAAATGCGGGCACCACCGAAGCCGACAGCATGGAGTACTTGGCACGGGGCTTCTGGAAAGAGCTGTCGCTGTGCCAGAGCTGATTGGCCAAGTTGCTGACGATCTTGGTGTGCTCGCGGGCCGCTATTTCGCCATCGGTCGTGACGTTGGAGATATCGGCCAGCTCGTTGTATTTCAAGCGGTGTGCACCCGTCTTGATTCTTCGGAAACCCAACTCCAGCGGCCCCATGGCCTGCGCGAATGCGATTTGCGCATCCTGACTCAAGTTCTGCCCCGGAAACACCAGAACACCGTGCAGATCCATCGCTGAGCGGATGTCTTCTGCCAATGCAGGCGAGATCTGCGCCAAGTCGATACCCTTGACACGGCCGGCAAAAGGCGAGCGTTGTTCAATGTGCATGCTGTGACCCGTCTAACTGCTGGTGGGCTGGGGTTCAATCCAGTTTGATGTTCGCGCTTTTGACCAGCTTGGTCCAGCGCTCGATGTCTTCCTTGATGGTCACATCGAACTGTTCGGGTGTGATCGGATTGGGCTCCAAGCCCAAAGCGGCCATTTTTTCAATCACTTCGGGCTTTTTCAGGACGGTGATCAAGTCGGCATAGATTTTTTGAACCACGGCACGGGGGGTACCACTGGCCACCACCATGCCAAACATACTTTGCACATTGAAGCCAGGATAAAGCTCGGCCACTGTGGGAATTTCGGGTGCCAAAGGTGAACGGCGCGGTCCTGTGACCGCGATTGGTTTGAGCTTGCCTGACTTCACATGCGGCAAGCTGGAGAACAAGGGATCCACCAAAAAGTCGATGCGCCCGGAAAACACTTCCGGGTAAGCCGGGCCGCTGCCCTTGAAGGGGGCATGCAACAACTCAATGCCCGCACGTTGCTTGAGCAATTCCATCGCAAAGTGCATGGAGCTGCCACTGCCCGGACTGGCATAGGCGAACTTGGTCGGATTTTTCTTAATCAGATCGACCGCATCCTTGAGGGTGTTGGCCGGATAAGCGGACGTGGCTGAAATGAGAACATTGGACGTGCCCAAAATGGTGATGCCCGAGAGATCTTTGACGGTGTCAAACGGCAATTGACGCATGGCCGGGTTGATCACATGCGGGGTGGCCACCAAACACAACGTGTGCCCATCAGGTGCAGCCTTGGATGCAAAGTCAGTGCCCAACGCCGTGCCTGCGCCGGGTTTGTATTCAACGATGACCGATTGTCCCCACACGGACTGCAGGTGCAGCTGCAGCGAACGTGCCAGGATGTCGATGGCGCCACCCGGGGCATTGGGCACGATCAGGGTCACGGGTTTGCTGGGAAAGCCGGGCTGCGCAAACGCTTGCGGCGCAACAGCCGTTGCGGCTACAGCCGACAGGCTCAAGCCAAAAGAACGGCGAGAAATAGGGTATGTCATGGGGTCTCCTGTTCTGTAAGGGGTTCAATGTCAATCAATCTTGGCGCCCGTGGCTTGCACCACCGGAGCCCACTTTTTCATCTCGTCAAGGATGTAGGCGTTGTATTCCTCAGGGGTAGACGTGATCGCTTCTTGCCCGATCGAACGGATGCGCTCGGCCACCTCGGGCATTTGCATCACGCTGGCAAAGTCGTTGCGGATTTGCCTGACCAGCGCCGAAGGCGTGCCTCCACGAGCCACCAGACCAAACACCCCTGAAAAATCGTAGCCAGACACCAGCCTGCCAAAGGCTGGCGTATTGGGGGTTAAATCGGCAGGTTTGGTACTGAGCGTGCCGATCAGCTTGAGCTTGCCCGCCTGCACATGCTGCAAGGTGCTGTGCAAGACCGGATCGATCATGAGCTTGATGTGACCGCCCAGCACATCGTTGATGGCCTGCGCACTGCCTTTGTAAGCCACGTATTCCATGGAGGTTTTGGTCATCATGTTGAGCAAACTCATGCCCAAATACGACTGGGTGGTGGCTGCGGCATAGGCCAATGGCGGTTTTTGCTTGGCCAGTTCGATCAATTCTGCCGGCGTGTTTGCGGGCACGGAGGGGTGCGCATAAATGCCCATGTGAAACCGCGTCAGCATCATCACACCCGTCAAGTCCTTGAGCGTGTCGTACGGCAATTTGGCACCCAACAAGGGGTTGGTCACATGCGATCCGGTGACGATGCCCAACACATGCCCGTCGGGCGCAGACTTGGCCACCACATCGGTGCCGATGGCCGTGTTGGCGCCGGGCTTGTTCTCCACGATGACCGGTTGCTTCCACTTGTCACTCAGTTTTTCTGCCATCAAACGAGCCAAGGCATCCGTGGCACCGCCAGGCGGAAAAGGCACCACCAGCCGCACGGTTTTGGTCGGAAAATCAGCCGCCATCGCAGAGCCCCAACTCCAGCAGCAGGCCATCAACACCCATGAAGAAAAGCGAAAAAATGAACGCATGCTAAAACTCCTATGCTTGAGAGGGTAAACGTTTGGTGATTTCCACCACGCCTTGATCCGCGTCGACCCGAACCCAATCGCCGGTCTCAATCACATCGAGCGGGTTGTGGTCAAAGTCGGTCATGCACGGCGCACGGGTGACCACCGCACCCAGCGCCACCTTGGTGGTCATTTCGTTGAACAGCATGGCCGCGGGGGCCACGCCAAAGGTGCGCGTCAGGTGAAAGGCATTGGACCAACCTGAAGAGCCTTTGGCTCCCGGAAAAACCAGCACCTTGCCCGCAAAACTGATGTCACGTAACTCGTGGCGTGTTTCTACGATCGTGCCAGTGCGTGAATCAATGCCACCCCAACCCGATATCTGCTGACCGGTGACCAGCGCTTCGCCTTCGCTCACGCCAGGCACCACACAGCGACCGCGCAAAATGATTTTGGTCATCGCATCACTCATTTCAGCCCCCCTTGCCAGCGTCCTGTGCACGCGGCTTCCACGCAATCGGCGGTACTGCCGAACCAGGCTTGCACACCCAGAATGGCGGGCAGGTAATGGGTTTGCTTGGCTGAATCCATGGCCACCACCCGCGTGCCTTTGGGCATGGCCCGGCTCATGGCCGAGCAACTGTCCGACAGGATGTGCCCACCGGCGGCTTCAATGATGCGGGTGAAGCCGTTTTGGTCACACAAGGCCTTGGTGCTGCGTGGCGTGAAAATCCACAACTCGCAATCGGGGTGGACTTGTCGGCCCTCGATCAGTTGTGTCAGCTCCCACAACTGCTCCATGCTGTAGTGCGGGCAACCCAGCATCACGTAGTCCACTTTCGTGTCTTTTCCGGTGCTGTTGAGTTTGTCCAAAATGCCTTGTTTTTCACGCGCATCAAAGCGGAACACCTCTGTCGGCTTGCGCTGGCCAAAGGCCTGCTCTAGGGTCATCGCCTCGGGTGTGATGCCCACGATGTGGTACATCTCCACGCCCCCTGACGATGAAGCCGAGGCGCCAAAATGCTTGAGCCGGGCCAGGTTGGGCGTTTTGCCGATGCCCGTGACCACCGGAACTTTTTCCTGTACTTTGTCGCCGATCCAGTAGCCCAGCAAACCCCAGTCTGCGGTGGATTCAATGGGCGTGGCCACCTCAATCAGGTGGGTGCCCAAGCGGTTTTCATCGAGGTGATAACCCCAATAAGGAATGCGGCCGGTGAGCATGGCAGCGCCCACACTTTCACGGCCTTCGGTGTTGGTGCGTGCGCCGAGCACCGAGTTGCAATAGACCACCGCCGACGACTCCATCCAGGCGCAGTGCTCGCCACGGGTCGGGATGTTGCCCACCTGATAAGGCGTGCAGGTGTTGGTGGCCTGAATGCCCAGACCCGTGGTGAAGGCCTCGCCCTTGCGAAAAAAATGCACCGCCTCTTCGTCCACCCCCATGCGGGCGGCCTGCTCCGGATCAAAACCCAGCTGTGTATGGGTGGTGAAGGCCTTGATTTTCGGAATTTTCACCACCTCGTCGCTGTCCAAGCTGAACTGCGAGAACACCGCGTCCATGCCGCCGTTTTGGCGGGCAAAGTCGCGCATGAAGGGCGTGGTCGCACTCACCGAGGCCACCACATTGTTGGTTTCAACCAATCGTTCGGCACCCAAAGCGCGGCCATATCGGACCAGCAAGTCCATGGCTTTTTGCACGGCCGGGCCTTGCGCGCCATCGAACATGGCTTTTTCTTGCGCCGTGAGTTTCATGTGGCGCTTTCGGTGGCTGTGGCTGTATCTGGGCACACGCTGGCCTGCGCCTGTGGCCGCAGATAAACGCCTTGCTTTTGCAAACGCGATTGCAGCTGCACCATGTCCACCGCGCGCGGCTCAACACCCTGCGCCACCGCCAAGGCAGCGGCCACGCCGGCAGCCTGGCCCGTGATCCAGCACTGGGGAATTTCGCGCATGAAGCCGTGCGAATTCTTGTCGCAAGACAAATGGCGTCCAGGCGCCAGCAAGCCGTCCAAGGTGGCAGGCACCAGGGCGCCATACGGGATGGAAATGTTTGGAAAGGCAGGAGACACGGCGGGCGACACCCCCACTTCGTCGGGCAGGGCCACACCGGCAGGCCACTGCGAACGCAGCACCGCGCCCACCCCTTTGAGCCGGCGCGTGTGTCGCACCCCGATCTGCGGGGCGCTGAGCATCATGAAGGCATTTTCAAAGCCCGGGGCATTTTGCTTGTAGTAATTCAGATGCTGCTCCATGGCTTGGTGCGAGCGCACTTCGACCGTGGTGAGGTCGTCCACATCGAGCGCCGAATAGCCGGTTTGGCGTGGCCCCATGAACAAGGCCACTTCGTTGCGCCAGGACACAAAGGGCCGCTCAAACAAACCACATTCCGCGCGCCCTTTGGCCATGAACGCCGTGAAGGCATCGGGCTGCCCTGCCTTGAAGGCAATCCAGCGGTTCATGTCCACGCCCCCCAGCATAAAGGCGGTATTCATACTGTGGTGCACATCGGCTTCTTCGATGTCGGTGTCAAACTCGGCACCTGCACGGCCAAACAAATCACCATCGCCCGTGGCATCGATCACCACCTTGGCCATGATCGCCATGCGGCCTTCCTTGCTCTCGAACACCACGCCTTTGACGGCGCCGTCTTCCACGATGGGCAAGGCGGCCCACGAGTGGTAGACCAGTTTGACGCCACGTTCCAAGATGATCTCCTGACTCAGCAGCTTCAAGCGCTCCGGGTCCACGGTGGGTGACCAGGTGACCACGCCATGGTACGACGCCGTGCGCTGCGACCAATGCGCGGTTTTGCTGCTGTCGGTCGAGCCCCATTCACTCGGGTCAGGTCCGGCCACCGCATCAGCAGGCAAACGGTCAAACAATTCTTCGGCAAATCCGCGAATGACCAGCTGACCTGTCCAATCGCTCATGCGGTCGATCCAAATCACCAGCCCCCCGGTGGACAAGCCACCCAGGTGGTTGTAGCGCTCCAGCAAAGTCACATCTGCCCCTTCCCGGGCAGCTGCTGCGGCCGCGGCCGTGCCCGAGGGGCCACCGCCGACCACCAACACATCGCAGCGGTGGTAAATCGGGATGCGGCGTCCTTTTTCTTCCCAAAATCCGTGGTCCGGGCGTTGCGCCTTTTGGCCATCGCGGCCAAAAATGTCGGACACCAAAATCCGCTCGGCCGTGCGTTCGGTGGTGATGACTTTGCTGTCTTTCATGAGCCTTGACTTTCTTATTTTCGGTTTGAAGCGTGGGGCTCAATGAGCACCGCGCCATGGGCCAGTGAACTGACGTTGCGACGGTAAATCTGCAGCCAACCTTTGTCGAATTGTTTTTTGGGTGGTGTCCAATGCCGCTTTCTTTCTGCCAGCACGGCCTCGTCCACCAGCAAGTCGCAACGCTGTGAGTCCAGGTCGATGCTGATCATGTCGCCGTCTTCGACCAAGGCCAAAGGGCCACACACCGCACCCTCGGGTGACACCTCGGCCACCACCAGGCCTTTGCAGACCAGCCCTGACAAATGGCCATCGGTGATCAAGGCCACGTCGGAACCCAGACCGGCGCCATCGATGGCGAACACCACTTTGGATGAGCCGCCACCCATGCCGGGGCCCCCGGTCACGCCCGCCCCCCGCATGACCACCACATGACCGGGCCGAATGTCTTGGCGCTGCAAGGCCGCAATGGCGTCATCTGCGGCAGAAAAGCAAATCGCTGGCCCGGTGTACTGGCGACTTTTGCGCTCGATGATGCCGGTTTTGACAATGCCGTAATCGGGCGCCAGACTGCCGCGCAGCAGCACGATGGCGGGCTTGTTGGCCACCGGGCGACTCATGGGCCGGATCACATCTTCGTCGGCCACACGCACACCGCTCAGGTTCTGACCCAAGGTCTGACCCGTCACCGTCATCACATCCCGATCCAGCAGCGATTCGAGCTGCTTGAGCGTGGCACGCGCACCGCCAGCCGCTTCGTATTCCTCAATAAAACGATCACCCACGGGCCGGATGGCGCTGAGCACCGGGGTGTCTTGCGCCAAGCGGTTGAACAGCCCATACACATCCACATCACATTCGGACTCGGTGGCAATGGCTTGCAGGTGCTTGATGCAATTGATGGAGCCGCCCACCGACAAGATGGACCGCACCGCGTTGGCAAAGGCCTCGGCCGTCATGATGTCGCGCGGTTTGAGGTCCTCCTGCACCATTTGCACAATGCGCTGGCCTGCAAGGCGCACCGCCTCGAACATCTGCGGGCTGTTGGCTGCCACCGGCGTGGTGCCCGGCAATGCCATGCCCAGTGCTTCACACACGATGTGCATCGAATTGGCCGTGCCCAAACCCGAGCACACGCCCGGCCCCTTGATGGCCTCTCGGCTCATGCCAATCAGGTCTTCCATGGGCAAATGTCCCATTTGGGCGTGCATTGCCCCCACAAACACATCTTCGATGTCCACATGTTGGCCCTTGTACTGGCCGCTGGGTTGGTAACCGCAGGCCACCATCAGGGTGGGGATGTTCAAGCGGCCTGCCGCCATCAACTGACCCGGCACGGTTTTGTCGCAGGAAGTCAGGCACACCATGCCGTCGAGCAATGCACCTTCGACGGCGACCTCGATGTCATTGGTCACCAAATCCCGCGACACCAGCATGTAAGCGCCTTTGGCCCCCGGCGCGACCACAAAGTCGCTGGGGGCCGCGGTACGGATTTCAAAAGACACACCGCCCGCTGCCCGGATGGCGTCTTTGAGCACGGGCACGATGCCATCCAGATGCGAAAAACAGGCCGCCAAGCCTGAAGAACTGTTGACGATGGCAATCTTGGGTTTTTCGCAGTCTTCTTCAGGAATACCCAACACTTGCCACTGGGCATTTCGAACCGCCCATAAATAGGAGCCTCTTGGAAAATTACTGCGCAATGGGCGAGACATTGAAATCCTTGAAATGGATGGCGTAGAGTGCATGAATGTTCTTTATCTTGACATGTCCATAAATGAACTGTCAATCATCACTTTCACCTGCGCGACATGCTTCACAATCGGTTGTCGTTAGTTATAAAAATTCAACATGCCCCGAAAGCCACCCCCTCTGACCGAAACCGACGCGGCGCCAGCACGAGCCGCGCGCAAGCCGCCGCCTGTGGCGGGCCACAAGGCAGAAGTCAACCGGTTCATTGCGGCTTACATCATGGGTGTGGCCAATCGACTGGCCAACGGCGCATCGAACCATTACCGCAAACAACACAATCTGGGCATGGCCGAGTGGCGCACGATGATGGCGATTGGCGAAAGCTCTCACCGCATCGTGCGAGAAGTCTCTGAAATGGCCGATCTGGATTACGCGGCAGCCAGCAAAAGTCTGAAGGTTTTGACGCTACAAGGTTTGGTTGAGGTGGAACAAACCCGAAGTCGGGGCCGTGCGGCCATAGCCCGACTCACTCCGCAGGGCCTGAAGGTTTATGAAGAACTCTGCCAATCGGCCATGGCCCGGCAAGAGCGGTTGTTGGCCGCGTTTTCAGAAGTCGAAATCGAGCAACTGTGGTCTCTGCTCAGACGCATCGAGGCTCAAACGCCCTTCATGAATCAGGAACCCTGAAGGAATCCCCAAGCAATCCCGTCTCAGGACTGCAAATACCGATCAAAACCCGCTGCCCTGAGCTGGCAAGCCGGGCACTGGCCGCAGCCATAACCCCAGTCGTGACGCTGGGTGCGGTCGCCCAAATAGCAGGTGTGGGTGTGCTCCACGATCAAATCCACCAGCGCCTGCCCGCCTTGCGCCGGGTCGGCCTTTTGGCCCAAATCGTGCGCCAGTTGCCAGGTCTGCGCCTTGTCGATCCACATGAGCGGGGTTTCGATCAGCAGTTTGCGGTCCATACCCAGCGACAGGGCAACCTGCATGGCCTTCATGGTGTCGTCGCGGCAGTCGGGGTAGCCCGAAAAATCGGTCTCGCACACGCCGGTGACGATGACCTGCAAGCCCCGGCGGTACGCCAAAGCGGCGGCCAGCGTGAGGAACAGCAAATTACGCCCCGGCACAAAGGTGTTGGGCAGGCCCGAACTTTCCATTTCAATGGCCATGTCGCGGGTCAAAGAGGTTTCGCTGATCTGGCCCAGGATGCCAGCGTCCAGCAGGTGGTCTTCACCCATCTTGGGGGCCCATTGCGGGAATCGCGCTTTGATGCCGGCCAGCACGTTCAGCCGGGCGTCCAACTCGACCCTGTGGCGCTGACCATAGTCGAACGCCAAGGTTTCGATGCGCTCGTAACGTGACAAGGCATGGGCCAGGCAGGTGGTGGAGTCTTGGCCACCGGAAAACAGGACGAGGGCGGAGGTGTGCATGGGCTGGGATGGTAACGCTGTCCATGCAGGGGAATCGTTTGGGGTGCGCATTTGGAATGGGGCGGCGGCGGGCTCCTCATACTGCGGGTACACAGAAATCGTCGCCCGCCGCCGCCCCATTCCAAACGCTGGTGGTGGTCGTCAGTTTTGCTGGTGTTGAACGCATTCCTTGCTGACAGTGACAACTGTCCTTGTTGGCAATAAACGTTGGCCGTATGGGCGTTAGGCCTCGCAGCCCATGGTCTTGTGTGTGAGGGGGGAGGGCGGGCCCAGGGTGACGATTTGGGCGTACCCCCGCCGTATGAGGAACCTTGGGCCCGCCCTCCTCCACCCACACCACACCCGCCAAACTCAGACGACACAAACTCACGCAACAACCGCAAAACCCACCCCATCAATAGCGGACAATCAAGCCTTCAAAAAGCCACCAAACCCCAGTGTCCCCCCACCTCCCCATCCTGCGCGAAGTTTTTGGCTACGACGCCTTTCGCGGCCCACAACAAGCCATCATCGACCACGTGGCCGCTGGGGGCGATGCACTGGTACTCATGCCCACAGGTGGTGGCAAATCACTGTGCTACCAAATCCCGGCCATTGCGCGTCAGCGTGCAGGCCAAGGTATCACGGTGGTGGTCTCGCCGCTGATCGCGCTGATGCACGACCAAGTGGGCGCGCTGCACGAAGCGGGTGTGAGCGCTGCGTTTCTCAACTCGACCCTGACCAGCGAAGAATCCAGCGACATCGAGCGCCGCCTGTTGCGCGGTGAGATCACGCTGCTGTATGCCGCACCCGAACGCGTGACCACCTCGCGTTTTCTGGCGCAAATGGACTCGCTGCAAGAGCGCGGGCTGCTCAGCCTGTTTGCCATCGACGAAGCGCATTGCGTGAGCCAGTGGGGCCACGACTTCCGGCCCGAGTACCGGGGCCTGTCGGTGCTGCACGAGCGCTACCCCAGCGTGCCGCGTGTGGCGCTCACGGCAACGGCCGATGCGCTCACGCGTGCCGACATCGTCGAACGGCTGCAGCTGGAAAGCGCCGAGCTGTTCATCAGCAGCTTTGACCGGCCCAACATCCGCTACACCATCGTCGAGAAGAAAGAAGCCAGCACCCAGCTGCTGCGCTTCATCGAGCGCGAGCACCCCGAAGAAGCGGGCGTGGTCTATTGCCAGTCGCGCAAGCGGGTCGAAGAAATCGCGGTCATGCTGTGCGAGTCGGGCATCCATGCGCTGCCTTACCACGCGGGCCTGGACGCCGCGGTGCGTCAGCGCCACCAAAACGAATTTTTGCGCGAAGACGGCGTGGTGATGGTCGCCACGGTGGCTTTTGGCATGGGCATCGACAAGCCGGATGTGCGCTTTGTGGCCCACCTGGACATGCCCAAGAACATCGAAGGCTATTACCAGGAAACTGGCCGCGCCGGGCGCGATGGCCTGGCTTCTGACGCGTGGATGGCCTATGGCCTGCAAGACGTGGTGAACCAGCGCCGCATGATCGACGAGAGCCCTGCAGGGGAAGAGTTCAAGCAGGTCATGCGCGGCAAGCTCGACGCCCTGCTGGGCCTAGCCGAGGCGACCGACTGCCGCCGTGTGCGCTTGTTGGGTTACTTCGGCGAGAGCTATGCCAGCCAAAAGGACAGTGCGCAGGGCGTTTACATGCCGTTTTGCGGCAACTGCGACAACTGCCTACACCCGCCAGAGGTGTGGGACGGCACCGACGCGGCGCGCAAGCTGCTGTCCACCGTGTACCGAACCCACCAAAGCAGTGGCCACCACTTTGGCGCGGCCCACACCATGGACATCGTGCGGGGCAAGAAAACCGAGAAGGTGGTTCAGCGCGGCCACGAGAGCATCAGCACCTTTGGCCTGGGGGCCGACTACAGCGAGCAGCAACTGCGCGCCGTGATGCGCCAGCTGATCGCCATTGGCGCTTTGCATGTGCACACCGAAGACGGCTTCAGCACCCTGCACCTGACCGAGCCGTCACGCGCCGTGCTCAAAGGCGACGTGCCCGTGCAATTGCGTGAGAGCACCAGCCAACGCAGCGACAAAAAAAGCCGCACCCGCAGCGGCCCAGCGCCTGCAGCGGCCAACCTGGGGCAAGACGCGATGGTGCGTTACATCAACCTCAAGGCCTGGCGCGCCGAAGTGGCCAAAGAACACAATCTGCCCGCGTATGTGATTTTTCATGACGCGACGCTGGCGGCCATTGCCGAGAGCGCCCCGCAAAGTTTGGGCGACCTGCAAGGCATTAGTGGGCTGGGTGTGAAGAAGCTCGAGGCCTATGGCGCGCAGGTGCTGCAGGTTTGCAATGGGGCGGTTTGAGGGACTTTGCGGTTGGGGCGGGGCCACTGAAGACCCTGAGCGCTGCGTTTTTATAAAGGCCGACACCCTGAGCCCATTGGCGAGCATTGAGAAAACGTCGGCACATCGGCCTCTTTCATTTGACACTGGTACAACACACGCCGAACTGAGTTCCGCTAAATTCGTTTTAAGCCAGCTTCCAGCGCAGAACTGAGTTTTGCAGTTGAGTACGGCCAAAGATTTGCCCAATTTCTCAAGCAAGCTCGCCAAACCGCTTGCCAGCAACAGACACAACAAAAGGCCTCGTCTTTTCTTGACGATCATCCGCAGCAGCCAGCGGATGTAGTTGCCGGCTGCTCACAGCACCGCGTGCAGCGCATCCCCTTCATACCATCGTCATCGCTTAGCTCGAACGTTAGACGTCATGAAATATACTTGTCCTTGGTTAGCAACTTTGCTAACATAAAGTATGGCGTTTGAGATTCACTACTTCCATGAGCGCGTTTACGCAGAGGTGCATTCATGGCCAGTTGACGTTCTGGCCGACTATGCGCGGTTGGTTGAACTTCTCGCGGAGCATGGGCCGAGTCTTCGCTTGCCACATTCACGCGCTTTTGGTGATGGGTTGTTCGAGTTACGTCCGCGTGGGCGATCGGGCATTGGTCGGGCGTTTTATTGTTTTTTGATGGGGAAGAGAATCGTCGTTCTGCATGCGTTTATCAAGAAGTCGCAGCAGACCCCTGACAACGAATTGAAGATGGCACGAAAGCGCCTGAAGGAGGTGATGCATGGCTGACTTGAAGTACAAACCGGTTCCTCATAATCACGCTGAATTTTTGGCGGCTGCAAGGCAACGCCCGGGATTTAATGAGGCCTACGACAGCCTTGAACTCGAATACACCGTTGCAAGCCAGATGCTTAAAGCGCGAGCCAAAGCTGGCTTGACGCAAGACGCAGTCGCAGAGCGCATGGGCACCACGAAGAGTGCAATTTCGCGCTTGGAGGGTGCCGGCCGTCACGCTCCATCGTTGGCTACTTTGAAAAAATACGCCGCCGCGGTTGGCTGTGATTTACAAGTAAAGTTTGTGCCGCAAAAAGTAGCGTGACGACGAACTGGTCATTCGTCAAAAAGCTCGAAGCCTAAGGCCCCCAAGTGCCACGGGTGTGCAATAGGTCGGCTTGATCACTTGCGCACGGCCGGCACCTCGATGGGCAAGCCCTCACCGCGCCACATCAGGTACAGCGCCAGTTGCCGCATCTCCAAGGCACCCCAAGGCGGGGTTTCGGCGCGAATACCGGCATAACAACTGCGCAAGCGCCGCTCCAGCGATCCCGGTTTTTGCCATTCCAGACGGTACACCGGGTAGCCATTGGGCTGCCCTTGACTGAGCGCGTCGGTGTACAGGCGTTGCCCAAAATTTTGGTCATGGCATTGGGCGCACGACAAATTCATTTGGCCTTGGCGTTGTGAAAACAGAGCCGCTCCTGCTTGCCAGTGACTGCGGGCAGCACCGCCAATGTCTACCCGCAAGGGCATGCCTTTGGAGGCCTGCGTCACCAGCAGGCTCAAGCCAAGCAAGGCATCAGAATCGTACATGTGTGGCGCTGCTTGCTGATGGCGCGTGGTGCATTGGTTGATGCGGTCTTCGAGGTTGAACAGTCGCCCGCTGGCAGCGTCGATGGCGGGGTAACGCGTGGCGACGCCTTTCATGCTGCTAGCGACTGCACCATGGCAACTGGCGCAGGATTTGCCGTTGGCGGCACTGGGTTGGCCCCAAGCTTGCGCTCCTTGGCTCAGCCAGAGTTGGGCGGGGTTGGCAAATTCGTCCGCTTGTAAGGCTTGCACATCCTTGCCCGAGTAATGCAAGCCCGATTTGAGCTGCGACAAAGGCAAACTACGTGCGGGTGGCTCTGGCGTCTGCGCAACGGCGTACCCACTGCCCCCCCACAACGCGAGGAACATAAAGACCAACAAGCACACCTTGATCAAGGTGCGCTCACACCCTGCTGCGGACATCGACGCGAACGCTCGGATGCCCATGCGCTCAGGGACTGCTTTTGGGCAAGACCGGCAATGTTTGCCGCAAGCTGCCTTTGACGCCCCGGTCATCGGTCCACGCCACATGCATTTCGGCCGTTTGGTCCGCTCGCACAAAAAATTCAAACAAAGGATTGGCCGAGATCCCCGAAGAAGGCTCCACACGGAACACCTCTTGCTGGCCCCAAGTGCAAGTCAGTGACTGGATCACGTTGCGCGGCACCAACTTGCCCAACAGGTCTTGCAGATAACCCGTGTCCATGGGGTGCTGCACCAGCAGACGGACTTTGACCACGTCGCCCGCAAGAACGCGTTCAGGCCATTGGATGCGTGCAAATGCCATGGTCAGGAAGCGTCGACGCAAGCCGACTCGGTGACGATGATTTCCATCTGGCCATAACGAAACTCGCCATTGGACAGGCGTGCCAAAGCGACCACTTGCTGGGTGCCCGCCAAGCGCAGGCGCGTGCTGACTTCGGCACGTCCGTTCCACGGCCCCAAATGGAAAACCGCCATGCGGGTCACCGGATTGCGCTGAGACAACAGGTAAACATGCGTCACATGGTCTTGGGGCGTCATGGGGCTTTGCACTTGAACCGTGACGGGCACCAAAGTGCCGTTGTCGGCCAACACGGGGGCCACCCATTTCACGTCTTGCTCTAACACACGAGCGCCTTGGGTCAGGGGCTCGATCATTTTCGCCACGCTCAACAACTGGCCCGATGCCATGTCTTGGGCTTGGCTGGGCCACAGCTGAACAGCAGCCCCATAAAGTCCGGCCCGCAGCACTTGCCGCAAGCCTTCACGACGGGTCAATGTGGGCCACTTCATGGCGTGGCCTTGCTGGGCAAAAACAGGTAACTCAAGATGTCTTCAAGCCCCTGCGCCGTCAAAATAGTTTGCCCCTTGTAGGGGTTCGCCACCTTGTTCAAACCCTCGGTACTGAAATAGGCGGGCATGATGGTTTGCGGGTTAAAGCGCCGGGCATCGGCGATGCGCTCGCGGGCTTGAGCCTTCGTGCTGCGCTCGGCCAAACCGACCAAAGACGGACCAAGTGCACCACCCGCAGGCAAACCCGGCACTTGGTGGCACAGCGCACAGCCGCTGTCTTGTCTTTGCAAAAGCAAGGCTTTGCCCCGATCCGGCGAGCCAGATTGAAGGGCATCAGGCGTTTGCGCAGCAGCCCAGCCCCAGCCAGCGCTGCACACCAAGGCCCCCACCCGCGCCAAGCCCAGCACCGTCATGCGCGAGCCAAAGTCAAACCATGGTTTTTCAGAGGCAAGCTGCGGATGCGTTTGCCCAAAGCGGCCGAAATGGCATTGGCCACCGCCGGAGCCAAAGGCGCCTGGGCGGGCTCGCCCACCCCGCCCCAGAAGCCGCCTGTGGGGGCAATCACCACGTCCACCTTGGGCATTTCGTTCAAACGCATCATGCGGTAATCGTGGAAGTTGGATTGCTCCACTCGCCCATCCTTGATGGTGTTTTCGCCCCAGAAGATGGCGGTCAAACCGTGTACCACGCTGCCCTGGAACTGGGCCACGATGTTGTCGGGGTTGACGGCGTAACCAGGGTCAATGCCGATCACGATGCGGTGGATCTTGACCTCGTTTTTGGCGTTGATCGAGACATCACACACGCAAGCCGTCCAGCTGCCATAACCGTCAGTAGCGGCCACGCCCCGGAACACACCCGGTGCCGGTTTTTTGTCCCAACCGGCTGCCTTGGTCACGGCCAACAAGATGGCCCGGTCGCGGTTGGCCTTTTCGTTGTTGGGCAGCATGGCCAAGCGGTACGCCACCGGGTCTTGCGCTGCAGCCTGGGCCATCTCGTCAATGAAACACTCACGCCCAAACGGGTTTTGTGAATGCCCCACGGTGCGCCAAAAACCCACGGGCACATTGGTGTTGCGCTGGGCATAGTCCACCAAGGTGTTCGGGATGTCGTAGGGGTGGTCGTTGAAACAAGCCACCGCCTGACCGTCCACCCCTTTGGGCAAGGGCAGCTTCAGCAAGGTGGCCAAGATGGATGGGGCACTGACGCGGATGTGCAGTGCCTCGGCTTTGCCCGTGGCGCTCAAGCCCGCCTTGAAACGCATCAGACTGGCCGGACGGTACAAGCCATGCTGGATTTCCTCTTCACGAGACCACAGCATTTTGATGGGCTTGCCGGGCATGGCCTTGGCGATCGTGACGGCTTGGCGCGTGAAGTCTTGCGGGCTTTTGCGCCCAAGACCCCCACCCAATTGCATGGGGTGCACTTTCACATTGGCCTGGGGCACGCCTGCTGTCGCAGCCGCCACTGCCAAGGTGGATTCCGGGTTTTGCGTTGAGCACCACACATCGAGTTGGTCGCCCTGCAGCCAAGCGGTACACACCATGGGCTCCATGGTGGCGTGCGCCAAATAGGGCGTGAAGTACTCGGCCTCGATGACCTTTGCAGCCTTGCTCAGCGCATCAGCCGTGTTGCCGTCGTTGCGGGCCACCGCCAGTTCTGGTTGCTCCATACCGGCTTTGAAGTGGGCCATGATGGCGGCGCTGCTCAAGGTGCCGTGCTCGCCCACATCCCAGTCCACCGCCACATCGCGAAGCGCTTCTTTGGCACGCCACCAGTTGTCGGCTACCACGGCCACAAAGGTGCCCAAATTCAACACCTTGACGATGCCCCTGCGGTTTTCCACCTTGGAGGCGTCCATGCTTTTGACGGTGCCGTTGAACACGGGTGAAGCCGCAATGGCCGCGTGCAGCATGCCAGGCACTTGGGCGTCGATGCCGTACTTGACACGGCCGGTCACGATGTCGGGAATATCCACACGGGGAATGGACTTGCCGATCAATGTCCAGTCTTTGGGGTCTTTGAGTTTGACGTCTTTGGGGGCTTCCAGCTTGGCGGCCGCTGCGGCCAATTTGCCGTAGCTGAGCGTGCGCTTGCTGGGCAGGTGGGTGACTTTGCTCAGCGCTGCTTTGCACTCGCTGGCTGGCACGCCCCATTGCTGGGCAGCCGCGGCGATCAGCATCTCGCGCCCGGTGGCACCCGCTTTGCGCAGGTATTCCTGCGAATTGCGGATGGTGCGACTGCCCACCGAAGCCATGTCGCCATAGGCGCGTTTGGTGCGCAGGTTTTCATGCGCTGTGGCGTACTCGACGCGCACTTTCTTCCAATCGGCCTCCAACTCCTCGGCAATCATCATGGGCGCAGAAGTCATGCTGCCTTGGCCCATTTCAGCGCGGGCGTAGCGGATGACAATCGTGTCGTTGGGCTCGATTTCGAGCCACACATTCAGCTGGGGCGTTGCGGCCGCTTGGGCGCTTTGTGGAACGAAAAATCCCATCGACAAGCCCGCCGTAGCGGTGCTGGAGATCTTTAAGAAATGGCGGCGGTCCATGCCGGAGGTCAGTTCTGGGGTGCTCATGCGCGGGTCCCTTTCTTGGCAGCGGCGTGGATGGCGGTGCGCATGCGGGCGTAGGTGCCACAACGGCAAATGTTGGTCATCGCGGCATCGATGTCTTCATCGGTGGGTTTGGGCTTTTTCTTGAGCAGGGCTACTGCAGCGAGCATCTGGCCGCCCTGGCAGTAACCGCACTGAGGCACTTGGTGGTCGATCCAGGCTTGTTGCACGGCGTGCAAGCGGCCCTTGTCGGCCAAGCCTTCGATGGTGATGACCTTTTGCCCCGCAGCACCCGAGACCGGGTAAGTACAAGAGCGCACCGGCTCACCATTGAGCAAGACGGTGCAAGAGCCACATTGGGCCACGCCACAGCCGAATTTGGGGCCTTTGATGTCGAGTTCATCGCGCAATGCCCACAACAAGGGCATTTCGGGTTCGACATCCAGCGTGTGGGATTTGCCGTTGACGCTTAATTTCATGGGGACAGTCTCCGTGGTGAAAGCTTTGCATTCCACTATGTCGTGATCTCTGGGTTAAAGCAACCTGACTAAAACCTAGAAGGTCCTTGCGCGCATGCCGTTTTGTCACCCATGCGACGCGTTTGGGTTGCCGTTGCGCTTTTCAGGTGTGGCCCAAGACATGGGCTTGGGTTCACAATCCTCCCTTTACCCCGCATCGGCATTTCAACGGAGTCACTTGTCTTGTGAGCATGGAATACGCACCCCTTGGCTTGATCGGACTGCTGACGCCGCAGGCCAATACCACCGTTGAACCTGAAGCCTGGGCCTTGTTGCCCACAGGCTATTCGCTCATCAATGGTCGCCTCGTCAGCCAGGCACCCAGTCTGGATCAGCGATTGCTGGATTACTTTGACCAGCTTGAATCCAGCATGCTTCAATTTGGCAATGCCCCGCTGTCGGTTCTGGCACTGGCCTGCACCGGCTCATCCTATTTGATGGGCCGCGAAAAAGAGGCGCAATGGGTGCACGCTTGGCAAGCGCGCCTGAACATCCCCGTCGTCACCGCCGGTATGGCCGTGGCAGCAGCCTTAAAGACATTGGGCGCTCGTCGGTTGGATTTGCTCTCGCCTTACCCCGCTGACCTCACTCAAGCCAGCATCGCCTATTGGAAGTCGCATGGTTTTGACATTGGCACAGTTCAGGCTGTGAACTCATCAGATCCTGGTTTTCATGCCATTTACACCACCTCCAGCGAATCGGCCAACAGCGCAGCCCAAGCTTTAAGCGCATCAAGCGCTGACGCTGTCTTGATGCTGGGCACGGGCATGCCTAGTCTGAAAACGCTGTTGACTCAACGCGCTCGCCCCGGCCCGCCGTGGTTGTCGAGCATGCTGGCGTTGATGTGGCAATCGGTCGCAGCCATTCCCAGTACCCCCCCAAGGCCATCTGACCTTCAAACCTGGCTGGATGCCGGGCACTGGGCTGACAGAGCTCAGGCCATGGGCTTCGCTCGCAAGGCATGAACATCCAACCCGTCGTCATTTCTGGTGCGGGCCCCGTCGGCTTGGTGTTGGCCATGCGGCTGGGTCACATGGGCATCGCTTGCACGGTGCTCGAATCAGCGCCCGAGTTGGCGCGCGGTTTGCGCGCCTCCACGTTTCATCCCCCCACGCTGGACATGCTGCAAGCGCATGGCATCACGGCCGGATTGATCGCAGCGGGATTGATCGCCCCCACCTGGCAAGTGCGCATGCACTCAACGGGCCAGTACGCCGAATTTGACCTGTCTGTCTTGAAAGACGACACCGCGCACCCCTATCGCTTGCAATGTGAGCAATGGCGCTTGTCTGAACTGTTGTTGGCACACATCCAGACCCATTTGCCCCATGTGCAGGTGCATTGGGGCAGTCCGCTGATCGGTTTTTCGCAAACTGACCACTCAGTCAAGGTGCAATACCAGTCGCCAGACGGCCATCTGCATCAGCTGGAGGCCTCCTTTTTAGTGGGCGCTGATGGCGGCCACAGCACGGTGCGAAAACAATTGAATTTGGAATTCGATGGCTTGACTTTCCCGGAGACCACCATCCTGGCCACCACCCGGTTTGCGTTCCATGAACACTTGCCAAGTCTTTCCTACATCAATTACTGCTGGAGCGAACGTGGCACTTTCAGTTTGCTGCGGCTGCGTGATTTATGGCGCGTGAGTTTGTATCCGGATGAGGGGGAAAGCATCGAAGAGGCCACTTCAGACACCGCAGTCCAAGAAAAGATGCAGCGCATCTGGCTACGCCACGAAGCCTACGATGTCCTGGAAATCCGACCCTACCGGATTCACCAGCGGGTGGTGAAACAGTACGTCAACGGTCGTGTGGTTTTGGTCGGCGATGCCGCCCATCTCAACAGCCCCAGTGGCGGCATGGGCATGAACGGCGGCATCCACGATGCGTTCAACCTGAGCGAAAAACTGGGTGCCATATTGGATGGGAAATGCGGCCTTGAAGCTTTGGCTTTGTATGAGCGTCAACGCCGCCCGATCGCCATCTCGCATGTGCTGGAGCAATCGGGCCGCAACCGTGCGCGCATGCAGGAGCGGGACATGTCCAAACGCCAGGCCGCCATGGCGGAATTGCAGCGCAAGGCCAGCGACCCTGTCCTGCACAAAGCCCATTTGCTCAACACCTCGATGATCACCGGCTTGCGGGAGTCTGCCGCCTTGACGTGATCTTCCAGGGCTAATGCCTGCATCACTGCGCCTTGAGCTGGCCGGCCGTGATCACCGGCCCCCATTTCTTGATTTCTTGCTCCAGAAAAGTCTGAAATTCGGGTTTGTCCAGCCCCAAAGGCTGCATGCCCAATTCGGCCAATTTGGTGCGCATTTCCGGTTGCGCCAGTATGCGCGCCATGTCCGCACGCAAACGCTCTTGCACCTGCAGGGGCGTTTTTGCGGGCACCGACAAGCCGAACCAGGCGTCGCCTACGGCACCGGGCACCGTTTCAGACAATGTGGGCACTTGGGTGAATTCATTGTCACGATGATGCCCTGTCACCGCCAATGCACGCACTCGCCCGCCCTTGATGTGGGGTGCTGATGCAATCAGTGCATTGAACATGAAGTCAATCTGCCCGCCCATCAAATCATTGAACGCCGGCCCCGACCCCTTGTAGGGAATATGAACCATCTGAACCTTTGCCAATTGCTTGAGCAATTCGCCTGTCAGATTGCCCGCAGACCCCACACCCGCAGAGCCATAGTTGATCTTGCCCGGCTGCAGCCGAATCATGTTCAGTAAATCCTGAACATTTTTAGCCGGATGGTCAGCCCGAACGATCAAGGCATTGGTGAACGTGCCGAACAAGTTGAGATGGACAAAGTCACTCAATGGCTTGTAATTTGTGATCTGGCCCATGAGCGGGCCCGTGGTCATGGCGGCACCGTTGCTGAGCAAAACCGTATAGCCATCGGGTGCGGCCTTGGCAGCGAAGTCTGTGCCCAAGACCGACCCATTGCCGCCCCGGTTGTCCACGATCACCGATTGCCCCAAAGCCAATCCAAGCCGCTCCGACAGCAAACGGGCCACCGTGTCGGCAGACCCCCCCGCCGCAAAAGGCACGATGAATTTGATGGGCTTTTGCGGGTACGCCGTTTGAGCAGCCAAGCTGCCGCCCCACCCACCAGCAAGCAACAAGGTGCTTTGCAACAAGCTGCGACGCGAGGCCATGACCCCTCCAGAAATTTCAGAGCGCGCTTGTTCGGGTTGACTCTTCATGGCGTGCAGGCTGGTTTGAAAGCTCAGATTCAAGCACATTGGCAGATGTGATGTCTACTTTCAGGCGACATCCGAGGTGAGCACTCCGCGCCGAATCTGATCCCGCTCTAGGCTTTCAAACAGTGCTTTGAAGTTGCCTTCGCCAAAGCCTTCGTCGGCTTTGCGCTGGATGAATTCAAAGAAGACCGGGCCCAGCAGGGTTTGGCTGAAGATTTGCAGCAGCAAACGCTTTTCGCCATTGGCGGTTGATCCGTCCATCAAGATGCCGCGTGCCTGCAGCTCGGCCACGGGTTCGCCATGGCCCGGCAGGCGCTCTTCGAGCATCTCGTAATAGATGTCGTTGGGCGCGGTCATGAGCGGGATGCCCGCCATCTGCAGCGCGTCCACGCTTTTCAAAATGTCATCGGTCAACAGCGCAATGTGCTGGATGCCTTCGCCGTTGAATTGCATCAAAAACTCTTCGATCTGGCCGCCAGTCTTGCCCGACTCTTCATTCAGCGGGATGCGGATCATGCCGTCCGGCGCCATCATGGCTTGGCTGGTCAGGCCCGTGTATTCGCCCTTGATGTCAAAGTAACGAATCTCTTGAAAGTTGAACAGCTTTTCGTAAAAGCCACTCCAGTACGCCATGCGCCCTTTGTAGACGTTGTGCGTCATGTGGTCGATGAGCTTGAGACCGTGGCCCGGCGGGTGGCGGTCCACGCCGTCGATGAATTCAAAGTCGATGTCGTAGATGCTTTTGCCATCTTCATAACGGTCGATCAAATACAAGGGCGCGCCGCCAATGCCTTTGATGGCGGGCAAGCGCAACTCCATCGGGCCCGTGGGCACATCCACCGGTTGTGCGCCCAACTCGAGGGCTCGCGCATACGCTAGGTGCGAGTCTTTGACACGAAACGCCAACGCACAGGCGCAAGGCCCGTGCTCGGCAGCAAAGTAACCAGCCAAGCTTTTGGGTTCGCGGTTGACGATGAAGTTGATGTCGCCCTGGCGGTACAGCACCACGTCTTTGGATCGGTGCTTGGCCACCAGCGAGAAGCCCATCTGCTCGAACAGCGGCTCCAGGGTGTTGGGGGTGGGGGATGCGAACTCTACAAACTCGAAGCCGCACAGGCCCATGGGGTTGTCAAACAAATCGGTCATGAAAATCTCCAGCAGTGAACGGGGCCACGCTGCAAGGTGAGCGCGGTCCGAATTGATATCGGTCAAACGAAACGGGGGGTGTTGTAGGTCGGTGGCTTTAGCCCCGACATGTCGGTGGTGGACCAAAAACACGTCGGACCTGAAGGCCCAACCTATAAGAAAAGCTTCAAGCCTGCGGCGGCGCGCAGGGCTTGCCCCGCGTGCTGCGGGCGAGGTGGATGCCGAAAATCAATACCTGGATGGCCATGGGCTGATGGTCGTCGCCCGAGCATCAAATGTCAAGCGACGAACCCGTTGGCCTTATTGCGGCTCGATGCCCACTTTCTTGACCAGCGCGGCAAAGCGCTCCATTTCACTTCGGAAGATGCGCTGAGCGTGCTCGGGCGTGCTGATGGCGATCGTGTTGCCTTGCTTGGCCATGGTTTCCTTGACGGCCGGCTCGTTGAAGGCCTGCACCAGGGCATCGTTGACCTTTTTTACCGCGGCAGGGCTCATGCCTTTGGGGCCGAGCACACCAAACCAGGCATCGATCACGTAAGTGGGCAAGCCCTGCTCCGCAAAAGTAGGAATGTCTGGCGCAGCGGCACTGCGCTTGTCACCGCACATGCCCACCGCCTTGAGCGCGCCACTCTTGATGTGCTGTTGCACACTGGGCAAGGCCAACACTGCAAAGTCAATTTGACCTCCCAACAAGTCGGTGACCATCGGGCCTACGCCTTTGTAAGGGATATGGCGTGCCTTGACACGGGCTTCGTCCACGAACATCTCGGCGGCCAAGTGCAAAATCGTCCCCGTACCGCCAGAGCCGAAGTTGTAACCATCCGGCTTGGCACGCAGGGCGGCAATGAATTCACGGCTGCTGCTGGTGGGCATTTTTTGTGGGTTCGCCACCAACACCAGGGGCGTTGCTCCCAGCACCGCAATCGGTGTGAAATCGCCGGGCATTTCAAAAGGCAGGTTTTTGATGACGCTGGGGAAGATCACCACGTTGTTGGACACCACCGACAAGGTCAAGCCATCGGGCGGGTTCTTGGCCATAGCCTGCAAACCGATGACGCCACTGGCACCGGATTGGTTTTCCACCACCACATTGGCACCCAAAGCCTTGCCAATAGCAGGTGCTGCTGCGCGCGTGATGGCGTCTACGCCCGAGCCTGTGGCGTTGGGCAAGATGAATTTGACGGGGCGATCGGCTTGCGCCAACGACAGGCCCGGAAATGCCATCGCGGCGGCCGATGACAAAGCGGCCAATGCAGTGCGGCGTGTAATGTTTTGTTTCATGGAATGTCTCTTTCTTTGTTAGGGGGAGGTGAGGTAATTTACAACATGCGGCTGCGCTGACTCAGGCCACGGCTTTGAGCGAACGCAAACGCTTGATCTCTGCATCACTCAGGCCCAAGCCTTGCAACAACTCATCGGTATTTTCACCTTGCTTGGGCGGCTGGTGGCGCACACCTAGGCGTTGCCCGTCCATGGTGAAGGGAAAGAGCGCCGCTCGGGCGGTCTGACCCGCTTTGGGGCCATCGGTCAAGCGCACATCGGCAAGGCCACCGGTAGCCTGAAGGTGCGGGTCGTCAAACAACTCTTCGGGTTTGACGATAGGCGCAAAGGGCAGGCCGGCTTTTTCGAAAATCACGGTCAATTCGGCAGAGGTGAAGGCTTCCAGGCGGCGGCGCAGATCGGGCAACAACTCGGCACGCAGCGACACTCGGGCGTTGTTGTCAAAGTAGCGCGCATCGGCTTTCAGTTCGACGAAACCCAGCACATCGCAGAAGGTGGACCACTGGGCGTCACTCACTGCCGCCAAAAAGATCTGCTCGCCGTTCTTGACGGTGAACACGTCGTACACCGCCCAGGCCGAGATGCGGTTGGGCATGGGCTCGGCCGCCTTGCCAGTGATGGCGTACTGTAGCATGTGCTGGCCCACCAAAAAGACGTTGTTTTCAAACAGCGCCGACTGGATCTCTTGCCCGCGTCCGGTGATGCCGCGCTGGATCAGCGCACCCAGCACACCGATGGCGCCAAACATGCCGCCCATGATGTCGTTCACGCTGGTGCCTGCGCGCAGCGGGTCGCCTGGGCGGCCCGTCATGTAGGCCAGACCCCCCATCATCTGCACCACCTCGTCAAGCGCGGTGCGGTGGTCGTAGGGGCCGGGCAAAAAGCCCTTCAGGCTGGCGTAAATGATCTTGGGGTTGTGGGCCGACAGGCTGGCGTAGTCCAGCCCGTATTTGGCCATGGAGCCGGGCTTGAAATTTTCGGCCACCACGTCAGCCGTGGCGCAGAGTTTGCGGGCCATTTCGGCCCCTTCGGGGCTTTGCAGGTTGATCTTGATGCTCTTCTTGTTGCGGTTGAACATCGGGAAAAAGCCCGCGCCCGAACCCAACAAATGCCGTGTGCGGTCGCCCTCGATCGGCTCGACCTTGATGACCTCGGCCCCCATGTCGGCCAACACCATGCCGCAAGTCGGGCCCATGACCATGTGGGTGAACTCGACGACGCGCAGGCCTTCGAGCGGAAGTTTCTTGTCGGAAGTGTTCATGCCGTCACTTCAGTTGCGCGCAAGGTCTTGGGCAAACCCGCCTGCGCGATCGAACCGTGCAGGCTCTCGCCCGCAAGCCACTGCGCCACCTGGGCGCGCAAAGCGATGAGCTGACCGAAATCAATGCCGGTGTCGATGCCCATGCTGGCCATCAAATACGCCAAATCTTCGGTCGCCACATTGCCGCTGGCCCCGGGCGCATGCGGGCAGCCGCCGATGCCGGCCAGACACGCGTCAAACCGGGTCTCACCCGCTTGCAGCGCGGCCATCACGTTGGCCAGCCCCAAGCCCCGCGTGTCATGAAAATGCCCGCAGCCCAGCTTGTCGCCCGCCACCTCGCGGGCTTTGGCAAACAGCTCGCCCACCTGGCGCGGATCGGCATAGCCCACGGTGTCAGCCAAGCCGACGCGGTCCACGCCCAAAGCGACGACCGCCTGGAGCAATCGCAGCACTTCGTCGACGGCCACCTGCCCCTGAAGCGTGCAACCGAACGCGGTGCTCATGCCCACTTCGATGCGGATGGCGGAACCCCGTGCCCGGCGTGCCTCCACCATGGCCCCGATCTCGGCCACCACGTCATCCGGCGCTTTGCGCAAGTTGGCCAGACTGTGCGCGTGGCTGGCCGACAGGGGCAGCAGCATCCAGTCGGCACCGCTGTCCATGGCACGCTCGGCCCCCTTCAGGTTGGGCACCAGCACCGACACGACCAGGCCCGGCAGGGTTTTGGCAAAGGCCACCAGTTCGGCGGTGTCGGCCAGTTGGGGCAGCAGTTTGGGCGGCACAAAAGAGCCGACTTCGATCTCGCGGATGCCAGCGTCGTAAGCGCCTTGAATCCACTGCAGTTTTTGTGCAGTGGGCAGGGTGCGGGCAATGCTTTGCAAGCCGTCGCGCAGGCCCACTTCGCGGACCGTCACGCGTTCGGGCCAATGAAATACCGTCATGTCCAATGTCCTTTAAGGGGGGGTAAGAAGAGTTTAATGGCTCGGATCGCTCATAGAATTCAAATTGCCCTTTGACTCCTTGGTAAAGCATGCCTCACGACCACCCTCCCATGAACACCTTCCACGGGAAGATTCTTTACCTCAGCCAAGACCCTGCCCTGATTCGCCGCCAACTGGCGGGCGAGACCCTGACACGGGATCAGGCCGAGCCGCTGCGCGACGATGTCTCGACCGACGAGATCACGCCCGTGCACATCATGAGCCATTACGACGACAGCTTGGGCGACTTTGCCCACACCGGGCTGCGCTGCGGTCAAGACAACCCCATCGAACGCCGCGCGCTCAGGCAAGCGGGCTTTGCGGTGCTGGTGGGCGGAAGGCGTTACGGCAAGGGCTCGTCGCGCGAGCACAGTCCCACCGCCGAGAAGCTGGCAGGTGTGCAGCTGGTGATTGCCGAGAGTTTTGAGCACATCTACCGCCAGAACGCCGACAACATTGGCCTGTTCACTTCGACCGATTTCGGTCTGCTGGCGCGCATTGAGCGGGGTGAGCACATCACGCTGGCCGATCTGGTTCAAGGGCGCGAGGCCTTGGCGGCGTCGGTTCTGGAAGCGGGTGGTTTGCTGCGCTGGGGGCAACGGTTTTTATTGGGCGCACATTCGCCCACGGGGGTGGGATCCTACGAGGAAGACCATACGCGATCGGTTGCCATCAAAGCAAACGGCCCTCAAACGCTGTTTGAAAAAATCCTGATGCGCCACCACCTGACAGCGCCCCACACACCCGAGCAGCCCCAGCCCGGCGACGGCTTGTTCGTGCAGGCGGACTGGCGCTTCATCCACGAGTACTACACCGGCATGGCCGACACCTTGATGAAAAACGCACTGGGCAAGGATTTCACCCTGCAGCGACCCGAACAGATCGTGGTGTTCGAAGACCACACCTCTTATGTCGATGAAAGCCCGGCCCATGTGCGTGGTGGCCTGATCGTCAACATGCACGCCATGCGCCAGGCGCAGCGCAACTTTGCCGCGCGCCACGGCCTGCGCATGCACCGCACCCTGACCGAAGCCGAAGTGCTGTTGGACGACGGCCGCAACGTGGCCGGCATCTCGCACGCCATGGTGGCCGAGCACTACGCCCTGCCCGGCCAGGTGGTGGTGGGCACCGATTCGCACACACCGCACAGCGGCGCCTTGGGTTGTGTGGCCTTTGGTGTGGGCACCACCGACATGGCCAATGCCTTTGTGACCGGCGCGGTGCGCGTGACCCTGCCCGAGTGTGTGCGCGTTGAACTGCAAGGCCAGCTGCCAGCGGGCGTGACCGCCAAAGACCTCATGCTGCACCTGCTGGCCACGCCCTACATCCGCAGCGGCAGCGGGGTGGGCAAGGTGTTCGAGTTTGCGGGCGAGGGCATTGCCCACTTGAGCACCGACGAACGCGCCACCCTCACCAACATGTGCGCCGAATTGGGCGGGCTGACCGGCATCGTGGCGCCCGATGTCGAAACTCTGCGCTTTCTGCGCGAACGGCGCGGTGTGGACGCGGTGATCGAGGACTGGATGCACAGCGACGATGGCGCGCAATACACCCACCACATGGCGGTGAACCTGTCCACTCTTAGCCCTATGGTGGCGCGGCCCGGTGACCCCGGTCAGGGCTTAGCGCTGGTGGACTTGCCCGAGCGCGTGCACATCGACATCGCCTATGGCGGCTCGTGCACAGCGGGCAAACGCGAAGACTTTGACCACTACCACAGGGTACTTTCTTGGGGTCTGAAAAACGGTCTGAAGGTGCCAGAAGGCGTGCAAGTGTTTTTGCAGTACGGCACCACCGCCGTGCGTGATTACTGCTTGGCCCAAGGCTATGACAAGACTTTCGCCGCTTTGGGCGTGCGGATTTTGCAGCCCTCTTGCGGGGCCTGCGCGAACTGCGGGCCGGGTTCATCGACCGATGCGGCGCAAGTCACCGTGAGCGCCATCAACCGCAATTTTCCGGGTCGCTCAGGCCCGGGACAAGTCTGGCTGGCCAGCCCGCCCACGGTGATGGCGAGCGCTTTGGCGGGGGAATTAATCTCGTTTGAAGCGTTGCAGCGGCGTACCCCGCCGTGAACGCTGCCACAAGACTCAGCGGTAAAACGCTTCGACCGTGCCTTTGATTTTGATCAGCAAGGGCTGGCCTTTGCGGTCCAGCGCCTTGCCGGCGGGCACACGCACCCAGCCTTCGCTGATGCAGTATTCCTCGACATCGTTGCGGTCTTTGCCATTGAAGCGGATGCCGATGTCGTGCTCGAACACGGCGCGCACATGGTGCGGGCTGCGGGCGTCGATGGACAAACGGTCAGGCAATTCGGGACGGGGTTCTGCGGCAGGGGTGGTATCGGTCATGGGCTTAAACTTTTTTAACCTACCGAATCTATACCAAAACAGGCCCACATGACGTGTTTTGTCGATCTAACCGACAGGCATGGGTGGCCCTCAATGCACAAAATGGATGCGCACGCAAAGCTGGTAACCCACACCCCAAACCGATTTGATGGCCGGCTCGTCGCCTTCGGCCTGGACGCTTTTGAATTTTTTGCGCAACCTGGCAATCATTTCTTCGAGGGCGTGCTTGCTCATCAAGCTGTCGTCATCCTCGTCAGCGAACAAATCGCACAAAGTGCCCGACTGCATGGTGTTGTCTTTGGCCTGCACCAGCGCCAGCAAAATGGTTTTCTCCTTGCTGGTCAAACGCAACTTTTGAGTCAGGTCTGGCCCCTGCAAAGTGCGGTCACGCAAACTGAGCGACCACGCTTTGGTCGTCTGCGCCTGTTTCAAGCGGCGTCCCAGATTGAGCAACACCAACACCAGTTCGTCCGGCGACACGGGTTTGGTCAGGTAAAAATCGGCCCCGCCTTGTTTGTAACCCGCGATCCGATCGTTCAACGCGACCCGGGCGGTCATGATCACGATGCCGGCATCCGGTCGCGATGCCCGCACCCGGCGACAAAGGCTCAAGCCATTTTCTCCAGGCAGGTTCAGGTCAATCAGGTAAAGGTCAAATGCAACGCGGGCAGTCAGATCATCCAAGCCCATCGCGCTGTTGGCGGCATGCACCTGAAAACCGTGCGCCGTCAAGTGCACTTCAATCTCCTCGCGCAACAAGCGGTCATCCTCCACCAGGGCCACCACCAGGGGCGAGTTCGAATCTGCAGACTCTAACGAAATAGGGGAATTCAATGCGGGATCCTGACTTCAAAAACCACTTCCTGGTCTGTATGCAGATAGCTGACGGTGGCACCCATCTTTTCAGCCGCCGAATGCACCAGACTCAAGCCAATGCCCATGCCAGGGTGGTTCTGAAAATTGGGGTGACGGTAGTAACGCTCAAACAACCGGTTTTCGTCAGGCAGGCTCTCCTTGGCCACACGGTTGCTGATGCTGAAGCAGGTCATAGCGGGTGTTTCATGGCCAATGGTGATTTTGATTTTTCCATCGGTTGAATATTTGACAGCATTGCTGACCAGGTTTTCCACAATGAGGGCCAAAAAATGCGGGTCGGCACGAAAAAACGCGCCCTCTTGAATGCGCAATTCAAACCGGTCTGCATCTTGATACTCCTGCATGACCACGTTCATCAATTCCTGCGCCGAAATCTTTTCCGCAGAATCGCGCACATCATGGCGCTCGATTTTGTTAGACAATGCCACGTGCTCGATCATCGCATTCATTCGGTTCACAGAAGCATCGATGCGCTGGATACGCTCAATCGAATCTCCTTGTCCTTTGGCGGCCATCTTCAGCGAGGCCAAGGCAAATTTGATGGTGCTCAACGGCGTCTTCAACTCATGGGTCAGCATGTCAATCAGCTCTCTGCGTTCCTTGAGTTTTTCTTGGTTGGCTTTGGACTGAGCCGCCTCCATCTGAAAGCCCTGCAACTCTTTCAATTTCTCGATTTTGCGGTTGGATTTTTCAGTCGCCACAACCCAAAAAACGGCCATGCCGATGGGCACTCCATTGAGCCGCCAGTCTCCAGTGGATTGAAAAACAGTGATTTGCTCTAGAACGTCCGAAAATCCGTAAGTGGCCAAGACCCCCAGGGTGGTGAGAACCAAAAACAGAGACCAGCCTGTCAACAAAATCGTTCGCAATTTGGGTGGGAAGTTTTGCGATGAAAACACGCCCCACAACTGCACCATTGAATTGATCCACATCACCACAAAATTGATCTTCAATGCCGAATCGGCATGTCCTGTCACCAACCACAAAAGGTTCATGCCACAGACCATCAACAGGGCCACGACCGCTTTGGGATAGAAGGGCGCAGGACTGCATGCTCGCAGGGCCGCCCAGCCCAGCAGGATGACAAAAGGCACGCGGATGACTTGCCCCAAGTTGCTCATGTGATTGACGGTTTCGGCCGCCAGCATCGGCAACCACTGGGCCAACAGACCGCTGTTGGCGGCGATCATGAACACCGCCGACGCCTGAAGCCAGCAAAACACATGCAGCAAGACCGAGCGTTCCAGAAGCAGGAAGACGAGCGACAGCACCAGCACGGTGACCCCCAAGGTCAAAGACGCCGTCATCTGCTGGATGCGGCCTATGGCATTGGGCATCACCTCGTCAGATGAAACAAGGGCGGTATTGACCACCCTGACCGTGTCGGTCTGTATTTTTAAATACGCGGTGACCGGGCTGCCTTTTGGCGCTTCGAACGAAAAACAGTACAGGTCATCTGGGCAGTTCTTCCATGACTTGACAAAACGGTCTCCGCCTTGCTGTGCCACCCATTGCCCATTTTCCTCAACATAAAACGTCAGCTGATCCAGGGAATAGGGCCCCACCCTGAGGACCAAACGCTCCCCGGGAGTGGTCTGTGCCGCATCGACCGTCGATACATTCGCTTGTATTTGCAGTCGGATCCAGGTTTCGCCCTTCACAAAACCCAGTCGAAGCTCACCTTGATAAGGTTTGAAGCTCAGCAACTGCGCCGCTTCCAGGGTTCGCGATGGCCCTTCTTCATGGTGGAACGCAGTGTCGAGCCGAAAGCGTGCATCTGCCGCATGCACAGTCACTTGGCAAAACAACAAAAACAAGAGTGAGAACAGGAACTTCATGGGCTGGCCAAATCATAGGAGCTTGGGCTTGATAAAACCGCAACCCAATGAAAAGGCAGTGGATTTGACGCCTGAAGTGAGAGCAATTGTGAGCTTTCACGGCGTCGATACAACAACAGGCCGGACCTTTGTGAGGATCTGTGCGCTTCTATGAATTTTGGTGTGAAAACCCACAGGGCAAAGGGTTAGATTCCAGTCCACCTTGTGCTTATTTTTTTCAGGACTGACACCATGGCTACTTTTCAACAATTGCAACAACAAAAAGCCGAACTGGATTTGAAAATTGCCCAGTCAATGGACGCGGCCAGAAGAATGGCCGCCGAGTTGGAGCAAGCCCAAATACGCCACGAAGAAATTGAAGCAGGCACGGCACAAATCATGTCGCTCATGGAGAAGTACAACCTGAGCAAGGAAGATCTTTTCCCGGGTTCGTCTCCCTCCAAGGTGACGAACTTGCCACTGAAAGAAGCCAAAACCTTGGCTGAAATGCGCCAGTATTTCAACCGCCGCTGATCAAACCATGGACATCGTTCAGCATTTCGCCCATGTCCACAGCCTGGCAGCCTTCAGAATCGGGCACCCGCGACCAGACTCACATGGTCGCGGTCGATCCGCAGGTTGTATCGGCCACCGCTGAAGCGGTGGTACTGAAGATCGCCAAAATAACGCCGCCCAAACTCCGCGCGCAAGGCAGGGCGCAGCAGGGTTCGACCTTCTGAGTAAAGACCGTCGTAAGAGTAGCCTCTGACATCCCGGGCCCACAACAAAGAAGGCGTCCAGGTGATGCCCGAACCGGCCGGGGCATATCGGGCCGAAGCCAGCATCCTCAGACCCCAAGCGCTCGATGAAATGTAGCCATCACTGGTGCAGGTCTTGCCGGGCACGGTGTCCACACAGGCGGGGCCCCCGGTGTAGGCTGCCCCGTTGTAGCCCACGGGTCGGCCGTAACGCAACACCGCGGAATCTGGCAGACCTCGCACCTGGCTGACGCCGACTTCGGCCAGCAAGCTGATGCGCTCTGCGCCCAGGGTTTTTGGAAACACCGTGTTCACGCCCAAGCTGCCCGTGGTCACGGCAAAGCGGTCATACGCGTCAAAGCTGGCGCCCACAGGCAAAGAGTTGATGCCTTTGTTCAGCGCCAGCACCGAGGCTGGGCTGCGGGAGGCAAAGCTGGACAGCACGTCAAAAGCGTTCAAGGTGATGGGTTGATGCGGCCGGTAAGCCACTTCGCCCAACAGGCGCGTGGTCGGCGTCAGCTTTTTGATGAAACTCAAGCCCATCAAAGACACATCTTCAGGATAGACCATGGCGTAGCTGACCGAGCGCACACCCGGTGTGAGGGCGTTGATGGTCAAGCGCAAGCTGGGGTTGGCGCTGTGCGTGTTCATGGCAAAGAATTTGACATCGGCATCCCAGGGCTCGGCCTTGTAGCCCACCAAAATGCCATAAGCGCCTGTACTTGCTGCCTTCACATCGGCATTGCGGTTCAAATAGGCGCCACTGGCCAGCAGGCTTTGCTCGGACGCGCCGGCCAAGGCCGCGAATTCGCAGCCCTGTGGCGCAAACGACTGCACGTCGAAAAAGGTGCCGCAACCGGGCAAGACCGCGCTGCGCGACTCGTAGGCCGCAAAGCCCTCCAGACGCCACAGGCTGCTCGGCGCCCATTGGGCGCTCACCATGCCCACGGGCAAGCGACTCTCCGAAGGCAAAGCCCCTGGCCGCAGCATGGAGGCCACATCGGCGGGGTTGATGGCCGCATTCACGCCGCCCATGCCCAACAGTGGCCCACCCCACGCAAGCACTTGGCGGCCCAGACGCAGTTTGAGTGGTGTGTCAGCGCCTGCATCGACCTGCCCGTACACGAAGACTTCATGTAAATCAAGGTTGCCGAACCGGGCGCTGGGCGCAAACCCCTTGTCACTCAACGGCTGGTTGGGCTGAAAGCCGTTGGGATAATTGCCATAGGCCGCATTTTTCTCGCCCAAAGCAAAATCGTGCCAAGCTCTGCCACGCACAAAGAGGCCCATGTTGTCTTTTTTCAAGTCCAGGTCCCACACGAGCTTGAGCACGTTGGAAATGGGCTGGCCTTTGGCAAAGTTCAAATTCGACCCGCCGGTCTGGCCCTGCAAGTGGCCCTTGGGCGTGCCGGGCACAACCCTGGAGGGCCAATCGGCATAAGCGTCCGGACTGGGCGATTCGGTGCGGATTTGCGTGCCCCAAGTGACCGCGCCATGGAACTTGGCCTCAACACCCTCACCCAACTGGATGTCGATGGCAGCAGCCTGAAAACAAGCCGCAGCCATGGCCGAGAAACCCAGCGCGCTTCTTGTTGTATTCACTTGGATATTCCTTGCTGTCAATCGGGTGGGCCCTGTCACTGAGCCCCATTATTGGCCGCAACGTTGTTTGGTACTACGTCTACCCGATCACGGGACTGGTATTTTTGACATTTTTAATGATTATTGACCCTTCTTCAGTGCGGTGGCGCATGCGCACGCTTTCATCTCTGCGATTGAAGGGACATTCACGCACTTGGTGGCAAAATGCCCGGTCCATAAAACATGCCGACTCAAGGCATGCGTCCCACGCCCGGGCTTCAGCCCTTCTGATTGACAGCCCCCATTCATGATGTCCTCCCCCGTCGGCACACTCGGCATCGATTTCGGCACCTCAAACTCGGCCATGGCCTGGCTCGACCCCGAGGGCAACGCCCGCCTGATCCCGCTGGAAAGTGAGGCCATGGCCATGCCCACGGCCGTGTTCTACAACGCCGAAGACAGCAGCACCCACTTTGGGCGGGATGCTCTCAAACACTATCTGGAAGGCACCGAGGGGCGTTTGATGCGTTCGCTGAAAAGCCTGCTGGGCAGCCCTTTGCTGCTGGAGACCACACAAATCGGGCATCAGCAGATCAGTTTTCAGGACATCATCGGCACCTTTTTGGCCACTTTGCGCGAACGCGCTGCGCTGCACTTGGGCAGCGCACCGCGCCGCGTGGTCATGGGCAGGCCCGTGCACTTTGTGGACGATGACCCTGAGCGCGATGCGCAGGCCGAAGCCTCGCTGCGCCAAGCCGTGGAGTCGGTGGGTTTTGACGAGGTGTCATTTCAGCTGGAGCCGATTGCGGCCGCGTTGGACTACGAACAACGCCTGACAAAAGAAAGCACTGTACTGGTGGTGGACTTGGGCGGTGGTACGTCGGACTTTACGGTGGTGCGCCTGGGGCCAGATCGAAGGCAACAAGCCGATCGCAGTGCGGACATTTTGGCCACCTCGGGTGTGCACATTGGTGGCACTGATTACGACCGGCAACTGAACCTGGCGCAGGTCATGCCGCTGCTGGGCTACAGGCACTTGGGGCCCGAGCAGCGCGAGGTGCCTAGCCGCGTGTTTTTTGATCTGGCCACATGGCACCTGATTCACTGGCAATACCAACCCAGAGCCATCGCCCACGCCAAAACCCTGCTCAGCAATTACAGCAACCCGCGCCTGCACGAGCGCCTGATGCAGGTCCTGAGCGAGCGCCACGGTCACCTGATGGCGCACGAAGTGGAGCAGGCCAAGATCCGCTGCTCCGTGCAGTTGACGGACACATCGATGAACTTGGCCGTGATCGAAAAAAACCTGCAAGTGGGTTTGGGCCTGGAAGACATGCAGCTGCACTTGCGCGAGCTGCTAACGCGCACCGTGGCCTGTGCGCGTGAATGCGTGCGGCGGGCGGGCCTGACCGATGCGTCTTTGGATGCCATCTACCTCACGGGCGGCTCGTCGGCCTTGCGCACCTTACAACACGCCTTGCAAGCCGAGTTTGTCGGCGTGCCCTTGGTCGAGGGCGACTTGTTTGGGGGCGTCGCACTGGGTCTGGCCTACCACCGCTGAGCAGCCCAAACCTCCCCTCGTAGGTCGGGCCTTTATGGTCCGACAGCCACCTACAAAACCCCCTTAGCCTTCCTTGCCATTCATGGGCGGTCCCCTCTTGGGTAGCAGATGGTCCGGTGCGGGACCTTATGGGTTCAAGCCTGAGACACTCGTACTATGGGCGCCTGCCCGATCACGTCTTTTGCAGATAAACATAGGCGCCCATGAGTGGGTTGGCCTGGTCCAGCCGCAAAGGTGCGCGGTACAAGCGGGCCCATTGCCAGCCGTGCTGAGCAGCCAGCCCTTGCAGATAAGTCAGGTCGTGCGCATAACGCAGCGTGCTGTGCAACTGCACGGCCAGGCCAGGATCTGCCTCTTCCACGGTGAAAGCCAACCAGCCACCCGGCCGCATTCGGGGGCCCAGGGCCTCAAAAACCGCCTCCAGATGCCCCACGTAGATGAACACATCGGCCGCCAGCACCAGGTCAACCCGCTCGGTGCCTTGCTTCAAAAAATCGACCAACTCCTGGGCGTGCAGGCTGTCGTAAACCCCCAGCGCACGGGCTTTGTCCAGCATGGCCGAAGACAGGTCCACCCCAATCAAGTGCTCGGCACGCGGACGTACCAAGTGGCCACACAAACCAGTGCCACAACCCAAATCCCAAACCCGTTCAAACCGCGTGTCCGGTGGGATGGGCAGTTGCTCCAACAACACACGGTGGCCCTGGTAGCCCAGCTGGCCCACCAGGTGTGCCTCAAAGTCGTTGGCGTACTGGTCAAACAGGGTTGCCACATAAGCCGCAGGCGCATTCACCACGGGCTGCTCCGGGCTCAGGGCAGCCAGGTAATAGCGGTGCAGCTCGGGGTCGGCCCCCAGCTGCATCGCCCGCTGGTAACCCGCTTTCGCCTGCACGGTCTGGCCCATGTCACGCTGCACATGGGCCAGCTGGCTCCAGGCTTCGGTCAACTCGGGCTCATGCGCCAAGGCCTGCTCAAAGACTTGCACGGCTTGCGGCAATCGCCCTTGATGCGCCAAACACTGGCCCCAGCGCAAACAAAATTCAGCTCCGTCGGCGCCCAAGGCATGGGCTTGCTCATGGCAATGCAAGGCTTGCGGCCAGTTGCCCAAGGCCATTTGCGTCACGCCCCAGGCCTTCCAGGCATCGGTTTGCGAGCCGTCTGCTTCTATGGCTTGGCGCAGGCACTCGTCGGCCCGCTCAAAGCGGCCCAGCTGCACGCAGCTGACACCCAGGTTCATGAGCACTGAGGACCTGCCCGGCGCGTGCCGCAAAGCTTGTTCAAAAAACTCGCAGGCCGCCTCGAAGTCGTGGCGTTCAAACTGTTCGATGCCAGCCACAAAGGCTTGGCGAGCTTGTTCGAGTGAAGGGTCCATGATCGCCAGTGTGACACAGGCTTTGTGACCCCAAGGGTGCGCCCATCCAGCGCAAGGCACAATGCTTTGCAACATGCGAACACCGGAGACTCCATGAAAGAAACCCCTTACGCCTGGGTGGTGGTTTGGGCCACTTTTGTGTGCCTGGCCTTGATCTTTGGGGTGTCGTATTCGTTCGCGGCTTTTTTTGAGTCGTTTGCGATTGAGTTTTCGGCCCAACGGGCCGATGTATCCTGGATCTTTGGCCTCTCGGGCTTTGTCTACTTTGTGATGGGGGCTGGCGGCGGCATGCTGGCCGACCGCTTTGGGCCGCGCATCGTGTGCTCGGCGGGCATGGCACTCATTGCGCTGGGCTTGTTGGCCACCAGTTGGGCCACCTCTTTGCTCACGGTATACGTGAGCTACGGCTTGTTGGTCGGATTGGGCATTGCGCTGGTCTACACCCCGTCCATTGCCAGCGTGCAGCCTTGGTTCACTACCCGGCGCGGGCTGGCCGGGGGCATTGCCAGCTCGGGTGTGGGCGCGGGCACCTTGCTGGTGCCGGTGTTGGTGGCCATGGCGATTGGCCCCATGCCCTGGCGAGAGGCGATGCAGGTGCTGGCGCTGGGTGTGTTGGTGTTGGGTTTGTTGGCGGCTGCTTTGCTGCGGCGCGCACCGGCCGCTCCGTCCAGCGGATCAGGCGGATCTGCCACGGGCCTGACTTTGCGTGAAACCTTGCGCAGCCCGACCTTTCGCTGGCTGTACCTGGCCACGGTGCTGGCTTCGCCCGTGATGTTCATCCCGTTCGCGCACGTGTCGGCCTCGGCGCGAGATCTGGGTCTGGGTGAAGCGTTTGCGGTGGGCCTGGTGGGCTTGATTGGCGTGGGCAGTCTGGTCGGGCGCTTTGCCATTGGCCTGCTGGCCGACCGTCTGGGCCGGGCTCAAACACTGGTGCTGATGCAGCTGTCCATGGGCGCATCTTATGTGCTGTGGGGTGCGGCAGGCGGGCAGTTTTTGTTGATGATTTTTGCGCTGTGGTTTGGCCTGAGTTATGGCAGCATCGTGTCGCTTTTGCCGGCCATTTGCATGGATTACTTTGGCGGCAGATCGGTGGCCAGCGTGGTGGGCACGCTCTACAGCGGCGCGGCTTTTGGCAACTTGTTGGGCCCGGTGCTGGCCGGCGCGGTGTTTGACCACAGCGGCCACTACCTGGGCGTGATGGCGGTGTGCGGGGTACTGTCACTGTGCGCCACCTGGGCCTCAAGGCAGATGAAGCGCAGTGGGCAGGTGACGTATTGAACTTGACCCCTATGAAGATGACAGGTTCGGTACTTGGCTTGATGGTTTTGTGGGAGCCCACCCCTGTGGGCGATGGCTTGTGGGGCGTGTTCCACGCCCATCGCCCACGGGGTGGGCTCCTAGAAAGAACTTGCGCCGCTTAAGCTGAAGACTCCAACAGAACGACGCCGAAGAGACAGAAGGACTTTCATGCACAACGATTTACACGCGCTCAGGCGCATCCTCAAAACGTGCACCACCATCGCCGTGGTGGGCCTGTCAGCCGAATGGCACCGGCCCAGCTACTTCGCGGCCAAGTACATGCAGTCGCACGGCTTTCGCATCGTGCCTGTTAACCCGCGCTATGCGGGCACACAGGTGTTGGGCGAGACCTGTTATGCCAGCCTGGGCGATATCCCTTTCAAGATCGACATGGTCGATGTGTTTCGCCGCGCCGAAGATGTGTTGCCCATTGCCGAGCAGGCGGTGCAGATCGGTGCGCGTTGCCTGTGGCAACAGCTGGGCGTGGCCAGCCCCGAAGCCGATGCGCTGGCTCGGCAAGCCGGGCTGGATTCTGTGAGCAACCGCTGCGTCAAGATCGAACACGCCCGGCTGTTCGGTGGCCTGAACTGGGTGGGCGTGAACACCGGCATCATCTCGGCGCGGCGCTTGGTGTGAGGCCAGTGATCGCCCACGGGGTGGGCTCCTACAAATACAGGCACGCGTCACGTCCCATGGCCGACATGTTGTCCATGCAATTGCAGTTTTTTGAACCGACTTTTTGATATCCACCACCATGACCGACCGCCAATTCCATCCCGAAACTCTGGCCATCCACGCCGGGCAAATTCCCGATGCAGCCACGGGCGCACGCGCCCTGCCGATTTACCAAACCAGCAGCTTCGTGTTTGACAGCGCCGAGCACGCGGCGTCGCTGTTCAACCTGCAGACCTTTGGCAATGTGTATTCGCGCCTGAGCAACCCCACGGTGGCGGTGCTCGAAGAGCGCGTTGCAGCACTCGAGGGCGGGCGTGCTGCCGTGGCCAGTGCCTCGGGCATGGCGGCCGAAACCATGGCGCTGATGACCCTCTTGCAATCGGGCGACCATGTGGTGGCGGCCGGGGCTTTGTATGGCGGCTCGGTCACCATGCTGGCCGTGAGCCTGGCCAAGTTCGGCATCGAAACCACTTTTGTCGATGCGACAAAGCCCGAAGACTTTGCGGCTGCCATGCGGCCCAACACGCGGGCAGTGTATGCCGAAAGCCTGGGCAACCCGAGCATGGTGGTGCTGGACATCGCGGCCGTGGCCGAGGTGGCCCACGCGCACGGCGTGCCGCTGATCATCGACAACACCGTGCCCAGCCCGCTGCTGTGCAATCCGCTGGCGCTGGGCGCAGACATCGTGGTGCATTCGGCCACCAAATACCTGGCCGGGCACGGCACCACGCTGGGCGGCGTGGTGGTGGAGGGCGGCAAATTCCCTTGGGACAACGGCAAGTTTCCCGGTATGACCGAGCCGTCCAAGGGCTACCACGGTGTGAAGTTTTACGAGACCTTTGGCGACTTTGGCTTTTCCATGCGCTGCCGCATGGAAAGCCTGCGCGTGTTTGGCGCATCGCTCAGCCCCATGAGCGCTTGGCAAATTTTGCAAGGCGTCGAGACCCTGCCGCTGCGCATGCAAAAGCACTGCGACAACGCGCTGGGCGTGGCGAAGTTTTTGCAGACCGACCCGCGTGTGGCCTGGGTCAATTACCCGGGCCTGAGCGACCACCCACAACACGCCCTGATGCAGCGCCAGATGCGCGGCGCGTCAGGCTTGCTGTCCTTTGGTGTGAAAGGCGGTTTGGCGCAGGGCGTGACGTTCATCGAGTCGGCCCAGTTCATGAGCCATCTGGTCAACATCGGCGACACCCGTACCCTGATCAGTCACCCGGCCAGCACCACGCACCGCCAGCTTGACGAAGCACAGCAACTGGCTGCGGGCGTGCCGCCCGACATGGTGCGCATCTCGGTCGGCTTGGAAAACCTGGACGACATCCTGTGGGACATCGACCAGGCGCTGGACAAGGCCAGCCGCTGAGTCGATGCCGTGGCGCATGGGCCAAGACCGTCACGGCGCGTGCCGAGCCCTATCGCCCACAGGGTGGGCTCCTACAAAAAACGGGCACCTCCCTGTAGGCGTCCACCCTGTGGGCGATGGCTTGTGCGCCCAGATCGATGCGCACATTGACAACTCAAGCGCACCACACAATTAAGGCGCAGATCAACGCACCAACAAGGCCTGCTTGCGCATGCGCTCAGACTGAAGCAAGCCCAACCCGGCCGCCACCACCAGCGCAATGCCGCCCCAGGCCAGCGGGTTGGGCACATCGCCCCACATCAAATAGCCCAGCACCAGCGCCACCAACAAGCCGCTGTAGCGAAATGGCCCAATCACGCTCATGTCGCCCAGACGCATGCTGAGCGTGAGAAGGTGATACCCCGCCGCCAGACACAGCGACGCGCCGAACAGCAGCCACAGATGCTGCGTGGTCATGGGTTTCCAGGGTTCGAACAAACTCCACACACCCGCCATCAAGGTGACCATGACTGCGGTAGACAAGGTGATCAACAGCGAGGGCACTTGCGCAGGCACTAGGCGCGTGAGAAAGTCTCGGCCCGCGTGCAGCACCGCCGCAAACAAGCACAGCAAGGCATAGCCATTGAAGTCCCCCATGCGCGGCTGCACCACCAGCAACACGCCCGCAAAGCCCAGCACGATCAGTGCCCATCGGCCCAGTGTGACCCGCTCATGCAAAAAGAACACCGCCATCAAGGTCAGGAACAGCGGGCCCGCCAAATTGATCGCCGTGGCGTTGCCCAAAGGGATGTGAAACACCGCTGTGAGGTAGGTGAAGGACGCCAGACTGTCGAGCACAGCACGGGCAGGCACCGAGCGCGTCAGCGTGGTGCGCCAGAGCTGCAGCTGACCCATCCACCCAGCCAAGGCCAACAGCAGCGCCGTGGTCATCACCCCGCGCACAAAAATCAGTTGCGGGGTTGAAAGGTCCGCGCTGACCCACTTGACCAGCGCATCGTTGACCACAAAAAATACCATGGCCCCGGTCATGGTGACGATGCCGCGCCGGTTATGCTGGCTCATGCTGCCAACCCTTGCAAAAACGGCAAGGCCTTGGCCAGCAAGGCATCCGGCGCTTCTTCGGCAATGTAATGGCCGCAGGGCAAGGCCTCGCCACTGACTTGGGTGGCAACTTTCTGCCATTCCTTGAGCGGATCAAAACAACGCTGCACCACCCCTTGCGCGCCCCACAGCACCTGCAGCGGGATCTCTAGCCGCCGCCCTTGAGCGATGTCCTCCCGGTCGTGCACCAGGTCAACCCCCGCTGACGCTCGGTAGTCTTCGCACAGGCCATGCGCGGCTCCCGGCAAGGCCAGGCAGCGCTGGTATTCGGCCAGCGCCCGCGCATCAAAAGGGGCCAGCCCGGCACTGCGGTTGCCCATGACATCGGTCGCATAAGCCGCCGGGTTGGCCTGGATCAGTCGTTCGGGCAGGGGCTGCGGCTGGATCAAAAAGAACCAGTGCCAATAGGCGCGGGCAAAGGCTTCGGTGGTTTGCGCGTACATGGCCAAGGTGGGCGCGATGTCGAGCAAGGCCATGCGGCTGACCGCTTGCGAATGGTCCATGGCCAGCCGGTGCGCCACCCGGGCACCCCGGTCGTGGGCCAGCACCGCAAAGCGCTCAAAGCCCATTTGGCGCATCAGGCTCACCTGGTCTTGCGCCATGCTGCGTTTGGCATAAGCGATATGGTCCAACCCGCCTTGGGGCTTGGACGAATCGCCATAGCCTCGCAAATCAGCCGCCACCACCGTGAAGTGCTGCGCCAGCGTGGGGGCCACTTTGTGCCAAATGGCCAGGGTTTGCGGATGCCCGTGCAGCAAGAGCAAGCCCGGCCCCTGGCCACCCAACATGGCCGAAATCGTCACGCCGGGGCTGACCTCCAGCAGGTGGTGGGCAAAACCGGGAAACAAAGGCAAGGCAGGGTGGTTCATGGGCAGCGTTGTGTCTGATCGGCCATTATTGACCTGCCAAGCCTGCGCCCCTGTGACCTTTGAGACCCTTGTTGGCCAAGGTGTGCGATGGGCGAGCGCTTAAACTCTCCGCTTTGATCCTAAGACAAGGAAGACACCATGGGCGCGCAGTGGAAAGCAAAAGGCAAGGCACAAGCAGCTGACGCCCGCGGCAAATTGTTTGGCCGTCTGGCCAAAGACATCATGATCGCGGCCCGCAACGGCGCTGACCCGTCGGCCAACTCGCGCCTGCGCCTGGTGGTTGAACAAGCCCGCAAAGTCTCCATGCCCAAGGAAACGCTGGAACGCGCCATCAAGAAAGGCGCCGGCCTGCTGGGCGATGCGGTCAGCTTTGAGCGCGTGATTTACGAAGGCTTTGCACCGCACCAAGTGCCCGTGATGATCGAGGTGCTGACCGACAACGTGAACCGCAGCGCGTCAGAGATGCGCGTGCTGTTTCGCAAGGGCCAGCAAGGCACTTCGGGCTCGGTGTCTTGGGACTTTGACCATGTGGGTTTCATCGAAGCCGAACCCACCCAAGCCGGGGCTGACGCCGAACTGGCCGCCATCGAAGCCGGTGCGCAAGACTTTGAGCCCGCCGACGAAGACGGCGTGACGGTGTTCATCACCGAAGCCACCGACCTGGACCTGGTCAGCCGCGCACTGCCCGAACACGGCTTCACCGTGGTGTCGGCCAAGCTGGGCTACAAACCCAAAAACCCGGTCGACCCCGCCAACCTGAGTCCGGAACAACTCGAAGAAGTCGAAGCCTTTTTGGGCGCGATCGACAACAACGACGACGTGCAGAACGTGTTTGTGGGGCTCGCGGGTTAAGGGTTTAAAAAGCCAGGCTTGATTTTGTACGCAACTTACGTACAATCATGATGCATGAAAGCACTCTTTGTTGAGTTGCCAGCTTTCGAGCGCTACCGACAGGAATACCTGAGCGATGAAGCGTACCGAGGCCTGCAAAATGAAATGCTCAAAGCACCCGAGACCGGTGACGTCATCACGGGCACAGGTGGCTTACGCAAAATCAGACACGGAGATACGCAGCGAGGCAAAGGCAAACGTGGTGGGCTCAGGGTGATCTATTTTTGGTGGGAATCCCAGCGTCAATTTTGGCTTTTTACCCTTTATGACAAAAGCGAAATGGATGACCTCTCACCCAAGGATCGCGCAGCGCTCAAAGCGATGCTCAAACAAGAACTGGAGTCCCGCAAATGAAACGCAATTTGTTCGCTGAAATTTCCGAAGGCTTTGATGCCTTGGCTAAACAGCGCGTTGGCAAAACCACGCTTCGCACCGTTGAAATAGAAGCCAAACCTGCCCCTGAAATCAGTGCCATGGAACTCAAGGCTATTCGTGAAAAACTCAAGCTCTCGCGCCCCGTCTTCGCGCACTACCTGCGCACCAACCCCAGAACACTGGAAAACTGGGAGCAAGGCCGCGCCAAGCCCAACGCCCAGGCCGCCTTGCTGATTCACTTGGTAGACCGTTACCCCGATACCGTCAAGCGGCTCGCCGCAGTTTGAGCAATCAAGCCGAAGCCTGCATGATCAGCGCCTATCGGGTCTTGCAGGCGACAGCTGAACGCCCCACTTCAGGGTTTTCAATGTGGGCGCTTCGGGAGCGATTCGATAGCATGGACAGATCCTTCAGGAGTTCAACATGCCGTTTTTTGTTTCAGACACCATTGCCTCTGCGTCACGCTCCCGGGGTTTGACCCTCATTGCGGCTTTGCTGGCCGTGTGTGCCAGCAGCAGCGCCCTGGCCCAAGCCTGGCCGCAGCGCCCCATCAAAGTCGTCATTCCTTTTCCACCCGGCGGGCCCACTGATCTGGTCATGCGCACAGCGACCGAAAAAATCCAGACCATCCTCAAGCAACCCGTCGTGATCGAGAACCAGCCCGGGGCCGGTGGCAACATCGGTGCGGCCACCGTGGCACGTGCCGCGCCCGATGGCTACACCTTTTTGTTCGCGACCGACACGCTGCTCACCGTCAACCCGCATGTCTACAAATCCATGCCCTTCAAGCTTGACGACTTGAAGCCCATCAGCGTGCTGTCTTCGTTCAGCCAAACCCTGGTGTGCAACCCTTCGCTGGGTGTCAAAACAGTGTCCGAGCTGATCGCCAAATCCAAAACCATGCCCTTGAGCTATGCCTCGGGCGGCGCGGGTGTGCCGGGGCACTTGTCCACCGAATTGCTGCTGAGCATGACCGGCATGCAGATGACGCACATCCCCTACAAAGGCCCGGCCCCCGCGATGCAGGACGTGCTGGCCAATCAGGTGCCATGCGGTTTGCTGGCCGGGCCCACGGTGCTGCCGCATGTGCGCTCGGGCAAGTTGACAGCGCTGGCGGTGTCGGGCCATGCTCGCTCGCCCTCTTTGCCCGAAGTGCCCACCATGGACGAAGCCGGGGTGAAAGGCTACGAGGCCGACTTCAGCCTGATTTTGATGGCCCCCAAACAAGTGCCCGATGACATCGTGGCCAAATTTCGCCAAGCGGTGGTCGACGCACTGCGGGCCCCAGAAGCCACGGAGCGGCTCAAGGCATCCGACCAGATCGTGATCGGCAGCACGCCGGAGCAGGCGGTCGTCAAAGTGGCCAAGGACTTTGCCAAATGGGGCGCAGTGTCGCGCAAGATCGGTTTGAGTCTGGACTGACACCAGCGCAGCCCCAAAATGACAAGCCCGACCGGCGAGCCGGTCGGGCCGATGGGTCGTCACGAGAGGATCGTCCCAGGGGTTGCCCAAAAGAAGCTTCATCGTTCTGGTGGGCGGGGTGCATGAATGCACCCCAGAGGATGCTTCGATCGGTTTCCCGATGTCAGCGATGCCACTTTACGCCCACCGGGCGATGGGGGTCAAGGCACTGTTACATCTTTTGCAGGGGCTCCACAGCGACTTCGGCAGACCGGTCCTCCATTGCACTTTTCCCCGTCCCTCCCAGCCCTTTGCCGCACGGTCACAATCGGTCGCATGAAACGCCTTTACGCCTATTTTTTTCGCGGTCTGATCAGCTTTTTGCCTGTCGGCCTGACGGTTTACGTGCTCTACCTGTTTGTCATCTGGGTGGAGGGCTCGGCCATGCGCGTGTTGCGCCCATTCACGGGCGAATTTTATCTGCCGGGTCTGGGCATCGTGCTTGGCACGGTATTGATTTTGGTGCTGGGTTTTCTGGTCTCGCAGCCCTTCATGACCCGCATGCTCAGCTGGGTGGAGCTGCCCTTCACCAACTTGCCGCTGGTCAAAAGCATTTACTCCTCGCTCAAAAGTTTTGCCGATTACTTTTCACCACACGAGCGCGATGCGCAGCAGGTGGTGCTGTTGAAAAAACCGGACAGCGAGCTGTCCATCATCGGCCTGGTCACGCGCCAGAACCTGAGCGAGCTGCCGTTGGATGCGCAGACCCGCCAAAACGTGGCGGTCTACCTGCCCATGGGCTACATGATCGGCGGCTACACCGTGTTTGTGCCACGCGAATGGGTGCAGGTGCTGGACATGTCGGTGGAAGAGGCCATGCGTTCATCGTTGACGGCCTGGATGGGCAGCACAAAAACTCCGTCCGATCCCGCGTGACAGCTTGCCAGGCGCTGCGCCTTAAACTGCGCATTCCCCTTGTTTGGAAGATCTGCCATGACCTTGCCCCCACCCGCACTTGAGCATGTTTGCGACCTGGCCGTGACCATCGCCCCCCCTGTGGAAGTCGGCCACACACCCGCGGGCCTGCGCCGCATGATCCCGATCACGGGCGGCACCGTGACCGGCTCCCGCTTGAATGGCAAAGTGATGGCGGGCGGCGCGGACTTTCAGCTGATTTTGGGCGGCGGCACGCAGGCGCACCTGGACGCCCGCTATGTGATCGAACTGGATGACGGCTGCCGCGTGTTTGTGCAAAACACCGCGCTGCGTGTGGCCTCGCTGGAGAATTCCCAGCGCATCATGAACGGCCAACCGGTCAACCCCGAAGAAATCTATTTCCGCTGCCAGCCCAAGCTGGAAGCGACCGCGTCCCAATGGGCTTGGCTGAGCGAAAGCCAGTTCATCGGCACCGGGCGGCGTACGCCAGACGGCGTGTATTTGAGTTTTTACCGGGTGCTGTGATCACAGGGGCAAGCCCGTACCCTGCTTGACCTCGCGCAACACGATGCTAGAGCGCACATGCGCCACCGCAGGCAACTTGAACAAAGTGCGCATCAAAAACTGCTCGTACTGCTCAATGTCGGTGGCCATGATCATCAGCACATAGTCGGACTGGCCGGTGGTGGAGTAGCAGCGCACAATGTGTGGTGTGGCCTGCACCGCCGCCTCGAATTCGGCCACGGTTTTGTCAGTGTGCTGGGCCAGGTTGATCTCGGCCATCACCATCAAATTGAGGCCCACCTTCTTGCGGTCCACCTGCACGGTGTAGCCGGTGATGACCCCTTGTGCTTCCATTTCCTTGATGCGTTTCCAGCAGGGCGTGGTGGACAGACCCACCCGCTCGGAGATCTGCTGGACGGTCATGCGCGAGTCTTCTTGCAAGGCTTCGAGGATTTTGAGGCTGTAGGCGTCGTTCATTCTCCAATTTTATTCAAATGAAGAATTTCATTCTTCCAATGCCCGATATAAAGGTCTGAATAAGGTATTTATTCGCTGATGCGAGGTCTATTCTTACTCTCTCACCCAGGAGATACACATGCCCCCCACCAGCCAGACCACCAAGCCAACGCCCGCGCTGCGCGACTACCAACTCCAGGACAACATCTGGGCCACACACGGTGTGGTGTTTCTGTCGGGCACGCAGGCCCTGGTGCGCCTGATGTGGATGCAGCGCCAGCTCGATGAGCGCCAGCAGTGGAATACCCGGGGCTTCATCAGCGGCTACCGTGGCTCACCGCTGGGCATGGTGGACCAGGTGATCTGGAAACAGGGCGAGAAATTCAAGAATGCGGGCATCGAGTTCGTGCCCGCGATCAACGAAGAGCTGGGTGCCACACAGGTGCTGGGCACGCAGCGGGTGGAGTCCGACCCTGAACGCACGGTCGATGGCGTGTTTGGCCTGTGGTACGGCAAGGGCCCGGGCGTGGACCGCGCAGGCGATGCGCTCAAGCACGGCAACGCCTACGGCTCGTCACCCCATGGCGGTGTGCTGGTGGTGGCGGGCGATGACCACGGCTGCGTGTCGTCCTCCATGCCGCACCAAAGTGACCAGGTGTTCCAGTCTTGGCACATGCCAGTGGTCTCGCCCGCCGATGTGTCTGAGCTGGTGAGCTTTGGCCTGTATGGCTTTGCGCTCTCGCGTTACTCGGGGGCCTGGGTGGGCATGACCGCGCTGTCAGAGGTGGTGGAAAGCAGCGCCACGGTAGATCTGGACGGGATCCATGCACAGACCGACACCTGGAAAACCCCGCAGGAGGTGAAGAACCTCACCGAACACCAGCCCCCACCCGATGGCCTGCACTACCGCTGGCCCGACCTGCCCTCCTTGCGCATCGAGTCGCGCCTGCAGGACAAACTGGCCGCTGTGGCCGCATTTGCCCAGGTCAACAGCATTGACCGCACCGTGATCGACAGCCCGCAGGCCCAAATTGGCATCGTCACTGCGGGCAAGGCCCACCATGACCTGATGGAGGTGTTTCGCAGGTTGGGCCTGAGCGCAGCGGCGCTGGCCAACGCCGGTGTTCGGGTGCTCAAACTGGGCCTGACTTTCCCCGTCGATGCGCCGCGCCTGCAGGGCTTTGCACAAGGCCTGCGCGAGCTGCTGGTGATCGAGGAAAAAGCCCCCATCGTGGAGCAACAGCTGCGCGACCTTTTCTACAACGCCCCGGTGCGTCCAACCATCGTCGGCAAGCGCAACACCCAAGGTCAGGCCCTGCTGTCGGCAATGGGTGAGTTGCGCCCTTCGCGCCTGATCGTGCAAGTGGCGCAGTGGCTGCAGCAACACACGGGTGAAGCGCTGAACATTCCGCACCTAAAAGTGCACGATTTCGTGCCCGCCGAGATGCTGAGCAATGCCAGCGATGCGGTCAAGCGCCTGCCGTATTTTTGCGCGGGCTGCCCACACAACACCTCCACCAAGGTGCCTGAGGGCTCCACCGCCCGTGCCGGCATCGGCTGCCATTTCATGGCCAACTGGATGGAGCGCGACACCGCCGGCCTGATCCAGATGGGTGGCGAAGGCGTGGACTGGGTCTCGCACTCGCGCTTCACGCGCACACCCCATGTGTTCCAGAACCTGGGCGACGGCACCTACTACCACTCGGGCTACCTCGCGATCCGGCAGGCCGTGGCGGCCAAGGCCCGCATCACCTACAAAATTTTGTTCAACGACGCGGTGGCCATGACGGGCGGGCAACCGGTCGATGGCGTGATCAGCGTGGACGCCATCGCTCGCCAGGTCGAGAGCGAAGGCGTGTTGGCGCTGGCCATCGTGAGCGATGACATCGCCAAATTCAACGCGATCAAAAACCGCTTTCCGGCCATTGCCACCTTCCACCCCCGCGAAGAGCTGGACACGGTGCAGCGCCGCTTGCGCGAGGTGACGGGCGTGTCGGTGCTGATTTACGAGCAGACCTGCGCCGCCGAAAAACGCCGCCGCCGCAAGAAGGGCGAGATGGTCGAGCCCGCACGCAGTCTGATGATCCATGAAGGCGTGTGTGAAGGCTGTGGCGATTGCGGTGTGCAAAGCAACTGTGTGGCCGTGCTGCCGCAAGAGACGACTTGGGGCCGAAAACGCAAGATCGACCAGACCCAGTGCAACAAGGACTATTCGTGCGCCAACGGCTTTTGTCCCAGCTTTGTGAGCGTGACCGGCGGACAACTTCTCCGCAAGAGGGGTGCAACGCCGCAAGCGCGCGCGCAGCTCATGGCACAAGCAGCTCGCTTGCCCGACACCCACCCGCGCAGCAAAGACAGCCCCTGGGATCTGCTGATCACCGGCGTGGGCGGCACCGGTGTGGTCACGGTGGGCGCGGTGATCGCCATGGCCGCGCACCTGGAAGGCCAGCAGGCCAGTGTGCTCGACTTCATGGGCTTTGCCCAAAAAGGCGGCTCGGTGCTGAGCTTTGTGCGCATTGCGCCCACGCAGCAGCTGCTCAACCAGGTGCGCATTGACACCCAACAAGCCGATGCGGTGTTGGCTTGCGACGCGGTGGTGGCCGCTTCGCCCGAGGCCTTGCAAACCATTCGCCACGGCCGCACCCGCGTGCTGGTGAACGTGCACAAAACCCCGGTGGCCGACGCGGTACGTGACCCCGATGCGCAGTTGCAAACCGACTTGCTGGTCGAAAAGATGCGCTTTTCTGCCGGTGACGCGCAGGTCGAAACCTTTGACGCACAAGCGCTGGCCGAGCAGGTGCTGGGCGACACGCTGGCCTCGAACATCCTGGCCCTGGGCTATGCCTGGCAGCGCGGCCTGGTGCCGGTGGGTCTGGCGGCGCTGGAGCAGGCGATTCGGTTGAACAATGTGGCAGTCGAGTCGAATCTGCTGGCGTTCACGGTGGGGCGACTGGTCGCTGGCCAACCCGACGCCCTGAACGTACTAGCCGCGCTCGACGCAGCGCCCTCCCAGTTCGCGCCTTTCATCGCGCAAGCGGCTGAACAGCTGGCCACTTACCAGAATGCTGCTTGGGCACAGCGTTTTGTTCGCTTGATGAACGAGGTGCAAAGCGCCGCCCAGGCCGCCGCCTGGCCCGATGACACCTTGGCACTGACCGTGGCACGCAGCCTGCACAAGCTGATGAGCTACAAGGACGAGTACGAGGTGGCCCGGCTGTTCAGCGATACGGCGTTTCAAGCCCAACTGGATGCCCAGTTTGAAGGCGACTACCAGCTGGACTTCCACATGTCGCCGCCTGCGCTGTTCAAAGCAGCGCCCGGTCAAACGCCGCGCAAAGTCAAGCTGAGCGGCCGCTGGATGCGCCCTGCGCTGCAACTGCTGGCCAAGGGCAAGGCCCTGCGCGGCACGGCCCTCGACCTGTTTGGTCGCAGTGCCGAACGGCGCATGGAGCGCGACTTGATCGAACAGTACGAAAGCCGCGTGCGCGAGCTGTTGGTGAACCTGCTGCCCACGCTGGAGGTCGCACAACGGCCAGCGCTGCTCGACCTGCTGGCCTTGCCGCTGTCGATGCGCGGTTTTGGCCATGTGAAGCTGCGCAACGTGCAGGCCGCGCAGCAGCGCGAAGCCTGGCTGCTGCACCGCTTGCTGCCCACTCAATACGCCCGCCCCGAAGACAAGCGCTCAACCGGTCACTGGCGCGGCATCGCGGTGGTCAAGGCGTCGTGACACGGCTCACCTGCAAACCACGTCACGCAGCCTGGTCAACGTCTTGGTACCGGACCAGTTACCGGGTATGACAGCAGGCTTCATGATGGACTGGTCTCAGACTGATGCCGCCACGCTCTGAGCGGCCAGAAAAGCCACCGCCGCCGCGACACCATCGGTGCCAAAAGGAATCTTTTGCACCGTCATGGCCGCTTCAATGCCGGCCAACGCCCCCAAGATCATGGGCTCGTTCATGTCGCCCAAGTGGCCAATGCGAAATACCCGCCCAGCCAGTGGCCCCAAGCCTCCGGCCATGGCCACCTGAAAGCGCTCGCGCGCCACCGTGCGCAAAGCCTCGGGGTCGATGCCCGGGGCCACCTCGATGGCGGTGACCGAGGCCGAACGCGTCTCGGGCTGACGGGCATGAAAGCGCATGGCCCCCGGCAACGCCCAGCGCTCGACCGCCGCGTGCACCGCACCGGCCAGGCGCTGGTGCCGTGCCCACACATTGGGCAAACCTTCCTCTTCGAGCAAGGCGATGGCCATCTCCAGCCCAGCGATGTGGGCCAGCGGCGGCGTGCCACAAAACTTGGCCGACTGGTTGTCGCTGTCGCGGCGTTGCCAGTCCCAGTAAAAACGCGGCTCGGCATGGCGGGCTGACCATTCCATGGCTTTGGCGTTCACGGCCACAAAGCCCAAACCGGGCGGCATCATCAGACCTTTTTGCGAGCTGCCCAAGGCAACGTCCACGCCCAACGCGTCCATGTCAAACGGGCTGGCGGCCAGCGAGGCCACCACGTCCACCACATACAGCGCCGGGTGCGACGCCGCATCGATGGCGCGGCGCACCGCCTCCAGGTCGCTGGTCACGCCGCTGGCCGTGTCGGTGTGCACCACCAGCACGGCGCTGATGCGGTGGCTTGTGTCTTCGCGTAGGGCTTGCTCGATCGCAGCCACATCAAAGGGGTGGCCCTCTTGGTAGGGTGTGCGCTGCAAAGCGATGCCCAGCCCCTCGATCTGGATCGCCCATTGGTCCGAAAAATGGCCCGAACCGGCCAGCAGCAAGGTGTGCTGCGGCGACGCCAGGTTGGCCGCTGCCGACTCCCACATGCCGTGGCCGTTGCTGGCAAACAGGAACACCTCAGAGCGCGGGCTGTGCAAGAGCCTCTTCATGCCGCTTTCACATGCCGCAATCATGGCCGCCACCCGGGGGTCGGACAAATCGGTCATGGGCCGCTGCATGGCGTGCATGACCTCGTCGGGCACATGGGTCGGACCCGGCGAATGTACAAACCGGATGCCGGGGATTCGGGGAGTGGACGGTGAAAAACGGTTCATGCCATGCCTGCGGGTCGGTGAAACAAGATTTCAGTTTAAAGCGACGCGTGGCGCACCGCTGTGTCCTGCGCGATAGCACCAGACTTTAGACAAAACAGGCGCTTGCCAGCGCCAGTGCCCGCAACGGCATTTCAAGCAAACCGCGCCGGTCGATAGGGTGCCGGGTCCAGCAAGGTGTTTTCAGCACTGACCATCTCGGCCAGCAGCCGCCCGGCGACTGGCCCCAGCGTGAAGCCCTGGTGCGCGTGGCCAAAGTTGAACCACAGGCCCCGGTGGCGCGGCGCGGGCCCCATCACGGGCAGCATGTCGGCGGTGCAGGGGCGTGCGCCCAGCCAGGGCGGCTCGGGCAAAGGCTTGCCCAAATCCACCAACTCGCGCGCCAGCGCTTCGGCCTTGGCCAGTTGCACCGGGGTGGGCGGGGCATCGATGGGCGCAAATTCAGCACCCGTGGTCAAGCGCAGGCCGCGCTGCATGGGGGCCAGCACATAGCCGCGTTCGACATCGAGCACCGGCTGCCGCAATGGGGCGGGCGAGGTGTAGTGCTGGTGGTAACCACGCTTGATGAACAGCGGAAAGCGGTAACCCAGTGTGCGGATCAGGCCGTCGGCCCAAGGTCCCAGCGCCAGCACCGCCTGCTGGGCCGCCACACGGCCCTCGGTGGTCTGCACCGACCAGCCCGCGCCTTGCGGCTGCAAGCTGGCGGCATCGCCCGTCAACAAGCGTCCGCCACGGGCCACAAACAGCTCTGCATAACGCTGCACCAAAGCGCCGGGATCGTTCACCGCCCAGGAATCCAGCCAATGCAAGGCCCCCGCCAATGGCACGCGCAAGGCGGGCTCGGCCTGCGCCAGCCGGGCCGTGTTTTCGGCCTGCGAGCGCACGCCCAAACGGGTGCGCAAACGGTCAGCCCGCTGCGCCGCCTTGTCAAAGGCCTCGGCCGTGCGGTACACAAAACGGAAACCTTCACGCGCCACCAGATCCTGCGCACCCGCAGCGGCGATCAACAGGTCGTGCTCATCGGTGGCGTGGGCGATCAGGCGGCTGTAACCCTCGGCGGCGCGGGCATGGGGCTGGTGGTGCGAGTTTTTGTAATACGCCCACAGCGATCCGGCCATCTGCCACAGGCCCCGCGCATGCCAGTGCACCTCGGCCCCGCGCCCTAAGGCAGCATTGAGCAAAAAGCCAGCCTCACGCGGAAAAGCATAGGGCTCGACCGCCTCGCGCTGGATCAGGCCGGCGTTGCCCAACGAGGTCTCTTGGCCTGGTACGCGCCGGTCTACCAGCACCACATCGAAGCCCCGCTGTTGCAAATGCAGGGCGGTACAGGTGCCGACCATGCCAGCGCCGAGAACAAGGATGGAAGAAGCCATGGTGTTGAGAAAGTGTTCAATTGCCCATGAGGCGCTGATGCGCTTGGTGAAGGTCAAATTCAGAATGCTCAGTATAGGGGTCAGACCCTTTGAAGTTTGAAGCTAAAGACCTGCAGCACCGTGCAGCTGTCGAGCTGCTTCATGAAGCCTCTTTCAGGACAAGACGCCCTGGTCACCGCCCGGGTGCTGCGGGCGGGCAAAGCCATGGCCTTTGGCGAAATCGACCCGGCCGAGTTGCTCTAGAGGGCGCGGCACTACTCGGAACAGATGGACCACGCCACATGGTGTGTCACGGATGGTGCAGCCGTGGCCACCACATCTGGAGGGACCGTCGTGCGCATCGACTCCGTTTCTTGCTTGCGGGGCGGAGACTTCAGTTGAAACCTGCGCTCTGACGATGTTCAGACGGAACGCCTGCTGCGTCATCGCCCAGTACCGTTTTTTTTCCAGGACATGGTTTGGCTGCGGCCATCTGACCTTGCTGCCTTGCTTCCGCCTGGCATCGACCGAACCATGCTGCGCCAGACGTTCAGGACGCCTCGACAGCGCGCGCGGCGCGTGTGGTCTGCACATAGCCACGGCCGCAGAGCAGCATCAATCCAGCGGCCAACAAAAGGGCGGTGGTGGATGTGGCCGTCATCGCCAACATCAGGCCGTCAGGACGCGGCTTCAGGGCGTCGGAGATGGCACCCACGACGGCCGGGCTGAGCGAACCCAGGACCATGTTGAACATGATGATCAGCGAGATAAGGCGCGCACGCAGCGGCGCCGGGGTCATCTCTTGCAGGGCCGTCGGAAACACCATCGTGCCGGCCATCAGGAAGGTGTGATGCAGGGCCATCAGTGTGAACAGCTCCACCGGCGTTCTCGCCAAGTAAAGCGTTGCGGCAAAAACGCCGCTGGCTGCTGCAGCGAAGGCCAGAACCCGTACGGGCAACATCGGGCCCAATCGCGGGGCCAGCCACTTCATGCCCACATTGGCAATCAACAGCCCGAGTCCCGCTGACACGAACGTGGCGATGCCCATTGCATTGCCCAGTTCCAGCGACGACACGCCCATCTGGCGCATGGCCACCACGGGGATGAAAGCGCCGGTGGCGCCAAAGCCGAACACCAGCAAACCCACCGACAACATGAAGGTGGCAAACGAGAAGCGCTGGCTGCGCAAAAACGGCCAGACAGACGGCTGTTTGGCTTGCACAGCTGTCGGGGCGCCCGGCTGCGGTAGAGCCAGCGCTCGCTTGTTGATGGGCAGCAACAGGATCATCGGCACGAACAGGATGCCCGGAAGCGCCGTGGCAAAGAAGGCCAGCCGCCAGGTCGGCAAGGCTTGTAGAACGTCGGGCAGCAACGGCCGCCAGAGGTCAATCGCGTGGATCATCCACCCGCACATCGCGATGACGAGGCCAACCACCAAGCGTCCGGTGACGATGAACAAGGAGTTGGCCAGCTGCCGCTGGCCGCCGCGAAATAGCTCGGGAATCAAGGCATAGGCAATAGGCAGCAAGCCGGCCTCGGCGGCACCCACTAAGGCGCTGGTGAAAAACAGTTCGTTGAAGTCGCGCGCCAGGCCGCAGGCGCCAACGGCCAGACTCCAGGTGGCGATGCAGCCGGCCAACACCGTGCGGCGGTCAAAGCGGTCGGACAACCACGCAATGGGGTAGCCGACCACGGCCGCGAACAAGGCCACGCTGACCCCTTGCAACAGGCCAAACTGCAGGTCTGTCAGCCCCAGTGCCTTGCGCAAGGGCTCGGCCTGCAATCCGAAGATCTGCCGGTCCATGTAGGTGTACAGACCCAGCGCGATCAGCACCAGCAAGCTGACCCACGCGCCCGTCGGTGCCCGTTCGGATGCCTTGCTTTCGGGCGGCGTCAAGGCGGCCTCAGTTTGAACGGCCATGGCGTTGCTCCAGTTGTGTACGTAGTGCGTTGTCCGACAGGGGTTCACCGGTGGCGTGCTGCATCATGGCGTCCAGATCGTGGCGTGCACCTTGCTGCCAGATGCGCGGCGCCAGCCAGTTGCCGAGCGCCCCCTGGGCTTGCAGGTCGGGCACGTCACGGCGCAAGGCAGCGAAGCACTGCGCCGCCACCATGGCGCCCAGAAGATAGGCCGGGAAGTAGCCGAACATGCCTTGCACCCAGTGCGGGTCTTGCAAGGGGCCCTGGCTGAACGGCGCTGGTGGGTCCACGCCCAGCAGCCGCTGAAGATGCTCGTTCCACCATGCAGGCACGTCGTCGACCTCGATTTGGCCTTCGACCAGCGCCTGCTCAATCTGCACACGCATGATGACATGCAGTGGGTAAGTCAACTCGTCGGCCGCTACGCGGATGGGGCCGGGCCGGATGCGTTTCAGCAGCCGCGCCAGGTTGTCAGGCTCGAACGCGGGTTGCGAACCGAAGGCCTGGCGCAGCAGTGGCGTCAGCAACTGGCAGAAGGCGGGCTCTGGTGCCAGTTGGCGCTCGAAGATCAAAGCCTGGCCTTCATGCAGTGCGGCCGAGTGGGGCCCTGCCAGCGGCTGGCCCAGCCAAGCCCGTGGCAGGTTCTGTTGGTAGCGCGAATGTCCCGTTTCGTGGATCGTGCCGATCAGGCCGGGCAGGAAATTGGTCTCGTCGAAACGCGTGGCCATGCGCACGTCTTCAGGCACGCCACCGGTGAAAGGGTGCTGCGTGGTGTCCAGGCGGCCGGCATCGAAGTCGAAGCCCAGCAAGGCCATCACCTGTTCGCACAGCCGTTTTTGCGCTGCAGCCGGAAAGGGGCCGACGGGCTCCAACGGCGGCGGCGAATTGGCTTGCGCAACCAAGGCATGTTCCACAAGCGGCGGCAGCCAGCCCTGAACTTGCCCAAATAAGGCGTTCACCCGGGCCATGCGCAGGCCCGGCTCCCAACGCTCCAGCAAGGCGTCCATGGGCTGCAGACCCAAGGCATCGCCCAGCCGCGCGGCCGATTCGCGCGTCACGGCCACCACCGGTGCCCAGGCGGCGGCAAAGTTGTCCCAGTTGTCGTCCTGCCGGGCGCGGCCCCAGGCCTGCATGGCCGCGCCGGTGACGAGTTCACGGCGCTCGGCCAGGGTCGCCGGAATCGCGGCTTCGATGCGGCGCGCCTGGCGCATGCGCGCGAAGTTCAACGCCGCATCGCCCAGCAAGGGCTCGTGAGCAGCGGCTTCGAACTGCTGGGCGAGGGTGGGATCGGCCTGCAACTGCTTGATCAACACGGTCAAAGCCGCCTGCGCGGCCGCGCGAGCTGGCCCGCCCGCGGGCGGCATGTGGGTCATGCGGTCCCAGGTGGCGATGGCCTGCAGATGCTCCAGGTCATGCACGCGTCGGTGGTGTGCCACCAGGGCGTCGTAGGCAGGCGACTTGCTCATTCAGACCTCTCGTCAGTCGGATTGCGGCAGCAGGTCGGCTATCGCCGAAAAGCGAAGCGCACCCCGCGCGCGATGCCTGCGGGCGGCACCATGTTGTGGTCGTCGCCCTCGTGGACCACGGTCTCCACATGCAAGCCGGGCGACGCGAGCGCTGCGAGCCTGGCCCCGAGTTCGACCGTGTTAGGCACCATGCGGCATTCTTCGTTCATGTCGCGAAAGTCTTGCTCGGTGGCGGGCAGGCCAGGGACAAAGCGAAACGTGGACTCCAGCGCGCCCACCGTGATCAGCGCACGCGCTTTGACTTGGCCCGACCGGACTCGGTCACTGAAGGCGGTCTCGTGTGCCAACACTGCACGGTCGTTGTACCAAATGGATGGGCTGATGGCCACGAACTGCTGGAACATCGCGGTGTGCCGGAATAGCGCATGCAAGGTGGTGAGGCCGCCCAGCGAATGACCCATCAGCACCTGGTCCTGCTGGTTGATGGCCACCATGGCCTCGACACGCGGCTTGACCTCTTCCTCGATCACGCGAAAGTAGTTGTCCATGCCGCCCCAACCTTCGGACGGCCGGGGCATCTTCGCAATGAAACCCTTCTGCAAACGCTCTTCGGAGATCGGCGTCGTCAGGTCGATCATGCGCAGTTCCAGCGCGGTGCTGACGCTGTCGGTGGGGTAGCCGATGCCAACCACGACAGGGTCGATCACGTCCGGCCAGCAGGCCTGGATACGGGCTGTGTCGACCGCGATGCCGAAGTGCAGGTTGCCGTCGATCAGGTAAACGACTGCATGGCCTTCCGGCGGCGTCGGCCGCCGCGTGGGGATGGAGACAAAAAGCCGGTAGGCACGGCCGTTGACCTTGGATGTGAAGTCGATGACCCGGGCATTGAGGGCCATCTCGGCGCTGGGTGCGGATGTCGCGGTTGTTTCCATGATGAGCGTCCAGTTGAGGGTATATATCGAGGAGCGAGCTGGCTCGACCAGGTCAGCCCCAAAGGGCCGGCTGAGGTGGCTGCACAACACCTTGGCCGAAGGTCATGGCGTGGGTGCGGTCGCCCACCTGAAGCAAGGGCCCATCGAGGTCCGCCCAGCGGGCCAGCTGAGCCACCAGGAAGGCCGGCGCCATGCCCAGTGAGGTGCCACACATGTTGCCCACCATCAGGTCGAATCCATGCGCACGCGCCTCATTCGCCAAGGCCAGTGCCTCGGTGAAGCCGCCGCACTTGTCGAGCTTGATGTTGATGGCCTGGTAGCGGTCATGCAGGGCCGGCAGCGAGGAGCGGTCGGTGCAGGACTCATCGGCGCAGATCGGGATCGGTGAGTGCAGGCCAGCCAGCGCATCGTCCGCACCCCGCGGCAGTGGCTGCTCAATCAGCTCGACACCGGCTGCGATCAAATCGGTCATCAGATCGGCCAGCAAGCCGGCCGTCCAGGCTTGATTGGCATCGATCACGATGCGGGCTTCGGGCAGCTCGTCGCGCACGATGTGCAGGAGGTCCAGATGGCGCTGCGCGTCAACCTTCAGCTTGATCAGCGGCAGGCCGCGGGCCGCGCGCGCCCGGCGCCGCACCTCTTCGTGGCTTCCCAGGCCGAGGGTGAACGCCGTGACCACGGGCCTGGGCTGCGGCAGGCCGGCCAAGGCCCACACGGGCAGACCGCGCTGCTTGGCGCGCAGATCCCACAGCGCGCAGTCGACCGCGTTGCGGGCGCCGCCGGCAGGCAACAGGTTCAGCAGGTCTTTGCCGCTCAGGTCGTCACGCAAGAGCGTCGCGACCGCATCGATCTGGGCCGCCATCGATGCCGGCGTCTCGCCGTCGTAATCGACACCAGCAGCTTCGGCCCGACCCGTGTGGCCGCTACCGTCGGTCAGGCTGACCGAGATCAGGGGCAGCTCATGCATCACCTCGCGCGAGATCTCAAAAGGCTCGCGCAGCTGCCAGCGCTCCAGCAGGACCTCTACGCGCAAAGTCATGCCAGCAGGGCCCTGGCAATCGCGTCCACACCGCCGCGCATCGGGTCACACACCGGCAGGCCCAGTTCGTCTGCAACCGCATGGCGATATCGGGCCCAAGCCGTGTCGTCGAGCGAGGAGGAGTTGATGGCAACGCCCACGCAACGTACCGATGGATTCGTCAGCTGCGCGGCCTCGACGTAGCGGCGGATCGCCTCCTGCAGGCTCGGCAGCGGGATGTGAGGATAGTCCTCGATGGTGGTGCGCGAAGGATCGTGACACAGCACGATCGCGTCGGGCTGCGAGCCGTGCAACAGGCCCAAGGTCACGCCAGCATAGGCAGGATGGAACAGCGCTCCCTGGCCCTCGATCACGTCCCAATGGTCAGTTGTGTTATCAGGCGACAGCAACTCGGCCGCGCCTGAAATGAAGTCGGCCACGACGGCGTCGATGGCAATGCCTTCGCCGGCAATCATGATGCCGGTCTGGCCGCTGGCCCGGAAGCTGGCCTTAGCACCAAGTGCCTGGAGTGCCCGTGCCAGGGCCAGTGCGGTGTACTTCTTGCCCAGCGCGCAATCGGTGCCTACGGTCAGCACACGCCAGCCGCTGCGCTTGCGGCCCGTGCCGGTAGGCAAGGGCAGGTCGGAGTGGCGCACATTCACCAACCGCGCACCGCTGCGTGCCGCTGCTGCGGCCAGGGCCGGGCAACTTTCCAGGCGCGTGTGCATGCCACTGACGATGTCCAGACCCGCGTCCAAGGCCTGCACCAAGGCAGGCACCCAGGCCGGCGGGAGTTGCCCGCCGACCGGTGCCACCCCAATCAACATGGAGCCGGCTCCCCGCTCCGCCCCTTCTTCAGGCGTGACCACGGGCAGACCCAGGCTCACAGTAGCTTGCGGCAAGGCCCACTCGCCGATCACGTCAGCCGGACACCAATCGCGTAATCCGAAGCCGGTCTTGGCGTCTGACTTTAGCGTGACGTCGCCAAGAAAGAGGAGATAAGGTTTCCGCAGGTTTTGCATGCGGTGGATAATATATCATCCACTGTGTTTTGTAAAGCCGACCTCCGTCGGCTTTGCGCGGCGGCGCCGATGGTGTTTACAGGGGTGGCGTGTTAGCGCTGACCACCACGGCCTCGTCATCGCCGACGTTGCGAAAGCGATGGGGCAGGCGGCTCGAAAACAGGTAGCCGTCACCGGCCCCGAGCACCTTTGCGACACCGCCGACCGTGACTTCGACCTGCCCCTGGATGACAACGCCACCCTCTTCACCTTCGTGACTGTACGGCTGCGCGGCCGTTTCGGCGCCTGGTGCATAGCGCTCCAGAAGAATCTGCAGGGGCCGGCCTGTGAGGTTGCGCCCAACTTGCAGCAAGGAGATGCCGCCGGCTCCCACGTCGAGCAGTTCATCGCGTCGAAAGAAGACCTGCGTCTCGATGTCCGGATCGAGAGAGAAAAACTCGGACAGCATCATCGGCAGACTGTCCAGGATCTTGCGCAACGATCCCACCGATGGCGAGATCGTTTCTTTCTCGATACAGCCGATGGTGCCGTGATTGAGGCCCGCGCGGCGTGCGAGTTCGCGCTGCGACAGGCCGTGCAGCTCCCGAACGTAGCGCAGTCGCGCGCCGACTCCGGCCGAAGGCTCACCGTTGGCCTGCGTTGCCCCAAGAACTTCGGGCGCGCTGGATTCGACAGCGGGTGCTGCCTTGGCGGGCGTCGATTTCTTGCGTGGTTTGGCGCTTGGAGTCGTCTTGGTCTTCATGGGGAGGTTGCGCTCCAAAGTGGAATTGTTATTTTAACGACCAGTCGAGCGTGCTTGTCGCGGCTGCGACCGATGGCTAAAATACTGAACAGATTGTCGAATTACCCTATGTCCGAAATATCACCTCTGCCCGCAGCTCTGGCCGCAACCCTGACCGAGAGTGCGCGCGAATTCGGGATTCCCGGCCTGGCAGTGTGCCTGCTGGCGCCCGGGCGTCGGAGCGTCTTCACCACCGGCGTCGAAGTCACAGGTTCCGAACGCCCCGTGACCGGCAGCACCTGGTTTTCGGTCGCGTCCCTGGGAAAGCATGTCACCGCCTGCGCCGTGCTGGATCTGGCGCAGGCCGGCTCACTGGATCTGGAAGCGCCGATTGGTCGCTACCTTGCCGATGTGCCGGCTGCCTGGGCGCAGCGCCCTGTGCTCTCCCTGTTGCGCCACACCAGTGGGCTGCCCGAATACCTGGCCTATACCGAGGCCGAGACAGTGCCCGAGCGGCGCGACGAGTTCATGCGCAGCTACGGCGCCATGGCTACAGTCTTTGAGCACGACGCAGGCTGGATCTACACCAATACCAACTACATTCTGCTCGGCTTCCTGATCGCGCAACTTGCCGGGCGCCCGTACGCCGCGGCGCTGCAGGCGCTGTTCGACCGGGCCGGCTGTGTAGGCGCCACGGTAGCCAGCCCACAGTGGACCCGGGACGCCAACGCACTGGGCCTTGGCATCGCGGGCCGCGACGCGGCCAGTGCCCGGCGCGAGGTGATTGGTGACGGCGACATCTCCTTCACCGCGCAAGGCGCGCTGGACTGGATGCAGGCCTTGTTGGGCGGCCGGTTGCTGTCGGCGGCGAGCATGGCCACAATGTTCTCGCCCGCGTTGCTGCACACCTCGCGGCCATCGCCCTATGGGTGTGGCTGGTTCGTCGACATGCTGCGCGGCTCCGTCATCGGTCACCATGGGGGCCACTACGATGGCTGGACCGCAATGGCCTGCCTAGCGCCGGCTCAGGGCTGCGGCGTAGTGGTCATGTGCAACCTGGCACCTGGCAACACCCGCGCGGTGAGACATCTGGCGCAGCTGGCGCTGGAGGGCTATGTGCCCGGCAGCACGCCCTTGTCGCTGCTGCCCATCCCAGATGACGCGCCGGCCCTCACCGCCATGGCCAGGGCGCAACTGTTTCGCAACGGTTCCGCGCTGGACCCAGGCTGTTTTGCGGAAGAACTGTTGCATGTGGTGGCCCACGGCAGTGCGGTGCGCAACGTCATCAACCTGTGGGCCGGCGTCGAGCCACTGGGCTTCGAACTCGTGGAACAGTTGCAGCAACCGACGCACAGGTTGCGGCGCTACCGCGTCCGGTACGCCGATCGTGTCGAGCACCTGCTGGTGGGGACCACGCCGGAGAACAGGATCTACTGGGCTTGGCCGCTCTGATTGGCCAGCGCACGGCGCACCAACTGCGCCAGGGTGGCCACGCCCTGCGCGATGCGCTCAGCAGGCTCCGTGACGAAGGACAGCCGGAGCGCGTGATGCATGGGGGTGGTTGCGAAGAACGCGACGCCCGGCACGAAGCTCACCCCTTGCTCAATGGCCAGCGGCAGCAGCCTGGCGGCGTCGATCTGCCGGGGCAACGTCAACCAGAAGAACATGCCGCCTTGCGGGACCTGCCAGGTGGCGAGATCGCGCATGTGCGTGTGCAATGCCTGTGCCATGGCATCGCGGCCGAGGCGATAGCGCGCGCGCACGTCGTCCAGGTGGGTATCGAGCATGCCGGTGTGCAGCAGGTCAACCACCAGGTGCTGCGCAAACATCCCGCTGTGCAGATCAGCCGCCTGCTTGGCCTGCACGAGTAGGTCGTACACAGGCGCTGGCGCCACTGCATACCCGAGGCGCAAACCCGGCGCCAGAATCTTGGAGAACGAGCCTAGGTAGACCGTGCCCTGCGGCCAATGTGCAGCCACCGGTGCAGGCGGTGCCCGGTCGAACCACAGATCGCCGTAAGGGTCGTCCTCGATCAGCGGCAGCCCCAGTGCTTGAGCCTGAGCGGCAATCTGCACGCGCCGCGCCTGCGGAATGCAACGCCCTGTGGGGTTCTGGAAGTTGGGCAACAGGTACAGCGCCCTGGCGTCGGCCACTTCATGCAGGCGTTCGGGCAGTGGCCCGGCTTCGTCGCAGGCGACCTCCACGGCGTCCGCCTCATACGGTGCAAAGGCCTGCAGCGCACCCAGGTAGGTGGGTGACTCGACCGCAACTTGGGTGCCTCCTTCGAGCAACAGCTTGGCAACCAGGTCCAGCCCCTGCTGGGATCCGCTGGTGATCAGCACTTGTGCGGCATGGATGGCCAGGCCACGCTGGAGCAAGCGCTGCGCTACCCATTCGCGCAGCGCGGGTAACCCTTCCGTGGTGCCGTACTGCAGTGCTTCGCGAGGTGTCTGGGCCAGGACGCGCTGCGACGCTTCGCGCAGGGGCTCGGCCGGAAAGCCGTCGGCCGATGGCAAGCCGCCGCCGAGTGACACCAGGCCCGGGCGACCCATGAGCTTCATCAGCTCGCGAATCATCGAGGGCGTCAATCGACTCGTGCGCTGGGCCAACCTGAAGGCTGTCGGGTTCATGTCTGAAGCTTCTTGTTGTCTATTAAATACACCATCAATGCACCAGAAGAGCGAAGCGACAGCTCTTTTTTCAGAAGGATGACGCAACCAGATCCGTATTTTATCGGTTGACGGATATTATATTATCCAATAGCATGACGCCTATCAACCAACCAACCAAGGACTGGATCACATGAACACAAGAACGATGAAATACCAGCTGACGCCGATTGCCGCCCTGTTGGCCGCATTGCCGTTGATGGCGCAACCCACCACCGACGACGCAACGCGATTGCAGACGGTGGAGGTCACTGCGTCCAAACGAAGTCAAATGCTGATAGATGTGCCCTACTCGATCACCGCCATCGGCGCCAGCGAGATCACCGACCGCGGCGTCACCGATATCCAGCAAATGCAGTCGGTGGTGCCGTCGCTGTTCATCAACCAGAACGCGCCGGGCGCCAGCCGCATCCAGTTGCGCGGGCTGTCACAAGGCGTGGGCTACGGTGCTGCGCTGGTGGGCACCTACCTCGACGAGATTTCATTGAACATGCCGGACGCCCAGCGCTCGCTCGATGTGCCCTTGGTGGACATGGCGCGCATCGAGGTGCTGCGTGGCCCGCAGGGCACGCTTTATGGCGATGGCTCGATGGGCGGCACCATCCGCTTCATCACGCGCTCACCGCGCCTGGACAAGTTCGAGGGAAGCGTCGAAACTGGCTTCAGCCAACTGAGCGGCGGCCAGACCGGTTGGCGGACCAATGGCGTGTTGAACGTGCCGCTGTCGACGGGTGTCGCCGGCATTCGACTGGTGGCCGGGCATGAGGATCTGCCGGGCTGGGTGGACAACAGCGTGACTGGTGCCAAGGACATCAACAGCGCCAAGCGCGACTTCCTGCGCGGCAAGCTTCTGCTCAGGCCGGCTTCGAATGTCGACGTGAGCGCGATGTTCTTCCATACGCAAACCGACACCAAAAACAGTTCAGGCTCGAACGCCGAGCGCACCATCGCTTCGTTCATCCCGTCTCCGACCAAGGACAAGACCGACCTGTTCAACCTGGTGGTGAACGCCGACCTGGGCAGCGTGCGGCTGGTCAGCTCCACCGGCTACCTGGACCGCAAGATCGACACCACGGCAGAATTTACGGCCGTTTACGCCGGCGCGCCCTTCAGGGCGCTGGTCATGCCCAAGCCCACCTCCGGGGCTGCCTATCGGCAAGATATGTCGCAAAAAATCACGACACAGGAGCTGCGCCTGGAGTCGGACGACAAGGGGCCGTTGAGCTGGACCGCCGGTGTCTACTACCGCAAGACCGACACGCACGCCGTCACCTCGGACGTGTGGACTGATTCCACGTTACGTCTGCAGGGTGGCTTCGATGGCACCGGCCCCACCAACGTCACCCAGACGGCCCTGTTCGGCGAGCTGACCTATGCCTTGTCGCCTCAGTTGTCACTGACCGGCGGCCTGCGCTCGTTCAAGGAGAAGGCAGAGAACGTCGGCTCCAAGCTGCCGTCTGGCTTTGCGCCCCCAGGCACACCTTCGACACTCTACAACGATCAAGCGGAGTTCAGCGCCACGACGCCCCGACTGAACATGCTGTGGCGCTATTCGCCCAAGAACGCGCTCTATGCAACCGCCTCCAAGGGCTTTCGCAGCGGCGGCTTCAATTCGACGGCAACGCCGCGCAACTACGGCCCCGAGGACATCGTCAACTTCGAGATCGGCAACCGCGGGTCTTTGTTCGGCGACATGCTGCAGTACGAGGTGGCCGCGTATCAGAGCAAGTACAACAACGTGCAGGCACAGGACCTGGCTCCCGGTTGCACGCCCGCAACATGTCGGGCACTCACGGTCAACACCGGCAAGGCCTCCGGCCCCGGCCTGGACATCACGCTGTCGGCCGCACTGACCAAGTCCTTGACGCTCGACGTGGCGCTGGGGTACTCGAACCTCACCTACGACGTGAAGACCTCTGAACGCAACCAGGGCGATCCGTTGAACTTTGTTCCCGAGAAGACGGCCTCAGTCTCGCTGCACCAGCGCTTCAGCTGGGCCAAGGGCATGCCCGGCATGTTCCGCCTCGACTACCAGCACTCGGATCCCGTGAAGTTCATCGTTCGCAATCAAGGCGTCAACGTCAGCAGCAACAGCATCGACACGGTGAACGCACGCATAGGGTTGGAGATGCCCACCTGGCAGGTCTACCTGGAAGGAAAGAACCTCACCGACTCGAACGGCGTGACGTTCCCGGGCATCTTCGGGCTGCCGGACTCCCGGATCGCACCGCGTTCGATCGGCGTGGTTGCAAAATTGCAGTTCTAAGACCAAGTGGACACGCAATGGGTCGCGTCATCACGATTGCGCCCGTGCAACTCGGACCGGTCCGGTTCCGCGCCGCGCGCAGCTCGGCGCGGTGGTCGAACTCATGCTTGCCCCCATGGAGCAGGCGTCGCGGTTCGGGCGGCCCTGGTCGTGTTTTCGGAATTGGCGTTGACCTCGTTCCTCCCACGCTGGGCCATCGACGACGATGCGCTGCTCGAGGTCTTCTTCGAGACCTCGATGCCCAGTCAGGAAACCCAGCCACTGTTCGATGTGGCACGTCGGCTTCGGATGGGGTTGTGCCTGGGCTACGGCGAACTCGCCCACGAGGGCGGCCAACGCCGGCGCTTTAACAGTTCGGCCCTGATCGGACCCGATGGCGGCTCGATCGACGGCTACCGCAAGTTGCAACTGCCAGGCGACCGCGAGCCCTAGCCGGGCTTCGAGCACCAACACCTCGAGAAGCGCTACCCTTAAGCGGCAATGGCTAGCGAGCCGCGGTTGCGATGTGCCTGTGGATCGAAGGGCGGCCCGGGCACGCCTAACGCAGTGTCTCCATCAACCGCATCAACAACTGGGTGCGAGGGACGATGCTGCTGATGTAGAGTCGCTCTTCCAGCGTGTGTCCCCCATCGCCGTCAACGCCCAGGCCATCGAGCGTGGGGGCGATGGCGGCGGTGTAGTTGCCGTCGCTGCCGCCACCGGTCTTCAGGTCGATCAGATCGAATCCGATCTCGGCCGCCAGCGCCTTGGCGTGTTCGTACAGTGCCGCGATCTCAGGTGTCTTCTCGTAACCGGGCCGGTTGATGCCGCCCTCGATGGTCAGCGTGACACCTTGCAAGTGGGGCCTGAGGCCTCGAATGCGACGCACGATTTCCTCCCCGATCTCGGGATTTGGCATGCGTACGTCCACTTCCACCGTTGCCGTGTCGGGCACCACGTTGGACCGTGTGCCGCCCTTGATCAGACCCACGCTGACAGTGAGTTCACGAGCGTAGTCGGTCATCTTCTCCAAGGCCAGCACCTGATGGGCAATCTCGTGGATGGCATTGCGACCGAGGTGATGTTCGACGCCGGCGTGCGCTGCCACACCATGGGCCGTTACCGTGAAGCCGGCGATGCCCTTGCGGGCGGTCACGATCTTGCCGCCCGAGCGCGCTGGCTCGGTGACCAGTACAAACTTCGCGCGCCGCGCTTCGCGCACGATGTGTTCGCGCGAAGTGTCGCTGCCCATCTCCTCGTCGCTGACCATCAGATGCCGCACCGGCAGGTGCGTCTTCAGGCCTTCGCGCGCAATCTGTCGCAAGGCGGCCAACGCCAGATAGGTGCCGCCCTTCATGTCCTCGGCGCCCGGCCCGTAGGCGCGGTCGCCCTCGATGCGGAACGGCAAAGGGCCGGCCAAGGTACCGATTGGATGCACGGTATCAATGTGGCTCAGAATCAGCACCCCTTTGCCCTCGGCGGCCTGCGCAGGGCAGTGGCGGTCATCTATGGCCAGCAGGTGGTCGCCGAACCCGTCGCGACCGGCAATGCGCTCCACCCGCACGCCAATGGCTTCGTAGTCGGCCTGCACACGCGCCGCCATGCGGGCCATGCCCGTAGGGTCATCGGTCGGGCTCTCGATTTCGATCCAAGCCCGAATTCCGGCCAATATTTCGTCCACATTAAGTTGTTGAGTAGCAGGCATTTGAAGTTTATCCATTTGTAAAAAAGGTAGGCGATCGCATCATGTGGATAGTATAATAACCATATGTTCAATTTGCTGCCCTCATTCGACCATTGCGGCCCGGGATTCGAGGACGATGGACCCAACCCCACATACGCAACTGACCTGCCTGGCGAAGGCAGCTTGCCTGCGGCCGCGTTGCAACCCGTACCCACCATGCCATGAGGTCCGCACGCGAGATTATTGACGGCTGCCTGGTCTGGGACAACCACGGGTGCATGCCGCTACGGCCGATTGACACCAGTTTCTTGCCGCAGCTTGCCCGCTACCGTGCAGCAGGGTTTGACCATGTCTCACTGAACATCGGCTTCGGCGACGACGGTATCGAACAGCACGTGCGAATGATTGCCAGCTTGCGCGAATGGCTGGCACAGCGTGCTGAGGAGTTCGTTCTGGTGCGAACGGTGGGTGACATCGAGCTGGCAAGGGCGAGCGGTCGGCTGGCCGTGAGCTTTGACATCGAAGGCGCCAATGCCGTCGCCGATCAGATCAGCCTGGTTCAGCTCTATTTCGACCTGGGTGTGCGCTGGATGCTGCTGGCCTACAACCGCAACAACGCTGCGGCCGGGGGCTGCCAGGACGACGACTGCGGCCTCACTGACTTTGGCCGTAGCCTGATCGACGAGATGACGCGCGTGGGCATGGTGGTGTGCTGCAGTCACCTGGGCGAGCGCAGCGCGCGCGAGGTGCTGGCCTATGCGCCCGGGCCCGTCATCTTCTCGCACTCCAACCCGAGTGCCGTTCGGCCGCATCCGCGCAACATTTCAGACGCCCTGATGCGGACTTGCGCGGCCAAAGGCGGTGTGGTCGGCATCAATGGCGTGGGGCCATTCCTGGGAGAAAACGACATCCGCAGCGAGACGTTCGTGCGCCACCTTGACCATGCCGTGCAACTGATTGGTCCCCAGCATGTGGCGCTGGGTCTGGACTATGTGTTCGACCAGGCTGAAGTTGACGCAGGCATGGCCGCCATGAAGGATACGTTCCCCCCCGAACTGGGTTACGGCAACGGCATGAGTTTCGTTCGCCCGGAACAGCTGGAGGAGATCGTCACGGGGCTGTTGCACCTAGGTTATGCCGTGGACGATCTGCGCGCCATCCTGGGTGGCAACCTGATGCGCGTCGCCCAGCAGGTCTGGAAGGTACCCGCATGACATGCAGCTGGTTCGTCATCGTTTGCCATCCACACCGGCGGTTTGCCGGAAACTGTGTGCGCAAAGCTATTCGTGCGGCAGGCCTAAGTCCTACCGGGCCCATCGCAATTTGCTCGGCTCACTTTGATGTCTGAACAAATACCACAGCGCAAGCACTACTCTGCCTGGAACCTCTTGGCGGCCGCCAGGCATGGCCATGCCGACTGGGCCCCTGCTTGGCGCGATGCCGAGCCCAAACCGAGCTACGACGTCATCGTCGTCGGCGGCGGCGGCCACGGCCTGGCCACGGCCTACTACCTAGCGAAGAACCATGGCATCACGAATGTGGCCGTGCTCGAAGCGGGCTGGATCGGCGGTGGCAATACCGGGCGCAACACCACCATCGTGCGGTCGAACTACCTCTACCCCGAGAGTGCGCGGCTGTACGACTTCTCGGTGCGGCAGTATGAGCAGCTGGCGCAGGAGCTTAACTTCAACATCATGTTCAGCCAGCGTGGGGTGCTGACGCTCGCGCATTCGCGCCACGACATGGATTCGCAGGCGCGCTGGGCCAATGCGATGCTGTGCAATGGCGTGGATGCCGAGTTGCTCGATGCCGCGCAGGTGCGCACGCTCGAGCCCCGCCTGAACTTCGGTTCCGAAGCGCGCTATCCCATCCTGGGCGGATTCATACAGCGGCGTGGCGGCGCGGTAAGGCACGACGCGGTGGCCTGGGGTTACGCCCGCGGCGCCTCGGCCCTCGGCGTGGACATCGTGCAGAACTGTGCTGTCACCGGTTTCCTCAAGCAGGGCGACAGCGTGGTCGGAGTGACGACAAACCGTGGCGACATCCGTGCCGAGAAGGTGGCACTGGCGGTGGCTGGACACTCATCGGTGCTGGCCGGCATGGCTGGTTTCCAGCTGCCCGTTACCAGCTACGCGCTTCAGGCCATGGTGAGTGAGCCGGTCAAACCGGTGCTCAACACCGTCACCATGTCACCGGCGCTGGGTGCCTACTGGAGCCAGAGCGACAAGGGCGAAGTCGTTATCGGCGGAGCGCTCGACCATTTCCCCTCGTATGCGCAGCGCGGCAGCTTTGCCATCCTGCAGCAGGTGATTGCGGCGACGGTAGAGATGTTCCCCACGCTGGAGCGCCTGCGCCTGTTGCGCCAATGGGCCGGCATCGTGGACGTGGTGCAGGACAGCAGCCCGATCATCGGCGCCACGCCGGTGTCCGGTCTGTACATCAATTGCGGATGGGGCACCGGCGGCTTCAAAGCCATCCCGGTGGGCGGCTGGACTCTGGCCCATGTGCTGGCCACCGGGCGCAACCACGAATTGGCCGAACCCTTCCAATTGAACCGTTTTCACACCGGCCGGCTCATAGATGAAGCCGCTGCTTCTGGTATCGCACACTAAGTTGACAAGATCATGATGCAACTGAACTGTCCCTTCTGCGGGCCGCGCCCGGAGAACGAATTTCACTGTGGTGGCACGACTGGTATCGTGCGGCCCTCGCTGGAGTGTGATGACGAAACTTGGGGTGCCTATTTGTACTTTCGCGCCAACCCCAAGGGGGCCCACGCAGAGCGCTGGCGCCATACCTACGGCTGCCGCCAATGGTTCAATATTTTGCGAGACACCGTCACCCACGAGATAACGGCTGTTTACGGGATCACAGAAGTGTGTCCATCAAGGTCATCATGAGCGGCTACCGACTTCCCGCTCCCCATGGCGCCTGGATCGACAGGAACAAACCTCTGCGATTGCAGTTCAATGGGCGCGATGTGCATGGCTTTGCCGGCGACACCGTGGCTTCCGCAATGCTTGCCCAGGGAATCAAGCAGGTGGGCCGCAGCTTCAAGCTGCACCGGCCGCGTGGCATCTTCAGCTGCGGGGTGGAAGAACCCACGGGCCTGCTTGACATCGGCCTGGGCGGCGCACGCACACCCAACACGCGGGCCACCGACATTGCTGCAAGCGAAGATCTGCAAACCTTTACAGGCAACGCCTGGCCCAGCTTGGACTTCGATCTGGCGGCGCTCACACAGCGCTTCGCCGCGTTGCTGCCAGCGGGCTTTTACTACAAGACCTTCATGTGGCCGCACTGGCATTGGTTCGAACCCACCATCCGGCGCATGGCTGGTCTGGGTGTGGCCGCCGACGCCCACGACCCCGACCGGTACGACCAGGTCACTCGCCGGATCGAGGTACTCGTTGTCGGAGCAGGCGCTGCCGGGATTCAAGCAGCGCTGTCTGCCGCGCGTAGCGGCCGGCAGGTGCTGCTGCTAGAAGGTGCGGCCCAACTAGAACCAACGTCGGCCGCCCGATTGCCCGAGCTGCTGCAGGTTGGCGTCGAAGTGCAAACCCACTGCACCGTTTTCGGCCTGTACGACCATTTGATGGCAGCGGCGGTGCAGCCTGTCGGTGGCAATGTGCGCGAGCGTCTGTGGAAACTGCGTGCGGATCGCATTATCCTGGCCACCGGCGCATTCGAGCGGCCGATGCTGTTTCCCGACAACGACCGCCCTGGCGTTATGCTGGCTGGTGCTGTGGGGCGTTATGCCTCGCACTACGGTGTGGCCTGTGGGCGCCGGGTGGTCATCGCGACAGCCTGCGACAGCGGCTACGACACGGCTCGCACGCTGATTGCCAATGGCGTCAACGTCGCCGCCATCGTGGATCACCGCACTTCTGCTGCTGCCCAAGAGCCTGCCGGTGTACCCGTGTTTCGCGGCAGCGCCATCGTCGCCGTAGAGGGCCAGCGCGCGGTGCGACGAATTGTTGTGGCAGGCCAGGACGGCGGCGCCGTGCAGCGGCTGGACGCCGACTGCGTCGCCAGTGCCGGCGGTTGGGCGCCCGCCGTCCATCTCTACTCGATGGCAGGCGGAAAGCTGCGCTGGGTGGACGAGTCGGCAATGTTCGTGCCCGAGCGGGTGTTAGACGGCATTGCTTCGGTGGGCGCTTGCGCCGGTGTCTTTGATGCAGAGCATGCGCTGGAGCACGCGGATGCGGTGGGCCGAGGTGAGGCATTGACGCCGCAGGTCGGTGGCCTCGGGCGGGTGGCTGAGAACAACAGCCCTTCCGCTGCAGCCTTGGCAGCCGCGGGGCGCAAGCCTGCAAAGATGTTTGTCGACCTGCAAAATGATGTCACCGCAGCCGATGTGGCCCTGGCCGCACGCGAGAACTACCGCTCGGTGGAGCACCTCAAGCGCTACACAACGACGGGCATGGCCACCGACCAAGGTAAGACCAGCAATGTCAATGCGCTGGTGCTGATGGGCGCGATGACCCAGAGAACGCCTGGCCAGGTGGGCACCACCAAATTCCGCCCGCCCTTCAAACCAGTGACACTCGGCACACTGGCCGCCGGTCGGTCTGGCAGCCGTTATAGGCCACTCAAGCGCATGCCGGGCCACGCGTGGCATGAGGCACACCAACCTCTCTGGGAAGAATTCGGCGGCTGGCAGCGCCCTGCCGCCTACTTGCAACATGGCGAATCACTCACCGCGGCGGCCGAACGCGAGGCGCTACAAGTGCGCACTCATGTTGGTCTGTTCGAAGCATCACCGTTGGGCAAGATTGAAATCTATGGGCCAGACGCTGCGAGTTTTCTCGACCTGATGTACGTCGGCACAATGTCCACGCTGGCTATCGGCCAAGCTCGCTACGGCCTCCTTTTGCGGGAAGACGGTGTGATTTTTGACGACGGCATCGTCGCGCGCCTCGGTGAACACCACTTCTGGGTCAACACCACTTCGGGAGGCGCTGAGCGCGTCGCCCTTGCTTTCGAGGAATGGCTGCAGTGTGAATTTGTACACCACCGCGTCATGGTCACGCCTGTCACCTCGAACTGGGGCAATGTCACCGTAGCCGGACCCCGGTCGTGGGCGCTCCTTCAGGCAGCTGGCTTCGATCACGCGCTGGCACCCGCGGCGATGAAACATATGACCTTGCACGAAGTGCGCTATGGCGGCATCTTGATGCGGGTCTTGCGCGCGAGCTATAGCGGCGAGCTCGGCTACGAAATCAACCTCCCGGCGCTGCAAACCCAGTCCTTGCTTGAACGCCTGTGGCAGGTTGGGCAGGACTTTGGCGTGTTGCCCTATGGTATCGAAGCATTGATGATTCTCCGCACAGAAAAGGGTTATCTGCACTTGGGCGCTGACACCGATGGCACAACCTTCCCTGGCGACGTCGGTCTTGACCGCGGCATTGTTAAGAAAACCGCCAACTTCGTCGGCCGGCGCTCGCTGCTGCGGCCGGTCGCAACCGACGCAGACCGTATGCAATTGGTCGGCTTGCTGCCTCGGGACCGCCGAACCCACCTGCCCGTTGGCGCCCACGTGACGTCAACTGCTCCACCAGCACCAATTGAGGGCTTCGTCACGTCAAGTGTCTTCAGCCCCGTTCTTGGGCATCCCGTCGCTCTGGCCATGCTCAAACGCGGCAGCAAACGCCTTGGCGAGCACATCACCCTGTATCACCTTGGCCAGCCGATCGATGCCGAGGTGGTGAAGACGCCCTTCTTCGACGCCGCCGGTGAACGCCAACATGGATGAATCACTAACAGGGTCGCCCGCGGCCTACCGAGAACTTGATGAGCTGTTGCCTTTGACAGTGGATTCCACGACCCTGCGCGTTGTTGAGGGTTTGCGGGTGATGTGCCTGCGCTATCTTGAACATGGGGTCCAATCCGTCGAGTCAGCGCTGCTGCATCTGAACCTTAAAGCTTTGCCACAGCCGGACACGTGCGCCGGCCCTGATCCATGGCAGGTTTGGATAAACCCGACTGAAAGCTTGGTCCTCACCACGCAAAGTGCAGTCGCCGACAGCCTGCTCAATGCATTGCAGCCAGGCCGCGACATGTTGGCCTGCGCCTTGGATCAATCTGCAGGCTGCCTTGTGCTTGAGTTGACGGGGCGGCATGTTGATGGTGTTTTGACGCGACTGATGGAGGCCTCTGCGAATCCTCAGATTGGCGGACAGTCGACTCGTGTGCGGTTGATGGACATAAGCGCAACCCTCATTCGCATAGATCCGAATCGTGTTTTCCTTGCGGTCGACCGACCTCAGGGCCTCTATGCGTTCCAATGGATTGCATACGTTCTGGACACGGTGGCCGAGCCTCGCTTGTCTAAACCATAAAAGTATAAAAATGAGTTTCGCCACTTCAGACACTGATGGCTCGATCCGTCATGTAGCAGCCAATAAGTTTGGCCGATCGAGAAAATTGGATGCGACGATGCGCTGCCTACTGAAGACTTCACCGAAATTTCCCCTAGAGACACGGCCTAATTTCCGAGAGTACCCGCAGGAAAAGATGATCGAACGCGCTCGCTACATCTTTGCTCAACTTTTTAGTCGCCAAAGAGATTGAATCTGTTTGGATTCACCACAAAAAAGTCGCATCTTGAGCGGCCCATCCGAGTGCAAAAGAAGCTTGAGTTTCATTTAATAAAGGAGATCGTCATGGAGAAAAAAATTAACGCGTGGATACATACTTGGGCCTTGGCACTCGGATTGGTATTTGCTTCAGTGGCCGGCATTTCAACCAATGCGCTCGCCCAATCTACTGCGCCGGGAACAGCGGCGTCACAGACCGCGCAAGTGGCACCACCAAAGGCTGAAGCGCCGCCTGCCGCCGACAACCCCTATGGCATGGCGGCGGTCTGGAGAGCTTCGGACTCTGTTGCAAAAGGCGTGCTGTTGATCCTGGTCATCATGAGCATGGGCAGTTGGTACATCCTGGCTGTCAAGGTTCTTGAGCAGCGCAAGGTGGCTCGCTTGGGTCTTGAAGCAGCCGAGAAGTTCTGGAGTGCTGGCACAGTTGCCCAGGGAGCGGCTGCCTTGACCCAGGACAGTCCCTATCAGTTCATTGCGGCTTCTGGCGTGGAAGCCACCAAAAAGCACGGTGGACTTGTGAGCCATATTCCCCTGGCGGACTGGATCAGCATGAGCATGCAGCGCGCCGTTGACCGAGTCAACCGCGAAATGCAAAGCGGCCTGTCCTTTTTGGCCACCGTCGGTTCGGTTTCTCCCTTCGTCGGTCTGTTTGGCACCGTCTGGGGCATCTACCACGCGCTGTCGGCCATTGGTATTTCCGGCCAGGCCTCCATCGACAAGGTGGCAGGCCCCGTGGGCGAGGCCTTGATCATGACCGCCATCGGCCTGGCCGTTGCCGTCCCCGCCGTGTTGGGCTACAACTGGCTGGTCAATCGCAACAAAGATGTCATGGATGACGTGCGCAGCTTTGGCCATGATTTGAATG
>NZ_NESJ01000014.1 GCF_003063645.1 Limnohabitans sp. 2KL-51
ATGAGATCCGCCGAGCATGCCCCAAGTCCGGAAAACGATTCAAATCGTGGACAAGGAAAAAGTCAGATTTATTTAAATAAATCATGGGGTTACGTTAAGTCTGATGGCAAACGTTGGGACACTAGTGATGTCGCACAGTGTTGTTTGAGCTTTTGCATGGCGTCTGGTGTGGAGGCGCAAACCCCTCAGCAGGCAAGCCCGAAGATTTGGAGTGAGCCTCCAGCTTTGAAGAGTGCCCTCGCTTCGGGCTCTGCCGATGATCTTCGGCCCATCAGCCTGAATTTCCAGAATGTCGAGATCACCACCTTGCTGCAGGTATTTGCCGAGTTCACCGGTTTGAACTTGGTGGCCACCGACAGCGTGAAAGGCCAGGTGACGGTGCGCCTGACCGACGTGCCCTGGCCGCAGGCTTTGCAAATTGTGTTGCAGTCCAAGGGGTTGGCCTCGCGTCTGGATGGGCGTGTGCTGTGGGTGGCTCCGCAGGGTGAATGGGCTCAGCGCGAAAAAATGCAACTTGAAGCCCAAGCCGCGCTGGAGTCCGTGAGCCCGGTGCAGACGATGAGCATGCGTTTGCAGTATGCCCGGGCCACGGATGTCGCTCAGCGCTTGCAAGGGGCCGGATCGGGTGGTGGTGGCCGCTGGCTCAGCAGCCGGGGCAGCGTGCTGGCCGAGCCGCGCACCAACCAGCTGTTCGTCTCCGACCTGCCCCAGCGTCTGCTCGAGGTGCAAAAACTGTTGGGCCAGCTGGACATTCCCGTGCGCCAGGTGCTTATTGAGGCCCGTATTGTCGAGGCCGATGACCAGTTCGGACAATCGCTGGGCGTGCGATTGGGGGCTGGCTTTGCGGTGCCCTTGCGTGTGAACCAGCGGGCCAACACATTGGCTTTGGGGGCGGGCAATGCTGAGACAGGCGCGGGGGTGGTGACCGGCAACCAGGTCAAGTTGCCTGCCGGCTCGGCGGGGCAGACATTGAACACGCCTGCCAGTTTTGCGGTGTCCTTGTTCAACGCGGCGGCTGATCGGTTCATCAACGTGGAAATCTCCGCACTGGAAGCCGATGGCCGGGGCAAGGTGGTCTCGCGCCCCCGGGTGGTCACAGCCGACCAAACCAAGGCCTTGATCGAGCAAGGGACCGAATTGCCTTACCAGACCGCATCGGCCAGTGGCGCGACCTCGATTACTTTTCGCAAGGCCAACCTGAAATTGGAGGTGACGCCGCAGATCACCCCCGACGGCTCGGTGGTGTTGGAAGTGGACGTCAACCGCGACAGCGTGGGGCAGATCACCCCGGCCGGTTTTGCCATCAACACCAAACACGTCAAGACCCAGGTGCGGGTGGAGGACGGCGGTACCGTGGTGCTGGGCGGTATTTACGAAGAGACCGACCGCAACAACGAAGCCAAGGTGCCCGGCTTGGGGGATGTGCCGGGTTTGGGCTGGTTGTTCAAGAACCGCGACCAGGCGCAGCGCAAAAGCGAGTTGCTGATTTTTTTGACGCCCCGCGTCATGGCCGATGGTCCTGCAGCAGTGCCGCCCTGAGGTCAGCGGGGGTCTGTCTGAGGCTGTTCGTGGGGCAGCTCGGTGGCAAGGCCCCCAACCACGTCGAATACACTGGCAGGCCGCGAACCCCAGGCCCCAGGCTTGGGGGCTGACGCTGATTTTTTCTGCAAGAGACTTCCTTTGAGCATCATCTTTGTGGGCCTTCCCGGTTCGGGCAAAACCACCATTGGCCGCCAGTTGGCGCGCCGTCTTGGCCAGCCGTTTGTCGATTCCGACCATGAGATCGAGCACCGTCTGGGCTGCTCGATCCGGGAGTTTTTTGCCCGCGAGGGTGAGGACAGTTTCCGGAATCAGGAGCAGCAGGTGATCGACGAGTTGACGCAAACGCATCAGGGCGTGATCGCCACGGGGGGCGGTGCCGTTTTGCGCGAAGTCAATCGGCGGCACATGCATGAACGTGGCCAGGTGATCTACTTGCGATCCACTCCGGAAGATGTATTTCGGCGCGTGCGCCATGACACCGCCCGCCCTTTGCTTCAGGTGGACGATCCGCTCAGCCGTTTGCGCACCTTGTTCGATGCGCGAGATCCGCTTTACCGAGAAGCGGCGCACTTTGTCATCGAAACCGGCCGCCCTTCGGTCGCCATGCTGGTCAACATGATTTGCATGCAACTGGAGTTGGCAGGATATTTGCCGCTGAAAGATCAGGCTGGGCCGTAGCGTTCAGTGTCTAGTGTTTAGCTATAAACGTGTCGGGTCCAGTGTTCGCCGCTCAACGCCCAACGCCTCCCGATTTACCCTGATTTGGAAGGGTGCTTGCGCGGTGTCTGGAAAATTGATGCAAAATAGAACGGTCGTTCTTTTTTGAAACGCCATGACCGATCACAAAACCCCCTCCAAAGTTGAAAGCTTGCCTGCGCCAGAGGCAGGTCGGCGCGTGCTCATCAAAGGCCAGCAAACGAAGACTGTGATCATTGACGCAGCATTGGGCCTGGCCTCTCAAATCGGACTGGAAGGCTTGTCCATTGGCGCGGTGGCTGAGGTCACGGGCATGAGCAAATCGGGCGTATTTGCCCACTTCGGCTCGCGCGAAGAGCTGCAGATTTCTGTCATCCGCCAATACCACGACCGTTTTGAGGCCGAGGTGTTTTATGCCGCCATGCAAAAGCCCAGAGGTTTGCCGCGCCTGCAGGCCCTGTTTGACAACTGGATGGAGCAGACCTCGGCTGAGATCGACTCAGGCTGCATCTACATCAGTGGTGCGGTCGAATTTGACGATCGCACTGGCCCGGTGCGCGATGCCCTGGCCTCTTCATGGGCTACTTGGCAAACCGCTTTGCGCCGTGCTGTGGAGCTGGCTCAGGCCGAAGGCCAACTTAGCCGCGAGTCTGACGCCCATCAGATCGCCTTTGAGATCCATGGCTTGATTCTGGCGCTGCATTACGAGGCCCGGTTCTTGCGAAATCCCAGCGCTGCCGACCGAGCCCGCCAAGGCTTCCAGCACATTCTTTCTCGTTGTTCCGACACAAGCACGCCGCTCGTTTCCGCGTCAGTCCATGCGGCCAAGTCTCCCACGTTGGTGTCGGTGCCCAAGGCCCGCCCTAAAACGGACAAGGCCTGATTTTTTCTGATCTATTCCCCCAATACCGATTCAAGGATTTCGCTCATGCCCGTCTACACCCCGCCCCTTCGCGACATGCAATTTGTTTTGCATGAGTTGCTCAACGTGAGCGCAGAACTCAAAGCCTTGCCCAAGCACGCCGACACGGATGCCGACACCATCAATGCGGTGCTCGAAGAAGGTGGCAAGTTTGCCGCCGAGGTGGTCTTTCCCCTCAATATTTCGGGCGACACGCAAGGCTGCCAACTGAACCGCGACACGCACGAGGTCAAAGCCCCCGATGGTTTCAAGGCTGCTTATGAGCAGTATGTGGCGGGTGGATGGCCCTCGCTGAGCTGCGACCCAGCGTTTGGCGGGCAAGGTTTGCCATTTGTGGTGAACCAGTGCTTTTATGAAATGCTCAACTCGTCTAACCAAGCTTGGACCATGTACCCGGGATTGAGCCATGGCGCGTATGAGTGCCTGCACGCGCACGGCACGCCCGAGCAAAAAGCCCTGTACTTGCCCAAGCTGACCAGCGGCGAATGGACCGGCACCATGTGCTTGACCGAGCCGCATTGCGGCACGGATCTGGGCATGCTGCGCACCAAGGCCGAGCCCCAAGCCGACGGCTCTTACAAGCTGAGTGGTCAGAAGATTTTCATCAGCGCAGGCGAGCACGATCTGGCCCCGAACATCGTGCACTTGGTGCTGGCCCGTTTGCCCGATGCGCCTCCCGGCAGCAAAGGCATCAGCCTCTTCATCGTGCCCAAATTCAACTTGGCAGCCGACGGCAGCATGGGCGAGCGCAACGGCATTTACTGCGGTGGCCTGGAGCACAAGATGGGAATCCATGGCAACGCCACTTGCCAGATGGTTTTGGACGAAGCTGTGGGCACTCTGGTGGGGCAGCCCCATAAGGGCCTGGCCGCCATGTTCGTGATGATGAACGCCGCCCGTTTGGGCGTGGGCAACCAGTCCCTGGGCCTGACCGAAGTGGCTTACCAAAATGCGCTGGCCTATGCCAAAGACCGTGTGCAAATGCGCTCGCTCACCGGCGTCAAAGCTCCCGGCAAACCCGCCGACCCGATCATCGTGCACCCCGATGTGCGCCGCATGCTCATGACCGCCAAGGCCTATGCCGAAGGTGGCCGTGCCCTGGCCTGCTACTGCGCCTTGCTGCTCGACAAAGAACTCAACCATCCCGACGAAGCTGTGCGTGCCGAGGCCGCCGAAGTCGTGGCCTTGCTCACGCCCATCGTGAAAGCCTTCACCACCGACAACGCCTGGGAAGCCACATCGGCCTGCCAGCAGGTGTTTGGCGGCCACGGTTACATCAAGGAGTGGGGCATGGAGCAGTTCGTGCGCGATGCCCGCATCAACATGATCTACGAAGGCACCAACACCATCCAGTCACTCGATTTGCTTGGCCGCAAAGTGCTGGGCAACCAGGGCGCCACGCTCAAGAAGTTCGGCAAACTGGTCGAGGAATTGGTCAAGTCCGAAATGGCCAACGAAGCCATGGGCGAATTCATCAAACCACTGGCTGATCTGGGTCAAAAGCTCACGCAACTCACAGGCGAAGTGGGCATGAAAGCCATGAGCAACGCCGACGAAGTGGGTGCTGCGGCGGTGGATTACTTGCGCGTGGTGGGTCACTTGGTGCTGGGCTACTTCTGGGCCCGCTCGGCGCAGATCGCGCTGGCCAAACTGGCCGAGGCCGAAGAGGAAGCCCAGCGCCCCGATCCGTTCTACCAGGCCAAATTGCAGACCGCGCGTTTTTACTTCACCCGCCTGATGCCCGAGACTTCGAGCCTGATGCGCCGCATCCTTGCAGGCAGCGATGTGTTGATGGACACTGACGCCGCGCTGGCATAAGTCAATGAAAGGAATGAACATGATCAAGCTAATATTTGCATTGACCCTCGGCCTGTTCACCTTGCAGGCGCAGGCGCAAATGACCCCGGTTGGCCTGTGGCGCAGCATCGACGACGATAGCAAGCAGCCCAAAGCCGAAATCCGCATCACCCAAAATGCGGCAGGGGGCTTGTCTGGAGTGGTTGAAAAAGGACTGCAAAACAACCCCAATACCGACCCCATCTGTACCCTCTGCACAGACGACCGCAAAGGCAAGCCCAAGATCGGCCTAGAGATCATCCGGGGAGGTCAACAAGGCGACGGCAAGGCTGTGTGGGAAGGTGGGAAAATCCTCGATCCTGAGAACGGCAAGAACTACAGCCTGCGTCTGACACCGATCGACGGCGGCAAAAAGCTGGAAGTGCGCGGCTACATTGGTGCCCCCATGCTGGGGCGCACTCAAACCTGGATTCGGGTTGAGTAAACCCACACCCAAAGGAATACCATGTCTGACATCCTGACCCACATTGACGCGGGGGTGATGACCATCACCTTCAACCGTTTGGACAAAAAGAACTCCATCACCTCGACCATGTACTCGGCCATGGCCGATGCAGTGGCTCAGGCCGCTGCCGATGCCAGCGTTCGTGTGGTGTTGTTTCAGGGGCACGAAAGCATCTTCAGTGCAGGCAACGACATTGGCGACTTTTTGAACCAGCCGCCCAGCACGCAAGAATCGCCCGTGTTCCGCTTTTTGCGCGGCATCGCCACCTTCGAAAAGCCGCTGCTCGCCGCTGTGGCTGGGCCTGCGGTGGGCATTGGCACCACCATGCTGTTTCATTGCGACTTGGTCTATGCCGGTGACAACGCCGCTTTTTCAATGCCTTTTGTCAACCTGGGTCTGTGCCCGGAGGCAGGGTCCAGCCTGCTGGCCCCGCGCATGTTCGGTTACCACCGCGCCGCCGAAGCCCTGCTCATGGGCGAGCCCTTTTTTGCCGAAGCCGCGCAAGAAGTCGGCCTGGTCAACCGCGTGGTGCCGCCCACCGAAGTCAACGGCTACGCGCAGGCGCAGGCCCGCAAGCTGGCCGCCAAGCCCTTGTCCTCCCTCATCGCCACCAAGCGGCTCATGAAGGGCGGCGATCAGCAAACCGTGCTGCAAAAGATGGACGAAGAAGGCCAAAGTTTCGGACGCATGCTGCGCGAGCCTGCCGCCAAAGAAGCCTTTGGTGCTTTCATGGAAAAGCGCAAGCCCGATTTTTCCAAACTTTGAAGGCTTGGGGCTGCCGAACGCGGTTCTTCCCTAGAATCTCATGCATGCCCCATCTCCCAACCACCCCCATTGTTCTGGAACCCGAGTACATCGAAGGTTTTCGCCAGATCTACGAAGAAAAAATCGTCTTCAACAAAACCTTGGGCTTGAAGCTCGTCAAGGTCACACCCGAGGGCGTTGAGGCCCGCATCGACATGCGGCCCGCATTGGTCGGACACTTTGCCTACAACCGCATCCACGGCGGCGTCATCAGCGCTGTGCTCGACGCCATTGGCAGCGCGGCCGTGATGGCGGCGCTGGCCGCCAAGCACATGGACGAGCCACCCGCCAAACGATTGGAGCGCTTTGCCAAGCTGGGAACCATCGATTTGCGAGTGGACTACTTGCACCCGGGCATTGGCGAGTACTTCACCATCACCGCCAACGCCTTGCGCGTGGGTTCGCGTTTGGGGTCGTCTCGCATGGAGTTTTGTGGGCCCGACGGGACCTTGATGTCCACAGGCGCTGCCGCCTACATCGTGTCCTGAGCGCCCCAGCGATTCATTCGGCAGGCACGGGCCTGGGCTTGCCTTGGTCGTCCACCGCCACATAGGTCAGATTCGCTTCGGTGACCTTGATGTACTGGCCTTGCAGCTGAAAACGTTCTGCAAAAACCTCGACCTTGACGGTGACCGAGGTGCGTCCCACGCGCACAATGCGCGAGAAAAAAGACAGGATGTCGCCCACCTTGACGGCTTGCTTGAAGATGAACTCGTTCACCGCCACGGTGACCATGCGGCCGCGCACGCGCCGCGCGGGCAAGACCGCACCGGCCAAGTCCACCTGGGCCATGACCCAGCCGCCAAAAATGTCGCCGCTGGCATTGCAGTCAGCAGGCATGGGGATGACTTTGAGGACCAGCTCCTGGTCAGTGGGCAAAGACACGGTGTTGGGGCGTTGGGTTTCAGACATGGGCACAATCGGTGGTTATCGTTGAACTGGATTGTCCTTTATGCGCCACCACGGCGAACCTGCCGCTTCTGCTTCTCCCCACTCACCTCTGCCCGGTCAAGCTCCCGGCAAGGCCGCCCAGCCGCCAGCAGGCAGTGATTGGAAAACCCTCTCGCGCCTTTTGCCTTACCTGTGGCAATACAAATGGCGCGTGGTGATTGCCCTGAGCCTGATGTTGTGTGCCAAGCTGGCCAACGTCAGTGTGCCCCTGCTGCTCAAGGAGTTGGTGGACGCCATGAGCCTCAAGCCTGGCGATGCGCAAGCGGTGTTGGTCGTGCCGGTGGCGCTGCTGGTGGCTTATGGCGCTTTGCGTTTGCTGACCTCGGCCTTCACCGAATTGCGCGAATTGGTGTTTGCCAAAGCAACCCAAGGCGCTTCGCGCAGCATCGCCCTGGAAACCTTCGAGCACTTGCACGCTTTAAGTCTGCGCTTTCATCTGGCGCGGCAGACCGGCGGCATGACGCGCGACATCGAGCGAGGCGTGCGCGGCATCGAGTCGCTGATTTCGTATTCGCTTTACAGCGTCATACCGACCTTGATTGAGGTGGGCTTGGTGCTGACCATTTTGGCCGTCAAGTTCGACGCTTGGTTTGCAGGCATCACGTTGACAGCCTTGGTGTTTTATATTTTCTTCACCGTTCGCGTGACCGAATGGCGCACCCAGTTCCGCAAGCAGGCCAATGAGTTCGATTCGGCTGCCCATACGCGAGCGGTTGACTCGCTCTTGAACTACGAAACCGTCAAATATTTTGGCAATGAGCGATTCGAGGCGGGTCGCTACGACGAAAGCCTCGAGCGCCTGCGCTTGTCGCGTCTGAAGGCACAAACCTCTTTGTCGGTGCTCAACACCGGGCAGCAGCTCATCATTGCGTCTGCCTTGGTAGCCATGCTCTGGCGTGCCACCGAAGGCGTGGTGGCCGGGCGCATGACTTTGGGCGATTTGGTCATGATCAACGCCTTCATGATCCAGCTCTACATTCCACTCAACTTTTTGGGCGTCCTTTACCGCGAGATCAAGCAAAGCCTGACCGATCTGGACAAGATGTTTGTGCTGATGGACCGCGAGCGCGAAGTGGCCGATGCGCCGGGTGCCCACGCCTTGGCCTTGCAAGGCGCACCCGATGTGGTGTTTGACCGCGTGTCGTTTGCTTATGAGCTTGATCGCCCGATTTTGAAAGACATCAGCTTCACGATTCCGGCCGGCAAAACCGTGGCGGTGGTCGGCCCTTCGGGCTCGGGCAAGTCCACCCTGGCGCGCTTGATGTTCCGCTTTTACGACGTGCAGCAAGGCAACATCTGCATCGCGGGCCAGGACATCCGCCACGTCACGCAGTCGAGCGTGCGCCAGGCCTTGGGCATCGTGCCACAAGACACGGTGCTGTTCAACGACAGCGTGGCCTACAACATCGCCTATGGCCGTCCCGGGGCCAGCCAGACCGAGATTGAGGGGGCAGCGCGTTCGGCCCGCATCCACGATTTCATTGCTTCCACGCCCAAGGGCTACCAATCCTCGGTGGGCGAGCGCGGTCTGAAATTGTCGGGTGGCGAAAAGCAGCGCGTGGCCATCGCCCGCACCTTGCTCAAGGACCCACCGATTCTGGTGTTTGATGAAGCTACCTCGGCGCTGGACTCGGCCAATGAACGCGCCATCCAGTCTGAGCTGGCCAGCGTGGCGCAAAACAAAACCACCTTGGTGATCGCGCACCGCTTGTCGACGGTGGTCGATGCGCACGAGATTTTGGTGATGGAGGCCGGGCAAATCATCGAGCGCGGCAACCATGCCGAGTTGCTGGCCCAACAAGGCCGCTATGCCAGCATGTGGGCGATGCAGCAGTCCAGCGAGTGAACCCGGGTTGGCTTGCGGGTTGTCCTGTAGGTCGGGCCTTCAGGGCCGACGTTGTGCACCACCACCTCTGGAAAATGACACTTCGTGAAAAGATGGCCGTCGGACCATAAAGGCCCGACCTACGAGGGATGGTTTCGTAGATCGGTCCTTCAAGTCCGACAAGTCTCGTTTTGCGCAGCGACCATGGCGGTCTTGCTGCGCGGGTTTTAGCGCTCGTCGAAACTGATCACCACGCGCTCGCTGGTGGGTCGCGCTTGGCAGGACAGGATGAAGCCTTGTTCAACTTCGGGCTTTTCAAGCGTAAAGTTCTTTTCCATTTCGGTCGTGCCTTCCATGACTTTGCAGCGGCATGTGCAGCAAACCCCTGCTTTGCAGGAGTAGGGCAGGTCCAGACCCAGTGACAAGGCGATGTCCAGGATCTTCTCGTTGCGGTTCATCGGCATGTTGTAAGGCTTGCCGTCCAGCACCACGGTGAGCTCCACTTCGCCCTGCTCGCGCGTGGCGGAGTGGCCTAGCACGGCTTGGGCGCGGGCTTCGGGTGGCAGCGCATCGAGCGTGGTTGAGCTGAAGCGCTCGGTCCGTATGCGCTCGGCTTTCACGCCAGCCGTGAGCAGCGCTTGTTCGGTGGCTTCGATCATGGCTTCGGGGCCGCACACAAAGACCTCGTCCATGCTGCCTACCGGCAAAAAGGCGTCGATGATGGCCTGAACTTTGGCGGCATCAATGCGGCCTTCCAGCAAAGGCACTTCTTGGGCCTGGCGCGACAGGATATGGATCAGCGTCAGACGTGAGGGGTAGCGGTCTTTCAGGTCTTGCAGCGCTTCATTGAACATCACGCTGTCCATGCGCCGGTTGCCATAGACCAAGGTGAATTTGCTGTCGGGTTGCTCTTCCAGCGTGCTCGACAAGATGGACAGGATGGGCGTGATGCCCGAGCCTGCGGCAAAGCCCACGCGGTGAATCGCTCGGGGGCGCTGCACCACAAAGCGGCCATCGGGCGGCATTACGCGCAAGGTGTCGCCTGCCTTGAGTTGGGTGGCGGCCCAGTTGGAGAACACGCCACCTTCCACGGGGCGAATGCCCACTTCGAGTAGGCCATGTTTTTGCAATTGGCTGCGGGCCGAGCTGATGGAATAGCTGCGTCGCACATCGGCGCCAACAATGTCGGCGCGCAAGGTCAGAAACTGGCCCGGCTGGAAGTCGAAACTGCTGCGCAGATCGGCGGGGACGTTCATCGTGATGGCCACGGCGCCTGCCGCTTCCGGGTTGATGCGTGCGATCGGGAGGTCATGAAATCTGGGAGCGGACATGGCTTGAGACTCTGGAGCTGGGTGGCTTGGGGCCGCTCAGTAAGGTTTGAAGTAATCGAAGGGCTCCATACAGGCCAGACACCGGTAAAGGGCTTTGCATGCGGTAGAGCCGAAATGGGAGGTTTCTGTGGTGTTGGCCGAGCCGCACTGTGGGCAGTTCACCACTTCGGGTTTGGCCCCGCGCGCTGCAAACTGCACCACGCTGGCCGCCCCTGTGCCGCTGCTGGCGCAGGCATGCGGTGGGGCTATGCCATAAGCGCGCAGTTTGTCTTTGGCGGTTTCACTCATCCAATCGGTGGTCCAGGCCGGGGCCAGTTGCGTGACCACGTGGCCTTGCAGGCCGTGGGCTTGCAACAGGGCTTTTACATCGTCCTCGATCTGACCCATGGCTGGGCACCCACTGTAGGTGGGCGTGATGACCACTTCGAGCCCCGCGTCTCCCGCGCGCACATCGCGCAAGATGCCCAGCTCGCGCAAGGAGACCACTGGGATTTCCGGGTCGGTCAATGCGTCGAGCAGGACCCAGGCGCGGGCCACATCGGTGGCGCTGGGCAGCGAAGTGAGGGAGGACATGGCTTGAACTTACCAGGTGGCTTGTGGGTGGCTGCGGGCCAGGCTTTGCATCTCGGCCAACACGAAACCCAGGTGCTCGGAGTGGATGCCTTGCTTGCCCGTGGGCACAAAGCCGCCGTCGGCTGGACGCTTCAAGGTAGCCTCTTGCAAGGCCTCGTTCACGATCTGGTTCCAGTCGTTTTGCAAGGCGGCCATGTCGATGCCCGTGCCGTTGGCCAGCGCGGCGGCTTCGTGCGGACTGACAGCCCAGAATTCTTGTGTGAAGGGGATTAATTGGTCAAGGGCCGCTTGTGCTTTGGCGTGGGACTCGTCGGTGCCATCGCCCAGACGCACCAGCCAGTCGCGCGAATGGCGCAAGTGGTATCGCACTTCCTTGAGTGACTTGGCTGCAATGGCGGCCAGTTGTGCATCTTTGGAGTTTTGCAACTGGTCCCAGACCAGCACCATCAGGCTGCTGTACAGAAAGTTGCGCGCCATGGTCATGGCGAAATCGCGGTCGCCCTGAGCTGTGGCAGACATCAAGGGCGTGTGCGGCAATTCGCACAAGGTGTAGTTGCGGAAATCGGGCACATCGCGGAAATACGCCAGCGTGTCTTCAGTGGCACCGCCGCCTTGCGTCTCTGCCGCGTGCTGGTACAACATGCGGGCTTGGCCGATCAGGTCCAGGCTGTTGTTGGACAGCGCGATGTCCTCTTCGAGGATGGGGCCGTGGCCGCACCATTCGGCGTTGCGCTGACCGAGGATCAGCGCGTTGTCTGCGAGGTGCAAAAGATATTCAGTTGGGGCATTCATAGGCGTAGCGAGAAGGTTTCAGGCAAGGCTTGGCGGCGAAGACAAAGCGAAGACGGTGATTCAGGTGAAGCGTATGGCGAGCCGCTGCAACGCTGCATGAAGTCTTCGCCTTAACCGTTCACATTAACCGTTCACATGTGTCCGACTTCGTCGGGGATTTGGTAGAAGGTAGGGTGGCGGTACACCTTGTCGCTGGCCGGGTCGAAGAACTCGGGCTTGTCGTTGGGCTCACTGGCCGAGATGTTGGCCGAGGGCACCACCCAGATGCTCACGCCTTCCTGGCGGCGGGTGTAGACATCGCGTGCCATTTGCAGGGCGTGCTCGGAGTCTGATGCGTGCAGGCTACCGCAGTGCTTGTGCTCAAGACCTTGCTTGGAGCGAACAAAAACTTCCCAAAGGGGCCATTCTTTCAATGCGGCGGTGCTCATGCAGCTTCCTTCATCTGACGTTGCTGTTGCTTTTTGGCGTGGGCTAGAGCCGCTTCGCGCACCCAGCCTCCGTCGTTCCAAGCCTTGACGCGGGCGCCCAGGCGTTCTTTGTTACAAGGGCCGTTGCCGTTCACCGTGGCCCAGAACTCGTCCCAGTCGATCTGGCCGTAGTCGTGTTGACCACGCGCCTCGTTCCACTTCAAGTCGGGGTCGGGCAAGGTCACACCCAGCACCTTGGCTTGTGGCACGGTGGCGTCTACAAATTTTTGGCGCAAGTCGTCGTTGCTGATGAGCTTGATGCCCCAGCGCATGCCTTGCGCGCTGTTGGGGCTGTCGGCATCAGGCGGGCCAAACATGGCCAGGCACTTCCACCACCAGCGGTTCACGGCATCTTGCACCATGGCTTTTTGCTCGGCCGTGCCTTGCATCATCACCAACAGCGCTTCGAAGCCTTGGCGCTGGTGGAAGCTTTCTTCTTTGCACACGCGCACCATGGCGCGGGCGTAAGGGCCATAAGAGCAGCGGCACAGGGGTACCTGGTTCATGATGGCGGCGCCATCGACCAGCCAGCCGACCACGCCGACATCGGCCCAGTTGAGCGTGGGGTAGTTGAATATGGAGCTGTATTTGGCTTTGCCCGTGTGCAGGCCGTCCAGCATCTGATCGCGGCTGGTGCCCAGGGTCTCGGCGGCGCTGTAAAGGTACAGGCCGTGACCGGCTTCGTCTTGCACCTTGGCGATCAAAATCGTTTTGCGCTTCAAGCTGGGGGCTCGGCTGATCCAGTTGGCTTCGGGCAGCATGCCGACAATTTCGCTGTGGGCATGCTGGCTGATCTGGCGCACAAGGGTTTTGCGATAGGCCTCAGGCATCCACTCGCGAGGTTCGATGCGGCCATCGGCATCGATGCGGGCGTCAAAGGCCGCTTGCAGGGCGGTGTCTTGTGCGCTCAAGGCTTTGGGGACGGCTTTCAGACCGACCGACTTGGCGTCGTCGGAACCGTCCGGGACGCTGAATGATTGCGTGTACATGGGTTTCTCCTGCGCCAAACAGGATGGAATGATCGCGGCGCAGATGCCAGTATACCCATTAACCGACCGTTCGGTCGGTTAATTTGCTTCACCCATGATCAGGGTTTACACTTATTTTTGGCGTTCAGCATGAAGCGTGCAGCGTGTAGGCCCAGTATTCAACTCTCAACGCTACTCAAGTCGACTCCACCGCCCAGTTTTTGCCTGACCCACGCGCCAGAGCAGGTCCCACCATGTCCAGAGCCTTGCGGATCTGGTCTTTCAGCGTGAAGGGCGGGTTGATGACGAACATGCCGCTGGCCACCAGGCCGCCTTCGTCGCCTGGACCTCGCCCAATTGCCAGTGTGGCGTTGAGCCAAGGCTTTTGGGACTGGTTGGCCAAGGTGCGCAGGCGTTTGGGCAAGTCGTGCGCTTCGGGGCGCGGGATGATCGGGTACCAGACCAGATACGTGCCGGTCGAAAAGCGCTTGAGGTATTCCTGAATGACGCTGGCGACCTTGCTGTAATCCGATTTGATCTCGTAGCTGGGGTCGATCAGCACCATGGCCCGCTTTGAGCCGGTGGCCGAGGGCGGGGGTGGCAGGATTTTTTTGAGCGCCTCAAAGCCGTCTTCGCGGCTGACGGTGATGGTGCGGCCGGCTTCGAGTTGTGCGATGTTGGCGGTCAGTGCTTTGCTGTCGGTGGGGTGCAGCTCAAACAGCCGCAAGCGGTCACGCGATTCATGGCGCATGAGTTTGTGCATCAAAAACGGCGAGCCGGGGTAAATTTTGGCTTGCCCGTTGGGGTTGAAACTGGCAATTTGTTCTAGGTAATCCTGCACGGGCTCAGGCAGGGTGTCGAGCTTTTCGGCGGCAGCCAAAAGCTTGAAAAGACCGTCTTCGGCTTCTGCCCCTTTTTGCGAATAATCACCATCCAGGCGGTACAAACCAGCCCCGGCATGGGTGTCAATTAGGGTGATGCCGGCCTCTTTTTGCATGAGGTGGCGCATCGTGGCGAGCAAGGTGATGTGTTTGAGCACATCGGCATGGTTGCCCGCGTGAAAAGCGTGTCGGTAACTGAACATCCCTTGATGGTAACCAATTGCGCGCGCAAGTCCTTGATTTTTCGTATAATAGAAGGCTTCGCAGCGATTCAGTGGTCCCGCGGCGAAGACGCCAACCGCCGTAAGGCATAAGCAAATTCCCACCTAAGAGGCTCCCAAAAGAGGAGCACCGACCGTGGAAAAGGACCCGCCAAACCTTTCTTTTAAAGAGAAAACTCATGACAACAACTTTCAGCGCCAAACCCGCTGAGGTCGTGCACGAGTGGTTTGTGATTGACGCGACCAACAAGGTCCTCGGACGAGTAGCCAGCGAAGTTGCTCTCCGTTTGCGCGGCAAACACAAGGCCATTTACACGCCTCACGTCGACACCGGTGACTTCATCGTCATCATCAATGCAGCCCAGCTCAAAGTAACGGGCGCCAAGACGACGGACAAGATTTATTACCGCCATTCCGGCTACCCAGGTGGCATCACTGCCACCAACTTCCGCGACATGCAAGCCAAGCACCCTGGCCGCGCACTCGAGAAGGCTGTCAAGGGCATGTTGCCCAAGGGCCCACTCGGTTACGCCATGATCAAAAAACTCAAGGTGTACGGTGGCGCTGAGCACCCACACACCGCCCAACAGCCTAAAGTGCTGGACATCTAAGGAGCCTTGAGATGATTGGTGAATGGAACAATGGCACAGGCCGTCGCAAATCCAGCGTCGCCCGCGTGTTTCTGAAAAAAGGCACTGGCAAGATCACGGTCAACGGCAAGGACATCCAAGCCTACTTCGGCCGCGAGACTTCGATCATGATCGCCAAGCAACCCCTCATGTTGACCAACCATGCCGAAACTTTCGACATCATGATCAACGTGCACGGAGGTGGCGAATCCGGTCAAGCCGGTGCTTCGCGCCACGGCATCACCCGCGCCCTGATTGACTACGACGCAACGCTAAAGCCTATGCTGAGCCAAGCTGGTTTCGTCACACGCGACGCCCGTGAAGTTGAACGTAAAAAGGTCGGTCTGCACGGTGCTCGTCGCCGCAAGCAGTTCTCCAAGCGTTAATCCGCTTTTCCTGCTTCGTCAAAAAGCCGCCCGGTTCGCCGTGGCGGCTTTTTGTTTGGCCGCTTGTCGAGTGAAAAGCCCATGAGGCCAGTAGCGTTACTGCTCGGAACAGTCTGTAATTCCCGACCAGCGCGCTATACTATTTGGCAATGAACCGGAGAAACACCATGAGCGCTGTTGCTGAAAATATCCAAACTGTCATGCCCGACCCGATTGTCTTCACCGACAGCGCGGCCGCCAAGGTGGCTGACCTGATCGCCGAAGAAGGCAACCCAGATTTGAAATTGCGCGTGTTTGTGCAAGGCGGCGGTTGCTCGGGTTTTTCGTATGGTTTCACTTTCGATGAAATCACCAACGAAGACGACACCACCATGAGCAAAAACGGGGTGTCCCTTCTGATCGATGCCATGAGCTACCAGTACCTTACCGGTGCCGAGATCGATTACAAAGAAGACCTGCAAGGTGCACAGTTTGTGATCAAGAACCCTAACGCCACATCCACTTGTGGTTGCGGCTCTTCCTTCTCGACCTGATTTGCGGGTTGGGCCAGCATGGCTGGCCATTCATCAACGGGGGTAAATGGCCCCCAAGACGCGGGCGCCTCTGGCGCCCGTGACGCTTGGTAAGCTGGATGTTTGGCGGTGTACGGTTTTGAAAGCCAACCAAGCAAAGGCAGCAGCCTCCACTTGAAGCGGTGGCAGGCCCAAGGCCTCACTGTTCACGACAGGCATGTCCGGCACATGCGCCACCATCTGGCGCATCAATTCGCCGTTCAAGGCCCCCCCACCGCATACGACCAGTTGGCATGCATCAGGGGCATAACGCAAGATGTCCTGGCTGCAGGCATAGGCCGTGTAAGTGCAGAGGGTGGCTTGCACATCGGCCGGTTTCAGGTCCTCAAACTGAGCGAGGTGATGCAGTAGCCATGCTGGGTTGAACAGGTCTCGCCCAGTGCTCTTTGGGGGCTGCTTGTGCAAGAAACTTTCGCCGGTCATTTTCAACAACAATTCGGGGTGCAACTGGCCACTGGCCGCCCAAGCGCCGTCACGGTCGAACGATTGCCCAGTGTGGCGAGCGCACCAGAAATCCATCAGTGCATTGCCTGGACCGCAATCCCAACCTAACACCGAGCCGTCGGCTTTGAGCACACTCAGGTTGGCGATGCCGCCAATGTTGAGCACCGCCACGCAGCGACCTGATTGGGAAAAGACACCTTGGTGAAAGGCAGGTACCAGGGGCGCACCTTGCCCTCCGGCGGCCAAGTCCCGACTTCTGAAGTCTGCAACCACGTCGATGCCCGTCAGCTCGGCCAACAATGCAGGGTTGATCAGTTGAAGGGTATAGCCCACCGCAGGGCGATGGCGCGCCTCATCTGCATCAAACTCCAGTGGGCGATGGCGCACGGTCTGGCCATGAGCGCCAATCGCGTTGACCTGCGCGGTTTGGAGTCCGGTTTTTTGGAGCAAAGCGCCCACCACCTCTGCGTAATGGCGGGCAATGGCGTTTCCCGCCAAGGCGCTGCGGTGTAATTCGTCGGTGCCGCTTTGGTTGAGGGACAACAAATCACTTCGAAAGGCATGATCAAAGGGTGCAAAGTCATGGGCCAAGACATTCAGGTGCCCCGCATCGTCTATTTGGGCAAGGACCCCATCCACACCATCCAAAGAGGTGCCGGACATGAGGCCAATGAAATAAGAGGAGGGCATGAGGAGCGCCTCAGTTGATCAGGCCAAGGCCATAGTTGGACCGATCAGAGAAAGAGTCCGGCGGTCTGTCAGGGAGCCGGCCAATTATTGGCTGTTGACTTCCCGCATCTGGGCGGCTGCCTGCAGCTGAGACTGAGCTTGGCCCACTAAAGCCGCGAATCTGGCCTTGGAAGAGGGCGCTATCGGCACGCTTTGAGCTTGCTGGATGACTTTCTGGGGGTCAACGTGGACACCGTTGACGCGGAACTCAAAATGCAAATGAGGGCCTGTCGACCAACCCGTAGATCCAACAGCGCCAATGGCTTGGCCTTTTTGCACGGTTTGACCATTGCGCACATGGATGCGGCTGAGGTGGGCATACAAAGTCGAGTGGCCATTGCCATGGCGAACCTCAACCACGTTGCCATACCCGCCTTGAAAACCCGCAAAAACGACCACGCCATCACCCACAGTCATGGCGGGGGTTCCGGTCGGGGCTGCATAGTCCACACCGCGGTGTGCTTGCTGGGTGTTGAAAATGGGGTGCAGGCGCATGGCAAAACCACTGGACTGACGAGAAAAAGTCAGCGGAGAGGCCAAATAGGAGCGACTCAAGCTCTTGCCGTCCATGTCGTAATAATTGCCTTTTTGGCCGGGTTCTTGGTACCAAATGGCGTCGTATTGCTGGTTGTCATTGTGGAACTCGGCACTGAGCACCCGACCTGTGCGCAAGGGTTCTCCATCGGCTTCCAGGACTTCATAGACCACAGAAAAGCGAGCACCTTTTCGCAAGGTGCGGTGAAAGTCAATCTGATTGGAAAAAATCAATGTCAGCTGGTGGATCACAGGGTCAGGAAGTCTGGCCTCGTCAGCAGCATCGTAGAGGGATCGAGACACCGTGCCGCCAGTCATGCGGATGCTGGTGTTCATGGGAGAGGTTTCGAGTGCCGCCTGAAAGCCCTGTGGGGAACGCTCCACACGCAAACGTTGAAAGAAGGTGTCGTTTTCGTTTTTGAGCCAGCGAACACTCAGTGAACGCAGTAACTGTTGGGGGGTGACTTCGGCGGATACTGCGCGCCCACCTTGCAGTAGCGCTTGGCGGGCTTGTGGATTTTTGCGCAAAAATGCGGCCGCTTCTGCATCGACCAGTCCCAAACGACTCAGCAAGGCTTCGGGCGTGTCTGAGGGACGGGTGTTGTCTGACCGGGTCAAGATGACTTCGAACTTGTCCAGCAGTTGAGCCTGCGATTCAAGCTGAGCGATCTCAACGGGCACAGTGATGTTGACAACGGGTTGGTCTGAAATATCAGGTCCCAGATTGGCAATGGCAAAAGCACCGCCTCCACCTACGAACAAGACGCTGGCAAGGCTGGCGGCAATCGTTTTGGGGTGACGCTTGAGCCATCCTTGAAGGACCAGATTCGCCTGATTCAGGTGCGGGTGATAACCGTCTACCCATGCTAAAAACTTTTGCGTGGCAATCAGCACTGCGCCCAGCACGGCCGTGCCAAGGAACAAAATGCTGAGCAGCAAAGAGGTCAGTCGCGACTGTAGGATAGATAGGAACGGCATGAAAAACGTGAGGGAGACAATGTCAGGCGCAAAGGAGAAGTGCCAGATGGGTCAGAAACAGTCAGGTCGCACATAAAATGCAACTTGAACTCGAGTGGCGATTGTATCCGTCCTCATCGCTTTCAACTCAGAAAAAACCCTTATGAATCAAGCGCTTGTTACAAAATACCCGGTAAATGATCGTGTGTTGAATGCTTTGGAAGTTACTTTGCGAGGTTGTGAAGAGCTGATACCCAAAGAAGATTGGCTACAAAAACTGGCCAAATCAGAAGCCACAGGTGTGCCTTTGCGCATCAAATTGGGCTTGGACCCCACGGCGCCCGACATCCACATCGGTCATACGGTGGTGCTCAACAAGATGCGTCAGTTGCAGGATTTGGGGCATCAGGTGATCTTTTTGATTGGCGATTTCACCAGTCTGATTGGCGATCCGTCCGGCCGCAACAGTACCCGCCCGCCGCTCACGCCCGAGCAGATCAAGGCCAACGCTGAGACTTACTACAAACAAGCCAGTCTGGTGCTCGATCCCAGTAAAACCGAGATCCGTTACAACAGTGAGTGGTCGCTCCCATTGGGTTCCATGGGCATGATCCAGCTGGCGGCCAAGTACACCGTGGCCCGCATGATGGAGCGCAACGACTTCCATGACCGTTTCAAGGCAGGCACACCGATTTCGGTGCACGAGTTCTTGTACCCGCTCATGCAGGGTTACGACTCTGTGGCACTCAAGTCCGACTTGGAGCTGGGTGGCACCGACCAGAAGTTCAACCTGCTGATGGGACGTCATTTGCAAGCCGAATATGGCCAAGAGCAGCAGTGCATCTTGACCATGCCCCTGCTCGAAGGCCTGGACGGTGTGGACAAGATGTCCAAGTCCAAGAACAACTACATCGGCATCAGCGAAGAGCCCAACACCATGTTCGCCAAGGTGCTGAGCATCTCTGACACCCTCATGTGGCGCTGGTTCACCCTGCTGTCCTTCAAGTCGATGGCCGACATCGAGGCGCTGAAAAAGGAAGTGCAGGCCGGACGCAACCCCAAAGACGCCAAGGTCATGTTGGCCAAAGAGATCACGGCGCGCTTTCACAGCGCGGCGGCTGCCGATGCGGCGGAGCAGGATTTCATCAACCGCAGCCAAGGCGGCGTGCCCGATGACATTCCGGAAGTGTCTTTGTCCGGCGCACCCATGGGCATCGGGGCTTTGCTCAAGGCGGCCGGATTGGCACCGTCGACCACCGAAGCCGGTCGTTTGGTGGACGGTGGCGGTGTGCGTGTGGATTCCAGCGTGGTCAGCGACAAGGGACTGAAACTGGAAGCGGGCACTTACGTAGTGCAAGTGGGCAAGCGCAAGTTTGCGAAGGTGACGTTGGCTTGACTCGTTTTTGTTCAGCGGGTGTTCATTTATGCAGCGTATCCTGAGCCCATGAAAAATTTTGATTCATGGATGACCCCCAAACGCATGCTCTGGGCTTCGGTGGTGGTGGCCTTGATCACCATCGGGCTGAAAACCTTGGCTTGGTGGCTTACCGGTTCGGTGGGTTTACTGTCGGATGCGATGGAGTCCCTGGTCAATTTGGCAAGTGCCATTTTTGGCTTGATGATGGTCACGGTGGCTGCCATGCCAGCGGACAACGAGCACCCCTATGGGCACCACAAAGCCGAATACTTTTCTTCTGGCTTTGAAGGCATCCTGATTGTTGTGGCCGCTTTGGGCATCATTTGGGCTGCGGCCCACCGCTTGTTTGACCCTCAACCCATTGAACAAGTGGGCTTGGGCTTGGCTTTGTCGGTGGGCAGCTCGGCCCTGAACGGCTTGCTGGCTTGGTTGATGTTTCGCGCAGCCAAGCAGCACCGCTCGCTGGCGCTGGAAGCCGATGCCCGTCACTTGGTCACCGACGTCTGGACTTCCGCAGGTGTGGTCATCGGCATTGGCCTGGTGAGCGTGACGGGTTGGCTGTGGCTGGATGCGGTGGTGGCCATTGGCGTGGCACTGAACATCTTGAAAGAAGGCTGGCACCTGATTTGGTTGTCCTCGCAAGGCCTGATGGACGAGGCCCTGGAGCCCGAGGTGCTGGTCGATGTACAAAAGGTCTTGGACGGTTTTGCCCACCAACGCGGCGAAACCGAAATCATCCGTTTTGACCACTTGCACACACGCAAAGCTGGGCAGCGCCGCTTTGTCGATGTGCACATGCACATGCCTGCGAGTTGGACTTTGGGCCGTGCGGCCGCCTTGCGTGGCAGCGTCGAGCAAGCCCTGATGAGCGAGGTGCCTGGGCTGCGCGCCACCATTCAGTTGCTGCCCAGCGATGTTGAGGCGCACTTCAGTGATGCGCGGGATCTGAAATGATCGCCGTACTGCAACGGGTGAGCGAAGCCAGTGTGCGCGTCGACGGCGAGGTGATTGGCCAAATCGGCGCGGGCCTGTTGGTGCTGCTGTGCGCCGAAAAGGGCGATACCGAAGCAGTGGCCGACAAGATGCTGGCCAAGATGCTCAAACTGCGCATCTTTGGCGATGGCGCTGGCAAGATGAACTTGAGCGTGCAAGACGTGGCTGGCGGTCTGTTGGTGGTGAGTCAGTTCACTCTCGCCGCCGATGTGTCATCGGGCACACGTCCAGGGTTTTCGGGGGCCGCCGCCCCTGACGATGCCCGAAGCCTGTATGACCATTTTGTGGCTCAAGCCCAAAAAGACCATCCGGTGGTGCAAACCGGCCGTTTTGCCGCCGACATGAAAGTGGCCCTCATCAACGATGGCCCCATCACCATCCCGATGCGCATGACGGCTTGAGTTGCTGCCAGGGGTGGGCAACGATAATCGCCGCATGACTGCAACTTCTCCTGCCGCGAGTTCCGCTCGCTTCGACCAGCTTGCGCTGGCCCCTGCCACCCTTCAAAACCTCGAACAACTGGGCTACACCCAGATGACGCCCATCCAGGCGGCCAGCTTGCCGTTGACGCTGGCGGGGCAAGATTTGATTGCCCAAGCCAGTACCGGCAGCGGCAAAACCGCTGCCTTTGGCTTGCCCCTGATTGAGCGCTTGCAAAGCGCTGGATCACCCAGCACGGCGATACAAGCTGTGATTTTGTGCCCCACCCGCGAATTGGCCGATCAGGTCACGCAAGAAATCCGCCGTTTGGCCCGTGCCCGGTCAAACGTGAAAGTCGTCACTCTGTGCGGTGGCGTGGCGTTGCGTGGTCAAACTGTGAGTCTGGAGCACGGCGCCGATGTGGTGGTGGGCACGCCCGGCCGCATCCTGGACCATCTGGAGCGCGGTTCGCTGAGCCTGGCGGGTGTGAACACGCTGGTGCTCGACGAAGCCGATCGCATGCTGGACATGGGCTTTTTCGACGACATCGCCAAGGTGGTCCGCCAGTGCGCCAAAGACCGCCAGACGCTGCTGTTCTCGGCCACCTATCCCGAAGGCATTGCCAAGTTGGCCGCACAGTTCATGCGTGCGCCGCAAACGATGAAGGTTGAAGCGCAGCACAGTGCACACAAAATCCGCCAGATTTATTACGAAGTGAGCGAAAGCCAGCGCCTGGACGCCGTGTCCAAGTTGCTGGCACATTTCCGCCCCGAGCGCACGCTGGCCTTTTGCAACACCAAGCAGCAATGCCGCGATCTGGTGGCGGTGCTGCAGGCCCAGGGCTACAGCGCGCTGGCGCTGTTTGGTGAATTGGAGCAGCGCGAACGCGACCAGGTGTTGGTGCAGTTTTCCAATCGCAGCTGCTCGGTGCTGGTGGCCACCGATGTCGCCTCGCGCGGGCTGGACGTGGAAGGCCTTGAAGCCGTGATCAACGTGGATGTGACGCCCGATGCAGAAATTCACATTCACCGCATCGGCCGGACCGGTCGGGGCGACGCCGAAGGGCTGGCGCTGACGCTGGCCAGCATGGACGAGATGGGATCTGTCGGCAAGATCGAGGTGATGCAGGGCCGCGAGTCGAAGTGGGAGCCTTTGTCTGGCCTGTCGTCTGCGGAGGTTGGTCCATTGCAACCGCCCATGCGCACCTTGCAGATTGTGGGAGGGCGCAAAGAAAAAATCCGTGCAGGCGATGTGATGGGGGCCTTGGCGGGTGAGTGTGGTTTGACCCGAGAGCAGGTTGGCAAGATCAATGTGAACGAGTTTTCGACCTATGTGGCGGTGCAAGCAGCTCTCGCTAAAAAGGTCGAGGCGCAGTTGTCGCACGGCAAGATCAAGGGCAAGAGTGTGAAGGTTCGGTTGCTCTGACGTTTTGCCTTTCGCTTGGGCGGTGTGTGAGGGGATGCGGCGGGTTCCTCATAACGGGGTACCGTAAATCGTCACCCGCCGCATCCCCTCACACACCTGGGTGGTCAGTTTGGCGAGAGGCTTGCTGTTAACGAGCAGTCTTCGGTTCCATGCCATGACTTCAGGTTCGACCTGACGTAAAACGGCGGCGGTTTTTGAAACCGCACCACGGCCTCGAACGGGGTGGGGCCGGGTGACGATTTTCGGTACCCCGTCATGAGGAACCCGGCCCCACCCCATTCGAGGCCTCCCCAGCTCAAACCATCCGGGCCTAACCAGCAAAAACTACAGATAAGGGTTCTTCAACCCCAAGCCCGCCAAGATCGCAATCTCGTAGGCCTCCATCTCCTCAGCATGGGCCGTGCTGGTCTCGTGGTCCCAGCCCTGAGCGTGCAAAGTGCCGTGCACCAGCAAATGCGCGTAGTGCGCAGCCAGCGTCTTGCCTTGTTCTTTGGCTTCGCGGGCCACCACCGGGGCGCACAGCACCAAGTCGGCCATCACCACGGGCTCTTGCTCGTAGTCAAAGGTCAGCACGTTGGTGGCGTCATCCTTTTTGCGGTAACTCTGGTTCAGCGCGCGTCCCTCTTCTTCGCCCACGATGCGCACCGTGATCTCGGCGTCATCGGCCAGGGCGTGGCGTATGGCTCGCGTGACGGCATGGCGTGGCAAGGCGGCGCGGTGGCGAGCGGCGTTGGGGATGTCGCCAAATTGCAGGGAGAGCTGGAGTTGTTGCAGGGCCATGGAGGTGTTGGATTCGGAGTTCAATCATCGGTGGGCAGGGGCTTGCGGCGGGTCGTGACACCCGCACGCATGGGGGCGCTGCCTTGCGCGTCGTAGGCGTCCACAATGCGGGCCACCAAGGGGTGGCGCACCACATCGGCGCTGCTAAAGCGCGTGAAAGCAATGCCCTTGACGCGCTTCAAAACCCGCTCGGCATCGATCAGGCCGCTCAATTGCCCCTTGGGCAAGTCGATCTGACTCACATCGCCCGTCACCACCGCCTTGGCGCCAAAGCCAATGCGTGTCAGGAACATCTTCATCTGTTCGGTGCTGGTGTTTTGCGCCTCGTCCAAGATCACAAAGGCGTTGTTCAACGTGCGCCCGCGCATGAAAGCCAGTGGGGCCACCTCGATCGCATTGCGCTCAAAGGCTTTGAGCACCTTGTCGTGACCCATCAGGTCGTACAGCGCGTCGTACAAGGGACGCAAATACGGGTCGACCTTTTGCGACAAGTCGCCCGGTAAAAAGCCCAGTCGTTCACCCGCTTCCACGGCTGGGCGGGTCAGCACAATGCGCTGAACGCTGGCACGCTCCAGTGCGTCCACCGCGCAGGCCACGGCCAGATAAGTCTTGCCGGTGCCCGCTGGGCCGATGCCAAAGCTGATGTCGTGGCTGGCGATGCTTTCCAGATAGGCCGCTTGCACCGGTGTGCGGGCCTTCAGGTCGGCGCGGCGGGTTTGCAAGATGGGCAAATTCGCCTCTTCGCCCCCGCTGTCGCCCACCAGCATCAGTTGCACCATGTCGGGTGAAATGGGGCGGTCGGCACGCTCGTAAATGGCCTGCAAAATTTCCATTGCATGCAAAGCCACCGCCTTGGGGCCGTCCACCTTGAACTGCTCGTGGCGGTGCGCGATGCTCACTTGCAAGCCCGCCTCGATGGTGCGCAGGTGCGCGTCCATCGGGCCACACAGGTGAGACAGACGGGCGTTGTTGTGCGGCGTGAAGGTGTGTCTGACGATCAAGTTGATAATCCTCGCTGTGCGCGGTTTGTGGCCAAGATGGCCCGGGCGAGAGCGCATTTTCTCCCATCGCAGGCATTTAAGGCGTCACCTCCCATGATTGGCAAACTCACTGGCATCTTGAGCGACAAAAACCCACCCGAGGTGATCGTGGACTGCCATGGCGTGGGCTACGAGGTGAATGTGCCGATGAGCACTTTCTACAATTTGCCCGCAGCGGGCGAAAAAGTCAGTCTGGTGACGCACTTTGTGGTGCGCGAAGACGCGCAAATTCTTTACGGTTTTGCCACGCTGGCTGAACGCGAAGCTTTTCGCCAGCTCATCAAAATTTCGGGCGTGGGGCCCCGCACGGCCTTGAGTGTGTTGTCCGGCATGAGTGTGGACGACTTGGCGCAGGCCATCACCACCCAAGAAGTGGGGCGTCTGGTCAAAGTGCCCGGCATTGGCAAAAAAACTGCTGAGCGCCTGCTGCTCGAACTCAAAGGCAAGCTGGGCGGCGACTTGGGCGGCTTGTTTGCCGTGAACACCAGCGACGCGCAAAGTGACATTCAGCAGGCTTTGCTGGCGCTGGGCTACAGCGATAAAGAAGCCGCTGCTGCCCTCAAGAGCTTGCCCGTGGACGTGGGCGTCAGCGAGGGCATCAAGTTGGCGCTCAAAGCCCTGAACAAATAAGCATTCGGGCAGCCTTGCATTTGGATATCCGATGGATATACTGGCGTCATGAAAACCACCGCCTTGACCATTTCCACCTGGGGCAACAGCCATGGCATCCGGCTCAGCCGTGAGTTGATGCAGTCGCTGGGCATCACACCCGGTACGCCCTTGCAGGCCACGGTCGTGGCCAAAGGTTGTCTTGAGCTGCGTGCCGTGCCCCAGCGCCCAAGCCTCCAAGACAAGCTCGCTGCTTTTGATCCCCAGTTGCATGGCGGCGAAGTCATGTCCGATGCGCCGCAAGGGTTGGAATTCGGGGCGGATGCGGGAAACGTCAAGTGAGCCGCACCCCTTGGGTGCCCGACCGGCAAGACATCATCTGGATCAACTTCAACCCGCAGGTGGGCCGCGAAATGCGCGATATGCACCCTATTCTGGTGCTGTCGCCCAAAGCCTTCAACGACAGGACTTCCATCGTGATCGGCTTTCCCATGTCCACGGCGGCCTACAACGCCACCAACCCGTTTGCGATCGACAACAGCAAAACGGCCAAGCAGCCGAGCTTCATCATTTGCAACCAACCCAAGAGCTTTGACTGGCGCCAGCGCGGCGCGACACCGCACCCTTGGAAGCGGGTCAGCGACGCCATTTTTCAAACCGCTCGTCTTGAGCTCAACGACATCATCGAGTTGGTCACCCCATGAGCATCCGCACAGACGACTTTGCCCCGCAACCCGAACCCCGGGTCATTTCTGCGGCCCCCGTGTCGCACCAAGAAGAGGCCATTGAACGCGCCTTGCGCCCCAAGTTGCTCGACGAATACGTTGGCCAAGTCAAGGTGCGCGAACAGCTGGAGATCTTCATCAGCGCCGCCAAGATGCGCGAAGAGCCTCTGGACCATGTGTTGCTGTTTGGCCCGCCCGGTTTGGGCAAGACCACGCTTTCCCACATCATCGCCGCCGAGCTGGGTGTGAACCTGCGCCAGACCAGCGGCCCTGTTCTGGAAAAACCCAAAGATTTGGCGGCGCTCTTAACGAATTTGGAGCGCAACGATGTGCTCTTCATCGACGAGATCCACCGCCTGTCGCCCGTGGTCGAAGAGATTTTGTACCCCGCGCTGGAGGACTACCAGATCGACATCATGATCGGCGAAGGCCCGGCGGCGCGCAGCATCAAGCTCGACTTGCAGCCTTTCACCTTGGTGGGCGCCACCACCCGTGCGGGCATGCTGACCAACCCGCTGCGCGACCGTTTTGGCATCGTCTCGCGCCTGGAGTTCTACACGCCCGAAGAGTTGACCCGCATCGTGACCCGCAGCGCCGGTTTGCTCAAAGCACCGATTGACCCCGAAGGCTCGTTCGAAATCGCCCGCCGCTCGCGCGGCACGCCGCGCATTGCCAACCGCCTGCTGCGCCGGGTGCGCGACTATGCCGATGTCAAGGGCGACGGCACCATCCACAAAGGCATTGCCCAAAAAGCCCTGGTCATGCTCGATGTAGACCCCGAAGGCTTTGACCTGATGGATCGCAAACTGCTCGAGGCGGTGATCCACCGTTTTGACGGCGGCCCGGTCGGGTTGGACAATATTGCGGCCAGCATTGGCGAAGAGCGCGACACCATCGAAGACGTGATCGAGCCGTATTTGATTCAGCAAGGCTATTTGCAGCGCACGCCACGTGGGCGCATGGCCACGTTGGCGGCATTCAAGCATCTGGGCGTCACACCGCCCAAATCGTTTGGGGACAAGTTCTGAATCGGTATTTACGCTTGCAGTTTGATGGGGGTGTTGTTTGGGCGGTCGGATCCGAGGCTGAAACGATAATGCCAACATGGAAACCAAATGGCTTGAAGATTTTGTAAGTTTGGCCGAAACGCGCAGTTTCAGCCGCTCCGCGCAACTGCGGCACGTTACGCAACCGGCTTTTTCCCGGCGCATCCAGTCGTTGGAGGCTTGGGCCGGGGCCGACTTGGTCGATCGCAGCTCTTACCCAACTCGGCTCACCCCTGCGGGTGAGACTTTGTATGCACAGGCGCTGGAGATGCTTCAGTCGCTGCAGAACACCCGTGCCATGTTGCGCGGTCACAATGCGGTGGGGCAGGACATCATCCAGTTTGCGGTGCCGCACACCTTGGCATTCACGTTTTTTCCGCCTTGGGTGGCCAGTTTGCGTGAGACCTTTGGGCCCATGAAAAGCCGGCTAATGGCGCTGAATGTGCACGACGCGGCCATGCGCCTGGTGGAGGGAGGGTGCGACGTGTTGATCGCTTACCACCACCCTTCGCAGCCCTTGCAAATTGACCCTGAGCGCTACGACATGGTGGTGTTGGGGCACGAGGTGATTGCGCCCTATGTTCAGAGCACGCACGATGGTCGGGCGCTATTCAGTTTGCCGGGCCATACCGCACGGCCACTTCCTTATTTGGGCTACGCGCCCGGAGCTTATTTGGGCGGCGTGACCGACTGGATTTTGAAGCAGGCGGGCGTGCCGGTGCATCTGGAGCGGGTCTATGAGACCGACATGGCCGAGAGTCTGAAAGTGATGGCCCTGGAAGGCCATGGCATCGCGTTTTTGCCGCGCAGTGCAGTCAAGAAAGAAATTCAGGCAGGCACCTTGGTCGAGGTGGGCTTGCCCGGTGGGCAAACCCTGGCATTGAGCATGGAAGTGCGTGCCTACCGGGAAAAATCAGGGTCCAAAGCCTGTTTCAAGAGCTCGGCCCATCAGTTATGGCTGCACCTGACCCAGAGCACTTCTTCGGTGCATTCCTCCCGATAAATCGTCGCTAACGGTTTCTTTTCATGGCATGTATTGCCTTATGCATTTTTTGCATAAATATTGGGGTACTCCCTGATAGCGGCTGATAACAAACTGACTATTTTCAGCACACACCGGCTTGCAGGCACATTTTGTGCATATGCACGAGCCGCTGAAGCTGTGGTGCACCATTTGGGTGTACGTTCCAAACAGTCCCGTTGTTCGACGCGAGCCTAGGGAAGCTCCTAGGCGGTTCACTGCGGAATTTGGCATTTAATATGTGGGTGGCAATTTGCTACTCACCATTTCACAAGAGGATTCAAACCATGAAGAAAATGACACAAACCTTGATTGGCTCCGTACTGGCCACTGCAGGCTTGCTGGCGGCCACATCCGCCATGGCGGGCAAAACCCTGGACCAGATCAAGCAACGCGGCCAAATCGTCTGCGGTGTCAACACCGGTCTGGCCGGTTTTTCAGCCGCTGACTCCAGCGGCAACTGGTCAGGTCTGGACGTGGACCACTGCCGTGCCGTGGCCGCAGCTGTGCTGAGCGATGCCACCAAAGTCAAATATGTGCCCTTGACCGCCCAGCAGCGTTTCACCGCTTTGCAGTCCGGTGAAGTCGATGTGCTGGCCCGCAACACCACCAACACCTTGAACCGCGATGGCTCCTTGGGCCTGCACTTCATCGGTGCCAATTACTATGACGGCCAAGGCTTCATGGTGCCCAAAGGCAAGATCACCAGCGCCAAGCAACTCAAGGGCGCCACAATCTGCGTGCAGTCCGGCACCACCACCGAAAAGAACCTGACCGACTACTCCCGCGCCAACAAGCTCAACTTGAAGCCTGTTGTGTTTGAAAAAGTCGAAGCCGCTACTGGCGCTTACTTCTCTGGCCGTTGCCAGGCTTACACCACCGACGCATCGGGCCTGGCCTCTGTGCGCGCCAAGGAAGCCAAAGACCCCGCGGCCCACCTGATCTTGCCCGATCTGGTCTCTAAAGAGCCTTTGGGCCCCATGGTACGCCGTGGTGACGACGAGTGGTTTGCCATTAACAAATGGGTGCTTTCCGGCCTGATCGAAGCCGAAGAGTACGGCATCACGCAAGCCAATGTGGACCAAATGAAAACCAGCGACAACCCTCAAGTGGGCCGTTTGTTGGGTGCCACAGAAGATTTGGGCAAGCACCTGGGTCTGGACAAGGAATGGCTGGCCCGCGCCATCAAGACGACCGGCAACTACGGCGAAATGTTCGAGCGCAACGTCGGCCCCAAGACTGCCATCAACTTGCCACGTGGCCTGAACAACCAGTGGAACAAGGGCGGCCTGATGTACGCGGCACCGCTGCGTTGATCGACAGCCTTTTTTGAAGGTTCTGAATACGCCCCTTCACGGGGCGTATTTTTTACCAGCCCGTCATTTTTCAGGCAGTCCTCATGTCCCATTTTTCCATGATCGAGGCCAGGCCCTTGCCCGGCAAGAAAACCCGATCGATTTCGTGGCGCAGCCGCGAAGGGCGTTCGGTCATCTACCAGGTCGTCGCCATCTTGTCGGCTTTGGCGCTGGTGGCCCTGTTGGTGCGCAACACGCTCACCAACATGCGTCTGCGTGGCATCCAGAGCGGCTACGACTTTTTATTTCAACCGTTTGGCTTTGACATCAGCGAAACGGTGATCGAGTACGCGCACAACAGCTCTTACTTCTTGGCTTTTGCCATCGGCATGCTCAACACGCTCAAGGTCGCCGTGATCGGCATCCTGCTGGCCACGGTGCTGGGTGTGCTGGTGGGGGTTGGGCGGTTTTCGGCCAACTTTTTGGTGCGAAAAATCTGTTACGCCTACGTTGAATTTTTCCGCAACGTGCCGGTTTACCTGCAGTTGCTCATCTGGTATCTGGTCTTCACCGAGATGCTGCCCGACCTGGACCAGGCTTGGCAGGCAGGCCACTTCTTTTTGAGCAAAAACGGCATTTCCTTCCCTTGGCCTGTGTGGCAGTTGGGCCAGACCTTGGCCTTGGTCGGTGCTGCTCTAGGCCTGGTGTTTGCGTGGGTCTACCGACGCATGGCACGGGCGCATTTTGACCGGACCGGCCTCACCCGACCGGTCTGGGCCGTGTCGTTGGCGGTCACGCTGGTGATGGCGGTGCTCGGCTGGCTGGTTGGTGGCGCGCCCAACGAATGGGACTTGCCCAAAAAGGGCGATTTCCAGATTGAAGATGGCGGCGCGTTCAGTCCAGAATTCATTGCCTTGCTGTGTGGCTTGGTGTTTTACACAGCGTCCTTCATTGCCGAAGTCGTGCGCTCGGGCATTGCCTCAGTGTCGCTGGGCCAGCACGAGGCTTCTGCCTCTTTGGGTCTGAACAAAAATCAGTCCATGCGTCTGGTGGTGTTGCCACAGGCCTTGCGCGTGATCATTCCGCCGCTCACCAGCCAGTACCTGAACCTGACCAAAAACTCGTCGCTGGCGGTGGCCATTGGTTACCCCGAACTGGTCTCGATCGCCAACACCACGCTCAACCAAACGGGCCGGGCCATCGAGGCCTTGTCCATCGTGATGTTGGTGTACCTGACGCTGTCTCTTCTCACTTCGGCCCTCATGAACTGGTTCAACGCCAGTGCCGCCATCCAGGAGCGCTGACATGACCACTGTTTTCAAATCCACCGAAGCGCGGCCCATGCCTGGCCGCAGCACAGGCCCCGTGGCCTGGTTGCGAGGCAACCTGTTTTCCACCCCGAGCAACAGCCTGATGTCGCTGGCGCTGCTGGCCGTGTGCCTTTGGGCGCTGGTTTCCTCGCTCGACTGGGCCGTGTTGCAAGCTGTTTTCAGCAGCAACTTGCAAGCCTGCAACGAAGTGCGCGGCGCAGGGGCTTGCTGGGGCGTGATCTCCGAAAAAGGCCGCTTGATTGTGATGGGCCGTTACCCTGAAGTCGAGCACTGGCGCCCGGTGATCGCCACCGCCCTCATGTTGGGTGTGGTCGTCATCAGCTGCATGCCCCGTTTCTGGAACAAGGCATTGCCCTTGATTTGGCTGGTCATGCTGACCGTGTATTTTGTGCTGATGAAGGGTGGCTTTTTTGGCCTGACCGAAGTTGACACCGACCAATGGGGCGGCTTGCCGCTCACGGTCATGCTCACCGTTATCTCCATGACGCTGGCCTTTCCGCTGGCCATCTTTGTGGCCTTGGGGCGGCGCTCCAACATGCCGGCCATCAAAACACTCTGCACGCTCTATGTGGAGTTGGTGCGCGGCGTGCCGCTCATCACCGTGCTGTTCATGGCCTCGTTCATGCTGCCGCTGTTCATGCCCGAGGGCGTGAAGATCGATGTGCTGGTGCGGGTGGTGGTGGGCATCACGCTGTTTTCCGGTGCCTACATGGCCGAGGTGATTCGCGGCGGCCTGCAGGCCTTGCCCAAAGGCCAGACCGAAGCGGCGGCCACGCTGGGCCTGAGCTACTGGCAGACCCAGCGCATGATCGTCCTGCCCCAGGCTCTGGCCACCGTGGTGCCGTCCATCATGAACACCTTCATCGGCCTGTTCAAAGACACTTCGCTGGTGACCATCGTGTCGCTGTACGAGCTGACCGGCGCGTTGGGCCTGGCGCTCAACTCTGACGCCGACTGGCGTCCCTTCAAGATCGAAGCCTACCTCTTCATCACCTTCATTTATTTCGCGTTCTGCTTTGCCATGTCGCGCTACAGCCTGTGGATCGAAGAGCGCACAGCCGTGAGCAAAGTCCGCTGAACGAAAGACCTTTATGACCTCCAACGCTAACCCCATCATCGAGTTCAAAGGCGTGAACAAGTGGTACGCCAGCAATGGCTACCATGTGCTGCGCGATGTGAATTTGCAATTTGCCAAAGGCGAAAAAGTCGTCATCTGTGGCCCTTCGGGCTCAGGCAAGTCCACCCTGATTCGCTGCATCAACGCCCTGGAGGAATACCAGGAAGGCACGCTCACAGTCGACGGCACTTTACTGGGCGATGACCTCAAAGGCATCGACAAAGTGCGCCGCGAAGTCGGCATGGTATTCCAGCAGTTCAACCTGTTCCCGCACCTGACAGTGATGGAAAACCTGATCTTGTCACCCACTTGGGTGGCCAAGATGCCACGCAAGGAAGCCGTGGACAAAGCCATGGTGCAACTGGAGCGCGTGCGCATTTCTGAGCACGCGAACAAGTACCCCTTGCAACTGTCCGGCGGCCAGCAACAGCGCGTGGCGATTGCCCGCGCACTGTGCCTGACGCCCAAGATCATGCTGTTCGATGAGCCCACCTCGGCCCTCGACCCCGAGATGATCAAGGAAGTGCTGGACGTGATGATCGAGCTGACCAGCCAGGGCATGACCATGCTGTGCGTGACGCACGAAATGGGATTTGCCAAGGCGGTGGCCGACCGTGTGATCTTCATGGACCAAGGCCAGGTGGTTGAGCAGGCACCGCCCCAGCAGTTCTTTGATGCGCCGCAAACCGATCGGGCGCAGGACTTTTTGTCCAAGATTCTCGGGCATTGATTTAATTGGGGTCAGATCCCGATTAAATCGGTGTCAGATCCTGATCAATTGGCTTTTGTTGCCGGACTGAACACAGCCGGCAGGTTTGAGACAATACGCCGCATGACCCAAGAACTCACCCTCATCCGCCCCGACGACTGGCACTTGCATGTGCGCGACGGCGCCGCCCTGAACGTGGTGGTGCCGCACACCGCCGCCCAATTCGGCCGCGCCATCATCATGCCCAACCTCAAGCCGCCCGTGACCACGGCCGAGCAGGCGCTGGCCTACAAGCAGCGCATCCAGGCCGCCGTGCCAGCGGGTATGGCCTTTGAGCCGCTCATGACGCTGTACCTGACCGACAACTTGGCTCCGTCAGAAATTGTCCGCGCCAAAGCCGCCGGTGTGGTGGCCTGCAAGCTCTACCCGGCAGGGGCCACCACCAACAGCGACGCGGGCGTGACCGACCTGCGCAAGATCTACCCCGTGCTTGAAGCCATGCAGCGCGAAGGCATGCTGCTGCTGGTGCACGGCGAAGTCACTTCGTCCGACATCGACCTGTTTGACCGCGAAGCTGTGTTCATCGAGCAGCATCTGATCCCGCTGCGCCGTGACTTCCCAGGCCTGAAAATCGTGATGGAACACATCACTACGAAAGAAGCCGCTGATTACGTGGCCGCTGGCGACGCGAATTTGGGTGCCACCATCACTGCACACCACCTGCTGTACAACCGCAACGCCCTGTTCTTGGGCGGCATGCGCCCACATTACTACTGCCTGCCCGTGCTCAAGCGCGAGACCCACCGCCTGGCTTTGGTGCAAGCGGCCACCAGTGGCAATGCCCGGTTCTTCTTGGGCACCGACAGCGCCCCACACCCGGCGCACCTCAAAGAGCACGCCAGCGGTTGCGCAGGCTGCTACACCGCGCACGCCGCCATCGAGATGTACGCCGAAGCCTTTGACCAGGCCGGCGCGCTCGACAAGCTCGAAGGCTTTGCCAGCTTCTTCGGGGCCGACTTTTACGGTCTGCCGCGCAATACCGGCACCATCACGCTGCGCCGTGAAAACTGGACGCCCGCCGAGAGCTTTGCCTTTGGCGAGGCCGAACTCAAGCCCCTGCGTTCCGGAGAAAGCCTGCCGTGGCTTCTGGTGGCGGGGTGAGCCCCAACCGGGCTGGGCACCGCTGTGCGCCAGCTTCCAGCCTGGGCGTGCACGACATCGACTGGGACGCGCCTTGGCTGGCCGACTGGCGCGCCGTGGGCGAACCGATCGCACGCCAGCTGGGGGCCGGTATGCCCCAGCCAGAGGCCTTGAGCAAAGCCAGCTGTGCCCCCGTGCGCTTTGTGCCGCAATCCGACTTGCCCGAAAGCCAAGCCTACGAAGACTTCATTTTTGCTACGGGCCAGGTGCCCACCCGCGAAGGCTTGCACGATTTCTTCAATGCTTTGTGTTGGATGCATTTCCCGAAGTCCAAAAAACGCCTGAACCAGTTGCAAGCCCGCGAAATCGCCCGCGCCGGGGTGGGCCAGGTGCGTGGCCCGGTACGCGACGCCGCCACCGTGTTCGATGAGAACGCGCTGCTGATCCAGACCTCCGATGTCGTGTGGTTGGCCTTGACCGAGCACCGATGGAAGGATGCCTTTCTTGGTTTTCGCAGTGAGTGGGCACTTACACGGCTTTGGGCTTTTGGCCATGCTGCGCTCGAAAAAGCGGTGAAGCCTTACAAATCGATCACCGTTCACCTGTGGCGCGTGCCGCAAGGCGTGGCACAGTCCGACCTCGACGCTTGGCTGGCGCAAGACCTCACACCTGAAAAATTGGCCAGCAAACCCTTCAGCCCTTTGCCTCTGCTGGGCGTGCCGGGCTGGTGGCTGGCCAACGAAGACTCGTCTTTTTACGCCGATGACAGCGTGTTCCGTCCACGCAGGAGTCCGCGCCATGTGGAAAAACCGTACGCCAATCCGGAAATCACGCCCCCGGCTTGATTTTGAACACCAACCCCCTAATATCGGTTGCAACGTGCCCGCGTCTTTCGGGTGAAAGTGAAACTCAACATGAAACGCATTTTTCTTTTCGTCGTGACCAACTTGGCTGTAGTCCTGGTGTTGGGCATCGTCGCCAACTTGCTGGGCGTCAACCGCTTTTTGACTTCCAACGGTCTGAACCTGGGCGCTTTGCTGGGTTTTGCGCTGATCATGGGCTTTGGTGGCGCCATCATCTCTTTGCTCATGAGCAAATGGATCGCCAAAATGTCCTCGGGGGTCAAAGTCATTGACCAACCGGCCAATGCCGACGAGGTCTGGATCGTTGACACCGTTCGAAAATTGGCTGACAAAGCCGGTATCGGCATGCCCGAAGTTGGTATTTTTGAAGGCGACCCCAACGCTTTTGCCACTGGCGCATTCCGTGATTCGGCCTTGGTGGCCGTGTCCACCGGCTTGCTGCAAAACATGACGCACGAAGAAATCGAGGCTGTGCTCGCCCACGAAGTGGCACACATCGCCAACGGCGACATGGTCACCATGGCCCTGATCCAGGGCGTGATGAACACCTTCGTGGTGTTCATCTCGCGTGTGGTGGGTTATGCGGTGGACAGCTTCTTGCGCAAGGGCGACAGCGAAAACTCCGGTCCCGGCATCGGCTATTACGTGACCACCATCGTGATGGACATTTTGTTGGGCGTTCTCGCTGCGATCATCGTGGCCTGGTTCAGCCGCCAGCGCGAGTTCCGCGCCGATGCCAGCGCGGCGCAGCTGATGGGCCGCAAGCAGCCCATGATCAACGCCTTGGCCCGCTTGGGCGGTGTGCACACCGCCGAGTTGCCCAAGAGCATGGCTGCCATGGGCATTGCGGGGGGGATTGGCCAGATGTTCAGCACGCATCCTCCCATCGAAGAGCGCATTGCAGCATTACAAAACAGCGCTTTATAAAGACGATTCGTCTTTCCCCAGTGCGTCCAGGTGGGATGTGTCACCCCAGCCCACCAAGGACAAGCCCGCAGGCGTCCACAACAAGCTGTTGACTGCGGTGTTGGTCAGTGACCACGTGCGCGGGGCTTGTAGATCGATGCGGGTAGCTGCACGGTACAAAATGTCCAGCACCCCGCCATGGGCCACCAGCACGATCTGCTGACCCGGATGGCGTACAGCCAGTTCGTTCACCGTGGTCACAATGCGATCGCGCAGGACCAGAAGTGACTCGCCGCCATCGGGCGGTGTCCAGTCGGGCGTGCGTTTGCGCCAGTGCCATGCATGGTCGGGCAGCTCGGTTTCGATCTCGGCAAATGTGCTGCCCTGAAACGCCCCAAAATGCCGCTCTCTCAAGCCTATGTGGGTGCTCACCGTTTTCCCGATGGCCTGTGCAATCGCGTTGGCGGTGGCGTGGGCGCGAGACAGGTCGCTGGCATAAATGGCATCAATGGCATCGCGTTGCACGAACGACCGTGCCAGGTGCTCGGCCTGGCGCAGGCCTACATCGTTGAGTGGAATGTCCAGGTGGCCTTGCAGCCGCGTGTCGACGTTCCAGGCGGTTTCTCCGTGGCGAATCGCCAAAATGCGGGTCGGTTCCATAAATTCCTAGATTCAGCGCGGCACTTCGATGTTGACCCGGCGTGGGCCAGCAGGCGGGTTGGGGAAATTGGCCAGGGCGGCCTGGAACAGAGTCGCAAAGATCGGCACGCTGTCGCTCCAGGGGCCTGCGTGGCTGGCGCGGGTTTCGTAGACCACTTGGCCCGACTTCAGGTCGCGCATGATGACGCTGACCTCACGGCGGTAATGGGTGGGCGGCGGAAAACGCATGCCCATACCCAGACCCACGTGCGAGCCCAGGCCCCCGACAAAGCCCGAACCGAAGGCGATGCTGCCAAAAGGCGTCCAGCCCGGACCTAAGGGGCGACCCCAAGGGTCGGCCGGGTACTGCGAGCCACTGAAGCCCAGCATCACGCTCAGGCTGGCTCCGGCATCGTCTCGCACCAGACCCACGGCCGTCATGGCCAACTGCGCTTGTTGCTCGGCGAGACCGGCTTCGGGGTTGTGAACCTGCGAGGGCAGGCGCTCGAAGCGGTACTTGGCGCCTTGCAAATTCATACCCGCCGGCACGGCAGCCACCGAGACCACATCGCTGTCGATCAGGCGCATTGAGGCGCAGCCCGTCAAGAAGGGCAAGGCCATCGCGACCAAGGCCATCAAAAACCAACGCGTGAGCTGCCGAGTTGCTGTGCGCATGAGTTGTCTCCTTGAGGTTCACATCGAGATGACCTGAATGCCCGGCAAGGACGCTTCCTTGAACTCTTCCTCGTCAAAAGCCATGTCGCCATCGTCCGACTCAATGCCGGTGATCTTCAGGTCCTTGAAGCCGTGCAGCTTGGCGTCCATCAAATGCGAGGGCACCACATTTTGCAAAGCCGCAAACATGTTTTCAATCCGGCCAGGGTGCTTCTTTTGCCACTCGCGCAGCATGTTGCCCACCTGCAGGCGCTGCAGATTTTCCTGGCTGCCACACAGGGTGCAAGGAATGATGGGGAACTGTCGGTGCTCAGCCCAGCGGATGAGGTCGGTTTCGGCCACATAGGCCAGTGGGCGGATCACCATGAATTCGCCGTTGTCGCTGACCAACTTGGGAGGCATGCCCTTGAGCTTGCCGCCAAAGAACATGTTCAAAAAGAAGGTCTGCAGCATGTCGTCGCGATGGTGGCCGAGCGCCAGCTTGTTGCATTTGAGCTCGCGCGCCACGCGGTACAAAATCCCCCGGCGCAGACGCGAGCAAAGGCTGCACATGGTCTTGCCTTCGGGGATCTTGTCTTTCACGATCGAATACGTGTCTTGCGTCTCGATGTGAAACTCCACCCCCAGCTCTTTGAGGTATGCAGGCAGGATGTGCTCAGGAAAACCCGGTTGCTTTTGGTCCAGGTTGACCGCGACCAGTTCGAAGTCGACCGGGGCGCGGGCCTTCATCTTGAGCAGGATGTCGAGCATGCCGTAGCTGTCTTTGCCGCCCGACATGCAGACCATGATGCGGTCGCCCGCTTCGATCAAGTTGAAGTCACTGATGGCTTGGCCCATCTGGCGGCACAGGCGTTTTTCGAGCTTGTGGGTTTCGCGCTCGATCTTGATGGCTTTGGCGGCCTCTGATTCGGCTTGCGCTTGTACCCAGGCGTTGTCGGTTTCTGTGTCTGTGTTCATAAGGTTCACCACTGTCCTGTTTCCATGCGAATGGCCACTTCGCAGTCTTCAAAAATTTCAAGTTTGGCAATCTTGACGCGCACGCCCAAAACGCCGGGCAACTGCATCAGGCGGTTCGAGACTTTGCCAATCAGCGTTTCCAGCAGGTTGATGTGCTCAGCCGTGCATTCGTCGATGATGATTTTGCGCACTTTGCGGTAGTCCAGCACCGAATGGATGTCGTCGTCGCTGGGCAACAGGGGCTGCGTGCCCAGGTTCAGCTCGGCGTCCACCTGTATCGGTTGCGGGTCGGTTTTTTCGTGCTCCAGGATGCCCAGGTTGGCGTGAAATCGCAAACCGGTCAGCTCCAGGGTTTGTTGGCCAGCAGGGGTTTTCATGGCGCGGGTTTGATTTGGAAGATTTCAACCCCGACGGCTTCGCAGTCCGGGTACACATCGGGTTTGCAGCTGGACAGGCGCACCGCTTTCACCTGCGGGTGCGCAATCAGCTCGCGCATCAGGTCGTCGCACAAAGTCTCTTGCAGCACGATGTGGCCTTGGGCCACACGTTTGGCGATCACCTCACGGATGAAGTCGTAGTCCACCACTTCGGCCAAATCGTCTTGCGTGGGGGTGGACGCGCTGAAGGGTACAAACAGTTCCACATTGAAGACGATGCGCTGGGGCCCCAGCTTTTCAAAGTCGTGCGCACCGATGCGCACGTCCACTGTGTGGTTGCGCAAAAACAGGCGGCGACAGTTCAGCGCCAAATCGGTCATCAGGTCGCTCATGCAGGGTCTTTCGGTTCACCCAAAAACATCACGTCCCGCGCCAAAGGCACCAAGTGCTGCCCGTTGTCCACACACACCGTGGTGCCGGTGATGCAGGGGTTTTGCGCTAGAAAAACGCAAGTGGCTGCCACCTGCGCCGGGTCGATAGGTTGGCGCAGCAGGTTCACGCGGCTGTTACGGTCAAAGTTCTCTTGGGTTTGCGGGCCGCTCAAAAACATCAGGCCTGGGGCCACCCCGCACACGCGCAAGCCAGGGGACAAGGCTTGCGCCTGTAAAGCCACCGAGCGCTCCAATGCCAATTTGGAGACGGTGTACGAAAAATAATCGGGGTTCAGGTTGAACACCTTTTGGTCAAGGATGTGGATCACGCTGCGTTGACCGGGTGCGGCGTTGGGAGCAGCTTGTTTAGCCATCCATGAAGCGAGGGCCATCGGTGCAATCAGGTTCACTTCCAGCTGAAGACGGGCACCGGGCAAGTCCATGTCGGTACCCTCATCGGGCTCGAACAAAGAGGCGTTGTTCACCAAGCAATCGAGCGGGCCGGTGGTTCGCGTGATGTGGTCTATCATGCTCTCGACTTTGGCACTTTGCGCCAAGTCGGCTTGCACCAACTCCACGCTAGAACCTTGATTTTGCAACTCGGTCTGGAGGGCCTGTGCCGCAGCACCCGAGCGCTGGTAATGGCACCACACGCGCCAGCCCGCTGCCGCAAATTGGCGGACGATCTCTGCGCCCAGGCGGTGAGCGCCTCCGGTGACCAGAACTTGTTTCATGAATGTGAGCAGCTTGCGGTAGAGGGATGACTGGCCTGCGAAGGTGGTCGGTTGAAAAAGTTTGTCATCCCAGACTCGATCCGGGGTCCATGCTTGCTCAGCCATGGATGCCGGGTCAAGCCCAGCATGACAGTGGGTCAAGCAAACCGCTAATTATCGGGCAAGCCATGAATTTGGACCCAGCACCCCGTCACATTAACTCGGTTAACCCCTGCACGCCTTCGGCGACAATCGCCGAGTGACCGCGCCCAACCTCAATCCTTCATCCGAGTTGACCCAACGCATCCACCAAGCCATTGCCCAAGCCGGTGGCTGGATCGGTTTTGACCGTTTCATGGCCATGGCGCTGTACGAGCCGGGCTTGGGTTACTACACCAACGCCTTGCAAAAGTTTGGAGCCATGCCCTCATCGGGCAGCGACTTTGTGACCGCACCCGGCATGTCCCCCTTGTTTGGCCAAACCCTGGCCGTGCAGGTGCGCCAAGCGCTGCAGGCCACTGGCACCGACGAAGTCTGGGAGTTTGGTGCGGGCACTGGGGCCTTGGCTTTGCAGCTGCTGGAGAGTTTGGGCGCTTCCGTGCGCCGCTACACCATCATCGATTTGTCGGGCACTTTGCGCGCCCGCCAAGCTGACACTTTGCTGAAATATGCCGACAAAGTGTGCTGGCTCGACGCCTGGCCCGATGCCATCGAGGGCGTGGTGGTGGGCAACGAGGTGCTGGATGCCATGCCGGTGCAACTGCTGCAGCGCACGCGAGGCGACTGGTACGAGCGCGGTGTGGTCAGCGCGGCCGAGGTTGATGGCCTTGGCTTTGCATGGCAAGACCGCCTGACCGACCTGCGTCCGCCTGTGGACATTGACGGCGAGCACGATTACCTGACCGAAATACACCTCCAGGCCGAGGCCTTTGTGGCCAGCCTGGCCGAGCGCTTGTTGGCCGGCAAAGGGGGGGCGGCGTTTTTTCTGGACTATGGCTTTCCCGAGGGCGAATACTTTCATCCCCAACGCCACATGGGCACCGTCATGTGCCATCAATTGCATCAGGCCGACCCAGACCCTTTGGTGGCGGTGGGCCAAAAAGACATCACCGCCCATGTGAACTTCACAGGCGTGGCACTGGCCGCACAAAACGCGGGGCTGCATGTGTTGGGTTATGCCAGCCAAGCCTGGTTTTTGCTCAATTTGGGGCTGGCCGAGCGCATGGCAGCCTCCAGTCTGGCCGAGCGCAGCCAGGCGCAGCGCCTGGTCAATGAGCACGAAATGGGCGAATTGTTCAAAGTGGTCGGGTTGACCACATCGACCGATTGGGCTGCCCAGGGCTTTGTCCGGGGCGACCGGTCGCATCGCCTGTAAACGGCATCAAGGCAAGCTTATGTTGCGTTGGCTCATCGTGGTTTTTTTGACCCTGATCATTTTCAGTGGCTTGCAGAAATGGTTGCAAAAATTTGGCTTTGGCCGTTTGCCTGGTGACTTCCGCTTTCGCTTGTTTGGCCGCGAATGGTTCATTCCGCTGACCAGCACCTTGCTGCTGAGCTTGTTGGCTGCAGCAATAGCACGTTGGGTATGAGGCTCGGGTGACGCAGAGCTTGAAGGCCTTCAAGACGAACGTGTTACAGTGGGGCACGCCATTGGCGACTTATGCCCATCTAGCTCCTAGCGAGCCGATAGCGCATCCCGGCAGAGGGATGCCAGTCTTGTCCTCCACTGTGCACATCGCCCGCCAAGCTTTTTCTAAGCTGGGTTCAGACGATTTTTTGCTTCCTTTTTCATGCACCTCTGCACGGTGCTGTTGTTTGGCAGGCCTTGTGGCCTGCACATGGGGGCGCTTTTTGGCAGCAGGACATGCCAAGACGCGAGCCGCCGCGCAGCCCTCGAAAGGGCCAACCAGGCGGTGCGACCCCCCTTCGTTAAAATACATGACTATCCACTACTGTTCACACCAACCCATCTCCATGGGAAAATTCCGAATTCAACCTTGTTCCAGGGCTTTGCCCAATGGCGCATTTGGCGCGCAAGTGTCCGTGGCCAGTGGCCGTGGCAGCGCCAGCACCGACCGCGTGATGCGGTTTGTGCCTGAATTTGCAACGCCTGACGCCGCCAACCAATACGCCCTCGATGAAGGCATGTTGTGGGTAGAGCGCCAGACTTCCAAACCGATTCTGCTTTGAGAAAGACGTTATAAATGGCTAAAGAAGAACTGATTGAACTGATGGGCGTGGTCAACGAGGTGTTGCCCGACACCCGTTTCCGCGTGACCCTGGACAATGGTCACCAATTGATTGCTTATTCTGCGGGCAAGATGCGCAAAAACCACATCCGCATTTTGGCGGGTGACCGAGTGACGCTCGAACTCTCCCCTTATGACTTGAGCAAAGGCCGCATCAGCTTCCGTCACCTGGCTGGCCGCGCACCGATGGCGCCGCGCCGCCCACCGGCTCGTTGATCCTGTCCGGTTGATTGCGTTGACCTGAGTCAACGCGCCAAGCGCTTGAATTGCGGATCATGGCCCCCAAGTGATTTTTTAAACACGGGGGATTTCATGACCGTTTCAGCCGATGCCTTGCACATTGTTTGTCCGCACTGCCACACCACCAACCGGGTGCGTGTGGCCGATACGCGCAACGCACCCGATTGTGGACAATGCCACCAAGCACTTTTTGATGGTTATCCGTTGGCGCTTGACGCCACCAGCTTTGACAAGCACATTGGCCGCAGCCATGTGCCTGTGTTGGTGGATTTTTGGGCCCCTTGGTGCGGTCCTTGCCGGATGATGGCCCCGGCTTATGAACAGGCCGCTGGTCTTTTGGAGCCCCAAGTGCGGGTGGCCAAACTCAACACCGAAGACGCACAGGCCATCTCAGCCCGCTTCAACATCCGCAGCATCCCCACACTCGCATTGTTTATCGGCGGCAAAGAAGTCGCCCGTCAGGCTGGCGCTTTCCGCACGGCCCAAGACATCGCAGATTGGACGCACTCGCATTTGTGATGCGTTGGGCTGGCATCCCTTTACCAGTCATCCCGCACTGGATGCGCGATCCATTGTTGTAACACCATGGACAACGGATAAAGTCCGGGGTGATAAGTGGGTGGCTCTTTTTGCCCTTATTGAAAAACCCAGGTGAGCCATTGCATCAATTCGTCATTTGCTGAATTGCCCGAACTCGCTCTTGGGTGATTTGCTCGCCGATTTTGGGACCAGTCAAGCCTGCCTGGGCCGCCGCTTGGGCAATGGGCGCTGTGTCTACAGACAGCGCCGCTTTTTGCGCCCGCAGCAACCGCGCTGCCTGAGGGTAATCCGCATCTTCAAACCCCAGTCGCCCTCGCGCATCGCACTCACACGCTTGAAGCACTAGCGCAAAACGCTCGGATTGGCGGATGGCGTCGCAGCGTTCCAGCAGGCGCATCAAGGCTTCTGGTCCCAGCTCAGCGCTGCGGTGGATGTTGCCGTGTTCACGCGCCACCACTTCAGCCAGTTCTTTGCCCTCGGTCGGCACGCGCAGGCGCTCGCACACCTTTTGCAGCAATTTGACGCTGCGGCCTTCGTGGCCAATGTGGCGGGGCAATACGTCGGCGGGTGTGGTGCCTTTGCCCAGGTCATGCATCAGGCAGGCCACGCGCACAGCCAGCGGTGTGTTCAGGCGGGCGGCCATGTCCATCACCAGCATCATGTGCGCGCCCGTGTCCACCTCGGGGTGGTACTCGGCGCGTTGGGGCACGCCCCACAGGCGGTCCAGCTCGGGCAGTAACACGCGCAGGGCACCACATGCGCGCAGCACCTCGAACATGCGCGAGGGCCGCTTGCTCATCAGGCCTTTGGCCAGTTCCTGCCAAACGCGCTCGGGCACCAGGTGGTCCACTTCGCCGTCATCCACCATCTGGCGCATGAGCGCCATGGTTTCAGCGGCCACAGAAAAGTCGGCAAAGCGCGCTGCAAAGCGGGCCACGCGCAAGATGCGCACTGGGTCTTCGGCAAAGGCCTCGGTCACATGGCGCAACATCTTGTGGTGCAGGTCATATTCGCCGCCATAGGGGTCCACGATTTGAACCGCCCAAGCGCTGGGTTCGGCGTGCGCCAGTGCCTCGGGCACCGCCATGGCGTTCACGGTGAGATCGCGTCGGGCCAGATCTTCTTCAAGGGTGACGCTGGGGTCGGCTTGTACCGCAAAGCCTTTGTAGCCCCGGGCGGTTTTGCGCTCGGTGCGGGCCAGGGCATATTCCTCGCGACTTTGCGGGTGCAAAAACACCGGAAAGTCCTTGCCCACAGGCAAATAGCCTTGCGTGCTCATGGCCTCGGGCGTGCTGCCCACCACCACCCAGTCGCGGTCGTTGACGGGCAAGCCCATCAGGGCATCGCGCACCGCACCGCCGACCACAAAAACTGGCATAACGGCGTCTGCCTTCAGCGAGCCACCCGGAAGGGCTCTTCAAAGTCGATGAAGTCCTGCTCTGCCAGCGCGTCGTCGATCCAGGCTTTCACGCCGGGCAGGGCGCACACGCGTTCCATGTAGGCAACCACATCGGCCGGCACGGGCAGGGCGTAGGTTTTCAAGCGCATCACCACCGGCGCAAAGTAGGCGTCGGCGATGGTGAATGGACCAAACAGCATGGGGCCACCGTGCTCTGCCAGCAGACCGCTCCACAGGCTACAAATACGGTCCAAGTCGGCACGAACGGCCGGTTTATCGCGCAGGGCCAAAGCGCCAATCTCTGGCAGGTGCGCTTCGATGTTCATGGGGCAAGCGCTACGCAGGCCCACAAAGCCGCTGTGCATTTCTGCGCAGATGCTGCGCGCTCGGGCACGGGCGGCGCGTTCTTGCGGCCAAAGCTGTTTTTCAGGGAACTGCTCTGCCACGTATTCCGCAATCGCCAGCGTGTCCCAAATGGCCAGTCCGTCGTGCACCAGCACAGGTACCTTGCCCACCGGGTTCACTTCTTTGAGCGCGGACTTGAACTGCGAGGAGGGCGCAAAGCTGTCAAAGCGCACAAAGACCTCTTCAAAGTCGATGCCCGCCTGGCGCAGCAGCACCCAAGGGCGCATGGACCAAGACGAATAGTTTTTGTTGGCGATGTAGAGCTGGATCATTTTTTTCTCCCGGAAATCAGACCCTGCATGTTAACGGTCAAGGTCAGGAAACACGACCAAATATCGGCAAAGTGTTGGCTTCATGCAAGGGGAGGGAATGGGCAAGGCAGGGCAAGGCGGGGAAAGGGGTAGCAAGGGTCGATCACCCAAGGTGTGTGAGGGGATGCGGCGGGTGACGATTCACGGTACCCCGTCATGAGGAACCCGCCGCATCCCCTCACACACCCTCAACTGAGACCACCAACGCTGAAACGACCAACGCACAAGCCATAGCAAAGACCACTCAAGAAATCACAGCCTAGGCAAGGCCAGAACTCAGCGCCCCGCTCCCGCACGCCAGCGGTTCAACTTGCTGCGCGGGCCGCGATGCCCCAGATAAGTCGGTGCCACACCTGCGGCAGATGCCGCAGTGATGCCTAAAGCCTGTAAGCCCGGCAACTTGCCCGTGGCCACGTTGTCCACTTGCATCGACGCCAAGTTGTCCCGGCTCATGAGGGGCTCGCCAGGGGCCAACTCCATGGCCGCAGCCTGCAGCCAGCCCACCCACATCGGCAAACCAATGACTGGACGTCCCCGGCCCTGGTTCACACCCGCCCACTGTCCTGCCCGCTTGACCAACTCGCCCAGCGTCAACACATCCGGCCCACACAACTCGAAGGTTTGACCGATGGTGTGCGGCTTTTGCAGGCAGACCGCCACGGCACGGGCCACATCGGCCACCCAAACGGGCTGAAAGCGTGTGCCACTGCCCGCCAGAGGCATGAAGGGGGCCACGCTTTGCAGATCGGCAAACAGGTTCAGGAATTTGTCTTCGGCCCCAAAAATCACGCTGGGGCGCAAGACGGTGAGGTCCAGCCCCGCGTTGTGCAAGACCGTCTCGCCCCGAGCCTTGCTGCGCTGGTACATCGATGGGCCTTGCGGGTCGGCGCCCAAGGCGCTGACGTGCACCAGGCGATGCACGTCGGCTTTTTTCATGGCGCTGGCGATCTTGCCGGGCAAATCCACATGCACGTTTTCAAAGCGTTCTTCGCTGCCGTGCAGCACGGCCACCAGATTCACCACTGCATCATGGCCAGGCATGAGGCGTGCCAGATCGGCTTCGCCGTGCACCGAGGCTTCAATCACCGTCAGCCCCGGCAGGCTTTGCACGCTGGCGGCATTCACAGCGCGCCGGGTGGGCACGGTGATGTGCCAGCCCAAGCGGGCGAGTTGCTCACAAACGTGGCGGCCGACAAAACCGCTGCCTCCCAGGACCAGAACGCGCTGGGTGCTCATGCCGCGCTCAAGCCGCCGACGGCCTGGTGCATGGCGTCCATGGCTTGATCGACGATTTGGGTGCGCCATTCATCGGTGTCGACGTAAAAAGCGTCCATCAGATCTTGCTTGATTTGTTTTTTCAGGACTTCAGGCGCTTCGGGGTGCAGGTGAAGCCAATGGTCGCCACGCAAGGCACCGATGACCTTGTCGGTCGGTTGGGTGCCGTATTCCATGGCAATCCCGGTGTACTCGGCTTGCGGGCATTCCTGGTAGGCCGACATCCACATCAGGCCAGTGAGGAAGGCTGAGCTGGACGAGCCATCGTAGATGGAGGTGATGCCCTGGCCCCACCAGGCTTTGGCGCGGGTGTAGGCTGCTGCGTCGTCGGCGCAGGCAAAAATGCGCTCGCCCACACCGCTGGGCCCCAGGCCCGTGTGCAGGTCGATCCAGGCCATTTTCTGGCAGCGCTGGCCGTACTTTTGCAGCACTTGGCGCAAGGTGAGGTTGCTCCAGGTGGGGGCCTGACCACCAAAGTATAGACCCTCTGGAAATTCGTGCTGCCCTTGGGTGACGGCGGCCTGAAAGGCTTTCATGCCGCGCTGGGTGATGTACTGTGCGGTGGCCGCTGTATTGGCAGCATCGGGTGGCCAGACCTCGGGTAGCAACAAGGGGTGGATTTCCTTGTAGGCCTCGTTGCGGGTAAGGGGCTTGGAGAAGTCCTGGAAGTTGCGGTTGATGTCCACGTTTTCGTGGGTCACGCGCCGCACATGCGAAAACCCGTGGGGGTTGAGCCCGTGGATGTAAAGCACGGCCACGCCGTTGGCCTTGGCAGTTGCACGCCAGGCTGTGTTTTGCAGGGCGTGGATTTGCACGCCCGAGCCGCAGTAGCCCTCTACCCCATGGCAGGCGCTGCTGATGACCAGCAACTGCTTCGCATCGGGCGCGCCGTCGAGCACCACGTCCATGGCCAGCGCTTCGCCGTCACGGCCTTTCAAGGGGTGGATGTTGGAATCAACCGTGAGGCCTGCGGCATGTGCAGCGTTCAGGAACTTCTGGCGGGCTTCGGCATAGCTTTTGGAAAAGCCGGTTTGTATATCGGTCATGCAGATGAGTCGTTCTAACGGGTCGTTCAAGCGGTTTGTGTCGGATTGGCCAGCCATTGTGTGGCCAGCTCGACCCAGTAAGTACCGCCCAGCGGAATCAGGTCGTCGTTGAAGTCATAGCTGGGGTTGTGCAGCGTGCAGGGGCCGCCGCCGTGGCCCATCTCGCGGTGCGCGCCGTCACCGTTGCTGATGAAGACGTACGCGCCCGGCTTGGCCTGCAGCATGTACGAGAAGTCTTCTGCACCCATGGTGGGCTCCTGGGCAACCACATGGTCGGCCCCCACAATGCCGCCCATGACTTGGCTGGCAAAGTCGGCTTCGGCTGGGCTGTTGATGGTGGGCGGGTAGTTGCGGTGGAACTCGAATTCGCACTGTGCGTCAAAGGCGGTGCAGATCGATTCAGCGACTTGCTTCATGCGCTTTTCGATCAGATCGAGCACCTCGATGCTGAATGTGCGCACCGTGCCCTGCAACTCGCAGGAGTCGGGCACCACGTTGGTGGCTTCGCCCGCGTGGATCATGGTGACCGAGATCACGCCGGCGTCCACCGGCTTTTTGTTGCGGGTGATGATGGTCTGGAAACCTTGCACCATCTGGCAGGCGATTGGCACCGGGTCGATGCCGTTGTGCGGCAGGGCGGCGTGGCTGCCTTTGCCACGAATGACGATTTTGAATTCGTTGCTCGAGGCCATCACGGGGCCTGCGCTGACGGCAAAGGTGCCCACAGGGGCGCCGGGCCAGTTGTGCATGCCAAACACGGCCTGCATGGGGAACTTGTCAAACAGGCCGTCCTTGATCATCTCGCGGGCACCGCCGCCACCTTCTTCGGCGGGTTGAAAAATCAAATACACCGTGCCATCAAAGTCGCGGTGCTTGGAGAAATGCTTGGCCGCTGCCAGCAGCATGGCCGTGTGGCCGTCGTGGCCGCAAGCGTGCATCTTGCCTTGGTGTTTGCTGGCGTGGGCGAAGGTGTTGAATTCCTGCATGGGCAGCGCGTCGATGTCGGCGCGCAGGCCGATGCCGCGCCCGCAAGCGCCGCCGTCACGACCGTGCACGATGCCGACCACGCCGGTGGTGCCCATGCCCCGGTGGATGGGGATGCCCCAGTCGGTCAGCTGCTGGGCCACCACATCGGCCGTACGCACTTCTTGGAAGCACAGCTCGGGATGGGCGTGGATGTCTTTGCGAATGGCCGCAATGCTGGCCGCGTCGGTGAGGATGGAGTCGATGATTTTCATGGGTACAGTCTAGCCACACTTGGGGGGGATTGCCAACACCCCCGCGCACATGGGGGACAAACGGGCCGCCCGCCAAGGGGCGGGTTTGGGTCACAATCAGTGTGATTCATCGCCCCAAGCCAGTCTCCTCTTCATATACAGCCCCATGCTTGACGACCTTTTGGCCCCCCAAGCCGTGCGCGGTGCCTGCCCGCACGATTGCCCCGACACCTGTGCCCTGCTGACCACGGTGGAAAACGGCCGTGCCACCAAAGTGCAGGGCAACCCGGCGCACGCGCCCACCGATGGCGTGCTGTGCACCAAGGTCTCGCGTTACACCGAGCGCACTTACCACCCGGATCGCCTGTTGACACCGATGAAGCGCGTCGGACCCAAGGGCTCTGGCCAATTCGAGCCTGTCAGCTGGGACGAGGCACTGGACGCGATTGCCGCCCGGCTAAAAACCATCGCCGTACGCGACCCGCAGGCGGTGCTGCCCTACAGTTACGCGGGCACCATGGGCCTGGTGCAAAGCGAATCGATTGCAGCGCGGTTTTTCCACCAGCTGGGCGCATCGCTTTTGGACCGCACGATTTGCGCCTCGGCCGGGGCCGAAGCCCTGACGCAGACCTTGGGCAACAAGGTCGGCATGAAGGTTGAGTTTTATGCCGAATCCAAGCTCATCGTGATTTGGGGCAGCAACTCGATTGGCAGCAATCTGCATTTTTGGCGCATTGCGCAAGAGGCCAAGCGTCAGGGGGCCAAGCTGGTCTGCATCGACCCCCGTCGGAGTGAAACGGCCGAAAAGTGCCACGAACACATCGCCCTGCGACCCGGCACCGACGCGGCGCTGGCGCTGGCTGTCATGCACGAGCTGATCGTCAATGGCTGGCTCGACCAGGACTACATCGACCGCTACACCCTGGGCTGGGATGCCCTGAAGGCCCGCGCCTTGCAGTGGTCCCCAGAGCGCGCCGCCGAAATCTGCGGCGTGCCGGTTGAACAAATTCGCCAACTGGCCCGCGACTGGGGCACCACCCAGCCCGCCGCCATTCGCCTGAACTACGGCATGCAGCGCGTGCGCGGTGGCGGCAACGCGGTGCGGGCGATTGCTTGCTTGCCTGCGCTCACTGGCGCTTGGCGACACCGGGCGGGCGGGGTGTTGCTCAGCAGCTCGGGGCATTTTCCGGTGAAGCGGGCGGCCTTGCAGCGGCCCGACCTGCTGGGCGACAGGCGCCCACGCACCATCAACATGTCCACCATTGGTGACGATTTGTTGCGCCTAGCATCGCCCGCATTCGGCCCACAAATTGAAGCCATGATTGTTTACAACAGCAACCCGGTGGCGATTGCGCCCGAGTCGGGCAAGGTGGTGCAGGGCTTTGCCCGCGAAGACTTGTTCACCGTGGTGCTGGAGCACTTCAAAACCGACACGGCCGACTACGCCGACTTCATCTTGCCGGCCAGCACGCAGCTGGAGCACTGGGACATCCACACCAGCTACGGCCACACTGATGTGCTGCTCAACCGCCCGGCGATTGCGCCTGTGGGCGGGGCGCGCACCAACACCGACATCTTCCGGGCGCTGGCTGCACGCATGGGGTTTGACGATCCGTGTTTTGCCGAAAGCGACGAAAGCCTGTGCCGCAGCGCCATTGGTGACGAGAGAGACTTTGAGCAGCTGCTTGAGCATGGCTTTGCTTCATTGCCTGTGCCCGATGCGCCGTTTGCGCAAGGTGGTTTTCCTTCCCCTTCAGGGCGGTGCGAGTTTTTCAGCCAACGCCTGGCCGATCAGGGCTTGGATGGCTTGCCTGACCATTTGCCCAACTACGAATTGGCCGCGCCCGGCGGCCGCTACCCGCTGGCCATGATCTCGCCGCCTGCGCGCAACTTCCTCAATTCGACCTTCGTCAACGTGCAAAGCCTGCGCGACATCGAAGCCGAGCCGGTGCTCGAGATGCACCCGCAAGACGCGGCGGCGCGGGGCATTGCTGACGGCGCGGTGGTGCGCGTCTTCAACGACCGAGGCACCTACCACTGCAAGGCCAGGCTGAATCAGCGTGCACGGCTTGGCGTGGTCAACGGCTTGGGCATCTGGTGGCGCAAGCTCGGCTTGAACGGCACCAATGTGAACGAGCTGACCAGCCAGCACCTGACCGATTTGGGCCGAGCGCCCGTGTTTTACGACTGCCTGGTAGAAGTTGCTGTCTACACGGCATTCGAACCGGCGGCCCATTCGGCGGCCACAGCCCACTCCTGAACCCCCAAAAGCACCTTTCATACACCATGCCTGAACTGAACATTGAACGCACGCACACCTTGGGCTTGAGCGGCGCACGTACCGTGGCCGAGCGCTGGCGCGAACAGGCCGATCAGGAATGGGGCATGGCCTGCGAGTTTGAACCCGGCGAATCCGAGGACCGCATGCGCTTTTCCCGCAGTGGCGTGAGTGGTGAATTGGTGGTGACCGGTTCGCGCTTTGACCTGCATCTGAAACTGGGTTTTTTGCTGGGCGCTTACAGCGGCAAGATCGAAGAAAAAATCAAAGCCAATCTGGACGAGTTGTTGGGCCCAGCGCCGCCGGCCTGAGGTTATTCGTTCGCAGGGGACAGCTGTTGCCATGGCCTCTGAAGTTTTGTCGGTGGCTTTAGCCCCGACATGGACCTGCGTCAAAGCCAATCATGTCGGACCTGAAGGTCCGACCTACAGAAAGAGGTTGAACCTGCCGTCAGCTTTACGGCAAATCCTTGCTGGCCTCGGCCATGGGCGATTGCCGTGGACCGACAGAGCCCAGACGGGCTTTGAGCGACTGCGGCTGGCGCGTCAGGATGGCGGCGTAGTTGGTGGTGTTGGACAGCACTTTTTTGACGTAATCGCGGGTTTCCTGGAAGGGGATGTTTTCGGCCCAAATGGCCGCTTCCAGTACCGGTCCATTGCGCCAGTTGCGCGAGCGGCCCGGCCCGGCGTTGTAAGCGGCGGTCGCCAAGGGCATAGAGCCTTCAAAGTCGTCCAGCACCAACTTCAGGTAACCCGTACCAATGGCCACGTTCACTTCACGGTCGTTGATCTGATCGGGGGTGAAGCCTGTCAGGCCGATTTTTTTGGCAGTCCATTTGGCAGTGGCAGGCATCACCTGCATCAGGCCTGAGGCCCCCACATGCGAGCGGGCGTCCATGACGAAGCGGCTTTCTTGCCGGATCAAACCGTAAACATAAGCCGGGTCGAGCCGGATCTCGCCAGCGCGGCGCACCACAATTTCGCGCAGCGGCATGGGAAAGCGTTGATCAAAGTCAATCACGTCCTTGGTGCGCTCGCTGGTGTTGATGCAGCGATCCCACACCTGTCGCTGACAAGCCAAATCAGCCGCGGCCAGCAGCTCGCGATCGTTCATGCCACCGGGGGTGTGCAGGTTGGTGCTGTAGTTCCACTCGCGGTTGCCTTCGGGGCGCAGGCCCAACTGGATGGCGTACAAGGCGCGCTGCAGGCCAGGGTTGATGAGGGACGCAGCTTTTTCTTGTGGGGTCAGCGCCATGGGGCGCTCAGGTGCAGTGATCGGTTGGCCAAGTTCTTCAAGAGCCAGTTGTTCATAAAAGCCCCGCACGCTGGCAATGCTGCGCAGCAGACTTTGGGCTTCTAGTTTCTGGGCGTTGTCCTGGGCCGTGGCGGTGACGGCGCGGGCTCGCCAATAGATCCAGGTCGGGTCTTTGCGGTTGTCGGCGCTCATGGCTTGGGTGGCGCTCAGCACCTGCGGCCATTGGCCTTGGCGCAAAGCAGCACGCACTTTCCAGCCCAGCAGGTCGTCATTCAGGTCGCTGTCTTTTTGCACCTTCGCAAAGTGGCTGGAGGCGTTGTCCTGCAGCTTTTGCGCGGCTTGCTTGCCAATGACGGCCCACGTCCAGTTGCGCTCTTCAGGGCTCAGCTGAATCGCCCAGCGACGGCTCAACAAATCGGCGGCCTCGTTCGGGTCTTTGGCGGCCAGCCGGATCAGGGCCAGTACCGCAAGTTCTTTGCGGCTGCGGGTAATCGCCATGATGCGCTTGTCCAGGTATTTGGCTGGGTCGGCGTGGATCAACGCGACTTGTTCGGACAGGCGTGGCGCTTCGATGTCCACCGCCGCCTGCGCTGCGCGAGGGCGGTTGGCGTCCATGGCAAGGCGGGCTTTGCGCCACAGATCAAGTGCCTGAATCTGACGGCCCGAGTGCAAATGTTCGGCCACATAGGTGCAGCCGTCGTCGGCCTCGCGCAGTGAATACCAAAGACGAAGGGCTTCATCGGCCACATCGGCCTTGCTGTTCATGGCCTCGGTGGCCAGGGCGTAGCAGCGCACCTCGCGGTCGTCACGCATGCGAAAGCGTGGGTATTCGGCGGTGAAAGTGGCCCAATCGCGGCGCTTGCCCAGTTGTTGCAGCCAGTCGTTGCGCAGGCGGTCTTCGTAGTAGCTGCCCGCGTAGGTGTTCAAGAAACTGCGAATTTCAGCGCTGGAGGCGCTGTCCAGGCGGGCCCGCATGTCCCAATAGGCGGCCAGGGGCTCCAGCACATGACCACGGGCCTGGGGCAGCAGGGCAGACAGGCGGCTGGTGTCTTTTTTGCGGAAGGCTTGGTGCATCTCCAGCAGCACCTCATCGCCTCGGTTTTGGGCTTGGGCAGGCCCGCCCCACAGGCCTGTCATGGCGATGGCGCTCAGCAGTGTCAAAATGCATCTGAATTTCATGGGTCGATTATGGACAAAGCCGAAGCAAAACGCGCCTTGAGAAAAGCCTTGGTGGAAGAAAGGTTGAACCTGCCGGACCGCCTGGCGCGGGCCGAAGCCTTGCAACGCGTTATGCGCATCTGGCTGTTTGACCGCCCCGAGACCGTGATCGGTGCTTACTGGCCGATCAAGGGCGAGTTCGATCCGCTGCCCGCGCTGCACCGCTGGAAAGAAGACGGCGAGTTGAACGGCGAGCCACAGCGCCGCCGAATTGGCCTGCCGGTGGTCAACAAACAGCACAAAACCCTGAGCTTTCACAGTTGGTACCCCGGCTGCCCGATGGAAGAGGATGCCTATGGGATTCCCAAGCCCAAGGACACCGAAGTCATCGTGCCCACTTTGCTGTTTGTGCCATGCGTGGGCTATGGCATCGGCGGCTACCGCCTGGGTTATGGCGGGGGGTTCTATGACCGCACGCTGGCCACCCTGCAGCCCAAACCCTTCACCGTGGGCTTGGGGTATACCCATGGGTTTATAGACGAGCTGGAGCCCGAAGATCACGACGCGCCACTCGATGCCATCCTGAACGACAACGGGGTGGTCTGGCCTGTTTGAGTCAGAAGCGAAAGAACCATGGCCAGACCCAAATCAGCAACTCACGACATCAAGCGCGATGCGATCCTCGACATTGCTGCGCAATGCTTCGCCCAGAGCAGCTACCCTGCGGCCAGCATGAACGAGATCGCCACCGCGTGTGGCACTTCTAAGGCGAGGCTGTACCACTATTACGACAGCAAAGAAGCCATTTTGTTTGACTTGCTGGACCGCCACACCCAGCGCCTATTGGCAGTGATCGCGCAAACCGAAGCCAACGCCCAACGCAAGGACCTGAACGACCGCGCCACGCTGCACGAGTTGGTTCGGGCGTTTTTGCAGGAATATGAAACCTCCGCAACCCGCCACGCTGCTTTGCTCAATGACACCCAGTTTTTGAGCGAGGTGCCCGACTCGGCCTTAGGCTCTTCGCCAGTATCACCGCGTGAGCTGATCCTGAACCGCCAGCGCGACATCGTGGCCGCCATGACCCGCTTCATGAAGCGTGCCTACCCCGAGCGCCTGACCCCCACCAATCAGACCGCCCTGACCATGATGCTGCTGGGCATGATCAACTGGACCTTCACCTGGCTGCGTCCGGGTGGACCCATCAGCTATGCGGCTTTTGCCGATGAAGTGATTGGCATGCTGGAAAAGGGGCTGGGTTGATGCCGTTGGAATTCTCCAACGCTAATCATCAGCAGGTGACGAGAATTAGCCTGGCAACAGGTGGCAAATCGGCTCACATGCGTCTTGCACTGTGGCTCATATCGCGTCCAGTTCCCGGTGCCGTTTCAGGGTGAGCCAGCGTGTGCTGAAATTTTGGGCAAGCTGCTCGACCATGAATACCGATCGGTGCTGCCCCCCAGTGCAGCCGATGGCCACCGTCACGTAGCTGCGGTGATCGCGTTCGATGGCCGGAATCCAGTGCTTGAGGAACCCCTCGATCTGCAATTGCATCTGCAAGAACGCTTCGGATTGGCGCAAATAGGATTGCACCGGCTCGTCACGTCCCGTCAAAGTGCGAAGCGTGCTCTCGTAATGGGGGTTGGGCAACATGCGCACGTCAAACACATAGTCGGCATCGGTGGGAATGCCACGCTTGAAGCCAAAAGATTCAAACACCAAGGTCAGCTGGGCCGAGGGGGCGCTGACCAAGGTCTTGATGTAGGTTTGAAGCTGTGCCGATCGCAGCAAACTGGTATCGATGACGTGGGCACGATCGCGCAAATCTGCCAGCAATTCACGTTCGAAACCAATGGTTTCAATCAAGGCTTTGTCGCTTTGGGGTTTGTCGCCGCCCGACAAAGGGTGTTTGCGCCGCGATTCTGAATAACGGCGCTGCAGCGTGTCGGAGTTGGCGTCCAGAAAAACTGACTTCACCGTCATGCCCATGTCACTCAGCAAACTCATTTGCTCAGGCATCAGGTGCAGAGAATTGGCGCTGCGCACATCGATGGCAATCGCCAGACGCCGCTCTTGGTGTTGCTCCTCGAGCTTGACGAAAGGAATCAACAACTCTGGCGGCAGGTTGTCCACGCAGTAATAACCCGCGTCCTCCAGGGCGTGAAGCGCCACCGATTTGCCAGAGCCGGACATGCCAGTGATGAGGATGATGTCCATGCTCAGCTTTGTGCGGCTTTGCGGCCTGTGGTTTTCAAGGGGGCAGTGCCCAGCATTTCGCGTGCGTGGGCCAGGGTGGTGGCAGACAACTTTTCGCCGCCCAGCATGCGGGCGATTTCGCTCACGCGCTCTTCGCCGTTGACGCCGCGCACTTGGCTGCTGACCTGGCCTTTGGCCGCAGCTTTGCTCACCAGCAGGTGGTGGTCTGCGCAGGCGGCCACCTGGGGCAAGTGGGTCACGGCCAGCACTTGGCGGTGTTGGCCCAGTTGCTTCATCAGGCGGCCCACGGTTTCGGCCACAGCGCCACCCACACCCGAGTCCACTTCGTCAAAGATCAAGGTGCCCGCTTCGCCCAGCTCGCTGGTGGTCACCGCAATGGCCAGCGCAATGCGCGAGAGTTCGCCACCCGAAGCCACTTTGCCCACGGGCCGGGGCGTGCTGCCTTCGTGACCTGCCACCAGAAAGCTGACTTCTTCGAGACCGTATTGTGCGAGTGCATCCAGGGTTTGCAGCTGCACCTCAAAGCGGCCACCTTGCATGCCCAGTTGCTGCATCGCGCTGCTGACGGCCTGGGCCAATGGTTTGGCTGCCTTTTGGCGTTGTTGAGAGACAGCTTTGGCTGCCTGCAGACAGGCTTTGTGGGCAGCTTGTTCGGCTTTTTGCAGGGTGTCCAGGTCGGCGGCGGCATCAAGTTGGGCCAACTCCTGATGCCATGTTTGCAAGCTCAATGGAAGATCGTCGGGTGTTTTTTTGTAGCGCCGTGACAGCGACAGCCACAGGCCCATGCGTTCGTCCAGTTTGTCCAGATGCTGCGGGTCAAGATCGGTTTTGCGCAGATAAGCGTGCAGGCTGTGTGCCACATCTTCGGCCTGCGCCTGCGCAGACAACAGCACATCGGCCAGAGCGTTGAATTCGGCCTCATATTGCCCTAGTGATTGCAGGGTCTGGATGGTGCGGGACAGCTGGCGCAATGCGCCGCCTTCGCTGTCGTTGTCACCGCCTTCGAGCAAGACGGTGCTCTGGTTGGCCCCGTCGATCAAGGCCTGCGCGTTGGCCAAACGACTGTGCTGGGTGCTCAGCTCTTGCCATTCGTCTACCTGCGGGTTCAGCTTTTCCAGCTCGCCGATTTGCCAGGCCAGGCGTTCGCGCTCGTTCGCCAAGGTGCTCTGCGCCTGTTGGGCATCGGCCAGCGTTTGCTGGGCCTGCCGCCAGGCCTGCCAAGCGGCTTTGAGCGGGCGGGTGTCGGTGCCTGCATAGGCGTCCAGCAAGCCGCGCACAGCGTCAGGGCGGGTCAGGCTCTGCCAGGCGTGTTGGCCATGGATGTCCAGCAACTGCTCACCCAGTTCGCGCAGCTGCGTGGCGGTGGCGGGGCTGCCGTTGACCCAGGCGCGGCTTTTGCCCGCGGTGTCCACCGTGCGCCGCAGCAACAAATTGGCATTGGACTCAAACCCGGCTTCTTCAAGCCAGGCCTGAATGCGGGGCGTAGGTTCAAACTCGGCGCAGACCTCGCATCGGCTGGCACCTTCGCGTACCACGCTTGTTTCGGCGCGGGCACCCAGAGCCAGTTGCAAGGCGTCGATCAAAATCGATTTGCCCGCCCCGGTCTCGCCGGTCAACACGCTGAAACCCATGCTCAGATCCAGCGCCAGTTCGTGCACGATCACAAAGTCGCGCAGGGTGATGTGCGTCAATGCCATGGCTCAATCGCCCCCATTCCAGTGCATTTTTTTGCGCAGGGTGTCGAAATAATTCCAGCCTGCCGGGTGCAAAAAGCGCACTTTGTGCTCGGAGCGGTTGACCACAATCCGATCGCCCAAAATCAGGTCGGCCAGTGCTTGCATGTCGAAGTTGGCGCTGACATAACGCCCCGCCACGATCTCAATGCTGATCTCGCAGGACTCGGGCAGCACAATGGGGCGGTTCGACAATGTGTGCGGTGCAATGGGGGCCATGACCCAGCCGCCCATGGCCGGGTGCATCAAGGGTCCGCCCACCGACAGCGAATACGCGGTGGAGCCCGTGGGCGTGGCGATGATCAGGCCGTCGGCGCGTTGGTTGGACACAAACCGCCCGTCGACCTCGATCCGCAACTCGACCATGCCCGAGGTACCGCCACGGTTGACCACCACATCGTTCATGGCCAGCGCGCTGAACACGCTGCGCTGGTCGCGCATGACGTGGGCTTGCAGCAAGCTTCGGTCCTCGGTTTGGTAGTGGCCCTGCAGCATGGGCAGCAACACAGTCTGGTAGCTTTGCAGGGGAATGTCAGTGATGAAGCCCAGCCGCCCTTGGTTGATGCCCATCAGCGGCAGGCCATGGCGGGCCATTTGGCGGCCAATGCCCAGCATGGTGCCATCGCCTCCTATCACCAGGCCCAGATCGCACTGCGCGCCGATCTCGGCCATCTCGAGCACAGGGTGTTGGTTCAAGCCGGTGTGCGAAGCGGTTTCTTGGTCCAGCACCACATCGCAGCCTTGCCGGGTCAAGAACTGTGCCACGTCGTCCAAAGCACGGCGTGAACTCTCCAGCGCCCCGCCATGGGCAGTGGTGTGGTACTTGCCAAAGAGTGCAATGTGACGAAACTTGGATCTCATTCGCAAATTACATCATTAAAATGACCGCATGCTAGATGATCGTGCCAAGTTATTGCTCAAAGCCCTGGTGGAACGCTACATTGCGGACGGCCAGCCTGTGGGTTCGCGCACGCTCTCCAAAGCCTCGGGCTTGGATTTGTCACCCGCAACCATTCGCAATGTGATGTCCGACCTGGAAGAGCTGGGCCTGATCGCCAGCCCCCACACCTCGGCCGGACGCATTCCAACCAGCAGGGGATACCGTTTGTTTGTCGACACCATGCTGACGGTGCAGCGCGATGGCTTCGAAACCCCTGCGCTCCTGCCAGACCAACCCCAAAAAGTGATTGCCAGTGCGGCCCACTTGCTGTCCAGCCTGTCGCATTTTGTGGGTGTGGTCATGACACCGCGCAAGCCGTCGGTGTTCCGGCACATCGAATTTTTGCGATTGTCCGAACGGCGTTTGTTGGTCATCATCGTCTCGCCCGAGGGCGATGTGCAAAACCGCATCCTGTTCACCGAATCTGACTACTCGCAAAGCCAACTGATCGAGACGTCCAACTTCCTCAACTCCCATTACGCAGGCATGGCCATCGAGCAGGTACGCAGCCGATTGCAGCAAGAGCTCGTCAGCCTGCAAAGCGAAATCGCCACGCTCATGCAAGCGGCCGTTCAGGTCAGTACCGAAGCACTGGCCGATGACCAAAACGAGGTGGTGATCGCCGGCGAGCGCAATTTGTTGTCGGTGAGCGACTTTTCCAGCGACATGGGCCATTTGCGGCGGGCTTTTGATCTGTTTGAACAAAAAACCCAGCTCATGCGTTTGCTGGACGTCTCCAGCCAAGCGGAAGGCGTGCGCATCTATATTGGCGGCGAAAGCCAGATCGTTCCCATGCAAGAACTGTCGGTCGTCAGCTCGCCCTACGAGGTGGATGGACAGATCGTCGGGACCTTGGGCGTGATTGGCCCGACTCGCATGCCCTACGACCGCATGATCCAGATCGTCAACATCACCTCTCGCTTGGTCAGCAACGCGCTAAGCCAGTCCAAATAAGCCCCTGCGGCCCACTACAATGACGACTTCGGTGGGGGCGTTAGCTCAGTTGGTTAGAGCAGAGGACTCATAATCCTTTGGTCGACAGTTCAAGTCTGTCACGCCCTACCATTTCAATCCTGCGAGTCAGTCAGCACGGCGTTGGAAAGTGAATTTTTTATCGGGGCCTTCCAAGCCCAGATACGCTGCAGAAACACACGCCTGTCTCAGCTGCAGTGCCTGCGCAATCACTCAACGCCAACCATTCACACAGTTTGAACAAACATCTCATAACGTCCTCATGCTGAAATAAACGATGCACTGCCGGGATCATTTTGGCATTCCCCCAAATCAGTAGACAAATAATGAAGCCCATCAGTCTGGGTGAAGTGAGCGTTCGAACGGGCACAGCAACAGAAATTTTGCCTGATCAGCACGTATTTTCTGCGACCTTGAGGAAGATGGGGGTGGCGTGTAGCGAGAACCGTGTTGCCCCCTTGGTGCGTGCAGCGATGGTCAAATCGGTGCGGTATTCTAGGAGACCCAAGTACAAGGCGGGCGAGCTGCGCAAGTGATCCCCAATCAACTGAGTCGTCAATTCAAGAAAATGAACCAAATGATGCTTGAGCTCTCATGAGTTCGAGCGGCAAAATCAAACTGCGTTAAAAAAGAGTATAAAAGCATGCGATATTGCCATTCAAAAGCGCAGCTTAATGTGAGTAGGCCATAGCTAGGGATTTAACTTGGTGAGCAGGGATTCAAAAAATTCATTGTCACGTAACAAATTGTTGTTTAAGATGCAAATTTCCAAAACACCATTTCATGAGGCCTTTTATGAAAAAAATTGATCCTAAACAAACCGAAGATGGAACGTCGATTGACTCAACTGATCACTCGGCTAACGCTGCTGCTGATCACACAGAAGCCAATGATTCAGTCACATCTTCAAACTCGCCCATCGACTCGGAAACCACATTGAAAGCTACCGAAATTTCAGATGCTGAAAGAGTGGTGGCGGCTGATGCGTTAATTCGCAATCATGCCATGGTCGCTGCTGGAGTTGGTTTCATACCAATGCCTGTTTTAGATGCTATCGCATTAACTGGTATACAAGTGAAGTTGCTCAAGTCATTGGGTGACTTGTATGGCCAGAATTTTTCCGAAGAATATGTTAAAAAGACAATAGCTTCTTTGATTAATGGTTATCTTCCACTGCAAATGGCCCCTGTATTTGCCAGTGCCATCAAGGTTGTTCCATTTATTGGACAGGCAGCTGGTGCATTGTCCATGGCCACATTGGGGGCTGGAATAACTTACGGGATTGGTAAAGTATTTGTTCAACATTTTGAATCAGGTGGAACCTTCTTGAATTTTGATGCCCAAAAAACCAAAGATTACTTTAAGAGTCAATTTAAGGTTGGTACCAAATTAGCAGTAACACCCAAATCAGAAGCAATAGTTTGAATTCAAACTCTAATCTCCTAGCAAAGATAAGCCATTACTCAAGATGTTTTTTGGTCCTAACAAGATTTTTGCGTACATGAACAAACAACCATGATATGTATAACTTTAAATAGGTACTGGCTTGAAAAAACAAAGACTATAAAGTTTGAATATTTCAATGAGAAAATGACAATAAAATCTAGAAATATAATAAGTAAATGTAGTTTTTATAGTGTGGACTTTTAGGCTTTGTTTGTTTTGGCATGTCTTGGATTAGATTAAAATGAAAAAAAACTACGTCACATTAATTTGCTTATACGGTTTTTTAAATGGAACTGTATCATTGGCATCGGAAATATCAGAGTCTGTAAAAAAAGATTCAGTTTTGGCTGAAAATAAAAATCTAACACTTGGTCCTTCAAGGGATTTATTTGATGATCAAAAAAATAATGGCTATGTTTATCAAGGAATTCGTTACGTTCCTGCAGTAGCAATAGCTTTTTTTAATCAATCTGATCCTTTGCAAGACAATACAAAAATATCAATTAAAGCAAAAACAAATTATGTCAGCTTAAATGCAAGAAGTACAGATCCTAAAGGTGCGCAATTACTGGCTGCATTAGAAAAAACTCAATATGAAAGTTTAAATAATGAAGGAGATAATACCAGATATATTATAAGATACTCTTCAGTTAGTCAAATGGATAAATGGTTGATGCCAATTGTCTTAAGTAGCGCATCCGATTCGCTGTCCAGGTCAAGCTTTTATGTTCAAAGAGAATTAAATTCAAGTAACACTCAAACCAACGCACTTTTAGATCAAACACTCAAACGGACCATTGCCAAATTGGGTGCAAACCGTACATATGATAACTCATCGGTTGATTTAGATTTTAAAATTACTGATATGAAAATTAGCGCTATTGCAACTTCTAATGGAGTATCAATGCCTAGTAGATTCAACAATATTAATTATCTAGCAACTGGTAATTTTACTTATAATTTAAATGAATTAACTTCTGTTTTTGCTGGAGGTCAGTATCAATATTATACATACGACACCGTTGGTCTAATAGATACTATTAATCCAATTTCAAGAATAACAAGTATAAGTACAGGAATTAATAGGATATTATCAGAGACCATTGTAATTTCGTCTGATATAGGAATTTCGCAAAAGACATCTAGTCGAATTGACTTGGTTCCAAATGCTACACACACTACAGGTAGTTTGAGTTCAAATTGGAAGCCAACGAAAAGTACCCGTGCTCAAATCGCTTTATCAAAATCTACGCAAGATGTCAATATAAATGGAATATCTAACTTGGCACTTCAAACACTAGAGGTTGATTTAAAAACAAGATTAAACGAAAATACAGCAATAACCATGAATGCATCGCATACCTACATTAGTGCTAACGAAGTTACTGGTTATGCTAAAGACACTCAATTGTATGTTGGTTTACTATGGAAGCCAGCTAGGAAAGCAGTCATAAGTTTAGGATATTATAAAACTCAACGTAGAACCACTCATGGAGTTAGTTCTCTTGTTCCAGAATTCACCGATAATAAAAGTCTAATTGACTTCAAATACTTTTTATGATGATAAATTTTAATATAAAATTATAAATTTTAAATAAATCAATAGGCAAAATATAATATAATATAAAATAAATGCAATCAAGAAAAAAGGGGAAAAAGTGAAGAAGATAATTGTTATAATATTATATATTTTTGTAATTTTTGCTGCAAATAGTGCGGAAAAACAGAATGATAATAAACTTAAGTCATATGAAAAATCCTTAAAGTCATTTGAATCATCTTTTGACAAAATGGACAGTCAATCAATTCTTATATTAATATCACGAGCTTATGTGTTTGGACAAGGTAATGACCGATTTTGTTCACCAGAAATATCTGTAACTAATTTGGGTAATGTCGGAGTCAGAATTATTGCTGTTGCTATTTATTTTAGAAAAAATAATCAAGATATTGGTAGTAGTATTACCCGCATTAGTATTGATCCTCGCGATACATCAACTCGAGGATTTTACCAACTTAAATCAATAAATTGTGATGATATAATTGGAGTCGGACGTGTAGATGTGTGCATTTTGAGAAATGGAAAAGATTGTCATGCAAATGCTGTTTTTGCTGACACTGGGAAAATTCCACTGCACAAATTTGAAAAGAACTAAACGAATGACTGATCATGTTTATTAATGAATTTATAATTCCAATATATTTATATTCAGCTATTGTAGTTGCATTTTTAGGGAGAAAAACAAAGTTAAGATTTTTAAAAAGTTTGGTGTTGTCACTTATTCTAACGCCGATCATATCTTTGATTATATTGATATTGTTTTTTCCAGCGAAAAATAAAATCGATAAGTAATAATATATAGACAGGAAAAAGCAATGTTGCTACTCAAGACGATATATGAGAACAATAAAAAAGAAGTAATTCTCTACTTGAAATTTTCTATTGTATCTGCATTAAGTGCTACATATTGTTATTATGTTATAAACAGTATTAGCCCTGAGACTAAAGAGACAGAAAAATCACTGTATTTAACTATTCAATTTACTATAGCTCTAACCATATTTTGCCTTGCTCAGTTAAAGTCTCTTGAAATATGCGGCCCTATAATAGAGAACAGAGTTCATCTAATTAGAGAGAAACTATTTAATAAATTACAGAAAATAGAACTACAAGATGTCGAATCAATTGGAACTTCTCGCATTATATCACATATATCAAATGACACTCTGAATATATCTCAAATAGCAACACCACTTGCTTTTGCTGGGCAATCATTTATATTATCATGCATAGCAGGTGTATATTTATTTTATATATCAACAAGTGCATTTTTACTAACTGCTTTGGTATGTTTTTTGGCTATATGGGCATTTCTATCTCATTCCAATCAAGTTAATTCTGCTTTAGAATCAGCTCAACGGCAAGCAAGTGAAATGCAGGAGCATGTGATTTCATTAGTTGATGGATTCAAAGAACTTAAACTTTCAAAACCGAAAGCAATAGATGCTGTAAATGAAGCAGTCCAATCTTCAGCAGCATCAATTGAATACAAGCTAACAGCACACAAGGCGTTATCAAAAGATTTTATATTGTCCCAGTTCGCATTGTATGCTTTACTGGGAACAATGGCCTTTGTAGTACCTCTTATCAATACGACTGGATACAAAGATGTCAGTGATAATGTTGCTGCTGTGATGTTTTTAGTTAGTCCACTCTTTGGTATGGTTGCAACTGTACCTCAAATTATTTCCGCTAATCTGTCCGCAAGTAATTTACAAGAATTTGAAAATTTATTAGATTCACTGGCTAAAGAAAGCAATAACTCAAATACCAAATCAACATCTCATGATAATTTAAAGACCGAATCAAATTACACCGACAATGAGCCTCTAACTTTTGATAATTTAACACTCAAAGAAGTTAAATTCGAATATGATAAAACAAGTACGGCATTTAATATTGGTCCTGTAGATTTGAAAATTAAAAAAGGTGAGGTTATATTTATAACGGGTAACAATGGTGCTGGTAAAACTACATTGATAAAAATTTTAACTGGATTATATGAGCCAACATCAGGAGAAATATTTTTCAATGACAAGAATGTTTGGCCAGATAATATTTTACATTTTAGAAGCCTTTATGCGGTTGTATTTTCAAATTTCTATTTATTTAAAAAATTATATGGTATAAATGAAATGGATCCTGATTGGACAAATTTATGGTTGGATAGACTACAACTTTCAAATAAAGTAAAGTTGACGAATGGGAAATTTTCAACTACAAAACTGTCCACTGGTCAACGCAAGCGGTTAGCACTATTTTCAGCATTAGCTGAAAAAAAACCTATTTTAATTTTAGATGAATGGGCAGCGGATCAAGATCCAGGGTTCAGACTTTTCTTTTATAGTGAAATTCTACCTTACATTAAAAAAGAAAATATTACCATTATAGCTATAACTCATGATGAAACTTACTTTAAATTTGCAGACCGTCGTTTGCATCTTGAATCAGGTGTCATAACCCAGATCAACAAAATATAAGGCGAATGAAACATGAGACTGATCAAAAATTACCTAGTTAACTTTATCAAACACCTACAGCGACAATATCTTGCTTGGAGGTCTGACTTATGGTTTGTTGGCTTGTCATTCGTACTTGCATTTGCATTTATTTTACCTAATTTGGTAAAAACTATTCCCTCTGGAAATGTAGGTGTTGAATGGCGTCGTTTCCAAAATGGAACACAAATTGGAAATCCTCTTAGTGAAGGCATAGCTTTCATAATGCCTTGGAATCAGATTTTTTTATACGACACTCGGGCTCAAATTGGTGAGGCCAGTATACATACATTGAGTGCTGATGGACTCAGTGTTGATGTTGAAATGACATGGACTTATAATCTAGTCCCAGAAGCTGCAGGTATAGTGCATAAAACAATTGGTCCAGATTATGGTGAGAAAATAATTGGCCGTGTTGTGACTGCTATGGTTCGTAATCAAATTGCAGCTTACCGTTCTGAAGATTTACACTCCTCTGAAAGAATCAATTTTGAAAAAAGTGTTGATTTGAAATCAGCTGAAGCATTATCTGAACTTGCAGCGTTACAACATATTCCTGAATTCTTAAATCTACCTAATAAAAATTGGGTGATACTTGAAAAAGTTTTGATTAAAGAAGTTCGCTTTCCACAGGCTGTACAAGATGCTTATGTGCGTAAAAATACTGCTAGAGCATTAGTGGAAGAGTATAATTATAGAAATGTATCTGAACAAAAAGAAGTTGAACGGAAACGTACCGAGGCACTTGGGATACGTGGATTCCAAGAAATTGTTAATAACGGACTATCAGATTCATACCTTAAGTGGCGCGGTATTGAAGCTACTTTAGCATTGAGCCAATCAAATAATGCCAAAGTCGTAGTCATTGGCGCTGGTAATTCAGGTCTTCCATTGATATTAAATACTGGGAATGAGGAAATAAAAAATGGAAAGCCACAAAAATAAATTGCATAAATATTGCTCAAAACTTCTTGTTGTTTAAAATAAAATTATTATTCACAGTATTTATATTGATAAAGTGGCTGGCTAATGTAATTCACTTGACAAAATATCTCCTAGAATTAATAGGTTTTCTCCTTCAAAGATCGAGAAGTGATTTCCAGGTGTTGAGTAATATCTAAAATCTCCGCTGGTAAAATTCTCAAAAGTTTTCATGTCTGCTTGTCCATCACCTTGCATGGCTTCAATAACGATTAGATCTGACTTGATGGTACCTGTTGTTGTGTGATGAGCGAATAAGCGATAGTGGTGTTCTGTCAATGCAACTATCCTATCTGAATCTTGCTTGGACAATGTGTTTATCAAAGTCAAGTCCTGCATGTCAATGAAAACTTCCGAAGAATTATTGTGATTTTCTTCTTGAAGAAACATAGATCTTTTAATTCCGTCTACTGCTGCATCAATCAGAATAACCCTTGTTTCTATACCCGATGACTCAAGGTGTTTAGCTGTCTCATAAGCCAAATGTGCTCCAAATGACCAACCTACCAGATTGACTGGTTTTCCGTTTGAACAATGAATGATTGATTTACAGAAGTGCAAGGACAATGCCTTTAAGCTTGCCACCTTTGTCGTACCTTCAATGAAGCCAGGACTCTGCAAACCAAAACACCAATGGTGGCCTTTCAGCACTCTTGTGAGAGGCGAAAAAGACATTGAAGTACCCACCACAGTTGGCATGATAAAAGTTACACGTTCTGAGGCACTTTCATCATGACGGAATTGCAACACATCAGATGGCAGGTGACGTTCAGTTGGCTCTTGATTCAAAGCTTGAGTCAACGATCTTGGGGTAGGAAATTCAAAGATCAATTGCAAAGCCACTTCTCTTCCGAGTAATTTTCGTAGTTTACTGACCAACAAAATGGCTTTGATGCTGTGCCCTCCAAGTTCGAAGAAATTGTCATCCATTCCAATTTCATCTAAATGCAAAGTTTCCTTCCATATATCTAGTATGTTGGATTCTGATTCATTCTCTGGTTTCGAGAATTCATGTTCCTTTTGAACAGAATCGAATTGAGCAAGTGCAATCCGATCTACTTTGCCATTAGCCGTAAGTGGTAATTCAACCACATGAATAAAACGATTCGGTATTAAGGTTATAGGCAATTCTTTTTTAAGCGCATGACGCAAAAAGGATTGGGTAATCTGAATTCCCTTTGGATCAAGGGTGAAATAAGCGACCAACTCACTGTTTTTTTGTGTATTCTTTTCAAAGCAAACACATACATCTTGGACAATATCAAGTTGGCGAATGTTCAACTCTATCCAGTCCAAAGATACCCGATAACCCATAATTTTGACTTGATTGTCTTTTCGTCCAAGAAAATGAATATCTCCATTTTTATTCCATTGTGCAACATCTCCAGAGCGGTATAAACGTTCACCAGGCAACCAGTCCAACTCGATAAAACTGCGACTGGTCTCTGCAAGAGCCTTGCGGTAGCCTTTGGCAAGGGTTAAACCACCAATCATCAGTTCACCAGGGACTCCTGGAGGCAATGGCTTAAAATGATCGTCACAAATGAAAATTTTGGCACCGGCAATAGGACGTCCAATGCGTTGATAAGGATTATCGGAAAATATAATATCCTCAAGACTTCCAGCGACACATCCAATGGTGGCTTCCGTTGGACCATAGTGATTAAAAACAACTAAATTAGGAAGCTGATTTTTAAGTTTTTGTAATTCATGAAAATTTTGCGGCTCACCACCCAATATCATTAGTTTTAAGGATTTGATGTTGGAAAATTGTGAAGTACCATCAGATTCAAGTAGCATGGACAAGTAAGAGGGTGTCAACTTGAGAAAGCTGACCGACTCATTTGCCAGTCTTTTCAATACATATTCTGGATTTCTGCGAGACTGTTCATCAAATAAACTAACACAGCCACCCAAAATTAATGCACCAAAAAGTGAAGTATAGCCAAGATCATAAGCTGCCGATGTAAGTAATGCAGTCGATGAAGTCTCGTCTATCTTTAAGTCCCGATGCAGCCAGCCCAGATAGTTCAGGAGTGATGAAACATTAACCTCCACGCCTTTGGGTACACCTGTAGTGCCTGAGGTGTAAATAAGATAAGCTGAAGCACTGACATCTGGTTCTGGTACTAGAGCCCAATCTGATGCATCACTTAAATGGGTACGGTGTACGATGGAATCGACCAGAATAGTTCTCAAACATAAAATACCATTTGGAGAGTGATTTGAACTGGCCAACATGACTTTGGCTTCACTGTCCATCAGCACTTGTTCAACCCTTTTAACTGGGGTTGAAGGCTCAATCGGTAAAAATGTTATACCCACCATGAGGCAAGCAAGAACGCTGAACACCATATGCTCGTCTGGATTAGCCCATATGGCAACCACATCACCAGATTTTAAGTTCAATTCGAAATGCAAATAAAGTGCAATTCGAACAGCATTTTGTTGAAGCTCAGCATGGGTAAAACTGCGTCCATCTCCCAACCTTACAGCAAGCGCATTTGGAAAGTGAACGAGTAAAGACTCGCGAATTGAACGTACTGAAGAACCAAGAACATGACGGGTCGGACCCTGACTCAATTGACTGATCACAAAGCTTGTTTCTTCTTGGGTCGCCAGTGAGAGTTGATCGATTGGAAAATCTGGTTGATTAACCAATCTTTCAATCATGTTTAGAAATCTTAAATAAAGCGCTTCGATTGATGACTCGTCAAATTTCCTGCCATCAAACTCAAATTCAAATAAAAGTTCAGTGCCAGGTGTGGCTCTTACAAAAAAATCATAGTTACTTACCATGAAAATATTGACATTGCTGACTGTTATTTCAGGTGCAAATCCTTGACTTTCTGTTTTAAATTTATCTTCGAGAGGGTAGTTTTCAAATACAAAAAAATGACTTATAAAATTACGACTTAATTTGGCAGCATTGTTTATATCAGAAATTGCGCAATTAATATTTTCATTCCAATCTATTCTGCTCTTTGAAATGGTTTTTAACATACTGCGAAGGGATTCACCTGCAGTGTATCTGACACGCAAAGGCAGCATGTTGATACATGGCCCAACCATGGTTTCTATGCCAATTAATTCAGGATTTCGTGTTGAAGTGATACTTCCAAAAACTACGTCTTGACATAAATTTTGCTTACCAAGAAATATTCCCCATATGGTCTGTGTCAGGTCACTCAAAGTGCAATGCATTTCTGAGGCCAGTACATGCAATCGATGGGTCAATTGAGAATCAAGTCTTAGCGATTGACAACAGGGTTGACGGGCACCCATCTGCATATTCTGGCGCTGGCCTGGTAAACTGATAGAAGACGTGTAACCATCTAGATATTTAAGCCAAAATTTTATTTGAGAATTATTATTTTTATTTGAAGAATATTTGATAAAATCACCAAATTGAACGGGTGGTTTAATGTGAAATATTCTTTTCTCTCTCAATTTATTGTATATAGATGACAGTTCATTTTGAACCAAGCCAATGCACGAGCCGTCCATCAAAATGTGATGGAAATCCCAAATAATATAAAATTCTGTATTGGTGTTGTCTAATTGAATACAATTTATTCTCATCAAAGGAGGGCGCTCAAGATCTAATGGTTTTTCTCTCAATTTAGAGCATAGTGTATTTATTTCTGCTCTTTGAATATTCTTATCTTCTATTATTAATTGGCTATGTTCGACACTTATGATAAGTTTTTTAAAAACAATTTGTAGTGGTCGATCTTTTGTACTTCTGGGAAAACTGGTTCTGAAAATATCATGTCTATCAATAAGTAATTGCCATGATTTATCAAATAATTCTTTATCAAGTGGTCCATTAATTTTGAAAGTCATCTGCTGAAAATAAGCGTGTGGCTCATCTTTCAGCGTGTTTTTTTCTAACAACTCATGAAATAAAAGGCCTTCTTGAAAAGAAGTTAGGGGATATATGTTTTCAATATTTTCTTTATTATACATTTTTTATAACTCAGTTATTTATTGAATTGTAGATTTAAGTGTAAAATAAAAAACTTTTTAACTTGGGTGGGGGGTGGAATGCAAATTTCAATAATCAATGCGGAATTTAAAATTAATTTGAATTATCCGTAATGATTTAATAAAATTTAAAAAGGTTATATCTTCTAATGTTACCAATCTGTTTGCTTTAAAACTGAAATTTCTTTCACTATATTCTTATCTGTTATTTTCTTGCGCCATGGAATCAACAAATCGTTGATCGTCTTGGCAGGTTCCATGGCAAAGGCAGTCGCAATGGATAGAAATTCATCGGCCAATGTCTGAGCCGTTAACGGTTCAAAGAGGTCGCTTGCGTACTCAAGATACAAATCCAAAGATTCTAAGTCATCAATCATGTACATGAGGTCATACTTGGAACTGACGCTTCTGTCTTTCAATAATCTGGTTCTAGTGCCTTCTAACTCCAGTTGCATTGGCTTAAAGTTCTGCATATTAAGAACCACATCAAAAAATGGTTGTCGTCCAGCAGATGGCTTGTGTGCCACTTCATATACCAAGGCATCAAAAGGATAATCCTGATGCAGCAGCGCTTGGCGCGCCAACTGGCCAAATTGACGTACTTGTTGATGAAAGGGTTGAGCTGGGTTGATATGGCATCGCAATGGCAGCATGTTGACATAAAAGCCAATCTGCCCTTCTAACTCAGGATAATCCCTGCCTGCAACTGCAGTTCCAACTATGAAGTCAGTTTGTCCCGATTGAACGTACAGATGAACGACTGTCAAAGTCAAAAGCACTCCGAACAGCGTGACTCCTTCTTGGATTGCCAAATCCCTTAATTTTTGGGCGCTCGACTGACTGAGTGTGCCAGTCACAATGGCACCCTGACCACTTGGGCTGTCTGGGCGTGGGTGGTCGACTGACAATCTTAATTCTGGCAGTGTCTCAGTTTCAAATTGTGCAAGCCAGAATTCCCTGTGTGAAGAAGGAATAAGGGTCTGCTGCCAGGATGAATAGTCAGCATATTGAATAGACAGGGGTTTGAGAGTGCCGTCTGCAGTATGACCACTCTTGGCCATGTTTTGGCCAGCTTCTCCCTTGCAGGCGGTTCGATAAAGGGCTGCCAGATCGTCTAGCATCACGGTGGCAGACCAACCATCGAATGCGGCGTGATGGATATTGATGACCAGTCCAAAACCAATAGTAGATTGAATTAATCGAAGTCGAATCGGGGCCTCGGATGTGAGACTGAAAGGCCGGTTAAGTTCCTCACTGAACACATGGTTCAGGTGCACACCAATTTCTCGATGCACGCGATCTAAATGATCGGGCTGATCGCTTTCACCATCAGTATTTATTTGAATACCGGCATTCATGCAAGCGTGATCCCATTCTTCAATCAAAATGGGTTGCGATTCAATTGAATCTTTGATGACTTGCGTTAATTGACCGGCTTTCATCACCAAGCGGGTGCGAAGCACCTCGTGTCGGGCCAACACGCCGTGGTAAGCGGTTTGTAAAGCCATCAAATTCAATTGGTCATCTATGACGAAGCCGGCGACCATGTTGAATGCCACAGAGCTGGGGTTTTGAGACTGAAGCAACCATAGCCTGGTTTGGCCCGCTGAAGCGGGTAAAGGTAAATCACGGGAGACCGGTTTAATTGGCTGAGCTACCAGGTGCTTTAGGGCTCTCGTTATTTCGAACAACTCGGCCACTGTGACTGCGTTGAACACATCTTTGATACGTATTTCCACGCCAAAGTTTTCACGCACCCGAGCAACCAACTCTATGGCTTTTAAACTGTGCCCACCGACTGTAAAGAAGTTGTCGGTTGCATTCACCGATGGCACGTCCACAACCGCAGCCATAATTTGGCAAAATTTCTCTAATGAATCGGCAGATTCTTCAGTATTTGAATCTGCTTTGTCGTCCCAGAGGTCGTAACTCTTCATTTGAAGAAGTGCTTGACGATCAAGCTTTTCGGTCCGGGACAGTGGTAAATGGTTGATGCACTTAAATCTCTTGGGAATCATGTGTGAAGGAAGAGATTCACTGAGATGTCTCAAGATGCCAGAACGTGTTGGCGCGAAACCAGGCAATATGACCAACCAGGCCAGTAGTTCGCCGCCTTCATCGTTTGTTTCAAAGGTTACAGCCGTATCTTGGACGCCCTCACACCGCCGCAAAGTTTCTTCAATCTCGCCTGGTTCAATCCGAAATCCACGTACTTTAAACTGCCTGTCAATTCGTCCAATATATTCAAGTTCTCCGTCAGGTCTTTGTTTTACCAGGTCACCCGTTCGGTACCACCTTGTTGAATGCTCATCTGTCACAAAGCGTTCAGCGGTGAGCGCAGGTTGGTTGAGATAACCTTGGGCCACACTCTCGTTCCCAATTAACAGCTCACCCTCCTCTCCGATAGCGACTTCTTGTCCTTCACCATTCAATACCCTAATGCGCCGCCCCCCAATTGGAAACCCAATAGGAATTCTGTTGCGACTGCTATGGTGCGGCGCAATCCTGGCAATGATCGGTGAACAGGTGGTTTCGGTTGGGCCAAAAAGGTTGAGTATTTGTCCGCAGTAAAACGGCAAGTCGTACCAGCCTTTGACCCTTTGTGGCGTCATTTCTTCACCACCCGTCATCAGTGTCTTGATTGAAAGACACTCAATACCCATGGGATTTTTAATACACCAGTTAATCAAGTCGCCCCAGAAGACTGGCGGGACGTCAATAATCGTAGCATTCCAATGCTGCCAAGTTTCTACGAAAGCTTTTGGTGAGTATCTTTCTGAGTCTAATATGCAAAATGATGCACCATTGACCAGTGGAAGCATCAGTTGCTCAATCACGGCATCCACGGCCACAGTCGCAAACAACAGACTTCTGTCGTTTGAGGTCCAAAGGGACAGCGGAGTGATGCCCGCAAGGTGATTTGACAGAGCCCCATGGTCGACAAGTACACCTTTGGGTTCGCCGGTGGAGCCGGATGTGTAGATCAAATATGCGAGGTCGTCCCGCCTCATGGACAGATCACTGGGAACTTCAAAAAGCTCGGTTCCGGCCTGATGAACCGTCAGCATTTTTAAGGGTTCTGGCGTGACGGCGAGACCTTGAGTCGTTTCGGAAAAACTCGCGACAAGACTTTTTGCCAGATCTGAAAGGCCGTCTGAATGAACGACACTTCGGCAACCTGCATCACGGACTATGAAGGCCAGTCGCTCGATCGGGTGGGCAGGGTCAAGCAGCACGAAACCAGCGCGTGCCTTCATAATTCCCAATACTGAGACTGGAAGATCCCAACTGCGCTCGACTAAAACTGCGACGACTTCTTGGGGAACAGCACCTGAAGCCATCAGTCTGCAACTCAATGCGTCAGCCGCCGCCCCAACGTCCTGATACGAACGTACGGTCTCTCCGAGCACGCAAGGTGCTTGGGGTTGTTTGTGGCGCCATTGTTCAAAATGCTGTACCGCGCTCAGGGTAGCTCGGGGGATCAGCAATTTTTCAGGAAGCACCAGGAAATCCAGTGCCCGATGAGGCTGGTTGCAGACACGTTCTAAAAGAGACTCAATCTCTTGAAGCCATAGCCCAATTTGATTCTCGTCCCAAAGTGCTGTTCGGTATTGCAACCGCAGCGCCATACCGGCGGCGTCCTCTGATCCCGTCAAGATAAGTTCAAAAGGACTCACCGGCAATTCGACTTCTTCAGCGGTCCATCCTGCACGATTCAAGGTGGTTTCGAAATCGTACAAGTCATCATGTGCAATAAGAACTTCAAATAACGGATTACCGCCCCCCTCGCGAGGTACTTGAAGATGCTCAACTATTCTGTTGAAAGGCATCTCCGCATGATCGAATGCGGCTACTGCTTGCTGCCGCACGGTATCGATGAGCTCTAAAAAAGATGACCGCGGGTCTAATTGAATCCTTAAAGGGATGGTGTTGACGAATAAGCCAATCTGGTCAGCCAAGGCAGGATGATCTCTGCCCGCATGCACAGTCCCCATCACAACATCACGGGCTCCAGTGCAACCCCATAACCAAAGACGCCACGCTGCGGTGAGTACTTCAAAGCCGGTAACACCTCGTTCTCTGCAAAGGCTTCTGAAGGCCGCATGTCCAGCAGGAGAAATAATGCGCTTTGAAGTATGCCCGGACATGTCAGCGAACGATTCTCGTGTTCGTGGCCTGCAACTGGGCAAAAGTAATTTTTCAGGCAAATTAGCGAGTTCGTTACGCCAGAAGTCCAGAAGAATTTGTGAATTTTCCGTTCTTTGGTGGTGCCATGCTGCGTAGTCCGCATACTGTATTGGCAGAAGAGGCAAGAACAATGGTTCGTTTGAATCAAGTTCGGCCGCATCCAAGAGAGCCAAGAAATCACGCATCCAGACCGTGATCGACCAATTGTCTCCAATTGAATGGTGCATTGAAACGATCAACGATCCGCCTTCGTCCGTCAGCACCAAGGCAACTTGCCATAAAGGTGCACGCGAAAGTTCAACTCTCACGTTAACGAATCGAAGCGCCATCTCTTGAAGCGATAGATGAGAGACAACTCTTCCTCGCAGGTCATGCAATTCCAACAGGGGACTTAAATTGTCCGAAGTGACGATCGTGAGTGTGCCCTGGGTCTCCTGGATCGCACTCCGAAGAGACTCATGCCTGTTGGTCAGTTCCTGCAGAGCCTGGCGAACTTTATCTTCATGCAGTGGCTTTGCTCGCTTCAGGATGAAGCCCATGTTGTAGGCACTGAGGTCTTCCTCAAACTGATCCAGAAGCCACATTCTTGCTTGCGCATGAGAGGGTTGGCCGCGCTCTTGTTTGGGCAAAACGGCGATGGGCTCTACTTCTGTTGCAGACCGTAAAAGTTCGGCAAGACCCGAAATGGTCGGAACTCGGAAAAAATCGGCAAGTCGAATGGACCTGCCTTCTGAGTTCGCTATCCGATTGGTCAGTACGACCGCTTTTAAGCTGTGACCTCCCGAAGAGAAAAAGTCATCTGTCACACCAGGCGACTCGGACAGCCCTAATACTTGCTGCCAGATCGCTGCAATTCGGATTTCCAAATTGTCGCGAGGTGGAATTTTTACTTTTGCGTTGAATCGGGGCCAATCGGTATTTTTTAACCGATCTTCAAACACAGCACCAGTTTCATCGCGGATCGGCTCAGACGCCAATACATAAGAATGCGGGAGCGATAGGGCTGTTAGACGGCCAGAAAGTTGTCGATGAATACCCGAAAAGTCTGGATGGGTGTCGGCCGCTGGATAAACGAAGACAGTCAGCTTGCCATCATCAATGACGGTTACAGAATGTTCTACTTCTTCGAACACTTCAAGAGCCGTATCAATTGCAGCAAGGTCAATCCAACCATCACGGATTCGCAAGTAGCAGTCTTGCTGACCAAGAATATGGACACAGCAAGTCTCATCCGCATTGGCAATCTGTCCTGTTTCTGTCCATAAGCCCTGATCGTCAACCCTCATCAATTGAGCTGGAACACCTTCAGCGGCTACTCCGCCAAAAATATCAACAAGTTTCAACTCTGGATCGTTTGGGCGCGATTGCAACGGGCCCATCGACAGGTTTCCAATATATTCGTCAGGGACAGAGCAGGAATGTCCAATGAGGTGGAGCAAGCCTTGAAGCCATCTGTTCGCTGTGGGCTCATCCGCTATAGATTTGTGGCAATCGAAGTCGAGCAAAACATTTCCGCTGAACTCAAGCAGATTGAAGAACAAGCCGGTCTTAACGTAATTCAAAGGCAATGGCTGAGGCACGGTGCTCAAGCCGCTGAAACTCAACTGTAATCCGGGGTCTATATTAAAAAGCGCGGTGACGGGAAATCCAATTGCACTTTCGGACATGAACAGTTGATGTGCATTCTGTCGAGACCGAGCAAGTTCATCTTGTATGACCTGCACGGCTTGGCGAAATGTCATCTTGTTTTCAAACTCTATGTCCAATGGCATGGTCACTGAGGCCATTCCAACCATCAATGGCAGTCCTGCAAGTCCGTGACCCGCAATGGGAACTCCAATGCCTAGACGAGTTTGGTTACTCAGACGTGCCAGGAATACGGCATAGGCCGACAGTAAAACTGTAATGTGAGAAACACCGAGTAAGCGTCCACAACGACGCGCTGCGACCATGATATTCTCTTTGGATATATCTGGTATTTTTCTTTCACTGGCATTTACTTGGGATTCAAAATCATTTGTTAACAAAGGATTTTTTAAATGAATTCGTGACCCACGGAAACCACTCAGTGGTGAGGAGTGAGGAAAAATGAGAGGTGGGGGCGGCGTTAGATGACTATCAATTGGGAGTTCGCTGTCATGAGGTTGAGCTAAATTGGAAAACCAATTTGCGAATTCATGCCACTGCGACGCTTCAGGAAGATCGGGTTGTAGACCCAAACGCAATTTATTGTAGATATCTGCCCATTCAGACAACACTAAACCCATTGACCATCCATCAGCCAGTAGGTGATGGGCCGTCAAGATCAACAACCAGCGATCAGGTGCTATCCGGAGCAATTGTGTACGCACCAGTGGCGAGTCATAGGGCCCAAGCGGTCTTTCCAATGAGGATGCAATGCACTCTCTGATATCGGTGTCGACAGGATTGGCATCTGTGATTTCCAAGTCTCCCGGTGGGAACTCAATTGTGAAGTCACCATTGGGTTTGACTCGCAATTTCAAGCCGTCATGCCTGCTTTGAAGTAATTGCCAAGCATGTGCAAATGCTGTTTCGTTCAATTCACCATGGAGCTCAAGAGCAACCGTTTCACAATAGGCGTTGGATGCCTCAGGGTTAGATTCAATCAAGGCCAGCAACTCTCGTTGGCCACGGGAACATTCGAAAGCGGTAGCAGTCGGCAAAGCAGTCTTGAGAGAACCACCGGAATCTACCAAAGAGTTTGATGTTGGTACGGCGCTGTAAGTTGCTGTATCTGCTGTAGCAGGGTAAGGGTTCTCTTGAATCGGTGGATTCAAGTGATTGTTCCGGTTGCTCAAAAATTTAAGTTGTAGCTCAAAAACACTGGACATGGCCTCCAATTGAGCCTTCATTAACTTTGCAACTGGAGTTGTGATAGTTTTGCGAGGAAAAGAGGAGTTTGTCACAAGGTTTCCATTCTTCAATCTTGTACTCTTTCGTTGGATCAGGAGATGAATACAGTCTCAGATCACTCTAATGAAAGATCAAGTGCAAATTCCAATTTTGCAGGTTGTCAGAATTAAGCCATGGTTTGTAGTGCACTTTTTAGACGTACAAGGCCAGGCTCAATTTGCTCTCGGGGGACAGAGAAATTCAGTCGGAGAAAGGCGGGGCCTTCTTCCTGAAAATCTGTGGATGGCACCACGCCGATGCCATGTTGCTCTGCCAGCGCAAGCGCAACAGACAATGAATCTAAACCCATATCAGCCGGAAGCTTCAACGTTGCAAAAAGTCCAGCCTCTGGTTTTCTCATTAAGACAAGACCCAACCCGCTACAAACATCTATGAACAAGTCGTGATGACTTTGAAGGTATTCTCGGTGCAAGTTTTCCAACTCTTTCCAATGCATCAAGAGGTGCTCTAAAACATGCTGTCCTGCATTGCTTGAGGAAACACTGACCAGGGCTTTTATGTTGACGATTTCATTCGCAAAATGCGGAGGGCTAACAAGGAAGCCAAGCCTAAGACCGGGCACTGCCAGAGACTTAGCAAAACTGCCGACGACGAAATGGCGGTCAGTGAAGCGCAAAGCACTGGCTACCGGAACTCTGCCCAGCCCTAAGGGCTGATAAACTTCATCAAAAATAATTGGTATTTGCAATTCGGATAATGCAAACAATTCTTCGGATGTCATGACTGTACCGAATGGATTGCAGGGAGAGTTAACCAACAATACCCGGCCCTTATCAGTGTTCAACTGTTTGATGGCGTTCAGATCGACGACGAAATCCTTTCGCAAAGGTATGCTGAATCTGGAAGCGCCAAAAAAATGATGAAGATGCCGGTAGCCAGGGTAACAAGTTTGGCTTGTCAACAGCGCATCGCCCGTGCGCATCAGGAGTTGCAAAGCCAGCATGATGGCCTCAGTGCCTCCATTGGTGATGCAAACCTGCGAGGGATCGATGGTCACACCTGATCGGTTGCTTAACTCTTGACTGATCAACTCACGCAGCTTGAGAGAACCGCTCAGATCCCCGTAACGCAAGACTCTCTCTATCGGTATCGGCGGCGGCTCTTCACCTAATGCTTTCCAAACATTAAATGAAGATTGCCCCGGTGCAAAATTGACCAATGGTTTTTCTTGGTCTGACCACTTACCCAGCTCGAATATGACTTGGTCAAGCGCGAGAGTTGGAAATCTCTGTTTTCGATCTGACGGGGCAAGCATTGTCAATCCCGGTCAGTCAGCGCAGCGCAAAAGATAACCTATTTCCAAACCCGTTGAATCAACGTTTGTATCCGTAGTCAAGCAAGCAAGAATCTTCAGGCCAGCATCATGAAATACTGCTTCCCAAAATGAAGGACTTTCTAGTTTCTGCAAAGTAAATGGGTGCAGTGTCGAATAGGGGTTGTAATAGGCCAATCCAAGGCCATCACCCATGTGTTTGATGTCTGCCAGTTTCCCATCAACCTCAATGACCACCAAGGATAACTCAGGGAAACGACCGACGAGCCCTTTGAGAAAATCTACAACACCCTGACGCCCAGCTTGCCCCAGAATCTCATGGAGTACAAACCCAATGACTGCAAAGTTGGGTGACAGTTCGTTATCTACTTTCAGTGCGCTTGCAGCTGTGCCGTGAATAATTGAAACGCGATCATCAAGCCCATGCTGTGTGACCAGCTTACGGGCATCTTCACAACTTTCAGCACTGGGCTCGATACCCCAAGCATGCTCCAAACCTTCCAAAGCCAAGCAGAAATAAACCAAATACATGCCGTTCCCACAACCGAGATCCAGCAGGCGAGTACAAGCAGTGGGTGACAACGCCATCAGACGACGCGTGAGTGGAATGGCATCGTAGTTCGAAATCCCACAACTGCCAACGCCGACTTGCCTCAAATCCCTGGGTGCAGGACCAGATTTGGCCATAAGGGCTTTGCCCATACCCATCCAGGTGGGTGTGTAGCCTCCAATCATCATGGTGTACCAAGGACGAAATGGCTCTAAGTCAATGGCAGTCTGGCTGAGGCTGACGCGGCTGTTCTCATCTAACTCCACATAACCCTCATTGCGAAGATACAAGACAAAGGCTTCAAGTCGCCAACTGTCCATCTCCAGATCTGCCGACACGGTGGCTAAACTGGTGCAGGGCTTTTCCTTTAAATAAGTGAATAAACCTGTTTCGAAAAACTGGTAAAGCGCTATCGCCAGTGCGTGAAAACGCACCGGCTGCAAGGCATTGACCAGCCCTGTCTCAAAAGTTGCTGCTGTCATGTGTCAGTAAAACCAGAGTTGTGGTGAAGTTTTCCTTGACGGCTTAACAGCATTCGCTTTGACTTGAACATCTGGACAAGTTAATGCTGTGGTCATGGATCCTGCTGCAAGAGTGGCCCCAGTTGCATACTGAATGCATCCCGTGATCTTGCCTGAACCCAGGAGTTTGACCTTGGTGCCATTGATCACCACTTTGCCATCCACCTGACCGTCGATTTGAACTGTGACATCGCCAGACAGAACGATGTCGCCCTGAATATTGGCAGTATTGGAGACGTTGACCTTGCTGGACACCGCACTGTTCATGACCTGAACAGCCACTGTGTTGGCACCCATAGAAAGTACTTTACCGCCAAGGGTGAGTTCGCTGCCATTTCCTGTCAAAGTGAATCCGGCAGAACCCACACCAGTTGATTCGACGACTGAAGGGTTTGACAGGGTCACCTTGCCAGAGTCCCCAATGGTGACCCCAGTCAGGCTGTTGCCAAAGAAGGATAAAGATGGGCGGTCAACAGGGCTGTTCTGGATTGCTGCGTCAAATCCCGTCCAAGAATTGGCGTTCGTGGCGGTGACGATATTGGCTTGGGTGAAAGTTTTGCCCGATGGGTTGATCACAAGAGCGCTACCAGCAACATTCAATGCGGAGGTTCGAACACTGTCGCCAGAACAATTTCCGCCAGCGCCGTTGCCAACAGTCGGACCAAGGGTAGAACAATTACCTGAATTTTCAACGGCAAGACGAATGTTGCGCTCCAGGCTCCAAAGCATGGTCTGTGGATTGAACTTTGACTTGAGAACCCCGTTGTAGGCTGAACCAGCCCCATACGTTGGGAACCATGATGCAGTGCTCCCACTGTTGGTCATATTGATTGAGAAACCCATTTTCAAAGATGGACTGTAAAAAACAGATGTAGTCCACGTTGCAATGGATCCGCTATGTCCAAAAAGGTCCGTTGTACCCGTACCAGATGAAACAAGGTTGTAAGTCCCCATGCCGTAACTTGTCGGGATATTTCCCATCAAGCCGCCAGGTTTAACGGTCTTACGCAACTGATGCGAAGAATCGCTGAGTAATTTACTGCTGTTCAAAGCAAGTTCTCGACCCCATAAGAGCTCCTCTTCAGGTACGGAAATGATTGCGCCTGCGGCCCACGGTACCTTGGGACCAATGAAGGTTACATCAACGCCAGAGGCAGAAGCTTGAGCAAAATTTGATGTACTGAACTTACTGTCGGTTACGAACGTTGTTCGAGTCATGCCAAGCTTTTTAATGATTCCATCGTTGATAAGGGACTCTATCTTTTGACATCCCTTCGATGAGGAGCACGATGCTTTTTCGGCCATCATCGCAGCTAAAACATAGTTGACGTTTGCGTAATCAAAATCGCCGCGGGGTGGCTGGGGAGTTTGAAGGCCGCACATGTATTTTTGCTGAACCGATGCTTGGACCAGTTTTGCAGGGGTATAGCTGGCATCTTCACCGTAACTTATGGATTCGAACCACTCGTCAAATACAGATGCGCCAAGCCCCGGGTAGTTAAGCGACTCTTGGCACAAATAGTCGGTCAAGCCGCTCCGCATCTCAAGCAAATTTCTCAAAGTGATTGCCGACGCGTTGGGAACAACCTTGGCCATGTCAGGAAGAATTTCCGACACAGTCTTGTCCAAAGTGATGAACCCCTGATCCACAAGTTGAAGTATCGCTGTCGAAGTAAACGACTTGGTAAGGCTTCCAATACGATACTGTGATTGAGGATCTGTGGGTATTTTTTTCGCATTGTCTTTGAAACCTACACCACGAAGCCATGTCTGACCATCGTCGGTCTGGAGGCCAACGCTCATACCTTGCATGGCTGCTGGTTGAGAGCCGGCCATGTCAACTGTGGCGTCAAAAATCTGCTTGATTGAACCAGTAGGTAGAACGGATGGCGGTGAAGAGGAAGTATCAGATGAACCCCCTCCGCAGGCGGCAACTAAAGTGATCACTGAAGCAGCTAAAAAATGTTTAGCGAAGCGATGGTGAGTAACGCCACTCAAAAAGTATTCTTTATTCATTAAAAGTCTCCAATAAGAATGGTTTTTATCTTTTTACCAAATGTAATTATTTATTGCATTTGGTTATTGAATTGCGTGACTGCTTCAATAATCTGAGATTGTAATTCATCAATAAAATAAAAATTTTATTCAGTCGTCATTAAAAAAACTCATTTTCACACCAGCTCTAAAAGCATTGCGATGGACCTGGACGATTTGTCGATAAAAAACCCCTCGCAATTGATGGTCAACGTACCCCAAACCGCTGGCCTGTAGCAGGCGCCCCAAAAGGCCAATGCCCTTTTTCAAGAACCTGCGCAGCAACCAGCGAATGTTGAAGCCTGCAGCGCACAGCACCGCACGCAAACTGTCACCTTTTGATCCCTTGAGGTGGCAAAGGTTCATCCTGTGGTCCGCTTTCAAGTGGCCGATGATTGGCTCAATCGCTTGTCTTCGTTGGAGTGACTTCTTTTCTTCGTCGGTCAGGCTCTTGAACTTACCGCGGTGCTTGATGTTTACTCCTGCGTTGTCCTTGTCCAAGCCTCGATAGCCCAGGTCAACGTATGCGGATTCGGGCTTTATGTCTGCGGCTTGTATCAGGATACCCTCTTGCTCCACTTGTTCGTTTAGCGCGTGCCCGTCATACAGATTTCCGGGTAATGCCTTGGGGCCTACGACCAAGGAGCCTATGAGAGTGTTTACAGTTCCCACCTTCAAACCAAGCTTGTAGGGGTTGCGGCTCATTCCCTTGCTGATGCACGCCACCTAAGGTGCGTGCCAGCTGTAAAGCTTGGCTTGTTTGTTTTGCGCCTTTTTACTGCGCGATTGGGTGATTAGCTCTTTGGCTTTGCCAATGCTATGGCCCAAAGCTTCTTACCCGGCTTGGCTCAGAGGGCTCATCTTGCGCGTGATTTCGCGGTGCAAGCGGCCCAGTATGGTGATTTGGCGTTTGATCTTATGGCGCATGTGCCAGGACTTGCGTGCATGGGCGAAATGCCTCGCCTTGTAGCCCAGCAGTTGGCCTTATTTGGCGTGAGTTTGCTTGAGCTCGATGACCTCGGCCTTGGCCGCTTCGACCAGTGTCAAGCGAACGGTCTTCACCAGCTTGCTGTCGGTAGGGTGAGCGATGGCTTTATCTTGCACGGTGGAGTCAACAACGAATTGGCAGAGCTCTTTATTGGCGATCAGCTTCGAGGTAACGGCCACTTCAATGGTGCGAGCCAAGAGTTCTTAAACACCTTCTTCGCCCAGCTTTTTGCGGAGCTTGAGCAGTTGTATGGATTCGCAAGGCCAGCGGTGCTCAAAGTACTCATTGCCAAAAAAGTATTGCCAAGTGTGTCTCTCTCCCAAGCGTGGATGAGGTCTTCGCCGCTTTCGTTGAAGGCATATTTGAGGTATAGGAACTAGACCATTAGGCGGGTGGGCAAGCGGGGACGGCCGTCCTTGGAGACGCCAGCATCGGCAATAACCTCGGTTGTGTCAAACACGTCCCAGTCTCCGATCTTGTTGACTACGCTAACCTAACGGGCAAAGAGGTGGGCCAATGAGGCCTCGATTTGTTGCCAAGGCCTCCGGTTGTACATAAAAGCCAGGGGATGACGCAGATCGATCGTTTGATCGAGGCGGTTGCGAAAGAAATCGCTGGAGATAGACATAAGGGCTTCAAGAACACCCAGGTAACGGGCTCCATTGAATATCAATGCGAGAGTTTTCAACGTTGGGAATGATCCTGAAAGCTAGCATTCATGCGGGTTTAAGGGGGCTTTTAGGGATGACAGCTTAAACTGCCATCCGACTGTCCTTCGTCTGGAATTCTCGTCAGCATAAGAGTCTTGCAGATCAAGGAACTCAAAATTCTGTCACACGTGTTAAATGAAAAAGGTGATAATGATTTGAAAATAAACTTAAAATTTCGGCAACAAAAATTAGAGTTGTGCAACGCAGAAATCTAGTAAGCGAAATTTTCATTCCCGGAATAATTAAATAACCATTCTGCACTGAGGGTTTTGTGACATCTATGAAACTTTGATCAATAGATCACATATCTAAGAAATTGCACCATGAAAATTAATTCTTTTCCATACAAGACACTTGCGGATGCATTTCTTGAACAGTCTTCACCTGACAAAGGCATCACCATAGTTAACTCAAGTAACAGTGACTTATTTATAAATTATGATGAATTAAAAGAATTAGCGCTCAATTGGCTAGCTTATTTGCAAACAAAGGGTATTAAATCTGATGATAAGTTAATTTTAGTTACTGACGATCTAACCATTGCCACTTCAGTTTTTTGGGCGTGCATTATTGGAAAAATAATTGTAGTACCTGTTGCCATACCCACAAATTCAGAGGGTGAAAAAAAGATAAAGAACATCCATGAATTATTAGGCGACCCATGGTGTTTGTCGGATGTAAATTTGCATGATATTATTTTTCCAACTAAATCATTGGTTATGGAAAAAAAAGATTCAACTATCGAAATCGAATCTTTTAAAAGAATTTTGAATGTAGCAGATTATTTGGAATCTAAACATGATAATTGCCCATTGTTACCCAACAACTGGAGTCATGATGACATTGTTATGCTGCAATTTTCTTCTGGATCTACTGGTACTCCCAAGGGAGTCATGCTCACCAACAGCAATCTGTTGACCAATACATTTGCATTCGTATCGGGCATGAAAATTGATTCTCACCAAGATACCATACTGAGCTGGATGCCGCTAACACATGATTTTGGAATTATATTCTGTCACATCTTACCTGTTATTTATCGAATTTCGCACGTACTGATTCCAACAAAATTGTTTGTGCGCAATCCATTAATTTGGATGCAAAAAATATCTGATACCAAAGCTACCATCACTGCTGGACCTGATTATTCTTATCGATACTTTTTGAAACGTTATAAGACCAATGCAAATTATAATTGGGATCTCTCCAAGCTGCGAATCATTGCAAATGGTGCCGAGCCTATATCTTGTGAATTGGTAAGGCAATTTCTAAAAAAGTTGGAACCTTTTGGCCTTGTTCCAAATTCTATGCTTCCTGGTTATGGACTGGCAGAAGGCACACTGACAGCAACGATGGTTCCTACGGACGAGGGTCTTCAAAGTATCAGGGTTGAAAGGCTTTCGCTGACTCCTGGCATGCGCATCAAGCTGACTGAAAGCACTGTTGATGGCGTCGAATTATGCGACTTAGGCTTTCCAGCTTTGTCGGTGGAATTGCGTATAACCGATAACGATGGTGCAGTGTTGTCAGAAGAATGGGTAGGTAACATTGAAATTGCAGGTCCTAGCATCACCCAAGGCTATTTCAATGCTGTGGACGCAACCCGTGCTGCAATCTCCCCTGAGGGTTGGCTTGATACTGGGGATTTAGGATTTATCAAAGACGGTCGTTTGTTTGTGACTGGGCGGAAAAAGGATATTATAATAATAAATGGAATAAATTACTATCCTCAAGATATCGAACGTATAGTATCTGGAATTGATGGGATTGAGCAAAATATGGTTGCTGCTTGTGCAGTAACCATCCCCGGTGAAAATCGAGAGGGCTTGGCATTATTTGTTCGCTCACGGCGAGGAGTTCACTCTTTTTTGGAATTGGTTGAGACTCTTGAAGACCACATTGTGTCTAATATGGGCATGCCACTGGATTATTGCTTGGAGGTCTCACAGATCCCGAAAACAACCAGTGGAAAAGTACAACGCTTTTTACTTGCTCAACAGTTTTCCATGGGCGAATTTGACGAACAGATTCTGGAACAACAAACAGTGCGTCAAACAAATAGCAAAATTCCAGTGACACCGTTGTTAACGGATACCAATTTAATTCAACCTACATTGGTGCGTGAGATTGCACGATTTTTTCCTAATGAAAACTGGTCAGACATCAGCCGTTTTGAGATTTCTTGGCTAGATCTTGGCTTTACATCACTGATGCTTGTTGAGTTGGTTCGAAGAATTAATCGAGCACTGAATGTTAATTTGCAGATTTCAGTGCTATTTGATTTCCCCAATATCAATCAACTTGCAACTCATCTCACTCAACAAATTCTTCCTAAGATTTCCGAAAAACAGAACACTCCAAGAATAGGGTCAGATGTTGCAATTATAGGCATGGCAGTTAGATTACCTGGAAAAATTGGTACTCTCGAAGATTTTTGGAAATTATTAGTCAATGAACATGATGCCACAACATTTCTCCCCGAGTACAGGCGTTCTGAAATTTTCACAAACTCAACAGCTAATCTCAGGGGTGGTTATCTAAGCGGTGATGAGCAGTTTGATTGCAGATTTTTTAATCTGACACCTGTCGAAGCAGAGGCCATGGATCCCCGGCAAAGATTATTGTTGACAATGAGTTGGGAAGCATTTGAGCATGCTGGCATTGATCCCGCTAGTCTACGGGGCACTTCTGTGGGTGTTTATACAGGAATCAGTGGTACGGATTCTTTGATAAAGAAATCTAATGCTGGTCAATCGGGTGCTCTAGGACCCTATTCACTGACTGGTTCTGCGATCAGTATTGCATCCGGACGGTTGTCATATATTTTTGGACTCGAGGGTCCTAACCTCACTGTCGACACCGCTTGCTCTTCGTCTTTGGCTGCTGTGCACATGGCAGTCAAATCATTGCGAAGTGGAGATTGTGAGCTGGCCTTGGCTACTTCGGTCAACCTTATTTTAAATAACGAAGTTCAATCGGGTTTAATACAGATGGGGGCATTATCACCAGATGGCCATTGCAAGGCCTTTGATGCTTCTGCTGATGGTTATGCTCGAGGAGAAGGGGGCGGAGCAGTAGTTTTGAAGTCATTGGACAAAGCATTGGCTGACGGTGACAGAGTGCTGGCCGTGATCAAAGGAACTGGTTTAAACCATGACGGCGCTTCCAACGGACTGACAGCTCCCAGTGGAGTGTCCCAGCAGAAAGTTGTTCGCCAAGCTCTGGCTGATGCTCAAATTTTACCAAGAGCAGTTGACTATGTTGAGGCCCATGGAACTGGTACCTCGCTGGGTGATCCCATAGAGGTGATGGCTCTTGCTGCTGTTCACTCTGACCGAAAGCTGACTGACGTGCCATTGTGGCTTGGTTCGGTTAAAAGTAATGTGGCACATCTAGAAGCCGCTGCTGGCATGGCTTCGTTGGCCAAGTTGATTTTGGCAATGGAACATGGTGTTATTCCAGCATCTTTGCACGTGAAAAGTCTCAATCCCATGGTGCCGTGGGATTCAATTCCAGTGAAAGTAAGTGATGGATGTATACCCTGGCCGCAAAAACAATCTGATGAAAAGAGAGTTGCGGGTCTGAGTTCATTCGGGATGAGTGGCACAAACGTGCATCTGATTTTAGAGCAATCTTCTCCATCATATGCCAATTACAATTTAGAAGCTGGCGAGCAGGATAAAGCCGATTCACGTTTACTTTTGCTGTCTGCACGAAGTGACAAAGCTCTGAAAGAACTGATTTATGAATATCGTCATGTACTGGCAACAAAACCAGAAAATTTAAACGATTTGTGCATGACTGCAGCACGCGGCAGGTCAGTTTTTACAAACCGAGCAGGCTTTTCTGCATGCAACCCATCAGCAATGCTGCAAGCATTGACCCGACCGATTGAGCATGCGGGCCAGAAACCTGCATCACCACGCAAGCTTGCATTTGTCTTTCCCGGACAAGGCTCACAAATTCCGGGTATGGGCAAAGTTCTCTTTGACAGAGAACCTATTTTTAAAGAATGTATTTTACGAGCCGAAAAGTGCTTGGTAAACCACTTGCCATTGCCACTGACACAATTGATGTTTTCTGCATCAGTTGAAGAGCAGGCACAAACCCGATACACGCAGGTTCTGGTAGTGGCATTTGGTTTGGCGATGGCTGAGTTGTTGAAATCATGGGGAATCAAACCAGATGCTGTGATGGGTCATTCTATTGGTGAGATTACCGCAGCAACAGTTGCTGGAGTTTTTACCTTCGAGTCGGCTTTGGAGTTTGCTGCCCAACGTGGCGCTCTCATGCAAATTCTTGCAGACGGTTCAATGTTATCCATAGCAGCCAGCATACATGAAGCACAAAAATTAATCGATCTAATGGAAGGTAAGCTGACTATTGCAGCAATTAATGGTCCTGCATCACTGACCCTTGCGGGTGAACCAGATGTTATTGGGCTTGCTTTAGTTCAGTGTAAAGAAATGGGTATTCGGGCAACTCAACTTGATGTGACCCGTGCATTCCATTCTCATATGATGGATCCGATTCTTAACTCACTTGAAAACAGTTTAAATAGCTTAAACAATTTAGAACAGAATGAAATCCCTCTTTACTCAACAGTGACTGGGGCACTGGTAAGTACTCATGAGATGGATCAAAGCACCTATTGGTCAAGACATGCTCGAGAACCCGTGTTATTTGGTAAAGCGCTACAAAATTTATGCTCAGATTTAGATCCGATCATTTTTGAGTTAGGCGCTAAAACTGTCCTGGCACCTATCGGACTATCGAACCAACCAGACAATATCTGGCTACCGTGTTCAGGTTCTGCAGACCCTCTTTCAACCTTGGACGCAGCATTGGGTAAAGCTTTCGAGATGGGTGTTAATCTTAATTTGCATTCTATTTTTTCAGTCCGTCAAGGAAAGCGCGGTACCGCTCCCTTTTATCCGTTTCAAGGTTCCATGCCGATGATATCTGATTCAAATTTATCCGAGGTTAATTCCTTAATATCAACTGATAATTCCAAATTGCAAAATTCAGATTCAAATCTGGTCACATCCAATTTTCAAAATATGAATAATACTCAAAATATAAAAAATGATTTAATTGCTTTGATTTCTCAGATATCTGGGTTGCAAGCCAGTGAACTAGAGCCAGATACCAATTGGTTTGCGTTAGGCATGGATTCACTTCTCATCCTGCAACTGCAAATGGCAGTTTGCCGTGAGTTCAAAGTCGACCTCAAACTGAACGAAGTTTTTCAAGATGGTAAAACATTGAATGAGCTGCTGATTTTGATTCATTCTTTGTTACCCAAGTTGCCCCTAACATCTTCTGCAGCATCAACTTCCAATTCCATCCAGTCCATTGGCGTAGCGCCAAATACGTTGAAAATATCTAATGCCAACAATCATTCTCTCGTAGCACCCGTCGGTTCAGGTCTCGAAGAACTACTCACACAACAAGTTCAAGCCATGAGCCAGTTGTTCCGCCAACAATTGGAAATGATGAGCGGCGATATCAGTCATAGCTTCACTGAGAAACTGCAGTTAGATTCAGCAAATTCCGTTATCAAAGCACAGGTCGAAGTCATGGCTCCACCTTCAAATGAAATAAAAGGATTATATAAAAAAATCAAGACCCAAAAGGAAGATTGGTCTAATGAAAAAAAGAGTCATGCTTCAAGACTTGCAACTGAATTTAATAAAAAGACCACAAGTTCAAAAGAGCATACTCAAAATTTCCGAAGTGTTTATGCCAATCCAAGGTCTGTCATTGGATTCCGTCCAGAATGGAAAGAATTGACATATCCATTGCATGTTGAGCGTGCGTCGGGAGCCTATATTTGGGATATCGATGGGCATCGCTATGTTGATATCACCATGGGATTTGGAGTATCACTGTTTGGACATAATGTTTCATTTGTCAACGACGCCATTACATCAGAAATGGCTCTTGGAGCACCCTTAGGGCCGCAGACTCCAAAGGCGGCCAGAGTTGCCCAGATGATCGGTGAAATGACGGGGGTCGAACGGGTTGCTTTCTTCTCCACAGGTTCTGAAGCGACTATGGTTGCAACAAGATTGGCGCGATCAGTGACAGGTCGAAGCAAAATTGTCATATTCACCAACTCTTACCATGGAACCTTTGACGGTTTTCTGGCCACTGGCTGGATGCTGAATGGAAAAGCTACCAGTCTTCCCGTTGCTGAGGGAACTCCGCAGCAAATGATTGATGACACCATTGTGTTGCGTTACGGAGATGCCACGGCTCTGGACTACATACGAACCCACGCCAGTGAATTGGCTGCGGTCTTTGTTGAGCCCGTTCAAAGCAGGGATCCTAAGGTTCAACCTCGTGAATTTCTCAAGGCATTGCGAAAAATAACTGAAGAAAATGCATGTGCTTTGGTTTTTGATGAAATCATCATGGGATTCAGATTACACCCCCGAGGTGCACAACATCATTTTGGTGTGATAGCCGACATAGTGACTTATGGAAAAGTTCTTGCCGGTGGACTCCCTATAGGTGTAGTTGCGGGCAAGCGTAAATTTTTGGATGCAGTGGATGGAGGTGAATGGCAATTTGGAAACGACAGCACTCCAGCTTCAAGGACGGCTTTTGTTGCCGGTACATTCAACAATCACCCTCTTACCATGGCAGCCGCTGAAGCAGTTCTGCTGCATCTAAAAGAGCAGGGACCCAGTTTGCAAGAAACTTTGAATGCACGTACTCTGGGTATGGTGAATAGACTGAATGCTTTATTCCAGTCTGAGAACGTTCCAATCAGTGTGAGTCACTTTGGTTCATTATTCAGATTTGATTTCTCCCAGGAAACAGAAATTCTTAATTATCACTTACTCAATAAAGGGGTATTTGTATGGGAAGGACGTAATTGCTTTTTATCGACTGCACATTCAGAGGCTGATATTGACTTTATTGTGGAGGCCGTTCGTTCTAGCATTTTAGAAATGAAGTCTGACCGTTGGATTTTGCAAAGTTAGGAATTGATAATGTGTGGCATCGTTGGAATATTCGGATTTGGTGGGGATCTGACTGGACAGCAAAATACATTGGAACTTATGGCTAATTCGCTTCATCATCGTGGGCCAGATGAAAAAGGATCATATTTTTCAGATAATATTGCATTAGGATTCAGACGCTTATCAATCATTGATATCGCAAACGGACAACAACCTGTTCTCAGCAATGACAGAACGGTCGTTAGCATCTGTAATGGTGAATTATATAACCATGATGAACTCAGGCGTGAATTGCAGCAACTGGGACATCAATTTAGCAATCGTTCGGACACTGAACTTATACCGGCGCTTTACCAGTCTTTTGGTGATAATTTCGCACGTAAAATCAATGGGCAATTTGCCTTTGCAGTTTATGACTTGAGAAAAAATCGACTTTTATTAGGTCGGGATCATGTGGGTATTGCACCACTTTTTTACGCGAATATAAAGAAGGGAATTGTATTTGCTTCAGAAATCAAGGGACTCCTAGAACACCCAGAAGTTCCAAGAAAAGTTAATTTGCGGGGACTTGATCAAGTTTTTACCTTTCCCGGCACAGTAAGTCCTTGTACACTTTTTCAAGGGGTTGAGAGTCTTAGCGCAGGATCCATTTTGGTGATTGAAAGTGATGGTCAAACAAAAAGCCAAACGTATTGGGATCTTGACTATCCTTTGGCTGAAGAACTGGATGAAAGCCGTTCAATTATGGATTGTGTTGACGAACTTGATGCAGCTTTACGTCAATCAATCAAATATCGCCTTCAAGCAGATGTACCTACAGGAAGTTATATAAGCGGAGGACTTGACAGTTCATTGATCTCCGCGATAGTTGCTGATTTAACGGGTAACGTTCCAAGGCACAGCTTTTCTATTGCTTTCGATGATCCAAGGATTGATGAAAGAAATCATCAATCGGTTATGGTCAAACTCCTTAACAGTATTCATCACGAAGTAGTTGTGGGACCTGTTCAGGTTGAAAAACATCTATTGGACATGGTCAAGTTTTCCGAGACACCATTGCGCGAGTCATACAACGCATGTTCTTTGATGCTATCAGAGATGGCCAAACAAAATGGAATTAAAGTCATTCTTACCGGTGAAGGCGCGGATGAACTTTTTGGTGGATATGTTGGTTACCGCCTTGATGTTCACAGGACTGAAGGACTTAAAGCGGATAAAAAACTTGATTCCATCATGGAAGACCAGATGAGAAAGCATCTTTGGGGAGATTGTGATTTTTTCTATGAAAAAGAATACCATGCGTTTTCTGAAAGCAAACGTGCTATTTATTCCATGCATTTGAACAAGGATTTCAAAGATTTTGACTGTCTTTCTAATTCTCCTGTCAATTTAAATCAGTTACAGGGACGACATCATTTTCATAAGCGCTCTTACCTAGATTTCAAATTGCGTATGGCCGACCATTTGTTGGCAGATCATGGTGACCGCATGGCATATGCCAATGGTGTTGAAGCTCGATATCCATTTCTAGATACGTCTGTGATTGATGTTGCTCGTAAAATTCATCCTCGAGTTATGGTAAAGGACGGCCAGGAAAAGTTCATACTAAAAACGTTAGCAAAAAAATATTTGCCCAATTCCATCATTAGCAGACAAAAGTTTAGTTTTGTTGCGCCAAGCAGCAGTGCATTACTGTTTAAAAATAAACAAAAAATATTGAAATTGCTATCTCCCGAAAGAATTCAAAATGACGGTTTTTTTAATTCCGATACAGTAGATCATTTGATCAAAAGGTATGAGAGTAATGATCAAGAAATTAATCAGACTTTTGAAGATGACTGGCTCATGATTATTCTGACATTTAATATTTTTCTTGATACATTTAACATGAATAAATATGAGAAACCAACTTTGTCTCAAATAAAATTTGAAGTCAAAGAAGAAGGCTGGTAATTGAGCATTTATTATGTATATTTTAATAAGCTTAAAAATTCACCCATAATATTAAAGAGGTAAAATATGAAATACAACGTATATTTCGAGCAATTTGAATACCAAGTGACCTTACAGGAGTCTAGCAATGCCATTGTCTGTTCTGATGGTTGTTATACATATGATAAACTGAATAAATTAGCCAATCAAATAGCACATACATTAATCGAAGCAGGAATAGAATCAAAAAAACAATCAATTGTTGGTTTGTTTTTTTCATCAGGTCATAATTACGTTGCTTCACTTTTAGGTGTAGCAAAAGCAGGAGCTGCATTTTTACCACTTTCTCCTGATTTACCAGATGATCGTCTTGCAGGCTACATAAAGAAGGCTGATTGTTCATATTTAATTACTGATCGAAATCATGTTCCAGCTTTGCAGAAAGTAATAGATTCAATCTCAAGTTCTGCTCAAATAATTACACTAGATCAATGTCTTGAACAGACCAAGCAGGGAAATCCAGGTATTGCTGTTGGTCCTGCAGACGGCTGTTATGTCATGTTTACTTCGGGCTCAACTGGTCAACCCAAAGCCATTTTAGGCCAGCAGCGTGGATTAAGTCATTTCCTTCGTTGGGAATTGGAAACGCTTCAGTTGGACTCTACGGTGCGCAGTTCTTGGTTAGCGCCAGTAAGTTTTGATGTCAGTTTACGAGATATTCTTGTGCCATTGATGGCTGGTGGAACTCTTTTTTGGCCAGATGAAAATACAAGAATGCAACCGCATCGTCTGGTAACTTGGCTCCAAGAAAATAAAATCAATCTAATGCATTGTGTCCCTACCGTGCTCAGATTATTGACGAACGCATTACAAGAGTCGACTACGACTTTACCAGCGTTTCCAGATATGCGTTTCATATTGATTGCAGGTGAACCGTTATTTGGGTTTGACATAGAAAAGTGGAGAAATAACGCTGGATCCAATCATGAATTAATTAATTTGTATGGTCCTTCCGAAACCACTTTAGCGAAGTTGTATTACAGAATCAAACAAGTTCCTATTAATTTACAACAAGTTATTCCTATAGGCATACCCCTACCACACGCATCGGTTGTTATCTTACGAGATGGTACCGAATGTACAGTTGGTGAAATCGGTGAAATCTATTTGCGTACGCCTCATCGTTCTTTGGGATATCTCAATGACCCAGAACTGACCGCATCAGCATTCATTCAAAATCCCTTAAATTTAAATTCAGAAGATATTCTTTACAAAACAGGTGATATGGGCCGCCTGTTAGAGGATGGAAATGTGGAATGTCTTGGTCGAGAAGATAATCAGATTAAAATTAATGGTATACGAATTGAATATGCTGAGATTGAAAATGCATTAAGAAGCGTACCTGGAATTCATCATTGTGCTTGTTCACTGCATTATTTTTCTGACCAACGTACTTTGCTAGTTGCTTATTATACTCGTTCTGATAATTCAACAGAGCCCTTAGAATTAAGTGAAATTAGAAATCAGCTAGATACTCTTTTACCAGTTGTTATGCATCCGCAACGGTTCATTTTGTTGAAAAATATACCTGAAACAATAAGCGGTAAAGTCAATAGAAAAGCACTTCCTAAACCTGATGAACTCTACTATGAAAATAATGATTTTAATCAACCAGAAACACAAACTGAAAAATCTTTGGCATCAATATGGTCAGAACTGCTTGGAATTAAATTAGTAGGTATTGATACAAGTTTCTCCACACTTGGGGGGGATTCATTACGTGCAATTAAATTTCTGATGAAAATTTATCAAACTTTTCATGTTGAGATTTCTCTGGGAGATTTTTTTCAGAACAATACAATTCGTAACATTGGTAAAATATTAGACAAAGTCAAATTAGAACAAACTAACGAAATTATTGAAAAGCTGCCAGAAGCTGACAGTTATGATGTGTCACCCTCACAGAAAAGATTGTGGCGTCTTCATCAAATGGGAATAGCTCCCGATGCGTACAATCTTCCTATGGCTTATTACATATCGGGACAGCTTGAAGTGGGAATTTTTAAAGAAGCTTTCGATATTCTTGTTGATCGACACGAAGCATTGAGAACAATATTTAAAGATGATAACGGAGTAATTAAACAAGTCGTATTGCCCAAATTGAATTGGCAACTAGAAATTGACGATATTCAATTCAATGAAAATAACAACGTTAGAATAAATAATTTGGTTAAATTGAATGCTGAATATAATTTTAATTTATCAGCAGGACCTTTATTTCGATTGTCATTGATTAAATTACCCAAAGAAAATGATACTGGATTAGAGCGATATTTGCTTATTTTCAATGTACATCATATTATCAGTGATGTTTGGTCTTTGACCATAATGGTACGCGAGTTAAGTCATTTATACGAGTCATTGAAATTAAAAACCTCACCAACTTTAAGTGCCTTAAGAATTCAACAGCGAGATATTACTTCTTGGCAAGAAAAGTATTTGAACAGTGAAAAAGGTAAGAATGATGCCACATATTGGCAGAACCATTTTCACAATGTTCCAGTTCCTCTTGATTTACCAACGGACAGATCACGCCCTGCAGTTCAGACCTTCAATGGGAAGACGATCAGAAAAGTGTTGCCTTTAGAAACCAGTGATCTTTTGAGAGAATTTGCAAATACAGAAAAGGTTACACTTTTTGTTGTCTTGAATACATTAACTAAAATATTGTTAATGCGCTATAGTGGTCAAAATGACATTGTTACTGGCAGTCCTGTTGCTGGAAGAAATCATTATGAAATGGAAAACCAAATCGGTTATTTTGTAAACATTATCGCCTTAAACGATACTTTTAATTTAGAAGATAATTTTAAAATCAGCCTAAAAAAATCTAATTCGACGATCTCGGAGGCTTTGATACATCAGCAATATCCATTTGATTCATTGGTAGAATCATTAAATCTTATGCGGGACATGAGTAGATCGCCTTTATTTGATGTGATGGTGGTGGTTGATACATTTGACTCTTTTGATTTGAATCTTCATGGATTAGAAATTAAAAAATTTACAGAAGAAAATAATTGGAATTTTAGTCGTTACGATTTGGTTTTTCACTTCCAGACAGAAGCAGGACAAATAATTTTAGATATCAATTACAACAGTGATTTATTTGATTATGATAGGGCCATTAAATTATCAAACCATTTTGAAAATCTAACTAAATCTGCTCTGTTGTCACCAAATTCCCCCATCGGAAAATTAAATTTATTGTCCAAAAGTGAGCTGGAAATTATTAAATTATTTTCAGTTGGTCCATCATCAGTTAAAAATAATTTTACCATTTCAGATTTATTAAAATTAGTTTGTGATAAAAATGAGCAAAATCTTGCTGTTCAGCAGGGTCATTCATCAATAACATACAAAAATCTTCTCCAATACAGTGACTTTCTTGCATATAAATTGATGAAGGATTATGGTGTTGAATTGGGTGACAGGATCACTGTTATTGCACATCGCAATATTGAATCGGTCGTGTGCATGTTGGCAATCATGCGGGCAGGTGCTATTTATGTACCCATTGATCCTGCCAATCCCAAGGGAAGGATTGCCGGCCTAATTAAAAAGGCTCGCTCTAATTTGATCTTATTAGTTTCTTCATCGGATTTTGATTTGATTGAAAATTGCAATATTCCGCATTTTTTAATTAACGAAAATTCATACATTGGTGAGTATGTTAATGATATTAAATTTCCAAATATAACGATTAATGATGCTGCTTATTTAATATTTACCTCCGGATCTACTGGAGAACCAAAAGGAGTTATTGTTCCACACGGTGGATTTATAAATATGTCTTTATATCAAATTGATGTATTTAAAATTGATACGTCTGATAGAGTTTTGCAATTTGCTTCACCCTCTTTCGATGCATCTTTGGCCAATATGTTCATGGCCCTATTCGCAGGTGCTTCTATAATATTGCCATCTAAAAATTCCATTGAATCAAAAGATAATTTTCTTGAATTTATACAACTTTCTCAATCTACTGTTGTCACATTACCAACAAGTTTTCTTCGCGCTTTGAATAAAGATTCACTGCACAGTGTCAGAGTATTGGTCACGGCTGGAGAAGCTGCTCCTGTCGAAGAACTTGCATATTACGCTGAATCGATGAATGTTTTCAATGCATATGGTCCCACTGAATTTTCTGTTTGTGCAAGTGTATATTCTGTAAAGTCTCAGGATGGAAGTTTACAAAGAATTCCAATTGGAAAGCCCATATCCAATTCCAAGATATTTATATTAGATTCAACTGGTAATTTTTGTCCTTTGGGTGTGCCAGGTGAAATCTTTCTGGCTGGAACTGGTCTGTCATTGGGTTATTTTGATGATATCGAATTAACCCAATCTAAATTTATTTTCTTAGACCAATTAAATGAATATGTCTATAAAACGGGTGATATAGGTTGTTGGCTTGAAGATGGGTCTGTTGATATTTTGGGACGCAATGATGATCAAATTAAAATTTCAGGTCATCGTATTGAGATTGGCGAAATTGAACACGCACTACGTGATTTGCCAGGTATAGCGGACGCTACCGTTACATCCATACTGCGCTCAGACAAAACACTGTCGTTGGCAGCATATTATTGCTTAGTTCCGTCTGTTGAAATTTGGCCTTCAGTGGCTGAATTCTTTGTTTATGATGACGTTGTTTACTCTAGCATGGCGAATGATCAACGACGCAATAGAAGGTACCGAGAATCTTTTGAACGTCATTTAAAGGGAAAGGTCGTTGTAGATATTGGTACAGGACCTTTTGCAATACTTTCACGTATAGCCATTGATGCAGGCGCTAAACGTGTTTATGCAATTGATTTATTGGAGTCTACAGCCAATAAAGCGCGACAAACTGTTTCTGAATTAGGATTATCTGACAAAATTATTGTATTACAAGGTGATGCCCGCAGTATTCAACTTCCTGAATTGGTCGATTTTTGTATTTCTGAAATTGTGGGTGGAATTGGTGGCTCTGAAGGAGCTGCTGACATCATTAACCAATCACGAAAGCTGCTTAAATTCCCGCATCAAATTTTGCCACAACGCAGTGTCACACACATTGCTGCGGTCAGCTTAGAGTCTGGCAGTTGGGAGAAGGGGTTCAGCAATGTGGCCGCACACTATGTTGAGAAAATTTTCAGTGAAGTAGGAGCACCTTTTGATTTGAGGTTGTGTATCAAAAATTTTCCTAATTCTGCATTGATTTCTTCTCAAGGAATTTTAGAAGATTTGGATTTTACAAATAATGTTGCTTTAGAATCTGAACATACTGAATGTTTGATCATCAATAAAGCCTCTTCCCTAACCGGATTTTTGGTTTGGTTGCAACTGCACATTGACTCAATTAGTAGTGTTGATATTTTAGAAAACCCGGATAGTTGGCTTCCAGTTTATATTCCAATTGATCCTAATAATATTAAACTTAATATTGACGATCAATTGCATTTGAATATAAAGCGAAAATTATCGAAAAATTTATTAAACCCAGACTTTATTATTTCTGGTTTTATTGAACGTGATGGTGAAAAAATCCAAAATATAAATTGCAATAGCCTTCATTTTGGAGAAGGATATCGACAAACACCTTTTTATCAAATTTTATTTGCAAATAATGACATTCCGAAAATCGATAATTTAGACAGTCAGGCTGTCAGGCGCTCACTTGCCGAGAGATTGCCATCGTATGCGATTCCAGCATTCTTGATCAGTCTTGATGCTCTGCCTCTGAACGTTAATGGTAAAGTCGATAAAAAGGCATTACCCAATCCACTCTCAAATAATAATATTGAATCATTAGATAATTCTGTAAATCCGTTAGAGAAAATAGTTTTACAAGTTTGGCGAGATGTGTTGGGTCGACAAGACATTGGTGTCCACGATGACTTTTTCATGCTTGGTGGCGACTCCATGAGAGCCATTCAAATGATTTCTAAATTTAATTTACTGGGGTTGAGTTCTGAAATACGACATATTTTCCAAAATCCAACTGTTTCCAAATTGACAAATGTGATTCAAAATACAGTTCACATAACAGATCAAAGTCCTGTTATCGGTGAAGTTCCATTGACGCCGATACAGTCTTGGTTTTTTGAACAAATGAAGGACAGTTTGAACCACTTTCACCAAGCAGTGTGTTTACGATCAAAGCATCCGATAGAACTTGAACCATTAAAGAAAGCTTTTACCTCGGTTTGGATTCACCATGATGCGCTGCGAGCTAAATTTTCAATGAATTCAGGTTCTCAAGTATTTGCTGATCTAGGTGATGTACCTTCGATCACAGTCATTCAGTCTGCAGACAATGAAAATTTCAAGGATTATGAGAACAATGTTTATCATCACACCAATATTGAAGAAGGTCATCTTTTCAGTGCATTACTGATTTCTTCTAATAATCGTCAAGAACTCTTTTTAATTGCACATCATCTTGTAGTAGACAAAGTTTCTTGGGGTATCATTATTGAGGATTTTTCATCTTCCTATGAGTCAGCCCTAAAAGGTCAGACACCCGTATTACCTTTGAAGTCTGATTCATACAGAGATCATGCAGTTCGAATAAAGAACTTAAGCAATCTGTCTGATTGGTCTGACATGTCAATATATTGTAGAAATATCGCTGCACCATTGCCAGCATTTTTTGACAGAACAGATGGTTCCATTCGTCGTGGTGGCGACATGTTGGTCACATCCAAGCTTGTTGAAATAAAAGCAACATCAGAACTTTTAGATTGTATCAAGGGTAGTAATGGAATCAATTTACAAGAAATTTTGCTTTTATCTCTAGGAATGGCAATACACCGTGTCATTGGACAGTCTAATACATTGATAACACTTGAGTCACATGGTAGAGCTTGGCCTGAAAATCTTAATTGTCAACTCAATAGTTTAAATTTATCTCGCACAGTAGGTTGGTTCACTGTTCATTATCCCTATATGTTAGATCTTCATCCTAACTTGTCAATTAATGATCAGCTTTCACATGTCAAGCACTCTTTGGATTCAATTCCTGATCAAGGTTGGAGTTTCGGTATTGTTGAGCCCATTATTCGCGCGCAAAATTCATCCAATCCTGTTACAGGTCAAGTAGGATTTAACTATCTTGGAAATATGTCTTCCAAATCAGAGAACAGTCGTTTTGAAGTAATTTGGGAAACTGAGGGTGATACGGTAGGTTCAAACAGTCAAAGCCCTCATCCCCTTGATTTACTTTCTTACATTGAAGATAACCAAATTATCCTGCATCTGGCATACGATAAAATATCCGTTAAGAAAGAATTGGCCGATGGTTTATTAGCTTCAATTTTATCCAATTTATCTGAAATCAGAGATGGAATCTTGTTGGGTAATAAAAATATTGCTTTTACCACGAATAATTTTATTTACAAAGGACTAGATGATTCTGATATTGATGATTTGCTCTCTTAATAAATATAAGTTATTTCAAATTCCATGGATCATTTAATCTCCAAATATCCCCGTGGTGCTCGGTGGATGGACAGTCGCATCGGCAATAAACCGCTTATGGTTTGCCTTCCTTTTGCTGGTGGTGGGGCATCCATATTTGCAGGTTGGAAGCATGCACTTTCAGAATATGTCGAAGTGAGCCCTATTTATTTACCTGGGAGAGAAGTTAGATCTAATGAACTTCCAATTTCGAATATGCTTACATTAATTAGTGAGTTGGTATCATACTGGAAATATTGTGATTTTATTCCTGATGTGGTATTTGGGCACAGTATGGGTGCTGCTTTAGGATATGAGTTGTGTGCTGCTCTTCAATCAAATGGTTTACCAGTACCTAAATTGTTGATCTTGTCTGGACACGCGTGTCCAGAGTCTAGAATCTTTAATTCGTTTAATCATTTAGAAGATAGTACATTTATTAAATCTATCTTTTCTCTTGGGGGTTTAGATCCTGAGATTACAAAAAGTCCAGAACTAATTGCATATTTATTACCAATTTTAAGGGCTGACTTTACTTTAATTGAAACATGGAAGCCTTCAGAAGTTATTCTTTCAGATACTGATATTTTGACAATTTCCGGTGAACAAGATGAGTCAGCTTCTTTAAAAAAAATGATTGGTTGGAATAAATACACTAGCTGTCAAGTAAACTCAATCACAATACAAGGAAATCATTTTTTTATACAGCAACAACGCTCTGAGTTATTAATCTTGCTTAAAAATAAACTCATGAATTTTTTTAAATAATTAAAATGTTTAATATTGAATTTTCATCAATAGATTCTTATGATGATATTTCTGAATCATTTTTAATTCTTTCTGAAACTGAAAAATTGCGTGCAAGAAAGTTTCTTAAAATACAGGATAGTTTGCGATTTAAATTAGGTCGTATTTTGGTGCGTAATCGTCTTTCTAAAGAGCTGGGTTTAAGTCCAGAAAAAGTACCAATTCTAATAAATAGTTTAGGGAAACCAATTTGTCCAATCAGTAATTCTTCAGAGTTTTCAATTTCACATGCAGGTTCTTTAGTGGTTGTTGGTTGGTCTGATTTACCCATTGGTGTTGATATTGAGCCTTTGACTGCATTATTGGATCCAAATTTGGATAATTTAATATTTAATACAAATGAAATAAATTCCTTTATCGATTTGGAAGAGGATAATAATTATCATCGACTGATGTTATTTGTTGCCAAAGAAGCTGTTTTAAAGTGTTTGGGTTTGGGTTTTAGTGTTGATCCAAAATTGGTAGAACTTAAAGAGTTTATAAAACCTTGTAAAATTTTTTCAGCCTCCTATTCGGATAATTTGATTTTTGTCAAGATTTTAAATCTTCCCAGTGGTTATCTGCTCGGTGTGGCGTCACATTCATTTGACAGACTTTTTTTAAAAAAGGCATGTGCAGAATAAACCCGCTCCCGCACGCTCCGACGAGCCTGAGTGATCCGATCGAATTCAATGGACTCGTCGCGGGAAGTAGGCGCTGCGACTCACGCTGCCGGTCCCCAGCCAGCCTTTTCACGCTGGTCGAGCCACCACTGATAGACCGGCGCCATTTGCCGGTATTCGGGGGCAACCTTGAGCTGCAGGGCGGCATGCTGCACCCAGTAGGGGTTGGCCAGCATTTCGCGGCCTAGCGCGACAAGATCGGCCTGTCCCTTGGCAATGATGGCCTGTGCATGCTCTGGCTCGATGATCAGGCCGACCGCTATCGTGGGGATCTGGGCATCACGACGAACGCGCTCGGCATACGGCACCTGAAACCCCATGCGCCGCTTCTCTGCTGTCGCCTGTGTCGCTCTCGTACCGATGCCACCCGCTGAACAGTCCATAGCGTCAACGCCACGTGCTTTCAGCTCTCGTGCCAGCAGCACTGATTCGTCGATAGTCCAGCCGCCATCGTCTACCGAAGAGCAACGAAAAAACAGCGGTTTGTGAGAGGGCCAGCGGGCGCGTACCGCGCTTGTCACTTCCAGAACGAAACGCATGCGGTTGGCCAAGCTGCCGCCCCACCGGTCGGCGCGAAGATTGGACAGTGGCGAGAGGAATTGATGCAGCAGGTAGCCATGCGCGCCGTGCAGCTCGATCACGTCAAACCCCGCCTCATCAGCCCGTTGAGCTGCCTGCGCAAAGGCATTGATCACAGCCATGATGTCGTCCTCGCCCATCTCGCGGGGCACTGGCCAACCCGGCCCGTGAGCGATGGCGCTGGGGCCGATCACCTCCCAGTGCGCCTGCCCTTCGATCGGCTGGCTGCGATCGAGTGGGCCATTGCCTTCCCAAGGACGCTGGGTCCCGGCCCGGCGACCCGCGTGGTTCAGCTGAATACCGACAGCAGCGCCTTGCTGGTGGAGAAAGTCGACGATGCGGCGCAGCGCTGGCACCTGTGCGTCCTGCCACAGACCCAGGTCGCCGACTGTTCCCAGTCCACGGCGTTCCACCTTACTGGCCTCCATGAACACCAGGCCGGCACCGCCCAGAGCAAACTTGGCGAAATGCGCAAAGTGCCAGTCGGTGGCGACACCGTCGATGGCGGCGTACTGGGCCATCGGGGACACCATGACCCGATTTTTCAGGGTCAGGCTGCGCAGCGTGAACGGGGAAAACAGTGGAGATTCATGCATGGGAGTGATGTGAGTTCGACAGGGCCACAAGACGGCGAGCCCCAAAACCGGATACGGATGAGGCTCTGGCCATCAGGAAGCATCGAGCACACGATGCGCCAGCGCCTGTCCGGTGGCCTCCGTCCCGAGCTTTCCCCCTACGTCGGACGTGGCCTGCCCCTGTGAAATCGCATCCACCACCGCAGAATCGATCGCTGCAGCCGCCTTCAGAAAGGACTCGAGGCCTTGTCGCTTTCCATGACTTGCGAGCAGCTGGCTGGCAGACAGAATCAGGGCACACGGATTGGCCATGTTCATGCCAGCGATGTCCGGCGCTGAGCCATGGGCAGCCTGGGCCATCGCGTGCAGATCACCGGCGTTGAGGGATCCGCCCAGTCCCAGGCTACCGGAGAGTTCTGCGGTGAGGTCGCTCAGGATGTCGCCAAACATGTTGGTGGTGACGATGACATCGAACCGGGCCGGGTTGCGAACGACGTGCGCCATCATCGCGTCAACGATGCAATCGTCCACCACCAGATCCGGGTAGTGGCTGGCCACTTCACGGCAAATTTGGATGAACATCCCGTCGCCCAGCTTCAGTACGTTGGCCTTGTGCACGATGGTCAAGCGGCGACGCCGCGTCATGGCCAGCTCGCAGGCTGCCCGGGCCACGCGCTCGCAACAGTGACGGGTGATGCGACGCAGCGAGATCACCACGTCCGGCGTGATCAGCATCTCACTGCTGCCCGACTCGATGTTCCGGTCCGCATAAAACCCCTCTGTGTTTTCGCGCACAACCACCAGGTCGAACGCGCCCACCTTGCTGGGCACACCGGGGTAAGTCCGGGCCGGTCGCACGTTGGCGTAGAGATCGAGCGCTTTGCGAAAGAACTTGGACGGATTGATCTCGCCCTTGGATTCATCCTTGAAATCGTACGTCGCCATCGGCCCCAGGATCAGCCCATCGGCTTGGCGCACCTTTTCGAGCAGCGCGGGCGTGACAGTCGCGCCATGCCGGCGCAGGCTCTCATGGCCAGCGATATCGGGCATGAAATCAAGCCCGAGAGCAAAGCGACGCGAAGCCGCTTCGAGCACCGCCATCGTGGCAGAAGCAATCTCTGGGCCGATGCCATCTCCCGGCAGAAGAACTATTTTCATGGTGCTTGATTTCCGGGCGATGCCCTGTTGAAGACAAAGGCAAGCATGTGAGATCAGCTTGTGTGGACGCGGCCCAGCGGTTTGAGACGAACGCCAGAACGAAGCTTGCGGAAGGGGTAATCGCTGGGATCGGCCCCGTAGTAGCCGGGCGCCAGCACAACCAGAACAGCCTCGGCCAGGGGCTCGAACTCCGCCCGGTAGTGACAGGTGCTCTTAAGCGCAAGGATCTTCTGCGCTGCGGGCTCGACGCCCAGATGGCGAAATGGCGCTTGGTCGTAGGCTTGCGCACGCTTGCTGGTGACCGCCACACGCACGCCACCCACTCGCAGCAGCGCCATCAGGCCCAGATCCACCTGGCGACCGCCGGTGACCGCACCGGTCGTCATGAACTGCCCACTGCCCAGCGCCTCAATCGTGAATGAGGCTGAAAACGGCGTCACGCCCTGCGGACCGGACCGGCCGCCCAGGTCCAGCGTCAGCAGTTGGCCCACACCGGCCGCATGCGCTGCCGCTGCCGCTTGGGCGTCGCAAAGCAATCCCATCACGGCCCCCTGCGCATCAGCCGCCACGAGCGCCTTGAGCAAGCCCGTGGCATCTGCGGTGCCACCGCAGCCCGGGTTGTCTTGCGTGTCGGCGAGCACAACCGGACGATTGGCGGTCTGCGCGATGGCGATGGCGCGCGCCACCCCTTCCTGCGGTGAGAACATTTCCTCGGCAAACTGCCCCTCCCGCTCGACGATCGCATCGAACATCACATCAGCTGCACGGTCCGCCGCGTCCTGAGTCCAGGCATGCGCAATGACGGAGGGACCACACCAGTGCAGGTCAGAGGGAGGAAACCCGGCCAGGTAGGACAGGTTCACTACCTCCTTTTCGAGCACCTGGGAGAGACTGACCACGTGCTGGGAGGGATCGACCATCGTGCATTGGCCGTTGAGCGGAATTAGAAACGGCAATTTGCGCAATGCACGACCAGTGGGCCGACCACGCGCGAGCAGCGTCTCACAGACCTGGGCCGCATAGCCGCCGGTTTCGATGCGGTCCACGTGCGGATAGGTGCGGTAGGCGATCAGCCCGTCGGTCAGTTGCACCATCTCTGGCGTGACATTGGCATGGTAGTCCAGGCTAATCACGATAGGCACCTGCTCGCCCACCGCCGCACGGACCCTTCGCAGCAGCTCACCCTCTCCGTCCTCGAAGTCATCGGTCACCATCGCACCATGCAGGTCGAGATAGACCGCATCCAGGGGCATGGCCTGCGACAACAGGCCCACGATGCTGCCCGCAATGCGCTCGAAGGCGTCACGCGTGACCATTCCGCCCGCACCGCCACTGGTCCACAGCAGCGGTACCAGGTCGTGCGAACTGCGCATGGCCCGAATGAACCCGGTGATCGCAAAGCTGGTGTCGCTCAGCCAGGTCAGTACCTCGTCGCCGTACACCAGGGGCGGACGGTCGCGATGCGAAGCGAAATAGGAAAAATCGGTGCGCGAGTCGACGAAGCAGTTGGTCTCGTGCTGGAAACCGGCGATTGCGATGCGTGCCATGCGTGGGTCCGTATTCAGTAAAAGTCCGAACCGCGGTCAATTCCGAGGGCGGTTCCGGTGATGAAGGAAGATTCGTCGCTGGTGAAAAAAACGGGCTGCGCCACCGCCTTAGTCGTCACGAACCAGTGCATCCGGAGCATCTACCCAGCAGCACTAAAGGGGTTTGACCGCCAATTCACCCCGGTAAGGCGTCACGCGCAGTGTCTCCCGGTGAGCATCGATCGGATCGGATTCGGGCGTGAGGCCGCTGGCCAGGGTCAATGCCGCGATCTGGGAACCGGTCATAAACCGCACACCGGGGCGTGACCCCATATGGGTCAGCAGCTCTTCCAGCGCTGCGATGCGCGCTGCGCGCGTGAGCCCCACGTCACCGCGCAGGTGGATGGTAAGCGGCACAAGACAACCTTCCCGCTCAAGCGCGTCAAACTCTTCACGCCAAATCTTCATCAACCGCGCATGTGTGTGGCGCGCCGAGAGGGCCAGCGAATCGTCGAGCGCCCAGACGCCCGGGATTTCGGCCAACACAGCGCCAGGTCGGGGTGCAATCAGGTAAGGCAGGTCATCGTCCTGGAACGACGCGTCGTACTGGAAGCCCAGCTGAGTCAACAGATGTAACGTGTTCGAGCTGAGCTCGCCGCCCGAAGCACGAAAGCCCTTGGGCACCACTCCACAGATCTCGGACAGTACGTCACGACCGCGACGAAGGGCGTCTTCTTCCGTGTCCCCTAGGCTGGACAGCGGCGTGTGGTCCCAGCCGCGTCCCCCAATTTCGTGTCCCGCATCGTGGATTTCGCGCACGGCTGAGCGGTGTCGAACTGCATCATCGCCATTGACGAAAACCGTGGCGGCGATCGAGCGTCGCTGCAGCATCGCGAGCAGGCGGGGTAACCCGGCACGGACACCGTAGCGACCATACGAGAAGCGGCCGTAAAGCCGGTCTTCCGTGGTGTGTTTCAGATCAAAGGATTCGGCATCGAAGTGGATCGACACCAGCACGGCGCAGCGCACGCCATCGGGCCAGCGGAATGTTTTCATGCGACGTGCACCTCTTCCAGGGCCTGCGGATGCGCCAGGCACCATTGCGCAAATTCAGACGACGAGAAGAAATGCACGCCGTCGTGCTGCTTCATGTATTGGATGATCTGCTCCATCAGCCAAGTGCGCACCGGTGTGCCCGACCCCCAGCCAGAGCGCGGATGAACGCACAGCACGAAAAAGCGATCTTGGTCGTAGATGGCATCGAATTCAGACTTCCACTGCTCCAGCACTTCGGACGGCGGCGTATGGCTGAACTTGAAAAAGGGAAAGTCGTCCAGGCTGTACGTGTTGTTCGGCAACTCCAGGATCCAGTCGTCCTGCACGGTGCCAAAGCGCAACCGGTACGGAAGATCGTAGTCCTTGTCGCTGGAGTCGTAGAGGTAGCCCATCTCGCGCAGGACGCGCATGGTGTTGGCCGTCTTGCGCCCCGAGGGTGAGCGCCAGCCCTGCACGGGTTGCCCAGTGATTTCGCGCAACAGCGCATCGGTCCGGTGCAGCAGCGGGGTCTCTTCGTCCGCCGGCATGTCCCAGGCTTCATGCAGCCAGCCGTGCGCAGCCACCTCAAAACCGGCTTCGGCGATCTGTTTGACTGTCTCCGGATAACATTGCGCGTCATACCCGGGAACAAAGAACGTGCAGGGCACTTCCTGGCGCTTGAGCATCTCAATGTGCCGAGGAATGCCGCAGCGCGCAGAATAGCGCCCCCAAGAATGCACGCCTTGCGGTGCGATGCCACGACCGACCTCATGGCTGGGCCCATCGAAGTCAACCCCCAGTGTGACGGCGCACCGAAAGTGCCCCGCCAGCGATGTCTTGTTCGTCATTCTTTGTGTCTCCTATGGGCCTACGAAGGCCGCTGACTCTGGCATACATCGAGAAGCTCCTGGAAAGTTTCCCAGGAAAGCGCGCGACGCCCCTCTTCCACGTCTTGGACAAGACGGATCAACACATCGAGCGCAGGCGTCTGCACGCCACCCCGTCGACCGGCCTCTGAGACCTTGCCCAATAGCGGTTCGACCTCGGTCTTGCGCTTGCGCACGGCAAGATCGCGCCAAAAACCGGAATGCTTTTTCACACTGTTGCGACGCCGCTGCGACAGCAGAGCAATCGAGGCGCGCGCTGCCGATTCTGGCGCACCGTCCATGAACGCGGCTGGATCGAATCCAGTCAAGGGTACGGTAAGAATGCCTTGTGCACGCGCCACCGCCATCACTTCGCGTCCGAGCGCGTCGAAGACGGCAAAGCGCTTTTCATCAGCGAAATTGGCGTCCATGCCATCGTTGTTGAGGGACGTGGCGAACAGCATTGCGGCAAAACCGAGCTTGCTCCAGAGGTAGCCCCAGATGTTGTCGGTCAGCACGGCATCGGGCTCGAACAATTGGAGCAGCCGGTGCAGCTCGGCGCTGCGCTCGCGCGGCACACCGTCGATCTCGCCCACCACCACTTCACCACGCCCGCCGTACACGATGCGGCCGGGCTCTATCCAGTCGGCGCCGAAATTAACGAAGCAGCCTATCGTCCGCTGTGCGCCCACCATGGCAGCAATCGTGAGCTCGTTCAGGCCGTTTTGGGCCGACACGACATAACCGTTTTGCGCAAGGTGCGGCGCCAGGGACTGCACGGCCTCCTCGGTGGCGAGCGCCTTGACTGCGAGGACGATGCGCGTGTAAGTGCCCCGCAATTGCGCCGGCGTGCAGGCTGGCATCTGGGCGGTGAAGTTGTCGATGGATCCCTCGATCTTCAGCCCCGTGGTCTGGCACGCCTGCACATGCTCGGGCTGGATGTCCACCAGCAACACGGGGACGCCAGCCCGTGCCCAATAGGCCGCCAGGGTCCCGCCAATGGCACCGCCGCCCCAGACCACCAGAGGGTCTTGCGGGCTCATGTCCATCACCGACACGATGTGGCCCATGCGATCAAGACTGCGGCGGCATCTGGCACTCTGGAGACTCCTGATGGTGGGTGGACGTGGCACTCAACACACAACAGGACCGTGACTGTCATCACGGGAGGCCTCTTGGGCTGTCAGAGTCATCTTATCGGAAATCGCCTTCGGCAGCCGTGTCGTTTTTTCCAAGCAGCCCGCATCCACATCAAAGGTACACAGAGGTTCAAAAAGACGCCTAGCTTTTGGACCGACCGCGCCGAGACGGGCCAATTTGTTGCGGGTAAACCCCGATGACGAAAGCCTACTCGGCTCCTACGATGAATTCACGCAAGGGTTGTGATGACCATCTCGGCTTGTTCACTCCAAATGGATTTCATGCGAACAGCGACCGCTCCCTCTCCCCACGAACGACTCAAGACACGCTACGGCGACAATTGCGCAGCTGCCCCATCCGCATGGTCCGACGTGATCGACCACTTGCTCGACCACCGCTCGGTGCGCAAGTACCTGCCGGATCCCGTGACCGATGCCCAGTTGCACGCGATCCTTGCGGCAGCCCAATCGGCCCCCTCCTCATCTAACCTTCACGCCTGGAGCGTGGTGGCCGTCACGGATCCGGATTTGCGCGACCGCCTGTCGCAGCTGGTCGGAAACCAGCCGCAGGTCAGTCAGGCCCCCATGCAGCTCGTCTGGCTGGCCGACCTGTCGATGCTGCACCAGGCCTCCCGTGAGAAAGAGCAGGCCGCGCAGGGGCTTGATTACCTGGAGATGTTTCTGCTGGCCGCACTGGATGCGGCCTTGGCTTCACAGAACGCTTCGATTGCTGCGCAATCGATCGGTCTGGCCACCGTCTACATCGGCGGCATCCGCAATCAGATGGACAAGGTTGCAGATCTGCTCGGTTTGCCACCGCGCGTGGCGCCCGTTTTTGGCATGTGCCTGGGTACGGCCGATCCGGCCCGGCCCACAGCGATCAAGCCACGCCCCCCGCAGTCGGTGGTGCTCCACCGCAACCGTTACGAAAGCCAGGCAGTCATGCCCGGCCTTCAGCACTACGACGAAGTGATGCAGCGTTTCTACAAGTCGCAATCCATGGAAGCCGACAGCTGGATCCTACGATCTCTCAATCGCGTCGCTACACCTGCTTCACTCACAGGCAGGGATCGCCTGCGAGAGATGCTGATGCAACTGGGTTTTCCTTTGAAATAGTCGCCCCCGGGGAAGTCAGAGCGCGTAACTGACGGCGCACTTCCTCTTTTCTTTTCCAACCCGGAGACAACGGATATGAGTATCAAGAAGGTCAAAAGATTCCTGGCTCTCGCAGCTGCGGTAGTCATGGCAGGTTCAGCCTGTGCGCAAAGTTTCTCCGATCGGCCGATCCGGATCATCGTGCCATTCGCAGCTGGAGGAGCCAACGATCTGATCGCCCGCGCATTGCAAAAGCCGCTGGGCGAGGCGCTGGGCGCGACCGTCGTGGTCCAAAACCTCGCGGGCGGCTCTACCAAGATTGCCGTGGCCGAACTGACGCGCTCTGCGCCAGACGGCCACACCTTGATGCTGGCAGGGCATGCCGCCCTGATGGGCTACTACTACTCGGGCGGCGTCTTCGAGACCAAGTTCTGGAGGGATCTGACCATCCTGGGTCAGACCGGACAGATGGCCTACGGGATGATCGAGACCCGTATTGATTCGCCCTTCAAGACCTGGAAGGACGTGGTCGATTTCGGCAAGAAAAATCCCGGCAAGCTCAGCGTCGGCGGCCCGGCTCTGGGCGGGATGATGAACCTCATCGTGCTGGAGACAGCGAAGGCTGCAGGCTTGGACGTGACCTACGTGCCCTACCGTGGCGGCGGTCCGAGCGGCTTTGCGGTGCTGGCCGGTGAGGTGTCCTACCGTGTCGCCCAGCCGCCCGAGGTGTACCCGAACGTCACTGCGGGCAAGACGCGCGCACTGGCCGTTGCTTTCCCCACCCGCATTCCAGAAATGCCCGATGTGCCGACCGTCAAAGAGCTGGGCATGAACGTCGACATCCCAGTGTTCGGCTTTGATGTGTGGGGCCCGGCGCAGATGCCTCCGGCCGTGGCCAACAAGATCACCGAAGCGATCAAAGTCGCCATCAAGGACAAGGCCTACATCGAGGTCGCCAAGCGCCTCCTGTACCAACCCATGTTTGCCGGTCCCCAAGAATTGCGGGCCAGCATGCGCACTTTCGAAGAGACCACTGGCCCCAAGATGGAAGCTGCCTTCCCGCCTAAAGCCCAGTGAACCTACGCGACGGGCGTGGACATGCTGTCCCGGGTGTTCCGGCCGTCGCTTATCCCAGTCGTCCCACCAGGAATCTCCATGGCCAAAAAAGAGTTGATCGCGTCGGTCTCGGCGCAAAACGTTCGCGCGCACGTCGAGACGATCGTCAGGGAGATCCCACATCGTGCAGCAGGCTCCGTTAACGGTCGCCGCATGGCCGAGTACAGCCGCGACGCGATGCACGCGGCTGGGCTTGAGGCCCAAGTGCATGAACTCCCTGCGCTGGTCAGCTTTCCGGAGCACGCCGACCTGCGCATCGAAGCGCCACGGCAGATCACCATCCAGGCCAATACGCTGGGCCACAGCGTGGAAACACTGGCCGACGGTCTCTCCGGCGAGCTGGTGTACGTGGGCTCCGGATCGGCGGCCGACTTCGAAGGCAAAGATGTGCGCGGCAAGATCGTCCTGACGGAGCTGTCGTATGCGCCAGGTCGTCACGAGAAGCAGCGCATCGCCGCCATGAAGGGCGCCATTGGCGCGGTGATGATGAACTGGGGGCACCCGGAAAACGCGGCCGTGCCTTTCGGCTCGGTCAAGCCGGTGTGGGGTAACCCGACACCCGAGACCTTCAAGAGCGAGATGGCGGTCATTCCGTGCATTGGCATTTCACGCGTCGCCGGTCTGCAGCTCAAGGAACTGTGTGCACAAGGGCCAGTCAAGGTCTGGCTGCGCACGCATGTCACCAACGGCTGGCGTCCGGTACAGATTACGACTGCACAGCTGCCGGCGCCGCAAGGGGCTGAGCCGGACGACTTCATCATCGTGGGCGGACACCAGGACTCGTGGCCCGGCGAAGCCGCCACCGACAACGCAGCGGGCAATGCCATCATGATCGAGCTGGCGCGTGTTTTCAAGCAGCACCAGCACAAACTGCGACGCGGACTCGAGTTCGGTTTCTGGACGGCCCACGAAACCGGAACCATGGCGGGCTCCACCTGGTTTGCTGATCGCCACTGGGATGTGCTGCGCGATCACGCCTGCGCCTATCTTCAGATCGACCAACCCTCCTGCACCGGCACCACGCAATGGCACACCACCTCAAGCGTGGAGCTCAAGAGCTTCCACCAGCGCGAGGAAAAAGCATTGATGCCCGATCGCGAGATCAGCTGGAAGCGGGTGGCCAAGAGCGGCGATGCCTCGTTCATTGGCCTGGGCGTTCCGATGTTCCAGGGCGAAGGCGCGTTCACGCAGGCGCAACTCAAGGCGTCCGCGCTCGCCACCCGGGGCTGGTGGCATCACTCGCTCGAATGCACGATCGACAAGGTCGATTTCGAGTACATGCAGACCCACTTGGAGGTGTATGCCGCTTACCTTTGGGAACTTTGCACCGCACCGATCCTGCCCTTTAACTATGTGCCCATGGCCCAGCAGGTGATCGAGCGGCTCGACGAAATCAAGTCGCCCGCTGAAGGCTTCAATCTCGAGGGGCTCAAAGCGCTTGCCAGCCAGCTGCTGGAGGCGGCAGAGCGCTTTGACCAGAGCACATCTTCGGTCGCTGCCCAGTTCGCTGCCGGTGCAGGGAACGAGCAGCATGCCCTGCGCCTCAATCGAGCCATCAAGCGTATCAGCCGCCTGGTCGTCCCTCTCATGAGTTCGTCTGTGGGCAAGTACGCGCATGACCCCTACAGCTTCACGCCGCAGTCCACGCTCATACCCTCTCTTTACAACGCCGAGCGCGTCGGCCGCATCCAGCCTGATGAGGAGCGGTGGATGCACGAGACTCAGCTCACGCGCGATCGCAACCAAGTCGCCGACACGCTGCGGCAAACGATCGAACTCATGGAGGATGCGACGGCCAGCGTCGCCTAACCCACCATGGAACGCATTGAACCCTTTCCCCTCATCGAGCTTTCGGGTGCGCCTCGCTCACGGGGCCTGCAATACGGCACCCAGGCGCGCGATCGAATCCGGCGCAGCGTTGCGCTCTACGCAGGAGGGGCGACACAAGAGTCCAGCCCGGAGCAGGTACGGCGACTGGCCACCAGTTTCCTGCCGCAGATCGAGGCCTTCGATCCCCTGTACCTCGAGGAAATGCGCGGTATGGCCGAAGGCGCGGGCGTAGAGCTGGCCGACATCGCACTGGTGAACGCGCGCACCGAGATCCTCCGGCTCACCCAGCCGCCGCCCAAAATCACCGTCCCAGACAAGGAGCCCGACGGCTGCACCGGCGCAGTACTGCTGCCGCAAGTCACGGCGAGCGGACGTCTCCTGCACGGGCAGAACTGGGACTGGCGCAAGGAGTGCGCCGACACTGGCGTGGTGCTGCGGATCCGTCGTGACGATGGCCCGGACATCCTCACCTTTACCGAAGCGGGCGGACTGGCCCGCTCCGGCATGAATGCAGCGGGCATCGCGGTAACGGCTAATTACCTCTCCTCCGACCGCGATTACACGCAAAAAGGGGTGCCGCTGGCGCTGATTCGTCGCAAGCTGCTCGAAACCGAGCATGTCGCGATCGCCATGCGCACGGTCTACTGCACGCCGAAGTCGACGTCGAATAACTTGATGATCAGCCACGCGGGCGGCTTCGCGCTGAACTTTGAGTGCGCGCCGGACGAAACCTTCCTCGTGCACCCGCAAGATGGCATGTTGGTCCATGCCAACCATTTCCAGAGCGCGGTGGCGCTCGGCAAGCTCAAGGACATGGGGATCCAAACAACACCTGATTCGCTCTATCGCGACGTGCGCGTACGCGAACTGCTGAACAAGGACCTGGGGCACTTGACGCTGGACCACCTGCGCCAGGCCTTCTTCGATGATTTCGCCACCCCGTGGTCGGTCTGTCGTCCTCCGCGCCTTACGCTGGAAAGTAACCTCAGCGCCACCGTGGCGATGTTGCTCATGGATCCGGCCAGGGGCCATCTCGAGATTGCGCCGCTGCCAGCCATCAATCGTCAGTTCACCCGCTACACCCTGGATATGCAAGCGTCGGTGCTGCAATACGCGCATGAGCGCCAGTCATGAGACAGTTCGGGCCGCCGCCGATTGGCCGAAAAATTGGACACTGCCCTTAAAAATTCACACTATGTTGTGAAGACAGGTCTAGCCTGAAACCGCAGGGTTGATAACAACACGCTCTTCATTGTGTTGGCCCCCTAGCTTCACATCTTTCAGGGCATCTAAAACTTGGCTAACCAGCCCTGTCTTTGAGGTGCAGCCTCATGGAGGCTGCCGCACAGTCCGGGGCGCAAAGCTTCAGTCCATCTTCGCGCCTGACTTGATGATCACCTGTTCCCACTTGTCAATTTCCGCCTTCACAAAGGCTTTGAACTCGTCGGGACTGCTGCCTACCGGTTCAGCACCTTGTGCCTCCATTTTGTCTTTGATGTCTTGTGTGTTGATGGCCTTGATGGTGGCGGTGTACAAGGCATTGACGATGTGTGCAGGCGTTTTGGCGGGTGCAAACAAGCCATTCCAGCTTGAAACTTCAAAATCAGCCATTCCAGCTTCGGCCATGGTGGGCACATTGGGCAATACCCCCATGCGTTTTTTACTGGCGACCGCGATCACATTGAGCTTGCCACTTTTCAGGTGGGGAATCGCTGACAAAGCAGTTTGAAAACTCATTTGAACTTGGCCTCCCAGCAAATCTGACATGGCTGGCGCTGCGCCTTTGTAGGGGACATGGATCAAATCAATGTTGCCTCGCAGCTTCAGAAGTTCGCCTGCCAAGTGGGGTGATCCGCCACTTCCGCTGGATGAAAAAGCCATCTTTCCAGGGTTTTGTTTGGCCAACGCGACAAATTCGCGCAAATTCTTGGCCGGGACCGAAGGATGCAAAGCCAACACCGAAGGCGCGGTCATCGTCTGGGTGATGTGGATGAAGTCCCGCATGGTGTCGTAGCCCAAGTTTTTGTAGGCGGTCATGTTGGTGGCATTGGCAATGGTGCCCAACAACAGTGTGTAGCCATCGGGCGCGCTGCGGGCCACAAACTCGGAAGCAATATTGCTGCCTGCACCAGCGCGATTTTCCACAATCACGGTTTGGCCCAGCGTTTCCTGAAGCTTGATGGCAATGCTCCGCGCCACGATGTCAGTGGCGCCCCCGGGTGCGTAGCCTACGATCAAACGAATGGGTTTGTTGGGGTAGTTGGCGTCCTGGGCAAGCGCAGAGAAAGCCAGCATTCCAAACAAAATGGCCCAAATGCGATTCATAAACAGCCCATCCAGTGAGTTAGCAAACATCCAACAAGTGTAGGTAGATACCGAGCAACTCGACAAGCGCTCGAACATCGGTGTAGACCCTCATGTGACAGCGGGTGACTTTAGCCTGTCGCTAAATCAGACTTTGTCATTTCCCAATGGTCATGGTTCAGGCCGTTGGTGACAATCCATCACGCAAAGGATTGGGTTATTCATGGGAAAAAGCATCAGCGCACTGCAACTGGGTATTGTTTGGCAACGTTTGACGGGGCTGATGGATGAGGTTGCGCAAACCTTTGTCCGCACCTCATTTTCGGTGGTCGTTCGTGAGAATTGGGATTTGGCTTGTTCTCTGATGGACGCCAATGGCAGGGTCTTCGCGCAGTCATCCCGCTCGATTCCCTCGTTTTTAGGAACGATGCCGCGAACTTTGGCGGCCATGCTCGAACGCTACCCCAAGCACACGCTCGAGCCCGGTGATGTCTTGATTTCCAACGATCCTTGGTTGGGAACCGGCCATCTGAACGACATCACCATGGTTCGGCCGATTTTTCGCGGTGCGGAGTTGGTGGCCTTCGTGGGTTCCACCTTCCATACGGTGGACATTGGTGGTGCCCCCAATCCTTTTGCCAAAGACGCCTATGAGGAAGGCTTGTGCATTCCGGTGCTCAAGATTTGCAGACGGGGTGAAGAAAATTCCGATGTGGTCTCTTTCATCAAAGAAAATTTAAGAGAACCCTTGGAAACCCTTGGGGACATTCGTGCGCAGTTTGCGGCCTACGAGTTGGCTCAAACCAAATTATTGGCCTTGCTGCAACAAGAAAACATCGACGATTTGACGGCGGTGACCGATCAGATCTTGCTGCGGTCGGAAAACAGCATGCGCAGAATGCTCGAATCCATGCCCGATGGTGAGTTCGATGACCATGTCATGGCAGATGGGTTCGAAAAATCATTGTTGATTTGTTGCAATGTGCGGAAAAAAGGCTCTGAGTTGGTGATTGATTATTCAGGCACGGATGCTCAAATCGATAAGCCCATCAACTCCGTGATGAACTTCACTTTTGCTTACAGCGCCTATGCCGTCAAATGTGCTTTTGATCCCTCATCCCCCAACAACGATGGCGGATTGCGGCCATTGACCATTTTGGCACCCGAGGGTTGTTTGGTGAACCCGACACGGCCTGCGCCCGTCTGGGGTCGGCATCTTTCTGGGCATTATTTGCCGTTTGTCATTTTTGGAGCGCTCTCCAAAATGATGCCCACCAAAATCATTGCGGACAGCGGGTCGCCGATCTGGAATGTCTACTTCAAAGGCGTTGATCGGTCCCAACGCAAGTTTGTGAAAATGTTTTTCATGAGCGGCGGTTACGGTGCCAGAGCCACCAGCGATGGTCCTGCCTGTTTGAGTTTCCCCACCAACGTCGCCAACAGCCCGATTGAGCAATTTGAAAATCAGACCCCCATGCTGGTGACTGAAAAAAGTTTGCTGGTGGACAGTGGCGGTGCAGGTCTGCACAGAGGAGGATTGGGGCAACGCATTTCATTCAAATCTTTGTCACCTGAACCATTGACCTTCATGATTCGCCATGAGCGGGTCAAGCATCCGCCACGAGGATTTCTGGGGGGCCTTGATGGTGCTGCTGGGATTGATTTGTTGGATGGCGTGAAAATCCCAGCCAAGTCGGTCATCAGCATGAAAGAGGGTCAGGTCGTGACGTTTGAGACGCCTGGTGGTGGTGGCATGTCGCCTGCTCATTTGCGAGAGCGTTTTGCTGTCGAAAGGGATCTGCTCGATGGTGTGGTTTCGGCGGCAAGTGCACAGCGCGATTACGGTTTGGCGGCGTCCGAAATACAACAAATGTTGAATGCAAATAAAGGCAGAGCTTCATGAGCCGTGAACCGATTGCAATGAAAGGCCCTTTCCGGATTGGGGTGGACATTGGTGGAACATTCACCGATTTGGTCATGATCGATTCACAAGGTCACTTGGTCAACGAAAAAGTGCTGACAACACCACTCGATCCCTCTCAAGGGGTGTTGACTGGCGTGTCCCTGATCACGAAAAACAATGGGGTCTTGCCCGAGCAAGTGGACAACATCATTCATGGCACCACCTTGGTTGCCAATGCACTGATCGAGCGAAAAGGTGTTGTCACGGCATTGGTGACCACGCAAGGTTTTCGGGATGTGTTGCAAATTGCCCGTGAATGGCGCTACGACATCTATGATTTATTTTTAACGCCAGTTGAGCCGTTGGTGCCCCGATCACTGCGTTTCGAGGTCAAGGAACGGGTTGCATACGATGGCGCCGTGATCGAGCCCTTGGACGTCGAGGCGCTTGAACCCATCGCCAAGCAAATTCGGGATGCCGGGGCGCAAGCGGTCGCCATTTGCTTTTTGCATGCTTTCAGACACGATGGGCATGAATTGAAGGCGAAAGAAATCTTACAAGCCTTGCTGCCCGATGTGACCATTTGCATTTCCAGCGAAGTCATGCCCGAAATTGGCGAATACGAGCGGACAGCCACCGCGGTGTGCAATGCGTATGTTCAGCCCTTGTTTGAAAAATACATATCGGGGTTGATTCAGGGTCTCAAAACCATGGGGTTCCAAAAGGATTTGTACCTCATGCAATCGGATGGTGGAACGGTCCATTACACGACCGCCATGGCCTATCCGATTCGACTGGTTCAGTCAGGCCCTGCCGGGGGCGTGCAAGCCACATCGCTGATCGGAAAAATAGCCGGTTTAAAAGATGTTCTGTGTTTTGACATGGGCGGCACGACCGCCAAAGCATGCCTGATCAATGGCTCTGAATCGCAGGTCATCAACGATTTTGAAGTGGCGCGCTTGCAGCGTTTTCGCAAAGGCAGTGGCATCCCCCTGAAGGTGCCGGCGATCGACATGATTGAGATCGGTTCCGGCGGCGGCAGCATTGCCAGGGTCAATCAATTGGGCTTGATTCAGGTGGGGCCTGACAGTTCCAGCGCCGTTCCAGGTCCTGCTTGTTATGGTCAAGGTGGACAAGACCCAACGGTCACAGACGCAGACCTGGTACTGGGCTACTTGGACGCGGGTTCATTTTTGGGCGGTGACATGCAACTGGATCTGGCCGCTGCGGGCCATGCCATCGAAAAGCAAATCGCTCAACCCTTGTCGTTGTCTGTCGTGGATGCGGCATTTGGCATCCATGAAACCGTGAATGAAGCCATGGCCCAGGCCGCGAGCATCCATGCGCTGGAAAAGGGGTTAAAAGCATCCCACTACGCCATGGTGCCCATTGGCGGGGCTGGCCCTGTCCATGCGTGTCATGTGGCTATGAAACTGGACATGCGCCACGTTCTCATTCCTCGCGGTGCTGGCGTGGCATCGGCCTTTGGGTTTTTGGCATCGCCTATGTCTTTCCAGTTTGTCAAAGCACAAATTTCTACGTTGACAGTGCTCAATGCAACCCAAGTGAAAGAGCTTGTTGAAGACTTGCAACAAAAGGGCTTGGCGATGATGTCCCATTCCGGCCTGACCCTGGACCAGTGCCGTGTCAAGGTCAGTGCTGCCATGCGCTATGTGGGGCAGGGTTACGAGGTGGAGGTGCCCGTGGACATGGTCTCGCCCATGGCCGATCTGGTGGCCAGAATGGCGCATGGTTTTTCGACTTGTTATCAACAGTTGTACGGCCGAACCGAAAAAGATACGCCCGCCGAAGTGGTGTCGTGGCGCGTGGTGGTGCAGGGCCCTTCACCCGATTTGCTGCAAGTGGCCGATTCGCTGAATGAGGTGGCCTTGCCCCAAGCTGCCGATGCACTCAAAGGTCATCGGCCCGTCTTTTGTGTACAGCGAAAAAGTTTCGTGACGACCCCGGTTTATGCCCGCCATTTGCTGGCCGTGGGTGCTGTTTTGGAAGGCCCTGCCATCATCGAAGAGCGTGAATCGACGGTGGTCGTGCCTCACTTGGCCCAGGTGACTGTCGACGCGCATTGGAACTTGCGCATTGACCTTCCCCTTCAGTCTTCTTGAAAGCTGGCAAATGAAACGTTATTCGATGTTCATTGACGGTGAGTGGGTCAATCCCTCGTCTGGGCTTTGGCTGGATTCAGTCAACCCTTACTCCGGTGAAAAATGGGCCGAAATACCTTTGGGAAACTCCGAGGACGTCGATCGCGCCGTTCAGGCCGCTGAGCGAGCCATGCGTCAAGGGGCGTGGTCGCGCATGACACCCTCGCAGCGCGGTCAGGCCTTGGTTCGCTTTGCCGATATGTTGCTTGAGCATGCGCCACGACTGGCAGAAATTGAGGTGCGTGACAACGGAAAGCTCTACGCTGAAATGAGCAATCAGTGTAAGTATTTGGTCGAGTGGTTTCGCTATTTCGGAGGCCTCGCAGACAAGATACAAGGCGCTGTGCCGCCGATTGACAAGCCCAATGTGCTCAACTTCACGCGCTACGAACCCATTGGTGTGACCGCCTGCATCACGCCCTGGAATTCCCCATTGCTGTTGCTGGCATGGAAGGTGGCACCTGCACTGGCCGCAGGCAATGCGGTGGTGATCAAGCCTTCTGAATACACCTCTGCATCCACGCTCGAGTTTGCGGCCTTGGCTGCCAAGGCGGGCTTGCCTGCTGGGTTGATCAATGTGGTCACAGGTTTAGGGGCTGATGTGGGTGAGGCTTTGGTCACTCACCCCTTGGTGCGCAAAGTGGCTTTCACGGGTGGTGAGTCAGGCGGTCGGCGGGTCAATGTGGCCGCAGCAGCGGACTTCAAACATGTGACCTTGGAGCTGGGCGGTAAGTCGGCCAACATTGTTTTTGAGGACGCCCGGATCGAGGACGCCCTGTCAGGTGCCATTTCGGGCATTTTTGCAGCCAGCGGACAGACCTGCATTGCAGGCTCTCGCTTGCTGGTTCACGAATCGATCCACGATGTGTTTGTTGAAAAGTTGGTGGCATTGGCCAGCACCGCACGATTTGGCGACCCCATGTCGCCAGATACGCAGCTCGGACCCATCACGACCGAGCAGCAGTACCGTAAGGTGCTCGATTACATCGAGATTGCCAAGAATGAAGGCGCTCATTGCGTGATGGGTGGGGTGGTGGCTCAGGGGCCTGAAGGTGCCAAAGGATTCTTTGTGCAACCCACCATTTTTGTGAACGTGACGCCCGACATGCGCATTGCTCAGGAGGAGGTGTTCGGCCCTGTACTGAGTGTCATCAAATTCAAGGACGATGACGATGCCGTGCGCATCGCCAATGGCACGCAGTATGGCTTGGCCGCTGGTGTCTGGACTGAGAACTTGCGCCGTGCAGTCGATATGTCCAACAGGTTGGTGGCGGGTACCGTCTGGATCAACATCTACCGTTCAACCAGTTACACCTCACCTTTTGGTGGTTTCAAGTCTTCAGGCATGGGGCGCGAAAACGGCTTGGATGCGATTTATGACTATTTGCAAGTCAAGAGCGTTTGGATATACACCGGTGGTCCTGCCGCCAATCCCTATATCCGTCGATGAAAGGCTTTGACATGGAAAACACCATCACGACAGCCCAAGCCTTGGCAAGAGCGCTCAGTCAAGCGGGTGTCAAAAGAATGTTCGGACTGCCTGGTGGCGGATCTTCCTTGGATGTGATCGAAGCCGCAGCGCAGTTGGGCATCGATTTTGTTTTGACGAAGTCGGAAAATGCGGCAGTCATGATGGCTGGAGCCATGGCCGAGACCACAGGCATCCCGGGTGTGGCCATCATGACCAAAGGGCCTGGTGTGGCCAATGGTGCCAATGGCGTGGCCTACGCATCGCTGGATCGTGCGCCCGTTCTTGTGATCACCGATGGTTTCACGCCCAAACAATTGGGCTACATCACCCACCAGGTGTTCGACCAAAAGGCCATGTTGGCCCCTGTGGTCAAAGGTTTCAGTCATCTTGAAGGGCCTGATCCTGTGGCTGAGATCGACGCCATGCTGGCGCTGGCTGCCTCTGCGCCGTTTGGGCCAGTGCACATCGAGTTGACGAGTGAAGCGGCTAAACGCGTGCTGCCAGATCAGGCTGTAATTCCCAAACCATCCGATCCTGTTGCCTTTTCTTCAGAAGATCTTGCAGCCGTTCAAAAACTCCTGGGCAGTGCCAAAAGACCTGTTTTGATTGTCGGGCTGGAGGCTCGCCAAAGTGCAAAGCAAGTCAGGCAACTGGCGCAATTGCTGGGCTGCCCTGTCTTGCCGACCTACAAGGCCAAAGGGGTGGTCTCCGATGAGGACCCACAGGTCGTCGGGATTTTTACGGGTGGACTCCAAGAGGCTGAATGTATTGCACAGTCAGACCTGATGGTCTTGGTGGGATTGGATCCGGTTGAAATGATCTTGCAACCTTGGCGTTATGGCAAAGCGGTTTGTGAGATTTCCAAGGTCGAACATCATGTGCACTATGTCCAAGCTGAGGCCAGAGTGACGGGTTCGCTGGAGGCGATCCTGAGTCAATTGAATGCCACACTCCACGGTTACCCATCTGGCTGGCAACCCTCTGAATGGTTAAAAATCCGAACGCAAGTGCTAGAGAAGCTGGCCTACCCACCTGTGAAATTTGGTGTGGCGCCCGACAAAGTGGTGCAACTGGCTGCGCAGGCCTGCGACCACAAAAAAATCGTGCCTCGCATGACGGTGGATGCGGGTGCACACATGTTTTCTGCCACCGCTTTTTTCCCCACCACCCGACCGGGCGACGTGCTGATCTCCAACGGACTGGCATCCATGGCTTTTGCATTGCCCGCCGCCATTGCGTGTGCATTGGACGATCCTTCTCAAGCCGTCATGTGTTTCACCGGCGATGGTGGCTTGATGATGTGCATGGGCGAATTGTGTACAGCAGTTGAGATGCAAGCCAAGGTCGTGGTGGTTGTTTTCAACGACAGCGCACTGTCGCTCATCGACATCAAGCAGCAAAGTCGGCAATTGCCGACACGGGGCGTGCGATGGCGCAAGCATGACTTTGCGGGGGCCATGCAAGCATTGGGTGGTTTGGGTTTCTCGGTTCACAATGAAGCTGAATATACGCAAGCACTGCAAACCGCACTCGATGCGGATGGGCCTTGCCTGATCGATGTCCAAATTGATGCGTCGGGTTATGCGCACCAGCTCAAAGCCATGAGGGGTTAACGACATGTTGACGATTGGACCTGCTTTCGAACGCCCCTCCATAGACCTCATTGAGGCCTATCGTCACTTGCCTGTGGCCACGATCAGCGATGTTCTAGGGCCGGGCCATGTCATGAACGCATCGGTGCGCGCCTTGCGACCCGGCATGCGTTTGCTCGGAGCCGCTTACACGCTGAAACTGCCGCCTGCAGACAATCTGGGGATGCATGTGGCGGTCAGAGAGGCCAATGCTGGCGATGTGATCGTGGCGGAGCAATCGGGTGGCGCTTTGGGTGCTCCAGTGGGTGAAATCATGGCCATGGCCGCCATGCACAAAGGGCTTGCCGGCATAGTCCTCAACGGTGCTGTTCGTGATGCGGAAAAATTGCGTGCTGAGCCATGGCCTGTATTTGCGGCTTGTATTTATGCGCAGCAGTGCCGAAAAGATGGGCCAGCCTGGCTTCAGACGACCATTGACTGTGCCGGTGTGACGGTCCATCCTGGCGATTTGATCGTGGGGGATGACGATGGTGTTGTCGTGGTTCCTTTTGCATCCATCGCCAGTGTTGCGCAAGAAGTGGTTAAGAAAATGGAAAAAGAGAGTCTGCGCATCGCTTCCATAGCGCAAGGGTTTATTTCGCCTGCATGGCTAGACGCGGCCATTGAGCGTGCAGGACTTGTTTTGTCTGTCAATCAATAAAAGGAGACCAGCATGTCAATTTCGATTTCAAAAATGGTGATGTTCATCGCATCGCTATGGGCTTTCAGCACGGCGCAAGCCCAAGCGCCAGATAAATTTCCATCGAGACAGATCACGATCATTGTGGGCTTTGCGCCAGGCGGTGGTGGTGACATTTCATCTCGTTGGATCGCTGATTACCTGAAGGAACGCTGGAAAGTGCCGGTTGTCGTTGACAACAAGCCCGGGGCTGGCGCGACGATCGCGGCAGGGCTCTTGGCCAGGGCCAAGCCAGACGGCTATACCGTTGCGTTGGCGACCACCAGTCCATTCACCGTCGCGCCGTATTTTCAGACTGTGAGCTATGACGCTGCCAAGGACTTCACTTACTTGTTTCAGACCTTGGTCAGTGCGCAACCACTGTTTGTCAAGTCGGATTCACCCCACAAGACCATTGAAGAGTTGATGTCTTGGGCCAAGGCCAACCCCAACAAGTTGTTCTGGTCAACAGCGGCAACCAACGGTGGAACCCATATCTCCACACAAGCCGCATTCCGAGCGGCTGGCATACAAGCCACTTATGTGCCCTACAAAGGCGGTGCCGATGCCATGAACGGCTTGCTGGGGGGGCAGATCCAAGCGTTGGTTGCTGCTGAATTCCCTCCGCACGCAGCTGCCGGAACGATCCGACTTTTGGCCGAGAGTGGTCCAGACAAAATCCCTGAATACCCACGCGTGCCCACCTACAAAGAATTGAACTTTCCGATTTCAGTCCCAATCTTTTATGGTGTTGCCGGACCCGCAGGCATACCTGCCGACGTGATCAAAGAGTGGAATGCCGCAGCGGCTGACATGGTCAAAACTCCTGGATTTGCAGACTTGGTCAATAAGCTCAAAGGCTCGACGGCTTATCAAGGACATGCCGAATTCACGGCATCGGTGACGGGGGTGTACCGTCAGATGGGTCGTTTGATTCCCGAACTGGGCCTCAAGAAAGATTGAACCTTATGTGGCAAGCCAATATCATTTTGCAAAATGGGCAATTGATGCCCTATGCCGAGGCCAAAATTCATCCCATGACATTGGGTATGACGTATGCGACGGCTTTGTTTGAGGGGCTTCGAGCCTATCGAAACCCGGTCACAGGTGAATTCAAGATATTTCGCTTGGCGGAGCATTTGAAACGATTGCAGGCCGGGATGAAGGTGATGCGGTTTGACCACGTTTTCGATCCAGAAAAAATCAGACAAGAGCTGGCGGGTTTGATACGCGCCAACGAACCCGATGACGATGTTTACATTCGTCTCTTGGTGTACATCGAAGCATTGGGTTTGATGGCCCAAACGGGACCTGTGGGTTACACCGCCGCTGCATCACCTCGGGAGCGGCCCAAATTTGCAGACACGGGCATGAGTTTGGGGGTGAGCTCCTGGAGCCGATTGTCTGACAATGCCAGCCCACCCCGTGTGAAGGCAACGGCCAATTATCACAATGCCCGATTGACGCAGTTGCAAGCCAAGGCCGATGGCTACGACGGTGCATTGATGTTGACGCCATCCGGCAAAGTGTCTGAAGCACCGATTGCTTGTTTTTTCATGGTGCGTGATGGAAAGCTCATCACGCCACACATCGGTAGCAATATTTTGGAAAGTATTACAAGAGACACCGTCATCACCTTGTACCAGGAAACCACTGGACGGGCTGTTGTGGAGCGCGAGATAGACCGCAGCGAGTTGTACTTTGCGGACGAAGCATTTTTATGTGGAACGGGTCAGGAAATCATTCCGGTCGTTCAGATCGATCGCTTGCCGGTGGGCGATGGCACGATCGGAGCTCAAACCCGCAGCATGCAAAAAATCTATTTTGAAACTGTCAGGGGTTTGACGCCTGACCGTCATGGGTGGCTCACGCCGGTTTGATGGCGGAGGTTGGCGCTTGGCTGGCGGCCAATCTCAAATGGTGAATCAAATCCTCACTGAACTTGGGCAGCATACGCTGCTGCTGCTTGACCAGGCTGATTTGTCGTCTTGCCCAAGGATCTTCCAGGGGGATCATGCGCAAGCCGCTTGATTTGGCATGGCTCAGCGCAATGGCCCGTGGAACGATGGCAATGCCCACGCCAACAGCAGCCATTTGACAGACGTTTTCGTAATTGCCGACTTGAATTCTCAAATTCACACGCTTGCCGATGTTTTGCGCCTTTCGGTCCAGAAATGACTGGATGGAGTTGAATTGGTTGAGGCCCACAAAACGGTATTCGTCCAGGATGTCAGACAATTTCACCGAAATTTCGTTGGCAATGGCGGCACCCGAATGACAAACGACCACCAACTCATCGGCATACAGCGGGACCACATCAATTTTGTCGGCGTCGACAGATCCAGCCACGATGCCTAAATCGGCGGCACCCTTCGCGACCGAGGAAATGATGTCGCGCGAGGGCAATTCTTCCAGGTCAATGTCGATGTCGGGATTGTCATTGAGAAAAGCCGATAAAGCCTTCGCCAAAAAAGTGTTGGTGGCCGTGCTGTTGGCTTGAAGCCTGATTCGCCCCTTGACGCCCAGAGCATAAGGCCTCAGATCGGCATGCATGACCTCCAATTGTTGCAACACAAGTTTGGCGTGATTGGCCATGGCCTCGCCCGCCTGGGTCAACTGCAAACCCTTGGCTTGCCGAAGCATCAATGGCGTTTGAAAATTTTCTTCAAGCTGCTTGATCCTCAAGCTGGCGGAGGGAACAGACAAAAAACATTTTTCGGCCGCCCGTGTCAGATTCAACTGTTCCCCGACGTGAAAAAAAAGACGTAAATCTGTCAAGTCGTAATGCATGAAATCCTTGCAGCAGTGTTCAATGAGCAGTGATGGGCACGATGCTGATGGCGGCTTGAATGGATTCAAACAAGGCGTCCATCAAGCGGGTCTTGGGTTCATTTTTTCTGGTGAGCAAAACAACATTCAACGCTGGAGCCCCTCTGCCAATGGGATAAACCCGAACGGGATAAGCCATCATCATGCGGGGGTCAATCGACGGCACCATCGACACCCCCAGTCCGGCATTGACCATGGACAACACAGCATGGACTGAAGGTAAATCCATGCTTCTTTGCGCTTGCGGCATATTTTGACCGATCCACTGTGCAGCCAATTTGCCGGTGCTGGTGCTGGCATCAAAGCGGATCCATGGGTAATCACAAAACAGTTGGTGTATTTTGGCGGCCTTGGCGGTTGGCGGTGCAATGACCACCAATTCGTTTTTGAACAGGTGCTGCCAATGCAGGCGTTGCGATCCACCTTTGACGGGCTGAACCACAATCGCAGCATCCAGTTCATTGGCTTTGACGGCCGCGATCAGTTCAACGGCGCGTCCTCTTGCGGGTTTCAATTGAAGGGCAGGGTGTTTCTTCAAAAGGTGTTGAATGACGCCGGGCAGCAAGCTGGCTTGCATGCTTTCAATGACGCCCAAGCGTATCGTGCCTTCGATTTGTATGGAGTTACGTCGGCGAAGTTGCTCAATTTGCTGCATGGGCAGTTGCATGACACTGGCCACTTCGTGTGCAAATGGCATGGGCTTGACCTGCAAACCCGAGCGATCAAAAAGAGGCTGTCCGAAAAAAATCTCCACCTGCTTCATCTGCATGCTGATCGCACTGGGTGTGAGGTTCATTTCGTCTGCGGCACGACTTAAGCTGCCTGTTCGCAGAACGGCTTCCAACGTTTCAAAGAAAGAAAACTTCATCAGAATATTTTAAGTAGCATTCAACGAAATGTGTCTTTTACTGATGAAGAATGTTTTTATGATGCCTTTTGCTGAAACTTTCGGCAGTCTATTGACCCTTGGAGGCTTTTGCATGCACACCACCCCCATCCCAGTTCATCCTGTACCCAGACCTTGGTTGGCGCAGGAGTTAGGTCAGGATTCTTCTTGGGTTCATTGGCTGAGTTCTGAGGCGATTGAAGGTTTTGAGAGTGCTCTGGCGCATGCCAAAAAAACGGGTAAAGGCTGGCTGCAGATGACCTCTGATGACTTTCCGCTTTCAGGGGCAGCCAAAGATGCCATTGATCAGGCGTTCGATGTCACACAAAAAGATTTCGGCATGTGCTTGATCAAGGGGTTTCCAGTTCATCGTTGGTCTGTCGAAGATGCGCGCCTAGCCCATTGGGGCATTGGCCTGAACGTGGGTGTGGCCAGGACGCAGAACCAAGCCAGTCAGGTCATGAACGATGTCCGGGACGAGGGAGGCAGTTACAAGGTCAAAAATGGACGGGGCTACAACACCAATGCGGGTCTGGATTTCCATGTCGACTCGTGTGACGTGGTGGCCTTATTGTGCCTGCAAACCGCCAAAACGGGTGGAACCAGCATGGTGACCAGCTCTATCGCAGTGGTCAACGAGATCAAACGCCTGCGACCTGATTTGATTCCTGTGATGCAGCAGCCCTTTTATTACAGCTACCAGGGTGCCAATGATCCCAAGCAACCGCCTTTTTACAAATGTCCCATTTTGGGCAACGATCCTGATTTTTTTTCTTTGCGTGCCAATCGTAAAAATGTCACGGCAGCCCAACGCGACTTTCCTGAGGTGCCTCGGTTAACCAAGGATCAGATCGCGTTGCTGGATTTGCTGGACGTTTTGTTACCCGATCCACGATTTTGTTATTCGATGCAGCTTGACCGTGGTGATATGCAACTGCTCAATAACTACGTGGTGATTCATTCCCGCACCAACTTTGAAGACCACGAAGAACCTGAACTCAAGCGGCATTTGTTGCGCCTGTGGCTGAGTCTGCCTCAGGGTCAGAGATTACCGCCGCTGTGGAAAGAGTATTTTGGTGACATTGAAGCCGGCTCAGTGCGAGGCGGTGTTCGCGGCAGCAACATCACGGACGAGTTTCTATCGTATGAAGCCCGACAGGCCAAACGACTGGGGATGACACTTCTGTCCTTTTGACCTTGAGGCAAGGATCAAGGGGCCTGCAAAAGCGATCCGATCGGCCCCAGCCGACGGACAGGATCTGTGCGCTTGCCTGACGGTCTGTCGAGGTCAAACGGCATCGGGTTTGTCGACGAGTACGAAGGTGTAAATCATGACCACCCGATCACCAAGGCGTCTGCCCAGTGTTTGAGTGTCATTTCAACGCGTCGGTCATGACAAAGTTGTAGTCCAGCGTGTAAAAGTCTCGCGATATGGCTTTGCCATCGGGGGCATGGCCCGCAGTGTGGTGTTTGAAATCGGCGATCAAAGAAGGGCGAACACCAAAGACGGCATCGCCATCCAAATTCTTGCTGGTTCGGTCAAAAATGTGCGTGATCAGCGGGCGTTGTCCAGGGGCCTGGATGCGGAAATGCAGGTGCGCTGGCCGCCAGCTTCTTCCGGTGGTGGCCTTGAGCATCTTGATGGCGGTGCCGTCTTGCGGCACAGGATAGTCCACAGGCAGTACCGACCAGAAGCTATAGCGGCCATCAGCCCCTGTGGTCAATGCCGCGCGCGCCCATGCTCCTTTTTCTTCAAAGCCGTCTTGCACGTCATACAAACCCCGGTCGTCCGAGTGCCAGACATCGATCACCGCATGCGCTACAGGCTGTCCATGGCTATCGAGGATTTGACCTTGTGCATGCATGGGTGTCCCCGCGGCACCAGCACTGATGTCTGCACCCATGGGAAATTGCGGCGCATTTTCGAGCAGGAAGGGGCCCACCAGCGTCGGCTCTGTGGCGTGTGCTGGGCGTGGGTAGTCTTGCGTCACCGTGAGCATGGACAAGCCTAAAGCGTCTGAAAAAATCATGAACTCATTGCGCCCAGGTGAACACCATTTGCCGGTTTCTTCGAGAAAGCTCATGGTGAAAGCCCATTCTTCGGCTGTGAGTTGGACCTCTTTGGCAAAGCTGTGAACGTGTTTGACCAAGGAGAGCATGAGTTCACGCAAACGCGGGTCGGGGGTTTTTTCATAGCGCTTGAGCACCTCCTGGGTGATCAGGTCCAATGCGTCATAGCGGTTTTCGATGCCGGAGTTGGGTGTGTTGCTCATGATTGAAGTTCCTTTGATGAAAAGTCAGTGGCAAGGCGTCGCAGATTGTCTGCGGGCTTGAGTCGGAATTTGGCGATCTTCATGGAGCCCGTGTGTGGCAAGTTGTCCACCATGACAATGTAGCGAGGCCACTTGGTGGGCGACAAGTGCAGCCGAGCATAGGCTTGTACCGTTTCTGGGGTGATGGCGGTCCCAGTTCGCGGAACAACCGCCAATAAGATTTCTTCTTCGCCCAACTCGGAGGCAACGCCAATGGATGCGCACTCCAGAATGTCCGGGTGGCTGCCGATGGCAGAGTCGATTTCTGCACCTGAGATGTTTTCGCCACGTCTGCGGATGATGTCTTTTTTCCGGGTGAAGAAAAACAGGAAGTCATCGTCATCGCGCCGCGCCAAGTCGCCGGTGAGGAACCAGCCGTCTTTGAAGCTTGCGGCGGTTTGTTCGGGATCCTTGAAGTAGCCCTGCATCAGCGTTGGGGTGCGAACCGCGAGTTCGCCGACTTCGCCGACGGGTAATTCATGACCGTCATCGCCCATTATTCGCACTTCTGGGCGCGCAATGGTGGGATCGGGGTGTGGCGAGATACAACCCATGCTGCCCAGCTTGTGTGGGCCCACGAAGGGGTTGCTCAGCACCCCAGGAATTTCGGTCATGCCATAGCACTCGATGAGCACCGGAACATGAAAACGTTGGTGAAAAGTGTCTAGCAAATCTTGATTCAAGGGGGCCAGAAACATCTTGCGGATGCAGTGGGTGGCGTCGTATTCTTGCTCGGGTCTGCGCGCCAAAATGGCTGCAGCCGACATGATGACATTTACCTCACTGGCGCGTGTGGCGGCCGCTTGTTGCCAAAAGGTGGATGCAGAAAAGCGGCGGATCAAAATCAAGGTGCCGCCGCACGCCATGGCACCGCCCAAGGAATACATCAGGGCATTGATGTGAAACAGGGGCAACACACACATCAAGCGTTCATCGGGTTGCAGGTACATGCGATGGACAAACGCTTCAGCGGTCAGCAAATAGCTTCGCTGGCTGTGCATGACCCCTTTGGGAAACCCGGTGGTGCCCGATGTGTAGATGATCATGCAGGTACTGTCTGCAAGGCCTGCGCGCGTGCTGGTATCGGGCTTGCAAGACATCCACTGCTTGAGCAATGACGATTCACCGCCGGCTTGGTCATCCTCGATGACCACTTGCCAGGTCGCCGTCGGCATGTGTTGGGTGGCTTCTTGAACTTTGCTCAGGGGTTCGGGTGAGCAAATCACGCCACGCACACCGGCATGTTCGAAAATGTATTTGGCTTCGCGGGCTTCAAACTCGGGGTTGCAAGGCACCAGGATGGCCCCGATCCTGGCGCAGGCCAACAGCAAGACCACCGTGGCGGGGTGGTTGTAAGCCATCAGACCGATTCGGTCACCGGCTTGAATGCCGCGTCGCAAAAGCCAAGCCACGGCAAGGTCGGCTTGATCAGCACAGTTTTGCCATGTCATGACCTCACCTTGGTATTCCACCATGGCTTGATCACTCAATGGGCGAAGACGTGCACGGAAAAATTCATCGATTGAAAAATCGTGCACATCGAAACGGCGCAACACCTGCAAAGGCGTCAGAAGTTGTGCAAAGTTCGTGGCGGGGGTTGACATGGTTCAGCGCGCCACAGGGGGGCCGTCATAGGTCATGGCCTGTTCAGCAGCGCTGGCCAGCTTGAAGCCGATGGGCCGGGTTTGTTCTTCCAGAATATGCGCCACCAATGAGGCGGTTCTCGCCAGCAAAGGAATGCCTTTGAGGGCACCAGCAGGATAGCCCGCATCCAGCAGCACAGCAGGGATGGCCGCAGACACATTCATGGGGAAGGGGCGTCCGTAAACGCTCTGGATTTGCGATGCCAGCGCTTGCAATGCGCGCACATGCTCCCCAGCAACGCCCCATTGCTCGGCCAGTTCAATCAACTTGGTTGCGCGTGGGTCACCCAGTTTGTGCACAGGGTGGCCAAATCCAGGCAAGGGCTGCTTGGCCGCGCGCAAGGCTTGCAAGCGATCTTTGGCAACGTCTTCCAGGGATTTTCCCTGCTGTGCAGACTGCTCCAGCATGGCGATGAGCAATTGCCCAGCGGTCTCCGAAGCCCCCAAGATCACTGGCCCGCATCCCAACAAGCCTGCAGCCACAGCACCCTGTACAGATTCGGGTGCGGCAGCCAAGGTCATGCGGGCCGCCTGCACCGAGGGAACCAAGCCATGCTCGGCGAGTGACACCATGGTGGCGTCGGCAACACGCACCAAATTGGCGCTGGGGGTTTCACCGGTCAGCAAAAACAAAAAGTAGGCGGTGAACGATTGTTGGCCAATCAAATCGCGGCACAAGTCCTTGCCGCGCACGACGATGCGGTCGACTTCGGCAATCGCCATATGGGTTGAGCCCGAGGGCGTGAAGGCGCTAGAGGTGGGTGTGGTGCTCATGGATTTTTTGGGCTCGTTGGTGATCTGGGGTACAGGTCGGGGCGATCGTTGCAGGGCATTTGCGCAGGCCGGTGCTTTGCACATCGTTCAATGCACTTTGAAGCCCTTGATGTCAACTTCGCAAGCGCTTTGGCGACAGCCACTCAACGGGTTATTCCCTATGGGCCGATGGCGTTGGAACACCATAATAGTTTTCAAGTTTTGTGCGCTCTGACAGGTTAGCGCTTTATTTCACACACTTCATGAGGATTCAAACATGCAAAAAAGACCATTTTTGAAAGCACTGGGTTCGTCCTTGCTGCTGTCTTCGACTCCAACATGGCTGCACGCGCAGAACAAGCCTATCCGTGTGGGCAGCACGCTGTCTCTGACCGGGCCATTGGCCGGTACAGCGGTCATGCACAAAATCTCGGGCGAAATCTTCATTGAGCAATTGAACAAACGTGGTGGTTTGCTCGGGCGTCAAGTGGAGTGGGTGGTGAAGGATGATCAGTCCAAGCCTGACTTGGCCCGTACGCTGTATGAGCAGCTGATCTCTGGCGATCAGGTTGATTTGCTGATGGGGCCCTATGCCACAGCCAATTCCTTGGCGGCCATGGGCGTGGCTCAACGCAATGGCAAGGTCTTGATCACCAACTCGTTTGGCATTCCTTCGCTGGCCAAGTACGACATGCATTTTCCGGCCTACGTCATGGGCATTGACCCTGGAACCACGGTGCCCAATACTTTGCTCGATTCGATTGCGGCGTCAGGCGCCAAGCCGCAATCGGTGGCGATGGTGACGAGCAAATTCCCCTCGGTTGTCTTTTTGTCAGTGGGTGCGCGCGAGGTGTTCAAGAAGCGCGGCTTGCGCGAAGCCCTTTGGTTGGAATGGGAGTTTGGAAACCGTGAGTTCGGCCCCATTGCTTCTCGTCTGAAAGAAGCCAATGCGGACATGGTCTGGATCGGCTCGATTGGTGCTGAAAGCATGCAACTGCTGGAGGCGATGAATAAGATAGATTACAAACCAAAGATCCATTTCCATGTGTACCCAACGCCTGGGCCATTGACGCAATCGCCGCTGGCTGCGAATGCGCTGACGCTCACCACTTTCGAGCAACACGCGCCATTTACCAACAACCCGGCGTATGCAGAGGCGATCAAGATGTACAACGAGCGTGCCGCCAAAGCCAATTTGCCCGACACCGTGTTCGAATTGCAGGCGGCCAATGCTTTCACGGGTTGGCAGTTCTTGGAGGCGGGCGTCAAAGGTTCTGGCAGTTTGGAAGACAGCAAAATTGCGGCTTGGCTCAAGAAAAATCGCGTGGACACCATCATTGGCAAAGTGCGCTTTGATGGCCCCAATAACTATGGCGATGACCTCAACCGCATCAAGCAATTGCAAGGTGGCAAATGGCTGGTCATTCATCCCAAGGACGTAGCATTTCCCGGCAGCAAGATGATGTTCTGACATGCCCAGCGCTGGGCTGTTACTTCAGGCGCTGGCCTCAGGCGTCTTTCTGGGCGCGCTTTATGGCCTCATTGGCCTGGGCGTTGGCTTGGGCTGGGGCTTGTTGCGTCAGATCAATCTGTCTCACTTTGCCTGGGTTTTTTTGTCGGCTTACATCACCTACGAACTCAAAACGCGCTTGGGTGTTGATCCGCTGATTTCCTTGCTGTTTTTGGTCCCTTTGTTTGGTCTTTTGGGCATGGCTGTGCAGGCCTTACTGGCCCGTTTTGCCATCACGCCTTTCAACTCTTTGTTGGTGACTTTTGGCATCACGGTGTCGGTAGAGGCTTTGCTGCAGTGGATTTGGAGTGCTGATTTCCGTCGCATGGCCTCGTTTTATGACGAGCACAAGTTCCGACTGGGCAGCGTGGTGGTGACTTACTCTGAAGCGCTGACGATGGGCATGGCGCTGTTGGCTGTCGGCTTGGCGTGGTGGATGTTGCATCGCACGGACATGGGCAAGTCGGTGAGGGCGAGTGCAGAAGACCCGGCCATTGCCACCGCATTCGGTATTCATGCCAAGCGACTGGCCATTTGGGTAGCAGGGTTTTGTGCAGCGCTGGCAGCTTGCGCAGGGGTTTGCGTGGCTTTGACTTTTACCTTGGCGCCGTCGCAAATTTTTTCTTGGGTCGGGGTGGTGTTCGCGGTGGTGATGGTGGGTCGGTTGGGCTCGGCTTTGACGCCCCTGATTGGTGGCCTGGTGATCGGCATCAGCGAATCCATGACCATGGCCTTGATTGCGCCAACTTGGGCGCCTTTGGTGGCGTTCACCGTGTTGATCTTGATTCTTTTGCTCAGGCGTGGTGATGAATAAGATTTGGCAATCTTCTGGCCTGTTCGCGGTGGTGATGGTGCTGTTGGCAGCCCCTTACATGGGCTTGCCAGTGCATTGGCAGTCCTTGCTTTACGTGGTTTTCTTCTGGGTCACTTTGGCCACGTCCTGGAACATGCTGTCCGGCTATTCGGGCTATTTTTCATTCGGTCATGGTGCATTTTTCGGTGTGGGCATGTACGGCATGGCCACACTGGCCACCAAGGCCGAATGGCCCGTGGTGCCTGCTGCGCTGGGCAGTGGCTTGTTGGCCGCTGTGCTGGCGCTGGCCGTTGGCGCGGTCGTCTTCAATGCCCGAAAAATTCGCGGCGAATCGTTTGCTTTGATCACAATGGCCGTTGGCTTTGTGCTGGCAACGGTCATTGTGAACACGCCCATTGACGGTGGCCCTGGTGTTTATTTGATGTCGGTCAGTCTGCCGCAGTGGGGCCCCAAACCAGCCTCCACGTTCTATTACGCCAGCCTCGTCTTGACGATCTTGTGTGTCGCCGTCGCTTGGTGGTTGTTTCATGCCCGCGCGGGTGTGGGTCTGCTGGCCATCCACGACGACGAAGATGTGGCCCAGGTCAACGGGGTGCCCACCTTCTGGCTCAAGATGGGGGCTTTCGCCTTGTCGAGCTTTTTTGCAGGTGTCATGGGGGCGATTCATGCGCTGTACGTTTCTTATGTGACGGTGGGAGAGACTTTCAACATCACGGTGCCTTTGACGGTGGTTCTCATGAGCGTGCTGGGCGGCAGTCGGCATTGGGCAGGTCCCATGCTGGGGGGGATTTTGATCACCTTTTTGCTCAATGCTTTCACGGCCGGTGAAAGTGCCTTGGTGGGCAAAGTCATCATTGGCCTGGTTTTGGCGGGTGCCGTGCTGGTCATGCCCCGCGGCATTTTGGGAACTTGGCAATTGAGGCAGCACAAACGCTTGATGCAAAAAAATCAGGATGCGGAGTTTTTACATGCCAGCGTTGAGTCCGTGCCTTCGCAAGAGCTTGAGCGCCCGCTGACGCGTCCTGCCGATTCAATGAATCGGCAAAAAGTGCTGCAAGTTCGCGGGTTGAGCAAACAATTCGCGGGCATCAGAGCGCTCAATCAAGTGGACCTCGATTTGTACCAAGGTGAAATTTTGGGCCTGCTAGGGCCCAATGGTTCGGGTAAATCCACCTTCATCAACGTGGTGACGGGGCATTACAAGCCGACAGAAGGCACGGTTTTGTTGCAAGGTAAATCTTGTGCGGGTTGGCCAGCTCACCGGATTCGCCGTCAGGGGCTGTCGCGCACTTATCAGATACCTCGACCATTTCATGGGCTGACGGTTTTACAAAATGTGATTTTGGCGGCGCATTACGGTGGCACACGTTTGTCGGATGCGCAAGCCAAGCAAGAGGCGCTGGAGTGGATGCGTTTTACTGGTTTGCATGACAAAGGCGACTATTTTCCCGATGAGCTCAACTTGCACCAACGTAAATTTCTCGAGTTGGCACGCGCATTGGCAGCAAGACCGCAAGTTTTGTTGCTCGACGAGGTGCTGTCGGGCTTGACCCCTTTCGAAATCATTGCTGCTGTTCAAACTATTCGGCGTATCCGTGATCGCGGCACGTCGATTGTGTTTGTTGAGCACGTCATGAGTGCGGTGTTGGCTTTGTCAGACCGGCTGGTGGTGCTTAACCAAGGTGAAGTCATTGCAGAAGGCAGCCCTGAAGATGTCATGTCCCGAGAAGAAGTGGTGCGTGCCTATCTGGGCGATGAGGCGGCGGTGTAAGCATGCTCCAAATTGATCAAATCCAAGTCAACTACGGTGCTGCCCCTGCTCTGTGGGATATCTCTTTGCACATCAATCCAGGTGAATTGATCTCGGTGATTGGCCCCAATGGCGCTGGCAAGACCACCTTGATCAATGCGGTCATGGGTCTGAACCCCCTGAAATCCGGAAAAATCGTGTGGGAAGGGGAGACAGTGTCCTTGCTACCGCCCCATCGATTGTGCGAACGTGGCTTGGCTTTGGTTCCCGAAAGCCGAAGGTTATTTACCACCATGACTGTGCGTGAGAACCTGGAGTTGGGTGCCATGCACCCCGCCGCGCGTGCCCAACGTGCTCATACTCTCGAGCAGGTCTGCGCTCTTTTTCCGGCGGTGCGCGCAAAATTAGACCAAGTGTCCGGGACCTTGTCAGGCGGGCAACAGCAAATGGTCGCCATTGGCCGTGCCATGATGGCTTTGCCGCGATTGCTGTTGCTGGATGAGCCCTCATTGGGCTTGGCCCCCAGCATCGTTGGCGAGATGTTCAGGTCCATTGAATCTATTCATCGCAGCGGAACAGCGGTCATGTTGGTCGAGCAAAACGTCAGCCGTGCCTTGGCCATTTCGCAGCGCACCTATGTGTTGGAAAACGGACGGGTTGTCACCTCCGGCTTGTCCAGCGAACTGGGCAGTCGCGACGAAATCCGCAAAGCCTACTTGGGCATCTGAACTCAGGCAAGACGGTTTTGTGCACCGGGGCAATACCCGGAAATGGTTTGAATGCCTTGGGCATGCCGGATGGCATCCACCGTGGCCAGTGCCGTGGCCTCGGCCGCCATCACCGTGAGCAGCATCAGATCCACCGGACCAGTTTCAGTGCCGGTCGCCAAGGCAAACAGCGTGTCGCCGTCCAGCGTGGTGTGCGCGGGGCGGATGCTGCGCGCCAGGCCGTCGTGTGCACTCATGGCCATGCGTTTGGCTTGGGCTTTGGTGAGCATGGCATTGGTCGCCACCACACCGATCGTGGTGTTGGTGCCGGTCAGGGGGCGGTTGCCCCGCTCGCCTTGCAGCAAGGCGTATTGGGTGTCAAGCAAGTGATGCCCATCGGCCGTGCGGGCACCGGCCAGCACATGGCCTGTAGCAGGGTCGATCACATCGCCCACCGCGTTGCAGGCGACCAAGGCGCCCACCACCCAAGGACCCACGCGCACGCTGGCGTTGCCAATGCCGCCTTTCATGCAGCGGTCCAGACCGAAGAGTTTGCCCACGCACGCGCCTGCGCCTGCGCCCACATTGCCTGCTGCGGGAGGTGCGGTCGATGCCGCTTCGCAGGCGGCGTAACCGGCCTCAGCGTTCGGGCGGGCTGTCGGGTTGTCGCCCTCGCGCACGACGGGCAAGTCAAACAGCACAGCAGCGGGCACGATGGGCACACGGCCGTAGCCGGTTTCAAAGCCAATACCATGCTCATCGAGCCAGCGCACCACACCCGTGGCTGCGTCCAGGCCAAAGGCGCTGCCGCCACTGAGCAACACGGCGTGCACTTTGTCCACCAGGTTGGCGGGGTCCAACAAGTCGGTTTCTCGGGTGCCGGGGGCTGCACCGCGCACGTCCACCGCGCCTACCGCGCCATCAGGGGCCAGCACCACCGAGCATCCCGTCAGGCGCTCGCTCAGTGTGTAATGTCCTAGGCGAAGGCCTGGCACATCCACGATGCTGCCTTGGCTGCTGTTTACAATCATTTCAGATGACATGTCTGCCTTTTTTAACCTGGCTCACAAACCCCAAGGATAGCGCGTGCCCCTGTTTGTATTGAGACGGCTGCTGAGCTTTGTGTTGACCCTGCTGGCCACCTCAGCCGTTGTGTTTGCCGTGTTGGAGTTGCTGCCTGGCAATGCCGCACAGGTCATTTTGGGCGAAACGGCCACGCCCGAGTCGATCGCCGCGATGGAAGACAAGCTGGGCCTGAACCAGCCCGCGGCCACCCGCTACCTGAGCTGGATAGGCGGCATGTTGCAGGGCAAGACGGGCCTGAGCATCTCATATGACACCCCCACGGCGCAGCTGATGGCCGAGCGCATGCAGGTGACGCTGCCGCTGGCCGTGATGGCCATGGGGCTCACGGTGGCCCTGGCGTTGGCGCTGGGCATTTATGCCGCTTCGCAGCAAAACAAGGTAGGCGATGTGGGCGTGATGACGCTCAGCCAACTGGGTTTGGCCTTGCCTAATTTCTGGCTGGCTATTCTTTTGATCTTGCTCTTCGCAGTGCACCTGGAGTGGGTGAGCGCGGGCGGTTTTCCGGGCTGGTCTGAGGACGATGGCGGCGGTATGTTCGAGGGCATCAAAGCCTTGCTCTTGCCCGCGATGGCGCTGGCCGCGGTGCAAACGGCTATTCTGACGCGAGTCACCCGCTCGGCCGTGCTCGACACTTTGCGCGAAGACTTTGTGCGCACCGCCCGGGCCAAGGGCTTGTCTCGTCGCCAAGTGCTGTGGGGTCATGTGCTGCGCAACGCCATGATTCCGGTGCTGACGGTCATGGGCTTGCAGTTTGGCAACCTGATCACCAGTGCCATCGTGATAGAAAACGTGTTTGTGCTGCCCGGCATTGGGCGGCTGATTTTTCAGGCCATTGCCAACCGCGACCTGATCGTGGTGCGCGATGTGGTCATGTTGCTGTCGGCCTTGGTCATACTGATCAACTTTTGCATCGATGTGCTGTATGCGTGGATCGATCCACGACTGAAGGCGGGCCATGCCGAATAAGAATGCTGTTTGGCAACGTGCCTTGCGCCACCCGAGTTTTGTGGCGGGTGGGGCCATGGTGCTGCTGATGGTGCTGTGCGCCGTGTTGTCCTTGTTCTGGTCCCCTTACCCGGTGGGCGACATCGACATTCCCAACAAACTGGCCTCGCCCAGCGCGGCGCATTGGCTGGGCACCGACAGCCTGGGTCGCGACATCGGCTCATTGCTGCTTGTGGGTAGCCAAAACTCCTTGCTGGTGGGCTTCATCGCGGTGGGCATTGGCCTGGGTGTGGGTGTGCCTCTGGGTTTACTGGCCTCGGCGCGGCGAGGCTGGGTCGAAGAGGTGATCATGCGGGCCTCGGACTTCACCTTCGCCTTCCCGGCGTTGTTGTCGGCCATCATGCTGACCGCGATTTACGGGCCGGGTTTGGTGGTGAGCATCGTGGCCATTGGCATTTTCAACATTCCAGTGTTTGCCCGCATTTCGCGGGGCGCGGCCAACGCGGTCTGGGCGCGGGACTACACAGCGGCGGCGCGTGCTGCAGGCAAAGGACCATTGGCCATTACCTTGGCGCATGTTTTGCCCAACATCGCCAGTGTGCTGATCGTGCAGGCCACCATCCAGTTCGCCATCGCGATCCTGGCCGAAGCGGCTTTGTCTTATCTGGGCTTGGGCACCCAGCCACCGCAACCCAGCTGGGGTCGCATGCTCAACGAAGCGCAGTCGCAGATGTTCCAGGCCCCCATGCTCGCGGTGTACCCGGGCGCAGCGATCGCGCTGGCGGTGTTGGGTTTGAATTTATTGGGCGATGGTTTGCGCGATGTGCTCGACCCCCGGCTGGCGCGGCAGAGGTAAACATGCGTGATCTTTCAAGCGCCAAGCCTTTGCTGCAAGTCGACGATTTGCGGGTGAGCCTGCCCACGGCCCGGGGCTGGGCACCTGCTTTGCGCGGGGTGTCCTGGCGCATGGAGCGCGGCCAGACGGTGGGCCTGATTGGCGAGAGCGGCAGCGGCAAATCGCTCACCGCTTTGGCCCTGATGGGCTTGTTGCCTGAACGCGCACGCGTGAGCGGCTCCATCGTGCTGCAAGGCCAAGAGCTGGTGGGCCTGCCCGAGCCGCAGTTGTGCCAGCTGCGCGGTGCCCGCATGGCGATGGTCTTTCAGGAGCCGATGACGGCGCTCAACCCCCTGCACCCCATCTGGAAGCAGATTGCCGAGCCTTTGCGCTTGCACCAACACATGAGTGCCAGCGATGCCAAAGCCCGTGCCCTGCAGTTGCTCGAACGGGTGCAGCTGCCCCGGGCGCGTGAGCGGCTTGACGCCTATCCGCACGAGCTGTCGGGGGGGCAACGTCAGCGCGTGATGATCTCGATCGCGCTGGCCTGCAGCCCCGACCTGTTGATTGCGGACGAACCCACCACTGCGCTGGATGTGACGGTGCAAAAAGAGGTGTTGTCGCTCATCAAACAATTGGTGCACGAAGACGGCATGGGCTTGATGTTGATCAGCCACGACCTGGGCCTGATGCAGGACCAGGTGGACCGCGTCATGGTCATGTACGGTGGGGCTGTGGTCGAGAGTGCGGCCACGCCGGATTTGTTTGCGCACCGGGCGCACCCCTACACACGCGGTTTGTTTGCGGCGCGCCCGCGCTTGGGGTTGGCACGAGGCACCCGCTTGACCACGATCCCCGGCAGCGTGCCTGAGTTGATGGATTTTCCGGCGGGCTGTGCCTTTGCAGACCGTTGCAGCTTGGCGGTGGATGAATGCCGCCAGACACCCCCGCAGGCGCAAAGCATGGCCAGCCATGGTGCCGGCGAAACGCCCCATGTGGTCAGTTGCCCACGCTGGAGGCTGCCATGAACGAGACGTCTACATCTGCGCCACTGCTGGAGGTGAAGCATTTGGGTCGGCGTTTTGTCTTGCCCCGCGCTGGTTTGTTTCAACCCGCAGGGGCATTGCAGGCTTTGTCGGACGTGAGCTTCAGCCTGCAGCCGGGCAAAAGTTTAGGCATTGTGGGCGAGTCCGGTTCAGGCAAGTCCACCTTGGCGCGTTTGGTCATGGCGCTGGACAGGCCCACCGAGGGGCAGGTCTTCTTCAATGGCACCGATGTGCACCAGACCCATGGCCAGGCTTTGCGTCAGTTGCGCAGCGGTTTTCAGATGGTGTTTCAGGACCCTTATGGTTCTTTGGATCCACGCCAAAAAGTGCTGGCTATTGTGACCGAGCCCATCCAGTCATGGCTCAAGCCTGCTGATGGCCGCTCAGAGCTGCGCGACAGAGCCGCCCAGGCTTTGAGCGAGGTGGGACTCAGGACCGCCGACCTGGACAAATACCCGCACGAGTTTTCGGGTGGGCAACGCCAGCGCATTGCCATTGCACGCGCTCTGATTACCCGCCCCGCATTGATCGTGGCCGATGAGCCGGTCAGCGCGCTCGATGTGTCCGTGCAAGCGCAGGTGCTTAATTTGATGATGGACTTGCAAGACCGGTACGACCTGAGCTATTTGCTGGTCAGTCATGACCTTGCGGTGGTCAACTTGATGTGCGACGATGTGCTGGTCTTGCAGTCGGGCCGCGTGGTCGAGCAAGGCCCGGCAAGCCAAATTTTTGAGCAGGCCGAGCACCCTTACACTCGCGCCTTGTTGGCAGCGGTGCCAGGTCACCGCGAAGATTTTTTTTGAAACAGGAGAAAACATGAGCAAGCCATTTCCTTTGACCCGCCGCGCTTTGGGCGTTAGTTCGGTGGCTGTGCTGGCCGCCAGCATCGCATGGGCCCCTTTGCAGGCGCAGGCCCAGTCGCGCAAAGACACGGTCATCTTGGGCATGATCCTGGAGCCCACCAGCCTGGACCCGACCATGGCCCCGGCTGCCGCCATTGGTGAGGTGGTGCACTACAACATCCTCGAAGGCCTCACCAAAATCAACGTCGATGGGTCCATTACCCCCTTGCTGGCCGAGAGCTGGAAGATGGACGCCGACGGCAAGGCCTACACCTTCAAGCTGCGCAAGGGCGTGAAGTTTTCCGATGGCGCAACTTTCGATTCGGCCGCTGTCAAATTCAGTTTTGACCGCGCCAAAGACGCCAAGAGCACCAACAAAGCCAAAGGCGCGGTGTTCAACAACATCAGCCACATCTCCACGCCCGATGCGCACACCGTGGTGCTGGTGCTGAACAACCCGGACGGCAACTTCCTGTTCCGCATGGGTGAGAACACAGCCGTGATCCTGCACCCCGACAGCGCGGCCAATGCCGCCACCAAGCCCGTGGGCACGGGCCCCTACAAACTCGACAGCTGGGCCAAAGGCACGGCGGTGAGCTTGTCCAAGTGGGACGGCTTTCGCGACGCCAACGCCATCAAAGTGAAGAAAGTCACCTTCCGATTCATCAACGATTCTGCCGCCCAAGTGGCTGCCTTGCTCGCGGGCGACATCGACGGCATGCCACGTTTCCAGTCACCGCAAAGCCTGCAACAGTTCCAGAAAGACAAGCGCTTTGTGGTCGAGTTGGGCAGCACGGCCGGCAAAGGCATCATGACCATCAACAACCGCAAAAAACCGTTTGACGATGTGCGTGTGCGCCGAGCCCTGTCGCACGCCGTCGATAAAAAAGCTTTCATCGATGGCGTATTTGAAGGCCTGGCCAAACCCATTGGCAGTCACATGACTCCCACCGATGCCGGTTATGTTGACCTGACTGGCGTGTACGCCTACGACCCCGAAAAAGCCAAAGCCCTGCTCAAGGAAGCCGGTGTGCAAACCCCATTGAACGTGACCTTGACCCTGCCCCCTCCGCCTTATGCCCGCAAGGGTGGCGAAATTTTGGCCGCGCAACTTGCCAAGGTGGGCATTGTGGCCAAAATTGAAAACGTGGAATGGGCACAGTGGCTGGGCGGCACCTTCAAGGGCAACTTTGACCTCACGGTCATCAACCATGTGGAGCCACTGGACTACATGGCTTACGCCAACCCGCAGTATTACTGGGGATACGACAGCAAGGCCTTCCGCGATCTGGCAGCCAATCACGCCGCCACAACGGGCACCAAAGAGCGCACGCAACTGTTTGGCGACATGCAGCGCATGATCGCCAAGGATGCGGTCAACGTGTTCTTGTTCAACGCCACCAACACGGCGGTTTACCGCAAAGGCCTCAAAGGCCTGTGGTCCAGCTCGCCTGTTTTTGCCAACGACATGTCGGTCGTGTCCTGGCAATAAATTGAAGGACAGCCCGAAAGCGCCCTGAAAAGCTTGCTATAATTCTTTGCACGATGCGGCTGTAGCTCAGTTGGATAGAGTACTTGGCTACGAACCAAGGGGTCGTGGGTTCAATTCCTGCCAGCCGCACCAAAAATCAGAAAGCCCACAACGAAAGTTGTGGGCTTTTTCTTTTGTCGCTCGCCAAATCACACGTTTCCCTAACGTTTATCTCGCAGGCAGCGATCATTTTTGCCATTGAACACCAAGACATGAGCAAAGCCTTCACCAAAGAGACCGACGGCGATGATGACGAGGAGCTGGGCTTACCGGCTTTGCCCTCGGGCGCGCGCAACTACATCACACCTGTGGGCTATGCCCGCTTGCGCGCCGAGTTGTTTACCTTGATGGATGACGAGCGACCCAAAGTGGTCGAGATCGTGCATTGGGCCGCCAGCAATGGCGACCGCTCGGAAAACGGTGATTACCTTTACGGCAAAAAGCGCTTGCGCGAAATCGATCGGCGCATCCGTTTCCTGACCCAGCGTCTGGAGATCGCCGAAGTGGTCGACCCGGTGGTGCACCACGGCAGCGACCAGGTGTTCTTTGGCGCCACGGTCACGTATGCAGAAGCCTCAGGCACAGGACGCACGGTGACGATTTTGGGCATTGACGAAGCCGACAGTTTGCAAGGCCAGGTCAGCTGGGTCTCTCCGATTGCACGCACCTTGCTCAAGGCGCGCCAAGGCGATGAACTCAAACTGCTCACGCCGGCAGGCGTGGTCGACATCGAGGTGTTGCAGGTGAGTTATCCAAAGGCGCCTTGAGTGGCCGTGTAGCCCCATGAGCTCAGCCTGAAAAAAGATCAGGCCTGTCCTTGGTTTTTGTTGGTTTGTCGCTCAGCCTTGATGACTGAGGGGGTGCGATTGAGGTGACGCAGCACCTGCTCCAGGTGCGCCGCATCGCGCACGGCCAACACGAACTTCAACTCGGCCGTGTCTTGCGGAGTCTCTTGTCCCATGTCCACGTGCACGATGTCGGTTTCGCCGCTGGCCAGAGCGGCGGCCACGCGGGCCAGCACGCCTTTGCCATTGATCACGGTGACGGTGATGGTGGTCTCAAAGCTGCGGCTCAATTCGTCAGACCACTCCACGCCGATGAAGCGTTCGCTGTCCTTGTGTTCCAGTTTGCGTGCAATGGCGCAATCTCGGGTGTGCACGGCCAGGCCTTCGCCTCGGCCCAAGTAGCCCACGATGTCGTCACCGGGCAGGGGACGGCAGCAACGAGAATAGACCACGGAGGCGTTTTCGCTGCCGTCGAGGGTGATGGCCCCTTGTGAGATGGACTCATGCGCTGTGAAGCGTTCACGGGTCATCAGCAGTGGATCGGGTTTTTGACCCAACTCGGACAAGAGCGCCGTCAGGCGCTTGGCCACAATGGTGGCGATGCGTTTGCCCAAGCCAATGTCCATCAGCAAATCGGGCTGGTTGCGGTTGCCCGTGAAGCGAAGCAGCTTTTCCCACAGCGTATGGTGCGCTTCGTCGTTGGCGGGCAGCTGGTTGATGCCTTCGGCTCGCAAAGCCTGGGCCAGCAATTTTTCACCCAGGTCCACCGACTCGGTTTGCGCCATGGTCTTGAGGTGGTGGCGTATCTTGGAGCGTGCGCGTCCGGTGCGCACAAAGCCCAACCAAGCTGGGTTGGGGGCTGACACGGGCGCTGTGATCACTTCAACCACGTCACCGTTTTTTAGCTCGGTGCGCAGGGGCACCTGGTCGCCATTGATGCGAGCAGCCATGGCGCGGTCACCCACCCGGCTGTGGATGGCGTAGGCAAAGTCAACCACTGTGGCGCCCCGTGGCAAGGCCATGATCTGGCTCTTGGGGGTGAACACATAAACAGCATCGGGGAACAAGTCGACCTTGACGTGGTCCCAGAATTCGGCTGCATCGCGTGTTTCGGTCTGAATGTCCAAAAGCGATTGCAGCCACTGCGTGCCCAATCGCTCGGATTGGGCGCTGGCCGACTCGTGCTCTTTGTAGAGCCAGTGCGCGGCCACGCCCGATTCGGCTACCAAGTGCATCGGCTCGGTGCGCATCTGAAACTCAACGTTCACGCCAGACGGCCCGACCAAGGTGGTGTGCAGTGACTGGTAGCCGTTGACTTTGGCAATGGCGATGTGGTCCTTGAATTTGCCGGGCAAAGGCTTGTAAATTTGGTGCAGCAAGCCCAAGGCGGTGTAACAGTCGATGACCGAGGGGACGATGACCCGAAGGCCATAAATATCGGTCACTTGTGCAAAGCTCAGGTGTTTTTCGTCCATCTTTTTGTAGATGGAGTAGATCGTCTTTTCGCGCCCGCTGATGCGCACATCCATATGGGCCTGGGCAAACACGCCCTCCACATCGGACTGTACTTTTCGGATCAGGTCACGTCGGCGGTTGCGTGCGCGTGTCACGGCTTTGGAGAGCACGGCATAGCGCCAGGGCAGCAGGTGTTTGAACGACAGGTCTTGCAGTTCACGGTAGATCTGGTTCAGCCCCAGCCGGTGCGCAATGGGGGCGTAAATCTCGAGCGTTTCGGAGGCGATGCGGCCCCACTTGCTGCGCGGCATGTCGGACATGGTGCGCATGTTGTGGGTACGGTCGGCCAGCTTGATCAGGATGACGCGCACATCGCGCGCCATGGCCAGCAGCATCTTGCGAAAGGATTCGGCCTGGTTCTCTTCAAGGGTGTTGAACTCGAGCTTGTCCAGCTTGGTCAGGCCATCGACCAGCTCGGCCACCGGAGAGCCAAAGCGCTCAATCAACTCGATCTTGGTGACGCCGCAATCTTCCATGGCATCGTGCAGCAGGGCGGCGGCCAGTGCCTGGGCGTCGAGTTTCCACCCGGTACACAGACCAGCCACTGCGATCGGGTGGGTGATGTAGGGCTCGCCGCTTTTGCGCATCTGGCCCAGGTGAGCTTCGTCGGCAAATTTGTAAGCCCGCCGCACCATCCCGGTGTCGGCTTCGCTCAGGTAGCCCAGTTGCGCCTCCAGCACAGCAAAGCTGGCGGCGGCCGCATTGGCAGCAGCCGGGTCCGGCGCTTTGGGGCGACTGGAGCCTGCTTTGGGGGTTTTGGGGAGGACAACGCTCATGGCATCAATGTAACGTAAGCGATTGCCTACTTAGGCGGCAGCCAAAAAAAAGCCCCATCACTGGGGCGTTTTGTGGTGAGGCTGGGCATCTGTTCGGGCCAGACCCTCTCAGCAGTTCAAAATTCAAGTCACGCGTTTGAGCATTTCGATGCCGACTTTGCCTGCCGCAATTTCACGCAGCGCGGTCACGCCGGGCTTGTTTTTGCTTTCAATGCGGGGGGTGTGGCCCTGGCTCAGCATGCGGGCGCGGTAGGTGGCGGCCAAAACCAGCTGAAAGCGGTTGGGGATCTTGTCCAGGCAATCTTCAACAGTGATGCGGGCCATGAGGTTTCCTTGAAAATGTCTGTGCGGGGATTCAAGCCATCTTGAGGGCTTGAAAGGTGTCAGGCCGAGCGCGGCGTTGAACGTGGTACTTGAGACGCTGTGCGTGAACCACCGCTTTGAGGTCAAACAGGGCGCGGTCAAATACTTCATTGATTATAACGAAGTCAAACTCCTTGGCCTGCGCCATCTCCACTGCGGCGTTTTGAAGGCGCAGCTCGATGATCTCGAGGGTGTCCTCGCCCCGGCGCTCCAAGCGCGAGCGCAACTCTTCCCAGCTGGGCGGCAAAATGAAAATCAGCACCGCGTTGGCGTACATCTTTTGGATCTGCAGGGCACCCTGGTAATCGATCTCCAAAATTACGTCTGCGCCTTGCGCCATGCGTTCCTCGATCATCTTTTTGGAGGTGCCGTAGCGCTGGCCGTGCACATGGGCCCATTCGACAAAGGCGTCACCCAGCACCATCGCGTCAAACTCTTGGTCCGATGCAAAAAAGTATTCTCGGCCGTGCTTTTCCTGGCCGCGCGGGGCGCGAGTGGTGTGTGAGACGGTAGGGTGTACATGCGAATCCAGCTCCATCAAGGCATTGACCAAGCTCGATTTGCCAGCCCCGCTGGGGGCGGCCACGACAAACAGGTTTCCGGGGTAATCCATGCTGAGGCTCTTTATTCGATGTTCTGGACTTGTTCGCGCATTTGCTCGATCAGCACCTTCATGTCCACCGAGATGCGGGTCATCTCCAGCACGGCCGATTTGGAACCCAAGGTGTTGGCCTCGCGGTGCAGCTCCTGAATCAAGAAGTCCAGTCGCTTGCCAATGTCACCGCCCTTGGTGAGAAGGCGGCTGAGTTCGTCCAAATGTGAGCGCAGGCGGGTCAATTCTTCGGCCACGTCGATGCGGATCGCAAAGGCAGTGGCCTCGGTCAAAGCCCGGTCTTGCGCGGCTTCGGGCAGGTGGCTGCCATCGGCCAGGGCCATCGCGTCTTTCCAGCGCTCCAAAAAGCGCTGGCGCTGTTGTTCGACCAATTGGGGCACCAGGGGCACGGCCAGCTCGGCCAGGCTGCGCAGCTGTTCAATGTGGCCTTGCAGCATCGTGGTCAGGCGCGCACCCTCTCGGGCGCGGGCTTCGCGCAGGGCGTCCACCGCTTGGGTGGCCAGTTGCATCCAGGCGGCTTCGTCAGGGGCGGCTTGGCCTGAGCTGCCAGCCGTCATGCGCAGCACGTCGGCCACGCTCAACGTGCGAGCACCGGGCAGCCAGTCCTGAATTTTGTCTTGCAGAGCCGCGATTTTCTGCAGGGTCTGATGGTTTGGGGCTTGCAGGGTGGCGCCATCTCCGGCGTCTTGGCTGGCGCGCACTTCGACTTTGCCGCGTTTAATCTGGCGGGTGATCAGCTCGCGCAGGCCGGGTTCGAGCTGGCGCAGCTCTTCGGGCAGGCGAAAACTCAGGTCGAGGAAGCGGCTGTTGACCGAGCGGATTTCAAGCCCCAGGCGGGCGGTGGGGGCCGCGCTGGCGTGGGCTTCGCCGTCTGCGGGCAGCGGGCTGTGCTGTACGCTGGCGTAGCCGGTCATACTGTAAACTGACATTGAACTGGTTCCTTCGCGCCGCAGGCCGAACACCGGCTTGGGGCAATTGCCTTGATCAGGCCCTTGAAAGGCTTGGCAGAGCATGAAACAGGGCATTATCGCAAACTCGCCCACATCGCTTGCCGACGCCAGCATCACACCACTCGCAAAAGACACACCCATGACAACTACCTCTGTTCGTTCCGGCCGCGCTGCCGACGCGTTGCGCGCTGTGCGCATCACCCGCGGCTACACCATTCACGCCGAAGGCTCGGTGCTGATTGAGTTCGGTCAGACCCGCGTGCTGTGCACCGCTTCGGTCGAAGAAAAAGTGCCCGGCCACAAAAAGGGCAGCGGCGAGGGCTGGGTCACGGCCGAATACGGCATGCTGCCGCGCGCCACCCACACCCGAGGCGACCGCGAAGCCGCACGCGGCAAGCAAAGCGGCCGCACGCAAGAAATCCAGCGCCTGATCGGCCGCTCGCTGCGCGCGGTGTTTGACTTGAAAAAGCTCGGCGAACGCACCATCCACCTGGACTGCGACGTGCTTCAAGCCGATGGCGGCACGCGCACGGCCAGCATCACGGGCGCTTTTGTGGCAGCGCAAGACGCCGTGAACTGGTTGATCGCGACCGGCAAACTGACCGAATCCCCCATACTCGACCGCGTGGCCGCCATCTCGGTGGGCCTGAAAAACGGCACCGCCTTGCTCGACCTGGATTACCCCGAAGACTCGTCTTGCGACACCGACATGAACGTGGTCATGACCGGCGCCGGTAACTTTGTGGAAGTGCAGGGCACGGCCGAAGGCGTGGCTTTTACCCGCGTCGAAATGGACGGCATGCTGGCGCTGGCCGAAAAAGGCATTGCACAGCTGGTGCTGCTGCAAAAGCAAGCGCACGACCAGCCCCAGACCCTGACTTTCAGCGCCTGAACCCTTGGCGATGGCGCACATGAAAATCGTTCTCGCCTCCAACAACGCGGGCAAACTGGCCGAACTGCAAACCCTGTTGGCCCCGCTGAATATGACTTTGGTGCGCCAGTCCGAGCTGAACATTCCCGAGGCTGCCGAGCCGTTCAAGACCTTTGTTGAAAACGCCCTGGCCAAAGCTCGCCACGCAGCGCAGCTGAGCGGCATGCCCGCCTTGGCCGACGACGCGGGCCTGTGTGTGGATGCTTTTGGCGGCCAGCCTGGCGTGGACACGGCTTTTTATGCCACCCGCTTTGGTTACCCTAAAGGCGATGACACCAACGTCACCGCTTTGCTGGAACAAATGCAGGACATCCAAGATGCGGAGCGGCGCCGCGCCGCCATGGTCAGCACGCTGGTGGCGGTGCGCAGCGCCGATGACCCTGAGCCTTTGATTGCTGTGGGCCGGGTGGTGGTCCAGATCACGCCCGAGCGCCGGGGCATTAACGGTTTTGGCTTTGACCCCGTCATGTACCTTCCCGAGTTTGGCAAGACCTTTGCCGAGTTGCCCCCCGAAGTGAAGAACGCCCACAGTCACCGCGGCCGCGCCGCGCAGGCCATGCTGGCGCTGATGCGCGAACGTTGGCTGGACAGCGCAGCGCCATGAACCCGATGATGGACCCGGTGCACGCCATGCGGCCAGGCGTGCTGCAACTGAATGCTCTGCCGCCGTTGTCGCTTTATGTGCACCTGCCTTGGTGCATCAAAAAATGCCCGTATTGCGACTTCAACTCGCACGAGTTCCGTGAGGGCGCCGATCCGGTGTCAACGCAAGATGCCTACATCAACGCCTTGTTCTCCGACTTGGAAGCCAGCTTGCCCTTGATTTGGGGCCGCAGCATCCAGACCGTGTTTTTGGGCGGTGGCACGCCCAGTTTGTTTTCGCCCGAAGCGATTGACCGCTTGATTTCGGGCATCCGTGCTCGGGTGCGCTTGGCACCCCAAGCTGAAATCACCATGGAAGCCAACCCCGGCACCTTTGAGAAAGACCGTTTCAAGGCGTTTCACCAAGCTGGCATCACCCGTTTGTCGATTGGTGTGCAGAGCTTTGACAACGTGCACCTGAAAGCCCTGGGCCGGGTGCACGACCGAGATCAGGCGCTGGCCGCTGTGACCGAGGCTGCGCAGGTGTTTGATACTTTCAACCTCGACCTGATGTACGCCTTGCCGGGCCAAACGATCGAAGGCCTCGCGCAAGACATTCAGACCGCTTTGGCCTTTGCGCCGCCGCACATCTCGATCTACCACCTGACGATCGAGCCCAACACGGTGTTTGCCAAGTTCCCGCCCACCTTGCCCGAAGACGATCTGGCCTACGAGATGATGGACCGCATCACCGAGCTGACCGGGTTGGCGGGCTTGGAGCGTTATGAAGTGTCGGCCTACGCCAAGCCGGGGCACAGGTGCCTGCACAACCTGAACTATTGGCAGTTTGGCGACTACTTGGGCATTGGCGCGGGCGCGCACAGCAAGCTCAGTTTTGCGCACCGCGTGCTGCGGCAAGTGCGTTACCGGGAGCCTGCGCTGTACATGCAGCAGGCCATGAAGGGCGAACCCGTCACGCAAAGCACCGAGGTGTCACGCCAGGACTTGCCGTTTGAATTCATGCTCAATGCGCTGCGTTTGCGGGGTGGGTTTGAATTGGCCGATTACGTTGACCGCACGGGTCTGGCCATGACCAGCATCCAGGCGGGGTTGCAAGAAGCCGAAAAATTGGGCCTCATTGGCCGCAACCTGCACCGGGTCTGGCCCACCGAAAAAGGCTTTGATTTCTTGAGCGACTTGCAATCCCTGTTCTTGACGAACAGCGATAGTGCGCAGGTTCAGTGACTGCGCAGGGATGGTCTGGTGCTCATCCGGTCGAGCATAAACTTGAAGCCATACAGCATCAGCAAAGTCCCCAAAGCGTCGCCCATGAACATCGGCCAGATGTCCACCCAGATGTTGAGGTGGGGCCGATCCAGCACGAGCCAAACCAACTGATGCATCAATGCGGTGGTGGCTGCAAAGATCAAGGTCATTTTCAGCAGCAAAAGCGCATTGAGAGATTGCAATTTTGGATCCAGCCACTGACGATGGATCAGCAATTTCAACACCAACCAAGGGGTCAAGCCCCCCACGATGCCATTCAAAAAAGCCAGTGCAGCGGCGTTTTGCGTGAAAAGTTCGCGGTCGATGAACCAGCTGCCCAACATCAAGCCCAGGGCACCAGGCAAACCCATGATCAGGACGAGGATGACCCGAAATCCTGCGGGCAGAAACACCCAACTGATGCCATCGCTGTATTCGAAAATAGAAAAAATCAAATCGTTGAGATGGAAGAATCCCACAAACAAAACAGCGCTGAAGAGGGTCAGCGCTGTGGTTTCAAAGCCGTCTCTGACACTGTTGATCATATGATCGGGTTTTGGTGGGCTTGCTGCATGGAGCGGCCCAGATGCTGGAAGTAATCCAGGGTGCGTTGGGTGGGAATCAGGAATTTGGCGCGTCGGTCACCTTCCTGGTTCAGTGTGCTGAGCAAGTCTTTTTCACGCAGCCGCGTGATGCGCTTGTGCAAAGTGGCGGGAGAACCCAGTTCTGCCAGGCCGATGGCTTCGCGCACCGACATGGGCTGGTTTTCGTACCAACGCAGCACTACCGATTGCAGCAATGCCGATTCGTTGGCATCAATGGCCTGTCCTTCAGGCAAGGCTTGAATCACCTTGGCTAGTTGGAGAAATCGCAGGTAAGCTGAAGCAAAAGGGCTTTGATTATTGTCCATGCTCAGTAGTGTCCGGTTAAACCGGGTTAATTTGTAGAGAAAGCCAATACTGGCGTGGCCTAGCGGTCAATTTTATTTGGTGCCGATTTGAAACTCGTTTTCCCATTCCTGTGTAATTTCCAAGGCT